>CAZVMU010000022.1:0-1007 GCA_964628245.1 uncultured Phycisphaeraceae bacterium | reverse complement strand
CCGCGCTCGGCAAGTGGGACGCCAAGCAGGAGAAGGCGGCCTGAGTCTCTCCGACTGAGGTGGAGCCAACGTCCGCTCGTGTCTAACCCTCACCCGCGTTATCTTCACCTCTCCCGTCCAAGCGGAACTCGGCTCCGCCAAGACGGGGAGCGAAGCAGAAGGTGTTTTCACTTCACCTCTCCCCAGTGGGGAGAGGTCGGGCCGCAGGCCCGGGTGAGGGGGCACTGCACTGCGGAGAGGGCATAACCCCTCACCCGCTCACACGGCTTCGCCGTGCTCACGACCTCTCCCTCAGGGAGAGGTGAAGAGGAGCGTTGTCTTCTTGTCTTCACCTCTCCCCGTCCAAGCAGAGCTTGGCTCCGCCAAGACGGGGAGAGGTCGGGCCGCAGGCCCGGGTGAGGGGGCACTGCACTGCGGAGAGCGCATAACCCCTCACCCGCTCACACGGCTTCGCCGTGCTCACGACCTCTCCCTCAGGGAGAGGTGCAGAAAGTATTTCTGCTTCACCTCTCCGCATCCAAGGGGAGTCGCCTCGTGGCAGCGAAATGACGACAAGGGCAGGCGCAAGCTTGCCCTTCTTTTTTTGGCGGCGCCGGGAACCGGCGCCCGGCGATCGCGTTCGTTAGCCAAGAGCGCTCACGCGGCGCCCGCCATGCAGCCCGCACCGCGGCTCGGCGGATCGAACGGCCAAGGGCGGTCCCCGATCCCCAAGGCCAATCGGACTACCTTCGAACCGAAAGGAACGGAGGAGAGCATCGAGGCGTAACGAGCCCCCCTCGTTACGCCTCGACTGCGTTTGCGCGATGGGAAATAGGCCGTGCGGCCCAGCGCCTTAGAGCCTGATCGTCCGAGATGCGAGCGTCCTGCCGAAGGCAGGCAAGAATGGAGGGCCGAAGGCGGGCAAAATGGAAAGCTCGCATCGAGGGCGTGACTCAGATTCTCGACCAGAGACTTCGAGCGCGTTCACGCACGGAATCCGAGTCCAACACGAGTGAACGCGCGCTCGG
>CAZVMU010000021.1:0-1031 GCA_964628245.1 uncultured Phycisphaeraceae bacterium | reverse complement strand
AACGCGTTGAGCGGTTAGATTCAATAAAAAAAGATCATGCATATTCTTGATATTCAGTATCTTGTAGATTATTCCACCAATCTTGAAGATACCTCTATGCATGATCTTGCCACAATTTACGGAAAAGTTCGCGATACAATCCAATCCCGGGCGGAGAATTTCTTTGATGGAGTAGGCAATACCCGTGCTTACCCCAATCCGCCTAAAATGAGTGATTTGGAAGTAATAAGTCTTGCAATCGCAGCGGAATGCATTGAAGTCATATCTGAAAACCTGCTGTGGTACAAGCTTGAGAAGGACTACCCGGACTTGTTTCCTCAACTCATCCACCGTGCCTCCTTCAACCGTAGGAAGAAGTCTTTGCGCGAGGCTTTGTTGTATTGTACGGAGTTGCTGGCGGCTCCAATGATTGATGACCAAGAAGCCTTTTTGATTGATTCGATTCCAATTCCGACTTGTAAAATTGTACGTGAAAAATCTTCCAAAGCATGCCGCCGACCGGAACTTGATCAAGTAGTAGCAAATAAGGGATACAATCCGATTGTTGGCGGATACTTCATAGGCTATAAAATGCACATTATCAGCACTGAACAAGGTGTTTATCGAGATCTCCTTATTACTCAGGCCAACACTCATGACAGTATTTTTCTTAAGGAAATAACGACTGATGACAAGCATCTCGAAGGAAGAATTCTTATAGGGGATAGAGGGTACATAGGACAAGCTACACAGTTAAGTTTGTTTGAGCAAGTTGGAATTTATCTTGACGTTCCCTATAGACGAAATCAAAAGGACTATCAGGTATACGATCCTGAAAAACGAATCAAACGGAAATCAATTGAAGTGGTATTTTCGCAATACTGCGATGAGTTTCGATTACGCTGTAATTATGCAAAGAGATTTTCAGGTTTCGAGATCAGGATCCTTTCCAAGATTGCAGCCAAGACTTTCAAACAATACTGGAATTTCACTCATGGACGCAAGATCAATCAAACCAAACATGCATTGGCTGCTTAACCGCTCAACGCGTT
>CAZVMU010000020.1:0-1102 GCA_964628245.1 uncultured Phycisphaeraceae bacterium | reverse complement strand
CACTCACCAACTGGAAGGTAGCTCCGTCAATACCGCAGTTGTCCGTGGCACTTCCACCGGCAGACGTGAATTCGGCATACGTGGTGTAGGCAGGCTGCTCTGTGATATCACATACTGCCGTCAGATCCGCCGGACAGGTGATCACCGGATCTTCTTCATCATCAATGGTGATCAATTGGACGCAGGTACTTGTATTACCACACGAATCGGCAATCGAATAAATCCGGGTCACCACTTCAGGACAGCTTGCTCCATCGCTTGTCTCGCTCACCAACTGGAAGGTAGCTCCGTCAATGCCGCAGTTGTCCGAAGCACTTCCGCCCGCGGCAGTAAATTCAGCATAGGTGGTATAGGCAGGCTGCTCTGCAATATCGCATACCGCCGTTAGATCAGCCGGACAACTGATCACCGGATCTTCATCATCATCAATGGTGATCAGTTGTATGCAAGTACTTGTATTACCACAAGAATCCGCAATGGAATAAATCCTGGTTACTACCTCAGGACAGCTAGCACCATCACTGGTCTCGCTCACCAGCTGGAAGGTAGCTCCGTCAATACCGCAGTTGTCCGTAGCACTGCCTACGGCAGACGTGAATTCGGCAAAGGTGGTGTACGCAGGCTGCTCTGTGATATCACAAACTGCTGTCAGATCAGCCGGACAGGTGATCACCGGATCTTCGTCATCATCAATGGTGATCAACTGGACACAGGTACTTGTATTACCACACGAATCGGCAATGGAATAAATCCTCGTTACCACTTCGGGACAGCTTGCTCCATCGCTGGTTTCGCTCACCAGCTGGAAAGTAGCTCCGTCAATACCACAGTTGTCCGTAGCACTGCCTCCGGCGGAAGTAAATTCGGCATACGTGGTGTAGGCTGGCTGCTCTGAAATATCGCAAACTGCAGTCAGATCCGCAGGACAAGTGATCACCGGATCTTCATCATCGTCAATGGTGATCAACTGGACACAGGTATTTGTATTTCCGCAAGAGTCGGCAATGGAATAAATCCTCGTTACCACTTCAGGACAGCTCGCTCCATCGCTCGTCTCGCTCACCAGCTGGAAGGTAGCTCCGTCAATACCGCAGTTGTCCGT
>CAZVMU010000019.1:0-1201 GCA_964628245.1 uncultured Phycisphaeraceae bacterium | reverse complement strand
TGACCTTGCCCCCGCAGGGGTACCCGATCTGAGCTAGAGTCCGTCGATCCGAGAAGGAGACGGATGATGCGTAAGGGCAGGTTTTCTCAGGAGCAGATCATCGCCATCCTGCGCGAGCAGGAAGCCGGCATGACCACCGCCGAGGTGTGCCGCCGGCACGGGATCTCGTCGGCGACGTTCTACGCCTGGAAGTCGAAGTACGGCGGGCTCGAGGTGTCGGAGGCCAAGCGGCTGAAGACGCTCGAGGACGAGAACCGCAAGCTGAAGAAGCTGTTGGCCGAGCAGATGCTCGACAACGCTACCCTCAAAGAGCTGCTGACAAAAAACTTCTGACGCCCGCCGCGAGGAGGTCCGCCGTGAGCTGGGCGATCGAAGAGAAAGACTACTCACAACGCCGTGCGTGCACCCTGATAGGGCTCGCGCCGAAGGTCTATCGCACTCGGCGACGAAGTGATGACGGTGTGCTGCGCACGCGCTTGAAAGCCTTGGCGGCTCAACGCCGCCGGTTCGGCTACCGGCGTCTGCACCTGCTGCTGCGCCGCGAGGGCTTCACCGTGAACCACAAGAAGCTCTTCCGCATCTACCGCGAGGAGCGGCTCGTCGTGCGCAAGCGGGGCGGCCGCAAGCGTGCGCTCGGGACGCGGGCACCGGCAGCTGTGCCTCAAGGCCGGAACCAGCGCTGGTCGCTGGACTTCGTCTCGGACACATTCGCGGACGGGCGCCGCTTCCGCATGCTCGCCATCGTCGACGACTTCACGCGCCAGTGCCTGGCTCTGGTGGCGGACACCTCGTTGTCAGGCCATCGTGTCGCCCGCGAGTTGGACGAGTTGATCGCGCGGCGCGGCAAGCCGGAGATGGTGATCAGCGATAATGGTACCGAGCTCACCTCGATGGCGATCCTTCGCTGGCAACAGGAAACGGGCATCGCTTGGCACTATATCGCGCCGGGCAAGCCGATGCAGAACGGCTTCGTCGAGAGCTTCAACGGGCGCCTGCGCGACGAGCTATTGAACGAGACGATCTTCCGCAGCCTGGCGCATGCCCGCGAGGTGCTCGCTGGCTGGAGGGAGGACTACAACGGAGAGAGACCGCACACGAGCCTCGACGGGCTCACGCCCAACGAGTTTGCAAGGAGGTCCGCGTCGGACCATAACCAGAACGGACTCCAGTTATGAGCGAGTACCGTCCGGGGGCAAGGTCA
>CAZVMU010000018.1:0-1202 GCA_964628245.1 uncultured Phycisphaeraceae bacterium | reverse complement strand
TGAAGCCTTCCCCGAAAACAGCTACGGATAAAAGTACTAATTTCGGGAACGATGAAGAAGTCAAAATTTTCAGAGAGTCAGATCGTCGCGATATTGGCTCAGCATGAGAAAGGTATGAAAGTCAGTGACTTATGCAGAGAACACGGGATAAGTCAAGCAACTTTCTACCAATGGCAACGAAAGTATGGAGGCATGGATGTCCACAATCTCAAGCGATTAAAGGAGATGGAGGCCGAACTGGCCCAGTTCAAACGGATCGTGGCAGACCTTACACTCCAGAACCGGGTCCTCAAGGATGTTATTGAAAAAAAGCTCTAAGGCCTGACGATAAGAGGGAAATCATCGTGAGTGCTCAATCAGCGTATCCCGAGTTATCTCTGCGTCAGGCCTGCAGCATGATGAATATAAGCACTTCGGTATTCCGGTACAGGCCAATAATCCGGAATGAGGATGCATTGTACAGGGACAAGCTCCTTAAGATGGCGGAAACCCGACCTTCATGGGGCTTTTGGAAGATGTATCACAAGATTCGGCTTGAAGGTCACACCATCAACCACAAACGCCTTTACCGGATATACACAGCAAGTAAGCTTTCAATGAGACGCAAATCACGCAAACGGCTCCCCAAGCGGATCCGGGAGCCATTATTGCAGCCGTTGTGCCCCAATCTGACATGGAGTATGGACTTCATGCGAGACAGCCTGTTCCAAGGCAAACCCTTTCGAGCCTTCAATGTAATCGATGATTTCAACCGGGAAGCCTTGAACATCACCATCGCCAAGAGTATTACCAGTACCAGGGTAATCAGTGAACTGGAAGATCTGATCAGCTGGCGAGGAAAGCCGTCGGCCATACGAGTAGACAATGGGCCGGAGTTCATCGCCCAAAAGTTGGAATTATGGACGCAGGAACAACAGATAGAATTGAAGTTCATCGAGAAGGGCAAGCCCAATCAGAACGGATTTATTGAACGATTCAATCGGACTTTCCGAGAGGATGTGCTGGATGCTCATGTCTTCGATTCCCCAGCCCAAGCCCAAAAGTTCAGTAACCAATGGATTTGGAGGTACAACAATGAACGGCCTCATGAATCCCTGGCCAACCTACCGCCTACAACCTTCCTGTTGAAATATGGAAAACTCCATGTCCACCCGCAAGGCCAAACCGAGTTTCCCACATTCCAACAGGATCATGATGATCAT
>CAZVMU010000017.1:0-1215 GCA_964628245.1 uncultured Phycisphaeraceae bacterium | reverse complement strand
TGGTGATCAGCTGGACGCAGGTATTTGTATTACCGCAAGAATCGGCAATCGAATAAATCCTGGTCACCACTTCAGGACAGCTCGCTCCATCGCTGGTCTCGCTCACTAACTGGAAGGTAGCTCCGTCAATGCCGCAGTTGTCCGTAGCACTGCCTCCTGCGGAAGTAAATTCTGCATAGGTGGTGTAGGCAGGCTGCTCGCTGATGTCACATACCGCTGTCAGATCAGACGGACAAGTGATCACCGGATCTTCATCATCGTCAATGGTGATCAATTGTACACAGGTATTGGTATTACCACACGAATCCGCGATCGAATAAATCCTCGTTACCACTTCAGGACAGCTCGCTCCATCGCTCGTCTCGCTCACCAATTGGAAAGTAGCTCCGTCAATGCCGCAGTTGTCCGTGGCACTTCCTCCGGCAGACGTGAACTCTAAATAGGTGGTATAGGCAGGCTGCTCTGAAATATCGCAAACAGCAGTCAGATCCGCAGGACAAGTAATCACCGGATCTTCGTCATCATCAATGGTGATCAACTGGACACAGGTACTTGTATTACCACACGAATCGGCAATCGAGTAAATCCTGGTCACTATCTCCGGACAGCTCGCTCCATCGCTTGTCTCACTCACCAATTGGAAAGTGGCTCCGTCAATACCGCAGTTGTCCGTAGCACTTCCGCCAGCTGCTGTGAATTCGGTATAAGTGGTATAGGCAGGCTGCTCTGCAATATCACAAACTGCTGTCAGATCAGCCGGACAGGTGATCACCGGATCTTCATTATCGTCAATGGTGATCAATTGGACACAGGTATTGGTATTACCACAAGAGTCGGCAATCGAATAGATCCTGGTTACTACTTCAGGACAGCTCGCTCCATCGCTGGTCTCACTCACCAACTGGAAGGTAGCTCCGTCAATGCCACAGTTGTCCGTGGCACTTCCACCGGCAGAGGTAAATTCAGCATACGTGGTATAGGCAGGCTGCTCTGTGATATCGCATACCGCTGTCAGATCCGCAGGACATGTAATCACCGGATCTTCATTATCGTCAATGGTGATCATCTGGACACAGGTATTTGTATTACCGCAAGAATCCGCAATCGAGTAAATCCGGGTTACTACTTCGGGACAGCTAGCTCCATCGCTGGTCTCACTTACCAACTGGAAGGTAGCTCCGTCAATGCCGCAGTTGTCCGTGGCACTTCCACCGG
>CAZVMU010000016.1:0-1353 GCA_964628245.1 uncultured Phycisphaeraceae bacterium | reverse complement strand
CAGTAGACGATTTTCGTCTTCTGTGGATGCAGCACCAGCTTGCAGGCCGCGAAGCGGTCCGCAATCGCACCCCAGAGTGCCCGCGCCTCCTCGGCGCTCTTGCAGTGACAAATGACATCGTCCGCGTAGCGCTCGAACGGAAGATGAGGAAACGCTCTCACCATCCACATGTCGAAGGCATAATGCAGAAACAGATTCGCCAGGATGGGGCTAACGACACCACCCTGCGGCGTTCCCGACATTCGCGGCACGACGCTACCATCCTCCATCTGCATCGGGGCCTTCAGCCAGCGCTCGATGTAGAGCAGCACCCACGGACAGTCCGTATGATGACGGACGGCCTTGAGCAAAAGCTCCCAATCGATGCTGTCGAAGAAGCCCTGGATGTCGAGATCGAGCACCCAGTCGTAGCGCCAGCAGCGCTGGCGAGCTTGATGCACGGCATCGATCGCCGATTTGCCGGGCCTGTAACCGTAGGAGTCGGCATGGAACACCGGCTCCAAAATCGGCTCCAGGTAGCGTCGGGCAACCTCCTGAGCAATGCGGTCAGCAACCGTTGGAATGCCCAATGGTCGCATGCTGCCATTCGCCTTCGGAATCTCGACCCGCCGCACCGGCGGAGGAAAGTAGCTTCCTGACGACAGCCGGTTCCAGAGTTTGTAGAGGTTGCCCGAAAGGTTGGCCTCGAACTCCGCAATCGACTGTCCATCCACGCCAGCCGCTCCCTGGTTGGCTTTCACACGCTTGAAAGCCTCCCAGACTTCCCGTTTCGGGATCTTGAACGGCTTTGCCTCGTCCACGGGCTCCTCCCGTTTCCGGTTGGCCAATGGCCAAGGCTGAACAACGCAGCCCCTTCGCTCCAGCCCCATTACAGAGCTTTCAACGCCACTACGGGCTGCTCCGCCCCTGCCCTGCGCTTCGGTACTCTCGCCCTTGCGGTTGGCGCCGCTTGCGGCTTGTCCCTTCACGCCGTCGGCGTGACGCAGCACAGGTTCTCACGTTCCATACGAAAGCCTGGTCGAGCTTCGCGCCGCCTACATGCCGGATGCCGCTCGGGCCGTATCAGGGCATCTCCCGAACTGATCCCAGAGGAAGGGTCACCCCCCGGTTCTGACATCGCCTAATCCGCTTTCGACACTTCTGCAGCGGTTCGCTTGCGCTCGCCTCTCTCGACCATGCCTGCCGGAATTTCGTCCCGGCGTTTCCGCGACGCTCACCACCACGGATTTTGGCCGCAGCAGCTCGCGGTGGCTTGGGATCGGCTCCTGATCGCCGAACCCGAAGGGCCCTCCTTCATCTCTCGTACAGTTGCGCATCGCCGGTACTCATGACGATGCTCGTGACACACGACCC
>CAZVMU010000015.1:0-2117 GCA_964628245.1 uncultured Phycisphaeraceae bacterium | reverse complement strand
TGACCCCACCCCCGTGTTCGTGAAGATGCCCTCCAGTGCTTGCGTCGCACTTTGGAGGCGAGCGGGGGATGGTGACGGTGGAGACGATTGGTCGGGTACGGCACGCTTTTCTTGTGAAGGGCAAGGGGATCAAGCGGATTGCGCGGGAGCTTAGGCTTTCTCGGAACACAGTTCGGAGCATCGTGCGCGGCGAGGACACGGAGCACCGCTACCGTCGTCGGGATCAGCCGTTGCCCCAACTGGGCGCCTTCTCGGCAAGCCTCGACGCGATGCTTGAGGAGAATGCCGGCAGAGCGAAGCGGGACCGCTTGACGTTCCAGCGGATCTACGAAGCGCTCCGCCTCGAAGGCTATCAGGGCGGCTACGATGCTGTTCGCCGATATGGCCGATCCTGGGAGCGTCGACATGCTGCGAATGCGGTTGATGCCTATGTGCCGCTCACGTTTGCACCGGGAGAGGCCTATCAGTTCGACTGGAGCCACGAGTGTGTCGTCATCGACGGTGTGACGACGATGGCCAAGGTTGCACACATGCGGTTATGCCACAGCCGTATGCCGTTCCTGAGAGCCTACCCCCGTGAAGCGCAGGAGATGGTGTTCGACGCGCACGAACGAGCGTTCGCGTTCTTCAAGGGCGCTTGCCAGCGGGGCATCTACGACAACATGAAGACCGCGGTCGATGCCGTGTTCGTCGGGAAGGAGCGGGCCTTCAACCGGCGCTTCATGCAGTTGATGAGCCATCATCTCGTAGAGCCGACGGCCTGTTCACCGGCGGCGGGCTGGGAGAAGGGGCAGGTTGAGAACCAGGTCGGAACCTTGCGGGGTCGCTTCTTCACGCCGCGGCTGAAGTTCAAGACCTACGAAGAGTTGAACGCGTGGCTACTCGATCGCTGTATCGCTTACGCCAGGGCGCAGCCGCATCCAGAGTTCAAGGATCAGACGGTGTTCGCGGCCTTCGAGGCTGAACGCACCGCGCTCATTCCCTATCGCGGCCCCTTCGATGGCTTCCATGCGACAACGGTCTCGGTCTCCAAAACCTGCTTGGTGCGGTTCGACACCAACAAGTACTCGGTGATGGCGAAGGCCGTGGGTCGACCGGTCGATGTTCACGCCTATGCCGACCGCATCGTCATCAGGCAGGACGGTGAGTTCGTTGGCGAGCATCCACGCCGGTTCGGCAAAGGGCAGGTAATCTACGATCCCTGGCATTATGTTCCGGTTCTGGCGCGCAAGCCGGGCGCCCTCAGGAACGGAGCGCCCTTCAAGGAATGGGTGCTGCCGAGCAGCATCGAGCGGGTCCGACGTAAACTCAAGGGCAGTGACGATGGCGACCGACAGATGGTCAAGATCCTCACCGCCGTCCTTACCGATGGCTTGCAGGCAGTTGAAGCCGCATGCGCGGAATCTCTCGAAGCCGGCGTTGCCAGTGCCGATGTGATCCTGAATGCCCTCGCTCGGCGCCAACAGCCTGACGCTGCGCAGCCGATCCTGACGCCGGAGCGACTTACGCTCACCATCGCGCCGTTAGCTGACTGCGCTCGCTACGATCGTCTGCGTCCGATGCCGCTGGAGGCCGTTCGTCATGCCGAAGGAATGCAAGCATGATGGAGCGGCATGAGATCCTCGACCTGATGAGCCAGCTTCAACTCTCAGGGATGCGAGCTGCCTACGACGAGATCGTCTCGACTGGCGTCAAGCGCAACCAGGGCATAGAGCGCGTTGTCGCCGCGCTATTGCAAGCGGAGATCACGGCCAAGCACGCTCGTTCCATCAACTACCAGATGGCGCTTGCGAGGTTGCCTCTCGCCAAAGAGTTGGCCGATCTATTGTTCGACAACTCCCCGATCAATGGTGAGCTGATCCAACAGCTCGCCTCGGGCGGCTTCCTCGACACGCAACGGAACGTCGTTCTGATCGGCGGTACGGGGACCGGGAAAAGCCACATTGCCATCGGCATCGCCCGCAGCTGCATCAGGGGCGGCCGGAAGGCCCGCTTCTTCAACGTGGTCGATCTGGTCAATAAGCTGGAGACGGAAGCAAAGCTCGGGAGACAGGGGCGCTTAGCCGATAGCCTGATCCGCACCGATCTCGTCATCATGGACGAACTCGGCTATCTGC
>CAZVMU010000014.1:0-4319 GCA_964628245.1 uncultured Phycisphaeraceae bacterium | reverse complement strand
AAGAATATGCATGATCTTTTTTTATTGAATCTAACCGCTCAACGCGTTACATTAATAAGTATGTAATTGAACATACCATATTGTTTCCAATTGATTGGGATGTAAATCCAGTAATGCCTCTCAATGATACATCACAGGTTGATATTGTAATTATTCAACTTCATGAAGACTATCGAAGCCCATTTGATAAGTTGCCTTTCTTTGAAGAAGAAACAATTGATGCCGTGATTTTTAATTTAAATTCTCATAAATTACCATATTTACTTGCCAATAAAAATTATAAAATATTGAAGTTGTTTGGCAATTTATCGGACAAGGATTACAATAATTTGTTGCCATGCAAAATTCCTCCGAATTCAATTTTATTTACATTGGGACATGTCTATCAAAAAGATACTTTTTATTATATTCCGATAGTATATCTTCGAAAGGATACCAATGTGGACTACTGGTATCTTATGTCAAGGGAATTCAAGTTTGAAGTTTGTACATCTGGTATTATTAATTTTATTAGTTTTAATAATTATGAAATTAATATTAGTTTTAAAGAAAATATTATTAATTCAACAGGTTGTAAATAGAATACAGAGTTGCTTTTTATCAAACCATGCTCGGGATGCGTTATTTTTGCCTATCATAGGAGATCCAATTATGGGTTTCGGGTTGTAAAATTACTTTCATGAAAAGAACACGATACAAGCTCTGCAAATGGTGCCTATTGATGCATCCAATAATATCCGCAATCAGTATGCGCAACAGAATTTGCTACATAATATGTTTTATCCTTGCCTTTCACTCATGTGAAGACAAGCAAATATGTACCGAGTACATTAGCCATTCAATGGGATTTGTGAAGGTCGATCATGATTCTCTTTATAGGGTTTGCATGGGACAGTCACCAGTGGTATTAGACTACAGAAAGACGTCAATATCAGGCATTGGTACGCTGATTGGCGATTTTGATACACTAGTCATTTCCGAATTGAGTCAGGCGGATACCAAGGTTATTAGATTGATGAAGGGCGACTTTGTAGAAGAATTTATTTGTGCGCAAGCCATTTACTTACGTGATGACTGGAAGGTGGCCACAATTATTTTACCGGGTTATGACCCGGTACACTCTGGCAAAATCATTGTGGATCGAAGGAGTCATGGTGTGAAGATTTTGTTAGGCAACAAGGAGCTGCTTTTGGATCCTGAACGGATAAAAATGGATAATTTATTCAAAGAGATTACCTTGTTGAATAGCCTGCCGCCATTAAAATTTACGGGAACTGATTCACATGCTTTTGAAGTACAATATATCATTCAAGATGGGAGAGGAATTAGCGTGCAATCCACTGTGAATCACCTTCCACTGAGGCTGTCTGAATTGAGAACTCTTGTTAAATACTTGAATGACAACCGGAGTATTGGCTGAGTATGGTGGCCAATCCGGAGAAAATGAACACAATTTGATGTTGGAGCATTACTTGGATGATATGGTAAACAGCCTGATCGAGATGAATAATGGAATTGGAAGCTACGGTGAATTTGTTGGATTAATTCTAAATGGTTTTTCAATTGATGTTCTGAATTACTGTGGCATTTCACTCCAGTATGTTCAAGAGAAATATGCTGAATACTTATTATTTATCCAACAACCTGGTCATATAAACTCTGTCTTGTCATCATGCAATTAAAAGTATTCATATTTTTTGCGATTTCGTGTATGGGATGTGGGCATACCCAGTCAATGTACCCTTTCAATTATTCGAATCAAATTGACGATCCGGAGTTAAATTACATTAATAAGTATATAATTGAACATACCATTTTGTTTCCTATTGATTGGGATGTAAATCCAGTAATGCCTCTCAATGATACATCGCAGGTTGATATTGTAATTATTCAACTTCATGAAGATTATCGCAGCCCATTGGATAAGTTACCTTTTTTTGAAGAAGAGACAATTGATTCTGTGATTTTAAATTTAAATTCTCATAAACTACCATTTTTATTTGCCAAAAAAAATTACAAAATATTGAAATTGTTTGGTAATTTACCTGACAAGGATTACAATAATTTATTGCCTCGCGAAATTCCACAGAATTCAATTTTATTTGCATTGGGGCATGTCTATCAGATTGATGCTTTTTATTATATTCCAATAGTATATCTTCGAAAGGACACCAAATTTGACTACTGGCATCTTATGTCAAGGGTGTACAAGTTTGAAGTTTGTACATCTGGTTTCATTAATTTTATTAGTTTTTATTATTCTGAAATTAATCTTAGTTTTAAAGAGAATGTTATTAATTCAATAGGTTGTAAATAGAATGCGGAGTTGCTTTGTATTGGCCATGCCCCGGGATGCTTTTGTTGATTACCTATTGAAGGAGTTCCAATTCTACGAATCGGGTTGCATAACTGCCCTCACTGGAGGAACGCGATATAAACTTTGCGAATGACAATTATTGATGCATCCGATAAAACCTGCAATAAGTATGCGCATCAGAATTTACTGCAAATTGTGTTTTATCCTTGCCTTTCACTCATGTGAAGACAAGCCAATATGTACCGAGTACATTAGCCATTCAATGGGATTTGTGAAGGTCGATCATGATTCTCTTTATAGGGTTTGCATGGGACAGTCACCAGTGGTATTAGACTACAGAAAGACGTCAATATCAGGCATTGGTACGCTGATTGGCGATTTTGATACACTAGTCATTTCCGAATTGAGTCAGGCGGATACCAAGGTTATTAGATTGATGAAGGGCGACTTTGTAGAAGAATTTATTTGTGCGCAAGCCATTTACTTACGTGATGACTGGAAGGTGGCCACAATTATTTTACCGGGTTATGACCCGGTACACTCTGGCAAAATCATTGTGGATCGAAGGAGTCATGGTGTGAAGATTTTGTTAGGCAACAAGGAGCTGCTTTTGGATCCTGAACGGATAAAAATGGATAATTTATTCAAAGAGATTACCTTGTTGAATAGCCTGCCGCCATTAAAATTTACGGGAACTGATTCACATGCTTTTGAAATACAATGTATCATTCGGGATGGGAGAGGGATTAGCGTGCAATCCACTATGAATCACCTTCCACTGAGGCTGTCTGAATTGAGAACCCTTGTCAAATACTTGAATGACAACCGGAGTATTGGCTGAGTATGGAGGCCAAACCAGAGAAAATGAGCACAATTTGATGTTGGAACACTATTTGAATGATATGGTCAACAGCCTGATTGAAATGAATAATGGAGTAGGAACATATTACGACTTTGTAGGACTGGTTCTGAATGGCTTTCCGATTGAAGTGCTGAACTATTGTGGCTATACCCTTCAGGGTGTCCAGGTGCATTATAACAACTTTTTGAACTTTGTCCAGCAACCAGGAGGTGTAAATGAAATGCTTTTATCATGCGAATAGTACTTGGCTTTCTATTAATAAGTTCTTTTGCTTGTTGCCAGACAGCAAAGAAAACATTCATCGGCGAGAAGTCGTATTGGTTAGGTGATTTGGAAATCAATTATATTAATAAATTCGTAGTTGAACACGTTATTTTAACACCCACTGATCTTGATATTAATTCATTCTTTCCATTGCAGGGTTCAACCATTGATATACAGTTTATTGACTTGTCACAGGATAAGGAGTTTTGGTCAAATGAATCATGGCTTTCCAACTACCTCAATGGAGTAAATGTTCAACAGGTAATTCCCAATTCATCGCCCTTTGTACGTCACATTTTTGGGCATTATAAGCCACGTGTGTGGACCTTGAAGGAATTAGGTGGAGACGAGATGAAAGCGTATATTAATAACCGAATAGGGGTGAATACGATTATTTTTTTGATAGGAGATATTTATATGATTGATGATAAATATTATATTCCAATGTTGTATTGGAGAAGGAACAATGAGATGGATTATGTCAATACACGTTCGAGAATTTATGAATTTGAGGTTTGTGGATATGGCATAATTAATTTTACTAAATTTTACGAGCCTTTGGGATTTGTATCGATTGAAGTGGGTTCTCTACTTCGGGAGAATATTATTAATAAAGTACACTGTTATTAGCGGTTGGATTAATAAATGTTATGTTTGAAGCCAATGCTGTCAATACACTGGGACTTGCCAGAATCGGGCACTGATAACAAATTGGTTATTACTTGATTTTGGCCAAATTTCAAACCAACCCTCTCCTGTCACAACAGGGTCAGTTCTTCTTGAAGCGACTTATCTGATCGGGAGGGCCTGTCCAGAACCTCCCGTGAAGCCTTCCCCGAAAACAGCTACGGATAAAAGTACTAATTTCGGGAACGA
>CAZVMU010000013.1:0-9471 GCA_964628245.1 uncultured Phycisphaeraceae bacterium | reverse complement strand
ACAACTATGCCAGCCTCAATACGGCCCTCATTCGCGCCGCGGACGACGTGGACGCAGATGTCTACGCGAGCCCCGAATAGTCGCGCCCCTGTTCATGAGCACAGAGCCCCGTCCTGAATCAAGAGTGATTCCCATCGGCCGCCACACACCGTGGCGGCCGTTTTCATTGGTTGACGACGCCATCGCGCATCTCACACGCACGAGGCACTCAGGTCTTGGGTTTCGTGCATCGTCTACCCATTCCTGATCGACGCCATGTCGATCGTGAAGCGGTACTTCACGTCGCCCCTTTGGAGACGGTCGTACGCCTCGTTGACCTTCTGGATCGGGATCACCTCGGCGTCCGCCGTGATCCCGTGCGTGCCGCAGAAGTCGAGCATCTCCTGCGTCTCTTTGATCCCGCCGATGAGCGAGCCGCTCAGGCGCTTGCGGCCCATGAGCAGCGCGAACGCGGGGAGGCTCAGCGGCTTCTCCGGGGCGCCCACCAGCGTCAGTTCGCCGTCGTGCGTCAGCGTGGCGAGATACGCCGCCAGGTCGTGGTCGGCGGCGACGCAGTCGAGAATGTAATCCAGCGTCCCCGCGGCGGCGGCCATCTCGGGCGCGTTCGTCGAGACGATCACCGCGTCGGCGCCCAGGCGCCGCGCGTCCTCCTTCTTCCGGGGCGAGGTCGTGAAGACCGTCACGTGGGCCCCCATCGCCTTGGCGATCTTCACGCCCATGTGCCCCAGGCCCCCCAGGCCCACGACGCCGACGTTCATTCCCTTCGTGACGCCGGCACGCGTGAGGGGCGAGTACGTCGTGATCCCCGCGCACAGGAGCGGGGCGACCCCGCCGAGGCCGCCGGGCGCGCGCTCGAGACTGGCCGGGATGCGCAGGACCATCCGCTCCTCGACGACGATCGCCTCGGAGTAGCCGCCGTAGGTCGTCGGCGCCGTGCCGTGCGCGTCGGGAGAGCCATAGGTCATCGTCATCGTCGGGCACATCTGCTCGAGGTGCTCCTTGCAGGCGGGGCAGGAGTGGTCGGCGTCGACCATGCACCCGACGCCGACGAGGTCGCCGACCGTATGTCGCGTCACGCCGCTCCCCACCTTCGTCACGCGCCCGACGATCTCGTGCCCGGGGACGGCCGGATAGAGGGGCGGCATCGCCTCCCACTCGCCGCGGACAAAGTGCAGATCGCTGTGGCAGATGCCGCAGTAGAGGATCTCGATGTGGACATCGGTCGGCGTCGGCTCGCGACGCGGGATGGGGTGCGGCATGAACGGGGCGGTCGTACTCGCAACGGCGTAGGCCTTGACGGTCGGCATGAGGGGGCTCCTGTGTGTGCTGATGTGGGTGTTCAGGTGTGTGTTCGAGAGAAAGAGAGGGGGGAAGGGTGTCGATTTGGGGCGTGTGAGTGACGGTTGTGATGCCGGCGAGGCGCGGAATGGTACAGGTCGGTGGCCACAGAGACCAACACGCCGGAGCCGCCGCTCACGGATGACTCTCCGGTGGCGTGAGGCGACACGGATTCGATGACGCCGATCGCTCCGCCGTGGACGCACGGTCTCTCACCGGAGGCCGATGCATGAACGCGAGGCGACGGTGGGAACGGGCGCTCCGCCGATGGCGGAACCTCGAGAGCCCACGGAGCCGCGCCATCGGTCACTCGCGCCACTGGATCATCGACTCGCGGCACGCTCGACGCTCATGGTGGATGGCGAGCGGCGCATCGACGTGTCTCGCGTGCTCATAATGGACGGCGAGTCGCTCATCGAGGAATGCCATGCGATCATGGCCGAGCGCCGGCGACGACATTTCTCCTTCTATGCGAGACATTTCTGGACGCGAACCCTCCTGGCGGCCTGAAAACGCCGAACTCGCGTGATGCATGCCCCGACACGCGACGGGATGGGCCGGCGCCAACGCGCTCACGCCTCCTGCGTGATCAGCCCCTCGTAATACGCCTGCACGAGGGCGTCCAGGTCGGCGATCGAGCGCTCGATGTGGGCGCCCTCCTCGGTGTCGCGGGCCGTGCGGGGCCGCTGGTAGGTCCGGATCGTCTCGATCGTGGGGACCATGTCGGCCCCGCGGGTGATCGTCGCGTCGATGCCGTCGAACTTGGCGTGCTCGGCGAGGTCGATGCGATCGGGCTTCAGGACGAGCGTGTACCCGCGGTCGCCGTAGGCCTCGCTGAAGGCGCCGTCGATGGTGATGGCGTTGCCGCCCTTCTTGACCGGGTGCTCGCCCTTCTCGATCTTCACGGGGACGTGCCCGTTGACGATCAGGACGTCCTCGCCGCAACCGAAGAGTCGGCCGATGTTTCTTACAAACCCGGCGTCGTGGATGAGATCAAAGTACGCGTTCTTGTGCTCCTTGTGCGTCTCCTTCTCGGCGAGGAAGTACGTCTCGAAGGTGGCGAGCTTGTCCTTGCCGAAGAGCGGGGAGCGGGGACCTCCCCACAAGTACCACAACCAGTCGCCGTCCTCGTCCATCCCGAACCAGCGCTTGCGAAACGCCCGCCGCACCACCGAGCCGAGGGCGTCCATGAGTTCGCGCCCGCTGCGCTCCTTTCCATCGACCATCAGCGAGAGCGGGTGCCCGGCCTCATCGACGGGGACGCAGCCGTGGAAGAGCAGGACGTCGTCCCGCCGGGCCCACATGCTGCCGCGGCGGACGAGCCAGTCCATGTGCTCGCGCAGACGCATGGAGCGCGTGAACGAGGACTTCAAGCGATCGAGGCAGAGTTGCTCGTCGGGCGAGTAGGCGTACGGGTTCTGCGGGTCGATCGTGGGGAGATTCTGGTCGAGCAGGGCGTAGGACTTGATCCCGCTCGGCGTCTCCAACTCGATGGCCACGGCCTTGCGGCTCTTGCCTGTCCCCTCGAACCGGATCCGATGGAGCAGCCGGCGGTGCGCGAGGTTCCACTCGGGCCGCCGCTCGAGCATCTGCCCCTCGCTCTTGAACTGCATGATGGCGATCGCCTTCTGCATCCGCGCGACCATGAGGGGGTCTCGGTGTCCCTCGCCCTTGGGCGTGAAGCGCTCGGCCGGGTCGTCGGTATAGACATCGCGCACGAGGCGCTCGAGGGGCGTCGTGAGGATGCCGTACCCCTCTTCCAACTGGGCGGCACGCCGGTACCGCGCCGAGAATCGCAGCGTGGTCAGCAAACACGCCTCGTGCCCGAGGTACGCCCCCAGCCAGATCATGTCGTGGTTGCCCCACAACAGCGAGACCTTCGGCTGTCGCATGAGCGTGTCGATCACGCGGTCGATGCGAGGGCCCCGATCGCCCAGATCACCGGCCACGATGAGCTCTCCGATCGCGAGATTGCGGATGAGCCGGGCGGCGGCGCGCACCGCGCCCCAGTCGCGATCGTGCACCGCCAGCCCGGAGATCATCTGCTTGATGTACTCGGGCCTTTGCGCGCTCCCCAGTTCCACGAATAACTCACGGTACCACGTCGGCAAGAGCCGCTCGAAGTGCACGCGCCGATACCTCGCGCGCAGCACGCGGACGATCTCGAACTGGAGCGTGAGCGTTTCCTGGACCCACGCGAGCCGCCTCCCGGAATCGACGATCCCGCGCGAGTACGTGTTGATCGCCTCACGCGGGTAATACAGCACGGCCATAAAGATCTGCTTCTCGTCGGGCTTCAGGCGATCGCCCAGGATCTGGTCGACGAGCGTGCGGAGGGCGCCCGAGGCGTTGTTCAGCACGTGCCGCAGCTTCGCGTCCTCGCCGTGCACGTCGGAGATCACGTGCACCGTCGTCGACGGGAGCGAGAGGCTGGCGCGAAGACCCGCGGCCTCGGTGATCGCGTCCTCCGCGGAACGAAACTGCGAGGCCAGGGCGCGAAGATGGGCGAGACGGTCGGCGGTGAGGTTCGTGGGCACGGCAGGGAGTCCTGTGCAAAGAGTCGTGGGGGCGCGGGCAAGGGCGGAGCGTCAGGGTATGGACGGGGTTTTCGGTCGTCCCCTCTCGAGAGCATTCTGGGAATCTGGGCAATCATCGGGAGTTGCCAACTCGCCTGATTCCACCCCATTTTCCACTCCGCGATGTCACGCACCACGCTCGCCACCACGCGTCCATTCATGCCGCACTACCCTTCACCCTTTCGCCGAGCGAGTTCGCCTTGGGTGGCGTCGTCCTCTCGGCATTCACCACCGTTTCCGCCGTGTGCCGGGGGAGTTGAGTTGAGCATGAAGGGGAGCCCGTCGATCGCCGAGGTCAAGCCGTCGCAGGACCATCTCAAGAAGTTCCACTGGGAGCCGCAGCCCGCCGCCCAGAAACTCGTGGACGATCTCCTCCAGGGCTTCCTCGCCCTCTGCCCCGAGGCCCAGACGCTCGCGCGGCGGATGACCCTCGAGACCGCGACACGCTTCAAGGATTGGATCGACCACATCCACCTCGGCGATTCCCCCGACATGCGCCAAAGGCTCCAGAGCGTCGGGTATGTCTCGACGCCCGTCCCCGGCGCGCCCGGCAACTTCACCCACCCCGGCGCGATCCTCCCGGCGATCGTCCTCGACACCAAGAACGCCACGCTGCGAGTCGCGATCAAGGTCGATTCCGTCGCCGACTTCCTCGCCGCCCACGGGCTCACCAGCGAGGTCCTCGGCGATCCGCTCTCGCAACTCCGCATGGCCGCCGCCTTCCGCAGCGGGTCCGCCGAACTCTGGGCCGTCGAGCGTCACGGCACGCGCTCCCACGAGATCCGCCCCTCCGACCCGGCGAAGTCCATCGCCGCCATGCGCCACCTCGAGGCCTTCTGCCGCCGCCCGCGCGACATCACCGATGACCACATGGCCCTCAAGTTCATCGACCGCCTCGTCGATGCCGCCGTCTCCGACCTGGGCAAGGACTGGGCCTGCGACCTCTTCTTCGAGGCCGAACGCCGCTACTGGATGCGCCGCAACACCGCCGCCCGCATCCAGCACGCCCGCCAGAACAAGCTCGGCCTGGGCTGGGCCAACCACGACCACCACACCTACCGCTGCACGCGCCACAACTTCCATCGCGTCATCGCCATCTGGGAAAAACTCGGCTTCGTCGCGCGCGAGGCCTTCTACGCCGGGGCCGAGGCCGGCTGGGGAGCCCAGGTCATGGAACAGCCCGTCACGCAGATCACCACCTTCAACGACGTCGACCTCACCCCCGAAGAAATCCTCGGCGACTTCGCCCACGAGGGGTTGCCCGAAGCCAAGGACGAAGTCGGCACCGTCGGCCTGTGGGTCCGCCTCCACGGCGAGTCGCTCCTCGACGCCGGGATGCACCACCTCGAGTGCCAGTTCGATTTCCACTCGCTCGTCGCCCAACTCGAGGCCGCCCACGTCAAGACCATGGATCCCTTCACGACCTTCCCCTTCCTGCGCCAGGCCTTCACCGAGGGCGAACGCTGGAGCGTCGAGCCCCGCCGCATCGAGGCCCTCCTCGCCAAGGGATACATCACCAAGGGCCAGGCCGACGCCTTCCGCCGCGACGGCGCCATCGGCAGCCACCTCGAGAACCTCGAACGCAACGACGGCTACAAAGGCTTCAACCAGCAGGGCGTCAGCGACATCATCCAGCGCACCGACCCCAGGGCCCACAGCGATCACGGCTTCACCGGGGCGTGAAGCACCGGCCGTGAGTCATTGGGCATGAGGCACTAGGGAATGGGCCATAGGCCGGAGCGAGCGGCCACGGGTGCCTCTCGCGTTGGTGGCACCACTCTCCAGAGTGGTGTTCTCTCCGACCATCCCAAAAAAAACACGGGGCGCGTATGGCCGCGCCCCGTCGTGTCTCATACCCAACGTCTCCGTGTGTTCGTGGCCGAGCCTTACGCCGCCTTCGCCGAGAGTGGAGCCGCCTGCAGGCTCTGCCCCACGATCGACATCCCCCCCTCCGCCCCCACGCCCACGCGCCCGAAGCGCAGGGCCAGCACCGGGCTGGGCGCGCTCAGGACGCCGCTGCGGCGGGCGTACACCACGTACTGCACGGTCGTCGTGCCGATGGGCACGGTCTGGTCGGTGAAACT
Source organism: uncultured Phycisphaeraceae bacterium (assembly GCA_964628245.1). Lineage (GTDB taxonomy): Bacteria > Planctomycetota > Phycisphaerae > Phycisphaerales > UBA1924. Next base: position 3,473 of record CAZVMU010000013.1, on the reverse strand, counting down.
CTTCTCGCCCACGACGTCGAGGAGGGTGAAGCCGGTCTCGTTGTCCAGGGCGCGGCGGATCTGATAGATCGTCCCCTGCGTCCCCGCGGGCTGCGCGGCGCGCCACGAGACGATGACGTTGCCGATGCTGTCGAGCGTGGCGAAGAGTTCGGTCGGCGCGTTCGGCGGGGGCGCCTCGCCGGGGCTTGCCGGGGGCGTGAGGCCGGCGAGGGCCCAGAGGTCCTCGTTGCCGCTCTGCTCGATGAAACTCACGATGTCGCGCGAGAGGGCGCTCCCCTTGCTGCGGGCGGCGCCGAGCGACGAGCGCAGCAGCGAGGTCGCGTTCTTGCTCGCCTGCCGCGCGGCGCTCGCCGCGTCGTACGCGGCCTGCGCCGCGATATACAGGTTCTTCAGTTCGAGGGCGTCGGGGGCGCTGATCCCCAGTTCGGGCGCGCTCGCGTTCCACAACTGTTGGTGGTTGTCGAGCCACTCGAGCATCTGCGTGATCGTCCCTGTTGCCACATTGGCCATGACTCATACTCCTGTGTCGTGCGCGGCCGCCGGAGTCATTCGGGGCCACACGCCCCATCCATCTCCACCCCGGCCGCGCCTGTCCAGATCACCCAAGAGCACCATGCCCTCAAGGCGTCATACACGGCATCGGCGGCACAGACGGACGACTTTGGGGAAAGTTGGGAAAATGGGAGGGGGGGGTGAATGGGGAATAGGCAATGGGCAATGGCAAAGGGAGACGACGCACACGAATGCCAAATCACGAATCACGAATGCCGATGCTGCAACGTCCGCCCCGTTTATCCGGCCCGAAACAGCCCTCACGTCCCCAAACCACAAACATCACCCAAACAAATCACCCTTCGCGCAGGAGTTTTTGCGGTGCAGAAATCATTTCTCCAATGAGAAAAACGATTTTTATTGGTGGAGAAACCATTTCTTCAGGTGGAGAAATCGCTTCTTCAATGGGAAAAACGATTCCTCGTGGTGCAAAAACGGTTTCTCGTGGTGGAGAAATGGTTTGTATTGGTGGAGAAACGATTTTTTAAGGGGCAGATTCGACCATTCAGAGTGCACGATCAATATGAGCCCCGGCCGCTGAAGTCCGGAGGAAACGGAATTCTGTGCAGGCCCCTGCATCACCAATTACCATATACTATATTTTATGAATCTGAAGAAACTAAAAGTCATTGGCACAGGCGGTCAAGCCTGCGTATGGCAAGTAACCGATGAGCATGGCAGATTTTGGGCTTTGAAAGAACTGCTTTCTGAGATAACAGACCCAAAGATGATTTCTCGGTTCCGTCAAGAGATTCGTATTCAGGCGTCACTTTCACATCCTAATATCCTACCAGTAGCCGCTGCCAATGTAACTGTAGATCGCCCCTTTTACGTGATGCCGATCGCAGAAGGCAATCTAGAACAACAAATTCCGACTATATCTGCAAATCCTACTGGATTTGAATCAACCGCAAAGGAAATCATCGATGCGCTATCACACGCTCATTCACAAGGTGTTCATCATAGAGATTTAAAGCCACGCAATATACTGATTTTGAATAAACGGGTTGTGATTGCTGATTTTGGATTAGGAAAAGCACTCAATATCGAAGCTTCGTACACAACCACAACAAGTGACAAGTGGGGCACCTGGTGGTATGCGCCGCCCGAACAGTCCCGCGGATTACTGCATTGTGATCATCGAAGTGACATCTTTAGTCTTGGCAAATTGCTGTTGCATTGCCTTTCTGGCAGCAGGGTCAACGAGATTCCTGTATCGCTCGATTCGAGGTGGCGATATGTAATCCGGAATTGCATACGAGATGATCCGAATCAACGATGGCAATCAATGAGCCAAGTAAAGCAACAGTTTGAGGCTGTCTTTGCAATTGATGAGCCACTAGTTGTTGACACAGAAGGGCTCCTACAGCTGATCTCATCGATTGCAGTTCAGGGTGACACAGTGGACGCGATCGAACTCGCCAAATTTTTCTCATCAATCATAAGTATTGGCGATGACGAGGTGCTTATTCGACAAGTGCTAGATCGCTTGCCCGAGGCATTGATTCGACATTGGGATGCAAAAGATCCAGACGGTCTTTTTGACTTTGTAAAAAAATATGTTGACGCACTTCCACAGTCAATTAACTTTGAATACTGCGATACTATTGCAAACCAACTCGCACTTATTTATAAAACATCCACACATCCTGAACTGAAGGATCTGATCTTGCGACGTCTCTTTATACTTGGACCTTCGCATAACCGATGGCATGTCGGTGGCGTTCTTGCAGATATAGCAGCGACAGTCAGGGATCCCGCTGAGATTGTGCATGTATTGAATCTGATTCAAGAACGACCAGTGGAAGCAAAATGGAACGCTAACTACCTACGTGGTCACGCCACAATCGATCAACGTATACGGGATGCACTACCATTAGATTGACAAGCAAACGCCGTGGAAGACACCGACTTGGGGATGGAGGTGCCGGAGGAAGGGTCACAACGCCGTCCGCAGGACCCTTCCTCTGGCGTACGCGACCACGCCCACCCACCCATCAATCGAGCACAACTGCGTCACCGTCCGGTGTGATCACCACCTGGTTCGACGTCGGCAGGAACGGCCACGGCCGAACCGCTCGAAAGACAGCGCCAGGCGCCGCGGTCGTGTAATAGCGTTGTGAGGCCACGAGGATCGACCGATCCACGCTCGACATCACCGCCTCGAGACAAACCGCCGCGGCCGGCACCATCACGAGCAGCGCGAGCCACATTCGCGGCCAGTCCTTGCGAACCCAACTCGGCTCGGGTGCGAGAGCATCATCACAGGGCAATGGTGATCCGCACTCCGGGCATGGCGAGCGGCGATCGGTCGTATAGCCGCAACGCGGGCACTCGCCATTCTCGTGGAATCGGGCCTTCACGGCCGAGCGGGCTCTCGTGGCTTGTCGCCGGATCGGGTCGAGCACGAGTAGCACCATTCCAAGCACGACGAGAAGCCCGACGCCGGTCGGCGCGATCATCGTGTGCCAACTGAACTCCGGGGAGAATCGAATCGAACGCACCCCCGAATACACAAGGGCGAACGCCAGCAACGCGAGCAGTAGAACCAGCAGGTGGATAACACGCCGCGAGGATGGCGACGCCCATGCTCGATACAGACGGGCATAGAGGTCGGTGTCGCGTGATTCCATGGTGGATTCCTCTCCATTCGTCACACGGGACACGAATCGCCAACACCACGAAGCCGCAATGGGTATCGTCGCTTATGCGTTCAGTACTACGTCCCTGATCTCCCCCGCCAGTCGCTCCGCCGCGGCACGGACCTGATCGGTCCACCCCCCCCCGCTTCCCCCTCCTCCCCCCCCGTTTCCCCCACTCCCTCCACCCGTCGCATAGATCACCGAGCGGCTCGCCGTCACCAGCACGCCCGCCTCGGCCACGCGGGATCGCGGCACGCCCCCCCCCCCACCCCCCCCGCC
>CAZVMU010000012.1:0-22243 GCA_964628245.1 uncultured Phycisphaeraceae bacterium | reverse complement strand
GCCCCCCCCGCCCCGAGCCATGAGGCCCTGTGCCGCCCGATCCTCCGGCCTCACCATCGCCCGTGGCCGCACCATGGCCCGGATGTCCTCGGCCGTCCCCCCCTGCGCGCCATAGCCGGGGATCAGGAAGATCTGGTCGGGCATCCGCGCCCGCAGCGCCCTCGCCTCGGCGTGCTTGGTGGCGCCCACCACCGCGCCCACGCTCGACAGGCCGTGCGAAGCCCCCCCCCCCCCCTCGCCCCCCCCCCCCCCCCCCCCCCCCCGCCCCCACCCCCCACCCCATTCGCGCCCACATGCTTCCTGCCATACGCCGCGACCTGGTCGGCCATCATCTCGGCGACCGTCCGCCCATCCTCCAATCGCACGCCCTGCACGGCGTCGCCATCGGGGTTGCTCGTCCGCACCAGCACGAAGACGCCCAGGCCCGCCTCGAGGAAGGGATCGAGCGCGCCCAGGCCGAGGTAGCCGTTCACGGTGACCGCGTGGGCGTGCTCGCGCCGGGCGGCGTGGGCGTAGTGGCGGCTGGAGACGCCGATGTCACCGCGCTTGGCGTCGAGGATGACGACCAGGCCCAGGCCGCTCGCGTGCTCGGCGTGCTCGGCGAGGGTCTCAAGCCCGCGCCCGCCCCAACGCTCATAGCACGCGGACTGGAGTTTGATCGCCGGGACAACACCAACCACGGCATCGATCACGCCGCGGCCAAAGTGGCGGATCGCCTCCAGCGGCTCGTGGTGGGCCGAACGCACGGCGTCGGGAAGCATCTCGTGCACGGGATCCAGCCCGACGCACACCGGAGAGCCGACACGCTCGATCGCCGCACACACGAGATCCGCAAAGGGAGTCATGGTTCGTTTCCCAACGTGAACCGAGGTGGAACCGGGGTGACAACGAGGCCAAAACCCATCCGCGCCCCGAAACGGCGTGGCGTCGTTCGCCGGGCCGCCATCACGCGAAAGATAGCACGGGCATGCCGCCAATCGACGCACCCATCTCGATCGACCTGAAAAAGGACGAGGCCCTCACGATCACGTGGGGCGATGGACGTGTGTCGCGCTATGAGATCGGCTATCTCCGGCGGATGTCGCCCTCGGCCGACGCCAAGCACCTCCGCGACGAGATCGAGAACAACCCGCTGGTGATCCTGCCGTCGAGCCGGGCGGGCGGTCGAGGAGATGGAGGCGGGAGGGGAGTCGTCGCGACCGACGCGGAACTCGTGGGGAACTACGCGATCCGCATCACCTTCAGCGACGGGCACTCGACGGGGATCTACTCGTGGCGATACCTGCGCGAGATCGATCCGGAGAAGGGCCCATGACCCGCAAGGCCGAGGCCCCACGACCGCAGACTCCGCCACGCGCCGGCGAGAACCCGCCGATCACGCTCACGACGAGCGTCGCCAGCGTCCGCGGCATCACCCCCGCCGTCGCTCGAGCCCTCAAGGGCATGGGCCTCCCCAACGTCGGCACGCTCATCGCCCACATCCCCCTTCGCCACGAGTTCGTCGGCGCCGAGGCGACGATCGCGCAACTCGAGGGGCCCAAGCGCCCCCCCACCCCCACCCACGCTCATCACGCCCCGGCCACCGCCCCGATTCCATCTCGCGCGAACCCATCCAACGCCGACGAGACAGAAGACGGCGGAAGCCGCGTCGGGCAGATCGTCACCGCGCGGGCCGAGGTCATCGCCACGCGACCCGTGCGCACCGGCCGCCGCCCACGCCTCGAAGTGATCCTCGACGACGGCACGGGACGCCTCGACGTCGTCTTCTTCGGCATGCTCTACCTCGCCGATCGCCTCAAGCCCGGCGAGTGGGTCAAGGTCGAAGGGAAACTCCAACGCCGGGGCCCGGGCCTGCAGATGGTCAACCCGCGCGTCGAGGCGTCGAATCCTCCCGGAGAGAGTGGACCGCGCGAAAATCCAAGTCCTCGCGGCGAGGCAGGCCCGCACGACGATGCCGACGCCACCAGCGACGCCGACGACGCCGGGCACATCCGCCCCGTCTATCCCGCGACCGAGAGTCTCCCCTCCGCACGCATCGCCAAGGCCATCTCCCGCGTCCTCGACCACGCGCTCCCGCTCATCGAGGACCACTTCGACGACGCCTCTCGCGCCGAGAAATCGCTCCCGCCCCTGCGCGAGGCGTATCGCATGCTCCATCGCCCTGTGACGATGGACGAGACCCTCGCCGCCCGACGCCGCCTCGCCTACGACGAACTCTTCCTCCTGCAACTCGGCGTCGCCATGAAGCGCTCGCACCTGCGCGTCACGATGAAGGCCCCGGCCCTCAGGCACAACGCCGCCATCGATCGGCACATCCGAGATCGCCTCCCCTTCACGCTCACCAATGCCCAGGACTCCGTCGTCGCCGATCTCGTCCGCGACCTCACGAGCGAGACGCCAACGAATCGACTCATCCAGGGCGACGTCGGCTCCGGGAAAACCGCCGTCGCCGTCTACGCGATGCTCATGGGCGTCGCCGACGGGCACCAGGCCTCGCTCATGGCCCCCACCGAGATCCTCGCCGAGCAGCACTTCGCCACGATCTCGCGCCTCCTCGTGGGATCGCGCGTCCGCGTCGCGCTCCTGACCGGCAGCACGCCGACACGCGCCGAGCGAGAGTCCCTCCTCGCCCACCTCGCCGCCGGCGAGATCGACATCCTCATCGGCACCCACGCCCTCCTCACCCAGGGCGTCGAGTACAAGTCGCTCGCCGTCGCCATCGTCGATGAGCAGCACCGCTTCGGCGTCTCGCAGCGCGCCACGCTCCGCGCCAAAGGCAAGGAGACCGGCGTCGTCCCCCACGTCATCGTCATGACCGCGACGCCCATCCCGCGCACGCTCGCCATCACGCTCTTTGGTGACCTCGATGTCTCGACGATCTCCGGACTTCCGCCGGGGCGAAAACCCGTCAAGACCCGCGTCGCGACGTCGTCCCAGCGAACCATGGTCTATGCCGAGGTCCTCCGCCGACTCAATCAAGGCGATCAGGCCTACATCGTCGCCCCAGCGATCGAGGGCAAACCCGCGAGCGACACCAAGGCCGTGCGCGATCTCGTCAGGGAACTCGAGGCCCACCTTCCGGGCAAGCGCCTCGCCGCGATGCATGGCGATCTCACCCGCGACACACGCGACGCCATCATGGAACGCTTCCGCCTCGCCCAGATCGACGCCCTCGTCGCCACCACCGTCATCGAGGTCGGCGTCGACATCCCCAACGCCACCATCATGATCGTCGAGAACGCCGACCGCTTCGGCCTCGCCCAACTCCATCAACTCCGCGGACGTGTGGGCCGCGGCGACAAGCCCTCCCTCTGCGTCCTCATCGCCGACGTGAAAGGCGACGACGCCCAGGCGCGACTCCAGGTCCTCGAAACCTCCAACGACGGCTTCGTCATCGCCGAGAAGGACTTCGAACTCCGCGGCCCGGGCGAACTCTTCGGCACGCGCCAGTCCGGCCTCATGCCCTTCAAGGTCGCCGACCTCGCGCGCGACGTCGATCTCCTCGCCATGGCCCGGCGTGATGCCGCCCAATGGATCAACGCCTCGCCGCGCCTCCGCAACCCAGCCGAGGCACTCCTCCGCCGACGCCTCCTCAAAGCCCACGGCGAATGGCTCGGCCTCGCCGACGTGGGCTAGGCACAACTCCGTGCCCCAATCTCCCAGTTTCACACATCCCCGTGTCCCCATCACGAATCCGAATCCTCGCAGCCGATTCTTCCATCCATCGGGTCCCCCACCTCTCGAACACCAACGGGTATAGTGATCGCCATGTCCAACGGGTTGCACGATCGTCTCCGCGAGGCCGGCGGCAGCAAGAGCTACCGCCACATCGGCGAACTCACCAACACCCACCCCGAGACCGTCCGCCGGTACATGCAGGGCCAGGCCCCCGCCGTCGAGTTCATCGCCGCCTTCGCCCACGCCATGGGCCTCAACATCGACTGGCTCCTGACCGGTCGCGGCCCGATGAAGGCCTCCGAGGTCAAGGCCTACACACTCAGCGAGGCCAACGCCTCCGAACTCCTCACCGCGATGGCCAACACCATCGAGGACCTCATCACCCGCGTCGAACGTCTCGAACTCTTCCTGAATACACTCGAATCTCGCGTCCGTGCGGCATGGTCGCCGCCGGCGTCATCGTCTCAGACGGATCGCCCCTCACCGCATCACGCCTCTGCCGCCACTGCCGACCATGGCCAGGCCCAAGCCCAACCCGCCACGATCGTCGAAGCCAAGCCGGGCCACGCCGCCGACCGACGCCGCGCCGGTTCCATCGCCGACGCTCTCCCCGGCGGACCACGTGCAGATGCTCGTGGAACTCCTCCAGCCCGCGGGGCCTGATCTCGCGCGCCGCTGGCTCGCCGCCCTCCTCAGCATCCCGCGCGACGAACGCCTCGCTGCCGTCGAGGCCATCGAGCACCGCATCGCCACGCTCTACGCCCACCACGACGCGACGCTCAACCCCACCGACCAACCGCCCGCCGAACCCGCCGCCCATCCCGGCGACCACGAGATCCACGTCATCTCCCCGCCCACGTCACGCGACGGGTACACCGTGCACACCGAGACCACCTACACCACACCGCGCGCCAGCGATCCAACGCCCAAGCGAGCCGCCCGCAAAGCGCGCTAACCCGCTTCGCCCGGCGTTCTCTCCCCATCTCCATACAGTCTCTTCATGTCCAAGAACGCGGAACTCGCGAGCGTCCTCGAGTCCATCGCCCGGATGATGGACGTCCTCGGCGAGGACTCCTTCAAGTCCATCGCCCACACCCGTGCCGCCCGAGCCATCGAGGCCCTCCCCACCGACATCTGCTCCATGTCCAAGGACGAGATCCTCGCCCTCGAGGGGATCGGCAAGAAACTCGCCGACAAGATCGTCGAGTTCTGCACCACAGGCGACATCACGGAGTACGAACAACTCCGCGCCAAAGTCCCCGCCGGCGTCCTCGCCCTCATGGAAGTCCCCGGCATCGGCCCCAAGACCGCCAGCGTCATGTGGAAGCAGGGGCACATCGAGGACATCCCCGCCCTCGAGCGCGCCATCGCCGACGGCAGCCTCCAGAAACTCCCGCGCATGGGCGCCAAGTCTGTCGAAAAAATCGCCCAGTCCCTCGCCTTCGTCAAAACCTCGGGCAAGCGACTCTCCCTCGGCCCCGCGTGGGCCATCGCCCAGGTCTTCCTCGAACGCCTGCGCGAATCCCCCGACGTCACCAGAGCCGAGGCCGCGGGCTCGCTCCGCCGCGGCAAGGAGTCCATCGGCGACATCGACATCCTCGTCGCTCTGAAGAAGGGCCACGAGAAGCACGCTCAGCGCGTCATGGACCTCTTCACCTCGACGCCCGGCGTCACCCAGACCCTCGCCTCGGGAGAGAGCAAGGCCTCCGTCCGCTACAAGACCACCGACGACACCGGGCGATGGAAGATCGACAACGACGGCGACGGCGCCGTCCAGATCGATCTGCGCGTCCTCCCCCTCTCCTCCTGGGGCAGCGGCCTCATGTACTTCACCGGCAGCAAGGAGCACAACATCCGCCTCCGCGGGCGCGCCCTCGATCTCGGCTTCACCCTCAACGACTGGGGCCTCTTCCCCATCGACGAAGAAAAGACCGCCCCCCACCTCCGCGGCGTCACACCCGTCGCCGGCGCCACCGAGGAAGACATCTACACGAGACTCAACCTCCCCTGGATCCCCCCCGAGATGCGCGAGGACCGCGGCGAGTGCGACCTTGAATCCATCCCGAAACTCGTCGAACTCGACGACATCCAGGCCGAACTCCACGCCCACACCACCGCGAGCGATGGCCTCCTCTCCCTCGACGAACTCGCCGAACTCGCCCTCAAACGCGGCTTCCACACCCTCGCCGTCACCGACCACTCCAGGAGTTCCGTCCAGGCCAACGGCCTCTCCGTCGATCGCCTCCTCACCCAGGTCGAGAACATCAACAGCGCGAAATCGAAATGGAAGAAGAAGGGCCTCGCCCTGCTCTCCGGCAGCGAGGTCGACATCCTTGCCGACGGCACGCTCGATTACGACGACAAAGTCCTCAAGCAACTCGACGTCGTCGTCGCCTCGCCCCACGCCGCCCTCTCGCAGGATCCCGAGACCTGCACCAAGCGCCTCGTGAAGGCCGTTTCGCACCCGCGGGTCCACATCCTCGGGCACCCCACGGGCCGCCTCGTCGGCAAACGCAAGGGCCTCGAGCCCGACATGCCGAAACTCATCGCCGCCGCGAAGACGCACCACACCGCCCTCGAGATCAACGCCCACTGGATGCGCCTCGACCTCCGCGATTCCCACGTCCGCCTCGCCGTCGACGCCGGGTGCACGATCGCCATCGATTGTGATGTCCACGCCGCCGAGGACTACGACAACCTCCGCTTCGGCGTCATGACCGCCCGCCGCGGCTGGTGCCCCAAGGCCCAGTGCCTCAACACCTGGCCCCAGAAGAAACTCCACGACTGGCTCATATCAAAGCGATAACGATCGCTCTCACGCGTGCCACTCTCCAGCATATTCCGCCGAAAATTCTCCTGCCCCGCTCCCCCCCTTCCCGCTCCCCCCGTCACGCCACGCCAACTCGTACATTCGCTTGGCGATCTGGCGCACGTGGAGCATGTCGTGCGCGCTCCACGCCGTAAGGAGATCGCCCACCTGGATCACGCGACCGCTCGGGTGGTGGTACGCGTTTCGCCATCGCGGATCGTGCGGCGGCGTCGTTGTAAGAACCTCTCGCAGCCACGCGATCGACTCCTTCCGCGCCTGCTCGAAGCGCGCGAGAGCCTCGAGCGGATCCTGCTCGGCATACTTCCGCTCGATCGCCAGCCCTTCCGGGTCGGTCTTAGGCCAGGGACGTGTGGGGTCCTCTAGCGTCGAGCGCAGGCGATGTCGGAAGTCCTCCACCTCCTCATCGACAAGGTAACAGAGGATCTCGCCGATCGACCAGGCGCCCGACGGTGACCTTCGAACAAGATCCTCTCTGCGCAACCCCTCCACGCACGCCCGCAGAATGCCGGGAAAGCGCGCCATCCGTTCGATCAGCGCCCCCGGATCAAACCGGCACTCCTCACACCCGCGAAACTCCGCCCAATCGCCCGCACGGCCCATATCCCGCTCCGTTCGCTTTGCATCCGGCCCAACGCGTGACGCCGCTGTTGCGCCGATATCCTACCACCTTCTTGTATCATGCTATCGATAGACCAACGTGTGTTCGAGTCCTGAACGTTCGCAACAAAGGAATCACCATGAGCACGCCACACCGACACTCCTCGTTCTGCCTCGTGCCCACTCCAACCCTGGCACTACTGACTCTAATCTTGACTGCCGCGATCTCGCCGCGAGTGTTCGCCTCGCCGGCCGCCCAGCCACCAAAGGCACCCGCGGCCACATCCGACGCGGCCAACGCCCCCACTTCCTGGCCGGTCATGGAACTCAAGGCCCGCCGGGTCGCGATCGATCCCGCCACCGGTGCGCGCCACGAACTCGAGTACACGCCCCGCATGGGCGAGACCTCCCCCGACGCCACCAAGAGACTGGTCATCAACTCGACCCGGGGCGGCAAGCCCTTCGTCCTCTCCGTGAGCACGCTCATCGACAAAGACAACCCCCACGCGGGCGCTCCCTCAGCCGAGGCCAAGCGCGTCGCGAGCCTCGATTCAGAGATCTCGGAGGCCCACTGGCTCAGCGACTCCCGACACACCGTCTTCCAGTCCGGGAGCGGCGCGACCAGCATCGCCTGGATCATCGACACCGACGCCGCCAATCCAACGCCCAAACGCCTCCTCGACACGACCAAGCCCACGCGAACGCCGACGGTGAGCCGCGATGGCAAGGTCGCCGTGCTGGTCGAGACCAAACATGTCGGCAAGGCACGTCATGCCGACCTCGTTGTCCTCGATGCTCCACTTGCTTCCCCTCCCGAGAAGCCCCGCGTCGTCGCCTCCGATCTTCATATCTTCTCGGTCGTGTGGAGCTCCGACTCTTCTCGCCTTGCCTTCTCGACCATCGACGAGATCCTCCTCTGGAACGCCAAGGACGCCTCCACCGACACACTCCGGTACGACAGCGCCGGCCCGGCCCAGAAGCCAAACTCGGCCCCCAGCGACGGCTTCTTCAACTGCGCCACCTCGCACCTGGCCTTCAGCCCCGACGACACCCAACTCGCCTGCACGCCACGGTTCGTCGGCGGCCGGTTCATCGACAAGAACGATCCCGACGCGGGACGCCTCTATAGCGACGACAAAGTCGTCGTCTTCAATCTGCTCAACACAATGGCGCCCATCGTCCTCTCGGGCGACGATCACATCCTCGGCCTCTCGTGGATTTCCAAAGATGCCGCGATCGATGAATCCAAGAAGTACGACTTCCAATTAGGACGCTAACGCGTGGGCTACTCCATCGACTGCCGCGCTGTCCCGTTCGCAAGGGCGTTCGACCCCTTCCGCACTGCGCCCGAAGCCTCCCCTCGCGTTGCCGCCCATTCCACCACCATCTTCACCGCGTTCTCGACCCGGCGCGCCCGGGTCTCTGGCTTCTTCGCCCCCAAGATCGCCTCGACGTGCTCCCTCTGGTGCGTGTAACTCAGCGCGTGCCACGATGCCGCCGCACCAGCACCCTTGAGCGCGAGCGCGAGATCCCTCGGCGTCTTCACCACCCGAGGGCTCACATCCAGCGAGAGCGTCACACGCACAACATCCCCAGCCTCCACCCCTGCCGCCTCACGATGGGACTTCCGCAACGGCACCCACCAGCAATCACCCATAGCACACACCGTGCTCCGATACATGTGTTCCTGAACCCTGACCACGACCGGCGCACGTACTTTACCAAACGCTTCCTTCGGATCAAAGGGCACCTCAATCGCGCCCATCGACGTGACGTCGTCCAGAACGATCCTCGCGTCAAACGATCTGGACCGTGCGGCCCGTCCCGTCGTACCCATCGATACGCTCCCGAGTGAACCACACGCGCCTCACGCCGGCGCCAGCACCTGACGCAGGATATCCGCCAGCGCGTTCTCCACCGCCGCCGATGCCGCACCCACCGCCGCCCCGTCCCATTTCATTTATCTTTGTAACCTTAGAAGCAACCTCATGAGAGAACTCTACGGCGTCGAGGGCGCGACGCTCGCGGGCGACGCGCCGCACTCAGGGCAGGGGGCGTTCAGTGCGAGCCCCGCGCGGGAGTAGCCGCAGGCCGTGCACGCGTCAGCAAGCGCCATCCGTCTCGCCCGCACATCCACGCGCCACGAGAGGGCACTCGCGATCGACGCGAGCGACGACATGAACCACAGCGGGACCGCGATCTGCCACAAGCCGGGCTGGGCGTACCAGTCGAACCACCAGCGCAGCCCCCACACGTTCTCGCCGCGAACCACGGTCGTCCCCTGGGGCGGGACCGGCCAAGAGTCCGTGTCACTCAGGTGCAGCAGGCCCGACGAGATCGTCAAGGACCCCCCCCACGGCGTGTACACCCCGACGTACCGGAACGCCGACCACACCCACGCGAACGCCAGCACCGCCGCGAGGGCGGCCGCGCCCCACATCGCGATTCGCGGCATCCTGCGGTGCGGGCCCATGATGCAACTCTACGGCGATGACGGCATGGCGACCGCGCGTCACACGCCGCGGCCATGATCCGTCGCCGACGCGATGACGCCGACCTGGGCCCGACCGGTCCTCGGCCTTGCCGGCGCGAGCGCCGAGGCCCTCGTGAGCGTCCCCGCCGCGCCGCCACGCTCCTCCTGCCACTGAAGCACCATCCGCACGGCACTCTCGACGCGCCGCGCACGCGTGTCGGGTTTCTTCGCGCCCACGATCGCCTCGACGTGCTCTCTCTGGTGCGTGAAACTCATCGCGTGCCACGCCGCACCAGCCCCCGCGGCCTTGAGCGCCACCGCGAGATCCCGCGGCGCCCTCACCACGCGCGGCGACTCGTCGGAGGCCAGCGTCACCCGGACCGTGTCCCCCGCCGACACCCCCGCCGCCTCGCGATTCGACTTGCGAAGCGGCACCCACCAGCACCCGCCCATCGACGAGATCGTGCTGCGATACTCGTGCCCCTTGATCGACACGCGCACGGGAGCACGGACCTTGCCGAAGACCTCCTTGGGATCGAAGGGCACCTCGATGGCGCACAGGCTCGTGTCGTCGTCCTCGATGATCGTGGTCGTGAAGGTCCGCGATGCGAGCCTGGGAGCGGGGGCCGCGCCCGCTTTCGCGGGAGTGTCCTTCGAATCAGCCTTGGCCTTGCCCATCGGGGGCCTCCTCGCGTGCGCGGACGTGTGCGAATCACGCACGGAAAGATAGAAGGGGGAGGCACACGCGGGACGCCCGGGCCACAGGGAAGGAGGTTCGAGTCGCGGCGCGCCTCTGGCGGGATCGCCCGCGGCTCGCTCACGCCGGGGCCGGAACCTGGCGCAGGATCTCCGCCAGCGCGTCCTCCACCGCCGCCGACGCCGCCCCCACCGCCCCCCGGGCGATCACGCGGTGTGGCACGACCACCCCGAGGTTGTCCGTGATGTCCGGCGGGATGACATAGTCGCGCCCGTCCATGAGCGCCGTCGCCCGAGCCACCTGCGCCAACGCCAGCCCGCCGCGCGGCGAGAGCCCCAGCGCCAGCGCCCCGCTCCGCCGGCTCGCCCCCGCGATTGCCACGATGTAATCCGCCAGCGCCGGCGCGAGTTTCACGCCATCGACACGCGATTGCAACTCGATCAACTCCGTCGCCGAGAGCACCGGCTGCAGTTCGTGGAGCCGCACGCCCGACGGCCGAAGGTCCAGGATCCGCCGCTCGTCCGCCGGGTCGGGATACCCCAGGGCGATGCGCATCAGGAAGCGATCCAGTTGATTCTCGGGAAGGGGATACGTCCCCTCGAACTCCGCCGGGTTCTGCGTCGCGATCAACAGGAACGGCGTCGGGAGCGCGATCGTCTTTCCCTCCGTCGTCACCGTCCCCTCGCCCATCGCCTCCAGGAGCGCCGCCTGCGTGCGCGGCGGTGTCCGGTTGATCTCATCCGCCAGCACCACCTGCGCGAAGATCGGCCCGGGCTTGAACGTGAACGCCCCGGCCCCCGTCGCCGGATTCCGGTCGTAGACGCTCACCCCCAGCACGTCCGACGGGAGCATGTCGGGCGTCAACTGGATCCGCGAGAACGAGCAGTCGATCGACCGCGCCAGTGCCGTCGCCAGCACGGTCTTGCCGACGCCCGGCACGTCCTCGATCAACATGTGCCCGCGAGCCAGCACGCAGCGGATCAGGTGATCGACGCTCTTGGAATCCCCCAGATACACACGCCGGATGTTGTCTCGCAGCCGCGAGATGCGCTCGTGCATGGACAGGCCCCAACCCGAAAACCACTCGAAAACCGCCAGAAAACCAACGCCAGAACCCCGCGATCCCGCCCCCGCGACGCCACCCCTCGCCGACAAGGACGGCAGTATAGCAGAAGGCCCCACGACCCCCGATTCGCCCCGGAGCCCCTCTATGGTTCCACCCTTCGGCGCCCACACCACGGGACCGCCCGCGTCCCACCCCCCACGCGCCCATCGAGAGAGGTCGCTCACATGTCCGATTCGGAGGGCCGCCAACCCGCGCCGAACAACCCAACCGCCCCCGACGCCCGCGAGCACCACGCGAACGAGCCGTCCCCGCGCTCCAACGTGAACGCATCCCCCTCCCCGGCCGCACGCTCCCTCGACCTCGACGAACTCACCGGCCTCCTCCCCTGCGTCCGCTGCAAGTACAACCTCAAGGGCCTCACTGTCACCGGCATGTGCCCCGAGTGCGGCACCTCCGTCCGCACCACCCTCCTCGCCGTCGTCGATCCCCTCGCCCGCGAACTCCGGCCCATCGAGTGCCGAAAACTCACCGCCATCGGCGTCGTGGCCTGGAGTGTCGGCGCCCTCCTCGCCACGCTCCTCCTCTGGGCCATCCGCCTCACCGACTGGTGGTGGGAGCCCGGTTTCGGCACGGGCTGGCGCGCCCGCGGCCTTCCCCCCTGGCCCACCGTCCTCCCCGCCTATGCCGTCGTCTTCTTCACCATCGTGTCGGGCCTCGGGTCCCTCGCCTTCATCCGCCCCCACGCCGGCCTCTCACGCTCCCATCGTCTTCAATCCGCCTTTGGCTCACTCCTCTACATCCCCCTCGCCCTCACGCTGTACCACATCCTCATCGACATCGACCTCCACGCCCCGCGTCCCTACAGCCTCGACGCCGGCGACGTCTCCGCGCGGACGATCTTCCGCCTCATCGCCTCGGGCCTCCTCCTGGCCATCATCATCTGTGTCCGCCGCGGCGCACGCGTCCTGCAGGCGCGGCTCCTCCTCATGCGCGTCGGTGCCCTCGGCCGACAGACCCTCCTCGCCATGATCGGCGTCGTCCTCCTCTGGACCATCGGCGACCTGCTCGTCCTCTACGCCGACCACGCCAACCCAGGCGCCGAATCGCTCCCACGCAACATCGGCCGAGGACTCATCCTCGTCGGCTCCCTCCTCTTCACCCTCGGGCTCCTCGGCGTTGTCCTCGATGCCTGGCGCGTCCGCGGCGTCGTCCTCCAGCCCGCCATCGACCTCGCCGACATGCTCATCCACCGCTCCAATCGCAACGCCGGCCCGCACGCACCACCACCATCCAATCCGCCCCGCAGCTGACCGGCCCGCCGCCACGCCTCTCTACAATCAGCCATGCCAACCCCAACCCAATCCGCCTCGCCCCTCTTCACAGGCCAAGCCCCCTCCTCACAACGCTTCATCGCCGACCTCAAGCCCTCACAAAGGGTCAACGGCCTCTTCTCCATCGCCAACAGCCAACTCGGCCGCACCAAATCCGACAAGCCCTACCTCCGCTGCATCCTCGGCGACAAGACCGGCAACATCACCGCACGCATGTGGTCCATCGATGAGGCCACCTACGCCCGACTCCCCGCCGACGGCTTCGTCAGCGTCGAGGGCGAGACCCAGGCCTACCAGGGCGAACTCCAACTCATCATCCACCAGATCGATCCCGTCGAGCCCACGCCCGAGCAGATGCGCGAACTCCTCCCGACGACCAAACGCGACATCACCCAGATGTTCGCCGAGGTCTCGCGGCTCCTCAGCACCCTCGAGCACCCCGCCGCCAAGGCCCTCGCCAAGGCCTACCTCGACGACGAGTTCCTCATGCGCGAGTTCCGCCAGGCCCCCGCCGCCAAAGCCATGCACCACGCCTATCTCGGCGGCCTCCTCGAGCACACCCTCACCCTCCTCGACCTCGCCAACCGCGTCTGCCCCCTCTACCCCAAGATCAACCGCGACATCGTCCTGCTCGGACTCTTCCTCCACGACCTCGGCAAGACCCGCGAACTCGTCTTCGATCGCGCCTTCTCCTACTCCGACCGTGGCGAACTCATCGGGCACATCGTCGAGGGCGCCATCATCCTCCACGACAAGGCCCAGGTCGTCATGAAGGAACAAGGCCTCCGACTCCCGCCGGGGCTCCTCACCGTCCTCCAGCACATCATCATCTCCCACCACGGCGAGCCCGAGTTCGGAGCCGCCAAGATCCCCGCCACCCCCGAGGCCATCCTCGTCTCCATGCTCGACAATCTCGACGCCAAGACGACCATGTCCCTCGCCGCCGCCCGCCCCGACAACGCCCAGGACCTCAACGGCAACTTCACCGAGAAGCAGTGGGCCCTCTCCACAAAACTCTACAGGCCCGATCCGTTGCAGAAATAATACGGACCACGCCGCACGTCTCACGCCACGCACAACCGCGACGCCGCACGCACGCACGTGAACACAAACTCCGTGTTCGTCACGTGCGACACCTTCCCCACGCGCTCGCCCCGATGGTTGTGGATCCCGATCTTCGCCCCCACATACCGCTTCGAGGGCACCGCCACCGTCCGCACCACCCCACCACCGACGCCACGCGTGCCCCGAGTCCCCGCCCACTCGCCCAACATCCCTTCCATCTCCTCGCGCGACACAAAGCCCTCATCGCTGAACGAAACCACCAGCGCCCGCGCGTCGATCGCCCGGATCACCTCCCGCAGCGCCCCCCCAGCCCGCGGCTTGCTGTTGAACACGCTCCGCCTCGACACGCAGTCCGCCCGCTTGCACGCCACGCCATACACCTCGGGCTTGTCCCACACCACCAGGCTCTCCCACACGTGGTAGTTCCCAAGATACGAGTGCTGGTTGTACGGCGGATCGAGATACGCCACGTCCGCGGAGAACGCCCTCGCCGCGTCCAGCGCCTCCATCTGGTGCGCCTCGCCCTTCCCCCCCACGGCCCGAGGCAACACCTCCGGCACACGCAACTCCAGACGATTCGCCGCCCGGGCCGCATACCGCTTGAGATACGCCATCTGCACGCCCGTCGTCGAGTCCACCCGATCCGCCGCCTCCATCAGCGACACCAGCATCACCGCCTCAAGGTCCGGATCCAATCCCTTCCGCGAAATCGCCTCCCGGATCGCATCGATCCGCTCCCCGTTCCTGGGCGAGAAGTACCGCGAGCGCTCGCAGAACGTCTCCGTGATATATCCGCCGCCCCCGACCGGCACCTCCATCGCGTTGAACTCACGCACCAGCAGGCGTGCATCCTCCAGCACGTCCTCCGCATCCGCCCGCACATAACACGTGGCCAGCGTGTGCGCGTACGCGTTGTGGTCGTTCGACACCACCCGATACCCCTCACGCTTGAGCGCGTGCCCCACGCGTGATGTCCCCGAAAACAAATCCAGCACCGTCAGCCCGCCACCCGCGCGCCGCAGCACGTGCGCACGCCCACCGCTCAACTCCAGGACCGCGCCACGCACGCCCTCCAGAATCGTCGGTATCAGCAGCCGCTTCGAGCCAAGGTACTTGATCATGAGATCGCCACACCCATCGCCGGTCCCATCTATCGGACGCGACCGCCCCGCACACCCAAAACTCGCGATTGTCCGTCCCCAATCCCTACGATCCCATGTGACCGACTCGCCCCACGACAACCCCACCGACCCCTTCGACGACGATCCCGATCACGACGACGAGGACATGGGCGAACCTTCAAACCCCGCCGAGCACTCCATCCAGGTCAACTTCGGCCGACCCATGCCCCTCTTCCCCCTCGACCAGGTCGCCCTGCTCCCCCAGCAGGTCCTCCCCATGCACATCTTCGAGCCTCGCTACCGCCAGATGGTCGAGAACGTCCTCGATACCAATGGCCAGTTCGCCCTCGCCACCTTCGAAAGCGACGAGTGGAAAGACCAATACCACGCCCGACCACCCCTCAAGCCCGCCGTCTGCATCGCCCACATCGTCCAGCACGAGAAACTCCCCGACGGCCGCTACAACATCATCGTCCAGGGCATCTGCCGCGCTCGCATCCTCCGCGAACTCCCCGTCCGCGACCGCCGCGAGCCTGGTGAACAAGGCTACGGCGAACCGGGCGTCCTCTACCGCGAGGCCATCCTCGAACCCGTCGGCATCGAGCAGCCCCTGAGCCAGGATGAGCACCACGACCTCGCCGAGATACGCTCCAAACTCGACAACCTGCTCTCGACCGGCCCCCTCCTGCGCATGAACATCGCCGGCTCACTCCTCGACTACGTCCGCAACTTCGAGATTCCCCTGACCGCCGTCCTCGAACTCGTCGCCTTCAGCCTCGTCCAGCCCCAGACCCTGCGCTACCGCCTCCTCGAAGAGCCAGCCGCCCTCGAGCGCGCCAATCTCATCCTCCACGAACTCGACCACCTCTCCCGACTCATCACCAAAGCGCAGACCCAGCACGACGCCGTCGCCGGCGACCAACTCCCCAAAGGCTGCACCTGGAACTAGCGAGTTTCAGCAACCCCGGGCGTCGACTCCCCCGCCGCCCGCATCGCCCGCACCAACTCAATCCCCGACCAGCAGTTCCGCCCGCGCTTCTGCACCATGATGAAGTCCGGGTTGAACTTCCCCAGAGGCACCGCCATCAACGCCGGCATGTGCACCTTCAAATACTCCCCGTCGTCCGTCATCCCCTCCACGCCCGAATACGGCACCACGATCCCTTTCCGCTGGCCCGACACAATCTCCACGCCCCGAGGCGTCAAGACCGCCGCTCCCGTCCAGTCCTCGCGAAACTCACCCGACCGCAACCACCGCTCCACCATCGCCCCCGCGATCACGTTCTTGATCGCGTCCAGCTCATCCTCCCCCCGGAAGTTCTTCGCCAAGAACGTCCGCGAGAGCAGGCCATCGGGCTTCTCCTTGTGCTGTCCACGGTACGAAAGCTTCTTCGCCTTCTTCCCGCCCACCGTGATCGGCTCCACCACCAACTCGACATCCGTCCCCACGTAGATCCCGTTGGTGTACCGACGGGTCACCGTGTACCACAACCCCGCCACACGCTCATACTCCACCGCAAGCACCACGCGGCCCAAAATCGACCGCGTGACCCCACGCTCATAAAAGTGATACCGCGAGAGCACCCCACGCAACGCCAACCACGACAACCACAAACCCAAACTCCCAAGCACGAAGGTCACCACACGAGTCCCCATCGTGAACGGCGTGCCCCCAGGCACGCTCGGCGCACTCGACGAAGTGATCGCCGTCATCACGAACGCGAGGCCGACAAAGGCCAGTGCCAGACCCACGATCGCTTGAATGACTCGTCCAAGAAAACCCATCGAACGCGTGGTCAACAACTCCCCAAGATCAGATGATGGTGTGGTCACGATCCCTCCATCGCCGCAGCCGCGGCTCTGTGGCGCGAGCGCCAAGATCCTATCCAACACCACGCCACTTCCGACACCAACGAAAAGGCCGCCCCGCGATGGGACGGCCTCGTTCAATCAGCACTCATTTCCAACTCAGCACATCGACTTCAGGCTCTCCGCCTTGTCCGTCCGCTCCCACGTGAACAAGTCGCCCGACGCCTGCCGCCCGAAGTGACCATGCCGTGCCGTCGGCCGATAGATCGGCTTGCGCAACTGCAGCGTCTCGATGATCCCACGAGGCGTCAACTTGAAGACCTCGCGGATCGCCTTGCTCATCTTCGCCGGGTCTGCCTTCTCCGTCCCGAAGCACTCCACATACACGCTCGTCGGCTCGGCGACACCGATCGCATACGACAACTGGATCTCGCACTCGTCGGCAAGCCCCGCCGCCACGACGTTCTTCGCGATGTACCGCGCCATGTACGCCGCCGAGCGATCGACCTTCGTCGGGTCCTTCCCGCTGAACGCCCCGCCGCCGTGACGCCCATACCCGCCATACGTGTCCACGATGATCTTCCGACCCGTCAACCCGCAATCCCCGTGGGGCCCGCCGATCTCGAACCGCCCCGTCGGGTTCACGTGCACCGTGATCCCCGGGTTCCACCAGTCCTTGAGCACCGGCTTCAAAATCTCGTTCTCCACGGCCTTCTTCAACGCGTCCTGACGTTCGTTCCACGTCTTGTCGTGCTGCGTCGAGAGCACCACGGTGTCCACTCGCACCGGCTTGCTCCCGTCCATCTCCACCGTCACCTGGCTCTTCGCGTCAGGCCGCAGCCCCGGGATGATCCCCTGCTGACGAACCGACGCCTGCTGCTCCACCAATCGATGGGCAAGTTGAATCGGCAGCGGCATCAACTCCGACGTCTGCCTGCACGCGAACCCGAACATCATCCCCTGATCGCCCGCGCCCTCCCGGTCCACGCCCATCGCGATATCCGGGCTCTGACGCTTGATGCTGCTCAAGACCGCGCACGACTCATAGTCGAACGCCATGTCCCCGCTCGTGTACCCGATCGCCTTGATCGTCTCACGCACGATGTCGTTGATCTCGACATACGCCTTCGTCGTCACCTCGCCCGCCACGACCACCATCCCCGTCGAGCACATCGTCTCGCACGCCACGCGCGAGAACGGGTCCTGCTCCAGCATCGCGTCCAGGATCGCGTCCGAAATCTGGTCCGCAACCTTGTCCGGATGCCCCATCGACACCGACTCCGACGTGAACAAACGCGTGCGCGACATACCCACACCTCTCTTCGTGCTGTGCAAAATCACTCTGGAAAACGCCCACGCCAATCCGCCGACGCGGGGGCCACAAGTGTAGAAACTCCATCACCACCATGCCATCCATAAATCCACACCCCGCGACAGCCCCACTACCCTCCCCCATGCCCTCGCCCCCCACCCGATCCATCGCCAAACGTCCCAGAAAGTCCGCCCCAGTCGCGCCCAACGCCCTCACCTACGCCGCCGCAGGCGTGGACATCGACCAGAAAGACGCCTTCACCGAGTCCCTCGACTCGATGCTGAAGAAAACACACACCACCCGCGTCATCCCCAACCCCGGAGGATTCGCCGGCCTCTTCCGACTCGACTTCAACGCCAAACTCTTCGCTCGAAACTACAAGGATCCCGTCCTCGTCGCCTGCTGCGACGGCGTCGGGACCAAAGTCCTCCTCGCCCGCGACCTCAACATCTACAACACCGTCGGCATCGACCTCGTCGCCATGAACGTCAACGACCTCGTCGTCCAGGGGGCCGAGCCCCTCTTCTTCCTCGACTACATCGCCACGCCCAAACTCGACAACGTCTTCCTCCACCAACTCGTCGAGGGCATCGCCACCGCCTGCAAGGCCTGCGACTGCGCCCTCCTCGGCGGCGAGACCGCCCACATGCCCGATGTCTATTCCAAAGACGACTTCGACCTCGCCGGGTTCTGTGTCGGCGTCGTCGATCTCAAACGCGCCATGAACCCCACACGCGTCAAGCCCAACGACGTCATCCTCGGCCTCGAATCCGACGGCATCCACAGCAACGGCTACACCCTCGTCCGCAAGATCATCGAAAAGGCTCAACGAGAATCCAAACTCGATCTCAAAAAGCCCGAGCCAACCCTCGATCCAACTCGACCGCTCGGCCAGGTCCTCCTCACCCCCACTCGCCTCTACGCCCCGAGCATCACCAGACTCCTCCGTGGATATCGCGTCAAAAACGTTATCAGCGGCATGGCCCACATCACCGGCAGCGGCATGCCCGGAAACCTCTGCCGGGCGCTCCCCAAAGGACTCGACGCCCTCGTCGATCGCTCAACATGGCCACGCCCAGCGCTCTTCTCCTTCCTCCAAACCCACGGCAACGTCCCCGAAGACGAGATGTGGCGCGTCTTCAACATGGGCATCGGCTACTGCGTCATCGTCCGACCTGCCTTCGCCCAATCCATCAAAGACAAACTCGAAAAACTCGGCGAACGAGTCCACATCATCGGCAAGGTCGTCCGCGCCAAGTCCACTTCCACCGAAGGCGCCGTCCGCTTCGTCTGACTCTGCCTTGGGTACCCCCACGCTCCTCGTGGGGCTTCAACTCCTACCCATTCTCGAGGGGTAGGCGGCCAGCCTGTGTCCACCTCAGTCCCACGCTCGATCTGAAACGGTTGCTAGTTCGTCAGCGCGTCGATTTCTCGTCGCGACATCTCCACATATCCGGGCCTGGTGAGGTGGTATGGCGACTCGGGTTCCAGGCGATATCCGGAGTTCTCGATCTCTTCAGCCGTTGTGAGTGCGGAGAGCCGCACGACGCGCACCGAGACTTCCGGCATCTGTAGCGGAATCCCTGCCGCAGCCAGTTCGTACGAGGCCAGCGCGGGGTCATTGGGTGTGGATGTGGGCGGCGGAGTGGCGATGATGAAATGCAAACGCGAGGCGCCAAAATCGCGCTTCACGAACACACCTCGAATGCGCTCGATGATCGCGATGGTGTTGTCGGCGAAGGCTGCTGCGGAGTTCCCCGGCACGACTGCGGCGGGTCCTACTGATCGGCCCGGCTCATGCAGATCGTTGTACCCCTCACAGATCCGAACGACGATGGGACCGTCCCTGTTCGCGCGAGCAATGTGGTCGAAGTACAGTCCAAGCGTGTCGTCCTTCATCGTCTGGAGCGTGATCGCCACACCGCGAGACGAAACCCCGCCGCTATACAGCAAGGTGCTGACCGAGGTCCCGTGTGTGAGGGATCGATCTTCGACTCGGACATAATAGAACATGGCTGGAGATTTGAGCGGCGTCAGGTTGCTATACAAATAGAAGCCCAGTTCGTCCGCGCGAGTTCCGGTCTCGGACGGGTTCGTGTCCAGGCGGCCGATGTGTGCTCCCCAGGCGCCACGCGTCGAGATCGTGTTGGATCGCGCGATCACGTCATAGGGCGGCTCGTCACGGCGGATCGTGGGGCAGAACCGTCCGGAGCCATATGGGTACGTCCCATAGGAGTACCAGAATCGAAGGCGCGAGTCGTGATGTAAGGCCGAGTCCGATGACAAGGTCATCCCAGGCCCGGGGAGAGATTCGATTTGACCCTTGAACACTTCGAGAGCGTTCGCGTAGTGGTACGACCCTTCCACGTGGAGGTATCGCTGCAACGCCTCGGGACCGCCATCGAAGCGAACATTCGACCTCCCGATATTCCACAGCACTCGAGCGCCATGTCCGGTGCCGGATCCATTCCCGCGGTTCTCGCCCACAGAGAACAGTCCGGTCGCGAACTGGGCATAGCGTTCCGCGAGCACCTCCGCGTACCCCTCGTCCCAGCCATGGCCACCGAGGACCTGATTCGAGTCGCCGATCATCACCACGTCCACGCGCCGCGATGAGGCCATGGAAAAATCAAAGGGCTCGGCGGCGTGGGCCAAGCTCGCCAGAACACCCCAGACTAACAGCGGCATTTGGCGGCGCATGGTCCACTGTACGGACCGCATTCCGGTCGGTTGACTCAAGATTGCAATCCCGTCGAGCGAACCGACCGTTCACGCCGCCTCGAACGTCCCCCGCCCCCGACGCAGGATCACCATCCCGCCCAACCCCAGCAGAGCCAAAGACCCAGGCGACGGCGTCACCGCGAACGACGCCCCTGTCATCGCGATCGTGTACGCCCCGCCCGCACCCGCTGTCGTCGACGACCAACTCGCGATCGCCGAGTTCTTTCCTGACCCGTCCGGCCGACGGATCGTGTTGTACGGCGTGTCCTTCCACAAACTCCGCCCATTCGAGTCCCGTGGGTCACGGTTGTACCGCGTGATCGCCAGCAGATACGTCCCCAGACTCGGCACATACGCCCCATCAATCCGTGACCGCAGCGATCCACTACCCGTTGGATCGTCATCATTCATCACGATGCCGCGTCCGTCGGTCGTGAACAGGTACAACTGCGTGTCCTGCGTCGTTCCCGTCACCATCGCCGTGAACAACACCGTGTCCGTGATCGTGATCCGGAACATATCCACGTCCGAACGGTCCCCCAGCATCCCCTCGATCGAGTCGAGTGACCCAACGCCAATCGTCATCTGCTCCAGCGAGGGCAACGCCCCCGCGTCCGTCGTCTCCACCCAGATCGAACCGCGAGCACCGGCCACCAACGCCAGCCCCATCACACCCGCCATCACTCGCGCTCGCGTTGACATGTTCCACTCCCCTTCAATCCGCCGACTTCCGCCCCAAACCGCCCCGGCACATTCCCGGACCCCGGCACGAACAGCCCTCGGCACGGGGAATCTCCGATTCAACCACGCGCCGTGCAACCGTCTCATCTCCAAGCCCTGCCGCCGGTGCCCCCTACACCGCCTGCAACGACCACCACACGTCCCAACACCACGCCACGCCCAACGCCCGAGAATCCGTACGATCACTCCACTCAAACCCACACGCCGCGCCCCACCGGAGCCGCCATGTCCGCCAGCAAGACCGCCACGTCCGAATCCATCGCCCCGATCGCCTCACTCCCCAGAGGCAACGCCGTCATCGGCCAGTCCGGCGGCCCCACCGCCGTGATCAACCAGTCCCTCGTCGGCGTCGTCGAGTCCCTCCGCGCCGGCCTCCACGCCGCCGGCATCGTCCCCAAGATCCTCGGCATGCGCCACGGCGTCCGCGGCCTCACCAGGTCCGAGTTCCACGACCTCACCACCGCCCACCAGGACCGCCTCGACCGCCTCGCCCTCTCCCCCAGCGCCGCCCTGGGCAGCACCCGCGACAAGCCCGATGCCGCCTACTGCGAACGAATCCTCGACGCCTGCAAGCAAAACAACATCCGCTACTTCTTCTACATCGGTGGCAACGACTCCTGCGACACCTGCCGCATCGTCCGCGAAATGGCCGTCCACTCCAACTACGACCTCCGCTGCTTCCACGTCCCCAAAACCGTGGACAACGACCTCGTCGAGAACGACCACACCCCGGGCTTCCCCTCCGCCGCCCGCTTCGTCGCCATGGCCTGCATGGCCGACTTCATGGACAACATCTCCCTCC
>CAZVMU010000011.1:0-49324 GCA_964628245.1 uncultured Phycisphaeraceae bacterium | reverse complement strand
TGCGGCCATCACTCGATAGGCCGGTCGTGCTGTTCCACGTGCTCCCGCCGGGGAAAGGGGGGTAACTCGTGGCATTGCTATCAAGCGTCCAGCGATACGCCGAACCGTCGGTGAAGCCACCACCAGTGCTACTCCCGACACCGAGCATCGCAACGGACCCGTCGAAGTTGAGGTGTGACACGCCGCCCGTCCGGAGCTGACCCTGATAGACAATGCCGGGAAGGATGCGCTGTGAGCCGTCGGCGTAATGCAGAGTTGCCGTCGGACCCGTTGAGGCACCGACCGTTTTGATCGCCACCACTCGGCCGTCCCCGGATATTCTGGCATCGGCACCGACGGGGTACGTTGTGATCGAGCCGCCAGGAGCGTACCGAATGATCGGCGCCAGGTCTGGGCCAGAGCCATTGAAAGACATGCCGATCGCGGTGCCATCATCCGCGAGATCAAAGAGATACGACTGAGTGAAACCCGGTGTAGGAGGAATGTACTCGAACGCGGGGGTTTGGGAGAGAGCGAATCCAGCAAGTGTGCTGACACCCCCAACCGCCGCCCAAACACTAGCGCAGATCGCGAGTCCCATGCCCCTCTGTGCCGTTCCGTGCCGCATTCGACACCCTCCAGTTCCCTAGCCTGCCACCCCCGTCCCGCTCCAACCACCGGGCCCTGACGCTCACGTGGGGAACGTACAACACTTTGGGCAAATTACAAGGAAAGTGCGCGGAATTCCTTGGGAATCTGTTTGGCTCGCTGGCACCCTCGACGACGGCAGCGGCACCGGCACGCCCGATGGGGCCGTCACCATCGATGATCTGCTCTTCTTCCTCGATCACTTCAACGCGGGGTGTTGAGGGGGAAAGGCACTGGGCCTTGGGCATCAGGCACTAGGCATGAAGTGCGTCATCCTCACACTGCATTGGTGGGTGATGCTGCCGAGACGATGGGCCGCGTTGCGCTCGTGCTAAGTCGTTGGCCAGAACCGCAGCGTCGCCTGCACCTCGCCGATGGTTGGCGTTTCGCCCCCCTTCCCTTCGCCCTTTTCTTCCTCCGTCGCGAGGGTGGCAAGGCGGGTGCCTTTGGCCGTGTGCGTGGCCTTCACCTGGGCGAGGGCGATGGGGGCGGCGCCCAGCATGGGGCTGACGGTGGAGGAGGTGATCGTGCCCACGGCGCCCGAGGGGGCGGACTTCGCCGAGTTCTCCGCGGGGAAGAGGGCATCGCCCGCCATCGGCAGGTGCGGCTGGGCCATCGAGGCGGTCGGGGGGGGGGGCGACGGCGCGTCGGGCGTGGGAACGGAGATCGGCGGGAGTGGTGGGAGTGGAGGGAGGGGGGGGAACTTGAGCGCGACGAGCGTCTGCTTCATCGCGCCGCGCGCGTGCATGCGGGCGACGACCTCTTGGCCCAGGTAGCAGCCCTTGGTCATGCTCACACGCGAGGCGAGGACGCCCGTCTCGGCGGGGAGGGACTCGGGGCCGAAGTCGATGTTGTAGAGCGGCGTGCCCGCCTCGATGCGCGCGATGTTGAAGGCGTGCCACCCGGCGGGCTTGAGGTGGATGCGGGCGGCGTCGGATGAGGATGTCCCCTCCCCCCGGATGGCGCGTTCGAGGCCGGCGCCTTCCTCGCCGATCTCGAGTTCGGCATCGGAGGGGAAGGGCGGGGCGATCTCGAGGGCGCGCTCATGGAAGGCGAGGGCGGCCTCGAGGGGCACGAAGAGTTCGACGCCGATCTCGCCGGTGGTGTCGGCGCGGAAGGCGATGATGCGGGCGGGCGCGGTGGAGCCGGGTGGCGTGAAGTCGAAGGTGATGGCCTTCATCTCACCATCGCGAAGCGGGGCGATGGGGCTGGTGACGTTCTCTTCTCCGTCCTCGCTGCTCGCGCCACGTGTTCCGTCGGCGAGCCGTTCGAGGAGGTCGAGGGAGGTCGGGCCGTGGAGGGCGAAGCGATGGAGGCGTTCGCTGAGGTCGATGATCTCAACGTCGTCCATGACGATGTAGGAGCGGAGGGCGGCGGCCGCGCGCGGGACGGCGTGGATGTCGACGTCGAGGAGCACGCACCCGTCGCCGGATCGGCCGTTCGCGGCATCCCAGGGCCTGATCGAGAGGTTCGCGAGGAGGAGATCCGCATCGACGCGCCCCTTGCGGTTGAGGACGAAGGAGCGTGCCGCGGCGTTCGTCGTGAAGGCCGCGGGGCGGAGGTCCTGCGTGAGCATGCGGTTGAGGAAGTCGAGGCGGTCCTGGCCGGTGACCATGAGCACGCCGCGGTGGGGAAGGTCGAGGAGGACGCAGCCCCGGCGAAGGGCAGCGTACTCGAGTTCGATACGGCCGAAGGTCTCGACGACGAGGATCGGCTCGGACGACGGCCCGAGGCTCGATGGGGCGGCGGCGGTGTCCGCGGGCGGGCCATAGATCGCAAGGGAGGCCTCGCGCTCGACGTGGAGAGAGTGGATGGGGCTGGTGCGGGCCATTTGTGTTGAGGGGGACGCGGTTGGTGTCCTTCGGCAGAAGATAGCCGTGCTGGGCGGATCATGTGGCGTGCTACGGTCGGGGATGCGAGCCATTCTCTTTGCGGTTCTTGCGGGGCTTTCGTGGGGCGTGGGTGAGTTATTCACCAAGAGCGTGCTGAAGTCGGCGCAGGTCGGGCCGATGGGCGTGCTCTTGGTGCGGGCGCTGGTGACGGTGCCTCTGGCGATCGCGGCGTTCCTCATCGCGACGCGGGTGATGCACGCCGAGACGCAGGCCGAGTTCTGGAAGACGGCCGAGCCGTTGACGCTCCGCAAACTCGCGCTCGGGTCGGCGGTCTTCGCGGGATTCCTGGGAGTGTTTTTTTTCTACCTCGCGCTGGCCCAGCCTGGGGGCGACATCTCACGGGTGAAGCCGATCGCGTTCACGCTGGCGCCGGCGACGGCGGTGCTGCTGGGGTGGCTGGTGCTTGGGGAATCTGTGTCGCGGGTGCAGTGGTTCGGCGTCGCCATGGTCCTTGGGGGCGTGGTGCTGGTGACGGTGGGGCACAAGAGTGGGGCTGGTGCGGCCACCATGCAGAGTTCAAGCGGAGAATCCGTTCGGTCTTTGGACCTATCAGCAAGGGTTGACCCCTAGTTTCCAGCGAACAGGGGCGTCCGGCCGATCTAGGAAACGATGGGAAGCGCAAGAAAAGCAGTGGCCGTGCGCGCGTCTGGCTCCACGAAGGGGGCGGTGCGGAGTGCGAGGTCGTCGACCGGCGGTGGGGGGAAGAGTGCTGGGGTTGGGGGCGGGGTTGACTGGAACCTCGTCGGTCAGCGGCTCTTCCTGATCGCCTTGATCGGTGTCTGGGTCTTTGTCGTCGGGAGCCTGATTGGGTTCAATGCCGGTGATCCGCCGACGCATCTGGTCTCGCCCGCGAACAACCCGGTGAAGAACTGGTGCGGCGGCGTGGGGGCGTGGACCGCGTATCACATGATCTGGGTGCTTGGCGCCGGGGCGTATGTGCTGGTGGGCGTGGTGGGGATCGGATTGTTCTGGGCGCTGGTCTCGGAACCGGGGCGCGGGTTCTGGCGCGAGATCGCGAATGTGGCGGTGCGGGCGTTGGGATTGTCCTTGATGGTGGCGGCGGTGGCGTCGACGCAGGCACTGTTGTTTTCGGGGAGCGGGCCGTTCCCGGGGCTTGCCGGCGGGAAGGTCGGCGTGGTGGCGACGGCGGAGTTGGTGCAGCGGTTCGGCACGCTGGGCAGCGGGATCATCGCGATGCTCGCGCTCATAGTCGGCGCGGTCGTGTGCCTCGATCAGTGGATCATCGCGCTGGCCTCGTGGGGATGGCGTGTGACGCGCGAGCGCGGGGCACCGGCGTTGGCGGCGGGCGCTTCGACGGCGGGGACGATGGGTGTTCGCGCGGGGGCGGTGGCGATCAATGCCGGTGGACGTGGCGCGGGCGGATTGTGGAAGGGCTTTACGAGTCTCTTCGCGGGGCGGAAGAGCCGCTCGCCGCTGCTGGTTCGCACGGATGATCTGGACGACCAGCGTTCGTTGGCGAACGGCGTTGGGGTGCCGGCGCGTCGTCGGAGGGGCAAGTCGCTTGATGATCTGGTCTCGACCATCCAGGGGACGGACGAGGTGGGCGAGGAGGAGGCGCTCGAGCGAGACGAGATCGGCGAGGCACGTGTGCCCCATGACCTCCGCGAGGTGTCGGCGATGGCCGACGACTCCGACGACGAGGGTGATGACGACACCGATGAAGTCGACGATGCGTCGAGCGATTCGGCTCCCGCGGCCAAGGGGACGACAACGGAGGAACTCCGGGCGAAGATCGCGAAGTTGCCGGTGGTCTTCGGGCAGAAGGACAAGCAGATCGCCACGGACGCGGATCTGTCTGGGCTGAGGTCGCAGGACGGCTCTGAGGAAGAGGCGGGCGAGCAGAACGCCCCAGCCGCGGCGATGGCACAGCGTGCGCAGGACGAGAACGCGGCCCCCGTGCCGCCCGCGCCGCCGCCGAAGCCGTATCAGTTCCCCGGATTGGATCTTCTAGAGAACCCGGAGGAGAACTTCAATCTGAAGCTCGAGGAGTATGTCCGCGAGCAGGCGGCGGCCTTGGAGTCGGCGCTCGAACAGTACCGCATCGATGGCAACGTCGTCGGCATCGAGTCGGGCCCGGTGATCACGCTGTTTGATGTTCGTCTGGCGCCGGGGACGAAGGTGGCGCAGATCCAGGCCGTCAGCAGCGACATCGCGCGGGCGCTCAAGGCGATCAACATCCGCATCGTGCCGAACCAGGCCGGGCGCGACACCATCGGCATCGAGGTTCCCAATGCGCACAAGGAGAAAGTGCGTCTCAAGGAACTCATGAGCCAGACGGATCTGACGGAGAAGATGCGCCTGCCGATGTTCCTGGGGAAGGACGCGAGCGGGCAGCCGCTGATCGCGGACCTGACGCAGATGCCGCACATGCTGATCGCGGGCACGACAGGCTCTGGCAAGAGCGTGTGCATGAACACGATCATCATGAGTTTCCTGTACACGAAGAAGCCGAGCGAACTGAAGCTCGTGCTCGTGGACCCGAAGATGGTGGAGATGTCGCAGTTCCGTGACATTCCGCACCTGATGTGCCCGGTGGTGACGGAGATGGGGAAGGCGGCGGCGATTCTCGAGTGGGCGACGGTGAAGATGGACGAGCGGTACGAGTTGCTCGCCGAGGCGGGATGCCGCGATATCGCGACGTACAACGATTTGCCCTTCGACGAGCTGAAGGATCGGCTGGGCGTCACGACTCCCGAGCAGGAGGCGAAGATCCCGCGGAAGTTGCCGTACATGGTGTTCATCATCGACGAACTCGCCGACCTGATGATGACGGCGAAGGAGGTCGAGAGCCACATCATTCGGATTGCGCAGAAGGCACGGGCGGTCGGCATCCACCTCATCCTCGCGACGCAGCGTCCGCAGGCGAACGTGGTGACGGGGTTGATCAAGGCGAACATGCCGTGCCGCATCGCGTTCAAGGTGGCGAGTGGGATGGACTCGCGGATCGTGCTCGACCAGAAGGGCGGCGAGTTGCTGCTGGGGCATGGCGACATGCTCTTCCTCTCGCCGCGTTCGAGCAAACTCACACGGTCACAGGGAACGCTGGTGGATGATCTCGAGATCCGGCGCGTCGTGAGATTCATGCGGGACATCGCCGGGCCTTCTTTCGAGCGACAACTCCTACAGATTCGCCGCAGCGAGGATGGCTCGGGCCTGGGGAACCTCAACGACGAGGACCGCATCCTCCAGAGCCAGAACAACTCGTCGGCATCGCTCGCGGCGGCGCAGGAGGATCCGCTCTTCCCGCGGGCCGTGGAGATCGTGCTGGAGACGCGTCGCGGGAGCGTGAGCTTGCTCCAGCGACGGCTGGCGATCGGATACACGCGCGCGAGCCGCCTGATCGACCTTATGGGGATCGCGGGAATCATCTCCGATCACAAGGGATCGGTCGCGCGTGATGTGCTGATCACGATCGACGATTGGGAAACGATGAAGCGATTGGCGAAGGAGCAGGGCGGATCGCTCGAGGCCGACGGGCCGGACAAGAACGCGCGGCTCTTTGACGACTCGTCCTCAGCCTCCAATGACGCCGAAGTCGAGTCATCGACCGATGGTGTATCTGAGGATGTGGAGGAGTCGGAGGACGACGCCACACTCGACGATGAGCACGAATCGAATGCTGTCGATGAGATGGACGACACGGAATCAGACGAGGACGAAGGCCCGGAGTTCGTCGCCGAGGACGAGGAGTTCGACTTCGCCGACGATGAGGAAGAAGAAACACCTCTTGGCCAGGAACGAGAGTGAGTCACACAAGGGCGGTGCGATCGGGGTTGGTTCGGTATGTCGCGTCTGCGTAAAGAACTCGAAGAGTCTTATGCAATCGCCGGGTTTGAGTCACGAACAACGTGTGTGAAGTCGCGGCGACGGCCTCGCTTGGGATCGATCGCGGCAGGGACACGAGGCCCGAGGCGGCGACTACTGTTTGATGAATGCGACGTGATGCACGCGCATCACCTAAGGACACGAAGGAC
The DNA here is from genome assembly GCA_964628245.1 of uncultured Phycisphaeraceae bacterium. Classification (GTDB taxonomy): domain Bacteria; phylum Planctomycetota; class Phycisphaerae; order Phycisphaerales; family UBA1924. The sequence goes on along the minus strand of CAZVMU010000011.1, from coordinate 42,810 downwards.
GCCTTGCCCATTTGGGCATCGAGAAAGGGACGGATTCACATGATCGTGGCGCGAATGTACTCGGGATATTCAACGAAGGTGGCGTTGGTTCTTGGGCTGCTCGCCGGGGCGAGTTGTGGTCTGGCCGACCTCCCCAAGGCGATGGATCTTGTCCCTGGGGATTCGCCGATCGTCCTGAGCGTTCGGAACGTGGGGCAGTTCAAGGACCGCGTGCAGGGGCTTATGGAAACCCTGATGGTGCCTCAGGAGGAACTCGACGGGTTCAGCGACCTCGAGAACGCGATGGCGCTCCCCGGCGTCAACCGCGACGGCTCGATGGCGATGGTCATCTATCCACCCGAGAAGATCGCCGATCCTGAGGAGGATGGGATGGTCGAGGATGAGGCGCGGGCCTCGGTGATCCTTATTCCCGTGACCGATTACGCGGCGTTCGTAAAGGCCGGTGGCGGCGATCCGAACGCGGCGACGAGCGAGATCACGTTCGGTGACTTCACGTCGCAGATCCGCAAGGCCGGCTCCTCGTTTGCCGCGATCTGCGACAATGCCGAGGACCTCGCCGCGTTTGCTCCTTCGTCAGGGCAGAACGCCGTCCACGAGAAGACCCTTGGCTCGATCGGCATGCGTGTCGCCGACGCCAACGATGCGTTCGTCGTCGCCAACATGAACGTGCTCCGTCCGTTGCTCGAGGCCGGCCTTGGCGAGGGGCGACAGGCGATGAAGGAGGCGGCCGAGAATCCCGAGACGATCGAGGCATTCGCCCAGATGGGCAATGGGATGGACTTCGCCGCGATGATGGGGAGCATGTTCGACATCGGCGACACGCTCGTCCGCGACGCGCAGGCCGCGGTCCTCGGGATGAAGCTCACCGACGCCGCCGGTTTCATGGATGTCGGCGTCCAGTTCACACGGGGCACCGAGACGGCCGGATACTTCTCCAGCGAGGGCAACACCTCATCGCTCATCGCCAAGCTCCCCAACCAGCCCTTTGTCGCCGCTTACGCCATGGACATGCACGACGCCAACCTGAAGCGTGCGATGACGAAGTGGCTCGAGTTCTCACAGCATCTCGGCGGCAGCATGTCCAGCCTTCCGATGGGCTTGGGACCCGAGATCATCGCTCTCGCGGACGGGCATGCCGCTTCTCTCGGCACGATCGACCTCTCTGCCGGGCTCTTCTCCAAGATGTCGCAGGTCATCACCTCCACGGACCCCCAGGCCCTCAAGGCTGCTTACGCCAACATGCTGACGAAGATGAACGACGTCACCGAACAGGGCATGACCTTCAAGACCTCATTCGCCCCATCGTCCAAGGAAGTCGCCGGGCGCATGGTCGACGTCTGGACCATGGGCATGGACGTTGATCCTGAGAGCCAAGCGGGCATGGCCATGCAGATGATGGGCCCGATGCTGTTCGGGCCCGAGGGCCAGATGAAGGGGTATCTCGCGACCACGCGGTCGGGCCTCGCGTTCACGATGTCTCCCAACACGCCACTTCTCACAGCGACGATCGAGTCCGCCGAGGGCGGCCCCGGGCTCGCGCTAAACACCGACGTCGCCCGCGTCGCCGGGATGCTCCCCAAGGGACGAACCATGGAGTTGTACCTGGGCAGCCGCGAGATCGTGCAATCCGCCCACGACGCGACGATGGCCTTCATGGGCGAGTCGCCCTTCGAGGTTCCCGAATCGCTCTCGCCCATCGGCTTCGGGGCCACGACCGACGCGGGTGGGTTCCACGCACGGATGGTCATGCCCTCCGATGTCCTTGCCTTCATCAGCGAGATGTCGAACAAGGGCAGGGAGCCCGGAATGGATGACGAGATGAACGCGGAGCCGGCCGAGCCCGCGGGCGCGCCGAGGTTCTGAGCCCTACGCCATCTCGTGGAGCAGGCGGCCCGCCTGCCTGCTACACAATCTACCTCTCCACCCCTTCATCTCTTCGCTGCAGCACGCGACCAATGAAAAACGCGGAAGCCAACCCGGCTTCCGCGTTTCATTTTTGTGTCTGGAACTCGGTTAGTTCGCAAAGTGGGCGAAGGCGCGGTTGGCCTCGGCCATGCGGTGCGTCTGCTCCCGCGTGTTCATGGCCTTGCCTTCCTTCTTCGCCGCGTTGTAGAGCTCGTCGGCGAGACGGGCGGCGACGGGGCGGCCACGCTCGCCGCGGACCGCCTCGAGGATCCAGCGGAACGCCAGCGACTGCTGACGCTTGCGGTTGACCTGCATCGGCACCTGGTAGTTCGCACCGCCGATGCGCTTGCTGCGCACCTCGACGAAGGGCTTCACGTTCTCGATCGCCATGCGGAAGATATCGATCGCCTCCTTGGGGGCGGCGGGGTCGGTCTCCTTGGCGAGTTTGCCCTGGATGTTCTCGAGCGCGTCATAGACGACGCGCTGGGCGACGGACTTCTTCCCGTCGTACATGATGCAGTTGATGAAGCGGGAGAGGACCAGATCGCCGTGACGGGGATCGGGCTTCAACTGCGTGGGTGCGGCGGTAAAACTCTTGCGGCCCATTCTCGAAACTCCTTGGCTGGGCGGGGTGGAAAAGTCCTTCCCGCGTCACTGTTCACCGCGCCGGCCCGGGCTGGGAACTCGTCGCGATTACTGCCCATTGATCCCGCCACGGCGGCGAGACCTCAGATTGTCAACTCACGAAACTCACCGGACGATCGTCTCCGACCGCCCGTGATTGAACACTGTTTGCAAAGAAGGCTTAGCTCGCCTTGCCGCGCTTCGCGCCATACTTCGAGCGTCCCTGCTTGCGGCCGTCGACGCCCTTGCAGTCGATGGCGCCGCGGACGATGTGGTAGCGCACACCGGGAAGGTCACGCACGCGGCCGCCTCGGACGAGGACGATCGAGTGCTCCTGCAGGTTGTGCCCCTCGCCGCCGATGTACGCCGAGATCTCCTTGCCGTTCGACAGGCGGACCTTGGCGATCTTTCGGAGGGCCGAGTTGGGCTTCTTGGGCGTCGTGGTCTTGACGACCAGGCACACGCCACGCTTCATCGGGGCGAGATCGAGTTCACGCACCTTCGACTTGGCGGTCGAGGCGGAGCGGGGCTTGCGGACGAGTTGGTTGATCGTGGGCATGGTCGGTTCTGGCTTTTCTGGCTCAGGCTTCTGTGGATCAGGGACAGATCGATCGGGACAACCGCCCGGCATCCCGTATCAGTCGGGGCAAGCCGGGTAGGGTCGGAATAGTAGCGGTTCCCGGCGGGAGGGCAATGGGCGGGTGAGAGCACGAGTAGGACTACATGGTTTCGGTTTGGGTAGAGTTAGGGTACCGGCCTGCCATTGGTCCATGCTCTTGAACCTCTGCCCCGTTTCACCAAATGTCCATCCATTCCTCGGTCTCCTTCTCTTCGCTGCCTCACCAGATTTTGGTGCCGTTCGGCGTTATGAGATGAATGGGCGTTCGGGCCACGAGATGCCCCACATGCTGAAGTCCGAAGAAACGGAGCGGGGGGCGGATTTCGGCGGCGCGAGTTCAGCGCCATGCCCCCGTTCAACTGTACGATCTCGATATGACCTTCAACGGCCAACCCGTGTCTCTCACGCCCTACAAACTGATTGCCGTTGGCCTACTCGTATTCTTGCTCTCCGCGCGGCTGATCCACGGCGAACGTACTGGGTCACTTCTTGCCACGATGACGCCGGCATCGTTCGAGGCTTCATCAGGAACCGGCGAGTATCCCGATGCTGGACACGAGGTTCTGCTCAACGGGTTGTCCAATGAACCTGATGCGGCTCCCCTGGCGTCGACGCTTCGTCTTCTCAGGACGCGCGAGTCTCGACAATCGTTGGAGAACGACGCGCCGCTCGAGGCGACGTTCGTCGGTACCGAAGGTGGCCCGCCGCACGGCAACTGGCTCGCCATGGACCTGACGCTCGAGAACGTGCCCGCGAGTTCTCGACTAGTGAGCGTGGAGATCGTCTCAGCGAGCGTCATGGACGACCTCGGCACAGATCTCCTTGCGGCGATGATCAAGGATGTTGGCGCCAACCCGAAATCGTGGACCGATCGCTCGCTCCTGATGCACGACACGGCACCCTCGGTTCGATGGTTTGTCGCGGTGCCGCCGCGTCGGGCACGCACGATCGACGCGACGCTCATTGTGAGGATGCGAGTCGCGGCAACAAAGGAGACCATCGTGCTGGCACCGACGAGTTCATGGACCAAGATCGAGAGTCCATCGCTCGAAGATTGAACGCGGAAGCACGCTGGTCCAGCCCGTCTGGCATGGGACCATATTTGGATATTCGCCCGCGCGGCGTTGAAGAACTGCTCTACTCCATCGCCCCACGCCCGCCGCAGTTCAGGGGTAGGGCCCACTACACGAGCGCCGATCGATTCGGGACGCAGTTCCTCCTCGCCAAGGGCACTCCCGAGGGGGCGGATGTTACTCTGCAGATTCTCGCCGACATCACGACCGTCGAGGCGACGCTCACGCTTAACGGGCACACGCTACCTGGAGAGTGAGCGTCAATCGACGGAGAATCACGCTCGGTGATATGGACAGAGTCGCGACGCGAATCGATCGTGTCTTTGGATCGGATTCAAGCGTGCCGCAACTACTCCACCTGCGCCTCCACCAGCCACGCTAACTGGATCAGCGACTCCTGCCACCCCAGCGTGCACATCTCGATGGGGATGACGCTGGGGATGTTCTCCTGTGTGATGGTGATCTCCGTGCCGCAGGAGACGGGCCTTAGCGTCGTCGTCACGCGCATCTCGCCGGGGAGATTGGGGTCGACGAAGCGGTCGGTGACGACGATCCTCTCGTTCTTGACCAACTCGAGATACGTCCCTCCGAAGGCGTGCGTCTGCCCCGTGCCGAGGTTCGTGAACGACATGCGATACGAGCCGCCCACGCGACCGTCGCGTGTGTGCATCTCGCCGACGAACCCGAAGGGCGGCATCCACTTCACCATCGCGCGCGGATCGGTCATCGCCGCGTAGACCCGCGACGGCGGAGCCTTGAGGACGCGATGCAGACGAACGGTGTTGCCGGTGGTCATGAAGGGAGGGTAGGGGTGCGGCGATAGTGGGGGGTCGGAGGGGCAGTCGAACCGGCGCGTTGCCCGCCTGCTACTCCCGCCTCAAAACCTAATGCATCGCCGCGGCGGTCGAGACGTGCTCGGCGACCGTGAACCCCAGCCTCTGCAGGTCGATCCCGGCGAGGAGCGGCTCGCCATCCCCCAGCACCGCGGGCGAGAGGGCCAGGTGCATCTCGTCGATCGCGTTCAGTGCGAGGTACTGCCGCACGGTGGACGCGCCGCCGGCGATCTTCACGTCCCTTGTTCCGGCGGCCTTTCTCGCTTGCGAGAGCGCCGATTCGACGCCATCGGTCACGAAGCAAAACGTGGTCCCGCCCTCCATCTCGATCGGCGGACGCGGGTGGTGCGTGAGCACAAACGTCGGCGCGTGGTACGGCGGATTCGGCCCCCACCAGCCCTTCCACTGGTCGTCGGTCCACAGTCCACGCTGCGGCCCGAACATGTTCCGCCCCAGGATGAACGCCCCGAATCCGCTCATCGCCCGCACGGCAAAGTCGTGGTCGATGCCGAGTTCACCCCCCGGCTGGCCCGTCATCTCATGGAAGAACCGCGTGGGGAACATCCACCGGAAGAGTTGCGGCCCCCCAACGCCCAGCGGCTGGTCGAGGCCCTGGCTGGGCCCCGCGCCAAAGCCATCGAGCGAGATGGAGAACCCGGCGACGCGGACCTTGGGCATGGGAGGATTCTCGTTAGAGGCGTTGCTGTCCGCAGTCGATCGAGTTCACCCCACATACCGCGCCACTTCCTTCGCCACCTCCATCGTCGTGTTCTTCCCGCCCATGTCGTAGGTCTTGACCTTCCCCTCCTTGATGACGCGAGCGACGGCGGCCTCGAGGCGTGCGGCCATCTGCTTCTCCGCGGCACCGCCTTTGCCGCCGCCGGCGGGGTGGCCGTTCCCGTCCCCAAGCCAATCCAGCATCATCTTCGCCGTCAGCAGCATCGCGTGCGGGTTCACCTTGTACTGACCGGCATACTTCGGCGCGCTCCCGTGCGTCGGCTCGAAGACGGCGTACGTGTCGCCCAGGTTCGCGCTCGGCGCAAAGCCCAGCCCGCCCACCAGACCCGCGCACAGGTCGCTCACGATGTCGCCGAACATGTTCTCCGCGACCAAGACGCTGTAGTCCTGCGGGTTCTTGAACATCCACATGCAGATCGCGTCGATGTTCGCCTCGTCGGCCCAGATGCCATGCGCCTTGTACTCCTCGCCCAGTGTCCGGAAGACGCGCGTCATCAGCCCGCCCGTCTCGCGCAGCACGTTGGGCTTCTCGACCAGCGTCACACGCTTGCGCCCCGTGCGCTTGGCGAACTCGAACGCCTGCCGGCAGATGCTCGTGCACCCCTGCACGCTCACGATCCGCGTCGAGAGCGCGACGTTCTCCAGCCCCTTGTCCTTCCACGGCTTCATCTTCGGGTTCGCGCACAGCGCCGTGTACACCGGCTCCGGGAGCGGGAAAAACTCCACGCCGCCATACGACCCTTCCGTGTTCTCGCGGAAGACGACCTGGTCGATCATCACATCCTTGATCTTGCCGTCCGCGCCAGGAGGATTCGCGATCGCCGTCCCGCGATAGTTGAGCGGATTGCCCTCATAACTCTTGCAGGGCCTCATGTTCGTGTGCAGGTTGAACATCTGCCTCAGTTTCACGATCGGGCTGAAGTAGACGAGTTTCTTGTCCTTCAGTTCCGGCGCGAGTTCCTGCTTCGCCTCGTCCTGGGGTTTGCTCGTGATCGCGCCGAAGAGGCCGCACGTCGTCTTCTTGAGGATCTCGATCGAACGGTCCGGAAGGGCGTTCCCCTCCTTGCACCAGAACTCCCAGCCGATGTCGGTGTGGATGTATTCGGCATCGAGTTTCAGCGCGTCAAGAACGATCCGCGTCGCCTCCATGACGTCGTTGCCGATCCCGTCGCCGGGCATCCACGCGATTGAGAACTTGGCCATAAGACTCATGCTCCTTCGGATTAGGGGAACATCAAGGGAGCCGCGCATTCGACTCATCCGCGGCGCGCCGTCCACGGCCGGTTCTTCCACACCCGGGGAATAACTCGCACCGTAGCGATGGAGTGTAGATGTGCCATCCGAACGATGCGAGTCCACAGCCAGCCGCATCAATTGCCGAACGCAAACCACCACCACCTCGACGCTCGAGGGGGTGGTGGGAAGGAACTCTCAAGTGACTCGAACCAAGCTACCGACGCCGGCGCATCATCCCCAGGCCGCCCAAGGCCAGCAGCCCCATCGCCCCAGGCGCCGGCACGATCGCAAACGAGATCCGATACACCTCGTCACTCGCCGAGAACTGCCGATCGAACACATACCCCGCGGCCGTCGTCATCCCGTTGAAGGCGTCGAGCCGATCGAAGTTGAAGCCCACCACGCCGTTCTCATCGATCCGGTTGTCGTTCACGCCGCCTGCCAGGAACGCCGCGTTCGCCGCGTTGGTCACCTCGGACCCCGCGTCCCAGATGCTCGACCCGAACTGCGAGATCGATGTGATATTGAGATTCCCCGACGCATCAAAGAGCATGTGCTGCGTCGGGCTGTCGTTGCCGATGAAGTGATCGTTGCTCGGAACGACCATCGACGCGAACGTGAAGAACCGGTTGACCGATGGATCAACCGTGAACGTCGCGCTCGCCATCTGCCCCGGCATCAGCGGCCCCGCCGGATCGGGAACCACGGTCCCCAGCACGGCGTTCGGCTCCGCCGCCATGAACGCGGGAAACCACGTCGAGCCGCTCCCGCCCTCGGCGATCGTCACGATCGGTGCCGTCGCCAGCGTCGGGTTTCCGAGCAGAAACGCCTGCTGAGTGTTATTGAACGCATCGAAGGTCCCGTTCCCGAACCCGACACGCAGCGGCGCGAACGAGACGCTGTTCGCCGGTGCCATGTTGTGCACCGTCACCCGAACCTGCACCGGCTGCGCGCCCGCCGCCGCCGCCAACGCACCCATGCTCACCACCGTTACCAACCCGACAAACCCATACCCATGGCGAATCATAATCACTCCTCACTTCTCCACATGGAGAGTCAAGTACAACCCCGACGAGAGTCTTGAGATACGGAGAGTGCACGCGAACCCGCACTCCATAACACGCCGAAACACACCCGACGGAGCGATACCAGTCACACAGCGCCAAGCCGGCGCGTCCATCGGGTTGCAATGAGTTGGAGCCGCACCGAAACTCGCATGAGCATGCCTCAATCGAGCCACGCCCCGCACGCGAGGCCACCGCGGTGCCTGTCATCTCTCCGAGCGTGAGTCGCCGCCCAACGCGCGACCTTGCACGGCCACCTAAGAATTTCAACGCCTCACGCAATCCCAAGCGTGCCGTTCGCGCTGAACCTCGAGGCCGAGATGGAAATCACACGGATCCCCGCGCCCGATCAAGCCGCGGGATCACACACGCCGCGCTCTCCGGAGCCGGGCTCCATCACGACTCTCGCGACCGTTCCATCTCCCGTCGAAGCCGCCCACGAACCTCACGAGGCATCCCCCGCTCGTTCGCCGCCAGCCGCTCCTCGCGCCCCATCGCCCGCGACAGTTCGTGGAGCAACTGCACTTGCTGCCGGAACCGACGACACCCGCGGCAATACACAACGTGAATCCGCAGCCCAATCGCCTCACCGCGCGACAACCCACCCTCCACCTGCCGCGTCAACAGAACCGTGTGGTCCCTGCAGGCCATGCCCAGAACACGCACGATGTCCCTGACCACGCGGATCATTCTGGTCCCCCCGATGCCCTCCGTGGTCCAGCACGCGACGACTTCTTCGCCCGCTTCGACTCCTTCGCCGCAGGCCCGCATGACTCTCCGGGTTCATCAAACCCCAGCCCGCGTTCCACGCATTCGCGAAGCGCGCTCCGAGCCCGGTGCGCTCGCGTCCACAGATTTGTCGCCGTGATCCCCATCGCCTTGCACGCCTCGTCGCTGGGCACGTCCAGTAAGTCGCGAAGCCACACAACCTCCAACAGCGACGCCGGCAGCTCGTCCATGCACGATCGCAGTATCCGCATCAACTCCGCCCGCTCCCCAGCCGAAGACGCCGACAGCCCCCATGCGTGAGGCACGTGCTTCCAACTGCCCTTCTCATCAAAGTGCAAAGACCACGAACGGTCCGCGGCATCCTCGGTCGTACCCACGCCATACATCCCCGCCTCGCCCGCTTGCTCGGCCGCGAAAGCCCGCTCGTGCCGCGCCCGCCGCCGCGCACTCCGCACATGGTCCGCGCACTTGTGCGCCGCGATCCCCAAGAGCCACGTTCGCTCACTTGACGCCCCTGCGAACGTCCCCCACGCACCCATCGCCGCAATCAATGTCTCCTGCACCACATCTTCGGCCACGCTCGCCCCTCGAACCCCACCCACACGTGCCAGCACAAACGCCCACAGAACATCCCCATGCTCGACCAACCACCGATCCACAGGCGCGGTCTCATCTCTACGAACCTCCAACGGTCGCCCCCTTCCACGCCCTGTCGACGCGCCCCCACGGTCGATGCCCGCACCAGACTCGTTCTCGCCGACGCCATCACCCTCCGCCGCGGGCTCCCCACGCGGCCACTCCCGCGTCTCCCCGCGCGTCTCGCCCCGATCCCGCCCTGAGAACTCGCGTGTTTCCACCGCCACAGTGTAGTTCGCGCCACGCACAACTCGAGCGATCGGACGTGCACGCCTTGTGTACCCCCACGCTCCGCGTGGGGATTCTCACCCTCCATCACCTCCATTCACCGTAGAAACTCCCACCAAGAATCGCTTCTCCCACTCAGTGAAGCACATTCCTCTTCCTCACGCACGTTACCTGTACAATCACCATGGAGATCCTCGAACGCGATCCACCAACCATGCCTCCCCACACTATCGAACGCCTCGACCCCTCCGCCGTCACCGAGCAGGACCAAAGCGCCCTCGCCACGCTCCTGGTCGATGCCGTGGACTCCGGCGCCGCCGTCAGTTTCCTCGCGCCCCTTTCCCACGATCGCGCCCTCGCGTGGTGGCGATCCACGCTCGCGTCCGCACGCACCGATCCAAAGCGAGCCCCCATCCTCCTCGCCGCCCGTGATCCAATCTCACGCGAGATCATCGCCACGGTCCAGGCCCACCCCGCGTGGGCCCCGAATCAGCCCCACCGCGCCGAGGTCTGCAAACTCATCGTCCACCGCCAGGCCCGCCGCCTCGGCCTCGCCCGCACCCTCATGCACGCCATCGAACGCGAGTCCCTCGCCGCCGGCTTCACGCTCCTCACCCTCGACGCCAAGAAGGGCGGCCCCGCCGAACGACTCTACCACGCTGTCGGCTGGACCCGAGTCGGCGAGATCCCGCGGTTTGCCGTCGACACCGACGGCAGGACGCCCCACGCGACGGTGATTTTCAGCAAAGACCTCAATCGCGGGCGCGATCGCGGGGCGAACTGGGGCTGGCGCGAGAGATCGCTCTGGATCCGGCCGACCATGGCCGCGGACGTGCCGAGGCTGTACGAGATGGACTCAGACCCGGAATCGTGCGACATGGCGGGCACCAAGCCACGCACTCGAGAAGCGTTCATGACGCACTGGGAGGGCATCTTCGCAAACCCGAAGATCATTCCGCGGACCATCGAAGCGAGGGAGAACGGGATCGTGGAGATTGTGGGGAGCGTGAACGTGTTCCAGGCCGAGGGGCTGGACATGGTCGGATACAACATCGCCCGTCGCCACTGGGGCCGAGGCATCGCGACGCGGGCGTTGGAGTTGCTTCTTCAGGAGGTCAAGGTCAGGCCCTTGCACGCGACGACCGCCCGCGCGAACGGAGCCTCGGCCCGCGTCCTTGAACGGTGCGGCTTCCGCTGCACCGGCTCCCACATGGGCGAGGAGACAGAGCGATACAGCGCGAGGGAAGTCGCGAGTTTCGTGCTGGAGTAGTTGGTCTTGACGGGTGCCACGACTCGACGTGGCTTTGGGGTGGTGGTGGTGGTGGGGGGGGTGGGGGTGGAGGGGGCGTCGAATCGTGCCGTATGAGCAGCGTCGAGGTGCCTCGACCACATTGAGTCCACGAGGCCCGGCATCAGTCAGCCCGATCCGCCCGCCGCTGGTGCCGCCGACTGATGGCGCCAAGGCAGGATCAGGCCCACACCACCCGCCGAGATGGGCCGTTCTGGAGTGCACGCCCGCCGCACCTGTCGCCGACCGTGCCACCAAAGTCCGGCCCTTCCTCTTCTCCACGTCCACCCTGTCCTCCTCGGACGTTGGTGCCGTTCACGCCGGCGACGATCGGACCCGTCCACGCGCTCCATCCCTACATCCGCCTCAACCGCGCCGCCACCATCGCCTCCGCCCCGCCCGCCACCACCAACTCCTGCGCCACCCGGCTGAGCGCCGTGAACGCGAACGTCTCCGCCGTCGCCGACTTCCCACCGCCACCTTCTCCCCCCGCTCCCCCAACCGGCCTCAGCGACAGCACGCCCCTCCCGAAATCGATCTCGATCTCCCCGGCATCGATCGTCCGTGCCGTCCCGCTCGCGCCCAGCCGCAGGTGCTCCACCAGCGCCGGGCACTCAAACACCACGAACCCGTTGTTGAACGCGTTCCGCTTGTACGTCTCGCTGAAACTCGCGGCGATCACGCAGGGAATCCCGAAGTGCTTGAGGGCCGTCGCCGCCTGCTCACGCGACGAGCCCGTCCCAAAGTTCAGCCCGCCGATCACCACGTCGCCCCCCCGCGCCCGCGTGCGGAAGTCGGCGTCGTAGTTCTCGAAGATCACCTGCGCCATCTGCTCCTTCGTGAGCGCGTCGTTGTACGTGTGCTTGCCCGCGTAGATCCCGTCGGTGTTCAGGTTGTCATGATCCAGGAACCACGCCCGCCCCTTCACCCGCGCCGGGAAACCGGGGATCGTCTCGCTCGACGAACCCGACGCCGCGGCAGTGGGGGAGTTGGCAGAGTTGGATGGAGATGAAGATGACGACGATGTCGCGACGACCACGCTCGACACCGGTCCCTCTCGATCGCCATGCGGCAACGTCGCGGATGTTGTGCCCTTGGGTGCACAGATATACCCCGCGATCGCGCTCGCCGCGACGACGGCCGGCGACCCGAGATACACCTGCCCGCTCTTGTCGCCCATACGACCCTCGAAGTTGCGATTCGTCGCGCTGATCCCGACCTCGCCCGCCTTGATCGTCCCCTTCCCAAGCCCGATGCATGTGCCGCACCCCGGCGGCAACTCGATCGCCCCCGCCTCGACGAGCGCCTGCCAGTGCCCGTCGCGCGTCGCCCGCGCCTGCACGTCCGCGCTCGCCGCCGCGAGATAGAACTCGACGCCCCGCGCGACCTTCTGCCCACGCACGATCCCCGCCGCGAGGGCGAGATCCTCATACCGCGCGTTCACGCACGACATCAGCCACGCCTTCTGGATCGGGACGCGCCTCGCTTCGAGTTCACGCACCGCGTGCATCGTCTTCACGCTGTTGGGCCCGCAGACCGTCGGCGAGATCGTCGAGAGATCAATCTCCAGATCCACGGCATACTTTGCGTCCGCATCGGCCGCCATCCACGCGCGATCGTTCCACATCGCCTCGACGTCGATCGTGGTGTATCCGCTCCGCGACCCCTCCCGCCGCACGCCGGGGCGCTTTCCGGCTGAAAAATAGGAAGACCGTTCGAGCAGATAATCCCGCAGCGTCTCATCAAACGGAAAGACACCCGCCAACGCGCCCCACTCGGTCGTCATGTTCGAGATGCTCATCCGCTGGTCGATGCTCAGGCCCTTCACGCCCTCGCCGACAAACTCCACCGCGTGGTTCAGCACCTCGTCCTGATTGAACACGCCGCAGAGCGCGACGATCACGTCCTTCCCCACAACGCCCGGCGCGAGTCGCCCCTTGAGCCGTACCCTCGCCACCGGCGGCACCTGCCACCACGTCGTCCCGATCGCCCACAAACTCGCCGCATCGGTTCGAACAACCGGCGTCCCCAGGCAACAGAGCGCTCCATACAGGTTCGAGTGGCTGTCGCTCCCTACGACCATCGTCCCGGGCCGCACATACCCCTGCTCGACCATCACCTGGTGGCTGATCCCCGTGCCCGCCGGATAGAAGTCGATGCCATGCTCGTTCGCGAACGACTCGATCTTCGCGTACTTCCCGAGGTTCTCCGCCGTCACGTTCTGGATGTCGTGATCGATCGCGAACACTAGCTGGTGCGGGTCGTGGATCTTGGGCGTCTTCCCCGCGGCCTTGAAGATCTCCTTAAACTTCGGGATCACCGCCCCCGTGTTGTCGTGCGTCATGATGTGACGCGGGCGGATGAGCACGAAGTCGCCGCTGCGAACAAACGCACCCGTCGCGACGCCCTCCGCGTGACGTGTCGCCAACTTCTCCACCAGCGTCAGTCCCGATGCCATGGGGCACTCCTTCTCTCATGAGCGGCACAGGCCGCGACCTATCCGATCTCGTGGCACAGACGTCCCGCCTGGGTCTACTCCGTCTCCTCTACGGCACACCAGACATGAGATCACCTGCCGCGTCACACTTCCACAAACTTCACCGTAAAGTGCCGCAGCACCTCGGGCGCCTCGACAATCCTCAGCCCCTTCAACTCCGACCGCCGTTCGTGCAACTCCACGCATGCCTCGGCCACATAATCAAAGTGGCTCTGCGTGTACGCCCGCCGCGGCAGCGCCAGCCGCACGAGTTCCATGTCCGGCGTCCGACTCGGCCCGGCCATCACGCTCCCGATCTCGCAACTCCGGATCCCGCCGAGGCGATACAGCCCGCACACCAGCGCCTGCCCGGGAAACTGCGCCCGCGGGATGTGCGGCGCGAAACTCGACGCATCGATGTAGATCGCGTGCCCGCCCGGTGGCTCGATGATCTGGATCCCGGCATTGAGCAGCCGTTCGCCCAGATACTCCGCGCTGCGGATGCGATACGCCAGATACCCCTCGTCCATCACCTCGATGAACCCCTGCGCCATCGCCTCGAGGTCGCGCCCCGCCAGCCCGCCATACGTCACGAACCCTTCGGTGAGAATGAGCAGGTTGCACGCCCGCTGGAACAGATCCTGGTCGCGGATCAGAAGCAGCCCGCCGATGTTCACCAGCCCGTCCTTCTTCGCCGAGATCGTCGCCCCGTCGGCGAGTTCGAACATCGCCCGAGAGATCTGCCTTGCGGTCATCCCCCGGCACGCCTCCTCACGCTGCCTGATGAACCACGCGTTCTCCGCGAATCGGCACGCATCCAGAAAGAACGGCAGGCGATGACGATCGCACACGCGACGCACCTCACGCATGTTCTCCAGGCTCACCGGCTGCCCACCGCACGTGTTGTTCGTCACCGTCATCATCACGACAGGGATGTTCTCGCGACCAACTCGCCCGATGAGCGCCTCGAGCGCCCTCACATCCATATTCCCCTTGAACGGATGACGATTCTTCGGGTCCTTCGCCTCGGGAATCGGCAGGTTGACGGCCTCCGCTCCCGAGTGCTCCGCGTTCGCGCGCGTCGTGTCGAAGTGCGCGTTGTTCGGGATCACCTTCCCCTTCCCGCCGATCAACTCGAACAAAATCCGCTCGCTCGCGCGGCCCTGATGCGTCGGCAGCACCTGCTCAAACCCCGTCAGGTCCGAGAGCACCGCGCGCAACCGGTGGAACGACTCGCTCCCGGCGTACGACTCGTCGCCACGCATGATCCCCGCCCACTGCTCGCTGCTCATCGCGCTCGCGCCCGAGTCGGTGAGCAGGTCGATGATCACGTCCGACCCCCGGATCAGGAACGGATTGAAGTGCGCCCGCCGAAGAATCTCCTCCCGCTCCCCGCGTGAGGACATCCGAATCGGCTCCACCGACTTCACGCGGAACGGCTCAATGATCGTGCGCACTTACTTTCCCCCCTCGCTCGCGGCCTTCTTCCCAAGCACCTTCGCGATATCAAAGTCCACAAAGTCCGCATGGTGGAAGATCCAACTCTCGATGGTCCTCTCCACCTTGTCCCCTTCATGGCTGTGCGTCGCGACCATGTGCATCACCTCCGCCGGGATCCCGTGCTTGTAGCAGAGCGCCACGCCGCTGAACGGATGCCGCAGCATGTCGCCGAAGTGCCCCTTGACGACCTTCCCGCTCGCGTCCTTGTCGAACTCAAGCATCTTCCCGACATCCGCGAGTAGGCTCCCCGCGATCAGCACGTCGAGATTCACGGGGATCCGCGAGCCGAAGACCTCCTTCAGAACCCCCGCGATCGCGATGCACTGCTTGCAGCACGAGTTGAGGTGCTCGACAAACCGCAGGTCGATCTTCCCCGCCAGCAGCGTGAACGGAATCGCCCGGATCTCATCGAACGTCCACCCCTTCCCGCCGCACCCGACGCTCAGCGCCTCCCCCCACACCGCCGCGACCTTCTCGCGAAGGCCCGCGTCCTTGATGTCCATGAGGTTCGGGAACAACTCCGAGATCGTCGAAACGCTGTGCTTCATGAATCGCTCCTCATTCAGTATCGGCGTGCAACACCTTCCAACCGTCGTGAGGCAGGGGAGGGGGAGGGAGGGCGGACCGCCTGCCTCTTCCTCTTCTACCACTCCTCGTGGCACAGGCGTCCCGCCTGTGTCTCCTTCTTCGACTTCGACAACTCCCTCTCCATTCAAACGAAACGCCACTCACTCGTCACTCGGCCCGTCATACGCGTGATTCACCGGATCAATCCGCCGCATCGGCCTCTCCCGGGTCTGCTCCTCCACCACATGCGCCACAAGCCCAGGTGTCCGCGCGATCATAAAGATCCCGTTGAACACTCTGGGATCCAACCCAAGATCCGCAAGGATCGCCCCCAGCGCCCCATCCACGTTGATCGGCAACGGTTTCCCAAGCGCCGCAAACGCTCGCTCCACCGCACGCGCCGCCGCCACGTGCGTCAAACCCTCGTCGCCCACTCCCGCCTCCGCCGCGAGCGCAAACAGTCGGGCTGTTCGCGGGTCCTTCGTATGGATCCGATGCCCAAACCCGCTCACCCGCGCCCCCGTCGCCTTGATCCGCGAGACTTCCTCCACCGCGAGATCGTCAAGCGCCTTTCCGTCACTCACCGCCCTCTCGATCAGTGCCCCAAGAAACCGCGCCGCGTCCTCGATCGCCCCGCCATGGTGCCGATTGATCGACATGATCCCCGCCGCCACGCTCGCGCTCAGGGTCGCCCCGGTGCTCGCCAACGTCCGCGCCGCCAGCGCGCTCGGCGGCGTCGCCCCATGGTCAATACTGCTCACCAGGATCGCGTCCATCAACCGCCCCACACGCTCATCCGCCAACTCCCCGGTCAAAATCAAATACGCCGCCGCCCCGAAACTCACCTTCCCCATCAGCCCCGCGATGTCGTGCCCGCGCACCGCTACCGAGTTCGGCCTGATCCGCGTCACCGCCGTCGTCCACACCGCCCTCTTCTCCGCCTCCGTCATCAGGCTCGCGCTCGGCCCACCGTCGTTGCCGCTCTTCCGCAGCCGCTCCACCACCGCCCCAGGCAACTCGCCGAAACTCTCGACCACCACCGCCCCGGCCTCGCGCAGCGCCTTCACCTTCCCCGCGTGCGTCCCGCGATTTCCCTCGATGATCGCCCCCGCATGGCTGAACCGTGTCCCGCTCGTCGCGGCCTTCCCGCCGATGTACGCGACGATCGGCTTCGTGATCTCGCCGCGCCGCGCCATCTCCGCGAGTTCCTCCTCCTGGCTCCCGCCGATCTCGCCAAAGACCACGATCGCATCGGTCTTGGGGTCGGCCTGATACAGCCGCGCGACATCGGGAATCCGTAGCCCCAGCACCGCATCGCCACCAACATGCACGATCCCGCTGATGCGCACGCCCGCCTGCCCGAGGTAATACGCCGTGCTCGACGACATCCCTCCAGACCGCGACACAACTCCAACACCCGTCCCACCCTTCCCCGGAAGTGGCGGCTTGAACCACTCCCGCGCCGACTCCGCCCGCCCGCCGATCATCCCCAGCACGGCCTCGCCCGGCGCCGCCACCCCCAGCGTGTTCGGCCCCAAGAAACTCGCCCCGTGCTCCTCCGCCGCCGCCGCGATCTCCATCGCGTCCCACACAGGCACCCGATCCGCCACCAGCACAAGCAACTTGATCCCCGCACGAATCGCGTCCAACGCCGCATCCTTCATCGCCAGCGCCGGCACAAACAACACCGACACATCCACGGGACACTTACCAGCGACGGCGTTCGCCCCAATGCCTTGAACTCCGTCTCGTCGTCTCGTCGTCTCGTCGTCTCGTCCCCGCAGCCTCGCCACAGCCTCGGCACACGAAGAAAACACCGGCAGACCCAGCACCTCCGTACCCCCCTTGCCCGGCGTTACCCCGCCCACCACGCGCGTGCCATAGTCCAGCATCAAACGCGTCCGCGCCTGACCCTCCCGCCCAGTGATCCCCTGCACAATCACCCGCTTCGACCGATCAATCAGCACGCTCATGCCCACAGCGTAGGAACCCGCCAACAGTCCACCCAGACCATGCCATGACACTCCCCGGACACCCGGCTGAGATCCAGACTCAGCCCGCGCGCACAGGCGGACACATCAAAGATCACGTAAGCCGACACATCGCGACTCACACTCCCATCGGTCTCCGACTCCGTCACCCCCGCTCCCTATACACCTCCACCCCAGGCCCCTCCGCCAGTAGCGCCCGCCACCGCTCCAGATACCCCCGCATCACCAGATCTTGCTCCACGCGCCCCTGATCCCGCGCGTACGCCCCCTCATCCGCATACTCCACGACCTCGATGAACCGGTGGTCGTCGCTCCGGTCCTCCAGCAGCCGGATGCGGATCCCGCCCGGCGATTCATAAAACGGAGTTGCCTCGCGCAAGAACACCAGAAAATCCGCGCGACGCCCGGGCTTCACTCGCACACGCAGATGCAGCTCTATTCGCATCGATCGAGACTCACTCATCGTTCAGCCTAGCGCAAGCATCCGTCCTCGTCCTGACGCCATCGGGTCACCACACACAGTTCATGAAGACCACGTCCACCCGGCATGTGTCCCATCCCTGTGGCGCTCGTGCGTCAGCCTCCTCCCACGCCCTTCACTTTCATCACAGCCAGCCTCATTCATGGACGTTCACGTCCGACTTTGCTCCTTCCACGCTCTTGCCGCTACCATCCGCCGATGTCCAAGCCCTACACCAGTTCTGTCAAGTACGAAGCCTCACGAATCCACGCCGCCGCCATCTACTGCTCCGATGGCCGACTCGGCGAGCACTTCGACGACTTCCTCCAGCAAGGCTTGAACCTCCCGCGCTACGACCGCGTCTGCCTCCCCGGCGGCCCCGCCTGCATGGCCGGCCACCCCCAGGCCCACCTCGAGGAAGAAGGCGTCGTCGACGAACTCCACTTCCTCGTCGAGGTCCACAAACTAAGGCGCATCGTCCTCATCGCCCACCAGGGCTGCGCCTTCTACGCCTCCCGACTCGAACTCAAAGAGCCTCGACTCGAACTCGTCCAGCGCGCCGACCTCGTCCGTGCCGCCGCCTTCGTCCACCGAGTCACCGGCCTGGACAACATCGAGGCCTACTTCGCCCGCCTCGTCGACGGCAACATGTCCTTCGAACGCGTCGAGGCCTGATCCGCCCATTCCCGCGCCGAGCAAGCCCGACCAACGCGTCACGCTCGCGTCACATCCCCGCTGACACCGCGATCACGCGCCCACACCCGCCAATCATCCCCCGTGAGCCACCCTCGCACCAGGCACATCCTCTGGACCGTCGTCCTCGTCCTCGCGATCGCCGCCACTCTCACTCCACTCGCCGCCGCCGTCGCCACACGCAAGCGACACATGTGGAGCCCGGCCGCCTGGCCCCAGTTCGTCGGTGTCCACAAATCCAACATCCTCATCTTCTCTTCCATCTGGAAAGGCGGCCTCACCAGCACCGGATGGATGTACGACGGCCTCGCCATCAACATCAGCCCCTCGCGCCCAACATACCCCCACATAGGCAACGTCTACGGCGGCACACCCCCGCTCGTCTTCCGCCTCCACGCCATCGCCATCCCACTCTGGAACCTCGCACTCCCTCCCCTCGCCGTGGCATACCTCGCCCTCCGCCGATCACGCCACTTCAAACGCATGACCATCCCGGGCCGATGCCCCAACTGCGGCTATCCCGGCACAGGACTTCCACACTCCGGATCCAAAGTCACGTGCCCAGAGTGCGGCCAATCCATCATCTCAACCGCCGAGATCGTGGCGATCACATCGTCGGGATCGTGACCCAATGCACATCGACAGATGTACCTCGCAGATTCATGAGGTCATCTCAGCGAATAGGCTCAGTAATTCTCACAGTCGGTCGCCTCAGTCCCGTCCTGTCTCTTGAACAGGAGGCTCAACAGCCCGAATCATCGCCGCATCAATCCCCCGGCTCGCCGGCAACCCAAACTCCACAGGGTGCAGATACCGCCCCTTCTCCGTCGCCGACTTCTCCTCTTCGACCACAACCCGGTGCTGCCGCGCAAACGCATCGTTCCGCACCCCCGTCACCTGCCACGACACCTTCGTGCTCCCCGCGCTCGTCCGGATCCGGAACCGGTTCCCCTCGATCGCCTGGACGACCTTCGCCTGCACAAACTCGTCGCTGTTCGACTCGTCGATCACCGTCAACTGATACCGATACTCCATGTTGAGCGCTTCGAAGTAGTGGGGGAGATCCACCTCCGCGAACCCCGCCGCGTCCGTCGTCACCATCCCGTTGTAGATATTCATCATCTCCGGCGATTCCACAAACGAGTGCGACAGATACATGTTCTCCGGGTCCAGCGGATGGTCAATCTTGAACGTCCCCGAACCCTTCGTCAATATCCCCGACACGTCCAGCGATCCCGCCAGCACGCGACCATTAAAAGCGCCCGCATAGCCCGTCGTCCCGCCGCCCGTTCCAAACACCGCGATGCCGCCTTCACCCACAGTGCCGTACACCCCCCATCCCGTCCCGGCATGCGACCCCCACACCCCGATCCCGCTCCCGCCTGTTCCCTGGTTCTGCCCTCGAACCGCCGCAGAGAATCCACCCGGTGTCGTCGAGGTCATCATCGAGTGCACCCCAAAGGCGCTCGATCTCGTCGATAAGTTCCGAACCTCAAGCGCCGGCGTGCTCACGCTCGCCACGTTCTGCTCGATGATCGCGCCACGCCCGGTGTCCGAGTTGTTCCGGACAATAAACGCCGTCCCCGTGGCGCTCGGAATATCCCGCGTTTCGAACAGCCCGCCCGTTCCAGCCCCCGCCGTTCCATACACGCCAACCCCCGGGCCGCTCGTGCCCGCCACCCCATACCCGTCCGAAACCCCCTGCACCCCGATGGGCTGTGGGATGGCCGGATAGGAGCTGAAATCACCACCGAATCCAAACACACCCCAGTACGTCCCGCTCCCCAATATACCGGCTCCACCAGAGGCACGTGCATTGACAATCGTCAATGCGGCATCGGAATCGAAGCCCGTAAACCCGGTCAACATCGCAGGAAGCTGCAAGCGCTGGGCGACCTCCGCCTCCTCCGCGAAGACCGCCCCCGTCGCGCTTGTCGCATACGGCGTCGGCGTCAACTCCTGCCGAGGCGTCAGCACCGTGTACGTCGGATCCGCAGGCCGCTTCACCTCGACCTGCAACCACCGACCCTGGAAACTCAAGTACGGATCCGCAAAGAACTCCAGACGTGCCGAGAACAACCCCTCGCTGTTCACCGCAACCCCGCCGACCCCGGCAAACGTCAGCGTCGGTCCAACCTGCGTGTCCGGAGCGCCGACCACCCCATCCGTGTACAGCCGAAACCGCATGTCATACGTCCCACCGAGCGTCCCCGACGAAACTCCAAGCCGACCCTGATACACAAACGGCGCGCTCTGCGCAAGGCTTGATCCAACCATCCCGGAAAGCCCAATGCCGAATGAGATCGCTGCCAAAGTCCACTTCATAAAACGCATTTCGTGTCTCCAGTGGAGTCTGCTCGAAACGTGCAGTTTTCAATCTGTCCAGATTACCACGATGGCCCGGAATCGAAAAGCCCAAACCTCAACTCCACGCCACGACAATGCCCGAAAACCCTACATCTCGAGCATAAAACAACTCTCGCGCGTAAATTGTGTCAAACCGAGCACGCCTCAACTCGCCAGGAACGCCCGCACAGACTCCCGCGACCGCGCCTCATACCCGGGTACCCAACGCTGATACTCCGCCACAATCGCCTCACGCTCCGCGATCCCACGCTTCAAGTACTCCGCGATCACCTCCGCACGCTCCGGGAATGGCACCACTAGCCGCTCAAACAGGAACCGGTTGTCCTCAAACAAGTGACTATTCGGCCCAAGCAACGCCGGCACGCCAAGGTGCAGACTCTCCAAAGGCAGCATCGGACAGCATTCGATCAGTGTCACATACAACGTCGCGTGCGTCTTGCGGATCTCCTCAAACAACGCCTCATGCGGCAACTGCGCCTCGCGCACCACATCCGTCCTGAGCCCCAGGAACCGGATCACCTCCAGCGCCCGCGCGTCCAGCCCCGCCCCGCGAAGCCGAACATTCCCAGCGATCGACAACGCGCTCAGCATCGCGTGCGGAATCTTCCGATACGTCGAGCCACTCAGCCACATCCCCACGTGCCACTGCCCATCATCCATGATCTCCGGCACGCCCTGCGGCACACCCTCAATCCGATTGAGCAGCACATGCCCGCGCAACCCCAGCGAACGGATGAACTCGTCATACCCCCACTTGTCGCTCGCGATCGAGTACACCTCGCCCTTCCGCGCCGACTCGATCCACTTCTTGAAGAACTCCCACACCACGTCCTCGCAGAACTGCGGGTACGAGCCGTGGAAGAACAGATCGCACCGCGCCCCGGGCTTGAGCGACTTGAGTTCCTGCATCATCGCGTGCTGAGTGTGATCGCCGCCCGAGAAGACATACCGATCAACAGGACACTCCGCCAGCGCCCGCGCATGCCGCGACCGTGTCGCCGCGTCCATCTCCTCCGAACGCTCCTCGCGCGTCTCCGGCGCCAGATACGTGTGCTCGAACAGATTCACCGTCGAACTCGTCACCCCCAGATAGCACGGCGCAGAGATCGCAATCGCCAAAGGCCGATCCGCCCGCACACGCTCGATGAACCGCTCCTGATACGCCGTGAATCCCGCTCCGCCCGGAGCCGTCACCTCGAACGATTCAAGGCCACCACCAGCGTGCGCCGCGCCAGTCGTGCTCCCATTGACCGTCCCGCTCGCCGTCCCCGCCGCCACCAGCACCGCCGGCCTCACCATCGGATTCCGCGCCGGATGCACCGTCACAATCTCGCTCTCCGGCCCATACAAATCGATCACCTCGCGCCGACCCCCAAACGACACCTCGACCTTCCCGCTCCACGGGTGCCGCACGAACTTGAGTTCCGGGTTCGCGCTCAATCGCACAAACGCCTCGCCCTTCGTCGACAGCATGCACCGCCCATACGGCAGCCCAGCCTGATCCTTTACCTTCCACGACGCGTCTCGCCGCACAAAGTCCCACGGGATCGACCGCTCACCAGGCAAGACCCCCACATGAACCATCCACACCTCGGTGGACTCGCTCGCCGGGTTCTTCTCGCCCAGGGCCTTGATCGTCACCCCATGATCCCCGCGCCGACCGATCCACGCCCCGAGCCTCGAGTCGCGGACCTTCTGCGCCATCTGATACTGCCGCGACTTCTTGATGAACGAAAGTTCAAACGCCTGCTCCGCCACCCGGTCGAGCACACGATCCAACTCTCCATCCGCCGCCCCCGCCGGCGTCGCCGTTTCCACCACCCCAGCCTCGAACGCATCCCGATAGTCCGACACCGGGCTGTACAGCCCCGCCCGAAGATTCTTCGGATCGTTCCGCGAAAGCACAAAACTCCCGTAAGGCCGCCCGATGTAATCCCGCAACAGCAGCCGCTTCACCATCGAGAACCGGTCAAAGTCCTCGGGCACCCACGACGACAAGTGCCGCTCGTACACATTCTCATACACCGCCTCCTGCGGCCACTCCTCCCCGATCGGAATGTTCACCAGCACATAGTCCGACCGATCCAGACTGATGTTGAGCAACTCCTCGGCCTTTTCCCTCGTGAAATGCTCCAGCACGTCCCCATAGATCGTCACGCTGTACCGGTCCGGCAGCGTCGGAATGATCTTCGCCGCATCCCCGATATGGATCGTGTTGTAGAAACTGTGGTGATAGTCGGTGATGCTCCGCGCAAACCCCTCGATCCCGTCGATCTTGACCTTCCAGTCCTCCTGAAAGATCCGCGTGTACCACACGTCGCAGAACTCGCGCGTGATCATCCCCCAGCGCCCGAACCCCACGCCGATATCAAGCACCCGCTCCGGGTTGATCTTCATCAACGCGTCGATGCAGAACGGAATCTGTTGCCAGTTGCTCGTGCCCACGCAATACCTCCAGTGAGGCCCGGAAAGACCCGAGCCGGCTCGAAATCAGCCCTTCGATGAAGCGTCCAAGTGTACCTTCAGCCGTGCCACAATCCTCTCCCGATCCGCCTCAATCTGCCGGGCCCGCGCCGCCGCCAGACCAAGGTCCGCGGACAACTTCGCCTCCCGGATCGCGTGCTCCTCCGACTGCGTCGCCATCACCCGCCTGAGGGTCCCCGCCTCCCCCTCGAGCGCCGACGCCCGCGCCAGGAGATCCGCGCACTCCCGACGAGCCGCCCCCAGCATCTCCTGCAACTCGTGCCGCTCCCGCTCGAACTGCTCCCGATTCGCCGCCGCCCCGCGCCGCGACTCCTCCAACTCCCCCTCGCGCCGAGCCACAACTGCCCCCCTGGTCGCCAGTTCCTCACTCATTCGCCCCAACTCCATCTCCCGCGCCGCAAGCGCCTCCCGCACCCCCCGCAACTCCCCCTCCATCGCGCTCACACGTGACTCCGCGCCAACCAGCCTCTCACTCAACTCCCCGATCTCCCGCGCCCGCCCCGCCTCCTCCTCCGCCACCCGCGCACGCATCGCCGCAAACCCCGCCCCAATGTCCCGCTCCGCGCGCCGCCACAACGCCAGATCCTGCGACGCCCACGTGAACCGCGCCCCCTCCCCAACCGTCACCCGATACGGCGTATGCGCCGCATACCCACGCTCCAACGTCTCACACGCCCGCCCCATCCCCGAATACAGCCCGGGCAAGTCATGATTCCAGCACCCATCATGACACCCGGCCTCCAGCGCATACTCCGGCCCAGGCTCCAAATGCAGCACATGCCCCCGGCACACCCGGACCAACTCCCTCAAAATCCCAGGAACGTCCTCCGGCGAGACATGCACCAATACCTCAGCCGTGTACACCAGATCAAACGATCCATCCTCATACGCCAACTCAGGCGTCGGACTCCCCACCCGCACCCGCTCCGCAAAGAACGTCTCCCCGCCCCACGCCACAATGCTCCCCGCCATCGACGCGCTCTGGTCATACCCAAAGACCTCAACCCCCTCGATCCGGTGCAGATTCTTCAGGTGCCGCCCAACCCCACACCCATACTCCAGCACCCGCAATGGCCTCTCCCGCCCAGCCACGTGCCGCCGCACATACTCCGTCAGCATCCACTCCTGGATGTGATACAGAATCTGATACGTCTTCCGCTCGTCATACTCCGCCGCCCACTCGTGCCCGTGCTCGCGCCAATACCGATAGTTCGCGCGGACCTCCTCCGCCGAGCGCACGCCCGCCGCCCCGCCAGCACCATGCCTCCGCTCCCCGGAACTCATCGCGGCCCCTCCCACGAGATCGCCACATCCTGATGGAACTTGTAGTGAATAGGCCGCTCCGGCGTCCCGATCACCCCAAACGCCGCGCACCCGTCCACCTGATCAAAGAGCAAGTTGTCCGCGTAATCCCGCGCCGTCACCCGATTGAGTGCCAGCGACACCCCAAAGTTCCCCGCCCGCAACCGATTCTCAAACGAGAACCGCACCACCAACGCCTCACCCTTCCGCATCGCCGGCAACTCCTGCCGCTCATCAAACGTCGTCGTCCCCATCAGGTCCACGCCCGTCATGTCCCGGATCAGAAAACTCACCGACACGTGCGACACATCCACATACGCCCGAAGATGCGCCGCCACCGAGATCGTCTGCCCATACCCAAAGGCCCGGCACGCCTCCCCCGCCTCATTCAATACTTCCACCCGCTCAATCTGCACATGCCCCGTCCCATACCGCATCTTCCCGGGCACATCCTTCCGAAACGCCACGGCCTCTCCAAGCCCATTCTCAACCCCCGCCTCAGACTTCCGCGCCGCCTCATCCGCAAGCACATCCTTATTCGACTGCTCGCGAACATGCGCCAGATACAAATCCGTTCCCCGCTCCGCCGCCCCATAAAACCGCGCCAGCCCCTTATCCAGAAAGAGCGCCTTGTCGCACACGCTCCGCACAGCGTCCGGCGAGTGACTCACAAACAGCGTCGTCAACCCTCGATCCCGCAACTGCCGCAATCTCGCCAGGCACTTCTGCTGGAACCCAATATCCCCAACCGCCAGAATCTCATCCAGGATCATCAGATCCGGCTCCACCGAGAACGCCACCGCAAACGCCAGCCGAGCCACCATCCCGCTCGAATACGTCTTGATCGGCTGCTCGATGAACGCTCCGATTTCCGCAAACGCCGCGATCTCCGCGAACCGTTCCTCCATCTCCGCACGAGTGATCCCCAGGATCGACCCCAGGAGAAACACGTTCTCCCGACCCGAAAACTCCGTGTTGAACCCGCTCCCAAGTTCCAGCATCGCCGCGATCCGTCCACGCACACGCACCTCCCCGTGCGTCGGCGTCAACGTCCCCGCAATCACCTGGAGCAGCGTGCTCTTCCCGCTCCCATTCCGCCCCAGTATCCCCACCGAGTCCCCAGGATAAACCTCAAACGACACGCC
Organism: uncultured Phycisphaeraceae bacterium; assembly: GCA_964628245.1. Classification (GTDB taxonomy): domain Bacteria; phylum Planctomycetota; class Phycisphaerae; order Phycisphaerales; family UBA1924. Next base: position 16,852 of record CAZVMU010000011.1, on the reverse strand, counting down.
CCGCAACGCCCAGAACTCCGTGTAATACGGCCGGCCAAACGGCAGCACCATCTGCTTCAGCCGATCCTGGGGCCGCGCATACACCTCATAACACTTCCCAAGGTTCTTCACCGCCACGATCGCATCAGCCTCTCGCACACTCTCTCGCGGAGCCTCACCAACCGCATGCGTCCCGAAACCGTGCTCCACTTCACCGGCCCCTCGAATCTGCGAATCCTGATACGCGATGTCCCCAATCGCGCGCGCCTCATCCCCGCCCACGCGACCGTGTGCGACCGATCCCTCGCTCGTTCGCGTCACGCTAGAGGACATCCGCGAACCCCCGCCTCGTCGCCATGAACCACCCATACCCCAACTGCATCACCACAAGTCCAAGCAGCGTCACCAGCCCCAATCCCACCCAGTCCGGCGACTCATCGAAGAGCAGCACTCGCCGCGACGAATCCACAATCGGCGTCAACGGATTCCAGTCCGCAACCCACCGATACGCCTCCGGAATCGATTCCCGACGATACAACACCGGCGTCATGAAAAACAGAATCTGCTGCACCACCAGCACGATGATCGTCGAAACATCCCGCACATACACCCCAAGCCCCGCCACAAACCACCCCACACCCAGACTCAAAAACACCAACGGCACAAGCACCACAGGAAGCCACAACGCCATCAAACCCATCTTTCCCACAAAAACCACGCTCCCAACCGCGACCAGCACCAGCCCAATCATCGCATACATCAACGACGACGCCAACGACGCCGGCACCAGAATCTCCAGAGGGAAAATCACCTTCTTCACAAAGTTCGGATTCTCCAGCACCAGCCCCGCAGCCCGCACCACACTCTCCCCGAAAATCCCATACGTGATGATCCCGCAGAAGAGCGCCATCACAAACGTCGACGTCGCCTCGTCCGCGCTCCCCGTCCATTTCGCCTTGAACACCACGCTGAACACAAACGTGTACACCCCGATCATCGCCAGCGGCAAGAGCGCCGCCCACAAAGGCCCCAGCGCCGTCCCCCGATACCGCTGCAAAAACATCCGAACCGCAAACTGCCGAGTCAGATCCCGCCGAAGCCACAGCATCCGCCAAGGCTCCACAGGATTCAAAAGACTCCCCAATGAAGGCCGAGCCGACGAACGCACCACCGCCGGCGCAACCACCACGCCCCCTCCGCCACTCGTCAAAATGCCCTCACGCTCCGCCAACGGCACTCCCCTCATCGTTGAAACCGATCACCCACAAGCCGCCACGCAACGCCGTTGTCCACAGGCGATCCCGTCGGATCAAGCCAACCGCCCGGATCGTGCCGGCTGTCAGACCTACCTCTGCTCGTGGCGCAGGCGGCCCGCCCGCCCGACTCGCTTCGACGAAGTCTGCCTCCAAGCGACCCAAGCCACTATCGTACGGACGCCTGACCAACCCCGCCCGCAGGCGGAACCCCAAGCACCACCGCGCCCGTCGACACACTAACCACAGGCGAAACCGTCGGCCGATACCCCATCTTCACCGTTGGCAGTGGGGGAGCCAGCTCGCCCCGAGCCGGCCCCGTCGAGAACATCACCTCAACACTCGTCACCGAAACCGTCCGCGCCTCCGCACGATTCATCATCACACTAATCTGAGGCCGGTCCGGCCACACGTGCGCATGGAACGCGTCCTGCGCCAGCACCGAAGCCGTCGAGTCCGCACCCTGGGCGACTGGTCCAGCCACGATCTCCTCGAACAACCCGAGCCGAGGCGTCACCAGCCGATCGCCAAGCCCCGAACTCGCAAAGCAGATCGGCGCCTCGCCAAACCACATCACCGCCACATCACGCCGATCCCACGCCGTCTCGAGGACAACCAATCCCTCGCGCGACCACTCCACCCCCACAAGCCGAAACGGCGCTAGCCGATCCAACTCCAAACGCTCGATCTCGCACGCCACGCCCTGAAGACAGGAAGAACGCCCCAGCAACGTCGGAATCACACGCCCGCGCGAGAGCAACCGCCCCGCCTCGGGAAGCGTCATCGACTCCTCCGGATTCAAATTCAAGAGACTCAACACAAGCCCACGATCCGTCGCCCCGATCCACGTCCCTCCGGCCTCACCATCCGCCGGCCAGATCGCCCGCACGTTCGCCGCATCGGCAAGTTCACGCCAACGAGGTGCCGTCGCGTCCGCGCGGTCATGACGCTCATCCCGATTGCTCACCAGCCGAAACCCGCTCCACCGATCCCCACGCCCACGCGACCCCTCTACTCCTTCACGACTCACGGGAATGATCGAAACAGTGCACATGCAGCAGTTGGCCCAGATCAAGATTCGGTCAAGACTCGTCGCTCAGATGCCCCGTCCCACGCCCCATCTCACACCCCATCGCAGAAAAAGCCGCCCGATCCAGGGCAACAAGTGAGCACACGTGAACATCCACCCCGACGCCTGTTCGGATCACAGTAGGCACTCGCGGCAACTCACACGAACGCCGCACAAACGCCTGACCCACGCCAACGGAGATTCAGAACTCTCGGCTCCTTAGGCCCCGCCGCCACGCTCGTGATGCAGCGTCGAGGGCGCCTTTCCGAACTCCCCAGTTCCCCCGCCCTCTCCATGCTCCGCCGCGATCGCCCGCATCATCGCCTGATGGTGCACCGCATGATGCGTCGCAAAGGCCAACTCGCGCCCCGCCGTCGAGCCGAGTTCCGCCTCGTCCCCCTCCGCCGAGACCATCACCCGCACCCGCACAGGTCTCGACAACCACCCCGTTCCCTCCGCCGCCCCGCGCGATAAGCGAGACTTGATCTCCATGATCGCCGCCCGCGCCGCCCCGCGATCCGCCTCCATCGGCACATTCCGCTCGCGCCGGTCATACCCGATCTCTTCCCCCATGTCCATCCCCACGAAAATCGCCGCATAGTGATCCAGCACATGCCGCACGTGCTTCCCGATCGTCCCACCTGAGATCACCCGCGACTCCCGCGTGTACGCCTCGTCCCCAACACCCTCAATAAACATCGCGCACTCATCCAGCAGCCGAACCGCGGCATCCGCCACCACATTCGTCGCTGTGCTTGATCCGCCACAGCACGAACGCCCACCGCAACACCCACCCCGCCCCTGTGTCCCCTCAGAATGCTCATGTCCCATGGGATCCGCGTCCTTGCCAAAGAGTGAGTTCGTGTGTCAACGTGCAAGCATGCCGTGCACGCGCACAGACACACCATAGGTGGGATTCACACCACGCCAGTTCCGTCAAAAAAAGGAATCCGTTCGGCATCACGCCGCGATCAGCACCCCGACTCAAACCGCGTCAGATAGTACAAGAGGTCATCAATCGTCACCGCCCCATCCCCATGCCCGCTCCCTGTCGTGTCGTCCACGTCCGCCCGTGATGCCCCAGTTCGGAACACGCCCAGATAATACAGCATGTCGTCGATCGTCACCGCCCCATCCGCCACCCCGCTCCCCGCTCCATCATCCATGTCCGCAACACAGGAGCACCCCATCGTCGACATCAACGCCGCATGGAACCCCGCGACATCCACTCGCGTCGCATAGTTCCCCTCGCACGACAGATTGCACACCGTCATCACGCCCACGATCTCTCCATCCACAACCACCGCCGAACCGCTGCTCCCCGTCCGAACATCATTCGTCACCGCATACACGCCCGTCCCTTGCCCCATCACCACGCCCGGTGAATGCTGCTGCGTCCGCGATCGATCGCACACGTCATCAACCCCATACCCCCACACATCCGTCGACATGCCGTTCTCCGCCACCGCCGACGACACACGCCTCAACTCCCCATATCGAGCAAACGGCGTCTCCCCCAGCGTGTTCACCCCACACCGATACACCGCCCAGTCACTCCCAAACCCCCCATTCGCCGATGCCGCCACGGTCAACGGAAACTGATCCGCAACCGGCGGCTGCGCCACCCCACACGCCGCATCCGCCGCGGGCACGTGAAACTGCAGCACCTGCCCCGCGCCAGCACAGTGCCCCGCCCCGATCACCGTGCTGTCCTCGCACACCACAGACCCCGTGCACAACACGGGCATGATCCGTCCCGTCCAAAACTCCACCGATGGCTCTCGATCATCCGTCCCACAAACTCCACACTGATCCGGGGTCCCCCGCGACGACAACCCCAACCCGATCTCCACCTCATCCACCACCACATGGCTCACGCCCCCGGCCTCGGTATGCACCACCAGCCGAAGATGGTCCCCATTGAAATACGCCGTCGAGTCCGACCACGCTTTCATCATCCCCGCCGTGAAGTCCTGATGCTCCCCATCCCGCATCGACTCCACGCTCAGCGTGCACCCCGACGAAAGCACGACCTCCGAAAAGTGCACCCGAACCCACGAAGCGCCCGCCACATCAATCTCATACTCTTCATCCAACGACGCCCCAACCCCAGTCACCCACTCGGTCTCCAGCGGATACTCCATCCGAACACCCACAGGCTCCACCACCGTCACTCCCTCCGCCCGACCCAATGGCACCACCACAACCCCCGCCAGGGCCATCGCGCAAATCTCCCGCGTCGAGACAAACCGTCCCATTGCCCAAAACTCCAAGACTTTCGTACGGCGTCCCACCCGTCCACTCCGCCCACTCCGGGGCGTCGACCATCAGTCTACCACACCCCCAAAAAGAAAAAAAGGCCCGCATCACGCGAGCCTGAAGGTTCGCCAGATTCAACGCACTCCACGCAACCCAGGCAATCTGGGCAATCTCTCCCCGCGTGGTTCTCGCTCCCTCGAGCCTTCCAGTATTACTCGCCGCTCTCCCCATTGATATACGCCGCCGTCGCCGGATTCGTCGGCTTCGTCGCGCTCGAGGCCGTCATGCTCCGCAGCACCACCAGCCCGCGCTTATTCGTCGGCCAGATATAAATCGCTCCATTCGCCACCGTGTGGTCCGGCGCCGTCGCCTCCACCACCAGTTGCTGACTGATCGTCCCGCCCGCAATCTTCAGCGTGAACTCCCCACGCTCGTTCGTCGTCACCGTCCCCAGAATCTGGTCCGAAAGTCCCGTCGACCGCGATCGCAGCACAACCTTCGCCCCGGCGATCCCAGGCCCGCTCACGCGCTCATCCGTCGAATCCACCACCGTCACTATCGACGCGTTCCCCGCCACAACCTTCCCCTCAAGGTTGTTCGTCGAGGAACACCCTCCAAGGATTCCGCCCACGAACGCCACACATCCAGCCACAATCGTCCGGGTCAATCCGTTCATCCTTGAACTCCTTGTTCTTGTGTGTCTTCGTCGTCAACACCAACGCACGGTCACGCGTCCCTCGACCGCCCCCCACCAACTTCGGCCGGCGCCGGCAGATCCTTGAGCGACGCGATCCCGAAATGATCCAGAAACTGCCTCGTCGTCCCGTACAAGATCGGCCGTCCGATCTCCTCCGCTCGACCTTTGATCGTCACCAGCCGCCGGTCCATCAGGCTCTTGAGCACCTCCCCGCACGCCACCCCGCGGATCGCCTCCAGTTCCGCCCGCGTCACCGGCTGCCGATACGCGATGATCGCCAGCGTCTCCACCGCCGCCCGCGACAACTTCGCGCTCAGCCGCGCCCGCTTGAACGCCGCGATCACCGCCGAGTGCGCCGCCAGCGTCATCAGCCGATACCCGCCCGCCACGCTCTCGATCCGGAACGACCGACCCGAACGCTCATACTCCGCGTTCAGAATCCCGATCGCCTCATCCACCGCCGCGACCTCGGCCTTCGACGCCAGAGACTCCCGGTCCTCATCCCCCTCGCCCGTCCGCTCCCGACCGACCTCACGCGCCGCCTCAGGCCGGAACACCGCCTCCGCGATCCGACCCGGCGCCACCGCCTTGTCCACACTCAACAAAATCGCCTCAACAGCCAGCGCAATCGCCACCGCGGCACCATTCGACTCGTGCTCAGTCGCCCCCGCCCGCCCGCGCCCCTTCCCACGACGCACCTCAACCTCAGGCTTCTCAGGCACGCCCACAACATCAGCCGCAGAGTTCTGTGTGATTGCTTCCATGCCCCCAATCCTAAGCGACCAATCCTCCCCACGAAAACACCACGAACACCCAACAACCTTCACTCTTCATTTGGCAACTTGGCCATGTGTCCCTTTGGCAACTTCCCGGCCCCAGGCCGGAACATCCGATTCACAGGCCCAATCACCGCCCCCACAATGTTCACCACGCTCCACTCAGGCCAAGGTGCCGGATTCGTCGACTCACCCCGCACCCACAGCCGCACCCAGCGCCCCGCCGCGATCGCACGATCACCCCACGACGTCCGCTGCTTCCCCGCGTTCACACGGATCGCCAGGATCGTCGCGTCGTCCTTGAGTTCCCCAACTCGCGCAAGCAGCCGCTCCTGAAGCCCGCGCACCAGCCCGCCAAGGTCCTTTGGATCGAGTCCCTCCAACATCTCCAGCAGCCCCCGCTCGCCCACCATCGCCAACCCGCTCTTCCCCGCCACGACTCCACCCGCCTCCACCGCCTCCACCAACGCATCCGTATACAGCAGCACGCAGTCCCCACGCGCGAGAACCAGCGACCCCTCGTCATACTCCACGCCCGCGAAGATCCCCAGGGGAAGGTTCCCTGCCACCCGTGAGTCCTTCCCAATATCAATCGTGCTCCACCGCCCCGTCTCCCTCGAAAACACCAACGGCCGCGGATGCCCCGCGTTGCACAGCGTCAGGTGCCCCGTCGGATTGAAATACGTCGCCACAATCGCCGTCGCGAAGCATCCCGCCTCCGCGAGTTCATTGAACTCCCGGTTCAGCTCGCGCACGAACCGCCCCTGATCGATGTAGTTCACAAACCGACGCATCAGAGTGCGAAGATCGCGCGCCACCGACGCGACCGCCTCGCCATGACCGCTCACATCCGCCAGCAGGAACCGAGTCACACGCCCCGTCGCGCAACTCGACACATAGTGAACATCCCCGCCCGCGTCGTCCCCCTGAAAAGGCCGACTCATCACCCACACATCAACACCAGGCATCTCCACGCCCGTGTCCGCGGCCTCGCTCCCGCCCCAAACCTCCATGCACTGGAAGACCCCTTCAGCCATCCCAGCCCTCCCCAACACGTACCACCAACGAGCCACGACTCCGATGTAGCCATTTCTTAAGCCCTCGCCATGACCCTCTCCAGCACCCCGCTCACCCCCTCACCCCGCGTCGCCACCGTCTCCAGAATCGCCCGCCGTCCCGCCACATCGCGAAGGTCCCGCACCAACTCGTGCTCCCCAGGGTGGTCCGCCTTGTTGCACACAAAAATGTCCGCGATCTCCAGGATCCCCGCCTTGTCCATCTGCACCGCGTCGCCCATCCCCGGCGTCAGCACCACCGCCGTCATGTCCACATACTGCCGGATCTTCGTCTCGTTCTGCCCCGCGCCCACCGTCTCCACAAACACCAGATCGAACGCCCCGTCATCCCCGCCCTCGCCCTCCGCCGCCCCGCCGATCAACTCCAGAATCTCCGGCAGCGCGTGATAGTCCTCGCCGCTGATCGCCAGCGACCGGTAGTACACGCCCTCGCCGATCGTGTTGAAGTCCACGCGCAGCCGATCCCCAAGGAGCGCCCCGCTCGTGATCGGGCTCATCGGATCGAACGCGACCACCGCCGCGCGCCCCGTGAATCCCGCCTCGCCGCCCTTCGACCGCCGCGAATACTCCGACACCATCTGCGCCACCAGCGTGCTCTTCCCCGCCCCAGGCGACCCCGTGATCCCCACCACGCGCCTGGGACGACGCTTCTTCACCCCGCTCCGCAGCGCCTTCCCATCGTGCGCCAGCGAGATGTCCCGCGCCAACTGCGCCGTCGCCCCGCCGCCCCCGATCGTCGCCGATCGCTCCCGCACCGCCGACCGCACCGCCTCCACGATGTCGAGAAGTCCGACACCCGTCGTGAAGCACTTCGCAACCCCCATCTCCTTGAGTTGCGGGATGTCCTCCTGAGGCAGAATCCCACCCATATACACCGGCAGATCCCCACGACCCATCGTCTTCAACTCGCCCACCAACTTGGGCCCAAGCACCAGGTGCGAGTTGCTCATCATCGACGCGCAGATCACGTCGCAATCCTCATCCCGCGCCGAGATCGCGAGAGACCGAGGCGTCTGCCACAACCCCGAATAGATCACGTGGATCCCGCTGTCCCGAAGCGCCCGCGCGATCACCTTCACGCCCCGGTCGTGACCATCAAGACCCATCTTCCCGAGCAGCACCCGAGCCCGATGCGACAGATCCTCGCACCGATCCTTCTTCTCAAACTCCGTCGTCGCATGCGACAGCGGCGCCCGATGCCCAGCGCCGTGTCCAGTGCCGTGTCCAGCACCGTGTCCAGCACCGTGCCCCACACCATGTCCAGTCTCATGTCCCGCGGCTGAAGAGTTCGGCACAGTCATCGTGTCGAGCATCCATAGAAGTAAAGTTCACGAACCACGCCCAAACGGGCCCAGAAAAACTCGTGGATGCACAGAATACGCCCGCCACGATCCACGCCTCACCTGTATTCTAACGCTCATACCCACAATCCGCACACCACACGCAAACCACCATGACCACCCCAGCCCACCACGAGCCCCACGAACTCTCAACCCCACAAAAAGTCTACCTCTGGCTCGCCTGCATCTCCGTCGCCTCCCTCCTCGTCGCCGACATCACCGGCTGCAAACTCTTCACCATCCCCCTCGGCTTCTCCTTCTCCGTCCCCTGGTCCGACCAGCCCATCGACGCCATCCAGCACACTTGCGGCATGCTCGCCTTCCCCATCACCTTCCTCCTCACCGACCTCATCAACGAGTACTACGGCAAAAAGGCCGCCCGCCGTGTCGTCTGGCTCAGCTTCGCCATGGGCTTCCTCGTCTTCCTCTTCATCAACGCCGCCCTCAACATGGAGCATCTCGACGCCGTCTACAACGTCAAGAAAGAATCCTTCGACAACGTCCACGGCAACACCAGAATCATGTATATCGCCTCCCTTTGCGCCTTCCTCGTCGGCAGTTTCAGCGACATCCTCCTCTTCTCCTGGATCAAAAAACGCACCAAAGGCAAGCACGTCTGGCTCCGAGCCACAGGCTCCACCATCATCAGCCAGTTCATCGACAGCCTCATCGTCACCTACCTCGCCTTCAACTTGGGCCGCCATCTCTTCCCCGCCACCGACTCAGTCCCCATGCCCATGCCCGAAGTCTTGAAGACCGCCCTCACCGGCTACATGCTCAAGTACGTCATCGCCATCGCCCTCACACCCGTCATCTACCTCGGCCGACACATCCTCCATACCTACTTCGGCCTCAACCCCATTCCTCCAGAGCAAGCAACAGACTAAGCAACACTCACGCGGGATCGACTCCCACAGCCACATCCCCTATTCCCGCGGGCTAGTGTTCCCCCGAATGAGGACCGACCTGCCCCAAGGATCCGCCGGGGTCCAACACATCGGATCACGCCTCGCCGCCGCGATGTCCAACGTCGTCGCCAAGGTCGGCGCCGGCAACCCAAGGCCCACCGCCCTCGCCGCCAAACTCGGCCTCTCACGAGTCACCCTCAGCAAACTCCTCGGCGCCCTCCAAAAGAAGTCCCCCGACGAAGTCCTCGAAGCCATCCCAGGCCCAGAGTCCCTCCGAGGCGTCGTCACCTCCGCCGCCACCCACGGCATGGACCGCGCCCTCGCCATCGAGGCCCTCGCCGCCATCGATCAGTTCGACGCCCTCATCCGTGAGCAGTTCGGCACGCGCGCCGCCCTCCACGCCGCCATCGGAGGCCGCTCCAACACCCTCCGTGCCCGCGTCTCCCAGTCCGCCCGCGCCGACGTCTTCAAAGGCATGCGACACATCCTCGGCGTCGAGGCCGACACCTGGCTCACCGCCATGTTCTTTGAACCCGCCAATGACGATCCGGACTCCGTCGCTATCACCAACGTCCATGGCGCCATCGCCATGCGGCGCCTCCGCTCCGACACCAGCGTCTGCTTCTCCTTCGGCCCCCCGCCCCAGGATCCTCACTCCCCCGGAAACGTCGACCAAAGCCCCGTCTCTCTCCAGCAGTTCTACGCCAACGAGCCCGCGACCCTCGAATCCACACGCGTCGGCGGCCAGATCATCCACAAACTCGCCGACAACACCCTCGGCAAGAACCAGCTCCGCGACATGCTCGTCGTCAGCCGCCAGACCAAAGGCCCCAAGCGCTACGCCGCCGATGGCTCAAGCCTCCGGGGCGTCTCCCTCTTCGTCGACGTCCCGGCGCGAAACCTCGTCTGCGACGCCATCGTCCACAACGACATCTTCCCCAGCGCCACGCCGCAACTCATCGTCTACAACCCCGGCGCCCGCGGGCCCGCCAATCCCAACGATCCCGCGCGTGATTCCGATCGCGTCGTCGTCACTGAGACCGTCGACGATCTCTCCGCGAGCGACGCTCGCTTCACGATCGCCGAGATTCCCCGCTACGCCGACATCATCGACCACACCAGCCGCCAACTCGGACGGTCCCTCGACCAGTTTCGGGTCTACCGCCTGCGCATGGCCTACCCGGTCGTCGGTCTGCAATACGTCGTCGCCTTCGCCGCCCCGAGCAAGTCCGCCTAGCGATCGCCCATCGCCGCGTGCTCCGCGTGCGCCTCGCTCGCGCGAGACTTCAGCAGGAGCACCGCCGTCTCCAGTTGAAGGTCGATCCCCTTCTCCAGAAGATCCGTCGGGTTCGACGACATCTCCGCCTCCTGCGAGCGCTTCGTCCGCGGGCTCTCGACGATTGGTTGCTCGTCCGCCGGCAACTTCGGCTGCTTCCTCGGCCGCGGCTTGTTCGCCGGATCGCCATTATCGATGTCCGCGTTCCGTCGGATCGTCAGCGCATCGGTCGTCTGCGAGGGAAGCATGCTCACCGAGAGGTCCGGCTCCACGCCCCAGGTCTCCGAGCCCGGCTTGCGGTGGATAATCCGCTTGTCCGGCAGCATGTAGTACTGGATCGTCAACTTCATCATCGCCGTCGGCGTGAGTTCCCACACGTTCTGCACCGAACCCTTGCCGAAGGAACGCTCCCCGAGCACCAGGCAATCGATGTCCCCCTGACGCCCGTAGTACCGCAGCGCCCCCGACACGATCTCCGACGCCGACGCCGAGTTCTCGTTCACCAGCACAATCACCGGCGTCTTCGCCAGGATCGCCCGATCCGGATCCGTGAACTCCGGGTTCGAGATCGTCCCGTTCCCATTCGACATCATCACCACGTGTCCGCCCTGCACGTCCACAAACCGCTGCACGATCGAGACCGCCTGATCGAGCAGCCCGCCCGGGTTGAACCGCAGGTCCAGGATCAACCCGCCCAGGCCCTTCGACCGCATCGCCGTAATGGCCCGGTCGAACTCCGAGGTCGTCGTGTCCGTGAACTGCGTCAGACGCACGTATCCGATCTCGCGGTCCTGATCGATGTACCAGTCCCAGTCGTCCTCGTGCGGTCCGTTCCGCTGCCAACCCTTCACCGTCTTGATGTCGATCACCGCGCGCGTGATCAGGTAGTCCTGATCCTCCGTCGTGTCCGAGGTCGCGCCCGGGCGCTCGATCGTGATCACCACCTGCGTGTTCGCCGGGCCCGTGATGAGGTCCACGGCCTGGTCGAGGCTCATCCCAAACGTCCCCACGCCGTCAACCTTCTTGATGATGTCGCCCGGCCGGATCCCCGCGCGCTGCGCGGGCGTTCCGTCCAGGGGCGTCACCACCCGGATCTTCGACGACGCGTCGAACTCGATCGACACCCCGATCCCCACGAGCCGACCCTGCGTGTTCCGCTGGAAGCGGCGCAACTCATCAGGCCAGATGATCGCCGAGAAGTCGTCCAATGGCGACATCAGCCCCTGCCCGAACTCGTGGAGCAACGCCGTCCGATCGATCCTCGTCGTATCCTCGTTCGCCCGCGTCAGACGCGCCAGCATCGACCGCACCTGCGCGATGTCCAGCATCGTCTTCGCGTCGCCCACGTTCGCGATCTCCGCGTCGATCGTCTTGAGCATCGCGTCGCGGGAGGCCTCGTCGCCCAGCGCCGGGAATGCCGATGAGAGATCGCGCGTCGTCACCATCGTCTTGAGCGAGCCAAGCCCGCCCAGCACGATCTGGTTCATCCCCACGCCCTCGACGTGCTGCCGTGAACGCAGGAGCGCCGTCAGGATCATCGTCTCGTTGATCGAGCGCAACTTGTCGTGGAAGTCGTTCCCCGCCGGGTTGTATGGGGGCAAACCGTCCTCGCCCGCCGCCAGGAGTCGCGCGTTCCGCATCTCCCAGAACCGGTCCGGCACATACAGCATCAGCATCGCCAGCCGCTGCCCCAGACGATTCACATCGTGCTTGTACGTTCCCTCTTCCTCGAGCAGCGCGTGCAGCCGCACGAACAACTCACGCGACATCAGCCAGTCACCCCGCGACTCGGCCTCCCTCGCCGCCCGGTCCGCACGCTCGATAAGCCCGCGAACTTCGGGGCGACCAAGAAACGCCCTCTTGTCGCTCGACAGCAGTTGCAACTCCACCGCCGCGCGAAGCGCCTTGCTCGTCTCGTTGTCCGAGGGCTCCTCGCCCAGGATCTCCTTGAGCTCGTCCTCGAGTTCCGGAAGGCGCGCCCGCCGCTCGTCCTCGCGCATCGCCAGGTGCCGACGAAGCCGATCGACCGACTCGGCAAGATCCGGCGCCACGCCCTGTGGGGGCTGCCCCGCCGCATCGAGCAGCGGGCCGAGGTCCTTGATGTCCGATGTCCGCGCCAGACGCCATAGATTCGACGACCAGACGCTCGAGTCCGACGTCGCGGCGGCGGGTGCGGCCGGTGCCGCCGCCTGCTGCGAGTACGCCGCCGAGCAGGCGCTAAGCCCAAGAACCGCGCCCAACGCCAGCCCCAAACGACCCAGTCGTGCACGAACTCGCATGCGTTCACTCCGTCAACGTTGCCCGCCGAATGATCCTCCGGACGCGCGGCAGGTTGTTCCCCGCCTCGACTCCGGAACGAACCCGGCCTCACTCACCGCCGACTCGCCTCATCGACGATCGACGCCACCTCCTGCACCCGCGGCCACAACCGCGTTCGATTCGCGATGATATCGGTCCATTCGTCCACGCCCCCTTCACCGATTCGTCACAGCATTACGCGATCTTCGATGGGTGCTCAGGTGATTCGATGCCGCCCTCGACCCCCGGTTCCGCAGCCACGCGTAACAGGCGTTTCACAACCACATATCCCACAGGCACGCACACCAGCGCCGCCGCCCCAAGCAGATACGGCCCGAACACCGCCGATTCGCCCTTCCCCGCCACGCCACGCGCCACCAGTACCGCCAACAGCCCCGCCGTCGGCCCGCTGAAATACCCCGCCCCGATGAACGCCTCGTGCTTCCCTCCGGCATCAACTTCCGAGTTGCCCACCGCCAGCGCGTAGTAGATAGCCCCGGTGTAGATCGCGCCCATGCCCACGCCAAAGAAACCGAGCCCCGCCGACGAGATCCATGGAGCAAAGACATCAGGTAACAGCGGCCCGATCGAGACCAGCCCGAATCCAAGCACCAGTGTCGCGAATCCCACGATCGGATGCGAGATCCGCCCATGCCACGACGACATCCGCTCCAGCGCCACAAACGTGAATGTCCGCGTCAGCAGCCACAGCCCCGCGACGACCACCGTGATCTTCGCGTCGAACCCCACACGTTCCAGAAGCGTTGGCAGCATCGGCGACATCACGCACGACACAAAGTAACTCGCCGGGAGCAGAATCCGGAACGCGTCGAGAAGCCCGCGATACGACGCCGGCGCCGGCGGATGCGAGTCGTCGTGGGGCAGTGGTTCGGGCGCGATCGCCACGATCGCGATCAGCGCCGCGACCACGTGCAGCGGCGCCAGGCACAAGAGCGCGATGTCCGCCGAGTCCTCGATGAACTGCGGCAGGATCAGCATCGCCGGGACGAGCGCGGCCGACCACGTGATGTTCCACTGCCCGACGGCCTTCCGCAGCGCCACGCCGCGCAGCCCGCCCGACACGAAACTCTCGACGATCGGCCACAGGATCCCCGTCAGCGGGCTGTAGAGCCCCGCAAAGACCCAAACGGCCCAGGGGCTTCTCGTCGCGGCGGTATCCGATTGAACAACGTGGCTATCAAACCACGGCAAACAGGCCAGCACCGCCATCGCGAACATGACGCCGACGAGCACGTCGCGCGTCCCGGCCATCGGCCAGCGGCGCTTGGTCCACTCGACGACCCGCCGAGCCGAGAGCGCCCCGGCGATGTACGTCGCCCCGACGAGCATCCCCAGCAGGCAGTTCGCCGCCTCCGTGAAGTGGAAGGAGTGCTTGGTGAGAAAGAACAGGCCGGTGGACGTGGCGATGCACGTCCCGATGGAGTTGACAAAGGAGAACGAGAGCGTCGCCCAGGGGGGCGTGTGGGTGTGGGGCGGGCGGTGCTTCTGCATGGCGGCGGAAGAATGTAGGGCGAGTGGATCACGAGTGAGCGCCTAGACTCATTGACGATGTGCCTGTAGCTCAATTGGATAGAGCGTCGGCCTCCGAAGCCGAAGGTTGCAGGTTCGACCCCCGCCAGGCACGTTCCTTTTTTCATCGGACTTTTCCCGAAGAGCCGCCCGCCGTGGATGGGCGTGCGCGGGTCTTTGGCGCGCTGACGCGGAGCGACGCCACGCGGCGGTCGCACGCCGTGCCAAACTCCTTGCAGATGGCGTGGTCGGCGCAACTGCTGCCACGCGCGGTGCAGGCGCGCCGTCCGTGGAAAATGAAGTAGTGCGACGCGTCGCACCAACTGTCTTGCGGGAAGAGGCCCATGAGCGTGCGTTCGATCTTCGGGACGGGCGTGGCGGGCTTGACGAGGGCGAATCGCGTGGCGAGGCGTTGGACGTGGGTGTCGACGACGAAACCGACGTTGATGTGGAAGGCGTTACCGAGCACGACGTTCGCAGTTTTACGGGCGACGCCGCGGAGCGTCAGGAGTTCGGGCATGGTGCGCGGGACGTGGCCTTGGAAGTTCTCGACGATCGACCGGGCGGCGAGGTGGATGGACTTGGCTTTGTTGCGGTAGAGGCCGATGGCTTTGATGAACGGCTCGATCTCTTCGGGCGTGGCGTCGGCGAGATGCTGGATTGTCGGATATTTTTTGAACAGGGCGGGCGTGGCCTTGTTGACGCTGACATCGGTGGCCTGGGCGGAGAGGATCGTGGCGATCAGCAGTTCGTGCGGCGCGTGATAGTCGAGTTCGCAGCGGGCGTCGGGGTAGGCCTCGCGGAGTGCGGCGAGGAGTCGAGCGGCACGCTCTCGCTGGCGGGCGGTGGCCTTGATGGGAGTCACTTGGGCGCTCATGGGCGGCGACACGCGAGCGACCACGAGATGGTGCCGAGGGCGAGGAGGACGAACGCGAGTTGTGCCGAGATGAGTCGCGAGGCGGTGGGGTGGTCGGCGTCGAATCGGGCGCGGGCGGCGTCGGCGGTTTCGACCTGGCCGGCGCGGGCCGTGGTCCAGAACTCGTCGAGGTTGCGGTCCATCCGCGGGCGGAGGATCGCGAGCGAGTAGACGAGCGTGATCGCGGCGGCGGCGAGAGTGACGAGCCAGAGAACTCGCACGCGGGGCGCGGGTTGGCGGATGAGCACGAGCGCCGAGAGCATGGCAATGGCGGCGAGGGCGATCGAGGCGGTGTCGGTGAAGTGGAAGATGCGGTTGGCGATGTGGCCTGCGGCGATGAGCCAGTGGTCGTGGGGGTATGCCGCGAAATCGGGGAGCGTCGGGTTGAGGGGCTTCATCGTGGGGAAGGCGACGGCGGCGGCGAGGCCGGCGGCGAGGATGAGGGCGGCCCAGATGGAGAGGGAGAGGACGTGGACAACGGCGGCGATGCGGTGTGGCGTGGACATCGAGGGACGGTAGTGGGCGGCGAGGCGTGCGTCGCGGGGCGGCTACAACTTGCACGATGTTTCGGATCGAGCGGAGCGTGTCGCTGGCGGGGCTTTCGGTGGATCCACCGGCGGGTGTCGGCACGGACTTGCGGTCCTTGCTCGTGTGGATCGCGGCGAAGGGCGCGCGGGCGGTGACGCTCGACGCGACGGCGGCGGATGTGCGGCCTCGGGATCTGGATACATCGGCGCGGCGCGAGGTGGCGGCGCTCGTGAAGCGGCACGGGCTGTCGCTGGCGGGCGTGGACGTGTGGGTGCCCGAGTCGCACTTTGCGAGTGCGGCGACGGTGCATCGGGCGGCGGATGCCGTTGCGGCGGCGATTGTGATGGCGGGTCAGGTGGGGACGCGACTGGGCGCGGGGCGAGTCGTCGTGAGCGTGGGGCTGGGGCGTGCGCCGGTTGAGGTAGTTTCGGCGTTGCTCCGGACGGCGGAGCGCGAGGGTGTGGAGTTGGTGGATGGGAGTTGGTCGGCGCGGGAGGAGGGTGGGGCGCGGGTGAGCGTGGATCCGGCGGCGGTGCTTGCCGCGGGAGGCGATGCGGCGAGTGTGGTGGTGGAGTTGTCGAAGGTTGGGCGGCTGGGGAGCGCGAGGCTGAGCGACTTTGATGGAGTGGAGCGTGTGGTGGTGGGACGGGGGAAGTTGGATGTGGTGGGGTATGAGGCGGCGTGCGGCGTAGCGGGAGTTTCGAGACTGGTTGTGGACTTGAGGGGGCGGTTCTCGAAGGAGGATGGGGTGGAGGCGGGGGTTGGGTGAGGTGGAGGGGTGGAAGAGGCACCATTCTGGAGAGTGGTTGTCGTGTTGGTTGAGGTGTGAACAGAGGGAGAAGAGGTAGGGACAGGCGAGACGCCTGTGCCACGAGGTGGGGGAGGTTTGGTCGGATCACCGCTCTGGAGAGCGGTGCCACCAGGACCGGTGCCACCAGGACCGGTGC
>CAZVMU010000010.1:0-69054 GCA_964628245.1 uncultured Phycisphaeraceae bacterium | reverse complement strand
GGGGGGGGGGGGGGGGGGGGGGGGGGGGGGGGGGGGGGGGGGGGGGGGGGGAGGTCCCGTGATGGCCTGTTCGATGGGGCGTCGTTGGAGGGACGGCGCCCCGATTGATCGGGAGTTGTGGAACGACGGTCAGGACAGGGGGCGCCTCGGCGGCAATGAGATCGTGCATGATCGGGATCGGTCGATGCACTCACCACTGGGGCCAGGAGGAGATTGCAGCGGGCAAGGACGTGACGCCCTATCAGGGGCGAATGGCCGACGAGGTCGCGTCATCCTCTGCAAATGAGGCGTGAATGGTCGCGAAGGTCGCGAGATCTATGGAAATGGTGGGACCATCGCGGGAAATGTCGGGCGATGGGTCGCCGATGTCGCGTCATCGGCCGTCAATGTCCCCGCATCGGCCGCCATGGTCGGCACATCGACGATCGTTATGGGCGTGCCGGGCCGTAGTTTTCGGACGCGTCCGTGCGATGGACCTCGCGCGGACGGCCTTGAGGGCGAGAGATGGGGGCTCTTCTCGGACGTGATGTAAGTTCGGGAGGCGGACGGGCACCAGAGGATGGCATTCGACTGGAGTTGGAACTGACGTGCTCGGCTGACGCGGCGTCGCGCACGTGACGGCAGCGCGCGGCCCGGGAACGCACGGCACAGAATCTTGCAACTCGGACCAAACTCGGGCGTTGGCGGCGTCGATATCGGACACGGGCCCGCTCGTTGGAATGTCCGGCGATCCACGGCCCGATCCGGATGGCCTTTGGGGCGCGAGCGCCTCCCGGCCATTCAAACTCTGATCGTGGAGACTGGTCATGTCGGTTATTCCGTTGAAGAAGAACGAGCAAGTCGAGTGGTGTGAGGCGCACGTGCCTGTCTGGACGGCGGTGGCTACGAACGTGGGCCTCACAAGCGCCCAGTGCACGGCCTTCGGCGATCTCACGGAAGAGGCCCGCAAGAACTACGACGAGGCCCAGGCCGCCCGCGAGGCCGCCAAGGGCGCCACGACCTTACAAAACACCGCGATCAGCGCCGCCGTGCGCGGGGCGGCGGACCTCATCCGAGTGATCCGCGGGTATGCCGAGCAGCAGGCCGACCCCGACGTGGTCTACGCGCTCGCGCAGATCCCGCCGCAGGCGCCGCGCGTGCCCGCGACGGCTCCGGGCAAGCCCGACGGCGTCATTATTACATTGAACCCCGACGGCACCATCACGCTCACGTGGGCCGCCGAGAACTCCACCGCGAGCACGGGCGGGTTCTTCGAGATCAAACGTAAGTTGCCCGGGCAGGCCTCGTTCATCAACATCGGCGGCGCGCCCGGCAGCACCGTCGAGAGCCGCCGCATGTTCTTTACCGATGAATCGATCCCCACGAGCGCCGCGAGCCAGGGGGCCCAGTACATCATCACCGGGAGGCGCGGCACGCGCGTGGGGACGCCCAGCGACGCCATCACCGTGCAGTTCGGTGTGGACGGGACCACCGTCTCGGGCGGCACCCTCGCGATCGCGGCGTGACGCTGGAAGCGTCAAATGGCCAAAGGGACACATGGCCAAAGGGCCAAATAGGACAGTAATTTCACGAGGCCTCGGAGGATTCCGGGGCCTCTTTCTTTGGTCATTTGGACATTTGGACATTTTGCCCTTTCCCCCTCGGCTCGTGATTCGGCATTCGTGGGTGGGGTTGGGATCCTCGTGCCCGCCGACGAACCCCGGGCGAGGGGCGTGACGTAGTGGAGCGGGGCGGCTGGTCCGGCCGCCATCGGCGGGTCCTCGCCGATCTGTGTGTGCTGCGAATGACTCCGGGAAGGACCCCGGAATGAAGACCTGTCCGGGTGTTGGACGGGCCTTGCCCGGTCTACACTTTCAAAGTTTCTTGAAAACTTGAGGACGCCCACCTCCTTTCCCAGGAATCCCCCCCCCCCCACCCGTGGATCGAATCACGGGGCACGTTCGCCCAACCAAGCCATATGTCCAAGCACCCAACCGATTCTCCTCCTTCGCACGCCCCCCACGCCTACCCCATCCTCGCCGGGCTTTCCTCGCCCAGGGACCTGCGGGCGATGTCGATGCCGCAGCTCGAGGCCCTCGCCAAGGAGATCCGCCAGGCGATCTGCGACCAGGTGCAGAGGTCGGGCGGGCACCTCGCGCCCAATCTTGGCGTCGTCGAACTCACGATCGCGCTGCACTACGTCTTCGACTTCGCCCACGACCGCCTGCTCTTTGACGTCGGGCACCAGTGCTATCCGCACAAGTTGCTCACGGGGCGATTGCCGCTCCTGGGGAAGTTGCGGACGCGCGACGGGATGGCCGGGTTCCCCGAGCCGCGCGAGTCGTCGTTCGATCTCTTCGCCGTGGGGCACGCGGGGACGGGGATCTCGACGGCCGTCGGCATGGCGCGCGGCGACACGCTGAACAGGGAGGCGTTCGACTCGAAGTCGAACACCGACGGGCGGCGGGTCGTCACGCTCATCGGCGACGCCTCGGTCGTCAACGGCGTGGCGATGGAGGGGCTCAACAACGCGGGGACGCTCAAGCGGCAGTTCCTCGTCATCCTCAACGACAACGGGATGTCGATCAGCAAGCCCCAGGGGGCGATCGCCGCCCGCTTCGATCGACTGCGCATCAGCCACTTCTACAGCGACCTCAAGCAATCGGCCAAGAGCGTCCTCAAGCAGATGCCCGGCGGGTCGCTCCTGACCGAGGCGTACCACCGCGCGGGCGAGGCGGCGAAGGCGATGATCAACGAGGACGGGACTATCGGCACGGGAGGCGGAGGGGGCGGAGGAGGTGGAGGGGGCGGAGGGGGCGGAGGGGGGGTGGGGAGCGGATGGTTCGAACACTTTGGGCTCAAGGCCATCGGGCCGATCGATGGGCACGACCTGCCCACGCTCATCACGTTCCTGAAGGAAGCCCGTGACTTCGAGCGCCCGATGGTCCTGCACGTCAAGACGATCAAGGGCAAGGGCTTCGCGTTCAGCGAGCAGGACAGCAGCACGTTCCATTCGCCGCCGGCCTTCAAGATCGACCAGGAACTCAGCCCGGACTCGGCGAGCCTGACGGGGGCGGGGGGATGCCGGGTGGAACTCAAGAGCGAGGGGCGGAGTTTCACGACCGCCTTCGCCGACGCGATGCAAAGCGTGATGGAGCGCGACGAGAAGGTGGTCGCGTGCACGGCGGCGATGCCCGATGGCACAGGACTCAACCACGTCATGCCTCGCTTCCCCGACCGCGTCTGGGACACGGGGATCTGCGAGTCGCACGCGCTGGACATGATGGCGGGACTGGCGAAGACGGGGCACAAGCCGTTCATGGCGGTGTACTCGACGTTCTTCCAGCGGGCGTTCGATCAGGCCTTCCAGGAGGCGGCGCTGCAGGGATTGCCCGTGCGACTGTGCCTCGATCGCGCCGGGCTCGTCGGCGGCGACGGCGCGGTGCACCACGGCTTCTGCGACGTGGCGCTCTTGCGTGTGCTGCCCAAGGCCGTGGTCATGGCGGCGATCGACGAGCCGAGTCTGGTCGCGGCGCTGGAGTTCATGCGAAACTACGAGGCGGGGGTCTCGGCGGTCCGCTACCCGCGCGACAATGTCAGCGAGAAGTTGCTCAAGGCCGAGTGCCCGGCGTTCGTGATGGGGAGGGCGCGGAACCTCACGCCGAGTGTGACGAACCCGGATCTCGCGGTGCTGGCCTTCGGCACGCCGGCGATCGCGGCGCTCGAGGCGGCCCAATCGCTCTCGGACGATCACGCGATCGCGGTCTACGACGCGCGCTTCGCCAAGCCCGTGGACACGGCTCTGATCGCCGATCTCCTCGAGGCCCGCGTCCCGATCGTCACCATCGAGGACCACTCGACCATCGGCGGATTCGGGAGCGCGGTCGTTGAGGCGACGAGTGACCTGCTCGCGGCAGGCGGTCACGCACAAGAGGCCCCGATCATCACGCGTCTGGGCCTTCCGGATCGATTCATCCAGCAGGACTCGAGGAGCACACAACTCGCGGAGGTCGGGCTGGATCGTGACGGGCTGGCCAAGGCGTTCAAGAGCGCGATCACGCACGCGCAGGGTTCGCCACACGCGGCGTCGTGATTCGTGACTGTGGCGAAGATTCCTCCGTCTCGCCCGCAGATGGGCCTGTTTTGTAGAAGAAGGTAGAGACCGGCGGGACGCCTGTTCCACGAGGGTGGGGAGAGGCTGACGCCCGGCGGGTAACTGGCCGATAATTGGGACCATGGCTCGTTCCGTCCTGCTCCTGGTGAACCCCCACAAGCCGGAGGTCGCCGTCGCGACCGAGGAGATCCGCGCGCTCATCGAGCAGCATGGCACCATCATCGCCGAGTTGCCCGCGGACAACGAGCCTCTCCCCGACAACCTGCCGCGCCCCGACCTCGTCGTGGTTCTCGGCGGCGATGGGACGCTCCTCGCCCAGACACGCCGATGCGTCGAACTCGATGCGCCGATGCTCGGCGTGAACCTCGGCAAGATCGGGTTCATGGCCGAGTTCGACATGCCCAGCGTGCGCCTCCAGGCCGAGAGCCTCTTTGGCGCCGGCCCACTCGCGATCCGCAAGTTGGGTCTCATCCACGCCGAGGTCCATCGCGGCGAGCGCAACCCGATCCGCTTCGCCGGCTCGGCCCTCAACGACTGCGTCATCACCGCCGGGCCGCCCTATCGACTCATCACGCTCGCCCTCACGATCGACGGCACGCTCGGGCCGACGGTCCATGGTGACGGGCTGGTGATCTCCACGCCGACCGGGTCGACCGCGTACAACCTCTCGACGGGAGGGCCCATCGTCGCGCCGACGGTCGAGGCGCTCTCCATCTCGCCCATCGCCGCCCAGAGTCTCTCGTTCCGCCCCATCGTCGTCGGGAGCAGCAGCATCATCGAGATCACCATGCTCCGCGTGAACCGCGCCAGCGGCGAGCACGGCACGACGCTCGTCCTCGACGGACAGGTCCACACGCCGCTCAACCTGGGCGACCGCGTCCTCGTCACATCGCACGGTCGCCACGTCCGCTTTGTGCGGAACCCCGCGAGCGACTACTGGTCGCGCCTCATCAACAAACTGCACTGGGCAAGAGCGCCGCGGGGACGGCTTGGCTGAGCCTTATCCCCCTGCGCTTCCTTCTCCACCGGGAAGGGTCATGCTCCAAGGGTCGAGATACTCATCGATCGCGGTCCTGGTGATGGGCTTGCCGGCGTTGTCCCTGGTGCCAACAAGCGTTTCATAGGCGAGTTGGCGGACGGTCTTGCCCTCCTTGAACGCCTGCTTGGCGAGGGCGGCGGACTTGTCATAGCCGATCACGGGCACAAGGCTCGTGCACATCGCGAGCGACCCCTCGATCAGTTCCTTGCAACGTTCGATATTGGGCTCCAATCCCGCGAGGAGGTTGTCGTTGAGCACGGCGGACGCGCGAGAAAGCAGGTGGATCGAGTCGAGCAGGTTCGCCGCCATCATCGGCATGGCGACGTTGAGGTCGAGGATGGAGCCCACGCCACCGAAGTTGCCATAGGTCACCGCGGCGTCGTTGCCGATCACCTGGCAGCAGACCATGATCACGCTCTCGCAGATCACGGGATTGACCTTTCCCGGCATGATCGACGAGCCGGGCTGCACGGCGGGGACATTGAGTTCGCCGATGCCGCATCGCGGGCCAGACCCAAGCCAGCGGATGTCGTTGGCGATCTTGCTGAGGCTCGTGGCGATGGTCTTGAGATGCCCTGAAGTCTCGACGTACGCGTCCTTGGCGTGCTGGGCCTCGAAGTGGTTCTGCGCCTCGCGGAAGTGGATCCCCGTGACGTGCGAGAGTTCCGCGGCGACCATCGCGCCGAACTTCTCGTGGGCGTTGATCCCCGTGCCGACGGCGGTCCCGCCGAGGGGCAACTCGCTGAGCGTGTGCGTCGCGCGGTGCAGGCGTTCCTGGGCGTGCCTGAGTTGCGCCGCATACCCGGAGAACTCCTGACCGAGTCGGATCGGCGTCGCGTCCTGCAGGTGCGTGCGTCCGATCTTCACGATCTTGTCCCAGGCTTTCGCCTGCTTCTCGAGTTGCTTCGCCGTCGTGTCGAGCGAGGGGAGGAGTTCCTCGTGAATAGCGATCGCGGCGGCGAGGTGCATCGCCGTGGGGAAGGTGTCGTTGGACGACTGCCCCATGTTGACGTGGTCGTTGGGGTGCACGCCACCGGCCTTGAGATACTCGGCGTCCTTGGAGAGGCCGATCGGCTTGTGCCGTCGCACGCACACGATGTTGGCAACAACCTCATTCACGTTCATGTTGGTCGAGGTGCCAGAGCCGGTCTGGTAGGTGTCGATGGGGAAATGCCGCGCCAGCCCGCCAAAGCCGGGAAGCCCGTCGGCGATCTCGCCGCACGCCTCGAGGATGGACTGCGTGCGTTCCTGATCGAGGCGGCCAAGACGGTTGTTGACGAGGGCGCACGCGGCCTTGAGCATCGCGTACGCCTTGATGATCCGCGCCGGCACCGGGCGACCCGAGACCGGGAAGTTCAAGACCGCCCGCTGGGTCGAGGCGCCATAGAGCACGTCGGCCGGAACGACCATCTCGCCCATCGTGTCCTTCTCGACGCGCGTGGCACGAGAATCGTCATGGAATGGCGCCTGGTGTCCCGCTGATGAGACCGGCTTGGATTTGGTCGAAGACGTGGACGCCGCCGACTTTGTACCACCCCGAACCGAACCCGTCTTTTTCGCCGCTTTGGGCTTGGCTCCCGTCGTGCGGGCGGACGTTCGAGACGCGGTCTTCGGCTTTGATTTTGGAGGCATGGAGGAGTGTACCCGCATCGACGATGGAACCAACGGCCTCCGCGGGCGTCCAAATGCGGGACGCCACTCGTCGGGGACGGTGCGCGCGGCAGGCAACCGTTGGCACACTCACCGACTGGGTTCGCGGCCAAAGCGAACTAGAGTGTGCCACGCCGGGTGGGCGGCGACGTTCTCGGCATTTCGAGATGACGCCGCGAGACGATGACCACACGTCGTCAATCCCTCGACACACCCGACGCTCCCTCCCGCTCGCACGCAGCCTAGGAGAACACGCATGAGTATCAGGAAGACTCGATCGATCCGCGCCGGCTCGCTCCTCGGTCTCGCGGCGATGTCGGCTCTCGTGGGCCTCGTCCTCACGCCGACGCTCTCGTACGCCCAGTCCTCGCGCTCGAAGGACAAGACGCGCTCCACGACATCAGCAGACCAAACCGCCGCCCCCGAGAACACCGACCAGCCGAGTGCGCCGCTCAAGCGCCCAGAACCGACCTTTGGACCCTATATCGAGCCCTATGGCGAGCGCGACTGGATCATGAACGTCACGATCCGCATCAACTCGGAACTCGGCGGCGAGTCGACCGACCTGCAAGACGCCTCGGGCAAGCACGCCCGCGTCCCCAAGATCACGCCCTTCCCCCTCAAGTCCGTCACGATGGTCTGGCCCATCGTCCCGATGAGCGGCACGTCCATGTGCGACCCCGAATCGGTCACGGGCGAGGTCGCCTTCCAGGACCGTCTCCAGACGAGCGATGTCTCGATCATGAAGTCCCTCTACCACTCGGGCGTGAAACTCGCGCACTGGGATGTCGCGCTCAACGAGGTCGCCAACGTCCGTGAGGTCGATCTCAACATCTCGATCCCCGCGCGCGCCTGGAACACGCGGTTCGACGAGGAGCACGCGCTCTTGGTCCCGTGGCCTAAGGGTGCCTGGCCGACCGACGCCGCCCTCACCTTTGGCTCGCAGGCCTTCGTCGACCTCGCGCCGACCCACGCCAACCCCAAAGATTACAACAAGTCCGTCGTCCGCAACTTTCTCAACGCCGCCCTCAAGGACGAGCGCATCGACGATGTTAAGAGCGTCTCGGTGACGCTCGTCGCCAAGGCGATCACCAAGGCCGTCTGGGAGCACATCCAGCCCAGCGGTCTCTCGACCATCACACGCCCCGGACAGACGCGCGAACTCTCCGGCGTCATCATGAACGGCCCCTCGTACACCATCCTCAACGAGCGTGGCACCGGCGAGGACATCACCGTCCTCATGGCTGCCCTCTTCCGCGAAGCGGGAATCCCCACCCGCACCGTCATCGGCTGGGAGTTCGGCACCTCGCGGGATCGACGCTATGGCAAGTCCAGCGAAGGCCTGCGGAGTTGGATCGAGTATTGCCTCTACGACGAGGCCGCGAACACCGTGAACTGGATCCCCGTCGATGTCGTCTCGCTCCGCGGATCGTCCTCTCGTCCGATGAGCATCGACAAGCCCTGGAAGAAGTTTTTCGGCTCGCACGACGAACTCCAGGACGTCGTCCCCTTCGCGTTCCACTTCTATCCGCCCACCGATGTCGTGAGTTACGGCTCGGCGGCGTTTTGGGGGTGGTACGTCCAGCCCAAGTTCCCGGGGACGGCGATCCAGGCCATCCGATTCAGCGGCGGACGTGCCCCGAACTACGGCGACGAGCGCGACGACAAGCCTAAGTCCAAGTCGGACAACTAGTTTTTCGCGAAGGACAACCGTCTACCGTCTCTCGTGGCCCAGCGTCTCGCCTGGGGCTACCACATCTGCACACCTGTGTGGTCGCAACTAGAACTCCGCGATCGGCCCCGCACGCAGAGTCCGGCTCAGGAACTCCACCTGCACGTCCTTCGCCTCCGCCGCCACGCGCCCAAAGCCCGAGTGCTCCTCGGGCGCGCCGGTCGTCGCCCACGTCTTCACTTCAATGAGGCCAGCGCTCGAACCACGCGCGGCATAGACCGAGCCGAGCCGCTCCACAAACGCCCGCATCCCCGCGAACGGCACGACGACATCGCTCTCACTATGCAGCACGAGCAACGGAATTGGCCGGAACGGATCGAGCCGGTCCATGGGATCGACCTCGGCGATCCGCTCGGGCGCGTGCGTGCCGCGCCAGCCATCCAAGCCGGCGGCCCGATACATCTCGGCGAGCCACCCCGTCGTCGATTCCACCGCGGCACACGAGAAGGGATGCGGATCGCACAATCGCCGGAGCGTTACCATGCCGCCCGCGGACATGCCGCCAAGCCCCACACGATCGAGATCGAAGACGCCGGCAAATCGCGGATCGGCGAGGGCTTCAACGACACGATCGATCTCCCCCACCGCCTGCTCGATGACATCGAGCGTTTTCGTCGGAGATTGCAAGTTCGCGTCCGCGCGCTCGCCATGCCCGGGAAGGTCGATAGCGCACGCCGCGATTCCTGACCGGATCCACCGCAGGTACCGCCCGGGGTCGAGTTCCTTGGAGACCGTGCGTCCATGGAGCCAAAGCATGACGGGCGCGGGCGTCTCCCAGTCGGGGTGCGCCAGAAGCACGGGCACGTCGCCGAATCGGTCGAGCCTCGCCCGCTCGGCCAGGGCGCGTGGGAACCCGCCGAATCGCCCTGAAACACCAGGCACTCTCGGCGTTCGTTCGCTCAAAGCACGAGCCTCGCCCCGCGCTCCAGCGTTGCCGGGAGTTTCGCGTTCTTCAGTTCCTCGGCACACGTCGCCGTCGCCGGGGAGATCTCGATATCTCCATCGACGCTTCCGTCGTCCTTCCGCGGCACACGCACGCCGCAAGCCTCCAGCCAACGGGCGGCGCGTGTCGTCTGCATCGCCTTGCTGCTCTCGACGCTGTCCACACCCGTGGCGTTCTTGATCGGCGCGAACTCCTCGTCGCGATCGACCTCCATCACGACGCTCGCCCTGCACATCGGCAGCGCGTCGAAGACGAACCGCTCGAGTTTCACGCCGTTGTTCGAGGTCGGCGTCACCGGCCTTCCCGTCTCCATGTCCACGCACGGGATCTTCTTCTCCGCCCGGTGATAGGGCAGCGAAAACTTGGGATCGTGCGCGAGCCGATCGATGAACTCCACGGCGATCATGTGGATCGCGATCGACCCGGCAATAAACCGCAGCGATCCGTCGCCCAGCCGCTCCGTCTGCAGCGTCATGGGCAGATCGGAATACTCCACGACACAGACCTTGCCATCGATGCGGCAGAAGACGCCCATTTTCTCTTCCGGATACGCCTTGGGAATCATCTTCGACGACATCTCGCCGGACGACTCCATCGATGCCGCGTGCAATCCGACGAAGACCGGATCGAGCACGCGCACGAGCGGATTGTCCACCTGGAAGTAACTCACGTGCTCCACGCCGCGCTTCTTCATGTCCGCCATCGCGCCAGATGCCGCGAGCGCTTTGATCGACCCGCCGTGCCCGTCGGGGTTCGTGGCAACCTGGCTCGTCGTCGCGAGGAGCATGCGCCCGGATTCGATATCGAGCGACGGCATCACCCCTTGCGCAAAGAACATCACGCTCGATCGTGACAACCCGAAGAACGTGTGCTTCTCGAAGAACCCCAGCGTTTGCTCGTGGTTCTGCGGGCTCGTCATGATGTACCACGGTACCTCGACGCCCCACCGCTCGCGCGCCCCCACGAGATGCTCGGCAAAGACACGAAACAGGCTCTTGTTCGTCACCGGCGTCGCCGAATAGCACCCCTTGGGCCCTTCATACCCCAGTCGGCTACCTTGCCCCCCCGCGACCACGAACGCTGCGACCTTCCCGCTCGCGATGAGGTCCTGCCCCATTCGACGGATCGCGTCACGGTCCCATGGCCTCGACTTCGAAAGGTGATCGTGCGGGAAGTACGGCGCGGGCTCGACGTTCGCCGGAAGCGTGACGGCGGGCTTGTTCTTCACATACTCATCCACCAGCCGAGGCAACGACTCGACATCCAGGCGCTCAATCTGTTCCAGAAGCCCCCGGCGTTCTTCCGGATCGAGCGTCTCATAGAAGCGGAGCACGTGCTCCTGCCCCACGCCCTTGAGGCGCGTCAGCGTCGCGTCGTAACTCGGTCCACTCGAAATGGGATTCATGGACGGCCTCCGTTCGTGACGGATGCTACACACCCAATCATGCGACCACACGCCAATCACGACCTCGGCATCTCGCACTGGCTCACGTACACTGGTTCCCATGCCCTGGAAACTCTCGCATCCGCCCCGATTGCCACTGATCGCACCCTCGGTCCTCTCGGGTGACTTTGCCCACCTCGCCGAGGACTGCAAGGACGTGCTCAATACCGGCGCGGACCTTCTGCACCTTGATGTGATGGACGGGCACTTTGTCCCGAACCTGACGATGGGTCCGGATCTCTGCCGAGATCTTCGCAAGGCGATGCCCGAAGTCTTCCTCGACGTCCACCTGATGGTGACCGACCCGGCGATGTTCTTTGAGCCGTTCGCCAAGGCCGGGGCGAACTGCATCACCTTCCACATCGAGGTCGTCAAGGCAGACGATGTCCCGCGTCACGTCGAACGCCTGCACGCCCTGGGCGTCGAGGCGGGCCTGGCGATCAATCCGCCGACCCCCGTCGAACAAATTCTGCCTGCCGTCTCCCATCCAGATCTGATCCTCGTCATGTCCGTCAACCCGGGATTCAGTGGCCAGGCCTTCATCGAGTCCACCGTTGAGAAAACCCGGACAATCCGCCCGCGGCTTCGCCCAACCCAGCGTCTGGAAATGGACGGCGGGCTCTCGCCCAAGAACGCAAGCCTGGTCCGAGAAGCGGGTTGTGACATCCTCGTCGGCGGCAACTCGGTCATGGGACAAAGGCCCGCCGTCCGGGAAAAAGCCATACAGTCGATGCGACATACCTAACATGACCCGCATTCGACTCGAATGTCGCAACCGAATCCCGCCGATGACGGGATGGATCTTGGGTACGATCGTCCCTGTCGGTCAGGGCAGGAAGCCCTCGACCCCCTCGCACAGGAAGCACGCGCCTTCCACGGACGGAAACGCATGGCGGAGCCAATCCCCCTGATTCTGCAACTCATCCGAACCGGCAACTGCCTCTGGGAGACCCAGGGACGCTTCGCCGGCCTGAGCAATATCCCACTCTGCCCTTCGAGCGAGCCGAATCTCCGTGAAATCGGAGCTGGGTTGCGCGTCGATACCCGTGTGATCCTGTCGGCCGAGGATGACGCGAGCATCGCGGCGGCCCGGATCCTGACCGAATCCTGCCCGAACCGGCTGGACCAAAGAGCGGTCGAGGAACTCCACGAGATCGGGCTCGGTCTCTGGGAGGGAATGCTCGAGGCCGAGGCGCAGTCTCGGTTCCACTCTTTGTATCGCCAGTGGAAGGCCGACCCGGCCTCGGTGGCGCTCCCGGAATCCGAATCACTCTCAGAGGCACGCGAACGCCTGCTTGCGGCCATCGGACGAGGGGCGGGTCGTGCGGGCTCGAAAGGCTCGGTCGCCGTGGTTCTCCGCTCCTTGGCCTGGGCGACCGCGGCATGTGCCTTAGGCGACATCCCGACGGTGCAGTTCTGGGACCTGCTCCGAGCACCAGAATCGAACTTGACGATCACCATCGATCCCGCGGTGCTGAAGGTCAAGCGGCGAGCGGCCCGAACGGTTGCCTAGCGTATAGGTGAAGATTTGGTTATTGGTCCTGAGACAGATCAATGGCCGAAGACAACAATCCCGACTCGCCGCAACGCGGATCCCGAAGGACTCGACTGATGGCCCAAGCCCCAACGTCCAAATCACCGGCCCCTGCCCCATCTCGTTCGTGGAACGAGGTCAGGCCGGCGCGGCGGTCGGCGATCCCCGAGGGGTTGTGGCTCCGGTGCCCGTCGTGTTCCAAGATGGTCTACCGCCGGCACCTGGAGGCCAACCTCCATGTCTGCCCGGAGTGCGACTTCCACTTTCGCATCTCGGCGTCCGAGCGTGTCCGCCAACTGGCCGATCCGGACTCGTTCGTTGAACTCTTCGCCGGACTGGCGCCGTGCGACCCGCTGGGGTTCAAGGACCTCAAGGCGTACAAGGACCGACTGACCTCGGAGCAGATCAAGACCGGGACGATCGACGCGGTGAAGGCCGGACGGCTCTTCATCAAGGGTCGTGAGGCTCTGGTGTGCTGCCTCGATCTCACGTTCATGATGGGCTCGATGGGCTCGGTTGTGGGCGAGACGGTCACACGCTCGATCGAGGAAGCGACGAAGACGGGCCTGCCCCTGATCGTCGTGTCGTGTTCGGGCGGCGCACGCATGCAGGAATCCGGCTTGTCCCTGATGCAAATGGCCAAGTCGTCGGCGGCGTTGGCTCGACTCGATGACGCCGGTGGGCTCTTCATCTCCGTCCTCACCGATCCGACCACCGGCGGCGTAACGGCATCATTTGCGATGCTGGGCGACGTCTGTTTCGCCGAGCCCAATGCCCTCATCGGGTTCGCCGGCCCGCGCGTGATCCAGCAGACGATCCGCCAGGAACTCCCCGCGGGCTTCCAGCGCAGCGAGTTTCTGAAGAAGTCGGGTCTTGTGGATCGCGTCGTGCATCGCGGGCAACTCCGCAGCGAACTTGCCCGCATCATCGACTACGCCGGCAAGTGATGCCCGGCCAAGACCAGAATCCGAGGGCCGCCGAACCATCGCTCTCAAGCGACTCGATGTTGCCATCGCGACGCCGGGTGTTCTTCCGGGCCGCTGCGTGGTCGTGCCTGCATGGCCTCCTGATGTGGCTCGCGATGCCGACGCCGAACATCTGGTGGCTGGCGTTCCTCGCTCCCTTCGCGATGTTCAGGATCGCCCTACTCGATGGCCCCATCCGCTGGAACGCGCTCGGCACCATCGCGGGGATGATGCCCTTCTGGCTCGTGACCGAGTGGTGGATCTTCAACGTCACGGCGATCGGGTTTGTGCCGCTCTGTCTGGTGCAATCGGCATGGGCCGGCGTCTTTGTCGCGGCGGCGCAGTCATTCACTCGCTCCCGATTCGCGTGGGTCTCGCGCCTTCCCGAGTCGGTCGCCCTCCCACTGCTGTGGGTCGGCGTGGAGTTCCTCCGAGGCGAGGTCTTCATGAAGGGGTACCCCTGGGCCTTTGTCGCCCATCCGCTCATCGAGTCGGAGATCCTCTCATCGGCGGGCGCGTTCGTGGGTGTGTATGGCGTGTCGCTGCTCGCGTGTGTTCCCGCCGCGGCACTCGTGGATCTGCACTCGAGCACGCCCCGCACACGGCTCGCCGGCATCGCGTCGCTTATGATCGTGGTCGCCCTCTTCGTCGCGGCGTTCCTCGGTCGTCCGTCGATCGAGAAAGGCCCAACGCTCCGCGTCTCGCTGATCCAGACCAACGTGCCCCAGAGCAACAAACTGGAATGGGGCCGCGAGTCGTCGAGCGAGATCGAGGAGTTCCGCCATCTCGCGGGCATGACCCAAGACGCGTCGATCGGTCTCGACGAACGCGATCGCCCCGACCTGATCGTGTGGCCTGAGACGATGATGCCCGGGCCGACACTCACGCCTAGTGCGGTCGATGAGTATGAGAAGAAGGAGATCCGCAGCCGCATCCCCGGACGTGACGGGCAGCCCGACCAGTGGATCCCCATCCGCGAGTTCACCGACACACTCCTGCAACTCCAGAGTCGTGTCGGCGTGCCCATGCTCGTGGGCGATGAGCATCTGGATGGCCTGAACGTCACAGTACACGAGGACGGTTCGATCGAGCAGTCGTTCCGCGGCAGGTACAACAGCGTCTTCTTTGTCGACAATGGGGCACTCTCCTCGCTGCGGTACGACAAGATGAAACCGACACCGTTCGGCGAGACCGTGCCGTATTTGGAGGACGTGCCGACGGTGCGATCGTGGCTGGTAAGCGTGGCGGCGTCGGGGATGTCGCTCGATCTCCGCTCGGGGACCGAGCCGACGGTCTTTCCGATCATGGCGCGCGATGGCACGACGGTGCGATGCGTCACGCCGATCTGCTTTGAGGTGACGGTCGCGAGCGTCTGCAGGATGTTGTGCTACAACGCGGACGGCACACGCCGGGCGGATCTGATCGTCACGCTCACCAACGACGGCTGGTTCGGCCCATCGCTCGCCGCGAAAGTGCAACATCTGCAACAGGCCCGCTGGCGCTGCGTGGAACTCGGGATCGGCATGGCCCGCTCGGCCAACACTGGGATCTCGTGCGTCATCGATGCGCGGGGACGAGTGACGGACGCGGAGCGGTGGTCGAAGTCCCCGATCAAGACGCCGTTCGCGGACCAGGCTGGCTTTGTAAACGGGCAGACCACGCCGCCGACGAGGCCGACGCTGTATGGCCGGATCGGCGACCTCGTGGGGTGGATCGCCTTCGCGGGGCTTGTTCTGGGGCTTGGAGTTGGGTTCGTCGGACGGAAGAAGCGGGTCAGGGTGGACGGCGCGAACCCATAGCCATCCAAGGCACTATGGTGGTCCCATGAGCACCGATCGATTCCCTCGAGGCGCAGGCATGTTGGCATTGGCCCTCAGCGTGGCCCTGGTGGCCACATCCGGATGCGCGAACAAGCCGCGTGCAAAGACCGATCCGGCACTCGCGACGCTGCGTTCCACCACCTTCGACCGATTGGCCCTCGACCAGTTGCGGGAGCAGGCCGTCGGCGTGCTCGTCGCGATGGCGGACCACGACGACCCCCAGGTGCGCGCCAACGCGATCGAAGGACTGACAAAGGTCCCCACTCGTGCGACCGACGTGATCGCGAAGGCCACGAAGGACGAGAGCGCCGCGGTCCGTGCCGTGGCGGCGATGGGCGCGGGTCGCGAGCGCCTCCTCGAGGCCATGCCCAGCATCCGTCCGCTGCTCAACGACCCTTCGGAGTACGTTCGCGGTGCGGCGATCTTCGCGATGGTTCGGTGCGGCGAGATCGTCGATCGGTCGCCACTGGGCGGGATGCTCGTCAGCGAGGATTCACTCAAGTTGCGCGCGCACGCGGCGTACATCCTCGGCGAGATCGGCGACCGCTCAGCCCAGGGCATGCTCCGCGACGCGATGGGCAAGGTCCCCGCGCGCGCGTCCGAGGCCGAGGTGCGCCTCTTCCAGATGCAGGTCGCCGAGGCCCTTATCAAACTGGGCGATGACTCCGAACTCGCGGGCATCCGGGCGGCCCTCTTCCCGGCGGCCCCCGAGGACCTCGAGATGACCGCGCTCACCATGCAGATCCTCGGCCAGGTCAAGGACACCAGCAGCGTCTCGGGGATCATCACCCTGATCGAGCGGCGGACCGACAACGCGTACGACATGCCCCCGGAGATTCGACTTCTCGGGGCCGCGACCCTGGCCAAACTTGGGAACGTCGAAGGGGACTTTGTCGGCGATCAGTACCGATCCGACGATCGCCCCATGGTCCGGATGCAGGTCGCGTCGGTCTACGGCGAGACCCGGCATCGCGAGAATCTGGGCGTCCTCGCGGAAATGCTGCGAGACCCGGACGAGCGGGTCCGCGTGGCGGCGGCGACGGGAATCCTGAATATCGTGAGATAGCCGAACGCACTGGCGAAACGGTTTGAGCTCCGATTCGAATTTGCGGTAAATGTTGGGGATGGGTTGGGGGATCGATTGACAGGCCTTCGGAAGTCTGGTACATAGGGCTTCGCGGGTGGTGAGTCGGCCGTGGTGAGGAACCGGAGTCGGTTCCTGGCCGGATAGCCCCCTGCCGCCGTATTCTTGTGGCACACGCCGGACGTGATGCGTTCGCGGCCCAGGCGTGGCAGGATCGGCGAAGAGGACGGGATTTCTGGATCGGCAGGAGGCCGACCGCCCGTCGTGAGAACGCTGAAGCAGGTGCTGGCGACGGGTTGAACGTGGATCAACCGGCTGTGCCCGCCGACGAACCCTTGTGAGTCAGGAGCATCCCGTGTCCGGACTGGCCAAGATTTTGATGGTGATCGCAACGGTGTTGAGCGTGTTCCTTTCGGCGCTGGTGATCGCCTATGCCGCGAACACGGATCGCATCCGCACGGACTATGAGTCGGCCCTTCAGGCGAAGCAGGCGGCCGAGGCGAGCCTCACCGCGGGCAGCGCCCAGTGGCAGACCGAGCAGGCCGAACTCCGCAACACGATCACGGCTCTCGAGTCGAAGATCGCGAACAAGGACGAGAACATCGCCAACCTGCAACTGGACATGGCGAACCTCCAGACCGAGCGAGCCAAGGCCCAGACCGATCGCGACAGCGTGATCGCGAAGATCAAGGACCTCAGCGACCAGATCAAAGTCGCCAACACGCTGCTCACCTCCAACAACGATGAACTCCGCACGCTCCGCGCGAACGAACTGAACTATCGCACGCAGTTGGCCGCGCTCGAGGATCGACTCTCCGACGCACTCAGCCGCAACGAGGTCCAGGACCAGACGATCCGCGCCCTCCGCGAGAGCCTCGCCTCGGCCCAGCAGCAGGTCGCGTCGTCGACGACGGCCGTCCCCGCGAGCGCGATCGGCAGCACCGGCGCCCGCAGCGAGCCCTTCGAGGCCAACGCCCTCATCTCTGGTCGCGTCGAGGAAGTCCGCAACGACGCGAACGCCAGCAAGACGCTCGTGAAGTTGACATGTGGCACCAACAACGGCGTCTCGGAGAACATGAAGTTCTACGTCGTTCGTGACGGCAACTGGATCGCCAATCTCGTCGTCCGCAACACCGACCTGCAGTACGCCGTCGCCGAGACGACGCTGGGCGGCTCGGTCCGCGCGGGCGACATGGTCGTGTCACGCCTTCACTAACCCCTCATCCCGGAACAGGAGAATCGCATGAGTCAGTTCGGGATGCAGATGCCAAACGCCAGGGCGAGCCGCCGCAGTTCGCTCGATATCCATGTCGCGATGATGGCCTTGGCCGTCCTCTTCCTTCTCACGGCGTGCGTCGTGATGTGGATGGCCGGCAGCAAGGTTGGCGTCGACGGCAACTGGTGGGGACTGCAGGCGAAGCCGGCGGACGGCGGCGTCAAACTCCCCGCGGCGGCGAAGTAGGCCGTTCAACCCCAGGCCCCCAGTCCCAAGCGGCTGTTGGGCTTGACCCACGCGGAATGCAGACTACTGTGAACGTCCCGGCGGGAGGCCGCGGGGACCCATGTTGGGGCGGTAGCTCAATTGGTTAGAGTCCCGGACTGTCGATCCGGTGGTTGCGGGTTCGAGTCCCGTCCGCCTCGCTTCGCATGAGCCTCGGAGTTTCCGAGGCTCGTCGCGTTTTTGGCGATAGGACGTCTCGCGTCGACGACCATCGATGTTCCTTGGTCGGATCACTTCAACATCATCACGATACTTTCGAGATCCATCAGCGACAGGTCATTTCGCCTGCCTCGGGTCGAGACGACCGCACAACTGGTGGTGAGTTGATCTGCGGGAGTCCGCATGGTTCGCACCAGGCTCGCGATGGTCCGCTGCTCGATTCAAACGCCGGTAGAACACCAGTCCAGTGTCGCATTGTCGATGTTGAATGGTCGTGCTGGGAACGCACACGCTCCCAACGGCCACTGAATCCCTAGGCTAGGAAGACCGGCCGAACGGGCCGGGTCTCACCATGAACCACGCGCGACACCGCGACACGAAGTCGCGTGAACTGAAAGGACGATCGATGACAACCGAGAGCAAATGTCCGTTCGGGCGCGGGACCACGGGCATGACGAATCGCCAATGGTGGCCGAACCAGTTGAGCGTGGACGTCCTGCACCAGCACTCGGGCAAGTCCGACCCGATGGATGCGGGGTTCGACTATGCCAGGGAGTTCACGTCGCTCGACCTTGCCGCCGTCAAGCGTGATCTCACGTCGCTCATGACCGACTCGAAGGAGTGGTGGCCGGCGGACTTCGGGCACTACGGCCCGCTCATGATCCGCATGGCGTGGCACAGCGCGGGGACGTATCGCACCGGCGACGGGCGCGGCGGCGGCGGACGCGGGAGCCAGCGCTTCGCGCCCCTCAACAGTTGGCCCGACAACGTCAACCTCGACAAGGCGCGACGCCTGCTCTGGCCCATCAAGCAGAAGTATGGCGCGAAGATCTCCTGGGCCGACCTCATGATCCTCGCGGGGAACGTCGCGCTCGAGTCGATGGGCTTCAAGACCTTCGGCTTTGCCGGCGGGCGCGAGGACATCTGGGAGCCCGAGCAGGACATCGACTGGGGCGCCGAGAAGACCTGGCTCGGCGACGAGCGGTACTCGGGCAAACGCGACCTCGAGAACCCGCTCGCCGCGGTGCAGATGGGCCTGATCTACGTGAACCCCGAGGGACCCAACGGAAACCCCGATCCGGTCGCGGCGGCGATCGACATCCGCGAGACGTTCGCGCGGATGGCGATGAACGACGAGGAGACCGTGGCGCTCATCGCGGGCGGGCACACGTTCGGAAAGTGCCACGGCGCGGGCGACGCGAAACTCGTCGGCGCCGAGCCCGAAGCGGCAGGGCTTGAAGAGCAGGGACTGGGCTGGCGCAGCGGGCACAAGTCGGGAATGGGCGGCGACTCGATCACCAGCGGGCTCGAGGTCACGTGGACCACAAAGCCGACGCAATGGAACCACGACTTCTTCCATCACCTCTTCGACTACGAGTGGGAACTGACCAAGAGCCCGGCGGGGGCGCACCAGTGGCGTCCCAAGGGCGGCGCGGGCGCGGGGACCGTCCCCGATGCGCACGATCCATCGAAGAAGCACGCCCCGACGCTGCTGACGACCGATCTCTCCCTGCGCTTCGACCCGGCGTACGAGAAGATCTCGCGTCGGTTCAAGGATCATCCCGATCAGTTCGCCGACGCCTTCGCGCGGGCGTGGTTCAAGTTGACACACCGCGACATGGGGCCGAAGGCGCGGTACCTGGGGCCGGAAGTCCCCAAGGAAGACCTGATCTGGCAGGACCCGATTCCGGCGTGCGACCACCCGCTGGTGGACGAGAAGGACATCGCGGCGCTGAAAGGCAAGATCCTCGCGACGGGGCTCTCGACCGCCGAACTCGTTTCGACGGCATGGGCCTCGGCCTCGACCTTCCGCGGCTCGGACCGGCGCGGGGGGGCCAACGGCGCCCGCATCCGCCTCGCGCCCATGAAGGACTGGGAAGCCAACAACCCGAACCAACTCGCGAGGGTCCTCAAGGCCCTCGAGGGCGTGCGCGACGCGTTCAACCAGTCGGCGACCGGCGGCAAGAAGGTCTCGCTCGCGGACCTGATCGTCCTCGGCGGGTGCGCCGCGGTGGAGCAGGCGGCGAAGAAGGCCGGCGCTGAAACCAAGGTCCCCTTCACGCCGGGACGCATGGACGCGACCGAGGCCCAGACCGACGCGGCGTCGTTCGACGTGCTCGAGCCTCTCGCCGACGGCTTCCGCAACTTCCAGAAGAAGAAGTTCAGCATCCCCGCCCCCCCCCTCGAACACATGCTCGTCGACAAGGCCCAGTTGCTCACGCTGACGGCCCCGGAGATGACGGTCCTCGTCGGCGGTCTGCGCGTGATGGGGGCAAACTACGGAGGCGCGAGCAACTCGCACGGCGTTTTCACGAAGCGCCCGGGCACGCTCACCAACGACTTCTTCGTGAACCTGCTCGACATGGAGACCCAGTGGAAGGCCTCGGCGCACGACGCGGACGTCTTCGTCGGGACCGATCGCGCGAGTGGCGAGAAGACGTGGACCGGCACTCGTGTGGACCTGGTCTTCGGCTCGAACTCCCAGTTGCGGGCGATCGCCGAGGTCTACGCCTGTGCCGACGGTCAGGCGAAGTTCGTGAAGGACTTCGTCGCGGCGTGGGACAAGGTGATGAACCTCGACCGATTCGACCTCACGAAGTAGTCATCTCCTCCCCCACTGCTATCTCTCACGCGCACCAAAGCGAACACGGCCCCTCAAGTTCTCTCGTGAGGGGCCGTTTCCATTCCTGTGGTTCTCAACCGCGTCACGCCCCTCGTGCCCTTATGAATGGCACCCATAGAAGAACTTCGCCTCGGCGATCTTGCCGTTCTTGACGGTGTAGAGGCAGGTCTCGGCCATCTGCATGCGCTGGCCGGCCATGGGCCCCTCGCTGGCGGTGCAGTCGAGGCTCATGTCGCAGGCGAACTGGTCGGCGTTGACGCGCGGGTCGCCGATGGTCATCGAGTGCACGGTCGTGGTCTTGCCCCAGTGCTCGCTCATCTTGAGGAGCGTGTCCTTGCCCTGCATGACCTTCTTGTAGGGGCTGCCGGGCATCTCCATCGCCTCGACGTGCCGGGCGTCGTCGGCGTACAACTCCTGCATCGCCTCGTGGTACTGGCCCTTCTTGCACATCTCGACCAGCCGCGAGGCGACCTTCGACGTCGCGGCGGTGACGGGATCCATCGGGGGCATGCCGCTCATGGGTTTTTCGTTGCTCATGGTGAGAGCGTACGGCGAGACCACCGCGTGTCAAGCCCAGCCGCGCGACCCGACGCGACCGCTGCGGGCTGACGCATCTGAGAAGACGCCATACCCGCCATTTCATCGCCCGGCCACCAGATGCGTGGGTTCGAACCTCGGCCGCCCGGATGGCCTTGATCGTAATCCACACGTCTGGATCGCGGGATGGCGGGTGGCGTGGGTCTCTGGCTGCCTTGGGTGCCATCGGTCGGCCGCTTTGGGCCGACTGATGCGTTCAGCGATGTGCCATGCCACAGACATGGCGCCGCCCACACCGTGACCGGCACCCAAGGCACGGGCGCTCGAGGATCACTTCACCCTGGGCATGTCGAGGACCACGAACAGCCCCTCGACGCCGTCGCGGCGGCACTCGACCTCGGCCGCGATCAGGTCGCTGTCCTTGCTGGCGAACTCCGCGGCGGGCACGGCCATCGCGGGGCGGCCGTTCTCGTCCTTGAGCAGTCCATTCGACCGCGCGATGATGGCGCGGGCGTTGGTCTTCCACGCGTTGAGGTCGATCCAGACTTTTCCGCCCCCCCCGACCTTGAGGTCGAACGACACGGCGTGCGACGAGCCGACGAACGCGGGGCGGCGCGGCTCACGCGGAGTCCATGCGGCCTTCGCGCCGTTCCTCGCGACGTGCTCCTCGACCAGCGTCGCGAAGCGCGAGGCGATGGCCTTGGGCGTGTCGGTCTTCTTATATCCCTCGACGATGGCGGGGAGGCGGGGGGGGTTGCTTGACGACTGCAGGATCTCGACGGCGCGGTCCTCGGTGTTGCCACCCAGGCGGACGACCGCGGGGATCGAGAGTTCGAGTTCCCAGAAGGCCTTCGCGAGGCCGTACGCCGACCAGAACTGCTCCTGGTTGGCGACGCCCGAGCCCGAGCCGAAGTAGCCGACGAGGCCGGGCTGGGAGAGGATGACGCGGGCGGCGCGGTAGACCTTGGCGGGGGAGGGGTTGCCGCTGGTGTCGCAGAAGTTGGCGATGGTGAAGCCTTCCGCGGTGATCGCGTCCATGGACATCATCGAGCCGCCGCCGCCGGCGCCGTGGAAGCCGATGAGACCCTTGGATCCCTCGGTCGGCGCGGCATTCATCTGAGCGAAGAAGAAGGTGCCTCGGTGGTCTTCCTGCTCGATGGTGTAGGCGACACGCTCGAGGGCTGTGGGCGGGTGATCGAGTTCGCGGGCGATCTCGATGCCGAGTTCCGGGTGGCGCGCGACGGCGTAGTCATCGATCGTGATGCGGCAGTCAGCGGCGATCGTCTCGCCCGTCGGCGTGATGGCGAGGGGGTTGATCTCGAGCGAGCGGGCGTCGTTGGATTTGGCGATCTCGAAGAGGCGGACGATGGTGCGCTGGACATCGTGCGCGACGTCGCTCTGGAGATTCAGCCGCGCGACGGCGGCCTTCAGTTCGTCGGGGTTGGGCCCCTTGACGACGTGGCAGGAGACGCGCGAGGTCGCGTCGGCGCGCTCTTCGACGCCGCTGCCGCCGGTGGCGGAGAGAAGGATGACCGGGGCGCGGGCGGCCTCGTCGATGGCGATGGAGACGAAGAGTTCGCGGGCGATCGAGATGCACTCTTCGATGAGCACCTCGGTCACGGGGAAGCGCCCGAAGGACATATTGAGCATCCGTGTCGCGTGGTCTGCGGCGTCGGCGGCGGTGGTCGCCTTCTTGATGCCCCCCGCGGCGGCGCGGCCCGTGGTCCAGGCCTGGACCTTGACCATGACGCCCGATTTCTCTACGCCGAGTTCTGTGGCGGCGGCGCGAGCCTCGTCGGCGGTGCGCGCGACCTTGCCGCGCGGGACGCGGATGCCGGTCTTGGAGAGAATCGCTTTGCCCTGGTGCTCGTGGAGGCGCGCCATAGGCGAGGAGTTTAGCGGGCGGACCGTTGACCGGTGCGGGTTCCTGGCGGGCTACTTCTCAAGAAGACCCATTTCCAGGGCGAGGCGGACGAGGTCGGCCCGTTCCTTCAACCCAAGTTTCTTCATGAGGCGGGCGCGGTACGACTCGACCGTTTTAACGCTGAGGCCGATGTCGTCGGCGATCTGCTGGTTGGTGTACCCCTTGGCGACCTGCTGGAGGACCTCGCGCTCGCGCTCGCTGAGCGTGTCCACCGGCGTCTTCCCCGCCGAGGGCGCGGGCGACGACAGAATCGACTCGAGCGTGGCGGCGTCGCCGACATCCACGAAGACGCGTCCCTTGGCGACGGCCCGGATCGCGGAGATCAGTTCGGTGTCGGCGGCACTCTTGTTGACATATCCCGAGGCACCGATCGCGATCGCGCTTCGGACATACGCCGGGTCGTCGTGCATCGAGACGACGATGATGCGGGCCTGGGGGACCATCGCGCGGATCTTTCCGATCGCCGAGACGCCCGAGGCTCCGGGCATGGTGAGGTCGAGCGTGATGATCTGGGGACGGGTCCTCTCGGCGGTGTCCATCGCCTCGTTCACGTTCCCCGCCTCCCCCACCACTTTGAGATCCGGCTGAGACTCCAGGGCTAGGCGGAGGCCCTTGCGGACCATCGCGTGATCGTCGACGATGAGAATCGTGATGGGACTCATGGATTGTGGACTCCGATGGGGAAGGAGGCCTCGACGGTGGTGCCACGGCCGGGGTTGGAAGTCATGCGGAAATCGCCGCCGAGCAGCACCACGCGCTCGCGCATGCCGGAAAGCCCGAGGCCGCGGCTGGATGGAGTCTCGAAGTTCTCTGTGTCGCGAATCAAGCCTCGGCCATCATCGCTCACGCGGACTTGGAGATGATCAACAACCTGCTCCAGCACGACGCGGATGGTCCGCGCCCCCGAGTGCTTGGCGGCGTTGGTGATCGCCTCTTGCACGACGCGGTAGCACGCGATTTCCATAGGCGTGGCGTAACGCCGGTCGCCGATGGAGACGTCGGACTCGATCGAGATCTCGGTGGCGTGGGCGATGTCCTCACAAAGCCGCGGTATCGCGATGGCGAGACCGAAGTCCGAAAGGATCGCCGG
This sequence comes from uncultured Phycisphaeraceae bacterium, assembly GCA_964628245.1. GTDB lineage: Bacteria > Planctomycetota > Phycisphaerae > Phycisphaerales > UBA1924. The sequence continues at coordinate 44,916 of CAZVMU010000010.1, read as the reverse complement.
CGACAGCCCGCGCGCCAGTCGACGCGTGGAGTCCATCGCGTTAGTGGCAGGTTCCAGCAACCACTCGGCCCGTTCACGAGCATCGGCCAGCGTCTCGGCCCGCGAGATGGCACGAAGCCCGAGCAGCAGCACGGCCTGGGCCTGGCCCAACTCATCGTGCAGATCACGCGCGACGCGGGCCCGCTCGTCCTCCTGGATCGAGAACGCCTTGGAGAGCAGATCGCCACGCTCGGCCACGAGGGCGCGAAGGGGGCGAACAACCAGTAGCCACAGAGCCGGGCAGAGCGCCGCCGTGAGAAGCGTCGAATCGAGCAGCGAGACCCAGAGGCTGTTCTGGGCGTCCTCGGGGAGCAGCGAGATGAAGAGCATGATGATGAACTCGACCGTGAAGACGGTCGCGAGAATCAGCACGAAGACCCGGAACGGGGAGACAAAGTGCTGCATCGAGCCTGAGGGTGCGCCGCTTGTCGGCATGCGTGCGTCAGTATAGGTCGAAGCGACTCTCGCACACGTCGAGCACCATCGCTCGACACGCATCGAGATATGCAACACATTTGGTTGCGCGATTGCTTGTGTGGCGTGACCTTGGAATGGACCATGGAGTCGCGACACCACTGACCGACCACCGATCGAGAATCTTCATTCCACAACAAAGAAAAAACGGCCCCGCGATGGGGCCGTTCAAGCGGAGAGGGGGGGATTCGAACCCCCGATACGGTTACCCGTATACAGCATTTCCAGTGCTGCTCCTTCAGCCACTCGGACACCTCTCCGTGCTGAAAAAGGGGAAGCGAGTTTAGCCCGGGTTGCCGGGTGGCGTCGGGGGCTGTCGGGTGCGGTCTCGCCCGCGGGTCGGCTGAGGCCATGCCGACAGTGTGTGTGGATGCGCCCCCCGTTATCGACCCCAACGCTTCAACAGGACATGACGGGACATGGTGACGCCGATCGTGCCACCCACGAGTCCAACGGCGGCGCCGACGAGCACATCCGAGACATAGTGCGCCCCGTGCAGGACTCGGGCGAGGGCGACGATCGAAGCGAGAGAGAACCAGAGCCAGCGACCCTTGGGGAACACGATATAGAGGCCAACCGCCATAGCGAAGGCGGCGGACGTGTGGCTGGAGGGCATGGAGGCGAGGTCGCTGCTGCTGCCGATCCAGGTCTGCCAGGAATAGCGTGCGACCTCTTCGCCCTGATGCTGGACGGGATAGGTGCGGAAGAACCAGGCGAACGTGTGGGGATCGTGGAACCGCGGACGCGGGCGGCCGATGGCGATCTTCAGGACGTGCACCAGCGCGGAGGAGGCGATCGCGCCCGAGAGCCAGAGGATGAGGCGTGCGCGGAGCGAACTGCTGCCACAGAGCAGGACACCGAGGGCGACGATGATGGTGGTCGCGCCATCGCCGAACTGCTCGAGGAGTTTGAGCGTTCGCTCGAGGTCGCCGCCGAGGGACTTGCCCGCTCGTTGGGCGGCCTGGGCGATCGTGGCGTCGAAGGGGATGCACGCCAACCCCGCGACCACGAGCACGCCGGACGCGATCATCACGCGACGCCAGCGAATCTTCGGTCCCAGTATCCGTTCGATTGGGTTATAGTCGGGCACGTACACGTCGTCGGGGTTCCTACGCCGGTCTCGAGAGCGGCCTGTTCACGTCGAATCTGGAAGCGTTCCGCACGCCAACTGCTTTGAAGCCGATCGTAGCAAACACGGACATGGCCACATCAACACCGCCGAGCCGGCTGCCGCGGTGGCTCGAAGCGGCGGCGAGCACGGTAATCTCGCACACGCCCCGGCGCGGTGTGATGCTTCTCCTTGCCGTCTGTCTCCTGGCCTTCGTGCCAGGTTTGTTCACAAATCCGCCGATCGATCGCGACGAGCCACGATTCACGCAGGCGAGCCGGCAGATGTACAACTCGCCGGAGGCTTCGGGGTGGATTGTGCCGAGGGTGCAGGACCGCCCGCGGCTGAACAAGCCGCCGCTGATCTACTGGCTCCAGGCTGGCACGGCCGTGGCGCTCACAGGCGAGATCGGGCCGAGCGCAACGCGCGACACGATCTGGATGTACCGCCTTCCCTCGGCGATCGCGGGGATCATTGCCGTCTTCGCGACGTGGCGATTGGGAAAGCGGCTGGGCACGACCGCGGTACACCGGTCGAGCGCGAACGTCGACAACCGTGGAATTGCAGACGCCACCGGGCTTCTCGCCGCGCTCTTCGTCGCCGTTTCTCCGGTGATCTCGTGGGAGGCGAGGCAGGGCCGGGCGGACATGGTGCTTGTTGGCGTGACGACCGCCGCGCTCCTGTTCCTGTGGCGGGTCTTCGAGCATCGTGGCACATGGCGCGGCGTGCGCGACGCGATCGTCCTCTGGCTGCTCGTGGGCGTCGGAATCATGACCAAAGGCCCGGTGACGCCGATGGTCGTCGTGCCTGGGGCGATCGCGTTCTCGCTCGCCACGCGTCAATGGCGATGGTGGCGCACGCTGGGACCCTGGTGGGGCGTGCCGCTCGCGTGTGCCGTCGCGCTGCCCTGGGTGCTGCTCGTCGTGCGCGAGATCGGGTTCGATGAGTATTGGAAGACGATCCGTGCGGAGACAATCGGTCGCGCGGGGAGCGCGGCGGAGGGGCACGGCGGCTTCCCTGGGTACCACATTCTGCTCATGCCCCTTGTGCTGGGCGCGGGTTCGATCGTTGCCGGGTGGGGAATCGTGCGTGCGGTTCGCGGCGTGCTGCGTCGTGAGGCCGAGTTGGACGTGCCCTTGGTGTGGTGCGCGTCGATCGTGCTTCCATCGTGGAACGTTTTTGAGATCTCCAGCACGAAACTCCCCCACTACACCATGCCGCTGTTGTCGGTGCTGGCGATCGTGAGCGCGATGTTGGTGGTGCGGGTGGCGCGAGACGGGGTTGTTGTGCCGAGGGTGGCGGCGTGGCTCGCTCGCGCGTGGGGCGTGATGATGAGCGTGATGGCGATGCTTCCCGCGCTCGCCGCGACGGCGTGGGTGTGGTGGAGTTGGTCCGATGCGTCGGTCTATGCCAGGTCAATCGGAATCACAACGATCGTTCTCTGCACCGGCGTGGGCGCGTTTGCGGCACATGGAATGATCCGAAGCACGCGAGCACGTGCGTGGCTCCATGCCTCGATCGCGGGCGTCGCGTGCGGGCTTGTCCTCGCGGCGGGTGTGGGCGTGGTCATTCCCCAGATCACGATCGCAAGGACGAGCGAAAGACTCGTGCGTGCCATGCCGCCGATTGATCCAACCCACACTCGACCGCTCGCGTGCGTGCGAGGGGGGCACGAGGATCGCCCGGGACTCCCACGTCTTGAATACGGCTACGACGAGGACAGCCTGATCTTCCTCACACGCGGACGCTGCGAACGCCTGTGGCGACGGGACTGGAAGGGTTGGGCGCGAGCCCATCCCGACGGCATCCTCTTCCTCGAACGCAACGTCGCCGACGACGACGAGTTGCGTCAAGCCTCGCTCCACATCGTCGATCGCGTGCGAGGTTTCAACTACTCGAAGGGGCGATTCGTCGAGGTGCTCGTGGTGGAGCGGGAGCCATGAGCGAGAATCCACCACACGCACGCGGCGATGGTACTCCCGAAGTCCCCACGCCCTGCGGCCTCCTGCTCATCGACAAGCAGCCAGGCTTCACCTCGATGGATGTCTGCGCCATCATCCGAGGGCGCCTCCGCAAAGGAGGCGCACCCAAACGCATCAAGGTCGGACACGGCGGCACGCTCGACCCCTTGGCGACGGGCCTCCTCGTGGTGCTTGTGGGGAAGGCAACGCGGCTCTGCAACCAGATCATGGTCGGTGAGAAGACGTACGACGCCACGATCGACTTCTCGGCGTCGTCGTCCACCGACGACGCCGAGGGCGAGGTCACACGCCACGTGGGCGTGTGCACGATCGATGAGCCGACGTTTGTCGCAACACTCGAGCAGTTCCAGGGCACGATCCTGCAGCGTCCGCCGGCGTACTCGGCGATGCGCATCGGTGGGCGACGTGCCCACGAGATGGCGCGGGCCGGGGAGATGGTCGTCCTCGCCGAGCGTCCCGTCTTCGTCCGGTCGATTCGTGTCCTTGAGTTCGCCTGGCCCAGCGTTCGTGTCGAGGTCGTCTGCGGCAAGGGGACATACATCCGCAGCCTCGCGCGCGACATCGGGGGGTCGCTCGCAACCAAGGACGCGCCCGTCGGCGGGATGCTGACGGCCTTGCGACGGACGCGATCGGGAGAGTTTGATGTCGCGGCGGCACGGACGATCGATGACGTGCCCAGTCCGCTCACTCAAGCGGATCTAGAAACTCCACCCGCAGTTGAAGCGTCAGATTCTGGAGACGAGTTGAGTTGAGACTCGGCGACGATCCTGATGAGACACGTTCACTCTTCGCCCTCGTCGTCTGAAGTGGCATTCCCCGATTCCACCACCATATTCGACACACCCGGCACCGATCCCGGCGTCCAGATGTCCGACGGGTGCTGCCCGTCCGCGGCCTGGCGGATCAAGAGATACACCACCGACGCCGAGGCGAAGAACGCGCTCACACCCACGCCGCTCGCGAGGATGCGGACAAGAACGACCCAGAACCCCGCGATGCTCGCGGCGACGCCACGATTCTCGACATGCTCACTCGAACTCCAGAGCGCGTCGAGCAGCCACTGGGCATCGGTCGCGACGCCCTCGCCGCTCCGACCAAGGGCGTCGCCCACGAACCATCGCATCGACCAGTGCGTGAATCCGATGATGAAATCCGCGAGCCATTGGGCGAGGACGGCCAGGAGCACGCCCTGCGCCAGCAGAATCGCCGAGTAGAAGATGAGACGAACGGGCCGATCGATCACGTACGCGTACGCCCGCTGGGCGGCATCGACGGCATCGGTGGACTCCACGACCACCGCCGCGGGAAGCAGGGGGAGCGCCAGCAGATAGCCCACGAGCATCAGCACCGCGAGCAGGCCGACGAGCAAACCGACGCCAAGACCGATGGCGAGGACAAAGCGCGTGACCTCGGCCTTGGCCAGAAGGCCCGAGATCGCCAGCGCCAGCGCGAGCAGCCCGATGATCGCGAGCGGCCCAAGCATCGCGCCGACCAAACTCACCCATCGCTTCGACGCGAAACCGAGCGCCTCGGTCCAGGGCATGCGCCGACGGAGCGAGAACGACTCGGCACTCAATCGCGCGATCGCTCCCCCTACAACCGCCAGAATCGCGAGCGCCGGGATCCCGACAAGGAGCGTCGCGAGGGGGTCACGCGTGAGCAGCCCGAGCAGTGCCTCCAACGCGAGCTTCAGACCGTTGGCGACACGCATGTGCGCGAGCGAGAGAACACCAGACGTGATCTCGGTGGCCGCCCAGTCGAACTTCTCGATCTCGTCCGCACGTGCTTTCGTCTGCGTCGCCGACGACCACAGGCCCGGCATCTGGGCGATGAGAAGCACGAGCACGATGAGCAGCGTGCCCAACCCGATGCTCGCCGGCCTGAGCGAAAGCCGCCACGCCTCGAAGCAGCGTGGCCAGATCCACCCACGCCACCACGAGCCGGCGGCAGTCGGCAGAGCATCGTGGGCGGCGTTGGTCTCGCGTGATGGGGTTGGAGGCATCGGTGGCTCCTTGGCGAAAGCAGCGAGGACACGCATCGACGTCGCGCCCCCGCGTAGGCATCGGCGGACGGTAGCCCGGGCCATGAACCGAACACATCATGGCCATCTAATGCCACACGATGAGCCATGTCAGACATCACTCTGGCGTGGAGGCCACTGAGGCATTGGCTACTCGCTCGCGGGCATGCACAGGATTCGCCTCGGACTCCGAGGCCTCCAACGATGTCCCATGCTCAAGGCCGTCTTCCGCTGGATTCTCGTGCTCGCCGCCCTGCTTCTTGTCGGCCCGCTCCTGGGGAGCCTGTTGGGCTTCGGGACAACCGCCGACGGCGCCACCGGCACGACGATCTTCATCGGCACCCGACCCGTCGGCACGGTCCTGGGCGCTCTGGCGGCCCTGGTCGGCGCCGCCGCCCTCGGCCTCATCGGCGCACGATTCATGGCGCGAGACATGGGATACATGGTCGCGGGGATCATCCTCGCCTGGGCCGCGTGGCACCTGGGCCTGATCCAGAACATCATCCAGGCCCACCCGGTGGACGCCAAAGTAGGCTCAATTTGGAGCACGCTCGCCGCCGAGCATGCGATGCTCGCGGTTGTCGTCCTCGGGCTGGCGCTCGCGATCGAACGACTGGGCACCAACGAGCAGGGCCAGCCCATGCAGACGCCCGCCCCAACCGCCACGCTGGGCGAGCGGATCAAGTCGCGGTTCCTTGAAGAGACATCCGACGCCAAGCCCATCGCGGTCTCGCTCGGCGGCTCGATCGTGGCCGGTGCGATCCTCGCCGGCGCGCTCGCGAGTCTCATCGTCTTTGAGTCGCTCAAAGGCCAGACCGTGATGGGCGTCGCGCTCGCGGCCCTGGGCGCCGGGGCCGGGTCCCAGATCATCGCGTCGATGCTCGGCGTGCGACTCTCGCCGCTCACCCCCATAGCCGCGACGCTCCTGGTCTCGATCGTCGCCCCCATCGTCGGGATGGTCACGCTCAAGGACCCCGTGTTGTCGGCGACCTCGGGACGAATTCTGGGCATGCTCCGCCCCACCTCGCTGGACTGGGCCGCCGGGGCCTTCCTTGGGGCGCCCATCGGCATCGCCTGGGCCAACTCCATGCTGGAGCGACCGGCCGTCACGGGCGCCAAGCCGGCCTGATCAGAGGGCGTTCCAAAGCCGGGCGTCGCACCCCTCGCGACCTACGATTCGCCAATGACATTCGAGCCAGAGACCTCCGCCATTCCCGACGTGCAAGCCTCACGCGATGCACGACGCGTCGCGATCGATAAAGTGGGTGTCAAAGACGTGACCTACCCCATCCGCCTGCGCGAGATGCATGGCAGCACACAGACCACCGTCGCCACGATCAACATGTACGTCTCGCTCCCGCACACGCAGAAGGGCACGCACATGAGCCGCTTCCTCGAGGTCCTGAACGACCACACGAGCGAGCCGATCACTCCCGACAAAATCCCGGGGATCGCCCACGCCATCCGCGAGCGCCTCAACGCAAAGACCGCCCACCTCGAGGTCTCCTTCACCTACTTCATCAAGAAGGCCGCGCCCGTCACGGGACACCCCGGCCTCATGGACTATCGCGTCTCCTTCGAGGCCGAGAGCACGCTCGACTCCAGCCACGGCGGTTCCAAGGAGGTCGGCGACTTCACCATGAGCGTCTCGGCCCCGGCCACGAGCCTCTGCCCCTGCTCCAAAGAGATCAGCATCCACGGGGCGCACAACCAGCGCTGCCACATCGCCGCGAAGGTGCGACTCAACTCCGACCTGTGGATCGAGGAACTCGTCGAGTTGCTGGAGAATGCAGCGAGCTGCCCGGTCTATGCCGTGCTCAAGCGCCCCGACGAAAAGTATGTGACCGAAAAGGCCTACGAAAACCCGAAGTTCGTGGAGGACATCGTCCGCGACCTTGCCCTCTCGCTCGAGGCCGAGCCTCGCATCTCGTGGTACTCGATCAACTCCGAGAACTTCGAGTCGATCCACAACCACAACGCCTACGCCCAGATCACGAGGGAGAAGGCCAAGGCCTAGGCCTCACCGAGCCAAGAACGCGGAGCCGCGATGGATCGCCAGGCCCACACCACGCTCCTCAGCCAGCGCCCCGCGACGCGCGGGTCGTCGCTCCCGCGCCTCGCCCTGATCCTCGGCATCTTCCTGGTCCTGTCCCTCATCCTCGCGACACAGGCCTCGCGCCTCGCCATCTTCCAGGCCGACGCCGCCCGTGAGGATTCCGAGGCCCGCCTCCTCCAGAACACTTTCATTCCCGCGGCCCGCGGCTCGATCATCGACCGCAAGGGACGCGTCCTCGCCATGGACCGCCCAGGCTATCGCATCGACCTGCCTTATGACGTGATCTCCGGCGAGTGGGCCAGGGCGCGAGCGGCATCGCACGCGCGATCGAGCACCGGACACGCCTGGGCCGCGATGTCGAAAGAGCAGCGCGCCGAGCGTGTCTTCGCCTTCGAGGCCGTGTACAACGCCCATCTCGCCCGCGCGTGGGACGTGCTCGCCGAGCGTGCGGGTGTGGATCGCGCCACGCTCGACCAGACGCGCGACGCGATCGTCCGCCAGGTCGAGGCCCGCCGGGCGACCCTCGTCGACTTCTGGCGCATCCGCGAGTACGCCGCGCTGCGCGATCAGGGCGTCGAAATCACCGACGAGGTCCGCGAGAAGGTCGAGAAGCGCACCGACAAGGAGATCGCCGAACAACGCACGAGGCACACGGTCATCCGAGCCATCGACGACAACGCCGCCTTCGCCTGCCTCCTGATGGTCGGCGAACGCGTCGAGATACAACCGCCCGAATCCAGCACAAACAATCGCTCCCCGCGCGACGATTCCTCCTCCGACGTCGAGCCGGGCACGACCCAGTTCGTCGAGCGCATCCCAGGCCTCACCGTCACCAACGCCGGCGAGCGCGAGTATCCCTTCGAATCCGTCGAGATCGACCTCGATCGATCGACCTTCCCTAGCCCGCTTCGATCCGCTGTTTCGGACGGCTCGCCCTCACTCCTCTGCGTCCGCGTCGAGGGGCTTCTCTGCCACGTTCTGGGCAAGGTTCGGTCGAAGGTCTATGCCGAGGACGCCCCGGCCCGCAAGGCGTACCTCGACGCCCATCCCGACGTGAAGGACCGCGCCCTCGCCGAGATCGGGCGCGGGCGCACCTTCGACCTCGGCCAGTACTTCGACGACGACCGCGTCGGCGACGCCGGCATCGAGAGTTCCCGAGAGCACGAACTCCGCGGCTTGCGCGGCGTGAAGTCCGTCCGCGTCGACACCGCCGACGACAACTCCATCCGCATGCCCACGCGCGGGCGCGACCTGCACCTCACCATCGACGCGATGCTCCAGGCCCGCGTGCAGGCCGCCATGACCCCCGACGCCGGGCTGGCAGTCGTGCAATCCTGGCAGCGAAAGCAGCGCGAGAACCCCGAGGAGTCGAGTTTCCCAGGCGAGTTGCCACTCGGAACGCCTCTCTGCGGCGCCGCGGTCGTGCTCGATGTGGACACCGCCGAGATCCTCGCGATGGTCTCGACGCCGACGTACACACGCGAGCAGTTGGAATCCGGCGAACTCTCCGCCAACTCGCGTGACCTCGCCCTGCGCACGCCCCTCGTTAACCGCGCCATCGCCAGCGCCTATCAACCCGGCTCGATCGTCAAGGCCCTCATCCTCTCCGAGTCCGAATCGCGCGGCGTGATGGGCGTCGACGAGCGCATCGCCTGCACCGGCCACTTCCTCCCGAGCGACCCCAACTCGCTCCGCTGCTGGATCTTCAAGGAGTATCAACAGACGCACTCCGATTTCCTAGGGCACGATCTCGCCGGCGACGACGCCATCATGGTCTCCTGCAACATCGTCTTCTTTGAACTCGGCAAGCGCCTCGGCCCCTCGGGCGTCCGCGACGTCTTCCGAGACTTCCACGTCGGCACATCGTTCAACCTCGGCATCGGCCTCGAATATCCCGGCGAACTCGGCCCGCCCAAGCCCGACCCCACGCAACCCGGACGGTTCCTCTACGCCGATGGCGAGGGAATCAGCATGGGCCAGGCGATCCAGATGGGAATCGGCCAGGGTCCCGTCGCGTGGACGCCCCTTCACGCCGCAAATGCCTATGCGACGCTCGCCCGCTTCGGCGCCTGCGTCGAGCCGCGCATCGTGGAGGAAGATCCCATCACCGACGCCGGGCGCGTCAACCTCAGCCAATCCGCTGTCGAGCAGACCCTTCACGGCCTGTGGCTCAGCGTCAACGACAGCGACGGCACAGGCAACCACCTCACCATCAACGGCACACGCGAGCCGATCTTCAACGCCAAAGGCGTCAAGATCTGGGGCAAGACCGGCACCGCCACCGCCAGCCCCCTGAAGTTCAGCCCCGACGGCACATCCACCAATGAAGAGACCATCGCCGCGGGCGATCACTCCTGGTTCGTGATTCTCGTGGGCCGCGATCGCCCAAGATTCGCGATCGCCGTCGTCTGTGATTATGCGGGCAGCGGCGGCAAGGTCTCGGGACCCATCGCCAACCAGATCGTCCACGCCCTCATCGCCGAGGGATACCTGGAACCGTGACCTCGCATCGGGCCAACCCGGTTGGACTCGCGGCCCCCTTTGGCCCGCTCGCGCTCCTCCGCGCGATCGTCTCGATCGGCCCGGCGTGGCTCACGCTCCTCGCCACCGCAATCCTCTGCGCCCTCTCGGTCTATGCCGTGGATCTCGCCACCACACTTACGCACGCGCCCGGCGAGACGCTCTCGCCGTATGCCTCCAAGCAACTCGTCTTCGCCACGGTCGGGTGTGGATTGTCGCTGGTCGTCATGCTCGTGCCGCCGCGCTGGCTGGGGTTCGCGAGCATCCCCCTCGCGATCTTCACCATCTTCCTGCTCGTCTTCCTCCTGATCCCCGCCGTCCCGACGTCGATCGTCAAGCCCCGCCACGGCGCGCGAAGTTGGATCGACATCGGCCCCTTGCAACTCCAACCCAGCGAGTTCGCCAAGATCACCTACGTCGTCGCGCTCGCGTGGTTTCTCCGTCGCCACAAGGGGCGAAAGACGCTGAAAGGGCTGGCGATGCCCTTCGCGATCACGCTCATCCCCATCGGGCTTATCAACCTCCAGCCCGACCTGGGCACGGCGTCGCTCTTTGTCCCCGCTCTCTTCGCCATGCTGATCGCCGCGGGATCGAGGCTCCGCCACCTCACGCTCATCGTCGTCGCCGCCCTCGCGATCGCGCCAGCCGCGTATCCCCTCCTCCGCCCCCACCAGAAGGCCCGCATCGTCGGCCTGATGCAACAGTTCAAGGGCGACACCAGCGCCGACCAGGACATCAACATGCAGTCCTCGACGGCCAAGCGCCTCCTCGCCGCCGGCGGCATCACCGGAAACACCGAGGCACGCAGCCGCGTCTACATCCGATACAGCGGCCTCCCCGAACGCCACAACGACATGATCCCCGCCGTCATCGCCAATCGGTTCGGCCTGGTGGGCGTGCTCACGATGCTCGGCCTCTTTGGCGTGTGGATCGCCGGGGCGCTCCTCGTCGGCGCTACCGCCCACGACACCTACGGCCGGCTCGTCTGCGTCGGGTGCGCCGCATTCGTCGGGGGCCAGGTCTTCGTGAATCTCGGCATGAATCTCGGGCTTCTGCCCATCATCGGCATCACCCTACCCTTCGTTAGTTACGGCGGCTCGAGCATGCTCGCGAGTTGGATGATGTCGGGCCTGGTCGCGAGCGTCGCCCTCCGCCGAGGCGTCGCCCCCCGCCGAGCCTTCAACGCCGCCCAGAACGAGGACGAGTAGCACGACGCATGAACCGCAAGCCCGCACGCCCGTCATCAAGACCTCGCCCGACCTCCCAACATCCGGGAAGCCGTCGCCCCGCGTCCCCATCGACGAGCCGATCCGCACGCGCCGAAACACCGCCGTCGCGTCCTTTGATTGACCTGCCTCGCCCCGCGCCGCTCAACCCACCGCCTGAGTTCTCCGCCGAGGCCTCGTCGATCGGCGTCGAGTTCGAAACCGGCGATCTCGATCGGCTCGGGCTGTATCTCGCCTTCCTCCTCGCCGCCAACGAGCAGATGAACCTCACCGCCGTCACCGACGCCCACGACGTCTGGCGGCGACACATCCTCGATTCCCTCACCCTCCTCCCCGTTCTCGCCGACCTCCCCGAAGGCGCGCGCGTCATCGACATCGGCTCAGGCGGCGGCCTCCCCGGGATCCCCCTCGCCATCTGCCTCCCCCACCTCCGCTTCACGCTTCTCGAGGCCACCGCGAAGAAGGCGGCGTTCCTCGAGCGGATCGTCCAGGCCGACATGCTCGCGCTCGCCAACGTCACCGTTCACGCCCAGCGTGCCGAGCGTGCCGCCCACGATCGCGGCGAGCGCACCCAGACCCACAACGCCGGCACATCACGCACCGGCGGGCATCGCGAGGCCTATGACGCCGTGATCGCAAGGGCCGTTGGTCGCCTGCCCACGCTCGCCGAACTCACCGCACCATTCGCCCGAATCGGTGGACGCATCGCGCTCATCAAGGGCGAGCAGGCCGACGCCGAACTCGAAGAAGCCGCCCCAGCGCTGCACCTGCTCAAGATCACCCACGCCACGACTATCCCCACGCCCACCGGTCGCATCCTCGTCCTCGAGAAGTCCTCCGCCACCCCCCGCGTCTATCCGCGGGCCGATGGCGAACCCAAGCGCACCCCCCTCGGCGTGGTGCGTCCGAAGCGAAGCGAGTCCTAAGCACGCCATGCTCACCGCGACCGCCAAGGACCTGCTCTCGATCCATGGCCCCATTGCCACGCTCTTCGGCGAGGGCTACGAGCCGCGCCCCGAGCAACTCGAGATGGCCGCCGCGGTCGAGCGCACGCTCGCCGAGAAGACCCACCTCCTCGTCGAGGCGGGCACGGGCGTGGGCAAGTCCTTCGCCTATCTCGTCCCCGCGATGCTCCGCGCCATGGTCCACCGCGAAGTCGTCCTCGTCGCAACCAACACGATCTCGCTCCAGGAACAACTGATGTCGAGCGACATCCCGCGCCTGACGCGCGCCCTGGAGAGCGCGTGCGAGGGCCTCCCCGAGGGCGCGGTCGCCCCGATCAAGCCCGTCCTCGTCAAAGGTCGGTCCAACTACGTCAGCATCCGCCGCCTGGGCCTCGCGTCGAAGCGTCAGGATCGCCTCTTCGCCGATCCTGCCGCTCGTCGATCCCTCCACGTCATCGAGGATTGGGCGCGCACCACCGACGACGGCACGCTCTCGACCCTCCCCATCCTCGAACGCCAGAGCGTCTGGGACAAGGTCCAGTCCGACTCGGGCAACTGCATGGGACGAAAGTGCCCCAACTACACCCAATGCTTCTTCCAGGCGGCCCGTGCCGAACTCGACGGCGCGAACCTCCTCGTGTGCAACCACGCGCTCTTCTTCTCCGATCTCGCGTTGCGCGCGCAGGATGTCGGATTCCTCCCGCGATACCACCACGTCATCTTGGACGAGGCCCACGCCGCCGAGGAGGTCGCGAGCGACCACTTCGGTGCCCAACTCTCCGAGTCTCGCGTCTCGTTCCTCTTGAACTCGCTCTACACGCAGCGTTCGGGCAAGGGCTACCTCCCCGGACTCACGCTCATGGGCCAGGAGACCGAGGGGACCGCACGCGCCATCCGCCTCGTCGAGCAGGCCCACCACGTCTCGCTCCTCTTCTTTGAGTCCGTCGCCAAGGCCGCCCGCGTCGTTCCCGAGTCGCCCTTCGACGACTCGCGCGCGAAGGAAACCTCGCGCGTCCGGTCGCCGGGCCTCATCGCCAACACGCTCACGCCCATCATGCGTGAACTCGCCCTCCGTCTCATGGGCCTGAAAGACAGCGTGAAACTCGAGGAAGACCGTTTCGAACTCAACTCCTACGCCCAGCGCGCCGAGCGCATCGCCCTCGACGCCGAGGCGCTCATCTCACAGACTATCCCCGGCTGCGCGTACTGGGTCGATGCGGGCACTTCCGACGCCGACGCTCGCCAGCGCATCACCTTCGCGTGCGCCCCCATCGACGTCGCGCCGATCCTCAAGGAACGCCTCTTCGCCCAGGACTTCGGCGTCGTCCTCACGAGCGCCACGCTCACGACACGCACCACACACGACCACGAGTCGCCCGAGCACGCCGAGACCGCCTTCGCCCACACGCTGAGCACACTCGGCTGCATCGGCGCCCGCACCCTCCAACTCGGCAGTCCCTTCGACTACGCGAGGCAGGTCGAGGTCCTGGTCGACCCCGCCGACGAGGCCCCGCCGACCGCGTCCAACTCGGGCCGCTCCTCCTGGCGTGCCTCCATCGCCTCGCTCGCGCAGCGCATCCTCCACCACGTCAAAGAGACCGACGGTGGCGCGTTCGTCCTCTTCACCAGCCTCGCCACGCTCCGCGCCTGCGCCTCGGAACTCGCCGGGCCACTCGCGGAACTCGGCCTTCCCCTCCTCGCCCAGGGCCGCGACGGCTCGCGCGCCCACATCCTCGAGCGCTTCCGCGAATCGAACCGATCCGTCCTCTTCGGCGCCGCCTCATTCTGGCAAGGCGTCGACGTCCGCGGCGAGAACCTCCGCAACGTCATCATCACCAAACTCCCCTTCGACCCGCCCGATCGCCCGCTCGTCGAGGCGCGCGGCGAGGCGATCCGCGCCCGCGGCGGCAACCCCTTCAGCGAGGATTCGCTCCCTCGCGCCCTCGTCCGCTTCAAGCAGGGTTTCGGCCGCCTCATCCGATCCAAGTCCGACCACGGGCGCGTCGTCATCCTCGACGGTCGCGTGCGCACCAAGGCCTATGGCCGGTTGTTCCTCGCGGCGCTCCCCGACGGCGTCACACCTCGATTCATCGATCGAGATTCAGGGTCGCGCCATCAATCCTTCGACCAGTTCTAGTTCATCTCGCGGCAGACCCACGCCGTCAGCGTCCCCACGCGCGCCCTCGCGAGCACGTGGACGTGCACGCCCGAATCGAGGAATCGCCTCGCCTCGCGCGGGCGATCGGTCATGAGGTGCAGCGACGCGGTCGTCGGGTCGGCCCCCAGTTCCACGCCGTGGCACGACAACCGTATCAGCTCGATGTGGTCATACGCCCACCCCGCGACGGAGACGAGTTCCGCGACGACCGCCGCCGGGCCCGCGGCCTTCTCGCCCTCACCCGCATCAACCCCGCCCGCGAATGCGAGCACGTGCAACCGCCCGTCGCTCGCCGCGGCGAGTTCCACACGCGGGGCATACGGACACCGGGCCTTCAGCGGCACAAGCCCCTCGATCTGCTCGGCGAGCACGCGTGGCCGCGACTCGTCCATCGCGTCGACATGTGCACGCTCGTTCTCGGCAACATCACCACTCGCCACGCCCTCGCGCGACCGGAGTGCGTGCGAGTCGCGTGCGGGTTGCCCTTCCCCATCTCGTGGCACAGGCGTCTCGCCTGTGTCTACACCTGCTTCTATCGCACGTATCGCGGGCCCGCTCTCCTCGACCGGCTTGAATCGCCGCATCTCCGCATCCATCGAAGCCTTCGGGTTCGTGAGCTCCACCATCGGCTTGGCCTCGACCACCGACGCCGCCGCGGGTCCGA
Source organism: uncultured Phycisphaeraceae bacterium (assembly GCA_964628245.1). GTDB lineage: Bacteria > Planctomycetota > Phycisphaerae > Phycisphaerales > UBA1924. The sequence continues at coordinate 29,725 of CAZVMU010000010.1, read as the reverse complement.
TGCGGCTCGACGACGCTCCCGCGAACGCGTGCATGCTCGCCTCCATCGCCGGTGTCGCCGACACGATCATGTCGATCACGTCCTCGGCTTCGCGTCCTTCTCCCGCCTGCTCGCCGCGGCAGAGCGTGACCGTCCCGCCGCCCGCCACTCGCTTGGGCCCGACGACGATCTCCGCCTCTTCGCCCAGGAACGCCGCCGTCGTCTGGCGCAGTTTCGCTCTCGCCGCCTCGGCCCGATCGGGGTCCGCGCCCAAAATCGCGACTCGCACGCGCGGCGTCACGCCCGTCTCGTCCGCCCGCTCGGCCAACCGCTCGCCCAGCGACTTCAGCGTGCGATACGACGCCACGATCGCGGCGTCGTCCGCCCCGGAGAGGAGCGTGACATCCGTGATCCTCGAATGGTGCAACGCCTCGGCTTCGCTCGTCGTGTCCACGCGGACGACGACCCGGTTCGTCACTCGGGCCGCGATCGCCATCGCGTGAGCCAAGGAGAGCGATCCATCAGACACCCCGGCGATCTCACGCACCGCCTGAGGCACTTCGCCGACGAGTTCCACCGACACCTGCCCGCGCTGCGCCCGCACGAGCGTGACCGCGCTCGCCTCTCCCGCAACAGAGCGGACATACGGCATGATCCACGCCGATGCGAGCACCGGCAGGTGCCCCACGACCAACAGTTCGACCGATCGCTCGCCCGAGGGCTCGATCAGATGCGACTCATCGCTCGAATCGCCCGTGTCGCTCGCTACGTCACGCGTCGCGGGCGCCTCAGGCTCTGCGGCCTCGTCGTGATCCGAAGGCACCAGCCGCAACGCCGACGCCGCGCCGGGCGTGAAGGCCTCCTCCGACAGGAACAAGTCCGCGAGCGCGTCATACGCCGACGAATACGCCTTCGGTGCGGGCTGCTTCGCCTCAGAACCCTCGACCACGCCATGCGACAGGCCCGGATGCGACGCGCTCAGGCCGTTTGTTGCGTTCCCCGCTGTCGGTGGCGGCGGTGGCGGCGGCGGATTCTTCCGGAATGACGACTGACGACCCACACACGCCTCCTTCATCGCGTCGCACACCGACGCACTCGACTCACTCCAGCACGCCCTTGCACGCCATCCACACCCACCAATCCCAAACCCGACTCAATCCGCCGCCGACGCCGGCTCATCGCGGACGATCTCCATCGCCCTGGGCTTCCCCTCGACCATCGACGCCGTGCCCATGGCCCCGCCCGCCGTGCTCGCGCTCCGGCTCATCGGCACCACGATCACGCTGTTCAACTCGCCGTACGGATTGACCTCCGTCGCCTTGTTGTACGGATCCGTCGCCCACCGTCCATCGAGGACTAGGCGGTACGAGTTCTTTCCGATGGGGCAGGGCACGCAGACCTCGAACACCCCCAGCGTCTCGTTGCGCTTCATCGGCGTCGCCGTCATCGACCACGCGTTGAACTCGCCCGCGACGCACATGGTCCCCGCCGCCGACAACGGCTGCACGAACAGGACACCCTGGCTCGTAGCGTGAGCGCCAAGCAGTCGCTGCGTGGACGGATCGATTGGGATCGGGCCGCCATTTGTCTCCGACGCTTTGATCTCCGACGCCACCACGCGAAGCGTCGGATGCGGCGGCGCTCCCACGATCGTCGACGGTCTTGCCACAGCCGCCACCGTATTCACTACAGATTCGGCCGCGTTTCCGCCACTCCCGCTCGTCTTCCCCGCTACGTCGCCGCCTTGTCCCCCGCTAGTCGCCCAGCGACGAAGGAACTGCTGCGCCCGCCTCGCGACATCTTCCGCCCTGCTGATCATCGGCATCGGCACTTCTCCGCTCATCGCCGCGGTCGCCACCGGCTTGGCCTCAACAACCCCCGTGCGCGGCTCGATCACCATGCTCCCCTTCGCCCCGGGCCTCCACGGCGACGCCGCGCCCTCGAGCACGGCCGTGTCCAGCCCGCGGCTGAGCACCTCGACAATCGTCCCGCGTTCCTCGACCTCGCCGGCGTCCGCGTTCGACTCCATCGGCGCCGCGAGACGCCCGATCACCCACTCGGCGAGTTGCGTGTAGTCGTGGGACGCCGTGCTGTGCGGGGCATAGTCCACGATCCCCTGCCCGAAACTCGCCGCTTCGCGCAACTTCGAGTTCCGTCGGATCACCACCGGCACCAGCCGGTCCTTGTGCTTGCGCTTCATCTCCTGGAGCAAATCCTCCGCGACCACGCTCGTGTCGTCGTGGATCGTCGGGAGCAGCCACACAGGCTTCACCCCCACGTTCAACGCCACGCCTGCCCCGATCGCGTTCGCCGCCCCGCTCCCCCCCCACCCCGCGGCGCTCCCCGCGAGCCGCTTCTGGATCGCGCGGACCGTGTTGATCTGCTTCTGGGCCCCCTGCAGCGAGAAGAACGACGTCTCCACCGGAATCAGCACCGCGTCCGCCGCGACCAGCACGTTGTACGTGAGCAGCCCGATCGCCGGCGACGAGTCAATGAGCACGACGTCGTAGTCCTGCCCGATCTCCCGAAGGACCCGGGCCAATCTCGTCTCGCGATCGCCCGCGGGCAGGTCGCTCAGCCCCCCGCGAGGCGCCTCCAGCCCCGCCAGCCTCATCCGGCTGGGCACGAGATCTAGATTCCGCCCACACCGCCACACCAGCCGGGCCCGATCGACCCCTCTCCCCCTCTGACTCGCTTCATTCGACCCCACCGCCATCATCGCGTCGCCCACATCGAGATCGATGCGATGCTCCGGCACACCAAGCCCCGCCGCGCAGTGCGACTGCGGGTCCATGTCCACAAGTAAGACGCGCCGACCAGCCCAGTTCATCCCCCCGGCCGAGGTCGTCCCCGCCGCCCCACCCGAGATCCCGCCCGAACCAAGCCCATTCCCGCCCCCGATGCCTCTGGCCAGGATCCCCGCGAGATTGATCGCGGTCGTGGTCTTCCCACACCCGCCCTTCTGATTGATGATCGCGATGACGCGCACGCCTGCTCCTTCAGCGTTTCGCACCGATGGCGACGCGCCCAGGCCACACAGGCCCACGACACGCCGCCCCATGCCCACCGGAACGCCATCCTGGCGTTCCTTCGAATCACTTTCAGTCGTGTATCGGGTCGTGGCCGAACAAATCTTGAAAGGGTGGATGCACGCATTCTCGTACGTGGCTGGGAGCCATAGACGCCCTTCCATCGATCCGCTCAGCATGGAATATGAACTCAAACATCCGACATCCATTTCGCTGCATCGAGCCGACAGCCCGTGATTGAACTCGACATTGGGCATTCACGACCGGTCATTTCCAAAAACACAACGTCCCGCGAGCGGCTCGCGGGACGTGTGAAGTGACCCCAATGGGATTCGAACCCATGTTTCCAGGATGAGAACCTGGCGTCCTGGACCAGGCTAGACGATGGGGCCACGTGAGGGCGATTCGACCGTGGTTTGGCCCGAAGCGGGCCGGGCACGGGCGATCGTTTGGAATCGTCCAGGACCGAGCGGGAATATAGGCGGGCACGCCCAAAGAGTGAATCTCAGGAGGCGAGAGGGAAGCGGGACAGCTCGGGGAATGAGCCGAGGCAGTTTCGCGAAGGAGGAGGATCGCGCACGGACCTGCCGAAGCGGACGAGGGCCGAAGGCGTGGTCAGGAGACCGGCTGCATCTGCCGGCGGAGTTGGGCGAGGGCGAAGACGGCGGCCTCGTTGTGGGTCTGGCCCACGACCGCGCCGATCGCGGCGCCGGACGCGTCACGCCATTCGGCGCGGCTGCAGTCAAAGAGTTGGATGCGACGGATGGAGAGTTCAAATCCGGCGTGGCTGAAGGCCTCGCGGATCGATTGCTCGGTGGGGAAGGGACGGCCGTCGGTGTGGTGGGTGCAGGCGGAGGAGTCCAGGGCCTGCCAACCGGTCGCGTACAACTCGTCGATCGCGTACTCGAGCGCCATCGCTGCCTCCAGTTCGCTTGTCGATCCGCCCACTGGGCCGCATCACGCGGAGAACCCGCGTGGTGTTGGGGCGACAAAGTGAGCATAGCGGGGTGGGAGGACGACGTCTCGTGGTGCGCCGGGCTATGAACGTCTGAGAACCTGAAATTGAGCAACAAGCCGCGTGAGAGCGGGAGAGCCTACACGATCCTCGCGTGCGACGGGAATACCCGGGGATCGTCTGTTCGTAGGGTGTTTATGGGTTCTGGCGCGTGAGGAGGACGATCGTCACCACGTCGTACAGCGCGTGGACGGCGACGACGACGCCGAAGCCGCGGACAAGGAAGATCGAGCCGAAATACAGCCCGGCAAGGGTGTAGAACGTGAGCATGCGCACGTCCACAGCGCCCCATCCGCCTCCCCCGCCCACAAAGATCTCGTGGTAGAAGGCGAAAGCGAGGGCGCTGACGATGACGGCGATCACGCTCCCGACGCCATCACTAAGTCGGGCGAGATCCACCGCGACAAAGTGCACGCCAGTGATGAGGAGTAGACGGAAGAGGAGTTCCTCATAGATCCCTGCGCCCAGGGCGATGGTGACACCCTGGGTCCACGGGAGTGTGCGGAGATTGTCGATCGTGGACGTGCCGCGCGCGAGCGCGAGCGCCGGCGGCGCGTCGAGGCTTCCGTGAGTTCCACCACACACCGATCCGATCACGAGCGCGAGGACGAGGAGCGGGAGTGTCCAGAGGGCGGCCTCGAGGGTCATGCCCAGGAGCACGCTCGGCCTGACGCGCGCGGGGTCCTTGGACATGACGTGCCAGGCGATGAGCGTGGCGAGCAGGGCGACGCCGGGGATGTAGAGGCTGGCGCTCCCGAAGATGGAGAAGAAGCGCCAAAGCAGATGGTGCGCGGCGATGGTGTCCACGATCCCCGCGTCGCGGAGGTGGATCGCCGTGGAAATCTCGTAGAAGAGCACGAGGGGCAGGAGGAAGAGCAGGACGTGCAGCGGACGCGTGGAGAGCGCTGCGTACGTTGGCGGAGCGTTGAGCTCGGGCTTGGGCGCGCGCCGCGATGAGCGACCGTTTGAGGGCGGGCGTCGGCGCTTGGACGATCTGGCGCTCGGCTGCCTTGGCATAAAGGAGCGTACCGGTGGGGAACGCGCGCGGCGCGAAGGCCTTCGGCGCGAGTGGGGCAGCAACGTGGGAAGAAAAAACGCCGCGGTGTCGCGGCGTTGGAGAATCAGCGAGATCGAAGGCTTACTTGGCGGCGGCCTTGGTCTTCAGGCGGGCGCTCAGGCGGCTCTTGCGGCGGGCGGCCTGGTTCTTGTGGATCACGCCCTTGGCGGCGGTGCGATCGATGACCTTGGAGGTGGAGCGGAAGGCCTCGGTCGCCTGGTCCTTAGAGCCATGGAGCATCTGCTCATTGAAGTTCTTCATCGCGTCGCGCAGGGTCTTGAGGCGCCAGCGATTGCGGGCGTTGGAGGTCTCATTCTGGCGGATGCGCTTCTGGGCGGACTTCGAGTGGGCCATTCGTCGATCGATCCTTTCGTGCCCACCGCCGGTTCGGCGTGGGGAGTCGGAATGGTTGCCTGCAAACGCCGAGAATCAAGCCCGAAGGGACGGGGTTGGCGCGAAGTTCAACGATGGGGCCTTGCCCGGACTGCCCGGACGCCGTAATCTTGCGGTCCCGAATCGTGCCGAGAGGCCCGGTCTGGGTTGTGTGCGGGCGTAGCTCAATTGGATAGAGCACCTGACTACGGATCAGGAGGTTACAGGTTCGACTCCTGTCGCCCGTGCTTCGAATCCCCGGCAATGAGCCAGGGATACATCAGATTCAGCCCCCGTCAATGGGCACGACCGGTCTTCGCAATCGCGAGAACCGGTTTTTTTATGGCTCGGAACGGAATTGAGACTGGCAGTCTGGGTTGGGAGTTGACAAACAGTTGATTGAAACTATTGTTTGCCCATGCTCTCCCAGCGTTCGAGCAGCACTGATCCACTGGCCTCGCGTTCGTTCGCGGGTGATGACGCCTTGGATGCCAATGGCTCGACCCGGTCACGCCTGATCGAGGCCGCCGGGACAGTCTTTGCCGAACGGGGCTTCAAAGACGCGACGATCCGGCAGATCTGCTCGATCGCCGGGGCGAACATCGCCGCCGTCAACTATCACTTCGGTGACAAGGAGCACCTGTACGCGTCGGCGCTCCACCATGCCCACACGACCGCGCGTCAGCGGCATCCGATGGACTTTGGTGACTGCGATTCGGCCCAGGAACGGCTTGGGGTCTTTGTGCGAACGTTCGTGACGCGACTCACAGATCCGGCGAAGCCGGAATGGCATGGCAAACTGTGCGCCCGTGAGATGGCCGACCCCACGGGCGCGCTCGATGGGCTGGTCGAGCGATCGATCCGCCCGGACTGGCTGGTGCTCGGCGAGATCTGCGGCGACCTGCTGGGCGAGCACGCCCCGAAGGACCTCATCCAGCGGTGTGCGGTGGGCGTGATCGGGCAGTGCCTGGTCTATCACCACGCTCGACCGGTGATGGAAAGGCTCGGCGGGCCGGTCTCGTTCACGCGCGAGCGTATCGACGCGATCGTGGAGCAGATCTGTGCGTACTCGATCTCCGGGATGCGTGAACTCGGCGGACGGAGTGGCTCGACGGCCCACGCGCGGAGGACTCAGGCATGATCCGCGTCGCGATGCGCATGCTCATCGGCGACCCGGCGAAGTTCTTCGGGATTCTTCTGGGTGTCACGCTCGCGTCGATGGTGATCACACAGCAGGGGTCGATCTTCGTCGGCTTGATGTCGCGCACGTTCGCGACGATCAAGGACATGGCCCAGCCCGACATCTGGGTGATGGACCCCAAGGTGCAGTTCATCGACGACGTGAAGCCATTGCAATCGACGGCGTTGCAGCGGGTGCGAGGCGTGGAGGGCGTGGACTGGGCTGTGCCTTTGTACAAGGGCATGATCCGTGTACGCCTTCCCAGCGGGCAGTTTGTGAACTGCAACCTGTATGGGTTGGACGACGCGTCGCTCATTGGCGCGCCGGCGAATCTTCTGGAGGGCCGTGTCGAGGACCTTCGGCAGGACGGCGCGGTGATCGTGGACGAGGCGGGGGCGGTCGGGCGATTGGCGCGGCGATCGGCCGATGGGACGACCAGACCACTCGCGATGGGTGACGAGTTGGAGTTGAACGATCACCGTGGTCGTGTGGTGGGCGTGGCGCGAGTCTCACGGACGTTCCAGTCGCAGCCGAATCTGTACACGTTGTACTCGAGGGCGACGCGATTCGTGCCCGGCGAGCGGAAACTCATGTCGTTCGTGCTGGTGAGGGCGAAGGCGGGCGTTGATGTGGAGCGGGTTTGTGCCGCGATCGAACGGGAGACGGGGCTTGCGGCGTACACCAAGCCCGAGTTCCAGAGCCTGACGGTGACCTACTTCCTCAAGAACACGGGGATCCCCATCAACTTCGGGATCGCGGTGGCGCTTGGCTTCCTCGTCGGCGCGATCATCACGGGGTTCATGTTCTACAGTTTCACCCTCGACAACCTTCGATACTTCGGGACACTCAAGGCGATGGGGACGAGCGATGGCACCTTGCTTGGCATGATCCTGCTGCAGGCGGGGTATGTCGCCGTGATGGGCTTTGGGCTGGGCGTGGGGCTGGCGGCGTTGTTCGGGAACTCGATGGGCAAGACGCAACTGGCCTTCCGTCTGACATGGCAACTCTCGCTGGTAGCGGCGTGCGCGGTAGCGATGATCTGCGCAATGGCGGCGCTTCTCAGCGTGCGACGGGTGATCTCGCTCGAGCCGGGGGTGGTGTTCAAATGACCACGACCGGGCAACCCTCGATGGTCATGACCGACTCGGCGGTGTCGTTCGGCGACGGACGGCCGGTGGCGGTGCGCTGCGCGGGCGTGACGAAGACCTATGGAGCAGGAAACGCGGCGGTGCGAGCGCTGCGTGGGATCGATCTCAATGTCCATCGCGGCGAGTTGCTCATGCTCGTCGGGCCTTCGGGGTGCGGCAAGACGACGCTGATCTCGGTGGTGGCGGGCGTGCTCGATCGCGACGAGGGCGAGTGCGAGGTGTTGGGATCGGATCTGGATCGGCTCGGGTCCGGGGAGCGTTCGAGGTTTCGGGCACGCAACATCGGGTTTGTGTTCCAGTCCTTCAACCTGATCCCGACGCTGTCGATCGCTGAGAACGTGGCCGTGCCGCTGCTCATCCAGGGCGAGGCGCGGAAACAGGCCGTCGACCGAGCGAGAGAGATTCTGTCGAAGGTTGGGCTTGGCGAGCGGACGAACAGCCCGCCGACGAAACTGTCGGGGGGGCAGCAGCAGCGCGTAGCGATCGCGCGGGCGCTGGTGCATCGCCCGAAACTGATCGTGTGCGACGAGCCGACGAGCGCCCTCGACCACGTCACCGGGCAGAAGGTGATGGAACTGTTGCGTGAGGTAGCGGCGGGAGATGAACTGTCCCTGGTCGTCGTCACGCACGATCAGCGCATCTTCGAGTTCGCAGATCGCATCGCGGAAATGGACGACGGAAGGATCGTGACGATCCGCCGCGGAAAGGGTCACTCGCTCTCGACCGATCCCAAGGCGCACTCGGCCAACAACTCACATTCATCGGAGACGACGGCATGATCCGGGTCTACATCGTTCCAGTGCTGGCGATTGTGGGGATGGGGCTTGCGGCGTACACGATCGTGCAAGGCTCCAAGCCCGTCGTGCCCCAGCCGCCTGTGGTCCAGCCGCCCTCGGCGCCGTTCACGACATTCGTGGCGGCGTCGGGCATCGTGGAGTCGAGCACACTGAACATCGACATGGGAACGCCTGTCGGCGGCGTGGTGGACGAGGTGATGGTGACCGTCGGTCAGGATGTGAAGAAGGGGGAGGCGCTCTTCCGGATCGACGCGAGGGAACTCGAGGCCGAACGCGCGTCGCGCGAGGCGGCCTTGCGTGTCGTTGAGGCGCAGTATCGCCGATTGGAAGCCTCGCCTCGACCGGAGGAGGTCCCTCCGGCGGAAGCGCGTGTTCTGGAGTCCGAGGCGTCGCTCGCCGATGCACGCGAGAAACTCACCCTGCGACTGGCGGTCACGGATCCACGGGCGATCACGGCGGACACGCTGAGCGAGGCGCGATTCCTGGTCGCGGGTGCGGAGGCGCGGCTGGCCCAGGCCCGGGCAGACCTGGCCCTCTTGAAGGCTGGAACATGGGGCGTGGATCTGGACGTGGCTCGGGCGCAGGTTGAGTCGGCGCGGGCGCAACTGCAGTCGGTGGTCACCGATCTCGAGCGTCGGACGATCCGGGCTCTGGTGGATGGGCGTGTGCTTCAGGTCAACATCCGCCCTGGCGAGTTCGCGCCCGCGGGCGTGACGTCGCAGGCGCTCCTGGTGCTCGGCGGTGTCTCGACGCTGCACGTGCGGGCCGACGTGGACGAGAACGACGCGTGGCGCGTGCGCGAGGGTTCGAAGGCCGTGGCGTACGTCCGCGGGAACGCGAATCTCTCGACCGAGTTAAAGTTTGTCCGCTTCGAGCCGCTGGTCGTGCCCAAGAAGTCGCTGACCGGGGAGAGCACCGAGCGCGTGGACACGCGCGTGTTGCAGATCATCTTCGCCTTCGACCCCAAGACGCTCCCGGTCTTCGTGGGGCAGCAGGTCGACGTGTACATCGAGAGTGCCCCGGTCTCGGAGTCGTCGGGAACGTCCGGAAGAACGGAGCCTCCAAAGAAGACGTGAGCGTCCTTCCACTCCGATCTGGCGCCGAAGTTTCAATACCACGATCACTCAAAGGATTCAGCCTGTATGCACCACGCTTCGAGCATCTCATTCCGCCTGATTCGTGTCGCCGGTCTATCGCTGGGCCTCGGCGTGGCGGCCTTGGTCGGTGGCTGCAAGGTCGGCCCGGCCTACTCCTCGCCGAAAGCCCCGTCGCCCGCGGAGTCGTGGCACGGGCTTGAGGGAACTCCCGGCGTGGCGAGCGCGCCCGTGGCCAAGGCACCGAGCCTCGATGGATATTGGGAGTCGTTCGGCGATGAGACCCTGACCACGCTTGTCGATCGGGCGATCGCGGGGAGCCCTTCGATCAAGATCGCCCTGGCGCGTGTCGCCGAGGCGCGGGCGATCCGAGGTGTCAGCAAGGCGGACCTCTGGCCGAGCGTAGACGCGGCGGCGAGTGCCGAGCGGATGCGGTCGAGCGAGAACGTGAACAACGGCACGATGTTTGGGTCGGAGGAGACCTCGCAGTTCTCCGTGGGCGTCGACGCGTCGTGGGAGATCGATCTCTTCGGGCGGGTTCGGCACGCGATCGATGCCGCCGACGCCGACATGCTCGCGAGCGAGGCGGACTTCCGCGACGTGATCACCATCCTGACGGCAGAGGTCGCGACGCGGTACATCGAGTTGCGCGGGCTGCAGCACCGTCAGGAGGTCGTCCAGAGGACGATCGAGAGCCAGCAGCAATCGGTAGAGATCGCACAGGCGCGGCTGGATGCCGGGCTTTCGAGCGAGTTGGATCTGGCGCAGGCTCGGGCGCTTCTGGAGACGCGCCGGGCTCAGTTGCCGCCGATTCTTGCGGGACAGCGCCGGGCGATGCATCGGCTGAGCGTGCTGGTGGGCGAAGAGCCGGGCACGCTGTATCCGGAACTCTCGACGCCGGGGCCGATTCCCGCGATGCCCGCGGGGGTTGCGGTGGGCCTGCCGAGCGACGCGATCCGCAATCGTCCGGACATCCGGCGCGCCGAGCGCCAGGTGGCGGCGGCGACGGCACGCGTCGGGGTCTCGACGGCCGATCTGTATCCGCGAGTGAGCCTCTCGGGCGCGTTCGCGCTTGTGAGCGATTCGACCAAGGGCTTGACAGACATCAACAGCCGCTCGTGGAGCATCGGACCGGCGGTGCGCCTGCCGCTCTTTGATCGGCGCCGCCTCTATCGGGCGAAGGATGCGGCCGACGCTCGCACGCAGCAGGCGATCGGGGCGTTCGAGTCCACGGTGCTCAACGCGTATGAGGAAGTCGAGAACCGGCTCGTGGACTTCGTGCGTGAACAGGAGCGGGTGGCGCTCTTGCGGAGCGCAACGGAGGCGAACCGCAGGGCCGTGGAACTCTCGACCGATGTGTACAAGGCCGGGATCCGTGACTTCCTCAACGTCCTCGACAGCCAGCGGGCGCTGTATGACAGCGAGGACCAGTTGGTGCAGAGCGAGATCACGATGTCGACGAATCTCGTGGCGCTCTACAAGGCGCTCGGGGGCGGCTTGCCCAAGGCGAACAACGACCAGGGCACCGCGAGCGGGCCGAGTGAGGATCGCGCGGAGAAGTAATAACGGGACCGATCGGCGATCACGCGTCGATGACGTCGGGGAGTTCCTCGAGGCCGGCGGTCAGGACCCGTGGCCCGTCCTCGGTCATGAGCACGTCATGCTCGTGGTGAACGGACATCGAGGCGTCATCGGTGAAGACGGGCCAGGTGCCTTTCTTGCTGTTCACGATCGGCGTGCCGGCCGCGATCATGGGCTCGAGCGCCATGAGGATGCCCGGCTCGAGAACGATCTGCGCGTCGGGCCATTCGCCCGCGTAGGTCGGCATGGTGTTGGAGACATACGGCGGGCCGTGGAGTCGCCGACCGTAGCCGTGACCGCCCAGGCCTCGGACGAGGTGGAACCCGGCCTCACCTTCGACAAATCCCTGCACGGCCTTCGCCCACTCGAGGAGCGTGCCGCCGAGTTTCAGCGCGGCGATGCCCCGGCGGAGTGATTCCTTGCCCGTGTCCATGAGGCGACGAACCTCGGGCGTGGGCGTGCCGATGGAATAGGTCCACGCGGCGTCGCCGATCCACCCGCGATACGACACGCCGATGTCGATCTTGAGGACATCGCCGGGCGCGAGCGGGCGCGTGAGATAGCCCGCCGTGCCATGGACGACGCACTCGTTCACCGAGAGGCACGCGTGCGACGGAAACGGCGGCGTGCGGGGCACGCGATAGCCCAGGAAGCACGAGCGGCAGTCGAGCGATTCGAGCGTCTGGGCCACGAACGCGTCGATCTGAGCGAGCGTCTGCCCTGCACGAAGGAACCCGGCGATGGCGCGATGGGTCTCGACGACCTTGAGCGCGGATTCGGCGGCGGCCGTGGCCTCGGCGTGGGTGAGCCTGGGAACATGACGCGTGGCGGTCGGCATCGGGGCAATCGTACGGGCGCGGATCGGCGGGCGATCGGGTGCGGTTCGTTCCTCGGCATCCCGCCGCCGGGTATCCTCTCCTCGCATGATCTGGCTTTACTCGGGATTTGTTGCGCTCGTGCTCGTGTTTCTCGCGCTGGACTTGGGCGTGCTCAATCGCAAGGCCCACGCCGTCTCCATGCGCGGGGCCCTGGCGATGACGGGCGTGTGCGTGGTCCTCGCCCTCGCGACGATGGCCTTTGTCTACTGGGCCTACGACACGCATCTCTTCGGCCTGGGCCTGGCGCTCGACCCCGAGAAGACCGTGGGCATGGACCCCAACGACGAGCGCGTCACCGGCCTCACCGGCAAGGCCGCGGCGGCGAAGTTCCTCACCGGGTGGATCCTCGAATACTCCCTCAGCGTGGACAACATCTTCGTGATCTCGCTGATCTTCGCCTACTTCAAGATTCCCACGGCGTACCAGCACCGCGTGCTCTTCTGGGGGATCATGGGGGCCCTCGTGATGCGCGGCATCATGATCGCCGCGGGCACGGAACTCGTGAAGCAGTACGCCTGGCTCGAGGTCGTGATGGGCGCGTTCCTGGTGTGGACGGCGTGGAAGATGTACAGAGCCGAGGACGGCGGGTTCGACGCAGAGTCGAGCCGTGTGCTGCGTTGGGCGCGAACGCACCTGCCATTGACCCCGAACTACCACGGGCAGAAGTTCTTCGCGATGGAGAACGGCTCGCGCATGGTGACGCCGCTCTTTCCGGCGCTCATGGTTGTGGAGACGACGGACGTGGTCTTCGCGGTGGACTCGATTCCCGCGATTCTGGGCGTGACGCAGGAACGATTCATCGTGTTCACGTCGAACATGATGGCGATCTTGGGCCTGCGCTCGCTGTACTTTGTCCTCGCGGGGCTGCTCGATCGGTTCCGATACCTCAAATTCTCCCTCATCGTGATCCTGTCGTACATCGGCGTGAAGATGCTCGTGTCGTACTTCAAGCACGAGTGGAAGCCGAATGAGTACGTGAGTCTCGCGATTGTCGGCGGAATGCTCCTCACGGGCGTGGTGGCCTCGCTGGCGATCAAGCCCAAGGCGGGTGCCGATTCGGATAAGGCCGCGGGCGACGAGGGCAAGGACCACTAGAGTCATCGCATGAGCGCGGCATCGAACACGCCACGTCACGAGAAAGCCCGCATCGTCGAGTTGCGCACGCTCCTCTCGCGGGCGAACACGGCGTATTACGAGGACGATTCGCCGGTCATGTCGGACCCGGAGTTCGACCGTCTGCTCGCCGAACTCGCCTCGCTCGAGGCACGCCATCCGGACCTCGACGACCCCGACAGCCCGACGCGACGCGTCGGCGGCGCGCCGATCGAGTCGTTCGTCACGCGCGCGCACGCGAGGCCGATGCTCTCGATCGATAACACGTACGACGAGGCCGAGGTTCGTGAGTGGCACGCGCGTGTCGTGAAGGGCCTGGGCGGCGAGGGGCTCTTTGACGCGGACGAACCGATCGTGATGGTGTGCGACCCGAAGATCGACGGGTTGGCCGTCTCGCTTCGCTATGAGAAGGGCGATCTCGCCTATGCCCTCACGCGGGGCGATGGGACCAAGGGCGACGACGTCACGCACTCGGTGCGAACGATCCGCTCGATCCCAACCAGGCTGAAGGTTGCCACGGCGCGCGACATTCCCGAGGTGCTCGAGATTCGAGGCGAGGTCTACCTGCCGCTGAGTGAGTTTGCCCGCCTCAACGCCGAACGTGAGGCCGAGGGCGAAGAACTCCTGATGAACCCGCGGAACGCGGCGTCGGGGGCGATGAAGCAACTCGATCCGCGACAGGTGGCGAAGCGGCGTCTGGCGTTCTGCGCTCACGGGCGAGGCGAGGTCTCGGACGACTCGTTCGCGAGCGGATTCGGTGAGTTTATCGCGAAAACTAAAGCGATGGGCGTGCCCACGTCGCCCCATGTGCACTCGTGCTCGACGATCGACGAGGTCCTGAGGCGCATCGAGGCGTTCGCGAGCACACGCCACACGCTCGACTTTGCCACCGACGGCATGGTCGTCCGCGTGGACCGGTTCGATCAGCAGGAACGCCTGGGCACGACGGCCAAATGCCCGCGATGGATCGTCGCGTTCAAATATCCAGCGGAGCGCACGACGACGACGCTGATCCGCGTCGAGCACCAGGTGGGGAAGACGGGCAAGATCACGCCCCGCGCGGTGATGGAACCAGTCGTGCTCGCGGGAACGACAGTGCGCCACGCGACGCTGCACAACTATGGGCGTGTGCGTGACGCGTCGACCGAGCACGAGGGGAGGCGCACGGACATCCGCCTGGGCGACACCGTGTACGTCGAGAAGGCCGGCGAGATCATCCCTCAGGTCGTCGGCGTCGTGCTCGAGAAGCGTCCGCGCGGGGCGAAGCGCATCGAGGCGCCCGACGCGTGCCCCGTCTGCGGCGGGAGCGTGGAGGTTGAGCCGCCCGAGGGTGTCGAGACGCCCACGCTGGAGACGGCGCGAAGGTGCGTGAACCCGGAGTGTCCGGCCCAGGTCCGCGAGAAACTCGTGTGGTTCGTGGGACGGAAACAGATGGACATCGACGGACTTGGCGAGAAGACGATCGATCAGATCCGCGAATCGTCGATCCCTCTGAACACCTTCGCCGACATCTTCCGGCTGCACGAGCATCGTGCGGCACTCCTCGAGATCGACCGCATGGGCGAGAAGAAGGCCGACAAGATGCTCGCGGGGATCGAGGCGGCAAAGTCGCGCGGGCTGGCACGCGTCCTCGCGGGGATGGGCATCCGCCACGTCGGCGACACGACCGCGAAGATGCTGGCGCGTCGCTTCGAGTCGCTCGAGGCACTCCTCGAGGCGAGCGAGATGGAACTGCGGCCCAAGTCGCTCACCAAGAGCGAGGCCCGTGAGTTTGGGTTCGATGAGGACACGGCGAATCGACCCGAGACGGGTCTGGGCAAGGACACGGCACCGGTGGTGCACGCGTATCTGCACAGTGCCGCGGCAAGGCGCACGTTCCGTGACCTTGCGAACGAGGGCGTGGACCTTTCGAGCAAGGACTATCGGGCGACATCGCGCGCGAGCGGCAGCACATCGGGGCTGTTCGCGGGCAAGACCATCGTGCTCACCGGCACCCTCGAATCGTTCGATCGCACGACGCTGACCGAACGTCTGGAATCGCTCGGCGCGAAGGTCTCGGGGAGCGTCTCGAGCAAGACATCGCTCGTCGTCGCGGGCGAGTCGGCGGGGTCGAAACTCGACAAGGCGCGGGATCTCGGGATCGAGGTGTGGGACGAGGCGCGGCTGCTCAAGGCGCTTGGCGAGATGGAGTAGATTGTGATGGAACCGCTCGCGTCGGTGTCGTCCTCTCGATGGTGTCGACGCGGAACTCCATGAGGATCGGGAGGTGGTCGGAGTTGATCGGCCCCAGGACGCGGCTCGATTCGCACGTGAGTCCCCGCGTCAGCGCCTGGTCGATGCGCACGCCCGGGATCGGCCTCATCCACCAGCGGAGTTTCGGCCAGGTGGCCAACCGGCCGAAGCCCGCGTTCGCGTCCCTCAGTTTCCCTTCGGCCAGGAGCGTTCGCATCTGGGGCGTACGCGTGGGCGAGTTGAAATCGCCCATGAGCAGAACCGGAGCTTCAATCGTTGCGGCGTGGTCCGCGAGGGCGCGGAACTGGCGGCGTTCGGCATCGAAGAGCGTCAGCCCCACAGGCGGAAACGTGTGAACGCAGACGATGTGGACGTTGACGCCATCGAACTCAAGGTCGACGAAGAGTTGCGGGTTGGTGGCCGCCCGATCGTCGCGGGCAAGGGGCACGCCCGCGGTGGAGATGTGCCCGGTTCTCGCAAACGGGATGCGAGAGAAGATCGCCTGACCCGTGGATGTCTCGCTGGAACTCTCGATGAAGTATGGATATTCGTGAGAGAGCGCCGGCACGAGCACGCTCGAGGCGGTGCTGGTGTATTCCTCAAAGAGGATGAGATCGGGGTCGGCGGCTTGAATCTCCGGTTGCACTCGATGGGGCGCCGCGCTCCAGACGAGGAGATTGGACGACAGGACACGCAGGGCGTGTCGTGTGGCGGTCTCGCGAGATGGTGCAATCGACTGTGACTCGGAGTTTCCAACCCACGCGCTCCAGAGCGCCGGCCATCCCCAGGCGCCCGCGATCGCGAGAGCCACGACGGCCGGCCGTCGTCGTTGGCCTATCACCAGCACGCCACACGCAACCGCACACGCGATCGCGATGTGCAGTTCAAAGGTTCGGAGCATGAACGCGAGATAACTCCACGCGAGAAACCACCGTGATGTCGGGCCGAGGTCATCCGTGAAGAGCATCGCGAAGGGAAAGCACACCAACGCGATCACGACGCCGAGCATGGCCCAGGGACATGCCCGGCGAAAAGCGGCGCGGATCAAGCCTCGAAGACGGCGTTGAGTTGGGTGCGATTGCTTCCGGGTCATGTCCATGCGTCGGATACGCCGGTGATTGGAGCGTGGTTCTTGGAAAGGATGATTGTGGGCGAACGGCCGCGTGTTGGTAGTTTGGGAAATACCCAAACCAATCAATCAGAAAAGCCCAGGCTGATGGCCAACAGCAAAGGGCCGGGTTGAAGGCACTCCGCGGTCGACGCGTTGGTGCCCCGTGTGTGTCGAGGCGCAAGCGATCTCGATCCACGGCGTCGGCACGCTCGGCGTCGCGACCGTCACGCGATACGCCCTCCCTTCGTGGAACGACGCGGCGAGTTCCGGGACGTTGCACTGACGTGAGAGGTGGAGCAGGACGAGATGCTCGGGCGCGATGGACGCGGCGGCCTCGGCGCACTCGAGGTTCGAGAGATGCCCGAAGCCGCCCATCACGCGTCGCTTCACGATCTCGGGCCTGGGGGACGACTGCTCGAGGTTCGGGCAGTAGTTCGACTCCATCGCGAGCACGCGGACGCCAGACAGGTGCGTGGTGATCGCGGTCGTGGCGCGCCCGATGTCGGTGGCGTAGCCGAGGTCGCCGTCGAGCCCATCGAAGGAGAGTCGCAGGACGGCCGTGCCGTGCTCGTCGTGGTTGCCGAGGACGCTCGAGAGCGTGATGCCGTTGGGCAGGTCGCATCGAGCATCGAAGACGCCGCCGCGACGCGAGAACAATCCGCGGCGTTCGGCGGCCCGGGCGTGGCGCTTGTGGACGTGCACCGCGACCGAGTCCGGGAGCGACCTTCCGCCCCACGTCGGGCAGGCGTGGTCGTCGTCGAGATGCGTCGTGACGACGGCATCGAGATCGTCGAGCGTGTGCCCGAGCGTCTCGAGTATTCGCTTCGTTCTTCGGGGCGATAGCCCGCAGTCGATGAGGGTGAGTCGAGCGACACCGTGGCGGATGACACGCACGACCGAGCAGTTGCCCGAGGAGGATGACGCAAGCACGCAGATTTCGGCACGTGTGTGTGGCTCCGCGACATCCCGCACCGCCCCGCGAATGAGCGTCTTGTCCTCGTGTGCCACGCGTGTCGCTCCTTCGGCTCGATCGAGGATCGCCCATCTGCAAGCGGAGTTCAACGATCACCCGACTTCAGAGTCGCTCTCGCCCACATCACGGTACACCGCGATCGGCTTCTTCCCCGACTCGAGAAAGTCCGCCAACTCGCCCACCAAGGAGCTCCCCGAGGCCTGCTCGCGCAGGACCGCGATCATCTCCTGCTTGGGGAGCCGCCTCTGGAACGCGTCACGGAACGCCGCCCGCAACGCCGAGATGTCATCGCGAGGGATGCCCGCGCGGCGAAGACCGACCACATTCAGTCCACTCACGGTGTTCCGAAGACCGCTCACGCAGAACGGGGGCATGTCCACCGCCATCGCCACGCCACCAGACACAAATGCCATGCGCCCCACCCGGCAAAACTGGTGGAGCATTGTCCCCCCGCTCATCGTCACGTTGTTCTGCAGGGTCGTATGCCCCGCGAGCAGTGTTCCGTTCACGAGGATGCAGTTGTTCCCGACCACCGCATCGTGCCCGGCATGGCTATTGGCCATCATGAACACGCGATTCCCGATCGTCGTCGGACGGTCCGTGGTGCTCGCCGAGTGCACCGTCGCCCCCTCGCGGATGATGCAGTCGCTCCCGATCTCGACGCCCGCCGTCGCGTCCCCGGGCTTGAACTTGTAGTCCTGAGGCGGGAGGCCCAACGTCGCGTACGGGTACACGATCGTGTTCTCGCCGATCGTGAGGGGCCCGTGGAGCGTGCACGAGTTCACAAGTTGCACGTTCTTCTTCAGGTGGACCTTGCCGACGATGACGCACATGGGGCCGACGCGCACGCCCTCCTCGAGGATCGCCTCGCGATCAACGAAGGCCGAGGGGTGGATGAAGGGGGCGGGGGGGGCGGAGGTGGGAGAAGTCGAAGAGGCCGTGGTCATGGAGCAATCGTACGCTTTGTGTATCGTGACTCTCCCGAAGGCCGAAGGGCCGAAAACCACGCACGCCGCACACGGATTCGCCGATGCCTCGGCCACAAAGGCCAAGGGTGATCCCCCGCCTTCGGTCCTCCCGCCGATCCCGTTTCCCCCACTCCCCGTGACCGACCTTGGCGTCATGGACTACGACGAGGCGTACGCCCGTCAACTCGAGGCCCATGAGCGCGTGCTCGCGGCTCGTGCCAAGCATGAGTCGGCGCCTTCCTTATCGACGACATTCCCGCGATCGCCCGGCGAGATCCTCACCGTGGTCCATCCGCCCGTCATCACCGTCTCGCGCCGGGCCGGCGCGATGGCCCACGTTCTCGCCTCGAGCGACGAACTCGCCCGCCGGGGCGTGCAACTCCGCGAGACCGATCGCGGCGGCGACGTCACCTACCACGGCCCGGGCCAGGTCGTCATCTATCCCATCCTCGACCTCAATCTTCTCAATCTCCGCATCCATCCCTACATCCGCCTCCTCGAACAGGCCGTCATCGACATGTGCACCGGCCTCGGGCTTCGCGCCGACCGCGACGAATCAGCCACGGGTGTATGGATCGCCGAGCGAGAAGCGTCCACGGAATCCATGGCCAAGATCGCCGCCATGGGCGTCCGTGTGAAGCGTTGGATCACGCTCCATGGCCTGTCGTTCAACGTCGAACCCGACCTTTCCCATTTCAACCTCATCGTGCCGTGCGGGCTGACGGGCCGTCCCGTCACCAGCCTCGCGCGCCTCCACGACCTCGGCGTGCTTCGCACGGATCGCACGCCCTCGCTCGAATCCATCCGCGACGAGATCGTCCGGAATCTCCTGCGAAACCTCGTCCCCCACATGTCACACCAGGGCTCCGCGAGACCACCAGTCCACCCGGACCAACCCCCAAACGCCTAACCTTCTCGATCCCGAAGCGGCGCGCTCCGTCGCTTCGCCTTTCCGGAACTTCGTCTCTTTCCCTCACAAGGACCCCCATGAACATCGACCTCCTCAAGCGTCTCTGCGAAACCCCCGGCGTCCCAGGCCGCGAGGAGCGCGTCCGCGATCTCATCCACAAGGAAATCAAGGGCCTCTTTGAT
Source organism: uncultured Phycisphaeraceae bacterium (assembly GCA_964628245.1). Classification (GTDB taxonomy): domain Bacteria; phylum Planctomycetota; class Phycisphaerae; order Phycisphaerales; family UBA1924. The sequence continues at coordinate 10,106 of CAZVMU010000010.1, read as the reverse complement.
GACGTCCAGGTCGACGCCCTGGGCAACCTCATCTGTCGCCGCCACCCGCGCCCCCCCCATGGCAAGAAACCCGCGGCCAAGAAGGGCGGCAAATCCGCCACCGCCGAGCCGACCCGCGTCATGCTCCTCTGCCACATGGACGAGATCGGCTTCTACGTCTCCTCCATCGACAGCAAGGGCTACATCTATCTCAACAACGCCGGCGGCTTCGATCCGCGCAACCTCTTCTCCCGCCGCGTCACCGTCGTCACCGATTCCGGCGACCTCCACGGCGTGATGAACCCCGGCGGCCGCCCCGTCCATATCAGCAGCGCCAAGGACCGCGAGCGCGTCCCGGAGGTCAAGGAGTTCTTCGTCGACATCGGCCTCGTCGCCGACAAGGTCAAGAAGAAGGTGAAGGTCGGCGATTACGTCGTCATGAACGAGCCGCTCATCGAGGTCGGCGACAAACTCGTCAGCAAGGCCATGGACAACCGCGTCGCCTGCTGGCTGGGGATCGAGTCGGTCCGCCAACTCGACAAGTCCAAGGCCGCCCACGACTGCGAGGTCGTCGTCGCCTTCACGACGCAGGAAGAGGTCGGCCTCCGCGGCGCCAAGACCGCCAGCCACGCCGTCCAGCCCCACATCGGCCTGGGCATCGACGTCACGCTCAGTTGCGACACCCCCGGCGTCCCCGCCGAGGAATCCGTCACGACCCAGGGCCAGGGTTTCGGCCTGCACATCAAGGACTCGTCCTTCATCTCCGACCACAACCTCGTCAATGAGTTCGAGTCGCTCGCGAAGAAGAAGAAGATCCCGTACCAAAGGACCATCCTCGCCGCCGGCGGCCAGGACGGCGCCGCCGCCCAGCAGGCCGCCGCCGGAGCCAGGGCCGTGGGCATCACCGTGGGCACGCGCTACATCCACACGGTGACAGAGATGATCGACAAGAAGGACCTCGCCGCCGCGCGCGACATCCTCGCGGCGTATCTGGCCGTGGCGAAGTAGGGCGAATGAGGCAACGGGGAATGGGCCGTGGGCCATGGCGAGAATCACGTGCCGTGGCAGCGAGTTTTCGATTGGAACACAACCGTTTGGCAGCGCTCGTCCCTTTGCTCGTACAAACGACAGATCCGTCCAATCAAAGTGCACCCGTAACCGGGGAAGATTCGGACGAACTACTGCCCCTCAGCATCCAGCATTGAAGTGGGCGAGGAAGTTGAGCAGGTCATCGATGGTAACCGCACCGTCGGGAGTACCGAGTGCGGTGCCGTCGCCGACATCGGCCTCGACGCCACCGGATAGGAAAGCGTCTAGGAAATAGTGAAGATCTTCGATCGTGATCGCCCCATCAGGCGTTCCAGTACCGCTGCCATTATCGAGGTCCGCACCACATGCTGGCCCTGTGGACCTGAACTCGAATGCACCAATGTCAATGAACGGTGCCGTCCCCAAGCCCGTATCGACAGTGTTGGGATCGTCCATTCTTCGTGGGTTGCCAAGCGCATCGAGAGTCGAGTATGAATCGAGATACGCCGTGTTGTCTCCGGAGTCGATGCAGGGAGAGCCCGGGCTGAGTCGGTAGTCGTCGTCGGCGTCGCCAGAGATCCCGTTCGGGCCATACACATCAACCAGGACCGGATTGCTGGTGATGACTCCAGGAATGACCCCTGCATTTGAAAGATGGACACATGATCGGACAATCGAGCGAAACTGACCGGCTTGGGCACGGAACGGATCGCTCGATATTCCTTCATTGTTGACGAAGATGCTGTTGAACACGTCAGCGCCGGACGAGGCGACGATCTCAGATACAGCCGATGCGACTTCAGACGGAGCCGGGGGTTGTCCAAACTTGCCAGCAGTGTTGTTCGAGAAGGTGCAGTTGACGATGCGAATATTCCCACCGGGCGCAAAGATCGCCGCCCCCGTTCCGGGCCTCATGCCACCTATCCAAGAGCCGGTGGGATTCCCGCCATCCCCGGATGCATTCGACGAGAACACGGTGTTGACGATGCTCACCATGGCCACGCTGCCCGAGGCGAAAATCGCTCCGCCATGTCCGCCTCTCCCGACACTACCCTCGCAAGGGGCGTTGGTGCCATGTCCCGCGTGATTTCTGTTGAACCGACAGTTGGTGATCGTGAGGCTCTCGGCATTGGTGGACGCGATCGCGCCTCCATATCCACTCTCGGACGGCAAGCCGCAGTCGCCGCCCCCTCCCTGTCCGGCCGCGTTCTCACGAAACTCACATCTATCAAGCTGGAGTTTCCCGCCATAGGTATAGATCGCACCTCCGTGACCGCCGGGCGAAGATGAAAAGCGTAACCCGCAGCTATTACTACCACCCGTGCCGGATCGATTCCCCGAGAAGCTCGACTCTCGGATAATCACATGCGAGTCTCGAGCGGCAATCGCGCCACCATGCCCCGATGGTTGATACGTCGTTGTGCCATGATCGCAGCCAAGAGAGAGCGAGTTTCCGGCGACATTATCCAGAAAGGCGCACCCGTCGATCGTGACCCTTGCATTCCATGCGAGCAACCCAGATCCATTCGCCCCGAGATAACAATTGAACCCGGGCGAGCACAGCAAGGGACTCACGGCGTTGGCAGTCGCCACACCCCTGTTGGGACCGATCGTGCACGATGCGATCCGCACGGAAGCGTTCCGTACGGTCACGCCGCCGCCCAGGACCGTGGTGCCCACAACCGGTCCTCCGACCCCGTCACGAATGGTCAGCCGTTCCAGGGTCGTCTCGGGAACATCCGTGCTCACACTCTCCACGAGGACGACGGACGTTCCCACACCGACAAGGATCGTGTCATGCCCGGAGCCTGGTCGATCACCATACGCGAGCTCGTTCCCCGCAAAGCCGCCACGAACGACCACCCCCGGCGTGATCACGAATGTACTCAAGGCCCTGTACGTTCCCTCGGCGATCCAGACTTCATCACCCGCCCCCGCCACGCTCAGCGCGCTTTGAAGAGAACTGAAAGCGGTCGCCCACGAGACACCATCACCGCCATGGGGTGCCATCGTGTTGACATGGAAGACTTCGGCAGAGGCCCGCGGACAGACCGCGAGTTGAAACCCGAGAAGAATGGCTGTGTGTGTCACCGTTCGTACAAGAGTGTTCATCACTGCTTCCGCTGGTGTTGGGTGATTTCCCCACGAATGTCTGTATTGTACACGAACGTGCACCGATCACAGCGTTCTTTCTTCTCTGGAACCGAGCCTGCGAACATGGCTCCGATGAGCAGCCATCTCTGGGGTGCGTGGGTTCGTGGCACGGAAGTCTGGTTCCTCCAGACTTCCGTGTACAAGCTCCCCATGAGCACGAGTTTCCTATTCCCATGAGCGCCGTACATGGCCCATATGGCGGTCATCGTCGTTGAACCGGTGCTTGGCACCATCGATCGAGTAGCCCGCTTCCTCGATGGAGTGCCTCACTCCGTCGTTCCGGCACTCCCCAGTATCGACCGAGCGGAGCATCTTCTCGACGGAGCAAAGCATTTCCTCGTCCGAGCGCTCCATTTCCTCGACGGAGCGGAGCATTTTCTTGGGTTGTCCGGCGATTTCTCGCGCCAAAGGGCCGGAAGAGTGCATACACCAATCGAACATCGTTCGGCATCACCAGCCAGAGACCGAATCGAGGCCTGAGAGGACGGGCATTCCGGAATGAGGATCGCCCGGAGCCTTTGCGCTGGGTGCGAACCACGGAATAGCTCGCACCGTGAACTCGGACGAGTGCTCACGTTGGGAACACGCCATGCCGCGAGTCGATCCACACCCCGATCTTCAGCCCAATGGCCAGTCCAATGAACAATCCAATCCGGAGGCCACTCCGGGAGACGCGTACGACGCCGCCCGCGACGTGGAGTCGTGGGCCTCGCTGGGCGCACCCTCCACCGGGTCGTGGCCGCGCGGGTTCACGCCCTGGTCGCCATGCGATGCGCTCCCGCCGCCGACACCGAGGCCGCCCGCGTTGCCGCGATGCGAACCAAAGAATCATGAAGACCGAACAGAACCCGCCGCAACCAGCGTGTCACAACCCGACTCGCCCGCGGGCGATCCATAGCATCGCCCGGTACGCTGTGCGTGCATGTCCGACGCGGACTCTCGGCCATCCCCGTCTGTAACTCCCGACGAGCGCCGTTCCTCCCGCAAGAGACGCCGAGCGACGTGGATCCGGCGCCTCACGTTCGCGATCGCGATGTCGCTCTGTGCGTTCTCGGCGACCGCCACACTCGTCGGCGTCTTCTTCTCCTGGAGCGCGACCCTCATGCACCAGGCGCCGGGACCGACCCAAGCCGTCGCCTCCCGGACCTCGGATGCTCCGGCCACGCTCCGCTCGGTGGTCGTCTCCTGCCTGGATCGCTCGCTGGGAGTCTCGTTCTTCCGCGTCCACACGACCAGGATGGGGGCCGCGGGTTGGGGGTCCTTTGCGCCGGGTTACAAAGGCTCGACGTGGCACGCCCGGAGTCGGCGAGGCCAACTCTACCAGGTCGGCAACTTCTATTCAGGCCCCGCCCAATGGGCCTGGAACGGGTTCGCGCTTCGGGTGGACAAGGACCAGTTTCAGCGGGAAGTGCATGTCGCCGTGCCCACCTGGTTCGCGCTCCTCGTGACCGCTCCGATAGCCTGGCGGGCCTGGGTCACGCGCCGTCGGGCGCTCCGCCCCCCCTCCCCCCCCCACGAGTGCACACGCTGCGGCTATGACCTTCGTGGCGTGGCGGCCGAGCGATGCCCGGAATGCGGACATCCCCACGCTTCGGCCGTCGCCGCTCCTCGTCCGTCGTGACCGGACGATGGCGAGCGCCGTGCGCAGGATTCTGATTCGCGCGAACGCAGCGGGTTGCGAGGGGGCAACTCGACAACTCCTCGTCCGCTCGTCCGCCGCATCGATCACGGCTTCGAGACGTTCATGTTCTCGTGCACGATCTTCCACTCGCCGCCGATCTTGCGGTAGACCAGCGTGACGTTCGCGGGAAGGTCCAGCGACTGCCCGTTCGACATCGTCCCCGTCACGCGGCAGGCGCTGGTCGTCGCCGCGAGGTCCCGCCCGTTCCACGAGCGCGACGTCGAGATCTCGATGAGCCGGGCCGTGACGAACTGGTTCATCCCCGCGTCCCACATCGTCTGGTACGCCTCCCATCCGTCGATCGTCGGGCCGGGCGGCGTGGGGACCATCCCATCGACCGAATAGAACTCGGGCGTCGTCAACATCACGCCCGCGAGACGGTCGGTGGTGAACACCTCGCCGCTCGCCTTGGTCCACGCCGCGAAGTACGCGTCCTTCGCCCGACCCACCATGCTTTCCCCTGATGACTCCGGCCCGACGCGGCACGCGCCGAGAGGGAGCGAAGCGAGCAGAACACCAACGACTATGGCCTTGGACATGGACGTTTCCTTTGGTGAATGGCGGGGGTGGGGGGCGAATGGAGGGCCTGGAACGAGGTGAGAACGAGCACGGTGCGCCACGCGACAACTCGCGCCGTGCGCACGACCATCAAGATCGGCTCGAGGCGACCGGCGGCACGAAGAATCGCGTTCGCGTGGATCGGACGCCCGCCTCAGCACCCCGCGTTGAAGCGAGTGAGGAAGTACAGCAGGTCATCGATCGTCACGCCGCCGTCGGGGGTTCCCGTGCCGCTGCCATCATCGACATCGGAGGCCACGCTCCCCTGGCCGAAGAGGGCGATGAAATACAGCAGATCGTCGATGGTCACGCCGCCGTCGGGCGTGCCCGTGCCCGTGCCATCGTCGATGTCGGCGATGCAGACGGGAACCGGAACGATCTTGAAGACCCGGCCCTCGTTCGTGCCGACGATGTCGGTAATGTACAACTCGCCCGAGGCGTCGTCCCCAATGGACGTCACGGCCTCGAACGGGCCGAGCGGGACGGCCGGCACGAGCGACGCCGAAAGATCCTGGAACTCGGTCGAGCCTCCCGTGCGTCGCACCGCGTGGATGAATCCCGAGCAATAGTCGGAGAAGAGATACCACCCCTGGAGGCTGGGGATGGCGGAACCGCGATACACGCGCCCGCCGGAGATGGAGCACCCGACGGTGTGGTTGTACGTGTGGATGGGGCCCACGAGCGTCGGCGTGGCGCAGTCGCAGCCGCCGTAGCCCGAGCATAGATCGCCCTCGCGGCAGCGCCAGCCGTAGTTCTCGCCGCCGGGCGAGCTCGCGGGCTGGAGATCGATCTCCTCGCGCGCGTTCTGCCCGACATCGGCGATGTAATACTCCCCGGTGGCGCGATCGAACGTGGACTGGTACGGGTTGCGCAGGCCCAGCGCCCAGATCTCGGGGAGCACGCCCGCAACACCGACGAACGGGTTGGTCGGCGGGACGCGATAGTGCCGATCCGGATCCGCGGGGAAGTCGTCGAGGCTCGGGTCGATGCGGAGGACCTTGCCATAGAGCGAGGAGAGGGACTGCGAACGGTTGTCGGGGTCGGCCTCGAAGCCGTTGCCACTATCGCCGGTGGGAATATAGAGAGAGCCATCGAGGGGCGAAAAGGCGATCGCGCCGCCGATGTGTGCGAAGCCGTTGCGGATCGTCTTGAGAATCACGGTCGCGGAGTTGGGATCGGCGATGTCCGGATTCGCCGTCACCTGATAGCGAGCGACGACGGACTCGGTGGGGATTCCCTGGTAGTGGACATAGAAGTAGCCGTTGCTCGCGTAGTCGGGATCAAAGGCCAGCCCCACCATGTTCGAGTTCACGAAGCAGCAGACGAGCGGCTGCAGATCGATGAACGGCTGCGGCCGCGCGGCGCCCGTGACCGAATCGTGGATGGTGATCTTCCCGAACTGCCCGAGGACAAAGACGCGAGACGTGTCGCCGGGCGCAAAGGCCACGGCGACCGGGGACTCGAGGTTGTCGGCAAAGAGAACGGTCTGGGCCTGCTGGGCCACAAGACTGCACGCCGGCGCACACAAGGCCGCGATCGAGATGCGCACGATGAGACGGTTGAGAAGTGGCATGACGGATGCTCCTATGCGGCCACACGGCGGCCGCGCCGAAGAGCATACCCATGCCGCCGCGGAACATCCCGTCCCGTTGAACCCATCAAAGCCCACCCAAGATGGCCCACCCATCAGGGCCCACCCATCAGGGCCCAATCGCTCAGCACCCCGCGTTGAAGCGCGCCAGGAAATACAGCAGGTCGTCGATCGTCACGCCGCCGTCGGTCGTGCCCGTGCCGCTGCCGTCGTCGACATCGGCGGCGACGTCGCCGAGGTTGAAGATGCTGAGGTAATAGAGAAGGTCGTCGATGGTGACGCCGCCGTCGGGGGTGCCGGTGCCGCTGCCGTCATCGACGTCGGCGACGCACGCGGGGACGCCCGACCCGGTCGTGAAGGCGACGCGAGTGATATACCCGAAGGTAACGTTTGTGAACTCGACGACCGAGGGCGGGGGCAAGGAGACCGAGTAGCGCTGGTCGAATGACCATGAGGCGAAGTAATCGGTGTTCGGCAGCAGCGCGTTCGCGGGAACGGTGCGTGTGGATGAGGGCGAGCCGACGGTCGAGAGGCTCGAGTACGCCGTCGGCCCCTGGAGCGTGCCGAAGCGGCGATTGATCATCAGGCCATTCAACTGCCCGTTGGTCGGGGGCGAGGCGCTGCCGGGGGGCACAAAGGCGTTGACGTTGAGCGTGATCGACTGCGTGGGGTCCATGCCCTGCAGCGCCGTGTACGACGCGGGGGTGAACGCCGGCACGCTGCTCGGCCAGCCGCCCGCCGCCGAGGGCTGATTCAGCGTGTAGTTCCAAACGTCCTCGTCGATATCGGTAATACTGAACGTGTACGTTCCAGTCGGCCAGTTCGCCATGAGCGCGCTCTGCGACGCGTACGAGAACTGGCTAGTGGAATAGAACGTGCCCGAACCGGAGAGAGTTTCCGGGCTCGCGTCGGGCTTGAGAATATCGATGTAGTCCACAATGCCGTCGACGTTGGGGTCGAGGGAGATGAACGAACTGATGACATAGTTCGTCGTCGGCCCCGGGGGGCTGGTCGAGTTCTGCGTGAAGAAGCCCTGGTACTGGAGGACCATGCCCTGGATATCGCCGGGGCTATTGACCTGGGCCGACGCCGGCGCGCCGAGAAGACCCGCCACCGCCACTCCCGCCGCCACAACGATCGATGTCCTCGTGCGCATACCGCCTCCCAGGGTTCTTTGTGAGTTGAAGACCCAGTGTAGTGGGAATCGAACGGATCGCAACCCCAAAGCGCCGAATCGGACGCTCGCAGACCACGAGCCGTGCGCTCATCTTGCCCATGTCCACACGAAGGTCGATGACGGTGGATTCATCCAGCCTTGGGTGCCACCAGTCGTCCGCACCACACGCTGGACCCACAGGGACGACCGAGGTGTGGGGCAACCGCCGTGGGTCGTGCGTGGGGCCGTGAAGCCAGGAATCTGCTGAATCTCTGTCACACGTCAGCGATGTTGTTGGCATTCTGGAAAACATGGCGCACATTGTCTGTGGGTGATGGATGCGGAGGCCTCGGATGCGGCACAGAAGGGCGGCTACGGCAGTTCGGGGGAGGCGGGGGGGACGGGGGATCCCGGTGGTTCATGCCCTCGCCGTTTGGGGGGCGGTTGGGCTTGCGGTCGGGGTGGCGGACGCGGTCCACGCCCAGACGCCCTCGATTGAGTACATCGAGCCATCAGCCGGTTTCGCCAAGACTCGAGTAACGGGTATTTCAGATCATGGTGTCGTGGTCGGTTGGAGCCTTGATCTCAACGACACGTCCAATGGACCTGTCTTTCGGTATGCACCTGGAGGCAGCCGCACGGAGTATGCCGCCGGTGGATTGCCGTCTATTTCAGGCGATGGACGCGTCGTCGCATTCACGAATGACTTCACACCCAATGTCCCGCCTCGCCTCTACTACGACGACGGCACGTTCCGCGATCTTCCGAACCTGACGCTGGGTGGTCAGGAGCGTCAGGGTCGCGTGACCCATCTCAACCACGACGGGAGCGTGGTGATGCTCGCCGCGAGTTACGACCGCCCGGGCGAGGGCCGACTGACGTCGTACCGCTGGACCGAATCCGGCGGCGCCCAGATCCCCCCCTTCCCCGGCGGGAGCACGTGGAACCACGCCAATGGAATGTCGAGTGATGGCAGAATTGTTGTGGGGGACTGGGCGTCCAACTCGACGATTCCGAGCGCCGCGTGGACCTGGACCGATGGCGGGGTGGGCATCGACACACCCCTTGACCCCAATGGGAATGCGGTGACGCATGGACGAATGACCGCCATCAGTGGCGACGGATCCAAGGCATACGGCTGGTACTCACCCGATCAGAGCACGCAAATCCCCATTATTATTACCAACGGTGTCACGACGCCGATCGTGTGGGACGGCGTGCTGATCGGGAGCAATGCTGTTCCCAGCGGGTCCTCCGACGACGGCAGCGTCCTCGTCGGCAGCCTGGGCCAGTTCGGCTCCTGGATCTGGACGCAGGAGACCGGCGCCTTGCGTGCGAATGACTTCTTTATCCTCCACGGAACTGACGTGTCGCCAACTCAGAACATTAACAACCTTGTAGTGTCATCTGATGGCTTACACTTTGGAGGTACGATGGGCATGCCCGCATTGTCCGCTCCGCGTGGCTTTGTAGTGACGCTTCCGGTACCCGGATCTATTGGTATATTGATTCTTGCCGGATTCCATGGAACTGCGCGACGGCGCAGGAAGTAGATATTCAGTCCACGGTGCCCTGGTGTTCCCGGGGCGTGTCACGACCGCACACACTTGGAGCACGGCCCATGAACTCTCACTCAACTCGTTCGTTCCTGCGTGCCTGCGCGATCGTCGGACTCACCGGACTTGCCGCGTCGGCATGGGGTCAGCCCGCCTTCTATCCCCGCGTCAACCTCACCGGCTGGCCGGGGCAGACCGATGAGTCCGACCCGCACTATGCCTTCATCGGCGACGAGCCCAAGGAGAAGGCCGACCTCGATTACAACAACGAGGTCAACACCAACGACGTCGCGGTCTTCATGGAGAAGTATGGCGAGGAGAACGTGCTCGCCGACATCACCATGGACGGGGTCATCGACATGCAGGACGTGGTCGAGTTCACGAATGGATACGCGGGGGAGG
>CAZVMU010000009.1:0-79166 GCA_964628245.1 uncultured Phycisphaeraceae bacterium | reverse complement strand
GGCTTGGGCTTACGGCCCTTGGTGATCTGGTTCATGAGGGTCGCGGTTGCGGGCATGGGATCTCCGTGCTTGGGGAGTGAGGAATCGGTGTCGTGGGGCCAGATCTCGCGGACAAACGCGCCCTGGCCGAGGCGGACGAGCGGGAGGTGATGGGTCACGCGGCAGCCGTCGCGGGTTCGGCGCTCGGCTCGCGACGAACGCGGAACGCCTCGCGGCCGAACTCGTGCATGAGCAGAGACGTGCAGATCTGCGCGACCGATTCGACGATGTTGTCGCACCCGCTCACACGCAACTCGGCCTGAAGCGGGTGGACGGAGAACGTCACCTCGGTGCGGACCTTGGCTTCGCCGAAGAGCCCTTCGGCGGCCAGCAGCGACAACCGGAGCGTGTCTTCCGCCTCCGACAGATCAACCTCCGGACTGAACTGAAAGCGGTACTCGACACATCGCATGGTGGTGTTCTCCGTGGGAGGTGCGGGAGCCCGCGGGGGCCGGGGCCCGACCCACGTGGTGAGCCGGGCCCCGGATCGCCGGTCCGCAGCGAGCGACGGCCCGCTGGGCATGCCTTTATGCAAATTCCGAGAGCGATGTGGCGGATTCGACGATGCGAGTGCGAATCGCCTCGAGGCGCGGCAGCAGGATCCATCGCGAAACTTTGCGCTTCTTGGCAGCGCCAGTGATGCCGAGTTCGGCAACATCGCGGAGCAAGATCCGCTCGCGCGGAGTGAGCATGGCGTCAACGAGAGCCGCCTCGTCGCGGATCGCGGCATCCTCGGCGGGCGTGCGGGGCGTAGTGCCGGTGCGGCGGCCGCCGTCGGCGTCGTTCATGCGATCGCCGATGGAACTGCGGCGCGAGTGGTGTCCCGGCTGCTCTTCGTCCAGGGACAGCGTGCGCCCAGCGGCGCGACGCTTGACGCCCCTACGGCGGCGGACCTCCATCCCGATCCAACTCGTCACGACCGAGGTGGCGAACGCCTGGATCGAGCCCCGGCTGGCGTCGAAGAGATCGGCCTTGGTGAGCAGGAACAGCGCCATCTCCTGACGCAGATCCTCCTCTTCCACGCGGGCGAAGCCGGCGCTCCGGCTGAGGAACATCGCTTTGCGGCGGATCAGGTCGGCGGTGAACGGGTGGGAAACAACATCGCTGCGGCTGGTCATGGGACCTCCGAGGCCGGAGGTCTGCTCACCAACCAGTCACGGGACCGCACGCGAAAGACTGCGCCGCGGCAACGCGCCGCGAGGGATGCACAGGTGCGCCCGTGACTGGCCGGTTATGAGCCGACCGGCCTCGGACGCAGGGCCCGGTGTCGCGGAAGTCGCGGGTTTGCATGGGGCGTATCGCTGCGTGCGACACGCCTAAACCCCTGCGATGTGGCTACTTGCGGTACTGGTCGAACTTCTTGGCTCTGTCGCGAGATTGCGACGCGACAGCGCGACTGACCGAACCGGAGTCCGTCTCTCGCCTGACCGCCTTTGGTCCGCCTTTCGCCTTGACGGCACGCTCTACCGCCCACCGATCCGTGATTTGGCCATCGCGGACCAGTGCGTCAGCGGCCTTGCGATAGGAACCGTGGGCCAGATAGGCCTGAACGAGAGCGTCGTCGGACACCATGTTCTCGATGGCTTTGCGAACCCCGCGTTCGATCCGCTTGGCGGTCAGCTTCTCCTCGGGAACCTCTCCGCGAGCTTCTGCCCTCTTGTCGGCGATGTCGATCGCCTCGAGGACTGCCTCCGGATCGAGCACGACGTTGTCTTCGGTCAGCGCGGCCACGTCATGCATGGGGATCACGGCGGGCACCCGACCGGGCCATCGGCTCGGGTCCGGCACGCGGTGCGGCACAAACAGCACCGCCCGGCCGCCCGTACCGACATGACGCATCAGAACTTCTGCGTCGTCATCGGCAAGCCGCACCGCGAAGGCAGCCTCACGAGTGGTCTCGCGCAACTGCATCCGGCCGAGTCGCCAGAATCGCCCCGGCAGCACCGGCTTCGGCGTAGAGACGGCGAGGGCCGACGCGAGCGCCGCCGCCAGGCCGTCAAGGTCGACCGCCCAGCCACGGCACATCTCCTCGCTGACCTCGACCTTGAGCGACTCAGGGCAGCAGATGAAGTACCGTGGCCTGTCGGCGTCGTCCGACGGCGCGACGACCGTCACCGTTTCGACGTGGTGGTCGTCGCAGTGGGGACATGGCGCGGTGAGCCCCGTCTGAGCCGGGCGCACGAGGTGCGATTTCAGCAGGTCGTCGAGCGCCCCCTTCGGCCAGCGCGACACCTCCGAGTGGTCGAACAGCGACCCCGGGGCGTCCGCCGCGACCAGCAGCAGGCGGAATAGATCAGCCTTGGTCATCGGTCACCTCCCACCGGCGCAGGCAGCGCTCGCCAATGACACGCACCTCGTCGGGCTTGCTCTTGAGGTTGCTCGAGTGCGGGACCGAGACCTCGAACGTCAGCGTCGGCTGGCGGCCGACACCGTTGTGGACGAAGCGGAGCGAGAACGTCGCCTGGACCACGCGCAGCCCTTCGATGGGCAGGTTCTCGCGGCGGAGCCAGCGGTCCATCTTGCGGTAGATGTCATTGCGGTCGCCGCGAGGATCGGCTTTGATCTCGATATGGCCGCCTCCGCCACGCGGGACGATGCGCAGCCGCGTGATGCGTGCGTCCTCGACGCGGTCTGCCGGATCGGTCGGGAGCGGGAAATCGTTCTGGAGCAGGTGGTCAAGGCGGTACGAGGGCTTGAGCGGGTCCGCCGGCGGGATGTCCTTCTTGAGCACCGCCTTGCAGAACGCCACCTGCAGGGTCGTCCACATCTTCCCGCCGCCGGGCGCGACGATCTCCAGCACGCCCTCGTCGCCGCTGTAAACGAACACGTTCTCGAAGGCGTACCGATCCCAGCGCACTGTCGGCTGGCTGTCGTTGCCGTCGAAGACCAGGTGCTTGTCCGGGTAGTCGTCGAGGTACGCGAAGAAGTAGTCCGCGCCGTCGGCCCGGCGGTAGTGCTCGACCATGCACTGCTTGCCGCGGAGCTGGGCCGGTCCATACACCGACGACAGCGCCGCGGCGAGCGGGTCGCACAGCGACGCGGGATCGTCCAGCTGGCGCTTGGGCAGGCCATTGCGGCGATTCCACAGCCGCCCGCCGGTCAGCGCGTCGGCTCGGGCGAACATCGCCGCGTCGTTGAAGACATCCGGCGCGTACAAGTACGACCACATCGCCTTGTCAGCCTTGCTGCGCTGCGCCGAGAAGTCCTCGGCGCGGTCGGGGTGGCGAGCGAGGATGCCCTCCGCGAGCACGGCCACGCCGCGGTGATCGGCGAGTTCGTTGACGTCGCGGATGATCATCTGCACTTCGCGCTGGGTGGCCTCCGGGAGCGCCAGCCAGCCCGCGAACACGGGCTCGATGCGATGCTCGCTGAGCTGATCCCACGGCACGTCGGCGAGTTCGCCGCGGCGCGTGAAGAACTCGCGGAGCAGCGAGTTGGCGATCTGCTTGAGAACTTTGCGGGGATCAAACGGCTTGGCCATGTCTGAGATTCCTTGTCTGTCGTTTGCTAAAGGGTTGACACTCAGGACGTGACAGAACAGAGCCGTGCCGGTGTCGGGTCGGTCAGAACAGCGTGTTGGGTCGTTCGCGCAGCAAGAGGCCGAGTTTCTCGAGGCGGATGCGCATCGCCTCGGCGGACACTTCGAACTTCTCGGCGAGCGGCTTCGAGAAACGATCAAGCGTGGCGTTCGCGGCATCGCGGCCATCGGCGACCGGCACAGGCGGAAGATCCGCGAGGACGACGGGGTCCAGATTGCCGCGCCACTCTGTCCACGCCGCGATCACCAGCGCCTTGGGCATGAGCAGGTAGCTGGCGAACGTGTCGGCCTGCCATTCGACCGGGATCTTCTTGTCGCCGGCGCGGCAGACAACCGCAGGTTGGCCGCGCCCATCGAACAGTGCCGCCTGCGCCAGATCCTCGCGGTAGTACGAGCGGTGAAGCCGCCAGTGCCCGATCTCGTGCGCGAGCGTGAACCGGTAGCGTCCAAGCCGCGGCGGATTCTCGGAAGGATCGAGCCGGGTGTCGATCCGAACCAGCTTTTCGTTGAACCAGATCGCTCCGAGCACGCCATCGGTCCCGAACAGCGCCGCGAGGTCCTCGATAGCAAACGTCAGGCCGAGATGCAGTTCGAGGATGTCCTCAACGGGCACCGGCGCGACGACGGGCGCACCGCGACGCTGTGCATATTCGGCGACGAGGACATCCGCGTCGCGCTCAATGCGGACTTCCGGCAGGAACGGCACATCCGTGATGGCCCCGCGACCACTCACGACGGATCGCCCTCCCTCCGCATCTTGGACGCTTGATCCTGCAGCTTCTTGAGCTGCTCGGGCGTCAGGCCTTTCGCCGCGCGCAGAAGCGCTGGCATCGCCTCCGGCTGGCTCTGGATGATCTTCGGGAGGTCTCCTGGGACGCGCCCCGCCATTGCGAAGAGCTCGTCGGCGCTCTCGCCGAGAAGCTCGGCCATCTTCTGGATCCGGTCGGCGGTCGGCGGCGAGTCCACCTTGTCCTGTTCGACGTGCGACAGGTAGGTCGGGCTGATGCCGACAAGCTCGGCGAACCGGCGCAGGCTGTACCCTTTGGCGGTGCGGCGCTCGCGGATGAAGGTGCCGAACTTTGGTTTCTGGGCGGTCATGACGGTTTGACGCTCGCTCGTTCCCTGTTTACTGTACATGGACATAACCGGCGGGTCAAACGCATTGCCCGCCGGTTCGTCGGTCTCGAACCCTTCCCATGCCCGCCAACGTCGCCAACCTGAAATCCGCGCTCTGGGACGCCGCCAACACGCTGCGTGGCTCCGCCGTCGACCGAACGGATTGGAAGGGGTACATCCTCCCGCTGCTCTTCTTCAAGCGGATCAGCGATGTCTGGGACGAGGAGACGGCGGAGGCGGCCGAGACCTTTGGCGAGGCCGATCCATCCCTCTATCCGGAAGTACACCGATTCAAGCTCCCCGATGGGTGCCATTGGGACGACGTCCGGACCACATCCGCCAACGTTGGTGCCGCCCTCCTCAAGGCCATGCAGCGAATCGAGAAGGCCAATCCCGACACGCTCTACCGCGTGTTCGGCACCGCCGACTGGGGGAACAAGGAGAAGTTCACCGACGAGCTGCTCAAGGACCTGATCGAGGGCTTCTCAGCGATCCCGCTCGGCAACAAATCCGTCAGCACCGACGTGCTCGGCGACGCCTACGAGTACCTGATCGGCAAGTTCGCCGATGTCGCGCGCCGCAAGAAGGCGGGCGAGTTCTACACCCCCCGCAGCGTCGTCCGCATGATGGTCGAGATCCTCGATCCCAAGGAGGGCGAGTCCATCTACGACCCCGCTTGCGGCACCGGCGGCATGCTGCTCGGCGCAATCGAGCACGTGCAGCGCAAGGGCGGCGACCCCCGCACGTTCTTCGGCAAGGTCTACGGCCAGGAGAAGAACCTCACCACCTCGTCCATCGCGCGCATGAACCTCGTGCTCCACGGCATCGAGGACTTTCAGATCGCCCGCGAGGACACGCTCCGCAACCCCGCCTTCAGCGACGCGAGCACCGGTGGCCTGCTCACCTTCGACTGCGTCATCGCAAACCCGCCATTCTCGCTCAAGGAATGGGGCCGCGAACTGTGGGAAGCGGACCCCTGGAGCCGCGCCAAGTACGGCATCCCGCCCGAGAGCTACGGCGACTATGCGTTCGTTCAGCACATGATCGCGTCGATGGCGGCAACCGGGAACAGTCGCATGGCCGTCGTCCTGCCTCAGGGCGCCCTGTTCCGCAAGGCCGCCGAGGGGACCATCCGCACCCAATTGCTCAAGGAGGACCTGATCGAAGCCGTCATCGGCCTTGCGCAGAACCTGTTCTACGGCACTCAGCTCGCCGGGTGCGTCGTGATCCTGCGTCGCAAGAAGCCAGCCGCCCGCAAGAAGAAGGTGCTGATCATCGACGCCTCCAGCCTCTTTCGCAAGGGCCGCGCCCAGAACTTCCTCGATCCCGAGCACACGACGCAGATCGTCAAGTGGTATCGCGCGTTCGCGGATGTGGAGGATCGGGCCAAGGTCGTCACCCTCGACGAAATCAAGAACGAAGGGTGGACGCTGAACATCTCGCGCTACGTGCTGCCACCGATCGGTGAGGTGATCCCGCCGCTGTCCGAGGCTGTCGCCACCTTCAAGTCCGCATTGGCCGAGGCCCGCGCGGCCGAAGACCAACTCCGCACCGTCTTGACTGAGGGAGGCTGGCTCAAGTGACGGCCGCCCTTTCTCAACGTGAACTTGAGTCCTACCTCTGGGGCGCAGCGACGCTCCTCCGTGGCCTCGTTGACGCCAGCGACTACAAGCAGTACATCTTCCCGCTGCTGTTCTTCAAGCGCCTGAGCGATGTCTGGGACGAGGACTATCAGCAGGCGTTCGCCGAGACGAAGGACGCCAAGTACGCCACCGCCACCGCGAACGACCGCTTCGCCATCCCCGCCGGCGCTCACTGGAGGGTCGTCCGCACCGCCCCCAACGATGTCGGCCGTGCCCTCCTAAACGCCTTTCAGGCGATCGAGTCCACCAACCCCGAGCGTCTCCAGGGCGTCTTCGGCAACGCGCCGTGGACCGACAAGGCCCAGCTTCCCGACGCCACGCTCAAGAACCTCATCGAGCACTTCTCCAAGCACACGCTCAGCCTGGCCAACGTCCCGGAGGACGAACTCGGCAACGGCTACGAGTACCTGATCAAGCAGTTCGCCGACGACTCGGGCCACACCGCCCAGGAATTCTACACCAACCGCACCCTCGTCCATCTCATGGCCCAGATGCTCGAGCCCAAGGCGGGCGAGTCGGTCTATGACCCCACCTGCGGCACGGGCGGCATGCTCATTTCGTGCCTCGCCGAGGTGAAGCGCCGCGGCGGCGACACCCGCACCATGGGCCTCTACGGGCAAGAACTGATCACCATCACCGCCGCGATTGCGCGGATGAACCTCGTGCTGCACGGCGTGTCGGACTTCCATGTCGCCGCCGGCAACACGCTCGCCGCGCCCGCGTTCGCTGAGGGCGACCGTCTGCGCACGTTCAACGTGGTCCTCGCCAACCCGCCATACTCCATCAAGAAGTGGAACCGCTCCGCGTGGGAGAGCGACCCGTGGGACCGCAACTTCCTCGGCACGCCCCCGCAGGGCCGCGCCGACTACGCCTTCTTCCAGCACATCCTGCGGAGCATGGACCCGAAGACGGGCCGCAGCGCCGTCCTGTTCCCGCACGGCGTGCTCTTCCGCAACGAAGAGGCCGACATGCGGCGCAAGCTCGTCGAATCCGACCTCGTCGAGTGTGTCCTGGGCCTCGGCCCGGGGTTGTTCTACAACTCGCCGATGGAGGCGTGCGTTGTCATCTGCCGCAGCCAGAAGCCCAAAGCCCGCAAGGGCAAGATCCTGTTCATCGACGCCGTGGCGGAGATCGCCCGAGAGCGTGCACAGAGCTTCCTGCGCGCCGACCACCAGCAACGGATTCTCAACGCGTACCAGTCCTTCGCAGACGTCCCTGGCCTCGCCGCCGTCGCCGCGCTGCCCGCCGTGCTGGCCAACGATTCCAAGCTCTCGCTCCCGCTCTACGTGAGCCGTCCGAAGTCCGCGACGGCGAATGGGGCCGGGTCCACCCCTGCGGAGGCGTGGGCCGAGTTCGATCAGAGCGGCCGCGAGTTCTGGTTACAGATGGATGCGCTGGTGGACATGCTCGATGGCGTCGTCGCCGAGGAGGCTAGCGATGCCTAAGACAGCGAGTGCCGTTCGGACCTATCGGTTCGACCAGATGGCCAGGATGATCAATGACCGCGTCGACGACCCAGCCGAGTCTGGTGTTGAGCGGTACGTCGGACTGGAGCATCTCGATGCCGACTCGCTGAGGATTCGTCGGTGGGGCGACATCACGGACGTGGAGTCCACTAAGCTCCGCTTCAAGCCCGGCGACATCGTCTTCGGGAAGCGGCGGGTGTACCAACGAAAGCTCGCGGTCGCAGACTTCGAGGGCATCTGCTCGGCGCATGCAATGGTGCTGCGTGCTCGTCCCGACGTCGTTCTGCCCGAGTTCCTGCCCTTCTTCATGCAGAGCGACCTGTTCATGGAACGTGCCCTCGCGATCTCCGTGGGCTCACTGTCTCCCACGATCAACTGGACAGACCTCGCTGCGCAAGAGTTCGCCCTGCCGCCGATCGAGGAGCAGCGGCGTGCTCTCAGCGTACTGACAGCCACAGCGATTGTGGACGTCTCTTTGTGGAATGCAAGGGACAGAGCAAGCAAGCTGCTGACGGCGATGCAGCACGAGTTGGCCGGGCAATCGGCAGAGTGGGACAGGATTGCGATATCCGACTTGTGTAGTTCGGATGCGCCGTTGTGCTATGGCGTCGTTCAGCCTGGAGATAACGACCCGTCTGGGGTGCCATTGCTTCGTGTCTGCGACATTGAAGCGTCCACGATCCGACCCGCAGAGCTGAAGCGAGTTACGCCCCAACTCGATGCGTCGTATCGACGCTCTCGTGTCGCGGCAGGCGATGTTCTCGTCTCGGTCGTCGGAACGATCGGACGGGTGTTCGTTGTCAGCGCCGCCGAAGCCGGCTTCAACATCGCGAGGGCTATCGCTCGAATCCGCACCGACAAGTGCGAGCCACACTACCTGGCACTGTATCTGCGCTCACCACAGGTACAGCGAGAGCTCACCGGAGAGTCCTTTGAGACAGCTCGAAAGACGCTGAATCTCGAGGCACTGGGACAGATCGAAGTCCCGGTCCCTCCACGGACGATCCAAGCTCAGTGGTGCCGCCGCCTCAGCGACGTACAGAATGCTCTTACCGCACTGAATGTTCGATGCGATGCCGTCCAGCGAGTGCGGAGGAGCATCGTCGAGCCGATCTTCTCGGAGGGCGGATCGTGACCTTCAACGAATCCAACACCGTCGAAGCCTTCGTCCGCGATCTGCTTAAGACGATCGGTTGGTCGTTCGTCGAGCGCGACACACTCGCTCGCCAGCAGCAGGATGTCCTCGTCGAATCCGATCTCCGCGAGGCGCTCATCCGTCTGAATCCGACCATCGCCGAGCGCCCCGATCGCGCCGACGAGGTGCTCTATCGCCTCCGTGCCGCCATCATGACCGTCCGCGACACGGGGCTGGTCAAGGCCAACGAGGAGTTCGCCGCGTGGCTGCTCGGCGAGCGGTCGATGCCCTTCGG
This sequence comes from uncultured Phycisphaeraceae bacterium, assembly GCA_964628245.1. GTDB lineage: Bacteria > Planctomycetota > Phycisphaerae > Phycisphaerales > UBA1924. Next base: position 69,934 of record CAZVMU010000009.1, on the reverse strand, counting down.
CGAGAACGGCGAGCACGTCACCATCCGCCTCATCGACTTTGACACCCTCAAGAACAACCGCTTCGTCGTCACCCAGCAGTTCACCTTCCGCGCCGGCAAAGCGGAGAAGCGTGCCGATCTCGTCCTGCTCGTCAACGGCATGCCCCTGGTGATCGTCGAGGCCAAGACCCCCGTGCGGTCGAGCGAGAGCTGGCTTGATGGTGCGATCCAAATCAACGAGGACTACGAGAAGAACGTCCCCGAACTCTTCGTCCCCAACGTCTTCTCCGTCGCCACCGAGGGCAAGGAGTATCGCTACGGCTCCGTCCGCATGCCCGTGGAGATGTGGGGTCCGTGGCGGCTGGAAGACGAAGACACACTGCCGTCGATGGAGCAGGTCGAGAAGGCGGTGACGTCCATGCTGCGCCCGAGCTTGGTCCTCGACATGCTCAGCAGCTTCACCGCGTACGCCACGCACAAGGGCAAGCAGCGGATCAAGATCATCGCTCGCTATCAGCAGGTCGACGGCGTCAACAAAATCGTCGACCGCGTCATCGCCGGCAAGCCCCGCAAGGGCCTGATCTGGCATTTCCAGGGCTCGGGCAAGTCGCTGCTCATGCTCTTCGCGGCGAGAAAGCTCCGCCTGCACCCGGCCCTGAAGAACCCGACGGTGCTCGTGGTGGTGGACCGCATCGACCTGGACAGCCAGATCAGCGGCACGTTCTACGCCGCGGACATGGCGAACCTCGTCCGCACCGAGAGCCGCAAGGAACTCGAAGACCTGCTGGCCAAGGACGCCCGGAAGGTCATCATCACGACCATCCACAAGTTCGCCGAGGCCGACGGCGTTCTGAACAAGCGGGACAACATCATCGTCATGGTCGATGAGGCTCACCGCACCCAAGAGGGTGACCTTGGCCGGAAGATGCGGGACGCGCTGCCGAACGCGTTCCTGTTCGGCCTGACCGGCACGCCGATCAATCGAGCCGACCGGAACACGTTCTACGCCTTCGGCGCGGATGAGGACGAGAACGGCTACATGAGTCGGTACGGGCTCGACGACTCGCTCCGCGACGGCGCAACCAAGCCGCTGCACTTTGAGCCTCGTCTCGTGAACCTGCACATCGACCAGGCGGCGATCGAGGCGGCGTACAAGGAGCTGACCGCCGGGCTGACGGACGATGACCGCGACAAGCTCGGCAAGGCCGCCGCGAAGATGGCCGTGCTGGTGAAGGCGCCGGCCCGCATCGCCGCCATCTGTGCCGACATCGCCCAGCATTTCCAGGAGAAGGTCGCCCCGAACGGCTTCGGGGCGCAGGTGGTGACGTTCGACCGCGAGAGCTGCGTGCTCTACAAGAAGGATCTGGACAAGCACCTGCCGCCGGAGGTGTCGGACATCGTCATGTCCGTGAACTCGGGCGAGACAGAGTACGAGGCGTACAAGCGCGACCGGGACGCCGAGGAGAAGCTCCTTGACCGCTTCCGCGATCCGAAGGACCCGCTCAAGATCCTGATCGTCACGTCGAAGCTGCTGACGGGCTTCGATGCGCCGATTCTCCAGACGATGTACCTGGACAAGCCGCTCCGGGACCACACCCTGCTTCAGGCCATCTGCCGCGTGAACCGTCCGTATAGCGAGGAGAAGACGCACGGACTGATCGTGGACTACCTCGGCATCTTCGACGATGTCGCCCAGGCGCTCCAGTTCGACGAGAAGGGCGTGCGCAAGGCGGTCTCGAACATCGCCGAACTGGTCGGCAAGCTGCCCGCCGCGATGCAGAAGTGCCTGGCGTACTTCGCGGGCTGCGACCGCACGCTGCAGGGGTACGAAGGCCTCATCGCGGCACAGGAATGCCTGCCGAACAACACCGTGCGTGACGCCTTCGCCGCGGACTTCAGCGTGCTCTCGAAGATCTGGGAGGCGGTGTCACCCGACCCCGTGCTCACCCAGTACGAGAAGGACTTCCGCTGGCTGGTGCAGGTGTACGAGTCGCTGAAGCCCTCGACAGGCACGGGCCGTCTGCTGTGGCACCGCCTCGGCGCGAAGACGATCGAGCTCATCCACCAGAACGTCCACGTCGATGCTGTGCGTGACGACCTCGACACGCTCGTGCTGGACGCGGACCTCCTTCAGGCCGTGCTCGGCGACCCCGACCCGGAGAAGAAGGGTCGGGAAATCAGCATCAAGTTGACGGCCCGTCTCCGCAAGCACGCGGGGAACCCCAAGTACAAGGCTCTCGCCGAGCGACTTGAGGACCTCAAGAACCGGCATGAGCAGGGGCTGCTGGTCAGCATCGACTTCCTGAAAGCGCTGCTTGATCTGGCCAAGGACGTCGTTCGGCTTGAACGCGAGACGCCCGCCGCGGAGGAGATCGATCGCGGCAAGGCGGCGCTCACACAACTGTTCGAGGAGGCAAAGAACGGCAGCACGCCGATCATGGTGAAGCGTGTCGTCGACGACATCGACGAGATCGTGCGCGCCGTGCGATTTGACGGCTGGCAGAACACGCATGCGGGCGAGCGCGAGGTGAAGATCGCCCTCCGCAAAACGCTGTTCAAGTACAAGCTCCACCAGGACCAAGGCCTGTTCGAGCGGGCATACGGGTACATCAAAGAGTACTACTAGTCAGCGCGCTCTATGCCCAGCCCCCTCTCTTGGCTCGACTTTGCGGAATCTGATCGCCAACGCGCGATGCAGGTTATCGATCTCTTCCGGGAGAAGAACACGGTTGACGAGCTCGGCTTCTCGCCCATCCGAGACGCCTTTGCGGACTACTTCTTTCCCGGCACGTCGACAATCCAGACTCGGGCACGCTACTTCCTGTTCGTGCCCTGGATTCTGCGGCGCTATGAGCGGCGAAAGCTGACTGCATCTGAGCGGGCGGCCAAGCTCCGCAGACGTGAGGTTGAACTGATCCGGTCGCTTCTGTCGGGTTGTACGGACCCGACCGGCATCATCGGCCGCGATGCGCAGGCTGGACTCCAGAGAATGCCCAGCAGCGTCTACTGGCGTGGGCTGCGGCTCTGGGGCATTCGGATGTTCGACGGTTCGGTCGAGCAGTACTTCCGTCGGCTGTCGCGTGATGGCAAGAGCCCGTCGCGGCCGCTCAGCACTGACGATGGTGAGCCGCTGGATGGCATTTCGCGGGACTGGCACCCTGGGCTGCCTGGCGAGCCGGACGGGATGTTTGAAGCGACCTCGCTGGAACTACTTCCCGAGGAGGCGGAGTTTCTGCGAGATCGGATCTGCACGCACCAACCGGGTTCCGTGCTGGCACGCTTGGTGGCCAGCAGTAGGCCGGAACTCAGCGCGTCGTTCGTCTGGGAACCGGACCTCACGCAGTTGTTGACGCCCGATCTTCGTTTGGAGATCGAGCACGCACGACTGTTTGCCTTGTGCGCATGGGGTGGGCCGCTTGTCTATTCGCTTCAACTGGCACGGATGAAGTCTGGCTCGGAAGAGTTGGTGGGCGAGTTGGAGTCGGCACTGGGTGAGTGGCAATCGGCGGTGCGTACGGAGGAGATCAGCCTGCGGGAATGGGATCGCACCGGCTATTGGGAGCTGGTGAGACGGTTGAACCCTCGCATCTCGGCCCGGACACAAGAGTTCGCTGAGCAGTGGATCGGCGTCGCACTCCGCGCCGCGGCGGGTGAACGCGTGTGGGACAACGGGCGCGACCGCCAGTTAGTCGCGACTCGGGAGCGCCAACTCAAGGGAGGTCGGGCGCGCCTGCTGCCGGAGAATGTGCGTGCTCGGGATCGCTGGCAGGGCGATGCTTCGGGCGGGCCAATCGACTATCGCTGGGGCCAGACGCAGGTCATCCTGAACGACATTCTGCGCGGGCTGTCGCCAGGTTCAGACGGGGGCGCGGGCCATGCTTGATCCTCGCGGAAGGCAAATGCTGCTGGGATCGTTGAGGCCACCGGATGGCTTCCGGTTTGACTGTGCTGTGGGAACGACGTTTTCGCTGGATCTGATCGCGCTCCTCACCGCCCCGCTGGCGTTCGCAATGTTCGACTGGCAGGGCGACGATGGTCGCCTCGCTGCTGACCCGGCGTCGGGTAAAGGAGACCCGCTGGCGCTTTTGGAATCGTTGCGGCGGTGTGCCGACCGTATCCACATCTACTGCCAAGCCGGCCAGATCAAGGTGCCCCCCGCCAACCAACGTCTGCTCACCTACCTGGAGCAGTCGGTTATCGAGGTGCTCCCGCCCGCGGCACGGGCAGGGCGCGCCGGCGTGTTCCACCCCAAGGTCTGGGTGCTCCGATTCGTGGATACCGCGGATGGAACTACCGTTCGATACCGGCTGCTGTGCCTGACCCGCAATCTCACCTTCGATCGCTCCTGGGACACGGTGCTCGTGCTCGAGGGCGATCGGTCCGATCGGCAGAATGGCATCGCGGAGAACCGAGGTCTGGCCGCATTCGTACGTGGGCTCCCGGGTCTGGCGGTACGAGCCTCTGCTGTGAATGAACAAGCGGCTGCTGACACCGCGCTCATCGCGGACGAGCTGCGGGTGGTCAAGTGGAAGCTCCCAGAGGGGGTGGACTCGGTCCGATTCTGGCCCTTGGGGATGGACGGCAAGCCAACCTGGCCGTTTGGCGATCGCATCGACCGCCTTCTTGTCGTTTCGCCGTTCATCACGCCCGATTTCCTGACACGACTCGCAGCCCCCGGACGAGCCCAGTTCCTGGTGAGCCGCCCTGAGTCGCTCCGCGAGATCGAGCCATCTGTCCTCCGCGAGCATTGGACGTGTCTCATGCTGGACGAAGGGTGTGAAGCCATCGCAGGGGCGGACGAGCCATCCGATCAGCAGTCGGCATCGCTTTCGGGTCTCCATGCGAAGCTATTTGTCGCAGACGCAGGATGGGACGCACACATCTGGACGGGTTCGGCCAACGCCACGACGGCCGCCTTCAACGGCAATGTCGAGTTTCTGGTGGAGCTGATCGGCAAGAAGTCGAAGCTCGGTGTGGATGCCACCATCGGTGACGGCGACAACCAGCCCAATCTCCGATCGATGTTGGCGCCGTTCACACCTGAAGATCAGGCGGTGACTCCTGGTGCCGATGAGCAAGCGTGCGAGGTGCTGGTGGACTCGATTCGGCGCTCGCTGGTTGCGATGAGCATGGAACTGGTTGTCGCGCCAGACGACAAGGATGGCAAGACGTTGACGACGACCCTGCGGTCTCCGGAGCCGCTCGCAATCACTGAAGCAGCGACAGTACGTTGCCGCCCGGTCATGTTGGTCGGCGATGCGAGGGCGCTTCAGAGCGGGTGCCCCATACAGGTCCGCTTCGGCCCGCACGCGATTCAATCCGTGTCTTCATTCGTCTCCTTCGAGGTCAGTGCCAGGGTCGGCAGGGCCGAGCGCACCGAGGCGTTCGTGCTCAATCTGCCACTGGTGGGTGCGCCGACGGATCGGAAGGAACGGTTGCTGCGTGACTTGCTGTCGGATTCGCGCACCCTGGTCCGGTTCCTTCTCATGCTTCTGTCCGATGATCCGGAGAAGCTCTTCACCGAGCTCCGAGAACTTGCCGCCACTCCCGAAGCGAGGGCGGGGGCACGCGGTCACGATGGGCTTCCGCTCTTGGAACACATGCTGGCATGTCTTCACCGCAGCCCCGGCAAGCTGGATCAGGTCCACCGGCTTATTGAGGATCTTCGCAGAACCCCAGAGGGGCGGTCCATTCTGCCTCCAGAACTCGAAGCGGTGTGGGGGCCGATTGGGCAGGTCCGACGGGAACTCCCGAGCAGTGCCGCGGGGGTCGGCAGATGACCCACCCAGTCGATTCCCCTCCCAGCGCTCGCGACGCCTTGGCTGGCTTGAAGGCATTTCAACGCCGGACCGTTGAGTATGCCTTTCGCCGTCTATATCTCGACGACGACTCCACGCACCGTTTCCTCGTCGCGGACGAGGTGGGCCTCGGCAAAACGATGGTCGCCCGGGGGGTCATCGCCAAGGCCGTCGAACACCTGTGGCGCTCGGTCGACCGAATCGATGTGGTGTATGTCTGCTCGAACGCCGACATCGCTCGCCAGAATATCAACCGCCTCCGTCCCGACAAGTCGCACGAGTTCGCCCGTGCGAGCCGGGCCACTCTGCTCCCCATCGAGCTGCGTGACATGGCGAAGCGGCGTGTGAACTACGTCTCGATGACGCCGGGAACCTCCCTTGAGCCTCGCGGTGGCATGGGCATCGCACAGGAGCGGGCGCTGATATTCCAGTTGCTGCGTGAGCACTGGGGTATCCCTGAACGGGCAGGCCTCGGGCTGTTTCGAGGCGGCGTGAAGCGTGCAAACTTCAAGTGGTGGGTTCAAGAGTGGATGGCAGAGCAATCTGTTGACACCGCACTCCAAGCAGGCTTCCTGCGGGAGCTCGACCGCCTCGAAGCCATTGATCGGAAACGCGGCGAGCCCACGTTGCGAGAACGGACCCTCGCCTTGGCCGGCGGTGAGCAGGACACTGAGTCAGACGAAGATCCGCGCCAAGGCCGACGGTCCATCATCGCCGAACTCCGAGCGATTCTCGGGAGGACGTGCATCACCGCGTTGCGCCCCGACCTCGTCATCCTTGACGAGTTCCAGCGATTCAAGCACTTGCTCGATCCCGCCGACGAGGCCGCCGAGCTTGCCCGATCGCTCTTCGAGTACGCGGATACGAAGGAGCAGCATCACGAGGCGGTGAGGGTTCTCCTGCTTTCCGCAACGCCGTACAAGATGTACTCGCTTCAGCACGAGCAAGAGAGCGGCGAAGGCGACCACTACGAGGACTTCGTTGCCACCTACGACTTCCTCGTGAAGCACGCGCCCGAAGAGAACCGGGCGATGCGTGGGCTGCTCAAGGAGTACCGCGGCGCGATTCTCAATCTGCGCGGTGGCGATATGGCTGACGTGCGCTCGATCAAGGCGGGGATCGAACGCCGTCTTCGCCGCGTCATGTCGCGGACGGAGCGTCTTGCCGCGACGAGCGACCGCAGCGGCATGCTGCGGGAAATCCCGTCGTCGGCCCGGCTTGAGGCGTCGGACGTGCGGCAGTATCTGGCCGCAGCCGGCGTGGCGCAGGCGCTGGATCACGGCGAGATCGTTGAGTATTGGAAGTCCGCGCCATACCTGCTCAACTTCATGGACGACTACGAGCTCAAGAAGGACCTCCGGCAGGCGATCGATGCGAGCAAGTCGGGAGCCGTCGCCGGCGCGCTGGCCGGGGCTGGTTCGGGCTTGCTCCCTTGGGAGGACATTGCAGCGTATCGCGCGATCGACCCGGCCAACTCGCGTCTGCGTTCGCTCCTGACCGAAACCGTCGAAACTGGGATGTGGAAGCTTCTGTGGCTACCCCCGAGCCTTCCGTACTACGGCCCCTCGGGTCCGTTCGCCACGCTGCACGGGAACGGCGTCACAAAGCGGTTGGTCTTCTCGTCATGGAAGGTCGTTCCCAAGGTCATCGCGAGCGTCCTGAGCCACGAAGTCGAGCGACGCATGATGGAGGCGAGCTACGGGAGCAACGGCGAGGTCTCGATCCAAAACACGACGGAAGGTCGCAAGAAGATCACGGCGTTGCTTCGCTTTGCTCGAGCCGATGGTCGACTCACCGGCATGCCGGTGCTCGGGCTCATCTATCCGTCCAGTGCGCTCGCGCGGGCTTTCGACCCCGCCCATCAGGGGTCGTCCTCGCGCACTGCCGATCAGGCTGTCGGCGCAGCCTCTGACGTGCTGCGGTCCACGATCGATCAAGCGGTGACGAGATGGTCCAGCGGCGGAGAAATCGACGAGCGCTGGTATTGGGCCTGTCCACTCCTACTCGATCTGCTCGAAGATCCCGCCTCCACGAAGCGATTCTGGTTCCAGGGGTCGCTGCCGGAGGCTTGGTCTGGAGAGCGGTCTGCTGAGCCGGAAGAGGGACAAGAGGAGCCGGAGACCGCTTGGGTAGAGCATGTGCGGCAGGCGCATGACTTGCTCAAGGATGCCTGCCGTCCGGACATACGTCCGCTCGGTCAACCGCCGTCAGATCTGGTCGACGCGATGGCCAAGGCGTGCCTCGGCAACCCTGCGGTCGTCGCGTTGCGCTCGATCGTTCGCGTGCTGGGTGATTGCAGCACGCGCGATGTGAATACCCGCCTCGCGGCCGGGCGGGTCGCGTGGCGACTCCGCAATCTGTTCAACCTCCCCGAGGTGATTGCGCTCGTGCGTGGCATGAATGGGTCGGAACCGTACTGGATGCGAGTGATTGAGTACTCCGTGGACGGTTGCCTTCAGGCCGTGCTTGACGAGTACGCCCACGTCCTCAAGGACAGCCTTGGCGTGGGGCGAATACCGCCCGATGAGGCTGCCGGAGCCATTGCGGAGGAGATGGTCAAGGCGATCGGTCTTCGCACCGCTGCCGTTGGTGTCGACGACATCCGGGTCGATGCCAAGACCCAGACCGTCACGCGCACGGAACGGCGTATGCGGGCCCGCTTCGCGGCCCGTTTCGGTCAGCAGCAGGGGGAAGACGAGAACAACCGAGACCGTGCCGGTCAGGTAAGGGCGGCCTTCAACTCGCCATTCTGGCCGTTCGTCCTGGCCAGCACGTCCGTTGGGCAGGAAGGCCTCGACTTCCATCACTACTGCCATGCGCTCGTGCACTGGAATCTGCCGTCGAACCCTGTTGATCTTGAGCAGCGCGAGGGCCGTATCCACAGGTACAAGGGGCACGCTGTCCGCAAGAACATCGCGACGACATACGGACATCGTGAGTGTCCGCCCTTCTGCGATCGCTGGAGTACGGCGTTCGACGCCGCCGCGATGGAGCACGCGAGCGCCTCCAACGAGCTCAAGCCTTTCTGGGTGTTTCCCGTGCCCGACGGGGCTGTGATCGAGCGTCATGTACCGGCCCTTCCGCTCAGTCGCGACGCTGACAAACTGGTGGCCCTTCGGTCGGCGCTTGCCCTGTACCGAATGGTCTTTGGGCAACCGCGGCAGGATGAGCTGGTGAAGTTTCTTCAGGCTCGTCTCTCGGCGAGCGAGATCGAGCTGGCTGTGAAGGAGCTCCGTATCGACCTGGAGCCGCCACTTGCTGAACTGGTCGAGGAGTCGACGACTCACGACACGAAAGATCCGGGCACTCCGGAGGAGACAGTTGCTCTGGAGTGCGACCTATTCGCAGTGGCGAAGGAAGCGGTGCTGGCCCATTCGGACATCATTCCGCTCGGTGGCTACGAGAACCGACTGTGGCCCTTCGTACCAGCCTCATGGCCACACCCCTTGCCTCCGCTGTGCCGTGGGAGTGGGTGCGAGTCGTCATGGTGGCTGGCGATGTGGTTCGACAAAGTGCAGAAGACCAACTTTGGATTGAGCCTTCTGCTCTCCCCGATGTCGGACCAGCCGCTTCGGATGAAGATCGTCGAGCGGCTCCTCCGTGATCCAGACGAATTTGGGATCTTGCGAGGGCACATGATTAATGTGCCGGGGATTCCGAAACAGTGGGTGTTTCTGGCCCATCATGTCATCGCGCCGCTTTCCGGCCACCGGCTAGATGCCACCACGGCGCGCCGTCACATGGATACAGCGATCGAGGAGTTCGTCGCCCGCTTCGCCCCGGTGGGCCAGGCAATCACCCCGTTCCTGGCCGGTCGATGATTCAACTGCGGACCGTCATTGCGTTCCACTGCGAACGCTGTTTGTCCCAGCGAATGGTGGCGGCCAGACTCCTCAAGTGTCTTTCCGTGAGCCGTTCGCGCCCGGAGGCAGTGGGAGGTAGGAGAAGAATCGCCTCTTGAATGTCCGGCGCAAGGTGCAGCAGGTTCATGATCTGCGTCATCCGCGGCTGCGTGACCTGGCACAACCGTGCGAGCTCCGACAGGTCGGCGACGACGCCCTTGCGGAGAAGCCGGTCGTACTTGATCGCCAAAGCCATCAGGCGGGCCACGCGGGGCACACGGCCCGGCAGTTCGGCCTTCGGGGCCTCGGGGCCAAGAACGACGCGTTTGCGGCGGGCCTTTCGGGTGATGTGGATGGTTCTCACGACGGTGGTCACGCGGCTTCCTCCAATCGGCGGGCGCACAGGGCGGCAATCCCGGTCGCCCGGAACGTCACGGCGACGGTGGCGTTCTCGGCGTCGTACTCGATCTTCGAGAAGAGCAGCTTCAGCACCCGGCCCTGCTCGCGAGGCGACAGTTGCGCCCAGACCCCGTCGAACTCGTTGAGCGCCTTGCGGGCCTCCTCGCGGGTGATGGCGCTATCTCCGATTAAACCCAGCCGTGTTTCGACTTCGGCAAGGCGGGTGCGTGCCCCGCTGACCCGTTCGTGAGCGGCGGCCAGCCGCGCGGTGGTAGCGGTGCTCCCGCTCCGGTCCGCTACCAGTTCCCGCAACTCCTTCTCCAAGCGGCCGAGCGAGGCGTGGATCGACGCCCGCTCCGACTTCAGCGCCGTCAGTTCCTCGTCTACGTTGACCTGGGCTTCTGCAAGGATGCGGTCCAGCAACGTCCGGTCGTTGCCGAGCGTCCGGATCTCGTCGACCACGAGCTTCTCGATCTCCAGCCCTGGCAGCGACGACGCCTCGCAGGTGTGCGCCCCGTTCTTGATGGCTTCCAGACAGCGGTAGTAGCGGTACTGCTTGTTCCGCTTGCCGTAGAAGGTGTGGATCATGGCGCAGTCGCACTTCTTGCAGCGCAGGAGCCCACGCAGGAGTGCCCCGTACTTGTTGCGCATCTCGATACCACCGGTCCGACCGTTCTCGAGGAGTTGCTGGCGGACGCGCTCGAACAACGCGGGATCGACGATCGCCTCGTGCTCGCCGTCGTAGGTGTTGCCCCGGTGGACGATCTTGCCCGTCAGAAGCGGGTTGGTCAGAAGAACGTGGAGGGTGCCCGTGTTGAAGGGTTGGCCGCCGACGCTGACCCCCTTCTTGGTCACCCGGCGCTTGTTCTTCCACTCCCGGTGCCTGAGTTCGGTGACGGCACGCTGGAGCGACCCCTTGTCGAGGTAGATCTTGAAGATCTCGCGGACCTTGGCTGCCTCGCGGGGATTGACGACCAAGCGGGGACTGCCGCTGGACCGGTCGACGTCGTAGCCCAGGATGGGCACGCCGCCCGCCCACTTGCCCCGGCGCTTCTGGGCGGCAATCTTGTCGCGGATCCGCTCGCCGATGATCTCACGCTCGAACTGGGCGAACGAGAGCAGGATGTGGAGCGTCAGCCGCCCCATCGAGCTCGTGGTGTTGAACTGCTGTGTCACCGAAACGAACGAGACGCCCTTGCGGTCGAACGTCTGCATGATGCGGGCGAAGTCCATGAGCGAACGGCTCAGTCGGTCCACCTTGTAGACCACGACGCAGTCAACCTTGCCGGCCTCGATGTCCTTCAGGAGCTGCTCCAGCGCTGGCCGTTCCATGCTGCCGCCGGAGAACCCGCCGTCGTCGTAGCGGTCCGGAAGGCAGATCCACCCTTCGTTCCGCTGGCTGGCGATGTACGCCTCCGCCGCCTCCCGCTGGGCGTCGAGGGAGTTGAACTCGAGTTCGAGCCCCTCCTCGCTGCTCTTGCGGGTGTAGATCGCGCACCGGATCGGCCCGGGCGCTCCCGCGCCCCGTTCCCGCGATGGCGGCACGCTGGGCGTTCGGCCTCGCTTGGTCATCGCCCACCCCGCAATCCGAAGAAGCGGTACCCGTTGATGTGCTGGCCCGTCACCTTCTTGGCGATCACCGAGAGCGTGCCGTACCGCTCGCCGTCGAACTCGAAGCCTTCACCGTCCGCGAGCACCATCACCCGGATCGTCCGCCCCTTGTACTGGCGGACGATCGCGGAGCCGGGCGGCGGCAGCCGGGGATCGCGCCGGTCGCGCGGGTCGAGCGACCGCACGCAGGTGCGGATCTCGCCGGGCTGCGGCGGGGAGGTGTACGAGCGGGGAGCCATCGTCCGGATCTCGGCGTCGTCGGCGAGTTCCGCCGCCCGCCGCTTGGCTCGCTCGCTCAGGTCGCCCTCCGCGTTGGCCTGGATGCGCCACGCGATCTTGCGGATCAGATAGGCGCGGTGGCGCGTACGGCAGGCGTGACCGTGGAGTTCCTCGTAGCGGTCCACCAAGTCGCTGGTGGTCATCCGCTGAAGCTCGCCGAGTTGTCGTTCAATCGCATCGGGCATGGGGGTTCCTCTTCGCATGGTCCGGAGCCCTAACCCCGGGGCCGTGCGGAGACACTGAGGTCCGCATGCTGCGGAAGTTCAAGTCGATCGGCGTCAGATTTCGCCAGGTCGCTCGCCTCCCGGGTGGAACGCGAACGTTCCGCATGGATGGCCCGCGCAAGGCCGCGGGCGAAGATGCTCGCCACTTCCGCGTCGCGCTCCGTAGGCGTCATGGACTCGGGCCGGGTGTTTGAGATCACGGTGAGCTCCGTGCCGGAGAGAATGGCCGCGACGATCACAGCCGCATCACCGCATGCCTTTATGCAAAAGTCGCGCGCCGCGTGGCGCGATAGCCAGCGGATCACGGTTGCAACCGCATCCATTCCGCCTTCGCGAGCACGAACCCCATATAACCCGGGCACCCGGCGACGAGAGACGCGGAGAGACTTTGGGCCAAAATCGCGCCCGTGAGGCCCAAGTGGGCCATAGCCGGTTATGGACACGCCGCGCGGCAGAGACTCGTCCAATGGGCGGACGGGTTGGCGAACCCTTCGGAACATGGGCCAAAACGCGAAAACGCCGCCGAGGTCTCTCGGCGGCGTTCCCTGAAAACCAAAGGGCCGGCTGCTTTCGCAACCGGCCCGGCAATAGCGGGGGTAGGATTTGAACCTACGACCTCCGGGTTATGAGCCCGACGAGCTACCAGGCTGCTCTACCCCGCAATCAGGGGCGAAGAATAGCGCCAACGACAAACACAGTCAATCAACTCTACTTCACGCCACAACTCCTGCAGTTTCAGCCTCTTCCTGCTACAGTCTCTACGCGTCGTACGCCAGTGCCATCACATCATGGGCCAGATCACCGACACCATCGTGATCGCCGGCGGCAGCGGATTCCTCGGCGTCTCCCTCGCCCATCACCTCGACGCCAAAGGGGCAAGCGTTGTCGTCCTCTCTCGTCACGCCCCAAAGACCAGTGGCCCATGGCGGCACATCGCGTGGGACGCGCGAACGCTCGACCGCTGGCACCACGAACTCCACAACGCACGAGCCCTGATCAATCTCGTCGGTCGCTCCGTCGATTGCGTCAAGAACCCGGATCGCCAGGACGAGATCCTCCGTTCCCGAGTCGAGGCCACGCGAGTACTTGGCCAGGCCATGCGACTCGTAGATTCGCCCCCGCCCGTCTGGGTCCAGATGAGCACGGCTCACATCTACGGCGATCCGCCCGATGTCCTCTGCCACGAAGACTCGCCCTTCGGCCTCGGTTTCGCCCCAACCGTCGGGCGCGCCTGGGAAGAAGCATTTGCTCAGAGCGTCCTTCCTACGCAAAGGCAGGTCGTCCTCCGCACCAGTTTCGTGATCGGGCGCAACCGTGGCGCCGGCGGTGGGGCACTCTCTCGGCTCACCTCTCTCGCGCGACTCGGCCTCGGCGGCACCGTGGGCACAGGAACCCAGGGCATGAGTTGGATCCACGAGACCGACATGAATCGCCTCTTCGAACGCGCGATCTCCGAGTCCACCATGCGCGGCGCCTACATCGCCACCGCTCCGAACCCCGTCTCCCAGCGCGAGTTCATGCGAACGCTGCGCAACACCATCCGCATGCCCATCGGCCTTCCCGCGACGTCATGGATGGTCCGCCTCGGCGCCACCCTGCTCCTCAAGACCGACCCGGAACTTGCGCTCTATGGCCGATACCTCGTCTCCAAACGCCTCGAAGACGAGGGCTTCCGGTTCGAGTTCCCGCACCTCGGGCCTGCGATCGCCTCGCTGGTCTCGAAGTCCTGATCGGCAATGCCGCCCATCAGAACCAACTCATACCAGGCAGCCGCGCCGCCTGCGTGATCCACGATCGCATCTGTGTCTCATCAAGTCCGACATCCTCGAAGATATGGCAATATCGAATGCCTTCCTTCTTCGACTCTTCCGTCGGCATCGGCTTCAGCCGCGTTCCATCGAAGAAGGCCACTTTCACATATCGTGTGATGCAGTGCAGGCTCATGAACCATCCGATCGTGCCGTCCTTCTGCTCAACTCCATAGAACGGCGAGTTCCACCGCACGGCCTTCTTCACCCCGGGCACGAGTTCCACAACCAGCGCGTCCAGCGTTCGCCCGACGCCGCGTTTCCACCCGGGCATCGCCTCGATGTACGCCCGCACCGGCCCCGCTCCATCGCCTTTCGCGATTTGCGGATTGCCACCAGAGAGCAGCCGTGGACCGTTGCTGCTGTTGGTCGAACTCGTGCGCGTGCCCGTGCTCTTCCCACGCTTCGTCGCAATTCGAGTCGAACCGGTTGATCGTGGTGAGGACTTCTTCATGCTCCCAGCTTTCTTCTTCGCCATCGACTTGCCTCTGCTCTTCAATCGAGAGTTCGTGCGGCACTTGATTCAACGGTCCATTCACTCACGCTCATACGGCCAACCCGTTCGAATCCGCGTCCGATCATCGGCGCTCAATGACGCCGGATCCACGTCCTTCCACATCTTCCCAGGCGTGGGCAGATCACCACGCCTGACCCACAAGTACCCCTCGCTCCCCCCCGCCGGCCCACCCACGGGCCCCGCGTCAAACTGCTCCACCAGCCGTGACCGTGACCCCGAGCACGACGCGATCCCAAGCCCCACGGCGACAAAGGCCGCGGTCGCTCCGGCTCCCCAAATCAACACTCGTTTCCGCCGGCGATCCATACGCCACCATATCACGCCGTCCCGCCCCGACTCTGCCTCCTAAACTACGCCAAACAACCCGCGAATGCCCCCCACTGAAACGGTTTCCGCGTGGGCGAGATCGTCTCACGCACGCCGCTACAGGTGCCATTCGCATCTCGTTCGACACCAGTACGTTCAACCTCTAAGGACCACCACCATGTCCGCCGACCTCAAGAAACTCAAGGGCATCTCCGACGCCGACAAGAAACTCCTCGAGCAGGCCGAGGAATGGCTCGGCGCCGAGCCCACCAAGATGGGCCCGATGAAGAACTTCTTCTGGGGTCGCGTCAAGGAGGACTATTACTTTCCATACCCCAAGACCGACGCGAAGGAGCAGGCCGAGTGCGACCAACTCCTCGCCCGTCTCGATGAATATCTCAAGACCGAGCACCCGGCGATCGCCATCGACCAGGAGCAGGAGATCCCCCGCTGGGTCGTCGATCGACTCTTCCAACTCGGCGTCCTCGGCATGACCATCCCCCGCGAGTTCGGCGGCCTCGGGCTCGGCATCACCTCCTACAACCGCGTCCTCGAGATGATCGGGCACTCCTGCGGCTCAACCGCCGTCATGGTCTCCGCCCACCAGTCCATCGGCTGCAAGGCCGTCATGCTCTTCGGCAACGACGCCCAGAAGCGCGAGTGGCTCCCGCATCTCTCCAAAGACTGGCTCAGCGCCTTCTGCCTCTCGGAGCCTAACGTCGGCTGCGACGCTGGCGGCGCCGAGACCTACTTCGAACGTGATGGCGACGACTACGTCGTCTACGGCGAAAAGAAGTGGGCCACCAGCGGCGCCCTCTCTGGTCTCTTCACCGTCATGGCCCGCGAAAAGACGCCTGACGGAAAGGGTAAAATCTCCGCGCTCGTCATGCACCCGCAGATGCAGGGCGTTGAGATCTACCAGAAAAACCGCAGCAAGTGCGGCATCCGAGGCACATGGCAGGCCCGCATCCGATTCCACGGCGTGCGCGTCCCCAAGTTCAACCTCCTCGGCAAGGAAGGCCGTGGACTCCAGATCGCCCTCTCCTGCCTCAACTACGGGCGCTGCACCCTCTCTGCCGGCATGCTCGGCGGCGCCCGCAAGGCGATGGACCAGTCCATCAAGTGGGCCCAGACGCGCTACCAGTTCCAGGCCCCCCTCGCCAAACAGGAACTCGTACGCCAGAAGATCGCCCGTATGGCCGCCCTCACCTATGCCATGGACGCCGTCCTTTATATGACGACCGGCATGCTCGACCGCCACGACGAGGACATCCAGGTCGAGACGGCCGTCTGCAAGGTCTTCTGCTCCGAGATGGGCTGGCGTGCCGTCAACGACGCCGTCCAGATCATGGGCGGCGAGTCCTACATGACCGAGAACGAGATCGAGCGCGTCTTCCGCGACTCACGCATCAACATTATCGTCGAGGGCGCCAACGAGGTCATGCAGGCCTACATCTTCGGCTATGGCGGCAAGCAACTCGCCGAACAGATGTTGGGCGTCAAGAACGCTCTCATGAAAGACCAGGACGAGTCCGTCGGCGGCTTCCTCGCCAAGGCGATCAAGAACTCCTTCAACGCCCGGATCATGAAGATCGCGATCCCCCTGGGCCTCGAGGTCTTCGGCGGCATCCGACGCTCGCCGACGAAACTCACGCGCGTCCGCGCCGCCGAACTCAGGCCCTTCGCCGATCGCCTCGCGCAACTCGCCCGCGAGCACACCTACCAGTTCAAGGCATGGAGCAAGCGCCTCGACGTCAAGATGCTCGAGCGCCAGACCATGCAGGCCCGCCTCGCCAACACCGCCCTCCTTATGCACGCCTTCGCCTGCACCCTCGCCAAACTCGACGCCGACATCGCCGCCCACGCGGGCAACGGCAACGACGCCGAGTTCCAGCGGGACAAGGCCGCCGCGATCCACTTCTTCGACCTCGCCGAACTCGAGATCCGCACCAACTGGCGCGAGCTCTACGAGAACGCCGACCAGACGATGCTCGCCGCCGCCGACGCCGCGATGAAGCACAACGAGACTCTCCCCAACAGCGACTTCGTCATCCCCGAGAAGAGCCCCACATCCAGGGGCACGGGCAAGACCCCAAACCAGGAAGGCATCAAGCAGTTCCCCGGCGAACCAGTCGCCAAGGCAACTTCTCACTGATACGCGATGTCCTGGCCATCACCCTCCACCAAATCTCGTGGCACAGGGAGGGGGGCGTCCCGCCTGTGTCTACTTTCTCTACATCTCTCTCCCCGACGTCCTACACCCCGCCCGCCGTCCCCGCCTCCTGCTGCAGATACACCCCCATCTTCCGATATCGCTGATACCGCGCCTCGAGCAACTCATCGATCGACTGCTGCTTCAGCCCCGACAACTGCCCCAGGATCCACGCCTGCAGATTCGCCGCCGTCTGCTGGGCGTTGCGATGCGCCCCGCCGACTGGCTCCTCGATGATCTCGTCGATGATTCCGAGTTCCAGATTGTCCGACGCTGTGAGTTTCAGCGCCTTGGCCGCCGCCGTGTTTGTCTGCTCGTTGGCCTCTTTCCACAGGATCGCCGCGCACCCCTCGGGGCTGATGACCGAGTACCACGAGTGCCGCAGCATCCCGACCCTGTCCGCCACGGCGATCCCCAGCGCCCCGCCGCTCCCCCCCTCGCCGATCACGATGCTCACGATCGGCGTCCGCAGACGGCTCATCTCCATCATGTTCACCGCGATCGCCTCGGCCTGCCCGCGCTGCTCTGCCCCGATCCCCGGATACGCCCCCGGTGTGTCCACAAAGGTCACGATCGGCACCTCGTACTTCGCCGCCAGTTCCATCTTCGCCAGCGCCTTGCGATACCCCTCCGGGTGCGCGCACCCGAAGTGGCACGCGATCTTCTCCGGCGTCTCCTTGCCCTTCTGGTGCCCGACGACCATGACTTTCGTGTGCCCGATCCGCGCGAACCCCGTCACGATCGCCGGATCGTCCCCATACCGCCGGTCCCCGTGCAACTCCGCGAAGTCCCGGCAGATCATCGAGATGTAGTCCCGCGTCTGGGGCCGCTGCGGATGCCGCGCCACGCGCACCGTCTGCCACGCCGTCAGTTTCCCATACACCTCCGCCAGCATCGCCGCGTGCCTCGTCCGAAGGTCCTCGATCTCCGTGCGGATCGCGCCTACATCGGCGTCGCTCTCGCCCTTGGCCGCAGATCCCGTCGCCGGCTCTTCTGGCAACGGCTCCACACCCGGCGGCGTCCCCGGCCCCACGGGCTTCCCCACGAGCCTCGCCTTCAATCGCCCCTCCGCCGCCTCGATCGCGGCATCGATCTCAAGGAGCGGCTTCTCGAAATCCAACTGGTAAAAGGCTGCCATGGTCAAGTGTATCGGCGAAGCCCATGATCCGTCGAAATCCACGCCCGTACGCTGCGCCATGAGCCCTGCCCCAAGTCCCCATCTCCACACCCCGCTCCCGCCCTGCGTCTTCATCGGCGCCGGCTCCATGGGCTTTGCCATCCTCGCGGGCGCCCTCGATCACCGCCTTCTCGACGCATCGATCACCACCATCGCCGAGCCATCTGCGGAAGCCCGCGAGCGCGTCGCGAAACTCAACCCTGAGCTCCGCCTCGTGCCCACCGCCGCCGAGGCCCTCGCCCTTGCGCAGAGAGACGCCGCGATCGTCCTGTGCATCAAGCCCCAGATGCTCGAGTCTCTCGCCGCCGAGATCACGCCGCTCCTGACCTCAAAGAGCAATCGCCAACCGCGCCGGATCATCAGCATCCTCGCGGGCACACCCATCTCCCGTCTCCGTGCCCTCCTCGACACCACGGCAACACGCCACGATATCGCCCGCGCCATGCCCAACCTCGCCCTCCGCATCGGCAAAGGCGTCTCCGCCCTCGCCCTCGATCCGGACGCGAGTGACGCAACTCACGCCGCGAGCAGTGGGGGAGTCGAACACGCCCCCCCCTCATCCGCCCCCCCGACCGCCCCCCCGACCGCCCCCCCGACTGCCCGAGCCATCGCCCGCGCCCTCCTCGGCGTCAACCACCAACTCGTCGTCGATCTCGACGAGTCTCTCTTGGACCCCTTCACCGCTCTCGCCGGCAGCGGCCCCGCCTACCTCTTCCTCCTCGCCGAGTCCATGCGCGACGCCGCCATCAAGCAGGGCCTCCCCAAAGACCACGCCGACGCCATCACCCGTGCCACGCTTCGCGGCAGCGCCGAACTCCTCACCCAATCACCAGAACCTCCCGAGTCTCTCCGCGCCGCCGTCACCAGCAAGGGAGGCACCACCGCCGCCGCGATCGAGACCATGCTGAGCGCCAATCTTCCATCCACCATCCACGCCGCCATCGCCGCCGCCACGGTCAGAGCCAAAGAACTCGCTCGCGGGTAGGTCGGCTCACCGCGCCGACACCTCCCCATCCTACCAAACCTCGACGTATCCAACCCTCGCCCTTCTCCGCCCTACAGAAACCACTTCATCACCAGCACAAACGCCACCCAGCCCGTCATCACGAGAAACATCACCAACCACCCCGGGATCCGCCCCTCCTGCTTCGGCCGAAAGTAGTCCCACGTCCGCGGGTCCTCTGGCTCAAACTCTCGCCCACACTCCGGACAAGCCACCCGCCGCCTGACCCTCGCCGGTTCGTCCACACGGCCGGGATCCAAGCCCACCAACCTATACCCACACCCTTTGCAGTACATCATCAACTCTATCCAGCACCACCCAAACCAATCCCTTACGCGACAATCCTCGTTTCCATGACATTCGTCTCCACCTCTTTCCGCATGCACTCCCATCGTGCCGCATGAGGGCCATAGCGCCATCACGGCGACACGCGCAGGGCCGGAAGACCGTGCTATTCCCTCGGCCGACGCCAGGGGCACCAAGGTCCTCCACAAACCCTGCGGCCTCAAGAAAGGACCGGTCGAACATGCACCGAATCGCTCCCGCACCGCTCGCCCTCGCCATTGGATCCTGTCTCTTCTCTGTCGCTCCCGCACTCGCCCAGGCCGAGAACGGCGACCTCCGTATCCGTGCCGACTTCCGCCTTCCAGATTCGGCTCCCTGGGGCGACGGCACCTCGGTTGGACACGCCGAGTTCCGCATCGTCTCACGCTTCATGCAGGTCTACTACGGTGGCGTCCTCCGCGCCGACGAGTACCGCTTCACCACCCAGATCGATTTCACCGAGCTCGACGACTTCACCACACTCTTCGCCGCCAGCTCCTACAACACCAACTACGACGTCTACATCAACGACGGTTTCGTTGGCCGCGTCATCATGAACAACTCCGGGCTTGGCATCGGCGAACTCCAATACGACAGCCGCCATCCATCACCACCGGCCACGCTCATCCCCAGCACATTCCCGGATCCCGTCAACGTCGGTGATTCTGTCAGCGTCTACATCGCCGCGGCCACACTCCCGACCATCGGCGCGCCACGCCCCTCCTCGCCCGCCTTCCTCCAGTCCGATCTCGTCGAGGAGTTCGCCCGAGGCGACGCCAACCAGGATGGCAACGTCGATGACGACGACTACTCCATCCTCGCCTCCAACTACGACCCCTATCACCGCTCGTCCAACCACATCGGTCCCGCCAACGGCGACTTCACCGGAGACAACCTCTCCGACAATGCCGACTACGTTCTCTTTGTCGCCAACTGGACCGAGAGCCAGCAGCCCCCCGCCGAGCCCACCGCCGTCCTGCCCCCTTGCCCCGCAGATTTCGACGACGGCAACAACTCCGGAACTCCTGACGGCGGAGTCACCATCGACGACCTCCTCTATTACATCACCCAGTTCGGCGCCGGACTCCCCGCTGCCGACCTCGACAACGGCACAGGACTAGGGATCAAGGACCAGGGCGTCACCATCGACGACCTCCTCTACTTCCTCCAGCACTTCGCCGCAGGATGCTGATCCCCGCACCTCTGCACATCTGAATCTCGGCACAGCGTGCGGCCCGGTTCTGTTCTGACCGGGCCGCCGCTCTGCGCGCCAGGAGGTCTGCTTCCCAAAGTGCCACTTGAAAGCAAAGTGCAAAAATGAACAATGTGTGCCGAACCACGCCGCCTGCGTCCAATCATCCGGGTCCGACTTCTCGTTGACCTTCGATTCGGGAACTGGTAGCCTGTATTCAAAGGAACAATCGTTCCAAGGGGGTCGTTTCCATGTCGATCCATGGACCGCTCCGCGCTCGAGCATCAGAATCCGGAGTTGCGAGCATGCCATCGACAACAACGTCAGTCTCCAGCCGCCAGCCCGCCAGCATCGCCTTGATCAGTGTTGGATTGGCAACAGGCGCAGTGATCGCGTCGTCAAGCGCGCTCGCCCAGTGGTCACCGTCGTATCAGGTCCAACGACTGGGCCTCACCGCCCCGGAGCACTCCGCCACCAACCTTCATAACACCGTCGCCCAAGCCGCATCGCCTTCACCAATGGGACCGATCATTGGCGTCACCGACCGATACGTGCCCGCCTCATCCTCACTCAACGGCCAGAGCGCGTGGATCTTCCACAACTCCGCCAACACACACCTCGGTTTCACGGGACAAGACTACACAGGATCCTCAGACTTCCAGTGGTCCATCGCGAATCTCGTGAATGACTCGGGCCTCGTCTGCGGCTACTCGTGGCTGATCGATGGCGTTCAGGACTGGAACGGCCAGCATGCCTGGCTCTGGAACGGAACCTCCCACATCCAACTCGGCTTCACTGGCCCCGCATACACAGGCAGCGCCGGCTTTGCCACGAGCGAAGCGTTGTACCTCTCACCCTCCGGAGCCGTCGTGGGGCAGTCCGCTCTGGTCGTGGGACGCAGCGACGTCATCGGCCAGGACATCTGGTACTTCGACGGCACATCACACTCACTCATCGGACACACGGGAGCCGGATACGAGACATCACTCGGCGGACGCACGAACTTCGCCCATCGGTTCAACACCGCGGTGCATGTGGCCGGTATGGCCAGTCGATTCGACGCACTCGACAACAGTCTCGGCCAGGACTCGTGGTTCTTCGATGGCGCCTCCACCACGCCAATCGGCCTCACCGGAGTTGGCTACGAGGGCTCTCAGGGCTTCCGGTTCTCCCAACCAACACACCTTTCCGAGAACGATCGAACCGCTGGATACTCCCAACGAGTTGTCGGCGTCAACTCGAGCAACGGCTTAGACGCATGGGTTCACCATGCCGGCGTCACGACTCAAGTCGGACTCGCTGGAGGCGTCTACACCGGCTCGGGAGGCTTCCAGTCCTCGTCCGCATCCCACATGAACTCCTCGGGAGTAACCGTCGGCTCCAGCGCCCGAATCACTGGAGTCGCCTCTAACAACGGACACGATGCCTGGATCTATGACGGCACTTCAACCACACAGATCGGCCTGATCGGCGGGGTGCACACCGGATCCGCCGGATTTCAACTCACCGTTGTCAACTTCCTTACGGACACCAACATCGTCGCCGGTCGCTCAAGGCGGTACTTCGGGACGACAGGGAATCTCGGTGATGACGCTTGGATATACGACGCCAACAGCCCGGTTCCCTCAACTACTCAGATCGGCCTCACAGGACCAGACGCGCTCGGCGGCCTCGGCTTCTACACCACAACCAGCGGAGTCCAGTTCAGTGAGCCCGTGCTCATCAACGACGCGGGAATCGTCATCGGTCGTGCCAGCCGATACAGCCAGACCGGCAGTTCGACACTCGGTCAGGACGCGTGGCTCTATGACGGCACAGCCACGCGGTTCATCGGCCTCGCCGGTTCACCCTATACCGGAACGCAAGGCTATCGAATCAACGCGGCGTCGGCCATCAACCAAGCCGGTGTCGTCGTCGGTATCGCCTTCCGCATCGCCGGAGCCAACACCAACAACGGCCAGGACTCCTGGTATTACGACCCCGGCACCGGCATCACCACACCCATCATCGGAAGCGTCAACACCAACGACAACTCAACCTATTCCATCCCCATTGTCCTCACCGAAGATGGCTTCGTTCTTGGTTACTACTTCTACTACGTGCCACCATTCATGTCGCCCCAACAACGCGCCTTCGCCTTCCGTCCGGATCTCGGTTTTACCGATCTCGGCGATCTCGTCGCTGGTGGACTCGCCGCAAACGGCTGGGAAAGACTCTTGGCTCCACTGCCCTTCACCGCCCAGCCCTCCAGCATTGGCCGCATCCTCGGTCGCGGTGCGGTTCTGGGTCAAAGCACAACCTTAGGTCAGAGCGTCTTCATCCTGACGCCCGAACCATGTGCCCCAGGCCCCTGCGTCGCTGATGTCGATGATGGCTCCTCGGCCGGAACTCGTGACGGCGGCGTCACCATCGACGACCTCCTCTACTACCTCACCAAGTTCAATCTGGGCGATACCTGCACCGCCGACGTTGACGATGGTTCCTCCACAGGCACCCGCGACAATGGCGTCACGATCGACGATCTTCTCTACTTCCTCGCTCGCTTTAACGCGGGCTGCTGAGCCTACACCAGCAAGCCCCTCCAACTTCCCACCTACACTCGCCTCCAATGTCCACCACCGCAAAGCCCGCCCACTTCCCGCGCACACCCGCCATCACCCACCGCTGGTCGCGGACGCTCATCCCCACGACCCGTGAGGCCCCCAACGACGCGGAGACCGCCAGCCACATCCTCCTCCACCGCGCGGGGTTCATCCGCCAGGTCGGCGCCGGCATCTACGACTATCTCCCCCTCGCCTGGCGCGTCCTCACCAAGGTCTCCCAGATCGTCCGCGAGGAGATGGATAGCGGTGGCGGCACGCCCCAGTGCGCCGCCAGCGAGATGCTCATGCCCGCCCTCGAGCCCTTCGAGCTCTTCGAGGGCACCAAGCGCGACCAGGACTATGGCGACAACCTCTTCCGCGTGAAGGACCGCAAGGGCCGCATGAACGCCCTCGCCCCCACGCACGAGGAGGTCATCACCGAACTCATGCGCACCAGCGTGAGCAGTTACAAGCAACTCCCGCTGAACCTCTACCAAATCCAGACCAAGTTCCGCGACGAGGCGCGCCCCCGCGCCGGCCTGCTCCGCTGCCGAGAGTTCGTCATGAAGGACGCCTACTCCTTCCACACCATTGTTGAAGGCGCCGGAGGCCTCAACGAGACCTACGACGCCATGTACCGCGCCTACACGAACATCTTCACGCGCTGCGGGCTCACCTTCGCCGCCGTCGAGGCCGAGAGCGGGCCCATCGGTGGCTCGGCCAGCCACGAGTTCATGGTCATGTGCGAGAGCGGCGAGGACACCATCCTCACCTGCCCCAAGTCCGGCTATGCCGCCAACGTTGAGAAGTGCGAGATAGGAAAGCGGACCGCACACCTCGCCGACGCGCCGAGTGCCTCCGATCTCGCCGTCATCACCACGCCCGGCCTCCCCGGCATCGACGATGTCGCCCGATTCCTCGGCGTCAGCGCCGCTGACATGCTCAAGGTCGTAGTCTTCCAGAACAAATCTCTCGCCAAGGTCCTCCGCGAGCAGAACAAAGACCCCAAGGCCTGGGATATTTCCAAACTGCCCCCCGGCCCGCTCTTCGTCCTCGCCGTCGTCCGCGGCGATCACGACGCCAACGAGGGCAAGGTCCGTGCCGCCGCCGGCTTCGGCGTCGAGTTGGCCGAACTCGCGCTGATGGAGAAGCACGCCTTCGCCACCGGTTTCATCAGCCCTGCCGTCATCAAGAACGACTCGGGTAACCGCGTGCTCCTGCTCATCGACCACGACGCCGCCCAGCCCAAACTCTGGGTCACCGGGGCCGACACCCGCGACCACCACGTCAAGAACTTCTCCTGGCGCCGCGACGTCGGCGTGATTCTCGACGATGGTACTCGCTGCCGCATCGCCGAGGTCCGAAACGCCGTCGTCGGTGATCCCTCGCCGCGCGCACAAGGCTCCACGCTCGAGGCCGCCCGCGGCATCGAGGTCGGGCACATCTTCAAACTCGGCACGAAGTATTCCGACGCCATGGGCTTCGCCGTCCTCGACGCCACGCAGAAGAAACAGCCCGTCATCATGGGGTGCTACGGCATCGGCGTCAGCCGGACCATGGCTGCCTGCGTCGAGATGTCCCACGACGACAACGGCATCCTCTGGCCCGCGGCCATCGCGCCCTACCACGTCCTCATCACGCCTTTGAAGCCCGACGACGAGCGACAGAAGACTCTTACCGCGGACCTCGCCAAACAACTCAACGCCCTCGGCCTCGACGTCCTCATCGACGATCGCGACGAGCGCCCGGGCGTCAAGTTCAAAGACGCCGACCTCGTCGGCATCCCCGTCCGCATCACCCTGGGCGACAAGGCCCTCGACCAGAACAGCGTCGAGATGAAGGCCCGCAAGGACCAGGGCAAGGGCGACCTCGTGCCGATCGCCGACGCGACCACAAAGGCTCTTGAGTTGCTTCGATAGACGCCATCGCCGACGAAACGCATCTACGAGATCGTTTTCGTGGCCATGCTCAGCGCCGTGAAAAACGCATCGAGGAACTCGCGAGGTCGTCCGTCGCGCGTCTCCTGCAATCGCCGTATCGCCTCGGGATCGTGCAGCAACATCTCCATGGTCCTGGGAATGCTCCCTCCGCCAAACTCGAGCAGGATGTGCTTCACGACCGCGGGCCATTCGTCAACATCCAACCAGACAAATCCGCACGCCTTGCACCGGTCGATGATGACCCATTCGTCAATGCCGATCGCCTGACATCGTCCACGGCATCGCGCACACGAAACGGGCATCTGTGATTCGATGTCATGAGCGCGCCCCTCGCGAACCCGGGGTGGCCCGTCACGCCAGGCAAGATTCACGGCCTTCCGAAGATGCCCGGCCTCAAACCCCACGCCGTGGCATTTCGTGCACGTCCACGACCGGCATCGCTCATCCACATCCAGCCGCAACGCCACGATCTCGTGCCTACGAGACCAGCACCTCGGACACATCGGCACGGTCTTGGAGATCGACTCGCCGCACTCCGGACAAGGGCCATCAACCGCAAGCCCGCGAAGGTTGTAGCCGCACGACCGGCACCCCACATCGATGGGGACCTCCTCATGTATCCCGTCGCGTGGTTTGCCCGTGTCGGCCATATGCTCACTCCGGCAATCAAAGAGACCACAACCAGATGCACGATATCCGCACTGCCGTCACGACCGACGACTTCGCCGCCATCCGCGAACTCTTCCTCGAATACGCCCGCGCCCTCACCGTTGGCACCGATGAGACCTCCGCTGGCGTCCACATGAGCCTCCACCACCAGGGCTTCGAGCAGGAGCTCGAATCTCTCCCAGGCCGCTACGCTCCGCCCACGGGCACGCTCCTCCTCGCGACTCTCGAGGGCTCACCCGTCGCCTGCGGCGCGCTCCGCGAGATCCCCGCGCTCTCCAGTGAGCAAGCCAGAGTCTGCGAACTCAAACGCATGTACGTCCGCCCGACTGCCCGAGGCCAAGGACTCGGCCGAGCCATCGCCACCCGACTCCTCGACTTCGCCAGAAACGCCGGCTACGCCATCGCCAAACTCGACACCGAACCGACCTTCGTGGAGGCCGTCACGCTGTATCGCTCCCTCGGTTTCACCGAAACGGAACGCTACAACGACGATCCGGTCCCATCCACGATGTTCATGGCCAAGTGGTTGTGACGTCAGCGTGTGTCACTGCATCTTGTGCATGACTCGGAACGAGTGTTCGATATGAGCAAGAGAAGACGCAGTCGCACGCGGGCAAGACTCCCATGAGGGTGGCTGAAAAAAACGCACCGCTCTGGAGAGCGGTGCCACCATGAACACGAGATGGTGTAGGAGAAGGAGATGTCGGCTCGGAGAGCCGACCTACCGGTGTCATTCGACGTTGAGGTTGGCGACGTATTCCTCGAGGTCGTTCTGGAGTTGTGTGTGTTGCTGGTTGAGGAGGGCGACCTGGTTTGAGATTTCCTCGAGGCGGTTTTCCTGGGTGCCGAGTGTGGTGACGTAGCGCTTGTAGAGGTCGGTGGTGCGGTCGATGCCGTTCATGTTCTGGCGGATTCGGGACTGGTCGTTGGTGATGGTCTGGCGTTCCTGTTCGAGGGCGGCGACGGCTCTGCGGTTGTCGAGGACCCGGGCCTGGCGGGCCTGGACCTCTCGGAAGGCGTCGAGGACGGCCTTGGAGACGTTGGTTTGCTTGGCGTAGGAGAGCATCGTCTCGGAGTCGATGCTGGTGATGGAGATGGAGGAGGCGTCGGTGATGCGCTGGGTGACGACGAGCGGGGCGGCGGCGCCGGCGTCGAGGGGGACCTCGAAGCGGTAGAGCGTGTCGGTGCGCTCGAGGGGGGACTTTGGCTCGATGAGGTCCCAGTTCGTGGCGCGCGGGTGCTCGACGATGATGGTGCGAGGGTGGGACTTGTCCTTGCTGGTGAAGGAGTACTTGACGGTCTGCTCGCGCTGGTTGGTGATCTCGCAGACGCCTTTGACGAAGCGGACCTTCTGGAGGCGGCTGGTGTAGGAGTTTTCGGGTGTGGCGGTGATGTCGAGATCGACGGAGTAGGCGAGAAGCCGCTTGTCGCCGACGGGGACGTGGCCGATCTGGGCGTCGCCGGCGTAGACGCCTGAGTCGTAGACGCTGATGGGACCGGGCATGAGTTGGACATCGCTGGTGTTGGTGATCTCGACGCCACGCATGGGGTGCTGGGAGTTGTCGTTTGGTGAGAAGATGCTGACGCGGCGGCCTGAGATGCTGGAGTTGAGGATGGGGAGCATGGCGGAGCGCTGGCGTTCGACGTTGACGGGGGTTTCGAGTTCGAATTGGAAGATCTCGCCGGCCTCGACGCCACGGGCCTGAGCGGCGGCGCCGTATCCGGCCATGTCGTCGGCGGAGATGGAGTATGCAAGGTCGAACGCCGGCGATGCTTCTGCGGCCGGAGCGGCGGGTGTGGCACCTGCAAAGCCTCCGGTGGCGAGTTTACTTCGGACGGCGGATCGATCACGGATCGAAGCGTTGGCGGCATCTGCTTTGTCTTTGAGTTGATCGACGCCGCCGGCGTAGGTTCTGGGCATGACGCCTGGGATAGTTGGGACGGGGATCTCGGGGCGCGGGAGGTAGAGGGGTTCGTAAAGGTCCATGGTGAAACTGACGGGGCGACCTGAGACGAGGGAGAGTCTGACGTCGCGCCAGTCTTCGTCGGTGGTGTTCTCGACGATGGCCCAGCCCTGGACGGTCATGGTGCCGGGTTTGGACGAGCGTGAGGTCGGGGCGTCGGGGAGGACGAGTCGGTAACTGGTCTTCCAGACTGGGGCTTCCTGGACATAGGCGACGACGATGTTGCGTGCGCCTTCGCCCGTGACGTTGACGTCGACGGTTCGTGAGCGGTCGGCGCGGTGCTCGGCGAGTGCGGCGAGGGCCTTCATGAGTTCGGCGTTGAGTTCTGGGTCCTCGATGCGGACGCGGGAGATGGCGGTCAGGTCGACGGACTCGATGCCGGAGTCGGTGACGAGGTTGAGGTAGGGCTTGGTGATCTTTTCCTGGGCGTTGTTGGGCGCTTCTTCGCGTCGCTCGCCACCGAGGATGGTTCCACGAACTTTGCGGTCGCCGACGTCGATGGAGGCGACGGCGCCACGGAGCCTGGAGAGGAGGGTGGCGAGGGTTGGCTCGTCGGCGATGTCCACGCCGAAACTGGCGAGTCGGCGAGAGAGGGGTTCTTTGGAGGCGTAACTGATGCCGTCGATCCGGCCTTTGCCGGAGAGGTCGAGGACGATCATGGATTTGAGGATGTCGTTGACCTGGTCGGCGTTGAATCGGAGTTGGATCTGGGCGGTGCCGTCGATGAGGCCGCCGCGTTCGAAGGAGGCGACGCCGGAGCGGTAGAGAGTGATTTTTCGGATGGGGAGATTGTCGGCGGCGAGTTGGCTGGAGTCGGCGGCGTGCTGTGCGTATGCGGAGGTCGTGGGGAGGAGGGCGAGGGTTGTGCCAGCAGTGAGGGCGAGAAGGGCGTACGTGTGCGCGAAATGGGGGACGAGGGTTGTGGTGCGACGTTTCATGGCGACTCCTTGATTGATTGGGATTGAGTGATTGGGCGTGGCTCGGGATTTTCGGATTGGCCCTCGGAATGACTTCGAGCGCGGGCTTTGAACGGTATCTGGAACATCGGCATGGGGGAGTTGGAGTCGGGAGAAAGGCTGGTGATGGTGTGGTTGGACGCGTGCGTGATTGGTTTGGATCCCTGTAGAGGTGTGTTTCCGTCGTGGTCGTGACTTGGGTGTGACAAGGGGCGAGTCAAGGCGCGAGTGTTCGGCGTTTGGGCGTACAGTCGGGGCGATGATCCGACTTGATGTGCTTGGAACGGCGGCGCGGGGTGATGCGGGCGTGGCGGAGAGGTCTCGTGCGCGCGTGGGAGACGCGACGCTGTCGCGGCTGGAAGCGCGGCTGCGCGAGGTGGTGCGCGGCGAGGTGTGGTTTGATCGGCACCATCGGCAGTTGTACGCGACGGATGCGTCGCTCTATCAGGTGGAGGCGCTTGGGGTTGTGGTACCGGCGTCGGTTGGGGATGCGGTGCGAGCGGGGCGGGCGTGCTTTGAGGCGGGGGTGGCGGTTTTGCCGCGGGGCGGGGGGACGAGCCTGGCGGGGCAGTGCACGAACGAGGCGGTGGTGATCGATTTTTCGGCGCGGTGCACGGGGGTCCTGGAGGAAGATGTTTCGGGGCGGCGGTGTGTGGTGGAGCCTGGGATCACGGTGGATGATCTGAACGATCGGTTGGCGGGAACAGGACTGTTCTTTGCGCCGGATCCGGCGACGAGCCGTCATGCGAATGTTGGCGGGTGCATCGGGAACAACGCGGCGGGGGCACGATCGATTCTGTTCGGGCGGACGAGTGAGAGTTTGGTGGCGGTAGATGCGCTGCTGGCGTCGGGGCATCGGGTGCGGCTGGCGCGCGGTGCGGCGTCGCGTGATCCGATCGTGCGGGAGTTGACGCGTCGGGTGCTGGAGGTGGTTCTGGCAATTGGGCCGGAGATTCGGGAGCGGTTTCCGCGAACGGTTCGGCGGAATGCGGGGTACGCGCTGGACATGATCCTGGATCAGGCGCTGGGGGGGAATGGGAATGATGCGACGGCGCTGCCCTCAGGCCTGTGGGAGATGGCGATCACCGAGGAGATGCTGGATCGGGTGAATCTGGCGCACCTAGTGTGCGGGAGCGAGGGGACGCTGGCGCTCACGCTGGGGGCGGAACTCAGGTTACATCCGAGGCCCAGGGCGAAGGGGCTGGCGGTGGTGGGGTTCTCTTCGCTCGATTCGGCGATTGACTCTGTGGTGGCGATTCTGGGGACTTCGCCCTCGGCGGTGGAGTTGCTGGACGACACGGTGATCGATCTCGCGCGGGCGAACGTGGAGTGCTCGCGGTATGTGGAGGTGTGCCCGTCGCCTCGCGAGGGGGTGCTGCGGGCGGTGTTGTATGTGGAGTACTTTGGGCAGACGGAGGGGGAGATTCGCGAGCGGTTCGCAGCGCTGCGTGGGGTGATCTCGAGGAGTGATGCGAGTGCGGCGATCGCGGAGCACACGGATGCGGGAGCGATGCTTGGGGCGTGGAAGTTGCGGAAGGCCGGGGAGCCGCTGCTTCATGGGATTCCGGGGAATCGCAAGCCAATCACGTTTGTGGAGGACAATGCCGTTCCTGTGGAGCAGTTGGCGCGGTTTGTGAGGGAGTTTCGCGCGATTGTGGAGCGGCATGGGACTCGGGCGGCGTTTTATGCGCACGCGTCGGTGGGTGTGTTGCATGTGCGGCCATTGATTGATCTGCATGATGAGGGGGATCGGGCGCGGATGCGGGCGATCGCGGTGGAGGTGGCGGACCTTGCGAAGTCGCTTGGCGGCGTGATGTCCGGGGAGCATGGTGATGGGCGGGTACGCACGCCGCTGCTTGAGCGGTTCTATGGCGAGCTGATCATGCGGGCGATGCGGGAGGTGAAGGCGATCTTTGATCCGATGGGTCTCCTCAATCCTGGGAACATTGTGGAGTCGCGCGGAATCGAGACAATGACGGAACGGCTGCGGATCTCGCCCAAGGGGCGGGCGGTTTCGGTGCCGGAGGTTGAGACGTACTTCGACTACGCGGCGGAGTCGGGGTTTGACCACGCGGTGGAGTTGTGCAATGGGGCGGGGGTGTGCCGGAAGAAGCAGGGGGGGACGATGTGTCCCTCGTATATGGCGACGTTGGACGAGCGGCACTCGACGCGCGGGCGAGGGAACGCGCTGCGGCTGGCGATCACGGGGCAGAGCGCCAGCGGTGGTGGTGCCGCGTGGGATGATGCGGCGACGATGGGGACGCTCGACTTGTGTTTGAGTTGCAAGGCGTGCAAGACGGAGTGCCCGAGCAACGTGGATATTGCGCGGCTGAAGGCGGAGTACACGGCGCAGCGGTATCGGGTGAATGGTGTGCCGATGGCGGCACGGATCATGGGCGAGGCGAGGTTGCTCGGGCGGCTGGCGTCGTTGATGCCGGGCGTGGCGAACGCGGTGAATCGGTCGGCGTTGGGACGGGCGGTCGTGAACCGGGTGCTTGGGTTCCATGCGAGGCGGTCGATGCCGGTGTATGAGCGGTCGCTTGCCTCACAGTGGAACGGGTCGCGAGGACGAGAGACGAGTTCGAAGAGCGTGGGGCGGGAGGGTGGCGGATCGCGGGCACGGGTCGTGCTGTTTGGTGATTGCTTTTCGATGTACAACGAGCCGGGAATCGGGCTGGCGACGCGGCGCGTGTTCGAGGCGTTTGGGTATCAGGTGGTGCTGGCGGATGCGGGGTGTTGTGCGCGGGCGAAGATCTCGCTGGGCGTTTTGGAGGGGGCGCGGGCGGAGATCGAGGGGACGGCGGCGCGGCTGGTGGAGTTTGCGCGTGATCCCAACGTGCGGGCGATCGTGGTGGCGGAGCCTTCGTGTTTGTCGGCGATCAAGGACGACTGGCGGGCGCTCAAGACGGGTGTGGAATGTCAGGAACTGGAGGCGATTTCGGCGAAGTGCTGGTTGCCCGAGGATTTTCTGGATCGGGCGTGGGACGAGCACCCGAGGCGGGCGCGGCTGCGGCTTGGGGGCGATGGGTCAGGCGCGACGACGCGCGTGGTTCTGCATGGGCACTGCCATCAGAAGGCGCTGTGGGGTGCGGAGACCTCGGCGCGGGCGCTGCGTCGGATCGAGGATGCGCGGGTAGAGGTTCTCGATTCGGGGTGCTGCGGGATGGCAGGGGCGTTTGGGTTTGGGGAGGAGCGGTATGACCTCTCGATGCGGATTGGGGAGTTGGTGGTGTTGCCGGCGGCGAGGGCGCTGCGTGCTGGGGATGTGATGGTGATGTCCGGGACGTCGTGCCGGCATCAGGTGCATGACGGGACGGAAGGGGCGGTGCGAGGGATGCACCCGATGGAGGTTCTGGCGGCGAGCGTGGTGGAGGATTGAGTGTGGAACGTCGAGCGGGTGATGGGCGGGATGTGATTGACGCGATCGCGAGCGAGTTCGCGCGGTATCGCTCGCTCTCGGAGGGCGCGGCCGGGCAACTCGAGTGGGCGCACCTTCGCGTTTCGCTGGACCCCGAGGTGAACTCGATTGCGGTGGTGATGAAGCATGTGGCGGGGAATCTGCGTTCGCGCTGGACCGAGCCGTTCACTTCGGATGGCGAGAAGGAATGGCGCGATCGGGACAAGGAGTTTGTGGACACGTTTGCATCGCGCGAAGAACTCGAGGCGATGTGGGGATCGGGATGGGGTGCGTTGTCAGAGACGCTCGATCGGATCACGGACGCGGATCTTTCGCGGTCGGTGCGCATCCGCGGAGAGTTGCACACGCTGGCGCGGGCGCTCGCGAGATCATTGTCGCACACGTCGTACCACTGCGGGCAGATTGTGCAGGCGGCGCGGGCTATTGCGAATCGGGAGGGGATCTCGTGGAGCGTGTTGAGTGTGCCGAGAGGCGGATCACGCGCGCTCAATGCGTCGATGGGGTATGAGCCGAGCGAAGGAACGAAGGGTTCTTCGTTCTGAGCGTTTGATCCGAGGCGTCATGCTGCTCGGAGTTTGAGAAGGCCGGGCGTTCGGGCGAGGATGACGATGGCGGCGAGGCCGACGAGGCCGTAGACGATTCGGGAGAGGGCGGAGTAGTCGCCGAAGATGGTGGCGACGAGGTCGAACTTGAAGGCGGCCCAGAGGCCCCAGTTGAGGGCTCCGACGATGACGAGGAGGAGGGCGATGAGGTCGATGGGCTTCATGATGGTCTCCTTGGTTGATGGGTGACTTGGATCGGAGGTGAGATTCGAGAGGTTTGGGCGGGTGGATTCACGTGTTCGTGACGGCTCGTGAGGGCGCGGCTCGCGCAAGCGGGATGACGGCCTTGGAGTGGGGTTGTGGTCCATGTTGTGTTATTGCAACAAGGTGCTTCTCGATGGGTGTTCGCAGGAAGTGGTTTGGTGTACCATGGCGCCGTAACGAAGGACTCGCATGACGGTGTTCACTCAAAGGGGGCATGGATGTTCCTGCAAAGCGTGGGCGTGCTGGCGATGGTGGTGCGGTCGTTGGCAGGGGGCGGGCCGGAGTTTGTGTCGTCGAGTGCGCTGGTGGATCGGTTGCGGGCGGACGATGTAGCGTTCAACGCGATGGGCGCGATGGAACTGATCCGGGAGTCGGAGTCGCCGCCGATCTCGGAGTTGTTCAAGGTTCTAGACTCGGACGACTATCAGCAGCGGCAACTCTCGGCGGAGTTGTTGTGGGAGTTCATCGAGCCGTGGGGATGGTTGAGGGACGAGGAGCGGGAGCGGCGGAAATCAACGGCGCCGGAGATCACTCGGCGGTTGATCGAGGTGACGGTGGAGGGGTTGCAGGATGACTCGCTGCCTTATGACCGGAAGGAGCGATCGTACACGTACTGCTACAACATGAAGAACGGGATTCGCGTGCTGTCGATGCACGCGTGGGAGGCGCGTGAGGTGATCGCGTCGGGGTTGATGTCGGACGATGAGCAGCAGCGGTATGCGTGCGGGTTGATCGCGGGGATTGGGAGGCTGGAGCATCTGGCGGACGAAGCGGCGGTGGTGTTGCTGCCCCATTTGCGGGACAATGACATTCGTGATGATGCTTATCCGGCGACGGCGGCGCTGTATCGGCTTGGGCCTGGGGCGCTACCGAGGATTGTGGCGGCGCGGTGCGATGCGGATGTGCAGCAGGCGATGCTGATTGATTTATTGGTGCTGGATTTCCAGTCGCCGCCGGAGACGAGGGAGGAGTTGGAGGATCGGAAGCGGTTCAATGTGATCACGGGGCTGGTGTTTGATCCGGCGGTTGAGGGGCCGCGGGAGTGGGGGGAGTGGGTGGGGGAGAAGTGAGGGGTGATTCTGCGTCAGTAGGGCAGGATCGGAAGAAGTGAGTTGCGGGCACTATGATGTCGTTCACGCTCGGGGCGCGGCCCTGCTCGGCTCTGGAGAGCCGTGGCACCTTTGGCCGCTGAGATGCACCCGTTGAACCTGATCCGGTTTGGACCGGCGGAGGGAACGCGACGATGTCATTCAATTCCACACATGAGCAGGGTTCGGGGCTATTTCGGTTTGTGCCGCCGGTGCGCGGGGCGATGAGTCCGTCGTCGTCGGTGGGCGTGACGACGCCGGGATCGTTTGCGAACGCGCCTGATGTTGGTGGGGCGTTGGCGTTCAGCAGTCCGGACACGCCGGGGATGCCTGGGGTGAGCGGGAAGACGGCGTGGGACTTTCTGCCTGTGATGTGGAGTGCTTCTGATCTTGGAGAGCAGGAGTGTTCGGCGTGGTCGGGGGATGTGCAGAGCGGGAACGCGCATGTGCCGGACGCGTCGTCGCGGGCGCTGCCGAAGATGAAGGGTGAGGCGTGCACGAACTGCCTTGGGGACACGCGGGAGTTTGTGGAGTTCTCGACGGCGCGGGGGCGGCGGATGCGGGTGGTGTATCCGAAGGGATTCCGGCCTGTGACGCAGTTGGAGTTTGCGCGGCTTGGGATTGTGACGCCACAAATGCGGCGCGTGGCCGAGCGTGAGGGGCACTTTGGTGTGATGTTCCCGGGGAAGGGCGCGGAGGCCGTGCGCGATGAGGTGGCGGCGGGGCGGATGGTCATTCCGGCGAATGTGAATCACCTGGGTTACAAACTCGATCCGATGGCGATCGGGCGGGCGAGTGTGACGAAGGTGAACGCGAACATGGGGGCGTCGCCGGTGTCGAGCGGGACGGCGGAAGAGGTCGAGAAACTGAAGTGGGCGGAGAAGTGGGGAGCGGACACGGTGATGGATCTGTCCACGGGGGGCGATCTTGACGCGTGCCGGGAGGCGATTGTTCGGAACGCGACGGTGCCGATCGGTACGGTGCCGATTTATTCGATGATCATCGGGAAGAGGATTGAGGATTTGGATTGGGCGACGATCGAGGCGAGCCTTCGGCATCAGGCGGCGCAGGGTGTGGACTACTTCACGATCCACGCGGGGGTCCGGCGGGGGCACCTGAAACTTGTGAAGAACCGGCTGATCGGGATCGTGTCGCGGGGCGGGTCGCTGCTCGCGAAATGGATGCTCGTGCACAACCAAGAGAACATCATGTATGAGCGGTGGGAGGAGATCTGCGAGATCCTGCGCGAGAGCGACGTGACGTTCTCGATTGGGGATGGATTGCGGCCCGGTGGATTGGCGGACGCGACGGACGCGGCGCAGATCG
This sequence comes from uncultured Phycisphaeraceae bacterium, assembly GCA_964628245.1. GTDB lineage: Bacteria > Planctomycetota > Phycisphaerae > Phycisphaerales > UBA1924. The sequence goes on along the minus strand of CAZVMU010000009.1, from coordinate 34,514 downwards.
CGGAGCTAGAGACACTGGGCGAGTTGACGGAGCGTGCGTGGCGGCGCGGGGTGCAGGTGATGATCGAGGGGCCCGGGCATGTGCCGTTCGATCAGATCGAGTGGAATGCGAAGGTGCAGCGGGCGTTGTGCCACGGGGCACCGTTCTATGTGCTCGGGCCGTTGGTCACGGATATTTTCCCGGGGTACGACCATATCACGTCGTGCATCGGGGCGACGGCGATCGCGTATCACGGTGCGTCGATGCTGTGCTATGTGACGCCGAAAGAGCATCTGGGGTTGCCGAAAAAGGACGACGTGAAGCAGGGGTGCATCGCGTACAAGATCGCGGCGCATGCGGCGGACGTGGCGCTGGGGATTCCGGGGTCGCGGGACCGGGACGATGAGTTGACCAAGGCTCGTGCCGCGCTGAACTGGGAGCGGCACTTCGAGTTGTCGTTCGATCCGGACACGGCGCGGGCGTATCACGATGAGGACCTGGATGTTGACACGGATTTCTGTGCGATGTGCGGGCACGACTGGTGCAGCGTGCGGATCAGCAAGGAGATCCAGGAGTTTGCGAGCGGCAAGGCCGAGGGCTTTGAGCGCGTGGGGGCGAGCGGGAAGATGGGGGCGCCGATCAAGAGCGCGGCGTTGACAGCGGAGCAGCGGGAGATCCTGGAGAAGCGCGGCGTGCTCAGCCCGGAGGAGATCCATCGTCTTGCGAGCAAGACGAAACGGGAAATGGCCAAATCATCAAATGGCAATATTGCCAATGAAGATGGTGCGGCGGGGCTGTCGTGCCACAGTGATTATGTGGATCCGGCGACGGCGAAGCGGCTTCAGAGGGAGCGCGTTGGGGAGACGCTGGTGCAGGTGGATGTGAGGCCGGCGCTGGGGATCGGGAAGGATGAGGGACGGGTGGTGTGAGTTCCTCGTGGAGGCGTGACTCGCGATCAATCTTCTTCCAACGTCGCCTTTCTTCGCAGCACATGGTGGTAGTGCTGGGCGAAGCGGTGGGCCTCGTCTCGGATGGCCTGGCAGAGGCGGAGGCCGGGGTTGGTTCTGGAGAGGCGGATGGGTGTGGAGCGGCGTTGGACGTAGATGAGTTCTTCCTTTTTGGCGAGGGAGATGACCATGGGGGGTTTGACGTCGAGGGATTCGAAGGCCTCGAGGGCGGCGTGGAGTTGGCCGAGGCCACCGTCGATGAGGATGACGTCGGGGTACAACTCGTGGCCGGCGCCGGCCTCTTTGTAGCGGCGTTGGACGACCTCTCGGATGGAGGCGTAATCGTCGTTTTTCCCTGCGGTACCGTCGGGTCCGCCGTCACCGCCTTGGGCGGTCTGGATTTTGTAGCGGCGGTACTCGCTCTTGAGGGGCCTCGCATCGACGAAGCAGACTTTGGAGGCGACGGTTTCGTTGCCCTGGAGATGGGCGATGTCGATGGCCTCGATGCAGCGGATGGGGTCGGCAAGGCCGAGGATTCGCTGGAGGGATTTGAGAGATTTTTGCGGCTCGATGATGGAGGCCTCGGTCTCGGGCTGCCAGCCGTCGCTTCGGGTGGCGCGGGCGTCGAGTTTCTCGATGGCGCGGATCTGATCGCGGAGGACGGCGGCGCGCTCGTAGTTCTGTGACTCGGAGGCTGCGGCCATCTCGACGGTGAGTTCCTTGAGGACGACGCTGCGTTTGGTGTCGAGGAAGCGGAGGAAGCGGTCGATGTCGGCCTTGTAGGCGTCTTTGGTGATCTTGTCGGCGCAGGGGGCGGTGCACTGGCCGATGGCGTGGAGTAAGCAGGGGCGGAAGTGCTTGTTGCTCGGGTGGTTCTCGATGATGTCGAGGGAGCATGTGCGGAACTTGAAGATGCGCTGGAGGACCTGGATAGCCTCGCGGAGGGCGCCGGCGTGGGCAAAGGGGCCGAGGAATCGGGCGCCTTTGAGTTCGGGGGGGGTGAGGTCGCGGGTGACGACGACTCGGGCGAAGTCCTCGCGCGTGGTGATGGCGAGGTAGGGGAAGGTTTTGTCGTCGAGGAGGCGCGTGTTGAACCGCGGCTTGATGTCCTTGATGAGGCGGTTCTCGGCGAGGAGGGCCTCCCACTCGGTCTCGCAGGGGATGTGGTCGATGGCGTGGACGAGGTCGCGGAGGGGCTCTTTGCGCGGGCCGAGGTCGGCGCTGGGGATGAAGTAGGACGAGACGCGGTCGGGGAGTCGTGCGGCCTTGCCGACGTAGAGGACGACGCCGGTGTGGTCCTTCAGGAGGTAGACGCCGGGGATTGGGGGGAGAGCGCGGGCGGCCTTGGCGAGTCGGGCGAGTCGGATTTCGGTGGATTCTGTGCCCCACGCGGGGAGAGAGGGATCGGAGGGTTGATCCGATGGTTCGGGTGTGGAATGGGCCTGATTTTCTGGCACGGGGAAGGATATGTGTTTGGCGGGCGTGGATCAGCGGGGTTGGTTGGCGTGCGACCTATCATTGGGGCTTGGCGTTTTTCTGATTGAGAGTTTGATGGGGACGATCGATGCCGATTCCGCGTGTGGCCATTGTGGGACGCCCGAACGTGGGCAAGAGTTCGCTGATGAACATGATCGCGGGGGCGAAGGTGTCGATCGTGGACCCGACGCCCGGGGTGACGCGTGATCGGGTGACGGCGATCGTGGATGTGCCGTCGCCGGACAATCGGGCGTCGAAGACGGTGGAGTTCATGGACACGGGCGGATTCGGCGTGTATGTCGCCGAGGGTGAGCGGTTTGATGAGGTGGGGGCGGACCTGGCGCGGCTGACAGAGTCGATCGAGTTCCAGATTGCGCAGGCGGTGGAGGGTGCGGATCTGATCCTGTTTGCGATCGATGTGCAGCAGGGGGTGACGCCCCAGGATGAGGAGATTGCGCGGCTGCTTCGCGAGCGTCGATTGGGGAAGGGCGGCAAGGGCGGCGGGAAGGGCGAGGCGGGGGCGAAGACGAAGGCGCCGGTGGTGGTGATCGCGACGAAGGTGGATGGGCCCAAGTGGGAGATGCACGCGCTGGATCTGTCGTCGTTGGGTTTTGGCGAGGCGTGGATGACGTCGGCGCGGACGAACTATTTCCGGCGTGAGTTCATGGATCGTGTCTTTGGGATGCTGCCCGAGGACTCGGGGGTGGATGATCGGCCGCCGGCGGATCTGATGCTGGCGGTGATCGGGAAGCGGAATGCGGGGAAGAGCACACTGGTGAACACGCTGGCGGGCGAGCCTCGGATGATCGTGTCGGAGATCGCGGGAACGACGCGCGACGCGGTGGACGTGCGCCTGGAGTGGGACGGGAAGAGCGTGGTGGTGATCGACACGGCGGGGTTGCGGCGGAAGCGCAGTTTCCAGAACATGGTGGAGCACTTTGCCTTTGATCGCGTGCAGCGGGCGATCGAGCGAGCGGACGTGATCTTCATGATGCTGGACGCGACGGAGCGGATCAGCCAGGTGGATGAGCAACTGGCGGCCTTGGCGCAGAAGTCGTACAAGCCGGTGGTGATCGTGGTGAACAAGTGGGACCTGGCTGAGGGCGGGGCGGACGATCGTGGGCGGCCGGCGACGACGGAGCGGTATGAGGAATACATCCGCAAGGAGTTGAAGGGATTGTGGTTCGCGCCGATCGCGTTCATGACGGCGGCGACAGGGCGGAACGTGCAGAAGACGATGAAACTCGCGATGGAGTTGCGCGTGCAGGCCGAGACACGGGTGACGACGGGGCATTTGAACCGTCTGGTGCGACGGATCATGGAGACGCGCGGGCCGACGGACACGGTGGGAACGCGGGCGAAGGTGTTCTATGTGGCGCAGACGGGGGTGGCGCCGCCGACGATCACGATGGTGGTGAACAAGCCGGAGTTGTTCCGGCCGAACTATCTGCGGTTTTTGCTGAATCGATTCCGCGAGGAGTTCCCGTTCCCCGAGGTGCCGATCCGGTTGGTGATCCGGGCGCGGCGTCAGCGTGAGGACGACCTCGCGCGGGCGGACGGGGGCGAGGGGCCTGTGCGGATCACGCGCGGCATGAAGGGGACGGACTCGCGGGCGCGTCAGCGTGCGGCGGAGGTCGAATCGATGACCGACGAGCAGTTGCTCAAGGAGTTCGGCGACGACCTGATGAGCGACGACGGGTCGAGCGAGGTGGACGTCGGGTTTGATGAGGCGCTGGAGTCGGGGGAGTTTGGGGAGACCTATACGCCTGAGGAATAGTTGGATGCGACAATTGCGGTTGTGCAAGGGCACGCATGTAGGATGAGTAGACACAGGCGGGACGCCTGTGCCACGAGGACGTGTAGGACATTCCTTGCGAGCGCCTATGGCTTAGGGACAGACCATGAGACCTGGGCCTGGCCGAGGGTTGTGCCCGTGGCAAAGGCGAGATCGGCCTGGGCGATCTGGTAGTCGGTGAGGGCCTGGAGTTCAACGAGTCGTGCCTCGGCGAGGCGGGATGAGGCGTCGAGGACGTTGGTGCTCGTGGACAGCCCGAGATCGAACTGGCGCTGCTCGGCGGTGAGGGTGCGCGTGTTGAGGATGACGGACTGGCGCGCGGCGAGGATGCGCTGCCAGGCGGAATCGATCGTGTCGATCGCGGCGAGGACCTCGCGTGTGATCTGGAGTTCGCGGGCCTCGCGCGTGGAGAGGCGCTGCAGCCTGGTGAGGATGGCGCGTCGGACGCGGGCGCGGGCCTCGTCGTTGTTGAGAGGGATGTCGGCGGAGAGGCCGAGTTCCCAGTCGGTGAACTGGTTGTCGGAGAGGGATTTGTACGAGCGGGTGAAGGAGTCGCCCAGGCCGTTGACCCGGTAGGTGTAGTCGAGGGAGAGGAGGGGGAGGGCGGCGTTCCTGGCGAGATCGATGTTGACGGCGTCGGCGGCGAGGCGGAGTTCGAGTTCCAGGAGGTCCATGCGGTTGTCGAGCGACTGGGCGATGAGCGTGTCACGGTCGAACTGGTACTGCACGGGGTCGGGCGGTGATTCGGGGCTCACGAGGGCCTGCGATCGGAGCGTGAGACCCGGCAGGTTCACGATCTGCTTGAGTTCGCGGTCCTGGTCCTTGTATGTGGTGTTGGCGGTGAGGATGGCGTCGAGGGAGTCGGCGACGCCGGCCTCGGCGCGGGTGACCTCGATCTCGGCGGCGTCTCCAGCGGCGACGCGGCGCTTGGCGCGTTCGAGTTGCTGCCTGGCGAGTTCGAGTTGCTGGAGGCGGACGTCGAGCGTGCCATGGGCCTGATTGAGGCGCCAGTAGGCGCGATCGACGGCGGCGAGTTGGCGGATGACTTCGAGGGTGGTGGCGGCCTGGGTCGCCTGGGCGTTGAGGCTCGCGATGCGCAGCGGGGCCGTGGCGGCGCGACGGCCCGCGCCGCGGAGGAGGGGCTGGGAAAGGGAGAACTGGGCGTCGGCGTTGTAGGTGGCGTCGGTGACGGTGAAGGGATTCGTGTCCTTCGTGCGCGACATGGGGAGAGAGACGGTGGCGCTGCCGCCGGTCAGAAGAGGGACGCGGACGCCCGGCTCGACGAGTTGCTGGCTGAGTTGTGTGGAGACGAGTTGCGAGGCGGTGGGCTGGTCGAGTTCCCGCCAGAGGGCGCGGAGGGTGAAGGCGGCGTTGAACTTCGCGGCTTCCTCATCGATCTGGGTCTGCGAGATCGCGGGGTTGAGGGTGGTGACCTTGAGGTCGAGGTTGTGCTCGAGGGCGGAGGCACGGCATTGTTCGATCGAGAGTGGGACACGCTCGAGACCCTCGAACGGGTTCGGCGTGGGCGGCTCAGTGGTAGGGGTGGTGACACGGTATTGGTCGAGGTCGGCGCGCGGGGCGGAGCGCAGGCGTGACGCATCGATCGACGGGCTGAAGTCGTCGGTGTTCAGCGTCAACGGCGAGCGAGCGCACCCGGCGAGGAGCGTGACGCCCGTGAGAGTGAGTGAGAGGAGATGGCGTTGTCGAGTGTGTTGCATCATTCGTGCCTGAGTGCGTCGATGGGGTCGAGGCGGGCGGCCTTGATGGCGGGGAACATGCCGAAGACGACACCTGTGCCGGCGGAGAAGAGGAGGGCGAGGGCGATCGCCCAGGGGGGGATCGTGGCGCCCTTGAGGGGCGAGTCGGGGATGATCCTTGCGAGGAAGACGACGCCCTCGCCGAGAAGCAGGCCGATGGTGCCGCCGAGAATGCAGAGGGTGACTGCCTCGACGAGGAACTGGAGCAGGATGATGTCGGGTCGGGCGCCGACGGCCTTGCGCAGACCGATCTCGCGTGTGCGTTCGGAGACGGAGACGAGCATGATGTTCATGATGCCGATGCCGCCGACGACGAGGGAGATACCGACGAGGACGGCGACGATTCCGGTCAAGAAACCGGCGATGCGTTTGAATCCAGCGATGAACTGGTCGATGGCCTCGACGCCAAAGGTGTCGGGCTCGTCGGGCTTGAGGTTTCGGGCCTTGCGCATGTAGAAGGTGACCTCGGCCTTGGCGTCCTCGAAGACGTCCGGGGCCTTGGATTGCGCGACGATGTAGAAACGTGGCTCGGGTTGGATCATCTCTCCCGTGGCGAAGGGGATGAAGACCTCGGATTGGGGCTCACCGCCGCCGAACATGGGGCTGACTTGCACGGTCTCGACGATGCCGACGATGGTGAAGCGTCGCCCGGCGATGAGGAGTGGCTCGCCCGTGGGGTCGGCGGGGAGCGAGAGTTCCTGGACGCCTTTGTCGTTGATGAGGCAGACCTGGAGTCGTTCGGCCTCGTCGGTGGGTTGGAAGGTTCGCCCAAGGGTGACTGAGCGGTTCTCGATGGAATGCCAGTCGGGGCGGATGCCCTGGACGCGGACGAAGTCCTTGATGGTGTCCTTGAACTGGATCTGGGCGGAGAGTTCCATGACCGGGGAGAGACGGGCGAGTGAGGGGCAGTTGGGGAGGATGCCATCGGCCTGGTCCTTGGTGAGGCGGATCTGGCGGAAGGAGTATCGATCGCGCTGGCCCTCGGGGCGGCGGGGGAAGATCCAGACCTTGTTGGCGCCGAAGGTCTCGAACTGATCGAGAACGTATTGCTTGGCGCCGGTCATGAAGCCGATGGTAGAGACGACGCTGAAGGCGGCAACGATGATGCCGAGCATGGTGAGCATGGCTCGGACCTTGCTGGCCCAGACGGTGGAGAGGGCGAGGCCGACGGTCTGGAAGAGGAGTCGAAGGAGCATGGGTTAGTTTGCCGCTCCGGAGTTGGTTGTGTTGGACGGCGCGGCCTGGGTGATTGCCATGGCGGCACGTTCGAGGAAAGCGCGGTGCATGGGGTCGGCGGCGGTGGGGTTGTCGGATTGGATGAGGCCGTCTTTCAGGCGGATGATGCGTTGGGCGTGGCCAGCGATGTCTTCCTCGTGGGTGACGATGACGATGGTCTGGCCCTCGTTGTGGAGGGCGTGGAAGAGGGCGAGGATCTCATCGCTCGTGGCGGAGTCGAGGTTACCTGTAGGCTCGTCGGCGAGGAGGATGGCGGGGGTGTTGACTATGGCGCGGGCGATGGCGACACGCTGGCGTTGGCCACCGGAGAGTTGGTTGGGCCTGTGGGTGGTGCGATCGGCGAGGCCGACGCGTTCGAGGGCGCCGAGGGCCTGGTGTTTCGCGCTGGACCAGTTGAGTTTGGAATACAGGAGTGGGAGCGTGACATTCTGGAGGGCGGTTTGTTTCGCGAGGAGTTCGAAGGACTGGAAGACGAAGCCGATGGACTCGTTTCGGACCTGGGCGAGTCGGGTGGCGTTCATCTCGTGGGTGGGCTTGCCATCGAGGGTGTATCGCCCGCTGGTGGGGCGGTCGAGGCAGCCGAGGATGTTCATGAGCGTGGACTTGCCCGAGCCCGAGGCGCCCATGATGGCGACGAACTCGTTCCGCGCGATGGTGAGCGAGACGCCTCGGAGGGCGTGGACGGATTCCGTGCCGACGTGGTAGGTCTTGGTGATCTCGTCGAGGAGGATGGCGGGTGGCGTGGGCATGGTCAGGAGCCGAAGGAGAAGTTGAGGCCCTTGTTCTTCTTCTTTTCGCCCTCGAGGGTGACGGGCATGTCGTGCTTGAGTTTCTGGAGGGCCTTGAAGGGGCCTGAGATGATGGTGGCGTTCTCGTCGAGGCCGCCGAGGATGATGGTTTTGGTGAGGTCGCTGGCGCCGATGGTGACGGGTCGGGCCTTGGCCTTGCCATCGACGAGTTCGTAGACGACTCTCGCGTATTTTCGCGTCGCGTCGATGTAGGGCGTGTCCCTTTTCACGAGATCGGGAAGCTCGTCCACGGCACGGTCGAGGACGCACTGGCTGGGGACGAGAATGGTGTCGTCGAAGGTCTCGACCTCGATCTCGGCGTTGGCGGTGAGGCCCGAGCGGAGGACGAGATCTCTAGACTTGGGCGATTCGGCGAGGGCGTCGGTGTGGAGTTTGAGTTCGGCCTCGAAGTAGGCCGAGCCGTCGCGATCGATCTGGCGGAAGAGTTTGAGTCGCTCAACGCTGGCGGGAATGGTGTCATCGAGGAAGGCATTGACGCGGACGACGGCCTTCTGCCCGGGCTTCACGGGGGCGACGTTGGTCTCGTCGATGCGGGCACGGAGGATCATGTCGGAGAGATCGGCGACGGTCATGATGACCGAGGCGGGGTTGTTGAGGGTGCCGACGAGGACGAGTTCGCCGACCTCGGCGTTGAGTTGGATGATCGTGCCGTTGATGGGGCTGGCGATGGTGGTGTTGGAGAGGTCCTTCTCGGCACGGGCGACGTTGGCGCGAGCGATGTCCACGGCGAACTGGGCGGCACGCAGGGCGGACTCGGCGCGGGCGTGCTCGGTCTCGCTGATGTCCAGTTCGGCCTTGGGGATGTCTTTGGTCGCGAAGAGCTCGCGCTTTCTTCCGAGGTCAAGGACGGCGGCTTGGTACGCGGCCTGGGTGCCCTCGAGGCGGGCCTGCTCGGCCGAGAGGGAGGCCCGTGCGGAATCAACGAGGGCCTTGAGATCATCGGCGTCGAGCTTCACGATGGTGTCGCCGGCGCGGACGCTTGCGCCCTCCTTGAAGGGGAGTTCGACGATGCGGGCGGCGACCTGAGCGGAGATCTCGACCTTTCGGCGTGGCTCGATCTCACCGGGGGCGGAGATGGAGCGTGTGAGCGAGCCGCGTGTGACGGTGGTGGTGCGGACCTCGTCCACGCCGCCCATGCCGGGTCCTGAGAACTTGAGCGCACCGGAGGAGGCGAGCCACGTTCCGCCTCCGGCGCAGAGGAGCACGAAGACGGCAAGGACGGCGACGATCCATTTCCACACGGGTCGGTTCCTGCTGGGCTAGGGGTGTAGGTCGCGAGGCACATCGGCCTGTGGGCCTTGGAGTTCGGGGATTTCGTGCGTCTCGACGGAGTGTTCGTACGAGAGGGTACGACAGATGTTCGGAACTTGGAGAGGGTGATTTCAGGGTGGGGGCGCTGAAGGCCATTGGGGCGTGGCGCGATCACGAGGGCTGGTCATCGCTGGATGGACCATCGGGCTTTGGCCTTGGGTGGGTTCGGCGCCACTCGACGATGGTCGCGATGATGCCGAGGCTGGCCAGCGGAATCGTGAACCACAACGTGACCGCGGAGGCACTCGCGAGCCGATCGTGGCCGATGCTGTTGAAGATGAGATATCCGGTGTAGGCGAGGTATCCGCTGAAGAGCATGGCGGCCTCGTAGCGTGAGATGCCCCCGCCAGCGAGAAACACCGGAAGGCACGCGACGGCAACGGCGACCATGACCGGGATATCGAACGCGAGGATGCTCGGAGGAACCGGAAGTCCGCCGGGCGAGGCGAGTCCGGTGATGCCGATGATGCAGAGGATGTTGAAGATATTGCTCCCGACGACGTTGCCGACGGCGATGTCGCGATGTCCTCGGATCGCGGCGACAACGGAAGTGGCGACCTCTGGGAGCGAGGTGCCCGCCGCAACGATCGTGAGTCCGATGATGACGTCGCTCACACCGAGATCTCTCGCGATTCCGGTGGCACCCTGGACAAGCCAGCGAGCGCCGAGGATGATGCCGGCGATCCCGAGCAGGAGGTACACGGCGATCGCGGCGCGAGAGGGCGCTGGGCCTGTGTCGGCCGAGTCCTGATACTCGTCCTTGACGACCTTGGTCTCGCGCTTGGCCATCCAGATCGCGAGGGTGGTGTACGCGATGATGCCAAGCACCAGGAGTGCGCCCTCGGCCGTTCCGATTCGTCCATCCCGGGCCATGCCCCAGAACGCGAGGCTCGCGACGATCATGATGGGGACATCGATGCGAACCAGTTTCTGATGGACGATGAGGGGACGAACGAGGGCGGTAACCCCGAGGATGAAGAGGATGTTGAAGATATTACTTCCGACGGCGTTGCCGACGGCAAGGTCCGGGGTGCCGCGCGCCACAGCACTGAGGGAGACCGCGAGCTCCGGGGCGCTGGTCCCAAAGGCGACAACGGTGAGGCCGACGACGAGCGCGGAGATGCCGATGCGTGCGGCGAGCGACGCGGCACCACGGACAAAGCACTCGGCGCCAACGACGAGAACCACTAGGCCGAGAAGCAGAAACATGATGGACGTGATCAACGCGAAGACTCCTGGGCTCAGTTGTTCCGGAACAGGTGGATGGCGGTCGAAGTGAAGAAGGAGTGACCACCGGTCGAATCGAGCGCCGAGCCGATCGAAGGCGGAGCACGTGTGGAGTTGGTATGAGAGAGAGAGGTTGCCGATCCCGCTGGGCGCAGCGAACTACAGGTATGCCGTAGTTTCGCTCCCGCCTTGTGGCGTCCAAAGACCGGGCCCGGCGTGGCGGCCGAACCGTGCTGACGGCCTGTGGCCCGCGACGATCGCGGGTGGCTACTTCCTCAGGTGGAGTGTATCCGGCCTGGAAGTGCGTCTTTCGAAGGAGATTCCGGATCGACAGGTCTGTAGGGCTCGGGTTGATGAGGTTGCGGCCGCATCGGAATCCATGTAGACTCTTCCCCATCGGCATCATGCCTTCGTGGGCGGTGTTCAATCTCAGGGAGTCGAGTGATGACCAATCGTGCAAACCGTGCCGCCCCCGCCCCCGTGGTGCACTTTGAGATCGGGTGCCAGAGCCTCGAGAAGACGCGGGCCTTCTATGGCAACGTCTTCGGGTGGGAATACATGTCGGGCATGCCGAATATGGCCATGGTCTCGAACCTCGGCGGGCATGTGGAGAAAAAGACCGACGGCATCGGGGGGCACATCTCCGCTCTCGGGCACCCGCCGCACCAGTACGTGCTCTTCTACATCCTGGTGGACGACATCGAAGCCACGCTGGCCGATATCGAATCCCAGGGCGGGAGCACGCTGATCCCCAAGCAAGAAGTGCCCCAGATGGGCTGGTTCGCGTGGTTCAAGGACCCGGAGGGGAACGTGCTGGGGCTTTGGAAGGCAATGGGGCAATGACCACCGATGGAGTGGCTAGCGGTCAGAGGGTCAAGAACTCGTGCTCGCCGTAGGCCGAGTAGCGGATCGAGCCGCCCCAAGTCCAGGCCCCCCCGCCCAGTGCGTCGGTGAGTTCGCTGATGACGTCGGCCCGCCAGTTCTGGACGTAGTAGGTGCGAGTCTCGAGGGTCTCGTCGAGGTTCTTGTCCCGCTCCCGCAGGGCCCAGGAGTCGATGGAGGACGAGCCGCCGAAGCCGTCGGCCCCGGCCGCGTGCGGAACGTTGAGTTCGTACAGGATCGGATCCGTGCTCGTCTCCTTGTACACCGTGATCAGACGCCACCGGTCATCGTACACCAGGCACTCCCACTCGTCGGCGTCGCTTTGAATGTCGCATTAGTTGGCTCAGGGCCGTCGACTGATGGCACCTGAGCAAAACAGCCCCACGCCAGCCGCCTTGCTTGTGTCGCCATTTTCGAGTCCCTAAAAATGCATGCATTTCACCAAAGACTAACCTAGCGGTTGGACTGGTTCATGAGTGTGTGGTTGGGAGTGGGCAGGTCAGCATGATTTGTGATAGATCTGCGAGATGAGCACGTGGGCAAGAATGGGTAGTCTATACTATAGTGCGAGTGACAATAAGCTTATTATGGACACCTCTAGCAGCACTAACGCACTAGCAACAACTAGTGATAACAATAGCATCTTGACCGGGGGCACAACGGGTCCTACTGCACCACGCGTAAGGGGAGGAAACAAGAAACACAACATAGCTAGCGCAACTGCAATAACTAGCCCCGTCGGCACCACGGGGCCGACAGGGAATCCCATATCACGACCGGCCGACGCGAACGTTAAAAACACTACGAGCGAAGTCGATGCAACCGCAATCAATATGCGAAAAAGACTGATATTGTATGACAATTTCATTGTATACAACCTGTGCAGTTGGAACGGTTGTGCATGATCATTTGGTGTGTACGCGGGCTCCATGCCGCTCCAGGCGACCGAACGGGGTGCAAGGGGGATAGATATTTTGGCGATGCAGGGTTGTTAGGTGTAGGACCGACTGTCTTACACCTACAGTTTTTCGCCTGAGCCTCACAAAATGGTTTTCCCCCATATTTATCCACGCCTCGAAATACTAACGATGCGTCCTGGATACACCGTTCATGATTTAGCGTGTAGCGATTAAACCATCCGCCAAACACCTGGTCACATTGCGATATCATGCAGTTAAATAAATTGACATCGCATCGCGATTTGTCTGCGCCGCATGACCCGTAACAAAAATCATGATTATTACAACATGGTGTAAATGTACTGATAAACGCCGGGTAGAAAAAGAAATTTAGCGCAAACTTCAAGACGGCGTCGTTGCCGCAGCCATTCGATGTTGGCCTTGTTCTGGGCTTTTTCTCAATACCAGCAGTGCATCCTGCAAATTGTGGACAGTTTCGCCACGATGTCACGTATGGAAACGCTGGGGGAGAATAATCTCGAGGATGGCGGCTAAAGGGAGAAGAGTAATCCCCACATGAGTCTTCACTCAGACCCGACGGATCTGATTCACTAATTGGCATATCTGATACATAAATAACTAATGAAACGCTGTCCACATACCCCAACGGATCCCTCCTGGTCCATCGTCCGAGTTCGGGGTTGTAGACTCGGTTCCGGACGTGGTAGAGCCCTGATCCGGTGCCGGAGGGGAGGGCCGAGGCGGCGGTGCCGATGATGGGGTCGTGGACGTAGCCGGCGTAGAGGAACCGCGGGTTGTCGGGGACCAGGCCGCCGGCGTTGTAGACGTCGATGTAGAAGAGCAGATCGTCGATGGTGTAGCCGCCGTCGGGTGTGCCGGTGCCCGAACCGTCGTCGAAGTCGGCGCCGAGGCCTCCGACATTGGCGAACGCGATGAACTGCAGCTCGTCGTCGATCGTCATGCCGCCGTCGCGCACGGGGTTGGAGCCGTCGGAGACATCGCCGAGGGTCAGGAACTCGTGCTCGCCGTAGGCGGAGTAGCGGACCGAGCCGCCGTAGACCCAAGGACCTAGCGCGTCGGTGAGCTCGCTGATGACGTCGGCCCGCCAGTTCTGGATGTAGTAGGTGCGCGTCTCGAGGGTCTCGTCGAGGTCCTCGTCCCGCTCGCGCAGGGCCCACGAGTCGATGTAGGACGAGCCGCCGAAGCCATCGGCCCCGGCCGCGTGCGGCACGTTGAGTTCGTACAGGATCGGATCCGTGCTCGTCTCCTTGTACACCGCGACCAGACGCCACCGATCATCGTACACCAGGCACTCCCACTCGTCGGCGTCCTGCGTGGTGTCCGCGTCGGTGTCGTGCCAGGCCCGCACACGCTGGCCCAGGGCGTCGTACTCATATTCGCAGACCAGGGCGTTGCTGTTCGACTTGTCCTTGACCTGGACCAGGCGGCCGAAGGAGTCGTAGACGTAGAGCCGTCGCCGCCCGTCGTCGGTCATCTGGCCGGCGTCGTCGTAGACGGGGTCCAGGAAACTGGATGTGATATGAATGACAACGGCGACCCTTGTTGGGGGTCGCCGTGTGAAGCGGAGAGGGGGAGATTCGAACTCCCGATACGGCAAGCCGTATACTGGTTTTCGAGACCAGCTCATTCAACCGCTCTGACACCTCTCCGGCGGTTTGGTTGTTTCGGCGGCGTGGCTTTCGCTTTAGCCGTCGTGCCCAATCTTTGGGGCGGTCGATGCTCGAATCAATCTGCAGGATCGATGACGAGATGCAGTTCAGCGCCTCTTGGAGCGTGTGGATTTCTGTTGCCCGCGACAGAGTTGGGCAATGCGTTCAAGGATGGCCTGTGGTTCGGTCATTCGGCCTGTGCCGCTGGTCCTGCAGGCCTGCCAGCCGTCATCGGGGCCGATGAACAAGAAGGCGTCGTCCTCGAGTTGGCGGAGGTTCCGCTGGGTGCTGGGCTGGGCCCACATGGCGGCGTTCATGGAGGGGGCGAGGAGGACGGGCGTCGCGTCTCGGTCGATCGCGGAGAGGATGAGCGAGACGACGTCGTCGGTGCGGCCTGTCGCGAGTTTGGCGAGCGTGTCCATCGTGCAGGGCGCAACGAGGGCAAGATCGAGATCTCGCGCGAGGGAGACGTGTTGCGGGTCTTTGGACTCGATGTGCTCCCAGGCGGAGGTGTAGACGGGGCGGGCGCTCAGGGCCTGGAAGGTGAGGGGCGTGACGAACTGCGTCGCGCTCGGGGTCATCGCGACGGTGACCTCGGCGCCGGCCTGGGCGAGTTTGCTGACGACGGTACAGACTTTGTATGCCGCGATGCCGCCGGTGACGCCGACGAGGATGCGCTTGCCATGGACGGCGCGCAAGTCGATCGTGGACTCGGCTCGTGTGGGAGACGAGGCGGGCGTTGCGATCGATGGAGTTCGGCGGGCTTTGCGGGTCACAGGGTGTCCCTGCGGGCGCGAGAGATGGCGTGTTCGCGGTGGTCCACTGCCTCGGGATGTCGCTTGGTGGAGAAGAGGCAGGTACAGGCGGGACGCCTGTGCCACGAGATGGAGTAGGGCCGAGGTTGAACGTCGATCAGGCCTTGGCCGGTTCGAGGCCCGCGGCGGCGGGGTCGAAGTCGGAGGTGATCTTGTCCTGGAGGATCTCCTCGATGACGATCTCGAGGTCGGTTCGGCCGTGGCGCTCGACGAGGGGGCGTGCGCCCTCGAGGAGTTGGACGAGCCGGCGCTGGATGAGGGCGCAGAGTTTGAATCGTCCGCCGACCTTGTTCACGATCTCTTCGCCCTTGAGCGCCTCAATCATCGCGATCTCCGTGGGAGTGTGTGGACCCGCCCCTGTTGCCGCCGTGCCTGGTGATGGTTGGTTGATGGGATCGACCGAACCAACTGCAAACGCGGGAACGGGGACTGGAATACTATGCATGTGTCGGGGGTTGAGCAGGGTTGGGGGTTTCGACATGGCCGGGTTTGTGGGGTTTGTCGCTGCGGCCATGGGTTCATGGGTATGGTGCCCGCGTGTTGGGGTGCCGGTAGGAAACTGTGTTTTGCAAACGAAATGGTCGAAAGGCGATCGGGTGGTGCATTCCGGGCGGCCTGAGTGGGGGAGTGGGCAGGTGATGCAAGCGGACCCGGCCAGCCATGAAGGGAAGGCGTGCCAGCGTCTGGTGGTGCGATTCGACCGGGCTGGGCTGAAGACGCTGACGACGGCGTTCGCCCCGCTGATTCCGGCGTCGGAGGCACCGAGTCTTCCCGCCGCGTTGCCGACTGAGGATGAGGGCGAGGCGAATCCGTTTGCCGAGGCGGTGACGGCTGGAGAGACCGAGGCGGCGATGCTGCGGCTACCTGAGGCGGCGACGGACCCATTTCTGCCGCTGGTGGCGCGCGCGAAGGCGTCGATCGGGCTGTATCGGTTCGGCGAGACGCCCGGCGGGCTTTTGGATTGGGCGGCGACGCAGACGGGGCTGAAGGATCCGATGACGCGGTTCAATCGGCATGAACTCGAGGAGTGGTACCGGCGTTTTCGGACCAACCTTGATGGGCATGTGAAGAAGTTGGTCCGCGAGTTGCGCAAGTCGGACCCTGGGGCGATGTCGGCGTTGATGGCCGAGGCGTCGCCTTCGGGGAAAGTGGCGCTGCGTAAGGCGGACGGCGAGCGTTGAGGCTGGGCAACAGCCGGTACAATCGATCCACGGACGAGTGAGCCAGTGCACGGACGCGGGAAGCCCGATCGAGGCGGTGCGTGTGCGAGGCGTGTTTTTAT
Source organism: uncultured Phycisphaeraceae bacterium (assembly GCA_964628245.1). Classification (GTDB taxonomy): domain Bacteria; phylum Planctomycetota; class Phycisphaerae; order Phycisphaerales; family UBA1924. The sequence goes on along the minus strand of CAZVMU010000009.1, from coordinate 18,408 downwards.
CTGACATCTCGGGTTTGGCACAGTGGGACCGCGGCACCGGCGCGGGGTTCGCCCTGTGTTGGCGTGGCGAGGGACGCGAGAGCGTTCCGTGTTCTGATCGCCGCGGGGGCCACGACGAGTGGTGTCTGCTCCATCTAAAGACGAGTGAGAGGGGGAAGCGATGAACGAGTCCGAGTTCCAGGCGAAGTTGGGCGACCTGATCGACCAGATCGACAAACTGCCCGAGGACGAGCGTGGGCCGTTGCAGCGGATGGCGCAGGAGACGCGTGAGCGTCACGACAAGATGAAGCGGACGATCTCGGATCTTCAGGACTCGCTCGACTATCTTCGCCTGAGCGTGAAGTACCTGGTGTTCGATCTCGAGGCGACGCGTCGCGAGAACCAGTACCTCCGAAAGCTGCTGGAGACGCAGAACAAGGCGCAGGAGGGCGGCGAGGCGAGCGAGGAGACGCCCGAGGACTAACGAGAACGAGCGCGGTGACCCGCGTGCTTGTGATGGATGATGCTCCTTTCGCGCAGCCCGGCCGAGTTGGTCGGGCTGTGCTTGCTTTGAAGGAATGGTCAACTGCCAACGCGCGTGAAGCGGCGGATCTCGTGGTGGTCCTTGCCGTGGTCGTCGGTGGTGACTTCGACGGCGATGACCTCGATCCAGGCCTGGCGGTGGGTCCAGTTGTTGGCGGTCTGGATGGTTTTCAGGACTTTGTGGAGGCGGTCGCGCTTGGCCTGGGTGACGCTGGCTTCGGGGGCCGGGGTTCGTGGGCCGACACGGCGGGTCTTCACTTCGATGACGACGAGGGGGCGCGGCTCGCTGGTGACCTTCGTCGGGGCTTCAGCGAGGATGTCGGCCTCGCCGCCTTGGACACGGACGTTGGTGGCGAGGATTCGGTAGCCGGCGCGTTTGAGTTCGTGTGCGGCGAGTCGTTCGCCTTTCCTTGCGAGGGGGTTTGTGGGTTGGAAGGCCCAGCCATCGCCCCACCAGGCCCAGGCCCAGGCGCTGGTCCAGAGGCGGGTCCAGAACTTGGAGGCCCGTGCTCGTGGTGTGGGGTTCGGTCGCTGGATGGAGGGCGACTCGGGCACGGGAGAGGGTATTGGGCCTTGGTTGTTGCGGATTGGATCTAGTGTTGCGGATGTGAAGGAAAGGCAGCAACAGGCGAGATGCCTGTGCCACGAGATTGGGTAGGTTGCGCGCCGGTGCTACCGGCTGGCGGCGTCGCTTTGGCGGGCTTTGGGGGCGGCATAGGGGGTGTAGTACCAGTCCTCGGCGATCTCGAGGAGCCGCTGGCCCATGGTGTCGATGGCGGTGTAGTTGCCGCGTTCCATCATGCGCTTGACGACGAGGTCCTGGGCTTCGGCGAAGGCCTGGGCCTCGAGGAACTGTCTGATCTCGTCTTGGGCCTGTTCGTAGGGAATGGACTTGCCGTCGACTCGTTCGAGGTAGAGCCACTCGGTGTAGCCGTCGTTGATGATGGGCGGTGACCACTGGCCTATGGGAATCTCGCGAGCGACGGTGTTGAGGGACTCGGTGTTGTAGAACTTGGCCTCGTCGCGGTCGCCCGGGACTTTGCGCACTTCGATGGCGCCCGATGATGGTGAGTTGAGGTTGAGATCGGAGGAAGCGATCTGATCGATGGCGATGTTGTTGTCGATCATCGACTGGATGGAGGAAACGTTCTCTGCTCGGGCGGCAGGGACGACGATGTGGCGGAAAACATAGGTCTTTGGCGGATGGTACTTGTCGTTGTTCTTCTCGTAGTAGAGGTGGATATCACGGTTGGTGATCTGGATCTTGCTGCGGATCTCTTCATGGATCCACTTGCGGACGAGGAGTTCGGACTCGGTGCGTTTGTTTTGGGTCTGCTCGGAAATACCGGTCTCGCGTTCGGCGCGGAGGGTGCTCCCGCCGTGCCTGCTAGCTCGTTCGTCGGCGATCATGCTGACGCGAAGGGAGAGCATGGACTTCATCTCGGGGGTGAGTTTGGCCATCGCGTCGGCGCGGACGAGTTCGTCTCGGACGATGGCGACGAGTTCCTTGCCGATGGTGTCGATGGCGGTTTTGCGCCACTGCTCGAGCGAGACATCGGGGTCCTGGGCGGTGGCCCGAAGACGGTCGGCCATGGGGATGAAGAAGGATTTGGCGGCGATCTGACGGCCGTTGATATCGCCGACGATGACATCAATGAGGACACCGTCGGCGGATGTGCCCGGCATGGGGGCGGGCGAGTTGGCGAGGGAGGGCGGGCCCGCGGAGGCGGTGACATCGACGACACCTTCGTCGGCGATGCTGGGGCCGACGATGGTCATGTTCGCGGTTGTGGTGGATTTCGCAGTAGAGGTGTGTTGGCGGTCGGGGTTCTGGCTCTGGAAGTCGGTGTAGGCGAGATCGGGCTTGTGGGAGTCGGAAGCGCAGGCGACGAGGGTTGTGGAGGCGAGAAGGAGGGCGAGCCGTGCCGACTTTTGGATAGTTGTGATCGTGATGGTGTGTCTCATGGATGGACCTTGGGATGCGAATCGAGCTTCAGTCAGTCGCGAGGGTGGAGAGCGGCGGGGTGCCTTCTTGGAGAATCGGCCCTACGCTCCCCCTGACGATACCCGGACGAAGAGAATATGAGCAACGAAGAGCCAAAACTCATTGTGGACACGGATTGGAAGGCCCAGGCGCAGGCGGAAAAGGAGCGTCTGGCGGCGACGAGCGCCCCGGCCGGGCCTGGGGCCGCAGGAGCGGGGAAGACTGGGGCGCCCGGGGCAGACGAGCCTGTGTCCTTTGACGAGATCGTGCGCATGCTGGCGATCCAGGCGCTGACGTTCCTGGGCGAGGTTCCAGATCCTCGGTCGGGGCAACGGGTTCTGGCCCCGGAGTATGCCCGGTTGTACATCGACATGCTGGGCGTGCTCGAAGAAAAGACGAAGGGGAATTTGTCGGCGGAGGAGGCGGAATCGCTGACGGCGACGCTGGGGGATCTTCGGATGGCGTACGTGGAGATCACCAAGGCCGTGGCGAAGGCCGTGGCGGAGGGGAAGATCAAGCCCAGTTCGGCGGGCGGTCCAATGGGGGGGGCGATGGGTGGACCCGGCGGCGTGGTTGGACCCGGGATGGGCGGGGGCGGATTGGGAGGAGCGGGATTGGGTGGGCAGGGAAAGGCGTAGTCGGATTGGCGAGTGGGCCGGCGTGCGATTCGCGTAGGATGAGTTTTGCGGGGTCGTGGCGTCACCTTCAGGATGAGGAGACCACGTGGCAGAGCGAGCGTCGTTCTTCAACCGGCACCATTTCCTGCTGCGTCGGCTGCACTCGCTGACGGGGATCGTGCCGATCGGCGTGTTTCTGATTGCGCACCTGACGACGAACTCGTCGATCGCATGGGGCGGCTTCGCGACGCGTGGCGAGCACGCGGATTTGGGGCTTGCGGAGCGGTCGGTGGCCTATTTCAACCAGGAGGTCACGTGGATCAATGAGCAGGTGCCGCACTTGCTCTTGATCGAGATCGTGCTGTGGGTCTCGATCGCGTTCCACTCGATTCTCGGCGTCGCGTACGCGATGAGCGGGAAGTCGAATCAGCGGCTGTACTCGTATCAGGATAACTGGCGGTATTCGCTGCAGCGGATCTCGGGATACATCGGGATCCTGTTCATCTTCTATCACGTGGCGACGCTGCGGTGGGGGTGGACGGCGCTCATCCCTTCGGGGACGACGTGGAGCCATCATGCGGCGTCGTCGACGCTGGCCATGGCGCTGCGCGGCGGAGAGGATTGGTCGGCGGCGGGGATGGCCGTGTCGGCGTTCTACTTCGTCGGCGTCTCGATGCTGGTCTTCCACTTTGCCAATGGCATGTGGACGGCGGCGATCACGTGGGGGCTGACGATCTCGGTGAAGGCGCAGCGGCGATGGGGCGTGGTGTGCGCGGCGATCGGGTTGGGATTGATGGGGATGGCGTGGGCGTCGGTGATCGGGTTCGCGATGATGCCGCCGAGCAAGGCGAAGGGTGTGGAAGATCGACTTCGCCCGCCGGCGATGATGGAGGCGGGCGGAGACGGCTCGAGAACCTTGACGACGGCTGGTGAATCTTCGCTGTCGAGCGTGTCGAATCCTGTGGCGGGGTCGGGTGGCGCAATGACTGGAGGGACCCGGGAATGAGCGGACCTCGCGTGATCGTGGTGGGGGGTGGTTTGGCCGGGCTTGCGGCGTCGGTGCGGATCGCCGAGGCGGGCGTGCCCGTGGATCTGGTGTCGGTGGTGCCGGTGAAGCGTTCGCACTCCGTGTGCGCGCAAGGTGGCATCAACGCGTGCAACGAGGTGGCTCGGCAGCAGGGGTACTCGGAGTACGAGCACTTCGACGAGACGATCTATGGCGGGGACTTTCTCGCCGACCAGCATCCGGTCCTGGAGATGGCGAACTGGGCGCCGAAGATCATCGATCTGCTTGACCGGATGGGTGTGCCGTTCAATCGGACGAGCGAGGGATATCGGGATTTGCGTTTGTTCGGCGGATCGCTCTTCAAGCGGACACACTTCGCGGGGGCGACGACGGGGCAGCAGTTGCTGTATGCGCTCGATGAGCAGACCCGGCGGTATGAGGCCGAGGGGAGGGTCACGAAGTATGAGTTCTGGGAGTTCCTGCGCCCGGTGATTGTCGATGGTCGGTGCGTGGGGATTATCGCGCAGGACCAGCGGACGATGCAGATCCGCTCGTTCCGTGCGGACGCGGTGGTGATGGCGACGGGCGGGTGCGGGCTGGTGTATGGGAAGAGCACGAACTCGATCGTGTGCACGGGTGCCGCGGCGGCGCGGTGCTTCCGCGAGGGCGTGCACTACGCGAATCCGGAAATGATCCAGGTCCACCCGACAGCAATCCCCGGGGCGGACAAGTTGCGGCTGATGTCGGAATCGGCGCGAGGCGAGGGCGGGCGCGTGTGGGTGCCCAAGCAGAAGGGCGACACGCGCGACCCGATGTCGATTCCCGATGGGGAGCGGTGGTACTTCCTCGAGGAGCGGTATCCGGCATATGGGAACATCGTGCCGCGTGATATCGCGACGCGCGAGATCTTTGATGTGTGCGTGAATCTGGGGATGGGCGTGCACGGCGAGAACAGCGTGTACCTCGACTTGACGCACAAGGACCCGGAGTATCTCACGCGGAAACTCGGCGGGATTCTGGACATCTACCAGAAGTTCGTGGGTGTCGATCCGCGGTTCACGCCGATGAAGATTTTTCCGGCGGTGCACTACTCGATGGGCGGCCTGTGGACGCAGTTCACGAAGGGGACGTACAACCCGTCATCGCCCCGGGAGAAGCACAAGTCGGGGTCGCGGGCGCCCATCGTGGCGGAGGTCGGGCAGGGGATGCAGCTTGGCGCGATCAACAACATGCAGACGAACGTCGAGGGGCTGTACGCGTTTGGCGAGGTGAACTTCGCGTTCCACGGGGCGAACCGGCTTGGGGCGAATGCGCTCTTGTCGTGCCTGTTTGACGGGCTCTTCAGCGGCGTGAGCGTCGTGAACTACGTTCGCAGCGAGCACGTCTCGAAGCACTCGGCGGCGGGACTGCCGGCGGGGGTGTATGAAGATGGGGTGAAGGCCGAGGACGGGCGGGTGAGTTCGCTGTTGCGCGGCGTGTCGCGCGGCGGTGGGGCGGCAGAGACGAACCCGTACGTGATCCACAAGGAACTCGGGAACGAGATGACGGCGGCGTGCACGGTGGTCAAGACCGGCGACCGGCTGACGAGGTGCGTCTCGAAACTGGATGAACTCGACGATCGGGCCTCGCGACTGACGCTCGCGGACGACGCCTCGTGGACGAATCAAACGCTGTGCTATGCCCGGGCGGTGCAGGACATGATCCTGATCGCGAAGGCGATCGCGGCGGGGAGCGTGCAGCGGAAGGAGTCGCGCGGCGCCCACTACCGGACGGACTTCCCGGATCGCAACGACGCGAACTTCATGAAGCACACGCTAGCGACGTGCGACGGCGCTTCGCGCTCGGTATCGGTGTCCCTGATCGAGTTGGACGCGTCGCTGATCACGCCGACGGCGCGGACGTATGGAAAGACGGGGGCGACATCGGCAAAGCCCGAGACGGCCGGAGTGTCCTGATACACGCTCTCACAGTTGCGAGTTCCAAGAACACCTATGACGACGACAGCCACACGACCCACGACGAGCGTATTGAAGCCCACTCCCAAGCCCGGCCGCTCGGTTCGGTTGCGGATCAAGCGATGCGACGGGCCTGGAAAGGCCACGCGCTGGGAGACGTTCACGGTAACGCCGGACCGTGGGGCGAACGTGATCTCGGCCTTGCAGCAGATCGGTTCGAACCCGGTGACGGTGGACGGGACCAGGACGACGCCGGTCGTGTGGGACTCGGGGTGCCTCGAGGAGGTCTGCGGGGCGTGCACGATGGTGATCAACGGGCGCGTGCGGCAGTCGTGCTCGGCGCTCCTCGACGACCTCGCGCCGAACGAGGGTGACGAGATCGTGCTGGAGCCGATGTCGAAGTTTCCCGTGGTGCGAGATTTGTGGGTGGATCGCCAGCGGATGTTCGAGGCGCTCAAGCGGGTCAAGGGATGGGTGCCGATCGATGGGACGTATGCGCTTGGGGCGGGGCCTCGCGAGACGCCCGAGAAGCAGTTGACGCGGTATCAACTTTCCGAGTGCATGACGTGCGGATGCTGCCTGGAGGCGTGCCCGCAGTTTCGGCTCGAAGAGGATCCAGCGGCGTGGGAGTCGGCGTTCATCGGCGCCCAGGCGATCTCGCAGGCGCGATACTTCAACGACCACGATACCGGGAAGCAACTCAAGGGCGCTCGGCTCGACGTGCTTATGGGGCCCGGCGGAGTTTCGGACTGTGGGAACGCCCAGAACTGCGTGAAGGTCTGCCCCAAGCACATCCCCTTGACCGAGTCGATCGCGGCGATCGGGCGGGCGGTTGTGCTCCATTCGATCAGCACATTCTTCCGAGGTTGACGTGAAGCGGGCGAGATTGCCCGGTTCACCCAAGCGGGGCGCGTGGAGTTGGTGGCGGCGGCGTCACGGCTTCGCCCCGATAAGGGCCATGGAGTCCGTTGCGGCTCGTTCGTGGTGCAGGAGGCTCCGATGTAGGGGGCCTCATGACCACCGTGCCGACCAATCTCCATGCTGTCGCCGCGCCCCGGCGTTCTCACCTGTCGAGGCGAGTGAATCTGCCGGTTCTCGGAGCCAGCGGGCCGACGCTTCTGGACCACTCGCTGATCACGCTCGCGCGGGCGGCGGAGGCCGGGAGCGATGTGCTCCGCGGCTTTGGCTTCTCGAGGGAAAAGAGCGCGGCAGGCGTGATGGCGTGGCTCGATCGAAGGTCGTGGCCGACGGCAGCCCTGCGGATCGGGCTTGGCGTGGCGACGCCCTGGATCGATGGGATTCTGGCGTCACCGGGGCAATCGAACGTGATGTTCTTTGATGCTCGGGTGGGTGATCCGGAGGAGGTCCTGCACGACGCGTGGCTGGATGCCGTGCTGCATGCCGATCGTCAGGGAACGCTATGGATCTCGACGCCGCGGCGGCGTGGCGGAGAGGCGACGTGGCACGACTGGAGCATCGAGCCGCCGCTGGCGTATCTCACGATGTTCCCGACGCGGCTGGATGTGTCGAGGGTTCGCGTGGCGCGCCCGGTTATGGCCGACGCGGGCGTAATCCGGCTGCTCGTCGAGTGTGCGGCGACGCTCTCACGCAAGGCGCACCGGATCGGGGCGTGCGACCGTGTCGCGGGACGCGGACGCGTGCACGCGGGGCAGGAGGGATGGAGCGGCGAGGACGAGGCGCTGCACCTTTTGAGCGCGACGCTCGAGTCGTGTGAAGGGCGGATCGGGCAGAGCGAGGCGCTCGCCGCGGCGGCTCGCGTCTGTGGCGCGTGGCTGGCGACGACGGAGGCGCCTTTGGATGCGGAGATTCGCGTCGAGCCTTCGAAGGTGACCACGGGTTTCGTGTCCGATGAGCCGCAGACGCTGCTGCGTGCGGCGGCCGTCTATTGCGGTGCTCGGCGCGGCGAGTTGGCGCTGGAGGCGTACACAAAGGCGCACGCGATGCTCCGTCGGCGGGCGTGGGTGCCTGCGGATGACGCGGCGACTCTGGTGCACTCGGAGTTGCAGTATCAGGCGAAGTCGGCGCTTGGGTTCGGGCGCGTGCTAGCTGGGGCGGTGGTGGTGTGCTCGGGGTTGGCGCCGGACCGGATTCCCTTCTTCCGAGATGATCTCCTGGACGATGCCGAGGAGATGTTCACGTGGGAGGATCGGGAGTTTGAGCAGCGGCTGATGCTTGAACTCTTCTCGGAGATGGTGCGTTCGCGGCGTGCGGAGAGTGCGATGCCACTGGCGGCGTAACGACCAACATCACGCCACGATGTCGATGGGCTGGGTCGGCGGTGGAACGTCGGGGCTTAGAGCAGCCGAGGTTTTTCGCTCGGGCGATGGCGTGGGCGCGTGTTCCTGGTGGTCCTCGTGGGCCTGTTCCTGGTCGTTGCCGGCGAGATCGCGGACGCGCTGGGCGCGTTTCGCTTCGTCGATCACGGATTCGAACTGGTCGTCGTCCCGGCGGAGTTTGCGAGTACCGCCAGACTCGCGCTTCTCGGGGAGGCGAGCGATGCCACGGTCCGCTCCGGCGACCTGGGCCAGCGACTGCGCGATGCTCCCCGCGACGACGCTCATGAACTTATCATCGTCGATTCTGGGACTCGGCCGTGACCAAAATACCAGGCGTGGAAGCAGGAAAGATCTCGAACCGGCGGTGGGGTCTCGGGAACGAGGGCGGCTCGTCCGATAGCGATTGATGCCGAGGTCAGCGGACACGATTGGGCGGCTCGTGTCCCGCGATGACGGCCGCGGCGTTCGCGAGGGCCATGTGTGTCATCATCTCGCGGAATCGGATGGCGCCGCTGCCGATATGGGGCGTGAGCGTGGCGTTTGTGAGGGACTTCAACCCAGGGTGAACGATCGGCTCTCGCTCGAAGACGTCGAGGCCCGCGCCCCAGAGGCGCTTGTGGGTCAGGGCCTCGACGAGGGCGGCCTCATCGACGATGGGCCCGCGTGCGGTGTTGACGAAGATCGCCGTGGGTTTGAGGAGCGCGAGTTGGCGGGTGCCGATGAGGCCTCGCGTCTGTGGTGTCAGTGGCGTGTGGATCGAGACGACATCGGCGGCGGCGAGCCCTTCATCCAGCGTGACGCGTGTGGCGGCGAGGGGCGCGAGTTCGAAGTCCAGGTGCGTGGAGCGAGCCACATAAAGCACACGCATGCCCCAGCCGAGCGAACGCAACGCGACGGCCCGGCCGATACGCCCGGCGCCGACGATGAGGAGCGTCTTGCCGGTGAGATCCAGGCCCAGGAACTCGGTGGGCCCGAGCGGGCCTTGCGCGGGGTAGAGATCCGATCGCGCGTAGGTGTCGGCCTCGACGAGGCGACGCGCGACCGCGAGGATGAGCGCGAAGGCGAGGTCGGCGGTCCCCTCGGTGACGGCGTCGGGTGTGTTGGTCACGATGAGGTTCCGCTCGCGGCAGGCGGCGAGGTCGATGTTGTCGGTGCCGACGGCGTAGTTGCAGACGCCCTTGAGATTCGGGCCGGCGGCGTCGAGGAAGGGCGCATCCACACGCTCAGAAACCCAGGTGACCACGGCGGAGGCTCCGTGCACGAACCGGAGGAGTTCGTCGCGGGGCATGGCGCGCTCGCTCTCGTGCATGCGAATGGTGGCGCCGGGCACGTGGACGTGGCCGGGGAGTCGCCTGGTGATCGCGATGGTTGGAAGATTCGTGGTCGACGTTTTCATGGTTGTGCACGAGGATAGTGGGCGAGGCGTCGCGTGGCGGAGCGGCGCTACTGTGCCCGGAATCGGGGTGATTGAGGGCGTTCGAGCGGTTTGCAGACTCGGCACTCTCGCGATCCCGCGTCCGGCACGGAGGCTCATGGGCCAGATTCTGATCATCGTGATGTTCGCCGCCGTGCATCTGCACGATCAGTTTCCAGACGTGTTCGCGGGCGGGCCTTCGTCGAACGGTTGGTTCACGGTGTTGTCGTCGGTCGTGCCGCTGGTGGTCGCGGGTGGCGTGTGCGCGTTTGTGTGCGCGTCGTGCGGTCGGCGGATCGATCGGACGGGGTCGGCATCGGCGGTCGTCCGGGCGGAGCGAGCGGCGTCATTGACGCGGATCTTCGCGCCACTGATGTACGCCGCGAGCGTGTTGGCCTTCGGCTGGCTGGACGTGGTCAGGAACACCCTGGGCGATTGGGTTGCGCTCGATGAACTGGTCACGATGCTCCCGGCCCTCCTCGTGATGGCGTGGTCGTGGTGGTCGTACGAGCCGATCGAGCGCCGGTTGCGAGAGGCGAGCCTCGTGCGCCGTCTCGACGAGGGCCAGCCGGTCGTGCGCGGGCCCACGCGCCGCGAGTTCGTGTGGGCGGCGATCCGGCATCGCGTGCTGATCGTGCTGATCCCGCTCCTGCTGCTCATCGCGTGGCAGGAGACACTGGTCTTCTGGGGCGGCGTGTGGACCGATCACCACGGGATTCCCTCGCCGTGGGGTGTCCCATCGGCCGTGTGGAACACGATTCTGTCGTTCGCGGGGACGGTGACGATTTTCCTCTGCACGCCGCTCTTCATCCCGCTCGTGTGGGACACGGTGCCGCTCACGTCGGGGGTGTTTGCGGATCGTGTGCGGGCGATGTGCAAGGCGTATCGCGTGCGCGTGGGGCGGATTCTGCTCTGGAAGACGCACGGCACGATGGTGAACGGCGCGGTGATGGGCCTGGCGTGGCCGATGCGTTCGATGCTCTTCACCGATGCGCTGCTCGATGGGCTGACGGGCCCACAGGCCGAGGCGGTCGCGGCGCACGAGATCGCGCACGTGAGATTCCGGCACATCCCCTGGCTGATCGGGGGCGTGATGGGTGTGATCCTGCTGGGATCGGGCGTGTCGATGGCCGCGACGTGGGCGGTGGGGGGGGAGGGGAGAAGAGACGCAGAGACGCAGAGACGAAGAGACGACGTGAATGCAAGACAAGGGGCATGGACGCCCGGAGTCGCGGGCGAGAGTGGCGGGGGGGTGGGTGTCCTCGAGGCGGTGGCGACGTTTGTGGTGTGGGGCGCGGGCGTGTGGGTGGTCTTCGGGCCGGTGAGCCGACGGTTCGAGTGGCAGGCCGACGCCTTCGCGGTGCGGCACATGGCGGAGACGGGAAGGGAAGAGAACCTCGGGCATCAGGCCTCGGGCCTCGGGGAGGGGCCCTCTCGGATCGGGGAAGATCCCTCGGGCATGGACCGATCCGAGACGACGACCGCGCCCGGGTCTTCACCTTCGGCGCTTCGGAACTCTGGAACTCCGTCTCTCTCTTCCTTCACGCCCACCCCGACCATGGTCGGCCCGACGGCGATCGAGGCCTTCGGGTCGGCGCTGCGGGCGGTCGCGTCGCTCAATGGGATCTCGATCTCCAGGCACGGCCTGCGCCACGGCTCGATCGCCACGCGCCTCGCCCGCATCGGGCGGCTCGAGGGCCTGCGCACGGACCACCTGCCGATCGATCGCGAGGTCCGGCGGATCAAACTGATGATCGCGGCCGCGTGGATCGTGGGAGGGGGCGTGAGCATGCTGGTGGGGATGGGGTGAGGGGAAGAGAGTCGAAGTTCCAAAGAGACGGAGTTCAGCGAATCGGCATTCGTGACTCGTGATTCGGCATTCGTCTCACGTGTGCCATGGCCTGTTCCCCATTCCCATTCCCCGTCTCCAACGACAACGCGGGCGCCGGGAGATATCCCCGACGCCCGCGGCACAGTGATCATGGTCTGATGCCAGTTGCCAGTTGCCAGTTGCCTCTGGCTCTCGTCTCACGCCGCCTGGCTGATCCCAAAGTTCACCACGGCCTCGACGCTCTGGGCGCTGACCTGGTTGTTGCGTTGGGCGCGGACGGTGTAGCGGACGCTCGCGACGCCCGCGGGGGCGGTGGCGTCAATAAAGGTCTTGCTGGCGACGGCGCCGACCTGGGTCCACGTCGTCGAGGTGCCGATCCGCCGCCAGATGGTAAAGAACGTCTGGTTCGCGGTGGACCCCTTCCAGTTGAGGGTGACGGTGCCGTCGGCGTTGGGGTCGCCGACGAGGTCCGTCGGCGCCTCGGGGGGCCCGGCGGGGGTCGGGGGGGCCGGGGGCGGGACGGAAGCAAGTTGATAGACGGTGTCCTGCTGCTGCTGGGTGGTCTGGCTCTCGGCGAAGGCTCGGATGTACCGAATGGCGTCGGAGCCGAGCTCGGAGAGGGTCCGCATGGCGGCGCCCTGTCCGATGGTGGCGTTCTTGGCGGCGATGCGGGCGGCCTGGGCGTTGTTATAAGAGGCGCGGGCGGCGACGGCGGCCTGCTTGACGGCGTCGGCCTGGGCCGGGGTGAGCCCGACGGCGGCGGCGTTGTCGATCCAGTCCTGGTAGCGCTGCTCGAACCACTCCAGACGCTCGACGATGGACGAAGGAAGAACGGCCATGGAATCCTCGATTCGTGTATGGCTGTTCGTGGCGAGCCCGCGTGGTGGCCGTCCACGAACGCAAGAAGATGCGGCACGATCTCGTGGCCCCGAGGCGTCACGCGACGCCAGCACCGCCCAACGAGCCGCCCCGTCACCGGAACGTGAGTTTCGATCGGCGCGGCCTATGGCCGACTTGAGGCGAAAGAGGACAAATCCTAGAAAATCATTTTGGGATTATGGTCGGTCTGTCAAGTGGGGTATCCGAATCACACCTATCTCTAGAGACGGCGGGCGGAACCGAGGCCATAGGCCGAGGTTCCGCTCGCCGTGGTTTCGCGGGAAGCGTCGCTCGATTACACTCCGCCGCCCCGGGGCTACCCGAGCCATCAATCGGCACGCGGCGGACGCGTTTCATGGCAACGACGATCGCGGGGTCCGACTTCACGAGCGCGCGGAGATTTCGTGCAGAGTGCCGAGCGAGTTGGAGCGCCCCGCATCCTCTAAAAGTGGTCTGGCCGCTGATGCAGCCCCCCCAGAGGGCGTGCCGCCCGCGTGTCCATGACACCTCCGCACCTCTCCCTGCCCGGAAGAGAACCGCCCGCCGCGATCGTCGCGCGTTCCGAGTGCCTTGAGCGGGGGTGCCGCCCGCAGCGGGAGCAGCCAAAGCAGGTTGCCAACGATTCAGCCGTGAAGCCCTCGTATCAGAGGGCAAGACGGGAGGATCGTCGGCATTCACCGAGTCTGCTTGGCGGCCTTGGCCGCGTTGACGGCGGCAACGTGGGCCGGGAAGGCGGTGCTCCAGTTGGTCTGGGCCGACGTGATCGGCGCCATGTCGGCGGCGGTCAAGCCCAGCGCGGCAAGGTTGGCGTTGGCGCCCAGCGAAGCGGCCGCTCTGGGCCGCGTAGCGTGAAAAGCAAGTCAACGGAGTTGGATGGCCACAGGCTGAGTCCTCGAAGCCGACGCCTGAAAGTTCGCATCGGGCCCGGGGATGTAGTCAGCCATGGGGATTCTGTCCTTCCAATGGATTCGGCGGCTTGGTCTCGCCGACACGCGTTGCACACGTCCAGCCGCTGCCCAAGCCGTCAAGTGGGGGGTCGGCACGCGGAGGACACTGTTCATGGCATCGACGATTGCGGGTGCCGACTTCACGAGCGCGCGGAGATTTCGTGCAGATTGCCGAGCGACTTGGAGCGCCCCGCATCCTCTATAAGTAGTCTGGCCGCTGATGCAGAGAGGGCCTGCCGCCCTCTCCGCACCTCTCCCTGCCGGAAAGGGAACCGCCCGCCGCGATCGTCGTGCGCTCCGAGTGCCTTGAGCGGGGGTGCCGGGGGCGGCAGCCCCGACATAGGTACGCCACAACTGTCACCAGATACCGTACAATGCTCAAAGTCCGATGGCGATTGCCGTCGGACCCCCGGAGGCTCGTCAGTCGGTATGGCACGCTCGGATTTACTCATTTCGTTGGTCAACGCAGGGAAGCAAACCCCTGATCCGCGCTTTCGCAGCACGGTGGAGGCGATCATTGCGGAGGAGCGGTCCAAGCAGCATACGGCCTTGGCCGATCAACTCTCAGCCGCCTTGCTCAACGGGGTCCACAAGCACGCTCCACAGACCGCAGCGGGTTCAACGGTCGTCGGCGACTTACTGTACGAACTGGCGCCCGAGCGTTCGCTTGATGACCTGGTTCTACCCCGCATTGTGCGTGATGAACTGCGCCGCCTCATCGAAGAACACCTCCGGAGCGAACTCCTTCGCTCCTACGGCATGGCACCTCGCCACCGGCTCTTGTTGGTCGGGCCGCCTGGGAACGGAAAAACGAGCGTTGCCCACGGCCTCGCGCACGACCTCATGGTTCCGCTGCTCGTTGTCCGCTACGAGGGGCTGATTGGCAGCTATCTCGGCGAGACGGCTTCACGCCTCCGCAAGGTCTTCGACTACGCGCGGCAGCGGGCTTGCGTCCTCTTCCTTGATGAGTTCGACACCGTCGGCAAGGAACGCGGAGACATTCACGAGACCGGCGAGATCAAGCGGGTCGTCAGCACGCTCCTGCTCCAGATGGACCAACTCCCGGCCCACGTCGTGATTGTCACGGCGACCAACCACGCCGAACTCCTCGATCGCGCGGTGTGGCGGCGCTTCGAGACACGGCTGCACCTCCCACCGCCCAAGCCTTCAGAGGCCGCCGAGTTTCTTGGGCGACTGTTCGCCAGCTTCCCACTTGCTGCGGGCTACAAGGCGGGAACGCTCGCACGCCAACTCAGCGGTGCAACCTATTCTGAGATCGAAGACTTGTTCCGCGACATCGCCCGCCGGGCGGTTCTCGAAAGCCCTGAGCCAGACTTTGCCACGATCGTGCGTGAGCGGCTGGACGCATGGAAGCAACGCGTGAGCCCGGCACCAACCAAGCGCCGCAGGTAAACGGAGTTGCCCCATGCCCGACAAGCCCATCTTGATCTTCCCGCGCGCTGCGGAGGTGGACAAGGCCAAACTCCCTCAGTTTGTGCCGCCAGTCGTGAAGCGGCCCGGCAAAGCTGCTCAGGGATCGCGGCTCACGGCTCGCTTTCAAGCCTTGGCTGGCGTATTTGGAACGGTGCAAGCGACTCCTGACGGCGTTGATCCTGAGCAGGTGATCGTTCTCGAAACCATCGGGTCCGTCGCCGACTTTCAGAACGTCGTCAAGCGGATTGCGGGGATGGAGTGGCTGGGCGATTTCGATGACGAGGTCGCGGCGGCCGACCCCGGCTTCCTCGCCGACGGTGCGGACCCTTCACTTCAGAAGGCGCGGCTGTTCGTCCTGGCGAGCAATCGCACAGCGTACACAGAAGTCTTGCGCCTATGGAATCTGTGGCTTGCGGCGGGCGACGACAGGCTGCCCCGCCCGAACGGAAAGTTAGCCGAGGCATTCAAGTACTTGAACGATGTCCGCGCATGGGGACCGAAGGACCGCATCCTCGCAACGGGCGTGGCCGCGTACTGGGAAAAGGGCCTCGCCTCTAACGAACCGAACATCCGCTTCGAGGCCGAGTTGTGGTGTCGTGCCGACGCCGCGAAGCGCGATGCTGCGTTCGCGCGGCTTCAGGCAATCGTGACCGGCGCGGGCGGGCAGTGCGTCAAGCAGGCCGCGCTCCCCGACATCGACTACCACGGCGTGCTCATCGAACTTCCAGCCGCCGCCGTGCGCACAACGGTGGACGCGATCAGCGCGGGCAACGACACGCAACTCCTCCGGCTCACCGATGTCAAGTACTTCGCTCCGATCGGGCAAGCCTCCATCACCCCGATCGACGATGGAGCAGTCGTCACGCCGCCAAACCGCGCTGCTCCGACGGGCGATCCCGTGGTAGCGATCCTTGATGGCCTGCCGCTCACGAACCACGCCGCGTTGCAGGGCCGCTTGGTGGTAGACGATCCCGACGGGCTTGCAGCAAGCTACCAAGCGGGTGAACACCGCCACGGCACCGCGATGGCCTCGCTTGTCACGCATGCCGAGTACGACGGCAACGAACCGGCACTCGGGACCAAGGTCTACGTCCGTCCCGTTATGGCTCCGGGTCGGCCCGACGCCAACAACCGCCGCTGGGAGACCTTCCCGCCCAACGAACTCGCCGTGGACTTGATCCATCGCGCCGTTCGCCGCATGTTCGAGGCCGACGGAGCCACGCCACCGCAAGCCGCGAGCGTCAAGGTCATCAACCTGAGTCTGGGCGATGTATCGCAGCCGTTTGATCGGCAACTCTCGCCGTGGGCGCGTTTGCTCGATTGGCTGGCGTTCAAGTACCAAGTGCTATTCGTCGTGTCGGCGGGCAACCCCGGCAGCGAGATCACGATCCCAGCGCCGCCCGCGTCCATCGCCGGAATGTCGGACGACGACCTGCGTTCGCACACGCTGCGCAGCATGGCCCAGCAGCGCGTACAACGGCGGCTCCTCGCGCCCGCCGAGTCCATCAACGCGCTGACCGTCGGCGCTCTGCACGCCCAAGCCGGGCCACTCGGCAGCACGGGCTTGCTCATCGACCCGCTGCGCGGTGCCGCATTGCCCAGCCCTGCGATGCCCGTCGCCAGCGGATTCCGCCGGGCCGTCAAGCCGGAGATTCTGGTTCCTGGCGGTCGGCTTCACCTTGAACGGCCGATCAATCAACCCGACCCGACCAGGACCGTTCTCGAAGTATCGCGGGCTCCGGCACAGCCGGGCCAACTCGTCGCGGCTTGTCATCCGGCAGGAACCTCGAACCAGCACGCCGCGCGGGCGTGCGGTTCCAGCAACGCTGCCGCCCTCACCACCCGCCGTGCGGCGCAGATGATCGAGCGATTGAGAGAGTTGCAGGCTGAGCCGGGCGGCGCCGGACTGACCGATGCCCGCATGGCCGTGATCCTCAAAGCGATGCTCGTTCATGGTGCGTCGTGGGACGGTCGGTTTGATCTCTTCAATCAGGTGTTCGACGGCCCCGACGAAGGCATGACACGCTGGCACCGCGTCAAGCGCGCGTGCGCTCAGTTCCTCGGGTACGGCCCCGCCGACTTTGATCGCGGGACTGTCTGCACCGATAAACGGGTGATCGTGCTCGGCTGCGGAGA
The DNA here is from genome assembly GCA_964628245.1 of uncultured Phycisphaeraceae bacterium. Taxonomy (GTDB): domain Bacteria; phylum Planctomycetota; class Phycisphaerae; order Phycisphaerales; family UBA1924. Next base: position 1,386 of record CAZVMU010000009.1, on the reverse strand, counting down.
GTTGAAGGCCGAAGAAGGACACGTCTACAACGTGCCACTTCCACCCGCGCTCAGCGCGCAGACTGTCAAACGCCGCCTCACCATCACGCTCGCGTGGTTCACCCCGATCAATCCGAGGCACCGGAGCTATCGCGTTGCGGATTTGTGGTTCGACCCACCTTCCACGCACCTCAGCGTGAAGCGTGCCGACGCTGACCACGACGCGGTAACCCGTGGCACCGTGCAACACGAAGTGCTCGAAGGCACCAACGCGGTTCCCATCACCGACGGCGACACGATGCCCGTGCAAGTCAACTGCCGACCGGAAGCCGCGTCGAGGATCAACGCCGCCATTCCCTACGCCCTCCTCGTCTCCCTCGAAACCGCGCAGCCGCTCGCCGCGAGCATCTACACGCAGGTCAAGGCCAAGATCGACGCCCTCCATGTGCCGGTGCCTGTCCGCCCCGCGAACGCCGCAAGGCCCCGCCCGAGGTAACGCAGTCTCTAAGCCGCAACCGTCGCCGTCGTGATTTCCGACCACGGCCCCTTTTCGCCTCGCGTGTTGACCCAGCGGGCCATGGAGACGGCGGCCCCCCCAATTTGCCGCCTTCGCCCGCCTTGAACTCGGCTTCTCGCGGGGGGGGGCGGAAACTTGGGCGGGTGGTCATGGTCAGGAACGCGAAGCTCTTTGGATCACGGGCGGGGTCGGTGAGCGCGGGGGTATAGGCTTCTCTGTCTATGCCGGAGTCGCCCGACAACTCGCTGATCGACGGCGCGCCGGTGGTGCGACGCGCGACCAAGCTCTGGCTGGGTTCGGCGGCCCTGTTCATGCTCCTCGCGGTCGTGTGGCTCGCGCTGCGCGGCCCGCTGGGATGGCCGCGTGGCGGATTCTACCGCGTACTGCCGCTCACGCTCATCGCGGTGCCGTGGGTCGTCTTCCTGCCGCTGTGGATCTGGCGGGTACGACGATTCCGGCGGGCGTTGCTCGCGTCTCGTCTGCGCTTGTGCACGTTCTGTGGCTACGACGTCTCGACGCTTGGGGTCACCGGCGTGTGCCCTGAGTGCGGGAACGCCTTCGACGCGGCCCGCGACGTGGCGGTGTGGGAGCGCACCGGCGCCCCCTACGCCGAGCCGAGGCCCAAGGGATTCGTGCCGTGGGCGCCAACCAGCCCCTCCGAGTTGCCGCCGACCTGAGGTTCGCTCGAAACAGCCGACGCCGGGCTTCGTGCTCATCACGCCGCCACCGTCAGTCCTGCGGACGGCGTGTCATGGCCTCATGCTGCGACTGATGCCGTCGTGATCTCCGACCACGGTCCCTCTTCGCCGCCCCCCCCCCCCCCCCCCCCCCCGGGTTTCCCCCCCCCGACCACCAGGGCGGCCACCCCCCCCCCCACGAACGTGGGGGGC
>CAZVMU010000008.1:0-118098 GCA_964628245.1 uncultured Phycisphaeraceae bacterium | reverse complement strand
GGAGGGGGGGGAGGGGGGGGGCGGGGGGCAACCCGGAGTAGGGCGGGGTGGATAAGGTGGGGTGATTCGTGACTCGTGATTTTCAATGGCCGCCACGGGGACCTCGTCGTGGCGACCTTTTCGTCTTGGATCGTGCGGGTGGGGCGAGGGTGCGACGCACCGGAGTCCGGTTGCGCTCTCTCTTTGTAGCACGATCCCACGGAATCGCTGTTCCAACTCTCGAGACCCGCGCCGGGTCCATGCGGCGCGATTCATAGTCCCTGCGGCACGTCGCTGTGTCGATGGGTGCTCCTGCTCCTCGGATCGGCGTTCCGCTCCACCTGTTCGTCGCTCCGACAGTCGTGTCTCGCGCTCCGAAAGATCTGTGTGGCGCTCTCAAAGTCGTGTCGCGCGCTCCGAGAGTCTTGTGTGGCGCTCCAAAGGTCTTGTCGCGCGCTCCGAGAGTCTTGTGTGGCGCTCCAAAGGTCTAGTCGTGCGCAGCACAAGATCTGTCTTTCGGAGCGCACGACGGAGTTATGCGACGTGAAATCCAGCCACAACGCCGACAGCGTGCGTACATCGTGCGAACATGGCCAAGAAGAGGCGAGTAGAGGCCGAACGCTCGTGCCCCAAGGCCGAGTGCCTGAGGCCCGATGCCGAATGCCGAATGCCCGGGGCCAAGTTCCTCTCGCCCCTCCCCAGACCATTTTTCCGGATTCTTCCACTTTCACTGAATCACCCCTCCAAACGGCACGATCGTCATGTCCGGCGGCATTGAACATGAGTTCGTTCTGCTCGTGAATGACGATCGGTGTCCAGTGTTGGACGCCGGACGAGCCGGACGAATCTTGCGACGCCGCCAGAAGGAGTGGCCATCATGGCGACATATCCGTTGACCCCGCGGCTCGATTTCCTCCAATGGTGCAAGACGCACACCGACGTTTTTACAAACGCCGGCCCATCGATCGGCCTGTCGACGCAGCAAGCCGCGGCGTTCTCCGCCGCGTACGACGCGGCCCGCGCCGCCGTCGACGACCAGGACGCCGCGAAGGAGGCCGCCAAGGCCGCGACGCAGCAGGCGCTCGAGAAGGTGCGCCTGCTCCAGGAGTCCGCCGCCCTCACCGTCGCGACCATCCGCCTCTTCGCCGAGAGCACCGACAACCCCACCGTCTACAACGTCGCGCAGATCAACCCGCCCCAGCCCCCCACCGCCATCCCGGCGCCCAACGCGGCAACGGATCTCTCGGCGACGCTCGACGCCAACACCGGGAACATCACGTTGAGGTGGAAGGCCACGCAGCCCGAGGGCGCCGTGGGCACGACCTATAGCATCTTCCGCCGCGCCCAGGGCCAGGCCGACTTTGTCATCCTCGGCTCGAGCGGGAAGAAGTCCTTCGTGGACCAGACCTTCTTCGCCGGGCCCGACGGCGTCGAATATAAGGTCCAGGCCGTCCGCAGCGGGATCCTCGGGCCCATGTCCGCGACGCTGGCCGTCTCGTTCGGTCGCGTGTCGGGGGCGGGGGGCGAGGGCTTCACCATCGAGAGCACGACCAGCCGCGACGAGGAGTACGGCGTCGCGGCGTGAGCACACACGAATCTCGGAACTCTTCGATCTTTTCTGGCACATTCGCCACCCACGGGGCACACCGTACTCGGTGCCCCGTGGCGGCGTTTTGGGGGAGTGGGGCCGGACGAAATGGCCAAAGAGGACACGTGCACGGGGACGGTTGATCTCCCGACCCTCGTCGTTTGGTCATTTGGCCATTTGACCATTTCCCGGCCCCCTCCCATCGCCACGCCGGGCGCGGTAGACTGTCCCTGTTCAGAGTCCATAAATCCTGAGTCTTCGGAGGGTTCACCATGTCGCAGACCACCACCGCCGCTCGAACTGGCTCCCACCCAGCGGGGAGACCCCCCCGCCCCGCCGACACCCGCAACGTGCTCCTCGCCGGGTCCGCCTCGACCGGCAAGACCACCCTGACCGAGGCCCTCCTCCACGCCGCCGGGGCCATTCCCGCCGCCGGCACCATCGACGCCGGCACCACCGTCAGCGACCACACCGACGAGGAGAGGCACCACAAGCACTCCCTCGTTCCCGGGTTCGTCCACTTCGATTTCGAGGGGCACGAGGTCCACCTCATCGACTCGCCGGGACGGGCCGACTTCCTCGGGCAGACCTTCTCGTGCCTCGCCGCCGTCGAGACCGTGGCGGTGGTGATGGACGCTTCGGGCGGGGGACGAGGGATTGATTCCGTCACGCGGCGCGTGATGAACGCGGCGAAGGACCGCGGCCTTCCCCGCATGGTCGTCATCAACAAGATCGACGACCCCAACGCCAACCTCGAGGCCCTCGTCGAGCAGATCCGAGAGGCCTTCGGCCACGAGTGCCTCCCCATCAACCTTCCCACGCCCGGACGCAAGGACGTCGTCAACGTCTTCGAGCACGACGGGACGGATAAGGCCGGAGACAAGGCCGAGTTCAGTTCCGTTCACGAGGCGCACAAGAGAATCGTCGAGCAGGTGATCGAGGTCGACGACGACCTGACCGAGCAGTACCTGGAGAAGGCGGGGGGGGGCGAGGGGGGCGGGTTCGATTCCAAGAAACTCCACAATGCCTTCGAGAAAGCGCTCGAGGAGGCCCACCTCGTCCCCATCTGCTTCGTCTCGGCGAAGACCGGCGCGGGCGTCAAGGACCTGCTCCACGTGCTCGCGAGCCTCGCCCCGTCGCCCGAGGAGGTCGGGATCGCCGAGTTCGTCCGCAAGGACACGGAGGACGAGCCGGCCCGCGAGTATGTCTGCGAGCCCAACCCCGACGGGCGCGTCGTCGCCCACGTCTTCAAGATCTTCAACGATCCCTTCGTCGGCAAACTCGCCGTCTTCCGCGTCCACCAGGGAACCGTGCGGCACAAGCAGGACCTGTACGTCGACGACCAGAAGAAGCCCCTGCGCATCGGGCACATCTTCAAACTGCAGGGGAAGAAGCACGTCGAGGTCGACGCCCTGGGCCCGGGCGAGATCGGCGCGGTGAGCAAACTGGACGAGGTCCACTTCAACAGCGTCCTCCACGACAGCCACGACCTGGACTCCTTGCGCGTGAAGCCGCTCCCGATCCCCAAGCCGATGTTCGGCCTGGCGATCGAACTCAAGAATCACGCCGACGAGACGAAGTTCTCCGCGACGACGCACAAACTCATGGCCGAGGACCCGACGCTCGTCGTCGAGCGCATCAACGCCACGAAGCAGACGGTCATGCGCGGGCTGGGGGAACTGCACCTGCGCGTCGTGCTCGAGAAACTCAAGAACCAGGCGGGGATCGAGCTGCTCACCTCGCCGCCCAAGGTCGCGTACAAGGAGACGATCGCGGGCAAGGCCGAGGGGCACCATCGCCACAAGAAGCAGACCGGCGGCGCGGGCCAGTTCGGCGAGGTCTATCTCCGCGTCGAGCCGCTCCCGCAGGACCACGCCGAAGGCTTCGAGTTCCGCAACGAGACCGTCGGCGGGAGCATCCCGCGCCAGTTCATCCCCGCGATCGAGAAGGGCATCCGCCACGTGCTGCAGGACGGCGCCTTCGCGGGCTATCCCATGACGAGCATCGCCGTCTCGGTGTACGACGGGAAGTACCACGACGTGGACAGCAAGGAGATCGCGTTCATCACCGCGGGGCGCAAGGCCTTCATCGACGCGATCGCCAAGGCCAAGCCCACGCTCCTCGAGCCCTACGTCGACCTCGAGATCACCGCCCCGGCTCGCTACATGGGCGACATCGCCGGGCACATCTCGACCAAGCGCGGCCGCGTGCAGAGTTCCGACGTCGTCGGAGGGGGGGCGGGCGACTCGTGCATCGTGCGGGCCACGGCGCCGCTCGGCGAACTCCAGAACTACGCCAACGAACTCAAGAGCATGACCGGCGGCGCGGGAACGTTCGCCATGGATTACAGCCACGACGAGCGCACGCCGCCGCAGGTCCAGCAGGCCGTCGTCGCCGCGTACAAGCCCCACCACGAGGAGGATTGACCAGTGTCCACGGCCTCCAGCACCACGCCCTCTCCCAACCGAGTTCCCGTCATCCTCCTCATCGGCTTCCTCATGCTCGTCGGCGGCGGGCTGTGGTACGCGGTCGATTCGTTCGAGAAGACCAACCGCGTCGACGCCGCCGGCCCGGAGTCCATGAGGCCGGCGCCCGCGTCGTCGCTCCACGATCTCGCCGCGGCGGGCACCTTGGACGACGCCGCCATCGCCGCCGCGCAGCGCGCCGGGAGCGATCTCAACGCGGCCTTGCCCACGCCGATCTCGGGCGAGCGAGGCTTGACGCCGCTCATGCTCGCGTCGCTCCGCGCCAAACCCAACGCGGTGCGGGCGCTCCTCAAGGCCAAGGCCGATCCCGATCTTCGCTCCAAGGAAGGCAAGACGGCCCTCTTCTTCGCCGCGGGTTGGGGCGGGATGGAGTGCGTCGAGGCGCTGCTCTCGGCCAAGGCGTCGGTGGACGCGCGGACGGATCAGGCGTGGAGCGCGCTCATGATCGCCGCCGCCCGTGGCGAGGGCGCGTGCGTCGATCGGTTGATCGAGGCCGGGGCCGACGTCCGCGCCCGCAACCGCTGGGGGCAGACGCCGCTCTCGCTTGCCGCGATGCACGCGAGCCTCGATGTCGCGAAACGCCTATTGAAAGCCGGAGCGCCGATCGCCGATGCGGACAACGACGGCGTGACGATCCTCGCGCACGCCGCCAAATCGCCAGCGGGCGATGAGAACGCGATCGAACTGCTCCGTCTGCTCCTGGAGTCGGGCGCCAACCCCAACACGCCGGGCGTCGATGGAGTGACGCCGCTCATGTGGGCGGCCGACGCCGCCGATCAGCCGCGGATCCTGCTGCTTCTGAACAACGGCGCCGACGCCAACGCGAAGGACAAGGACGGACGGACGGCCTTGGATTGGGCCAACGCGCGCGACGACGACAGCGGCCGCGCCGCCGCCGCGGTGCTCAAGGATGCGATGCGCTGATCGCGCGTCTTATCCGATGAACTTCTTCAGTTCGGGGACCGAGCCGAGGAGTGTGTCCACCGCGCCCGCTCCGGCCTTCTGCTTGAGGAAGCCCGCGAGAAGGTTGACAAAGGAGCCGGCCTTGTCGAGGCTCAGCCCGGAGTTGGAGAGGAAGCCGAGCGCGCCGAGTGCGTCGCCACCTTTGCCACCAAGGAGCGACCCGGCCGCGCCGAGGATGCTGCTTCCACCCTGCTTCGCGCCGCCAAGCATCGACGACGCCGCCCCGAGCATCCCGCCGAGTCCGCCCCCACCACTGCTCGCCCCGGGGTTGCCGCCCAGGCCCTTGAGCAGGTCGGACGCGCCGGGCACGCTGCTCATCACGCCGCTGAAGGCGTCGGCGGGCGCGTTCTTCTGCAGAAGTCCGAGCACACCGCTCGTGGCGCTCTTGGCCTGCTGCTCGTTGATGCCCAACTGCTTGACCGCCATCTGGATGAACTCTTGCATGATCCACCTCCGAATCGCGCGTGAACGCGCGAGCGTGCCACTCCCGGACCGACACCGGCCCGCGAAGGTACCGTAGGCCCGGGTGGATCGATCGAGAACTGGTTTCATGAGTGCGGCGCGCACGCAATACCGATGCGCCGGAGCCGTACACAACGTTGTCAACGTGAAAAATTGAACGCGGGAAGCGCCGGATCCCTCGATCCATTCAGGCCTGGAGCGCCTTGCGTGCCTCGTCGAGCAATCGCTCCACGGGGAACGGCTTGAAGAGCACGGCCTGCAATCCCTCCTGCGAGGCGCGCACGATCGAGTGGTGCGGGTCATACCCAAAGCCCGTCATCAGGATGACCGGGGTGAGTTCCATCACGCGCTTCACCGACGAGAAGACCTCGTAGCCATTGCGGTCGGGCATGCGGATATCGCTGAGCACGAGGTCGAACCGCACGCCCGCCTCGACGGCCTTGTCGATCTCGATGATCGCCTTCGCGCCATTCTCGCAGACGGTCACGACGCAGCCGTGATGCCGGAGGACGTGATCGAGGATCTGGCGGATCTTGGGCTCGTCGTCGGCGACGAGGATGCGCTTGCCTCGATAGATCGGGTCGATGTCGGTCGCGGTCAGCGCCTTCTCGACGCCCAGCAATGTCGTCGGCCCGCGCGCACAATCCTGCACGCGCTCGCGGATCGAGACGACGTCAGTCGCGATGCGCTCGAGCGCCGCCGAGGCGTGCGGATCGCCCGCGGCCTTGGCCCGAAGTTGCTCGACCAGGGCCGCGATGTCACGCAGCGGCTCCTCCAGTTCCCCCTCGACTCGCCCCGAGACGTTCTGGTTGGTCGTGCTGCGCTCGATGACGAGGAGATCGAGCATGTGCATCGACATCGCGATGTATCTCGCGAACATCTCCGCCAACTGGCGGTCACGCTCGGTGAAGGCGTGGTCCACCAGGCTCTCGACATTCATGATCCCGATCACGCGATCATTCAACTTGAGGGGCACCGTCAGCGACGACTTCGCCCCAGAGACGCCCGGCAGAAAGAGGTCGTCCTTCGAGACGTCGCTGCAGATGTAACTCCGCCCCGTGACCGCGACGTAACCGCTGATGCCGCAGCCCTCGAGTTTGGGATAGATCTCGAAGAGGTCGAACTCCGGGGGAAGCCCATGCCCCATGACCAACTCGAGTTTCCCGGTCTTGTCGTCGAGAAGGCGGATGGCAAAGTGATCAAAGTGCAGGAGATCGCGCGCGAAGCGGATGATCTTCTCCTCGATGAACTTCAACCGCTCGTGGGCGTTGAGTTTTCGCACCGAGTCCGCGTCGAGGTTGACCAGTTCGCTCCCCGCCTGGTCGATCGAGTCGATCTGGCGCTTCAGTTCGCGCGACGCCGTCGAATCGCGGACGATGACGGCGATCGCGGGCTGACCAAGTTGAAGCGGACAATCGGGATCGCGGGCGAAGGACTCCACGCTCGTGGGCCCGAGCGGGCACAACTCCATCTCGAAGTGCTTTCCGCCGACAGAGGCCATCGCCGAATGCCGGACGACCTCGCGTGCAGGCTTGGTGTCGCCGATCAACGCGGGCCCGCTCTCGCGACAAATCCGCGCGACCTCGCCGAGCAGGACCGAACCCCACACGCGGATCGGTTCATTCGCCCACAGGACCGTGCCGTGGACATTGACCAGGCAGACCCCCTCGCCGATCGCATCCAGCATCAGAACGGACCACGCGACCGCGTCCTTGCGCGGCTCGTAGTCCCTGGGTTTGCCCGTCAACGAATCGCCATCCATGTCGTTGCCGCTGCCTGTCGCCTGGGTTCCCGATGACCCCGCCCTCGACCCGGATGGAGACTTCCCTCCACGGTCATCGGCGGAAGCACACGAAGCGTCATTGGAGCCCACAGAGTTCATGTCCTTGAAACTATCGGCGTGATCCACGCCCCGAGACGCTTGTGGCCACAGATTAGGGTGCCATCCCCCACGCCGGCCTCACTATGCGAACAAAATACGAAAGTGATCCCTTGAACCCTTCTCACTCTTGCGCGTCCCACGTCCATACCGATATTGGACGCTAGCCGATGATCACCGTTTCACGTGTTCACAAAAAGTTCGGGAAGATCCATGCCGTCCGTGGCATTACGTTCGAGCTTGTCCCCGGACAGGTTGCAGGACTTCTTGGTCCCAATGGGGCCGGGAAGACGTCGACCATTCGCATGATCACGGGGTACTCCACCCCCGACAGCGGCCAAGTCACCGTCGGCGGGTACGACGCGCTCCAGCAGCCGCTGTCCGCGAGACGATGCGTTGGCTATCTCCCCGAGGCCGCACCGCTCTATCCCGAGATGCGAACCGTGGACTACTTGTCCTACCGAGCACGGCTGTATGGCATGGATCGGACGATGCGAGCCACGGCCGTTCGTCGGGCGATCGATCGCTGCTGGCTGGGCGAGGTCGCCGTCCGGCGCGTGGGGAAACTCAGCAAAGGGTACAAGCAGCGTGTCGGTCTCGCGGCGGCCCTGTTGCACGAGCCGCCCGTGCTGGTCCTCGACGAGCCGACCAACGGGCTGGACCCGAGCCAGATCCGCGAGACACGCGAACTCATCAAGGAACTCTCGAAGGAGCGCACGATGCTCGTGAGTTCCCACATCCTCGCCGAGATCGAGCGGCTGTGCAATCGCGTCATCATCATGGCGCGGGGCGAGGTGCGTGCCGACGCGGACCCCGCCGCCCTTGTCGCCAAGGCGCGCGAGCGTGCGTCATACGTCGTCCAGTGCCGGCGATCACGACCCGGCGACGACGAGCGCATGTACAAGGTCTGGCAGAACATCCCGCACATCGCCGACATCCAGCCCGACACGCCCGACCGGGCCGCGACGGTGCAGGGGTGGTCGATCTGGATGCTCGCCGCCAGGCCCGGCGCGCCGGACCTTCGCGAGCAGATCGCCCAGGCAGCCCTCGACGCGGGCGTGCTCATCCGTGAACTGCGCTACGAAGTCCCCACGCTCGAGAAGATCTTCCTGAAACTCGTCGAGGAGCCCCCCGAGCAGGCCAGGATGGTGTCGGCATGATCGCCCGCGTCCACGCCATCGCCTCGCGAGAGTGCGGCTCCTTCTTCAGGCTCCCCGCCGGGTGGATCGTCCTCGCACTCTTCGCGCTGCTCTGCGGCACGCTCTTCACGCTGCAGACGCTCGTGCCCGGAAGCCCCGCGACGATGCGCGGCTTCTTCACGCTCTCGGGGTGGCTCCTCATCCCCGTCGTCCCCGCGATCTCCATGCGACTCTTCAGCGAGGAGTATCGCAGCGGCACGATCGAGGCCCTCGCCACCTCGCCCGTCGGCGATCTCTCCCTCGTCCTGGGCAAGTTCCTCGGCGCGTTCTTCTTCCTGCTCATCATGGGTCTGCCCAGCGTCGTGCTCGCCCTCGTGCTCTTCAAGGCCAGCGACCCCAAGCCCGAGGTCGGGCCCATCCTCACGGGCTATCTCAGCCTCGTCCTGCTCGGCTCGCTCTATCTCGCGATCGGGCTGTTCATCTCGTCGCTCACGAGCAACCAGACGCTCGCCTTTCTCGCGACGCTCTTTGTGCTCATCGCGCTCCTCGCCGGGCCCGCGGTCGCCGTCCACAACGGGCCAGCCTGGGTCCGCCCAATCGCCGATCTGCTCTCGCTCGATATCCGCACACGCGACTTCGCCAAGGGCGTCGTGGACACGCGACATCTCATCTTCTTCCTCTCCTCCATCGCGCTCATGATCACCCTCGCCTTCGCCTCGGTCCACTCCAGAAGGTGGCGCGGATGAGCACGCCCACACCTCCGCAAACCAAAACTCCCGCACTAACTGCCGGGAACAAGGCGGCCGCTTCCAAGTCTTCCTCGTTGTGGGTCCGATCGGTCCGCCTCTCGATGGGTGTCGGCCTCGCCGCGATCGCGGTCGCCGCGTGCGCCGTCATGCTCAACGTCCTCGCCGAGAAGTTCCCCAAGCGATGGGACCTCACGGCCACTCAATCCCAGGCGCTCGCCCCACGCACACAGACACTTCTCCGTCGTCTCTCGGGTGACCACGAGATCATCCTCGCCCACCAGTTCTCGACCGAGGTCGATCCGCTGGCACGCCAGCGCGTCGCCGACGTCCTCCGCGAGTTCGAGATGGCTTCGCCCCACGTCCACTCGCGATGGATCGACACCAACTCTTCGACCGGCAAGGCCGAGTACGCCTCGCTCGTCGCCGACCTTGTCGCGCGCGATCAGCAAAAACTCGACAACGCCAAGGCCGCGGTCGAGGCCGCGAAGGGCATGGTGTCCGCTGGAGCCAAGACGCTGCGCGAGGGCCTCGCCACCGACCTGCTCGAGGCACGAAATCGAATCTCGGGCTCCACCACCGAGGACACGCAACTCCGCCTGCAACTCGAGCAGGCCGCGGGCGCCGCCGGCATCATGGCGACCGACCTCGAATCCGCCGTCACCAACGCCCAGGATGCCCTCGCCGAGCGGACCGCCGACATCCTTCTGCCCCAGACCGATTCGGCCGCCGGAACGATTCGCACCAACGCGTCGGTCTGCGCCTCGCAACTCAGCGGCCTGGCCCGCGACCTTCGCGCCCTCATCGCGAGCGGCAAGGCCGCCGCGGGAATCGAGCAACTCCAGTCCGCGGCAACCCGCGCCGAGCATGTCCGCGACCAACTCTCAATCGCCGCCGAGCCCCTCGCCCATCTCATCCGCCCCGATGTCCTCCGCATCACCGCCGCCCTTCGCCAGGGCAGCGTCGGGCTGGCGATGGGTCCCGAGACCGGCTCGCTCATCGGCATCGATCTCGACGCGCTCTTCCCAACGACGCCCTGGATGAACGCGACGCAGGCCTCGCCCGTCGATGTCGGGCGTCGAGCCGAGGAACTCTTCGCCTCGGCACTCTCGGCGATCGGCGGCATGCCTGCGCCCGTCGTCGTCTTCGTCCATGCCGAACCGCGGGCCTACCTCGATCAGTTCAAGTTCCTCGACCTGCTCATGCAGCGCCTCAACACACGCGGCATCGACACCGTCGAGTGGCCCTGCCTGCTTCAGGAATCGCCGCAACTCCCGCCCACCGACCCGGCGCGTCCGAAGCCGGTCGTGTATGTCACGATTCCCCCCGATGCCACGGCCTCCGCGGGCGGGCCCAACGAACCGCCCGGGCAGCAGCGAGCCTCAAAGCTCGCCGAGGTCGTCTCGCGCCTCATCACCGACAATCAGCGCGTCCTCCTGAGCCTCAATCCCTCGACCCTGCCCACGATCGGCGACAAGGACCCCTTCAGCGCGATCCTTGCCCAGTTCGGAATGTCGGTGAGTTCAGCAAGACCGCTCATGGTCGAGACGCCGACCTCCGGGCGAGGCCGTCTCGTCGAGCCAGGCGTGCTCGTGCAACCGCCGCAGGGTCGCCACCCGATCAGCCACGCGGTCGCGGGATTGCCAACGTATCTGCTCTGGCCTCTCCCACTCATGAAGAGCGAGAACCCGCCGGCGGAGAAAGTCTCGATCGAGCCGCTCATCGTGCAGAAGGCACCGCAGTCCAACGTCTGGGCCGAATCCGCGTGGCTCCAGTACTACCAGGCGCGTTCCGACCAGCGCAATCTCATGCCCAACAAGCCGCAGTATGACGAGGGACGCGATGATCGAGAGACACCCGCGGGGCTAAGCCTGCTCACTCGCGATTGGACTCTCGCCGCCGCCGCCGAGCGTGAGACCTCCAAAGGTCCGCAGCGTGTCGTGGTCGTCGGATCGAACGGCTGGTTCATCGATGCCGTCGCCCAACGAGCCGTCACGATCGACGGGCGACTCGTCGCGCGAAACCCGGGCAACACCGAGTTCTTCGAGGCCGCCATCGCCTGGCTCTGCAACCAGGACGACTCCATCGCCCAAAGCCCGATCTCACGCACGCTGCCGGTTGTGATCCCGCTCACCGACCAGAAACTTTCGATCCTCCGATGGGTCCTCATCGCGGGGATGCCGGGGCTGATCCTGCTGCTCGGGATCGCGTATCGCGTGATCCGCGGCTGAACGGTTCAACGGACTCATCGACGCAGACGTCCTCGCCACGCGCCCGCTCACACCGCTCGGTGATGCGTGGACCGTGAATTGCGGCTCGAGAGCCGGCCGCCACACGCCGCACTCCGGGCACAGGATGCCCTCACCGCGCTCGAGCGATTCGCCGTCGCAGGCGCGAGCCGGAACGCTCGCCTCTGACTCTTCCAACCCGGCCAGGTTGTACCCGCAGGACCCGCAGTGTCCCTCGGGCGATCTTCGCGGCAAACACGCGATGTACAGCCCCATGAGCACGACGAATCCGCCATACGGATAGAGGATCTCCTGCATCAGTGTGATTTGGATTCGTCCGTTCGACCAGCGCCCGATCTCATAGTGCACGTACCCCACCATCGCGACACCAAGACCCGACGCGACCGTGATCGCAAAGCCCCACACCGTCCGCCGATGTCTGGCGATGACGTACCACACGATCACGGCATAGAACATGAAGAACAGCAAGCCCGGCTCCGCCCCCCCGCCCACCACCTTCCGATCCACTCGTCGCTATACCCGGCGACTCGATATTCGGCAATCCATCGCCAAGGACTCTACGCCTCGCTATCGACCCGCCTTGAAGAACGTGCGCAGCGAGTCGAGAATGTCGTCGCGTGAGTTCACCTTTGCCGTCACAAGGCGGGGACCAAGTTCGTCGGACTCGCCGGTCGGGAAGGCCTCGTTCAGAACGCCCAGGAAACTCCCGCTCCCATACGCCGACGCCACTTGGCAATACCCGAACATGTTGCAGATCGGGAGGAGATCCTGCTGGAGCAACTGCACACACAGGCGATTGTCGGCGTCGGACGAGTTGTCGCCATCGGAAAAGTGGAAAAGGTACACGTTCCAGTCCGTCGGGTCATAGTGGGCCTTGAGCAGGTCCTTCGCGCAGTAGAGCGCCGACGAGATCCGAGTCCCGCCGTCCTCCTTCACGCTGAAGAACGTCTTGCGATCGACCTCGGCGGCCCGAACATCATGCACGATGTACCGGCTCTCGATCCCCTCGTAGTTTCGCCGAAGCCACGTGTCGATCCAGAACGCCTCCAGACGAACGAGTTCCTTCTGCTCGTCGCCCATCGAGCCCGACACGTCCATCATGTACACGATCGCGGCGTTGCTCTGGGGCTTCTTCACCTCGCTCCACGTGCGGAAGCGAAGGTCGTTCTTGATCGGGATGATCACCGGGTTCTCGGGGTCATACGTCCCAAGCGTGAGTTGCCGCTTCAGCGCCTCGCGATAGGTCCTCTTGAAGTGGCGCAGCGACGCCGGCCCGACCGGGCGGATCCCCGTGTACTTGTCGCGGATCGAGGTGATGCGATGCTGTCCGCGCGGCTGGATGCGGGGAAGACTCAGTTCCTCCGCGAGAATATCCGCGAGTTCCTCGATCGAGACATCGACCTCGAGCAGGTGCTGGCCCTCCTGCTCGCCGCCCTGTCCCTTGTTGCCCTGGCCAACGCTCTGGCCCTCGTCGCCCTCACCCATGCCCACGCCGCCGGAGTTGTCGCCATAGCGGAACGTGGGAATGTCGATGTCGTGAACGGGGATCGAGACGTATCGCCCGCCCTCCTTGCCGATGAGGTCGCCGCGCGACAGGAACCGCCGAAGGTCCTTGCGGATCTTCCCCCGGACGATCTGCCGGAAGCGTTGATGGTCTTGCTCGATCTTGTTCACCATCGTGCCCGTCCTTGGCCTGCCCACCACCCGATTCGCACGAGCCCCGCCCCGGCTCCCATACACCGCCACAACACCTCGACCCCTGCATCACTTCGTCGCGACCGCACAACACCCTTGAATCGCGGACACCGCCATCGGTCGACGCCGAATCGAACGCCCCAAAATCCAGCGATTATGGGGCGTCCCCGTCTTGTTCGATGCTCGCCGATCCATCGGGTTCCACGGCAGTTGTTCCCTGTTTGCCTCTGGCCACGCGCCTCGCGACCCACATCGCCCCGAGCACACCCAGCGGGAGGATCGCGAGCAACTCGACGCCTCGGTGCACCAACTCGGCCGCCAGCCTCTGATCGCGCGTCGTCGTCGAGACCGTCCCAACCGCCCAGACCGGGAGCACCGCCCCAAGGACGCCGATCATCCACTCGCGAAGGCCAAGCCCGTTCCCGACGATCGGGATCGTCATCGAGACCTGCGCGATCGCGGTGTAGGCGATCGCCTGCGACCACGAGAGATCCAGGCCCGCCGCCGAGAAGACGATCGCGTATCTCGCGGCCCAGCAGAGCATGTCGGCGTACCGCGCCGCGAAGGCCAACGCCGTGCGCGCGACGCCGCCCCGTCCGCCGGATTGATGGCGCATGAAAACCGCCACGCCGAACGCCGCGATGAGTGGCAGCACAACCGCGCCCGCCTGCGCCCACGCGACGATCCCGCGATCCGGGCGCAGAACTGTCGCGCCAAGAAACGCGAGCGTCAGCACCGCGCCCGCCGAGAGCAGCAGCGACCGGAAAAGAATCCCCGCCGACTCACGCACTGGGATCGCGTTGTACGTCCGGTGATACGCCATCCGCCCCAGCATCCCCGCGCGCAGCGGAAGGTAGTTGCTCAGGTTCGCCCCAGAGATCAGGAAGAACATCTCCCGCGCGCCGACCCGCGCCCGCCCATGCCCATCGAGCGGTGTGAGAAACCAGAACGTCGCGCCCGTGCACACAACATTCAACGCCACGAGCACCCACACCACCGCCAACCGTGGCGCGCCACCCGCGGCCACAGACGAACGAATCATCGAGATGGCCTCGCGATCACGCCACACCACCACGCACGCCAGACCAAAGAGGACCGTCGCGATCGCGAACCCGGCGACCTGCCGCACGACCCGCGCACGCTCCTTACTGGAGTTGGGCACGAGCGTCCCCATCACCGCCCCGGTGGAGTTCCGGCGCCACTCGCCGCCGGCACGCCCTGGGGCTGGAGCACGACACCAAGATCACGGAACCGCAACGCCGCACCCACGCCGCGCGCCAGCGACGTCCCGCGCACCGCGTACGGACGGCCTCCATCGGCAAGGCGTCGCTTCTGGATCTCCGCGAGCAATCGAAGATCCTCATCACCGCTCGCGAGCGCCCGCTCAAAGATCGGCAGATCCGCCGACGCCGCCCGCGTCACGATCGCCAGCCCAAGCAGCGTGACCTCGGCCTCGTTCAGCACGGCATCATCGAACGCCTTCAACGAAGGAATCTCACCCGACGGCGGAATCGCCGCGATCGCCCATCGGCGCGACGCCACGTCCCACGTCGGATACGCCGTCGCCAATGCCCCCGCGAGCGTCTCAAGCCCGCCCGCCTCGGTCGTGATTCCTTCCCTCATGGCGAACACCGCACGGACCGCGGTGAGCAGCGTTGGCAGATCGCGCGAGGCCGCAGTCTTCACACGCTCGACCAGTTCCGCCGGTGTCTGCCTCGCCTCGGGGATCGCGCCGCGCACGATCGAATCGGTCTGAGTCTCGACGCACCCGGGTCCCTTGTCGCGACCGCCGCCGGGCAGATCGACGAATCCCTGGAGCACGCGCCATCGCGTGCGCGTCGCCACGCCCGACGCCGTCTGCGAGACCCACGCCGTCGGCCCGATCTCGAGCGGGAACTCCGCCTCGAGCGACTCCCCAGGATTCAGCCGCAGCCTGGATGCACAGTCCAGAACTTCCGGGAAGACCAGCGACACGAAGATATCAGGCCCTGCCGAGAACGACGGCGCGAACATGACGCGAGAGTTGATCGGTTTGCCCACGCCCAGCCCGAGCGGGATCCGCGAGATGTTCCTCAGTTTGATCTTCGCCATCGCGCGATCGAGCGCCCCCGCCGACGTCGGCGTGACCTGCACGCTCAGCGTTTCGAAGGTCTTCGGCTCACGGATCATCAGGTCGACCCACGCGGGAATCCCCGCGGCGAACGCGTCGGCCGCCTCGGGGTCCTTCCACACGATCCCCGACGATTCCATCATTGCTCGCGCCTTGAGGCTCGCGATCACGCCCGCCGGCGACAACGCCGAAGCGTTCCACGCCGCACGCAACGCACGCACCCGCAACGCCGAATCTCCAGATCGCTCCCCCGAGATCGCCCGCGACCACGCGAACCACACGGAGTCCGCCATTTCGTCGGCATTCGTCGGCGACGAGCCGCTCCGCGCCATGGCCAACGCCCGGAGCGCTCGCGCCTCGGGGTCGTCTGCCTCCAGTCCTTCAATCGCCTTGGGCAAATCCTCCTCGATCGCCTCGGCATCGATTCCCGTGATCGCGCGCCATCGTGTGAGCGTCGCCCAACTCCGACGGATGGTCTCTTTCGCGTCCTCATCGAGCATCCCCTCGGGGCGCTTGAGCGGATCGAGGAGATCGATCGTGTTGGTGTCCACCGTGGCCTTGAGATCCGCCATCGAACGCGCGAGCCGGTCGGAATCTCCCATGGCCATCGCGCACGCGATGCGGATCGGCTCATACTCGATGCTCAGTCGGATGTCGTCCTCGCCGGGCAGGTTGTCCGTCGGGAGCAGAGCCTCCTCGCGGGCCTGACGCACTCGCGCGACCTCCGCCCGCTGCTTCGAGACCTCCAGATCCAGCGCATCAAAGACCTCTTCAGGCGTCGTCGTCAACCAGCGGAGCACGTACGCCTCGACCGACGACTCTCGGCTCAGACGCTCCGCCGCGAGCGACCGCAGGTCCAGTTCGTTCGAATGGAACCGCTTGGCCGCCCCCCACGCCCCGGCCCTCGCGAACTCGATCGCCAGCCGGCGATGCGTGTTCGGATCGAGCGGATCGGCATACAGCAAGTTCGACAAGAGATCCCACCGCCCCGCCCGCGCGTCCACACGCTGCTCATACACCGTGAGCGCCAGGAGCGCCGCGTCCTTGTTCGTCGAGTCCAACTGGATCGCCTGCGCGAGCAACTTCCCGAATCCCGCCTCGTCCCCCTGCTCACGCTTCAGGAGTGCTGCATCGAGCGCGAGACGACTCCGAATCGCGGGATCCAACGACGCCCCCGCCGACCCGAGCACCCGCTCATACGCCGCGATCCGCTCGTCGGCCGTCTGCAACCGCGCGAATGTCGAAGAGAGCAGGCGCAACTTCGCGACCGAGTCCGCCGGGTCGAGTTCGATCACGCGGCGAGTCGCCCGATCGAGAAACGCCGCCTCTCCCCAGTTGTACGCGGCCTCCGCCGCACGCCGGGCGAGCGACACGTCCACGGGCCTCAATCGAATCGCCTCTTCCAGCGTGAAATACGCCGCGGCATAGTCGTCGGCCGCCGGACGTTGCATCGCGCGAAGATCCATCAATGCCACGATCGCGATCGCGTCCGAGGTCACCTCATCGAGTGTGGGAGCCGCGAGAGCGGCATGCTCAAATGGTGCGTTCGCGCTCCGCAACTCGACTCGCGCATACGCCATCGGCGTCCACGCACCGAGCGCCGCCACCGCGCTCGTGGCCAGCCAGACCTTCGCCCAGCCGCGCCCCGCGGCCCGCCGTGCACTCGTGGACTTCAACCCATGCCTCCGCTGCTCACCAGCCAGACACCCGAAACGATCAGCCCGACCAGAAAGCCCAGGAACGTGATCGCCTCCGCCGCCGTCACCACGCGACGGTCGGCCCGTGGGAACAATCGGTCCGCGACCAGCACCATGAACAGAAACGCGCCGCCCAGAATCCCCGCGAGGCCCATCTGGATCCGGATCGCCCCGGGAATCGACGAGAACATCCGCGGCGTCTCGAGCGTGACCCAGAACCCCGCCGACGCCATCGCCGCCGCCCACGCGGTGGCGAGCACCAGCAAAGCACCGCGATGGAATCGGGCCGAGATGATCACGCCTCGACTGTATGGTGGAACCCACACCGGGGTTCGCGGAAGCGAGACCATCGTCGATCAATTGTGAGAACGCCGACACGGGAGGGGCGAGGGCTCCGCCCCAATCGCGTCACCAATACGCGCGCCTCAACCCAACGCCATCGTCATCAGGAACTCGGCGTTGGTCTTGACCTTCTTCATCTTGCCCTTGAGCAGTTCCATCGCCTCCACCACGTTCATGTCCGAGAGGACCTTGCGAAGGCGATAGACCAGCTCCAGTTCCTTGGGGTCCAGCAGCAGTTCCTCACGCCGCGTCCCCGACGCCGAGACGTCGATCGCCGGCCAGATCCGCTTCTCGACGAGTTTGCGGTCCAGGTGCAACTCGGCGTTGCCCGTCCCCTTGAACTCCTCGAAGATCACCTCATCCATCTTGGATCCGGTGTCCACGAGCGCTGTCCCGATGATCGTCAGGCTCCCCCCGCTCTCGATCGCGCGGGCCGCGCCGAAAAACTTCTTGGGACGCTGCAGCGCGTTGCTGTCGAGGCCGCCCGTCATGATCTTGCCCGAGTGCGGCATCTCGGCGTTGTACGCGCGAGCCAGACGCGTGATCGAGTCGAGCAGGATCACCACGTCCTCGCCGAACTCCACCATCCGCTTGGCCTTCTCGATCACCATCTCGGCGACCTGCACATGCCTCGACGACTGCTCGTCGAACGTCGACGCCACCACCTCGACCATCGGCCCGGAGCAGTTGCGCTTGAAGTCCGTCACTTCCTCAGGGCGCTCGTCCACCAGGAGCACGATGATGTGCGTCTCGGGATAGTTCCTCGTGATCGCCTTGGTGATCTTCTGCATCAGGACCGTCTTGCCCGTGCGCGGCGGGGCCACGATCAGCATGCGCTGACCCTTCCCGATCGGCGTCACCAGATCCACCACCCGGCACTCGATCTCGCTCGGGTCCGTCTCCAGAACGAAACGCTCCTCCGGGTGCAGAGGCGTCAACTCCTCGAAGTTCTTCATCTCGTGGACCTTCGCCGGCGAACGACCGTTCACCTGGTCCACACGCAGGAGCGCAAAGTACTTCTCGCTCTCCTTGGGAGGCCGCACCAGCCCCTTCACCACCATCCCGCGCCGCAGCCCGAATCTCCGGACGAGCGACGGCGAGATGTAGATGTCGTCCGCACCGGGGAGATAACTCTGCTCCGCCGAACGCAGGAAACCGAACCCGTCGGGCATGACCTCGAGCGAGCCCTCGCCGAACATCAATCCCTGGCGGGCCGCACGCGCCTTAAGGATCTTCAGCACCAGTTCCTGCCGGGGCAGATCGTGATACTCCTCCAGCCCCTCGCGATCCGCGACCTTGTAGAGTTCCTTCTCCTCCATCTGCTGGAGGTCATTGATGCTGACGGCCTCGCCCAGCGCCTTGGAGTCCACGCTCTTGGCGATCCGGTCGAGTTCCGCCGCCTCGCGCTCGAGTTCCTCATCGCTCGGAAGCGAGGGATCATGCGACCGGCTGGAGAACCCGCCGAAGCCCATGCCCCCGCCGCCGCCCTTGCGACGCTTCTTCTTCCGCCGGAAGCCGCGGTCATTGTGCCCAAAGCCGCCCTGCCCACCGAACGACTGACCCGGCGAGTGGAATCCCTGATCGCGCGGGCCGCCGTCGCGCCTGTCGCCTTCACGCGAGCCGCTGTCGCGTGAACTCTCGCGACCGCCATTGCCCTCGCCTCGCATCTCACCTCGTCCGCCGTTGCCGCGGCTCTCAGCAGATCCCCCCTCCGAACGCCCCTCGGAACGGGTGTCCGAACGTGAGTCACTCTGGCTCTCGCTCCGGGGCTCCGAGCGTGGCTCAGACTTCGGCTCGGGCTTGGGCTCGGTTGTCCGATCCGCGGCCTTGGTCGAGCGAGCCGGTGGCTCAATCGCCTTGGCGGCGGCCGCCGCGGCCGACGTGCTGCGGACCGGGGTCCCCTGCCTCACACGACCGCGGGTCGTGGACTTGTCGGCGTTCTTTTTCTCATCCGTGGTGGTCGACTTCGCCATGAAACTTCTCGCTTACAGAACACTCGGCCTTGGCCGCCTCGCGGTCGCGCCAGAGCACGCCGCAGAAAAAACACTCAGAACTGAAAAGTGGAAATCACCCGCGTGGGCACGGGCGATGGAATCGACGTGACGCCCGGCAATCCGCGTGAAGGCGAGCCTGTACACTCGCGTCACACGACAACCGGCAACAGCCCACAAGCCATGTCGGTCTCGCCTGCTCCAGGACTCGAAACCGTGAATCTCCCGAGATCCGCCCCAGCCGCCGCACGGCCTTGGCACAAGGCCAACACCACGGCAACGCCGGACATTCAACGAGAGTGCATTCGTGTCAAGAAGTTCGCTGTCTGAGCCTCGAGGCACGCCGGATCAGGCCGCCGCGACAACTCCGCGAACACACAAGTATACCCATCCAAAGCCCAGGGCAAGTCCAGCGACCACGCCCCGATTTCGCCCGTCTCACACTCGTTCGCGACTCGCACCGGACACGATCCGCCCGCGAGATTTCTCCAGAATAGACCGGGCGATCGCCTCAAGGCGATCCAGCCCTCCATCGTTCACGATCACTTCATCGGATCTTTGCCGCTTCTCATCGAGGGAAATCTGCGACTTCTCCCGCCGATCCAGTTCCTCTGCCGACCACCCTCGCGTCCTCTGGACCCGCTCCAGCCGGACCTCCCGCGGCGCATCCACAAACACCACCGCGTCGCACTCCGTGTCCAGCCCGGCCTCAAAGAGCAGCGGCGCATCCACCACCACTCCGGGCCGCACTTCCGCCGTCGCCCGACGGACCATCTCGTCCCGCCGCGCCCGCACGATCGGATGCGTCAGCCCCTCCAGCCGCCGGCGCGCCTCCGCGTCCGCGAAGATCACATCCGCCAGCGCCCGCCGGCTCACCTTCCCCGACTCGGCATCAAAGACCTTCTCCCCCCACCACTCACGAAGTTGCGCGCGCACCTCGGGCAACTCGAGCGCCGCCTTCGCCTCGGCGTCCGAATCCGACACCAGACACCCCAAAGCCTCGAACGCGCGCGCCACCGCCGACTTCCCCGCCCCGATCCCCCCAGCCAAACCGATCACCACCGGCCGCAACGCCACGCGCGCTCCGTCCGATCGCTCGCGGATCTTCGCCACCAATCCATCAACGCCCACCACCGACCGCCACACCACGCCGATCCCATCCGATCCCGCCGACGTCACCCGGATCGTCCCCAGCCCCAGCACGCGCTCCGCCAGCGACCGCGTCACCACGAGATGCTGGATCCGCGCGACATCCATCTCCACGCTGTTCCGCCGAACCACGCCCCACGTCGCACGCACGCGCCCCTCGCCCAGCGTGTACCTCCGCGCCCACCAGTCGAGCACGGCCCAGCCCGCCCGCAGCACCACAACCAGTATGCCATACGCCCCGATCACCCCCGCGCGAGCCGGGGCCGTCCGCCCGGCAATCGCCCACGCCCCCCACGCCACGATCCCTAGCAGAACGATCGATCGCCACGACGAGAGCGCAACGAACCACGCGCTCGGCCTGATCCGAACGTCAAGCCCCTCGTGTCGTGACCCATCGTTCATCGTGGAGTTCATCGGCCGAGTGAACCATCGACCATCGCACGCCAGAAACGAAACCTCTACAACGCCTCGGCCCGGAGCGTCGCAATACTCGGCAGATTCCGATAGAACCCGTCGTAATCCAGCCCATACCCCACCACGAACTCGTCGGGAATATCAAACCCGACATAGTCCGCCTCCACATCCACCCGAGCCTTGCCCGGCTTGCGAAGCAGCACGCACGTCCGCAGGCTCGCTGGCCGCTGCCCCTTGATCAGCCGCGTCACCACGTCCAGCGTCGCGCCGCTATCGAGAATGTCGTCCACCACCAGCACGTGCTGCCCCTCGAGCGATTTCGGCAACTCATGGCTGATCGAGACGCCCTTCGACTCCATGCTCTTGCCCGGATAACTCGACACGCCGATCAGTTCCAGGCGCAGTTTCACGGGCAGTCGACGAATCAGGTCCGCCACAAAGACCATCGACCCCGTCAGGATCGGGATCAGCGTCAGGCGCAACTCCTGCCCACCCTGTTCGGCCTTGGCCATCAGCGGGCGCAAATCCGCCGTGATCCGCTGGCCGATCTCGTCCACGCGGTTGGCGATCCGAAGCTCGTCGATCAGGATCTTCTCAATCTCGGGGAACATGAGACGACAGGGTATCCGCTACCGCACACACGGCACGATCCCGGCATCAACCCGCCACGCCCTACCCTGCGCCATGCTCAAAATCGATTACACCAACTGCCTCTCCAACACCGTCGCCCAGCACGGCCTCGACGCCGCCACCTTCGACCCTAAAGGCCCAGCCGCGGCCCGCATGGCCGAACTCACCAGATCCCTCGCCAAGTCCCGTGGCACGGGCTGGGAACGCTGGCGCAACCTCTGGACACGCCCCACCCGCGAGGAGCACACGTCTGCGATCAAGAAGATCGTCGCCGATCGCGCCGGCCGGTTCGAGAACCTCATCGTCCTCGGCATCGGCGGGTCGGCCCTCGGCAACATCGCTCTGCAGTCCGCACTCAATCCCTCGACCCACAACCTTCTCCCCGCGGACAAGCGCCGAGGCCCGCGGCTCTTCGTCCTCGACAACGTCGATCCCGACGCCTTCCACAGCGTCCTCTCCTTCTGCGAGTCCTGCCCCGGCGGAATCAAGAGCACCCTCTTCAACGTCGTCTCCAAATCCGGCGAGACCGCCGAGACCGCCGCCCAGTTCATGATCATCCGCGACCGCCTCAAAGCCGCTCTCGGCAAGGACTACGCCAGCAACATCGTCGCCACCACCGATCCCGCCAAGGGCACGATGCGGAAGATCTGCAACGACGAGGGATTCGTCACACTCCCCGTCCCCGATGGCGTCGGCGGACGCTTCAGCGCCCTCAGCCCCGTCGGCCTCTTCTCCGCCGCGATGTGCGGCATCGACATCGACGCGCTCCTGGACGGCGCCGCCGCGATGGACGATCGCTGCTCGCGCGAACCGCTCAACGAGAACCCGGCCGCCACGCTCGCGCTCCTCCTCGTCGAACTCGGGAAGCGAGGCAAGCCCAACCACGTCCTCATGCCCTACGCCAACGCCCTCTATCTCCTCGCCGACTGGTACCGACAACTCTGGGCCGAGAGCCTCGGCAAAGAGAAGAACACCAAGGGTGAGACGGTCTTCACCGGCTTCACGCCCATCAAGGCCCTGGGCGCGACCGACCAGCACTCCCAGATCCAGTTGTACCGCGAGGGCCCCAACGACAAGGTCATCGGCCTCATCGAGGTCGAGTCCTTCGCCGCAAAGGTGGACATGCCCAGAGGCCTGGGCGTCGAGGCGCTCGCCTATCTCGAAGGGAAGCCCATGAGCGCCCTCCTCAACGCCGAACTCAAGGCCACCGCCTACGCCCTCACCCACTCCAAACGCCCGAACTACACCATCCGATTCCCCAGGATCGACGAGCACCACGTCGGCGAGTTCATGGGCCTGTGGCAGATCGCCACCGCGTATGCCGGGCTGATGCTGGGCATCGACGCCTACGACCAGCCCGCCGTCGAACTCGGAAAACAGGCGACCTTTGCGCTCATGGGACGCACGGGATACGAACAACTCCGTGATCAACTCAACTCGGAATCGTCCACGCGACATCTCGTTTGATCATGCCATCGAACACGTGAGTTCTTGCATCTCGAGAGTGCAGATACACATCAGCATTCAACCCATCTTGACATCAAGTGCCAGATTCAAGCGATCGTTTGTAAAAATGGGGAAACTCACTGTTCGCAGTCGTTTCGCATCATGTCAGCGCCTCACGAAAACTCGCAAAACTCCACCCCGGCGACTTGAAATCGCACCGTAATTCCGTCACAATCGCGGTCTCGTGAGTTGGTGACAGGCCCGCACGCACCGAAAGGATCTCGAAACGTTCTGGCCCGCCCCATTCGTGTCTGGGGAGTTGTGCTATGTCTGGTCTCTTCGAAATCGTCAGCGGTCTGATGCTGGTCGTCGGCGTGATGTCGATCTTCAATCGTGCGGCGCGCCCATGCTCCGTCGTTGTCGGCGTCACGCTCATCGTCGCCTCGATCCTGTGCGTCGTCACGCAAGCGTGGTGGGCGATTGTCCTCGGGCTTGCCATGGCCGCGGCCTGCCGCATCGTGGGACCACGCGCGGCCCAAGCCTGAACCGCCCCGAGCGATCACGCCTTGTCGCAAGATCCGCGACCGATCACGCCGCCTTGGCGTTCAACCGGCCTCGATCCAAGCCCTTGAGCCAGGCGCGAACCTTCTGCTCGTCGCCCGCGGGGATCTCGCACTCGCTGGTCTTGGCGTTGATCACAAAGACGAATTGGGGCGAGGTGAACTCGCCGAGCGTCATCGTCGCGAGGCCGTCAATCTCGACCTCGGTTCGCTCGACGATCGAGCCCTTCATCATGTTCTCGACGATCGTGTCGCGCCGGTAGATCTTCGAGAACTCGAACGTGGGAGTGACGCCGCTCACGCCGCACTCGCCCATCACGCGTTGCACTCTCGTCGAGAGTTGCGGCTCGACGTGCGACTCGCGCCAAATCTGGTCGATGGCGCCCTGGGTGACCGATCCGAGCGCCACGAGGAGCGGCCCCAGCCGCCCGCCACATCGCTGCTGCACGTGCACCGCCGCCACCAGATCCTCATCGCAGATGAGGCCTGCCGCGAGCAGTTTGTCGCCGATGCGCTCGTTGGTCGTGTTCATCACGCGGACTCCTGGTCTTCACGTCCTCAACTCAGGCGCGGAATCACTCCCCCGCGCTTGGGGCTACGTCGGACACTCCGGCATGTCCCATCACCGAGAAGTCGGATTTTCCCTGACCAGATTCAAGAATGCCCGTTTCGACGCGACGAGCCGCCGCCCGATAACGAGAAGAGCTATTCGGGTGACCTGCGCACTCACTCGGAACTCGGAATCGCCACGCGCGGGACCCCCGCCAGGCCCTCCGCCGAGATCGCCCGCACGCCGAAGATGTGATCGTCCAGACAGAGATCGATCATCGCAAATTCCGGTCCATCAGAGGGGAACGACCATCGCCACACGGCATCGGTCGTCAACCGGCAGACAACCTCGTGGCGCACCGTCGCCGCGATCGGCGTCCAGCGCACCAGCGTCCCCGAGCCGGTCGGCGAGTGCCCGGCACGCACACGATCGGGCGCGGGTGGCGCACTCGCAAGATGGCAGAGCGCCGCCACGTTCAGCCGCGTCACGCCCGCGAGATATTCCGCATCCACGAACTGGGGCAGGTCGCCCCGCTCGATCGAGCGATCCACACGCGCGTGCTGGCGCGCGAAGTGCTCGTCGGGCTCGGTGAAGCGCACCGCCGGGATGCCCCTCGTGACAAACGGCGTGTGATCGCCGCCCCGTCGGAACCGATCCGGGCGAAAGACCAACATGGGCGCGACGTCGGTCATCTCCAATCGAGCAACGTCGGCGATGAATCGCGCCAACTCGCGCGAGGGCGAGTCGCTCTCCAGCCCGTTCGATCGGAACATCGTCCGGGAGGCGTCATCGGCCGCGATCGGCACGCCCTCCGAGAAGACACGCACCACGTCCCGCCGTGCGGGATGGATCGACCCAGCCGGACCCGATGGATCGCCGACGATGTCGCAGTTGAGCACGGCATGCACGTGCAACGACCGCGAAGCCGCCGCAGCCGACGCGCGAAAGGCCGCCCCCAGCAAGCCCTGCTCCTCGCCACCGGTGAGCACGATCACGACCGTGCCCGGAAGCGGGGCCGTGCAGAGCACGCGCGCCGCCTCGATCGCGAGCGCACACCCCGAGGCGTTGTCGTCGGCACCCGGCGCATCGCTCGTCGAATCGAGCGGGTCGGCCGTCATGCTGTCGTAATGGGCCATCACATACGTCGCCCGGCGCGAGGCCTCAGGATCGACACCCGGGATGATCGCCAGCAGATTCACGATCCTGGCGCCCAGGGGCAGCCGCGTCGAAGGCTCGGTGTCGAACTCCTCTTCGATCACGCTCAGCCGCGATCCGGGCAACGCGGCAAAGGACTCGAGCGTTCGCTTGATCCACCGCCGCGCCGCCGCGTTCCCGCGCCCGGGATCGGTGTCGGGGGACAGCGTGTGCCGGGTGCCGAACGCCGCGAGCACGTCCACCGTCTCGCGCACGTGGTCGCGCGAGACATGCGACAAGATGGATGCGAACCGGCGCTGACTCGCGGCCTGCCCGCCGACTGAAGTACCCGGTTTCGCCTCAACGGTCGGGTGTGTTGGGTTCAAGTCCGGCTCGGCTGCGGCTGACCGACGAACATCTCCCGGACCGGTATCGCGCGTCGGCATGCCACATGGTACCCGGAATCAGATTTTGGTTGACAAGGAAAACATGTGACCATATGGTCACATGATTGTCCCCGCTCCTGGGGGTGTGTTTGAAAGTGAAAGTGAGGCCACAGATGCGGAACAGGTTCATCGTTTGTTCAGTGCTCCCATGCATGCTGATCGCCGGGGCGGGGGTCTCCGGCTCGAGCCAGGCCACGCGGCCGAGCGCCGACGGGCCCGAATCGAGCGGGGTCTTCCCGATTCCCAGCATCCTCGGGACGATCGCTGGTCGTGTCACATCCGAATCGACCGGCGGCGAGATCGTCGGCGCCGCGGTCACGCTCACACGCGGCGATGTGATCGTCGCCGAGGGCACCAGCGGCAAGGACGGGCAGTTCGTCCTCGTCGGGATCGCGCCCGGGACGTACACCATCTCGGCCAACGGGCACGAGGAGCGAACGGTTCGTCTCTCGCGATTCGACATCTATGTGGAACTGACGGCCAAGTAGACCCCACACCGCATCACGCGAGCGTGATGGGGGCGTGCCGATGGTTCGCCTCACGCGAGCCATCGGTCTTGAATGGTGCCAAATCCCATGGGGGTCTCGTGGGATCAACGGTTGGAGTGTGATCATGACCGAGCGACTGGCTCCGACGTCTCACCTCTCGCTGGATGTGAAGTTGCAGGTCCCCGTCCGCGCCTCGCGGGCTCGCGCGTGGGAGATTCTCACAACACGGATGGGCGATTGGATGCGGTCATATCCGGGGAGAGAGCACATGGGCCTTGTTCTCGAAGCGAGGCCCGGGGGGATGCTGTGGAGGCCCTTTCCCGAGGGCGGCGGGTGCTGGTGGGCGACGGTGCGGTATCTCAAGCCTTTGCACCGTTTGGACCTGGTCGGGCCGTTCTTCATGGAAGGTCCGAGCGTGACGACCATCGTGTTCACGCTCGAGTGCGCCACCGGGAACGAGTCGAACGGGCCATGCACCCTGTCGGTGCACCATCGGATCATGGGTGAGTCCCCACCCGAGGCCGAATTGGCTCATGAGGCCTGGCGATGCTTCCTTGAGGAGTTCTACATTCCCCTCAGCGAGGGCTCGTCATGACACGAAACACACGAGGAGTCAGAAGGACCCATCCGCGTCGGCGAGATCCGGACGCTCGCGGCGCCGCGCCCGCGTCGAATCCACCGTCGCCGACGCCGCCTCCGATGCCCACGACGGAGTTCGACATCGACGCGGTCTGCCGCGCCCTCGCGGACCCGACGCGGCGGGCGCTCCTCGATCTGCTCCGCGACGGCCCGAAGACGACGGGCGATCTCTGCCTCGCGTTCCCTGCGGTGACCCGGTTCGCGGTGATGAAGCACCTTGGAATCCTGGAATCGGCACAACTCGTGCTCGCCACGCGCGAGGGGTCGAAGCGCTGGAACTGGCTGAATGGTGCGCCGCTCGCGACGCTCATGCAGCGTTGGATGACGCCTTTGGCGATCTCGTGGTCGAGCGACATGCTCGCGTTCGCGCAGATCGCGGCCGAAAAGATAAAGCGGTAACCCACGCCGCTCTATCGAATCCGCCGGCCCTTGCTCACTTGGTGTCTCTTGGGCGTGATGTGGAAGGTCGCGACGCACTTGCCGACGCGCTTTTCCTTGCCGGCGACGGCCTCGCCCACGGACTTGGGAAGGACCTTCTCGGCCGTCGGACGCACCTTCTTCGGGAGGATCGGCTGCTGGACGATCTCCATGTCGATGGTGAGGTTGAACTCCTTACCCGAGGCGATGAGGGCGGCGGCGTCCTCGCGCGGCGTGATCTTGTAGACCGCCGGGCCGTAACAGGGCCTCAGGAATCGATACTCGAGGTTCTTGCAGACGACGGTGTACTCGCCGCCACAGAGTTGGAAGACGTACATCCCCCCGGCGATCTCGCTGTTGCCCAGGAGCGAGGCGCCGGCCATCGCGTTGTACCAGTTGCGATTGAACCGGCGATAAGGGAGGACGGCGGAGTACGTGTTCTCGTCCAAACGCTTGGGGAGGCGGATCCCCGAGCGGAAGGCATAGGGCAGCCAGATGAGCGAGGTGGCCTTCTGCCAGAAGGCGTTGCGCGTGGAGAGCCGGCTGATGTAGTTATCCAGCCGGTCCATGAGGGTGGGCTTGCCGGCCTTGGCGCGGACGAGCACGTGCCCGGATTCTGTGACGGTCGCTTCGGCGGGCACAAGTCCAGATTCAGATTGGGCTTGCTTTGGTTCCATCGGCGTCGGGATCGCCTCGGGCGAGTGGGTCGTCGCGAGATTGGACGTGGCGTGCGGCGTCATGGCGTGGCGCGTCGAATCC
The DNA here is from genome assembly GCA_964628245.1 of uncultured Phycisphaeraceae bacterium. Taxonomy (GTDB): domain Bacteria; phylum Planctomycetota; class Phycisphaerae; order Phycisphaerales; family UBA1924. The sequence goes on along the minus strand of CAZVMU010000008.1, from coordinate 90,140 downwards.
GGGAATCGTAGAGGGCGACGGGGCGTGGGGTTCGGCCGAGCGACTGGAGGTCTGAACGGTTGATGGCCCGGACAGTGCCTGCCGACCCGCTCAGATCACCCGGCTCAGACGCCGTCCTCGACAAGGTCGTACCACCCCTTGTCATTTCGGCGGACGCGTCGGCAGGGGTTCCCCGGCTCGTGGTCGAGGACGAGGAGCCAGTCACGCTCGGCCGCCGCGTCGAGGAGCCAGCCCCGCGAGACCATGCTGGTGTATGGCTCGACGTCATAGCCGAGACTGAAGGCTTGGCCGACGTGCCATGCGGTGGGCATCACGTCGGGCGTGAAGACGACGGTGCGGCCTTTCGTGTCGGTGAACATGGTGGCCTGCTGGCCCCAGGTGTGCCCGGGTGTGAGAAAGACGCGGATGCCTGGATGGACCTCGGTGGTGCGGAGATCGAGGGGCAGCGCGGGCGATTCATCGCGATCGGGCGTGACGCCGGTCGCGAAGGGGCGGGGCGAATCCACGAGCATCATCCGCTCGCGCAGTGGCTCGAGGTGATCGCGGAAGTAGGTCCGCGTCATCACCGACCGGTTCGCGATCGCGTCGTCCCACTCGCGCGACTGGCAGACGACCCTGGCGTTGGGGAACGTGATCTTGACGCCATGGTCGCCCGCCGAGCCTGGGCCGGCCCAGTCGGGGGTCTCGCCGACGTGGGGCAGGCGCGTCAGGCCGCCGGCGTGGTCGAAGTGCATGTGTGAGACGATGGCAAGGTCGATCGCGTTCTCGGAACAATCGATCTCGTGGAGGGCGTCGGAGACGCAGCGATTCTCGAGCGCGAAGATGTCTCTGCTCTTGGGGTCGAGTTTGTTTCCGGTCCCGGCCTCGAGGAGGATGCGCTTGCCGCCTCCTTCGAGGAGCAGGCAGTTGTGCTGCAGGGTGACGCGCCCGCGGTCGTCGATGGGAACATTTCGAGACCAGACGACCTTGGGGATCAGGCCGAACATCGATCCCGCGTCAAGGCGGAACTCGCCGGCACGGAGGAGTTTCCAGGAATAGGTCACGCTCATGGATCGAGCCTAGGCCCATGGACCGCCCAGGCCCGCGAACGTGGGTGGCCGCGTCCGGGAAGTGGCAAGTCGTGAGGCGGCACCTTGCCCTCCCCGCACGATCCCCCCCGGCTCACGGGCGAGAACCCGAATCGGGCAACCGCGGGTTGAAAACGATCGCAGTGTTTGTCAGGCGTCGCCGATGGTTGTGGGCCGTCGGCCTTGGGACGCTCGACGGAGGGAGAGAGAGAGGAGCCACGATGAGCGTTCGAGCCACCCGGCAGGTTTCGGAGAGTTTACGTGCATTCGAGCCATGCGGCGAGGCGTTCATCGCCCGAGCACTCTTGAGACTGTCAGAAGACAGCCCCGCGGCACGGGCGGCGCTCCCCACGGGAAGCGAGGAGTTCCACGCGACGGCCTTCGCCCACCTGCGGCACATCGTCCGGAATGTCTCGAAGTTCGGTTCGCTGGAGTCCGGGCTTACGAAACTCGGCAAGCGTGCCGACGCCGCGGGCATCACGCCGAGCGATCTCCAGCACGCCCGGCACGCACTGATCGCGACGATGTCGGAACTCCTTCGCGAGGAGTGGAATGATGATCTGCACGCGGCGTGGGAGCACACGCTCCAGGCGGCGTGTGGCGCCATGCTGCGAGGGATGACGCCGGCCCGACGCGCGGCTTGACACTCATCTCGCCCCTTGTGAAACGCTTTCCGAGTACGCCCGGCGACATGGTCCAAACGGCGCGGAGGACGCGGCACGACTTCCTATAGTCTCCCCCTCGTTTCCGCACCCTTTATCGAGACCACGCGCCATGCTCATCCGCACGCACACCTGCGGGCAACTCCGCGATTCGCACGTCGGGCAGACCGTCCGCCTTTCCGGCTGGGTCAACTCCTACCGCGACCACGGGAAACTCATCTTTATCGACCTTCGCGATCGCTACGGGCTGACGCAACTCGTCTTTGACCCCGAGGACGGCGCCGACGAGGCGATGATGGGCCACGCCGACAAACTCCGCTCCGAGGATGTGATCGCGTGCGAGGGGCAGGTGCGCATTCGCGTCGGCGGCGAGAACCCCAAACTCGCGACAGGCAAGGTCGAGATTGTCGTCAAGAAACTCGAGGTCCTGAGCAAGACGGACAATCCACCGTTTCTTCCCGATGACCAGGCCGACCTTCCGAACGAGGAGTTGCGCCTAACGCACCGGTACATTGATCTGCGTCGCCCGACGATGCAGAAGATCCTCGGCACGCGCCACAAGTTGTACCAGATCACGCGGAAGTACTTCGACGAGAACGGCTTCCTGGAGATCGAAACGCCGATCCTCTATAAGAGCACGCCCGAGGGGGCGCGCGAGTATCTCGTGCCGAATCGCCACTCGCCGGGGACGTGGTACGCCCTGCCGCAGAGTCCGCAGTTGTTCAAGCAGATTCTGATGGTGAGCGGGTGCGACCGGTACATGCAGATCTGTCGCTGCTTCCGCGACGAGGATCCACGCGCCGATCGCCAGGCCGAGTTCACGCAGATCGATCTCGAGATGTCCTTTGTGCGTCGCGACCAGGTGATGGAGACGATGGAGGGCTTTGTCCGCCGCCTCTGGAAGGAGATGACCGGGTACGACGTCCCGACGATGCGGCGCATGTCGTATCGCGAGGCGATGGAGACATATGGCATCGACCGCCCGGACACGCGATACGACCTCACGATCAAGGACATCAGCGAGTTCGCCGGAACCATCGACTTCGGAATCTTCAAGAGCGCCCTGGAGAAGGGGAAGGATCTCCCCGCGTTCTCGAGTAAGAAGGGCGTCGTGAAGGCGCTGCGCGTCCCCGGCGGGGCCGAGAAACTCACGCGGAAGATCACCGACGGCTACACCGAGTTCGTCAAGGGCTTCGGCGCGGGCGGCGTCGCGGTGGTCAAGGTCATCGCGGACGGCGGCGGCGTGAAACTCGACACGGGGATCGCGAAGTTCCTCGAGCCGAAGAAGGCCGAGGTGCTCGCGCTGCTCGGCGCCCAGGCCGGCGACACAATCCTGTTTGTCGCCGATGTGTATTCGATCGCGACCAAGGCGATGGGCGAACTGCGCCAGAAGGTTGCTCGCGACATGGGCGTGGTGCCCAAGCCGGGTGCCGAGGGAGGCCCGTGGAACTTCCTGTGGGTGGTGGACTTCCCCATGTTCGAGCGGAACAAGGACACGGGCAAGTGGGTCGCGATGCACCACCCGTTCACGAGTCCGAACGACGACCAGATGCAGATGTTCCTCGACGCGAACGTTGAGGACGAGAACGCGATCGAGTCGATCGTCTCGGCCGGATACGACATCGTGCTCAACGGTCAGGAGATCGCGGGCGGGAGCGTTCGTATCCACGACCAGGCCGTCCAGAGCAAGGTCTTCCAGTTGCTGGGGATGTCGCCCGAGCAGGCACGGGAAAAGTTCTCGTTCCTGCTGGAGGCGCTGCGCTTCGGCGCGCCGCCACACGCGGGGATCGCGTTCGGGCTGGATCGTCTCGTCATGAACTTCATCGGGACGGACAACATCCGCGACGTGATCGCCTTCCCCAAGACGCAGGTGGGCGCGGATCTGATGACGAAGACGCCCAGCCGCGTGACCGAGGCGCAACTGAAGGAACTGCACGTTCGCAACGTGCTTCCGCAATCGTAAGCACGAACACAGACGCTATTGCTTGCGCGCCTCTGACGAAAACGTTGCGCGTGGATACACTGCCACCCCAATGACTGCGTCGTATCGTCGGGGGTGAGGACGCCCACGACACTCGACGCGAACACCCCCCGGAGGTTTCGGACATGTTCCGCAATGGCTCGACGGTCTTTTCTCTCGCGGCGATGACGCTCCTCGCGGGCACCACGCTCGGCGAGGCGCGATTCACCATGCTCGATGACGCGCCCCCGGCGGACCCCACGTCGTGGACCGAGGGCTGGAAGGGCACCGTCGAGTTCGGGCTCAACGGGTCCGACGGCAACAGCGAGTCGCTCAACTTCCGCGCCGGGACCAGCGCCAAGCGCGAGACCTCGGACTACGACACGACCGCGAGTCTCGTCTACTCCCGGGCCTCGTCCGACGGCGTCGTCACCACCAACAAGGCCGAACTCAACCTCCGCAACGACTGGAAGTTCAAGGACTCCCCCTGGCGCGTCTTCGCTCTGGGCAAGCTCGAGTACGACGATTTCCAGGCGTGGGAGTACCGCGCGTCGGCTTTCGGCGGCGTGGGCTATGAGGCGATCAAGACCGACAAGGCGTTCCTCCTCCTCCGCGCCGGTCTTGGTTTCTCCAAGGAGTTCAACAGCCCCGAGAACAAGATCACGCCCGAGGGCTTGCTCGGCGCCGACTTCTCGTACAAGTGCAGCGAGCGCTCTAAGTTCACCTCCAGCCTTGATGTCTACCCCAGCCTCGACGAGTTCGGCGACTACCGCTTCAACCTCAAGGCGGCCTACGAGATCCTCGTCGATCCCGAGACCAAGATGAGCTTCAAGATCGGGGCCGAGGATCGCTATGACTCCGACCCCGGCGCCGGCGCGAAGAAGAACGATATCGATTACTTCGCCCTCCTCGTCTGGTCGTACTAAGTCCCCTCGCGGCCGGGTTACCCGGACCAGAACAGACGCCCAATCGGGCGTCACACCACGCCGACCGAAGCGGACGCTCCGACTGGGGCGCCCGTTTTCTTTCGCTCCCGCGGCCATTGGACCGTGCGACCGTCGATAGGCGTACTGTCTATGCGATTGACGACACACATGGACGGCCCCACTTCCCACGAGCTCAAGAGCAACGACGATCACCTCGCCGACGAGGTGACGTATGGCGATACGTTCCGGCGCGACTATCCGCTGGGCTGGTGGGCGACGCTGCTCGCGCCCTTCGTGCTCACGGGGGCGATGCTCGCGTCGCTCGGGCTGACGCGTGGGTGGGACTTTGTCGCGAAGCTGGTGGCCGCCGCCACGTCGAGTTTCTTTGTGCTGGGGCGATTCGTGATCCTGCTCGGCTCGGGTGAGGCCGGCCCGGCGTTCGAGGGGCACGCCGAGGACGTGGCGAAGTTCAAGTTCCTCTCCACGCCCGAACTCTTCACGATGGTGACGTGGATGGACCTGTGCACGGCGTGCCTGCTGGTCTTCCACGCGAGTTTCATCTACAAGATCCCCAAACTGGGACCGCGCCTGCTGAGCCTGCGTGATGAGGGGCAGTTTTTTCTTCGATATCAGCCGTGGATCCGCCGCTTCACGTTCGTCGGGCTTTCCGTGTTCGTCGCGATTCCCATCGCCGCCACGGGCGCGATCGCGGGGTCGATCTTCGGGCGCCTCCTGGGCATGACCCGCACCGCCACCATTCTGGCGATCTTCTGCGGCACGATGCTGGGCAACGGTGCGATGCTCGCGCTCCGCGGCGTCATCCACAAGTTGCCCTTCCTTGACCCCAACAACCCATGGAACCTCGCGATCGGCATCGCGGTGATCGTCGGGGTCGTGGGCCTGCTCAACTGGCGCTATCGCAAACTCAAGAAGGAACTCGGGCACCTGATGCCCAAGACTGAGCCGAAGCGCGACGCGGCATAGTTCTTCCTCGCGGCGATCACTCCACCGCTCCGGGCACGGGCTTGGTGAGTTTCCCCTCGCTCGCCCCCACCACCGTCGCCACCATCGAGTCGCCCGTCACATTCACGACCGTGCGGCACATGTCCAAGAGTCGCTCCACGCCCATGATGAGCGCGATCCCCTCCACTGGGATCCTGAGCGATTCGAGCACGATGATCATCAGCACGATGCTCGCGCCGGGAATCCCGGGCGAACCGACCGAGATCAGCGTCGCGAAGATGATCACCTGGATCTGATCCGCGAGCGAGAGCGGCACGCCATAGACCTCGGCAAGGAACATGATCGAGACGCCCTGGAAGACGGCCGTCCCATCCATGTTGATCGTTGCGCCCAGGGGACAGACAAAGCCCGCAACATCCTCCGACACGCCCACGCGATCCCTCGCACACTCGATGGTCACGGGGAGGGTGGCGGCGGAACTCGAACTCGAGAACGCGAGGAGTTGGGCCGGCGCGATCGCCCGGAAGAACTCCCGCACGCTCATGGCGTGCTTCCTGGCGATCATGTATCGCAGAATCAGCGGATACGCGATGTAGGTCATCGCCGCAAGCCCGACGAGGACGGTGATGAAGTACACCCCGAGCCCTCGGAAGACATCCAGCCCGAAGAGGGCCGCCACCGGCGCGACGAGGCAGAAGACCGCGTACGGCGCGAGGTGCATCAGCAGCCGCACGATGTGCATCATCGCGTCGGCGAGCGTGTCAAAGAATCGCACGACGGGCGCGGACTTCTCCGTGGGGATAAATGTCAGACCGATCCCCACCAGGAGCGCCAGCACGACCACCTGCAGCATCTCCCCCTTGGCGAGCGCCTCGAAGGGATTGGTCGGGACGGCGTTGAGAACCTGCTGCCACGCCGACAGCGTCTGCTTCACACCCTCGGCCGACGCGACCTTAGAGGCGGCGACATCCGACTGCGACGCCATGATGGTGTCGCGGGCCTCCTGCGAGACGAACGACCCCGGATCCACGAATCGCCCGAGCAAAAGGCCCAACGTCGCGGCGATCACGCTGGTCGAGAGGAACAGCCCGATCGTCTTCGCGCCCATGCGCCCCAACTTGCGGACATCACCCAGCCCCGCCACCCCCGCCACCAGCGAAAAAAGCACGATCGGGACGGCAATGAACCGAAGCCCTCGCAGGAACAGATCGCCCACAAACCCCGAGGCGCGGACCGCGAATCGACACACCAAGGCCATCACGCTCGCGTTGGTGTTGAGTTCCGAGTCCTTCCCGGCGAGAAAGGCCGTGGCGTCGTTCACACCCATGCCCGCCCATGTGCCGTTCGCACCGCCAGACCAGAACGCGTTGATCGACAGCCCCACCACCGCCCCCAGCAGCAGCCCGATCACGATCTTCCAGTGCAGCGCCAGCCCGCGTTTCTCTTTCATGGCGTACACCATATCCGATTCTCGCGCCGAGGACACGCCACGCCAAGGTCATGGGCTTGGCACCAGGATCACGCCGCCGTTCTCCGTGTCGCGATCGCCCTTCACGCACTCCATGACCACTCGCGCCACATCCTCGGGGCGCAGGGTCTTCGACTTCGGCAGGCTCTTCTCGTCCACGATCGATCGCAGCATCTTCGTCTCCACGGCTCCTGGAGCCACAGCGAACGCCATGATCCCCGCCCGCCGTCCCTCGTTCGCGATCGCGCGCGTGAACGTGTTCATCGCCCCCTTGGACGCGGCGTACACCGCAAGCCCGGCGAAGGGGTCCACCGTCGCCATGCTCGAGATGTTGACGATCCGCCCGCCGCCCTGGCTCTTGAGCGTCTCCCAGAGGCGCGACACCAGGAGCATCGGCCCGGCGCAGTTCACGCGGAAGGCTTGCTCGATCGAGCCGAGTTCGATCCGGTCGATCGGCGCGGTCGGCGCCAACGCCGCGTTGTTGACCAGCGCATCCACGCGCCCGAAGCGCTCGAGTGCCGCATCGATGAGGCGAAGGACGTCCGGCTCCGAGGCGATGTCGGCCTCGACCTCCATCCACTCGCCCTTGAGCGTCGCCCCCGTCTCGCGCAAGGAGGCCCGATGCCGTCCCGCGAGCACCACGCCAAACCCCTGCGCGGACAGCCCCTGCGCCACGGCCTTGCCGATCCCCGATCCCGCGCCCGTCACGATCGCCGCCCGCTTCATCCGCTGCTCCTCCCGAGAGACTGTGCACGCCATCTCGAATCACGCTCGGATACACTGACCCGTGATCCTCAAACGCATCATATTGGGCGTGTGTCTCCTGATCGTGCTCGGCGTCCCCTTTGCCCTGCGCCCGGCATCAACAGGAAACGACGGGACGGCACGCTCGCTCGTTCTCGTCACGCCCCACGTGCCCCAGATCCGGTCCGAGTTCGCCCTCGCCTTCGCCAACTGGCATCGCCGCCACTACGACTCCACCATCGCCCTCGATTTCCGCACGCCCGGCGGCACGAGCGAGATCATCAAACAACTCCAGTCGATCTATGAGAGCCGCGCCAAGTCGCACCTCGACGAACTCGCGCGGACCAACCCCGGGCAACTCGCCGATCCCGCCTTCAACCTCGCCGACGTCTTCACGACCGGCGACATCCCCTTCGACGCGATGTTCGGCGGCGGGAGTTACGACCATGGGCGGCTCAAGGACGCCTCCAACGTCGTCGTCTTCGCGAGCGTCTTTGAGGGCAAGGGCGAGACCTCCGTCACCATCAACGCCCCGCGCGACAAGATCGATCCCGCCAAGCCACCGGCGACCATCATGACGAGCGTGTCGCTCGCCGGCGCATCCGCGCCGATGGATCTCCGCTTTCCGCTCGACGCGGTGAAAGGCGGCGTCGAGTCGCTCCTACCGCTTTCCAAGGGCGAGAAATCCGTGGAGGCCACTCTTGATCTCTCCAAGGCCGAGCGACGTTTCGGCATCTCCATGAGCACGCCGGCCGGCCTTGATCCCAAGGAACTCGAACGACTCATTCCTTCGAACGAAATCGGCGCACAAAGCCTCTACGACCCGGACCAGTACTGGATCGGGACCGCGCTCTCGAGTTTCGGCATCGTCTACAACAAGGAGATCTACGCGCAACTCGGCCTCCCCGAGCCGAGGAGTTTCGAGGATCTGGGACGTCCCGAACTCGTCGGCCTCGTCGCGCTCGCCGACCCGCGACAGTCCGGCTCGATCACGACCACCCTCGACGCGATCCTCAGTTACTACGGCTGGGAGAAAGGCTGGCGCATTCTCCGCGAGATGACGGCGAACACGCGCTACTTCACCAACTCGGCTCCCAAGCCTCCGATCGATGTCAGCCAGGGCGACGCCGCCGCCGCACTCGCGATTGATTTCTACGGGCGCGGGCAGGCCCAGGCGATTCTCCTCCCCGGGCAGGATCCATCCGAGAGCCGCGTGGGGTATGTTGATCCGCCCGGCTCGGTCTACATCGATGCCGACCCGATCTCGATGCTCCGCGGCGGACCAAACCCCGAACTGCTGCGCCACTTCATCGAGTTCTGTCTCTCCGACGAAGGCCAGGCGCTCTGGCAGTTCCGCAGCGAGCGCGATCCGCTCGGGCAGAACAACCCCACCAACGCCGAGGGCGTGCGTTTGGGGCCCAAGGAGCACGAACTCCGCCGCCTTCCTGTTCGCCAGAGTTTCTATGAAAAGAAGTCGGCGTACAAGGCCGCCATGATCGACCAGGTCGATCCCTTCGCCATCGCCAGCAACACCAAGCCCAAGGGATGGCGCTCGTCCATCGGGATCATGATGGGCGCCTTCTCCATCGAGACCGCCCACGAGCAGCGCGAGGCGTGGCGTGCCCTTCTCCGCGCGCGCACCACGCCGGAGTTCCCCAAGGACTCCCTCGCCGAAATGGAGCGGCTCTTCTACTCCTTCCCCGAGCACCAGATGCCCGACGGCACGCGACTCCCCTTCACCGAGGCCAACTATCGGACGGTACGCGCCACCTGGAACGACCGATCGTTCCAGACCGACTGCGCCACCCGCTACACCTTGTACTTCCGCGAGACCTACACCAGGGTCGTCGAACTGGGGAAGAAGGGTCTCGCCCAGTAGCGACGCGATCGGACCGATACTCCACCGGCCCATTCACTCTTTGAACCGCCCGGTGAAACACATGACGCAGACCAGCGCCCCCGCCATGCCCCACGCCCGATCGCACCCCAACCCCCAGACGACGCTCGGCGATGCCGATGGCGCTGGCGCCACGACGATGTTCGCCAAGATCGTCGCGACGATCGGCCCCGCGAGCGAATCGCCCGAGGTTGTCCGCAAACTCATCCTCGCCGGCGTTAGCGTCTTTCGATTCAACTTCTCGCACGGCGATCTCGCGACCCATGCCACGCGCCTCAAGACCGTGCGCAATGTCGCCTCCGAACTCAGCCGCACCATCGCGATCCTCGGCGACCTCCAGGGGCCCAAGATCCGCGTCGGCAAGATCCCCGCGGGCGTCGGCTCGCCCTCGCCCAGCGGCGGGGGGTCCATCGTCGTCGAGGCCGGACACGACGTCGTCTTCAAGAAGGGCATCACCGACGCCTTCCTCCGAACCTCGCCCACAAACCACGGCGCGCGCGAGCCTGTTCTTCCTGTCACCTACCAACTCCTCATCGACGAGGTCAAGCCCGGGCAGCGCGTGCTCATCAACGACGGCGCGATCCGCATGCTCGCGGTCGAGCACGATGCAAAGGCCGGCGAACTCCGCTGCCGCGTCACCATCGGCGGGACGATCACCTCCAACAAGGGCATCAACCTCCCGCAGAGCGACGTCTCCGCGCCCGCGATCACCGAGCGCGACTGGGAGTGCGTCGCCTTCGCCGTCGAGCACGCGATGGACTACATCGCGCTCTCGTTCGTGCGCAGCGCCGAGGAGGTCAAGGCCCTCCGCGCCCAGGTCAACGCGCTCTGCGAGGCCAAGGCCCACCGCGACGGGCTCCAGAACCTCGAGGGCGTCTGGATCCCCATCGTCTCGAAGATCGAGAAGCCCCAGGCCCTCGCCGACCTCGAGCGCATCGTCGAGAGTTCCGACGCCGTCATGGTCGCGCGAGGCGACCTCGGCGTCGAGATGGACATCGCCCAGGTCCCCGTCGCCCAGAAACGAATCATCAGGACCTGCGCCGAGTTCGGACGCCCCTGCATCGTCGCCACCCAGATGCTCGAGACCATGATCGAGAACTCAACGCCCACGCGTGCCGAGGCGAGCGACGTCGCCAACGCGATCTTCGACGGGACCGACGCCGTCATGCTCTCCGCCGAGACCGCCACCGGCAAGCACCCGGTGCTCGTCGTCGAGACGATGTCGCGGATCATCACCGCCGCCGAGGCCCAGGTCGCGCTCGGCCCGCCCACCGCCACGCCCGATCGCATCGCCCACAGCCACCGCAGCACCGCCGCCCTCGCCCATGGCGCGTGGCAGGTCGCGCGCGATCTCAAGGCCAAGGCCGTTGTCTGCTGGTCGGAACAAGGCGGCACCGCCCGATTCCTCAGCCAGTACAACTTCCACATGCCCATCATCGCGTATTCCTCCAGTCCGCGCGCCACGCGACGGATGGCGCTCTACAACGCCGTCACGCCCGTCTGCGCCCTCCCGCCGGGGAATGGCACGATCGCCGAGTGGACCGCCGCCGCCGACCAGTTCCTCCTCTCGCGCCGCCTCGCGAGCGCCACAGACATGATCGTCCTGCTCGCGGGGCGTCCGCTCGGAAAGGCCAAGGCGACCAACACCATCGCGATCCACGAGGTCGCCGCTCCCGCAGACGCCTCGCTCGCCCCTTGAACATTCTGCCATAAGCGGCTCAACGTCCGAGTTCACCTATCCTGCTCGGATGCACCAGCGCACGCACACCCACGCCGCCATCCTCTCGATCGGCGACGAACTCACGCTGGGACAATCCCTCGACACCAACAGCCGCACGCTCTCGCAGCGTCTCGTCGATCTCGGCATCGTCCCGATCGAGCACGCCACAGTCCCCGACGACATCGAGCGCCACGTCGCCGCCCTCGAGCGACTCGCGTCGTTCGCCCCGCTCGTGATCTCCACCGGCGGCCTCGGGCCCACGCCCGACGACCTCACGCGAAACGCCCTCTCGAGGCTCCTCCGCCAGCCGCTCGTGCAGGATGATCTCTCCCTCGCCCAGATCGAGGCGTTCTTCGAGGCCGCTGGCACGACGATGAGGCCCAACAACCGACTGCAGGCGTTCCGCCCCGAGGGGTCGCACGCCCTCCCCAACCTCCGAGGCACGGCACCAGGCCTCTTCGCGAGCGTCGAGATCAACGCCAACCCCTGCGATGTCTTCTGCCTCCCGGGGCCGCCCGGCGAGATGATCCCCATGTTCGAGGCCCAGGTTCTACCCCGCCTTCGTCCACCCATGGATCGCGTCGTGCGAACGCGCGCGCTCCACTGCGTTGGCCTGGGCGAGAGCGAGATCGCCTCGCGCCTCGGCGACCGCATGAAACGCGACGCTTCACCACTCGTTGGCACCACGGCCTCGGGCGGGATCGTCAGCGTCCGACTTCGACTCGAGGTCGCCGCCTCGGGTCCCGACGCGATCGCCGACGCCGACGCGACGCTCGACGCCGCCGTCGCCGGGATTCGCCCACTCCTCTCGCCGCACATCTTCTCCGACGATACTCCCTCCCTCGCCCAAACCATTGTCTCACGAATGAAGAGCGCAGGCCAGACGCTCGCCCTCGCCGAGTCCTGCACCGGCGGCACCCTCGCGGGCCAGATCACCGACGTTCCCGGTTCCTCTGCAATCCTCCGCGCCGGCTGGGTCGTGTACACCGAGGAGGCCAAGTCACGCGATCTCGGCGTCGACGCCGCACTCTTGCACGCCCACGGCGTGTACTCCGCACGATGCGCCGAGGCGCTCGCGGCCCGCGCACGCGCCATCGCCGGCACCTCGCACGCCATCGGCGTCACCGGCCTCGCCGGACCCGAGGGCGGCACGCGCGAGACGCCCATCGGCTCCGTCTGGATCGCCCTGGCGACGCCGACCGGCGTGGACACCCGGCGATTCAAGTTCTCAGGCGACCGGGCCGCGATCCGACGAAGTGCGTGCGTCTCGGCCCTGGCGATGCTCTGGCTCAACCTCAGCGGCAGCCCGAACACACGCCTGATCCGTCAGGCGGACGTCCTATAGTTTCCAAGAAGTTGTTGCAACGAGGAAACCGCCGGTCTACTCGTCGCATCCAATCCCCAACGATCGGTCGGGCTCGCCCGCCGATCTCCGATCGACACGCGGCGTTCGCGTCTCGATCGCCACCTTTGTTTGCACACCCAAGGAGTTAGTCCATATGAAGTTCGCTGCTTCGATCGTTGCTCTCGCTGCCGCTGGTGCGTTGGGGCTTGGCCTGTCCTTCCGCGCTCCCGCCGTCGCCTCGTTGCCCGCACCGGCCGCCGAAGGCGCGTTCACGATCGACTCGGTCCACTCCGCGGTCATCTTCAAGATCAAGCACATGAACGTGTCGACCTCGTGGGGACGGTTCAACGACCCGACAGGCGAGTTCTACTTTGACGACGCCCACCCGGAGCACAGTTCGGTCCAGGTCAGCGTCGACGTGGAGAAGATCGACACCGCGAACGCCAAGCGCGACGGACACCTGCGCAGCCCCGACTTCTTCGCCGCCAAGGAATACCCGACGATCTCCTTTACTTCAACGAGCGTCAAGAAGGCCGGCGAGGGGAAGTTCGAGGTCACGGGCAACCTCAACCTCAAGGGCAAGACCAAGGAAGTCACCGTCGTCATGACCAAGGTCGGCGAGGGCCCGGGTATGGGCGGCGCCACGGTCTCGGGCTATGACACCACCCTCACCATCAAGCGCACCGACTTCGGCATCGATTACGGCACGCAGTTCGTCGGCGACGAGGTCACCCTCCACATCTCCCTCGAGGGCGGACGTGGCGGCAAGCCCCAGTAAAATCCACATTCGATCCCGCTGATTCAACAACCCAAACCCCTGGAGGCGTCATGGACACGACCATGATCCTGGCACCCGCGATCGCGATGGCGATCGGACTTGTCGCGGGCGTGGTGCTCTTTGCCCGCTCCGAACCGGGCACACCCGCGAGGCGGCGCGCCGCCCTGGTCCCGATAGCCATGATGCTCGCCATTGTGGCCGCGCGGATCATCCGATTCGGTCCACCCGAATTCACGCCCTCCAATCTCTGGGAGGCTTCGCTCGACGAGCGGATCGTGGTGAGCGTCGTGATCCTCGGGCTTGGGCTCTCTCTGGTCACCTGGCTCACACGGAACCGGCTCACATGGGCCGCGCCGCTGGGGTACGCGCTCGCCGCGGCAGTCGGTGTAGCGTGGCTCTTCGCCCGACTTGGCGCGAAGGGCACCATCGACTGGATGCGGGCCGGGGAGTACGCCATCCTCGCCGGCATCGTCGCGGGATCGTGGGCGTGGAGCGTTGGACGAGTCGCGGCGACGCCCTCGGCCTTCCGCTCGGTCGTCCTTGCGGGGCTTGGCATCGCGGGCGTCATCGGCGTCATTGCACCCACCGATCAGGCGAAACTCAGTGAACTCTCGGCATCGGTCGCGATGATCACGCTCGGCCTGTTCCTCGCGACACTCGTGCGACGCAGCGTGGCCGGGGCGGGGGCGATCGGCGCCTTCGTCGGCGGCTTCGGAGCGTTCGTGCTCGCGATCGGTTTGTTCTATGTAACGCCGTGGTGGGCCGCCGCCCTTGCCGTCGTCGGCGTCCCCCTCGCCGGCGTTGTGGACATGGCGATCAAGAACCACACCAAAGCGTGGTCGAGAGTCATCCTGACCTCAACCGTGGCGCTCGCGCCGGTCCTCCCCGCGATTGTCATTCTCGCGCTCAAGGCCAAGGAAGATTCGGGCTATTGAACGCGCGTCACGCGCTCACACCGACGCGGGCGCGGGCCGCTTCGCCGGCGCGTCGAGCCACGAGTACATCGCGCGCGAGCCTTCGGCGAGCAGCGCCACGACGTCGCCGCCGGCATCCGTGATCCACGCTGCCGGATGCTCGTACACCAGCCACCCCTCATAGCCGCGAGCCGCGAGCACCCGCACGGCCTCCTTGTTGGGGATCTCGCCCGACCCAAGCGCCACGGGCTTCCCGCCCCGATAGTCCTTCAGTCGCACCAGTTCGAGACGATCGCTCAGCACGTTGATCCCGCTCGAGGGATGCTCGCCCGCGCTGAACGCCGCCGCCACTGAGTACGCCGCGGAGACCAGCGGATGGTTCACCTGATCGATGATCTCGGCGAGATCCGTCGCGGTCGAGAACGAGCCGCCGTTCTCGATGAGCAGGCGCACACCGCGATTCCGACACGCGTCCGCCGCGAGCACGAGGCGTGACGCGATACGCTGAATCGCCCGGGCCTTGCTCTCGCTCCCCATGATCTCAAACCCGAAGACGCGGATGAAAGGACACTCGAGTTTCGCCGCGAGCGAGATCGCGTCCTTGGTTTCGGCGATGCTCGTGTCGGTGCTCGGGAGCACGTGCCCCAAGAGCGGCGGGCCCAGCGGCGCATCAAACCGGATCGACGTCGCGAGACACGCGATGTCGATCCCCGCGCGATCAAAGAGCAGACGAGTCTTGGAGGCTGCCGTCAGCGCCGGGTCACCAGCGAACTGCGTCGAACCCGAGCCGAACGATCGCAGTTCGATGCCCTGGTATCCCCAAGGCTCGGCACGCTCGGCAATCTGGTCCAAGGTCCAGTGCGGGCAGGCAACTGTGCTGAATGCTGGCTTCATCTTCCCTGACGCTCCAAAGGGCCATCAACTGACCAATGTTCGGGTGATGCTACGGCGAGAGTCCCCGACGTCAAACGAACAATGCCGCAACCAGCATCCGAACGGATGGCGATCAAAAATCTAGTCACAAGTTTCGGGATCATTTTTTCAAGTTGGGCGTAGATACTGGACAGAGCCATGGCGGTTAGGACTCACAAACGTCCGTACACACGCCGGCTACGCGACCAGTTGTGCGGCTTGGCACGCCTGGACGCCCCGAACACGACCGGATCCGGACATCCAGATTGTCCGCCGTGGTCGTGAATTGCACCTTTCGAATATGGAACGGGAAGGGAGCACACCGTGAATCGCCGCTGGGTTGGTGGAGCCAAGGGGGCCTGGATGGCCCGAATCGCCGCAGGGGGCACGCTCGCGTGCCTGCTGATCGGCGGGTGCGCCTCGAGCGACCGTGAGGCGTACATGCACTCGCGGTCGCGCGTGATCGTCAACAACACGCCGACCGACACTGTGAACTGGCCCGACGCCTCGCCCGCTCTCCCGCTCCTGGGGCCTAGCGCCATCGGCGTGGGCGACTCACGCACCGATCTCATCGTCCCCTGAGTGCATGACGTCAAACTCGCCGCGCTCGCTCCGTCTTGGGCACATCCAGGATCGGGTTGACGTTCTCCGTATCGCGTGACACGATGCGGACATGACCGCACACCCCCCAGGCTCGCCCCAGTCCTCCCCCCCCACCCCCACTGCCGCCGAACTCCGCAAGGAACTCGGCATGACCACGAACCTCGAGGGCAAACTCGACTATCCAGGGTATCTCCGCCTCGACCAGATCCTTTCGGCCCAGTCGCCCCTCTCCAAGCCCGAGCACCACGACGAACTCCTCTTCATCATCCAGCACCAGACGAGCGAGTTGTGGTTCAAGCTCGTGATCCACGAACTCAAGGCCGCGATCGCGCTGATCCACGACGACAAACTCGAGTCGTCGTTCAAGATCCTGGCGCGCGTGAAGCACATCCAGTCGCAGTTGGTCCAGTCGTGGACCGTGCTCGCGACGCTCACGCCCAGCGAGTACGTCCAGTTCCGCCACGTCCTGGGGCCGGCGAGCGGGATCCAGTCGCACCAGAACCGCATGATCGAGTTTCTGCTGGGGAACAGGGATCGGCGCCTCATGGAGGTCTTCAAGCACCGCAGAGAGATCTACGACGATCTCAGCGCGGCGCTCCACTCGCCCAGCCTCTATGACGAGTTCCTCCGCTGCATGCACCGGCGCGGAATCGAGATCCCACGCGAGGCGCTCGAGCGCGACGTCACACAGCCCTACATCGCCAACGACGGCGTCGTGCGGGCGCTCGTCACCGTCTATGAGAATCCCGGGAAGCACTGGGACCTCTACGAGATGGCCGAGAAACTCGTGGACATCGACGAGCAGTATCTCATCTGGCGCCACCGCCACCTCAAGGTCGTCCAGCGCGTCATCGGCATGAAGCGCGGCACCGGCGGGACCTCGGGCGTTCCCTACCTCCGCCAGGTCTCCGACACGGTCCTCTTCCCCGAACTCTGGGACGTGCGAACCGAGATCCGCGAGATCCGCGGCGACGCGACAGCCTGAGCACGCTCACGAGGACGCGGCCCCACGCCGAAGGATCGACGAGAGCCGTCCCCTGCTCAGCGTCGGCGCGCCCTTGGAATCACGCGGGAGAAAAAGCACGAAATCGGTCCCTCGTCCCGGCTCGCTGTGGACCTCGATCCGACCGTGATGTGCCTCGACGATGCGGCGCGTGGTCGGCAGGCCAAGCCCCGTGCCCCCCGACTTGGTCGTGAAGTATGGACTGAAGATCTTGTCCTGCACGTCCGCGGGAATCCCCGGGCCTGTGTCGATGACGTGCACACAAATGCCGGACGTCGAGTCGGGGTCCACCTGCGCGTGGGTCTTGAGGATGAGTTCGCGTGTCGCCGAACCCGGCATCGACGCCATCGCCTGCACCGCGTTGAGCATCAGGTTCAGAATCGCCTGCTTCACGTGGGGCACATCGATCGACGCCTCGAGCGAGCCGGGCGCGAGATCCATGCGCAGACGCACGCCCGATCGCTCGGCCTGGGGCAGGAAGAAGTCCACCAGTTCCGAGACGACCTCGTTCACGTTGGCGCCGCGCGGATCGAGACGGAGTTCGCCCGCGTACTCGAGGAAGTCGGTGAGGATGCCGCGGAGTCGCTCGACCTCGCGCGTGAGCGAATCAACGCGCCGCGCGAGCCGCCCCTTGGTCTCCTCGGGAACGCCCAGGTCCTGCACGCCCTCGGCCAGGAGTTGCGCGTTCAGCCCGATCGTCGAGAGCGGGTTCTTGATCTCGTGGGCCAGACCACCGGTCATCGAGCCGAGTTCGGCGAGCCGCTCGGCGGAGCGCGCCCTTCGCTCGGCCGCACGAACCTTCGCGAGCGATCGGCGCACGATCACCCGGGCCGCCACCACGCTGAGCAGCACGCCCATGCCGAATCCGATGAGTCCCGGGACCACGCCTTGCACGCGGGAAGTATGACCACGCCGCGACGCGAAAGCGAGACGCGACGATCGAACATCGCGTCGCGGCTATCGCCTGGGCCGTGAGTACCCACGGCGCCTCACCACGATCTCGGGGAGATCGGTCCGAACGACTCGCGTCGCGCGCCACCGCCCATCGGGCCCGCGGACCGCGTCATAGCGCACGGCGGCCCCGTCCGGCAGCTCCCGGAACCCCTCTCCATCGATCACGCTGTAGTGCACGAACACGTCCTGCTTGTCCGGACCGACGATGAACCCATAGCCCACCTTCTTGTCGAACCAGCGCACCACGCTCTCCACGTTGGTGATCTGGGCGTCGGTCTGTTCGGACATGGCTCGTCCTTCCAACGAAGCGGGACGCACACACCGCCGAAACGAAATGGAGATCCCGGCCCGCAACCCTGCGGCGTTCTCGGACCTCAAACCACCCAGACTACCGCATCCACCCACGGCGCGTCAATGCGCATCGTCAACGCATCGAGCATGATGGCGAAACCCGAATCGATGCATATGTGTAAATAAAGCAGGGGCAACGGCTTATCACCGATGCCCCTGTTCATGAGTTCACAATCGCGTTGCCAGTTGGCTCCAAAGTCAAAGCCCGATCAGCGGCGTTCGGCGTGGCTCGAGTCGCGGTCGCGGCCGCCACGATCGCCACCGCCTCCACCACCGCCGCGGCGACGCCCACCGCCACCACCCCCGCCACCGCGATGCCCGCGGTCATCGGAGCCTTGGCCGACCGGCTCACCCTCGCCCTCGGGCGCGGGCTCGATGCCCTTGGCGCGGTTCTCGTCCTGGATGACGGCCTTGCGCGACAACTTGATGCGCCCCTGGTCGTCGATAAGGATGACCTTGACCTTCACCATGTCGCCGATCTTCACGACCTCGCTGACGCTCTTGACATAGCCCTCGGCGAGTTCGGAGATGTGGCACATGCCGTCGGTCCCCGGCGCGAGTTCGATGAACGCACCGAAATCCTTGGTCGAGACGACCTTGCCGGTGTAGACCGTGCCGACCTTGATCTCCTCGCAGAGCGCCTCGATCTCGGCGCGGGCGCCGTTGATCGACTCGGCGTTGAGACCGGCGAGTTGGACGGTGCCGTCGTCCTCGACATCGATCGTGACCGACCAGCGATCCTGGAGCCCGCGGATGTTCTTCCCACCGGGGCCGATGAGTTTGCCGATCTTGTCCGGGTCGATCGTGAGCGAGACGAGACGCGGGGCGAAGGGGGAGATCTCGGCCCGGGGCTTCTCGATGATCTTTTCCATCGTCTCGATGATCTCGAGGCGACCCTCGCGAGCCTGGTCGAGGATCTTCTCGATCTGCGCGAGGCTCAGGCCACGCGTCTTGAGGTCGAGCTGGATGCCCGTGATCCCCTCGCGCGTGCCCGAGACCTTGAAGTCCATGTCGCCGAAGAAGTCCTCCTCGCCGATGATGTCGGTGACGAAGAGTTCGTTCTTGTCGTTGTCATCGGCGAAGCGTCCGACGGAGATGCCGGCGCAGGTGGCGCGGATGGGGACGCCCGCGTCCATGAGCGCGAGGCACCCGCCGCAGACCGACGCCATCGACGACGAGCCGTTGGACTCGGTGATGTCGCTGACGACGCGGATGGTGTAGGGGAACTCGGCCGGGTCGGGCATGATCGCGAGGAGCGAGCGCTCGGCAAGGGCGCCGTGCCCGATCTCGCGCCGCCCGGGGCCGGTGATGCGCTTCACCTCGCCCGTGGAGAAGGGCGGGAAGTTGTAGTGGAGCGTGAACTTCTTGGAATACTCGGGGATGAGCCCGTCGATGATCTGCTCGTCCTTCCCCGTGCCGAGCGTGACGCTGACGAGCGACTGGGTCTCGCCGCGCTGGAAGATCGCGCTCCCGTGGGTGCGGGCGAAGACGCCGACGGCCCCGGTGATCTCGCGGATCTGCTTGGCCTTGCGTCCATCGGCGCGGACGGCCTGCTCGACGATCAGGCGGCGGGTGACCTTCTCCTCGAGGCGCTTGAAGGCCTCTTTCGCCTGTGAGCGGCGCTTGGCGGATTCCTGATACTGCGCGTACGTGCCGTTGGGGTTGAGCGCGAAGTGCTCGTCGAGGATCTTGGTGCGAAGGGCGTCCACGGCCTCGGAGCGGGCGTGTTTGCCGTTAATCTTCCGGGCCTCGGTCATCGCCTTCTCGGCGTGCTTGCGAACGGTCTCGGTCACCTCGGGGGAGGGCAGATGGAGATCGCCGACGATCTTCGTCTTGCCCGCCTTCTTGACGATCTCGTCGATCAGCCCGAGCAAGTCCTTGATGTGCTTGTATCCGAACTCGAGCGCTTCGACCATGGACTTCTCGTCGATCTCGGCGGCCCCGACCTCGATCATGTTCATCCCGTCGGCGTGCCCGGCAAGGACGAGATCGACATCGGAGAAGTCCATCTGCGAGACGGTGGGGTTGATGACCAGTTGCGGGCCGTCGTCGGTGTGGACGCGTCCGACGCGGACGGTCGCCGTGGGACCCTCGAAGGGAATCTCGGAAAGGGCGAGAGCACAGGACGCGGCGGTGCCCGCGAGGACGTCGGTGTCGTTCTCGCCGTCGTGGCTCATGACGAAGACCTGGACCTGGACCTCGTCGAGGTAGCCGTCGGGGAAGAGCGGACGGATCGGGCGGTCGATCATCCGCATCGTGAGGACTTCCTTCTCGTTGGGCGCGCCCTCACGCTTGCGGAACCCGCCGGGGAACTTGCCCGCCGCCGAGGTCTTCTCGCGATAGTCCACGGTGAGGGGGAAGAAGTCGATCCCCTCGCGCGGCGCGGCCCGAAGGGCGGTGGCGAGCACGGACGATCCGCCATACGTGCAGAGGACGGCAGCGCCGGCCTGCTTGCCGATGACGCCGGTCTCGAAGGAGAGAATCCGGCCGCCGATCTCGCGCTGGACGCGGACAAGGCCCTTCATTCCTTCGAAGGCGGAACGGGAGTTATCGCTGATATCTGACATGGTCTGCTCCTTTGGAATCGCGCGCGAACATCACGGCGCGACATGCCGGCCCACCACGTCCGCATCGGATCATGGCGTCGGCAGGTGATTCGATGCCCGGCCCCGATCAACCAAAGGGGCAGGAGGCAAGACTCAGGCCACGGGCGTGGATGCCAGCCTGGGGCTTGCCTTCTGCCGCCGGATGTCGGGGCACGAGCGTTGTGATTCTCGCGTGGCGAGCCGGCCGATCCGGTGCGCCCCGCGAAAACAAATCGGCCCGCGAATCGTTCAGACTCGCGGGCCGGGAATGTTCGTGGGCTACTTGCGGAGACCCAGGCGGGCGATGAGGTCCTGGTACCCTTGCGGGTTCGTGCGCGCGAGGTAGCGGAGCAGGCGGTTGCGCTGTCCGACCATCATGACCAGCCCGCGGCGGGAGTGGTTGTCCTTCTTGTTCGTCTGGAGGTGATCCGAGATCGAGCGGATGCGGTGGGTGAGCATCGCGACCTGGACCTCGGGCGAGCCCGTGTCCTTCTCGTGGCGGCGGTGCGAACCAATAACCTTTCGACGGGCGTCGAGCGTCAAAGCCATGGAGTGCGTTCCCAGTTCAAGAGCAATTCCGCCAGCGGCCTTCGCTGGGCCTGAACAATAGCCTTTCCCCTCAGTTGGATCAATCGCCGGCGAGGCCCGCCACCGCCACCTCTGGTTCCGGCGATCGCCAAAGAACCCCAATCATACTCCAAACCGTGGCCCATACTCGGGACGCCCCACTACGCTCTCGCCATGCCCACGATCGCCCGCCGGGTTCGCGAACTCAAGCCCTCGATCACCGTCGCATTCATGAACCGCGCCAAGGCCATGCGACACGCGGGGATCGACGTCCTCAGTTTCGCTGCGGGAGAGCCGGACTTCGACACCCCCGAGCCGATCAAACAGGCCGCCATCGACGCCCTTCGCGCCGGGCAGACCAAGTACATGCCCACGATGGGCGACCCCGACACGAGGGCCGCGATCGTCCGCAAGTTCGAGAACGAGAACGGCATCATCGGCCTGACGCCCGACCACATCGGCATCGGCGCCGGGGGCAAGCACTCGCTCTACGTCGCGGTGCACTGCCTCTTCGACCCGCCCGCACCGGGTGAAGCGCCCGCCGAGGCCGTGATCCCCGTCCCCGCGTGGGTGAGTTACGCCCCGATCGTCGAACTCGCGGGCGGGCGCGTCGTCGAGGTGCCCACCACGGTCGAGACGGGATTCAAGGCCTCGGCCGACGCCATCCGCAAGGCCATCACGCCCCGCACGCGACTCGTCATTCTCAACAGCCCGAGCAATCCGTGCGGCACGATGTACTCCCCCGACGAACTCAAAGCGATCGGACGCGTCTGCGCCGAAGCGGCCCGCACCATCGCCCCCGACCTCGTCGTCCTCAGCGACGAGTTGTACGAGAAAATCACCTATGGCGGGATCCCCCACTTCTCCGTCGGCTCCATGCCCGAGATCGCCGAACGCACGCTGACGCTCAACGGCCTCTCCAAGGCGTACGGCATGACCGGCTGGCGCGTCGGCTACACCGGCATCCCCGGCGAGTTCGGGAAGAACTTCACCAAGGCGATGGCCACGCTCCAGGGACAGATGTCCACCAACATCACGTCGTTCATCTACCCTGCGATCCGCGTGGCGCTCAACGAGTGCGGCCCACAGGTCGAGCAGATGCGCCGGGCCTTCGCGAAACGCGCCGAACTCACCAACACGCGCCTGAGCGCGATCCCCGGACTTAAGGCCGCGAAGGCCACCGGCGCGTTCTACTCCTTCCCCAACGTGGCCTCGTACTACGGCAAAGCCAGCCCCAAAGGCCGCGCGATCGCGTCGGCGACCGATCTGTGCGAGGCGCTCCTCGACGAGGTCCACGTCGCGATGGTCCCGGGCGGCGACTTCGGCGGCTGCGGCAAGGACCACATCCGCATCAGTTTCGCCTGCGGCGAGGACCAGATCAACAAGGGCATGGACCGCTTCGCGTCATTCCTCGCGAGTCTGAAGTGACTCCCCGGGTACGCACGCGTTGACGATCGAGCCGTCGAGGCAAAGTTTCATTCCATCGGCATGGAGAGGGGCGTCGCGTCGGCCTCGCTCTCGAGCACGCGCAGGAAGATCACGCCGCTCGCCGAGTCCTGACGCACACCGACGTGCCGGCGCGCGACCAGGTGGAGCATCGCAAGAAACAGCCCGACCATCTCGCCGCGCGTCCGGCCCGTGAAGATGGCCGCGAAGGGTGTCTCGCGTGTCGCGCCCGCCTCCGCTGGTTCCGCGGATTCCCGCTTCAACCGATCGAGCAGGTCCTCGGCATGCAGCTCCAAGGGCGTGTCGTCGTACGTCACCTGGTGATCGCCCAGACGCTCAAAGTTCACGGCCTCGCTGATCCGCTGGAACGCCTCGACGAGGTCGAGCACGTCGAGATCCTCGAGGTCGGTCGATTCCGACGCCGCCCGCACCGCGTCGTCCCACGACTCGCGGTCCACACCGACGGGCGCACTGGGGAAACGCTGCGACCAATCAATCGCGCGCCGCTCCAAATCGTCCGCGGCATCTCGATACTTCTTGTACGCGAGGAGCTGGCGGACGAGCTCGGCCCGCGGATCCTCGGCGGGCGTGTCCGAATCGCTCGGCGTGGACATGCGCGTGGCGCCGGGCACGAGCATCCGCGACTTGATCTCCATGAGCGACGCCGCCATCACCAGGAACTCGCCCGCGGTGTCGATGTCGATGCGGGCGCCGACCGTCTTCTCGATCTGCCCCAGATACGACATGTATTGGTCGGTGATGCTCGAGATGGGGATGTCGTGGATATCGACCTCGGCCTTCTTGATGAGGAAAAGCAGGAGGTCGAGCGGGCCATCGAAGGCGTCGAGATGGACGCGATAGTCATCCGTGAGCATGGGACCTCCGATGGGCCTTCTGGTGCCCATGCTCTCCAGAGCGGGGCTACCCGGTCGCGTACGCTTGTGACCCATGGCGTCCACAGGCCATCCCAAGGATACGACGGCTGACACGACCCTTGCCTTCGCCCGCGAGGTCCTCCGTGACGAGTCCGACGCCGTTCAGGCTGTCGCCAAACGTCTCGACGAGCGTTTCGTGCAGGCCGTGGCGATTGTGGCGACCTGCGCCGACGCGGGCGGAACCGTCCTCGTCACCGGACTCGGGAAGTCGGGCCTGATCGGCGCAAAGATCGCCGCCACCATGGCCTCGCTCGGCGTCCCCGCCCACACCGTCCACCCCTCCGAGGCGGCCCACGGCGACCTGGGACGATTCCGATCCGCCGACGTCGTCATCGCCATCTCCTTCTCGGGCGAGACCGACGAGGTCGTGAACCTCGCCTCGATCCTGAAGCAAGATGGACTGGCGATCATCTCGATCACCGGCGGGCGCGAGAACGGAGCCGCGCCGGGATCGAGCCTTGAGCGCCTCGCCAGCGTCGCGCTCACGCTCGGCGTCTCAGGCGAGGCCGGCAGCGATGAGTTCGTCGCGCCCACCAGTTCCACCACCGCCACCCTCGCGCTCGGCGATGCCCTCGCCCTCGCGGTTGCACGCAAGCGAAACTTCACACGCGAGGACTTCGCACGTCGCCACCCCGGCGGGGCGCTGGGCGGCATGCTCCGCCCCGTCACCGACGTCCTCCGCTCCGTCGCGGGCGAGAATCTGCCGCTCATCGACCACCACCTCACCGTGGGTGAGGCCCTCGCCGCGGCCCAGGCGCCCGGACGCCGACCGGGTGCGATGCTGATCGTCAACGACGCCGGAGTCCTCGCGGGCATCTTCACCGATGGCGACCTCCGCCGCCTCGTCCTGCGCGATCCGGGCGAAATCTCGCGTCCGATAGCAGACGTGATGACGCGATCGCCCAGGTCGCTCCCCGCGACGGCCCTGGTCCGCGACGCCGTCCTCATGGTCCGAGAGCATCGCCAGGATGAGATTCCCGTCGTCGATTCGACGGGTGCGCCCGTTGGACTGCTCGACGTTCAGGACCTGATCGCCATGCGATTGGTGAAGGACTGACCCGGCACACGCGCCCCCATGCACAGCGAATGACCCTTCCGATTTTGCACGCTCGCCGTACAATCGTGCCCATGCCCCAGCAGCGCGGAAACTCTCGACGGAACGGCAGCGCCCGGGTGGTGGGCATCATCACCGCGCTCGTCGTCGGCGCGGGGGCCGTCCTGCTCATCGGCTACTTCGCCATCCAGGGCGCCAGCGTCAAGCGAACCCCGGCCCCGGCCCCCACCCCCGAGGACCTGCCCCCGGCCGACATCACCACCGGCATCAACACCGGCGGCCCCGGCGTCCAGATCGGCAAAGTCACCGGATTCTCACGCGAGATCGCCGACAAGAACGACCCGACCAGGCGCGCCATGCTCATCACCGCCAAGTCGGCAACGCCCCTCGAGTCGCGCCAGTACGAACTCGTCGAGCCCGAGGTCCAGTCATTCCAGGACGACGGCCGGATCGCGCGATTCCGCGCCGACAAGGGACAGGCCTATGTCCCTTCCGACGATCGGGCCGCCCGCCCCGAGCGCGTCACGCTCACCGGTGGCGTGCGCGTCGAGGTCTTCCCGCCCAGGCCAGGCCGGACAACGCTCGACCCCACACTCGATCACCCGATCTTCACGGCGACGACCGACTCGCTCGATTACGACGGCGTGCTCGGACAGATCTCCACCCCCGATCGCGTCGAGATCACCTCCGACGAACTCTGGTTCGCCGGCACCGGAGTCACCATGATGGTCAGCGAGTCCAGCCAGACCATCGAGTCGATGCGCGTCGAGTCCTCCGAGGGGATCCGGTACACGCCCAAGGCACGCGCGAAGGACGAGCCACATTCGCCGGCGAGCGTCGCCTCGGGCACCAACTCCAGCACGCCGCCAACGCCCGCCGCCTCGCCAACCGAGACCACGGCCCGCGCCCAGACGATGTACCACGCGATGTTCCACGAGAGCGTGCGCGTGACCCAGGCGAGCCGGGCGATCAACGCCGACGCGCTCGAGGTCTGGTTCCGCTCGCAAGGAACGCAACTCCCCTCGGGCGCGCTCGGCCCATTGACCCGCGTGACGAGCGTCCCCGTGCCGATGCCGGTCGCCATCGCCACAACCGCGATCGCCACCCTCCACGAGCCTCCGGACGACGGCGTCCGCGCGTCGGTCTTCGACACCTCGGGCACCAGCGACCCGATCGAACTGCACTGGACCGGCCCGATGGAGCTGCTCCCGTTGTCCACGACGCCGGGCCAACTCGCCAACGACGACCTGGCCCTGCGATTCTCCGCGAAGCCCGAGAGCGTCGTCGCCTTCAACGACTCCACAAGCGGCAGCGCCGCCTCGGGCGACACCATCGACTACGCCGCCACACGCCAGATCCTCGATCTCTCGGGCCACGCGGCTCGCCAGGCGACCATGACCGTGCCCAGCATCGGCAACGCCGCGGGCGAGCGGTTCAGCGTCGATCTCCGCCGGGGCATCGTCTCCAGCCAGGGCCTCGGCCGACTCGCCGCCGAAGTGAAAGGCTCGAACGAGTCCGAACCCCAATCGCGCGCGGTTGCCTGGACCAAGGCCGCCGAGTTCACCTTCGAGACTCGCAACGAGCGCATGACCGGTCGTCTCCTCAGCGCCGACGCCAGGGGTGAAGTCCTCGCCACCGATCCCGCCGGCACGCTCGAAGGCGAGCACGTCCGCGCCGAGTTCACGCCAATCACGAGCACCGCCGACGAGTCCCGCCTCGCGCTCCTCGAGGTCTCCGAGGGCGGCGTCGCCAAAGCCACCGGCGGCGGATCCCTCGTCGCCAACTCGATCGTCGCCGAGTTCGTCGAGGGGAAGACGCCGCGTGATGCCGCGGTGAAATCGATCACCGCCACCGGGGCCGTCCAGGGCCAGCGCGACGACTCACGCATCGAGGCCGACCTCCTCGCCGCCGAACTCTCGATGCCCGACGACTCCTCAACACCCATCATCACCCACGCCCGCGCCAAGGGCAACGTGAAGTACACAGGCCCCGAGGGCGTCACCGCCGAGTCCGACGAACTCACCGCCCTCCCCGACAACGAGACCGTCGACTTCATCGGCCCGCGATCCGTCATCTCGCACAATGGCACCACGATCACCGGCGCCCAGATGCGCCTCGAAGGCGCACGCCAGCGACTCACCGTCTTCGGGCCCGGCGAGATCACCCACGAGCCCGTCGTCGAAACACCCGGCAAGCGCGAGCGAATCGCCACCTCCTGGACCGACTCCATGGAGTTCGACGATCTCTCGGGCGAGGCCTACTGCTCCGGCGGCGTTGTCGCCAGTTGGACCGTCGACGCGATCAACGACGCGGGCGTCGTCCTCCAGCGCGCAGTCGACACGCTCCGCGCCGAGCGTGTGGAACTCGCCCTGACGCCTGGCCTCCCGCGGGACGCCCCCAAGGACACGCCCAAGATCCGCCGACGACTCTTGAACGCCACCGCCACCGGCGACTCGGGCGGACACGACAACTCGCCCCACACCGCGCGATTCGAGTCCCGCCGCCTCATCCCCGCGATCGACGGCGCCACGCCTATCGCGGACGAGCCGATGGCCCTGACGCAACTCCTCTTTGTCGAGAGCGACCGCCTCCTCGTGGACAACACCACCGAGGGCCAGGCCGTCCTCTCCGCGCCGGGCTCCGGGCGACTCCTCCTCGTCGATCGACGCGCCCCCGTCGCCGCGATCGATCTCACCGGCGAGGGCACCCCCGACACCATGGCCCGAGGCGACGCGCTCTTCACCTGGAACGGCTCGCTCCGCATGAACCAGGCCGACTACACCGTCACCATGAACGACTCGGTCCGTCTCACCCACCAGCGCGTCGGCGATCCCGGCGGCAACGTCACCACCGTCCTCGACTGCCACCTCCTCCGCGCCAAACTCCTCGTCGAAGAGGTCACGCCAGGCCAGTCCCCCGAGGGACCGCGTCGCTCACGCGGCGAACTCTCCACCGCCCACGCCGAGGGCGGCGTGCGCATGCGCTCCGGCCGACGCACCGTCGAGGGCGATCTCCTCGACTACAACGCCCCCAGCGGCGAGGTCATCGCCGCCGCCCGCGCCGGACGCACCGTCACCGTCGCCGACGAGTCCTCCGCCGGCACCATGACCGCCCCCAAGATCCTCTGGAACCTCCGCAGCGGACGCATCGACATCCTCGAAGGCACCGTCACCGCGCCTCGATAGTCCGCCAAGACGAACGCAGAAGGAGACCGAGGAACGCCGAGGAAAATAGAGTAGAAAAGACTGTGAAAGAAAACTATGGCTTGAGATCGAAACCGGGATAACTGATTCCAAGGGCATCAGAGACTCGCCCAGTCCGAATCTCCACCTCTGTCTTCCTCTGTTTCCCCTCCCCGTCCTCTGCGTTCGTTTGTATCGTTTACGTCGTCGTGCGATCGACCACGCGGTACGACTCACGCTCGCCGCGCCCGCGCAACGGATAGTCCTTCCGCAGCGGGAATCCCGGATACGCCTCCCACAGGAGGATCCGGCGCAGGTCCGGGTGGTTCCTGAACGAGATACCGAACATGTCGTAGACCTCGCGCTCCATCCACTCCGCCCCCGCCCACAGGTCCGTCACCGAATCCACCGTCAAGGCCGGATCTCGATCCGCCCCGAGCGTCGGCATCGACGGATCCAGGAACGTCTTCACAAAGAACCGATCATCCCGCGGCATGCTGATCAGCAGATACACCACCGCGAACCGCCCGGGCATCGTCGTGGGATACTCGAGATAGTCCACGCCCACGACATCCGACAGGAACGTGTACTGCGTCCGCGAGTCGTTCTTGAGGAATGCCATCACCTCGTGCAGGTCCTTCGGCTCAACGACCAGCGTCGTCTGCCCGCAGAACTCGCTCGCCCGGAACTTCGTCTGGGGGAAGGCCTCTTTGATGACCTTGAGCGTGGGGTGATCGAGTTCGACTCGCGTGGACATGCAAGGCCTCCGTCGGTAGTGTGCCGCCAAGTGTAGTCGCGGGCGCGAGCCGCGCCGTCACGCTCCCCTGGCCTCGATCCACGCCACCTCACCCGTCACGTCCCGCATGAGCCGCTCCCTCACCTCGCGCACCAGGAGATCAGGCTCGCCTCCCGTGTCGCTCTCGCCAGGCACGACCACGCCGCGCAGCGACGGATGCGTCGCCAGCGCCGACACAATCCGTTCGACATGGTCCACCGCCGCCGTTCCACGCATCTCCACCGAGAGCAGGCCCATCACGTCCAGGAGCAACCCCCAGCGCGCACGTCCCGCCGAACGCTCACGGAAGAACGTCTGGATCGAGGGCACATCCGACAACACATGGTCCCACCTCGGCCAGAACCACCACTCGCCCCCACGCGCCTCGAGCGCATCGCAGCGTTCCCGAAACAGCCCGCGGCTCGCGGGCAGCCACGCCAGCGTCGATCCATCCTCAACCCAACCGCTGCGAATCACCACTGGAGTCGCATCACCCGTCGACTCGCGAGCGATCGCGTCGTGGCCGAATATTCGTGGATCAAAAGTCTCCGCGAGCACATTGGCTCCAGACACCCACGCGACCACCTCACCTCCACGCCGGATCGCGCCGCCACAACCCGCGCCCATCACCTCGGCATCGATCGTGCATCGCGCCTTTGCCACGCGAGCACGCGTACTCATCTTCTCGTCGTTCATCGGAATGAATCGTACCGACCGATTGGCACGCCGCGTGCGTAGAGCCTCGCGCGACGGAGCGCGCACGTTTCTCGGCGGAGCCACAAGCCATCCCGATGTGTTGCCTGTCAAGGCCCTGTCGCCCTGCCGAGGTGTTCTGCGCTATGGACAACGTCCAACTGCCATGGGTTTTCGCCGCGCCCCCGTCCCCGTCCGAGAATGACGAGAACCGTCGTCGCGAGGCCGAGACCTCCGAATCAACCCTTCGCGATCGCATCCGAGACCTCAACCCCTCCGCGAAGCCCGAGTTCCTCTCGAGATTCTCGAGGCGCGACCTCGCCGCGTATCTCGCCCACCTCGAGTTCCTCGCGGTCCCGCGCGGCAGGACTGCCGTCTGGCGCCCCGCCGAGGGCGAGAGCGCGATAAGCACCGCCCGGGTGGGATAACGCTGCCAATCTGAGCGGGCCCTTCCGCCTCGGGAGATTGTGCGCCCCCGCTCCTGCCTCAATGGGGGTGGACGCCTCACACCCTCCAACGCCGGGTCCGATGACACCCATGCCAGTGTGCCCGGTATCCATCGCGCCTACGCGTGGGGTCGGGGCATCTCTGGTCGTGTGCTCGGCGTCTGGAGGGCGGAACCTCTCGGGCGCGGCCTGGCGACGCGTGGAGCCGGCGGGCCAGCACACAAGGCGTGGGAGATCGATCGATGGGAACTCGGGCTCACCTCCGGAGCGCAACGTGCCTGACCGGCGCTGCCGTGCTCGTTCTGCTTGCCGGCTGCGCCAACCAGGGACCGGTGAACGGCCCGTTCTCGCGGACCAGCCCCAAGGCGACCGCGATCGTGGCACAGAATACCGACACACCCTCGTCTGCTGCCACGCCGCAGAGTCGCGAGTCCACAGGCTCTGCGATGAGCGCCCAACGCGAGCCCGAGCCGCCCGCGCCGGGAGTCACCCGCGTCACCATCGCCCAGGAGGGCGCGGACTTTGACCCCTGCGTCACCCCCGATGGCGAGCACGTCGTCTTCGCGAGCACGCGCCATCGAGCCACCGCCGACATCTACGTGAAGCGCGCCGATGGCCAGGTCATGACCCAGCTCACCAGCGACCCCGCCGACGACGCCATGCCCGCCGTCAGCCCCG
Organism: uncultured Phycisphaeraceae bacterium; assembly: GCA_964628245.1. Taxonomy (GTDB): domain Bacteria; phylum Planctomycetota; class Phycisphaerae; order Phycisphaerales; family UBA1924. Next base: position 59,512 of record CAZVMU010000008.1, on the reverse strand, counting down.
ATGGCACACGCATCGCCTTCGCCAGCAACCGCTCGGGGAACTGGGACATCTACGTCATGCCCAGCATCGGCGGCCGGGCCGTCCAGATCACCAGCGACCCCGCCGACGAACTCCATCCCTCGTGGTCGCCCGATGGCACGAAACTGACCTTCTCACGCATGGGCGAGGCCAGCCGCCGATGGGAGATGTGGGTCACCGATTCATCCAACTCCGCCACCGCGAACTTCATCGGCTATGGACTCTTCCCCCAGTGGGCCCCCGTCGCCGGCACCGGCGCCGCCGGCGGCGATCTCATCCTCTACCAACTCGGTCGCGAACGCGGCAAACGCACCTTCGGCCTGTGGACCCTCGAGTACTTCGATGGGCAGGTCACCAGCAAATCCGAGATCGCCTCCAGTTCGGACTCGGCCCTCATCAATCCCGCCTGGAGCCCCGATGGGCAGTGGATCGCCTACGCCGAGGTCCCCGCCATCACCCCCGACACCCCCACCAGCCGCGCCTCGGTCTTCCCCACCAGGGGCACGATGTGGATGGTCGGCGTGGACGGCTCGAACAAGGTCCAACTCGCCTCAGGCCCGGGCGCTTCGCTGATGCCCTCCTGGAGCGTCAACCATCGCCTCTTCTTCGTGAGCAATCGAGAGGGCCGCGAGAGCATCTGGTCCATGGATATGCGCTCGGCCCTCCTCGCCGCCACGGGCTATGAGAACCCGGGAAACGCCCGGGTGGCTAATACCCCCGAGCCGAGCGATGGCGAGGTCCCGGCCAGCCATCAGTAACGTCTGACGACTTTTCGACGGCGCGCGGCTCGGAAACGAGCAGCCGCCGATTCAACCTTGCCGATGAAGGGATGAACATTCCCACATCCGGCCCACCCCGGCGACACCGACGGGAGATGGGGGCAAGGAGGCCCATGAGCCGTTCCACACTCAGACCGTTGATCGCGGCCTTCGCGATCTCGTGCGTCCTGCCCTACGCGTGCGCGCCCAAGTCCCAACTCACCGCGCCCGAGACCACGCTCTCGCCCTACGGCTCCCAGCGCGAGGTCCTCTGGGCCGTCGTCCCACCGAGCAACGAATCGGGAACAACGCTCGTCAACCCGTTGGAAATGGGCGACACGCTCGTCCAGGCTATCGAGGAAGCGCAAGGTTTGCGCTGTGTGCCGTTAAATCGGACACTCGATGCAATGAGAGCCTTGGAGATGCCCGCGGTTCGCACACCAGGCGATGCCCGCCGGCTCGGAGCCGCGATGGGCGTAGACGGGATCGTCGTTGGAACATTGACCGCATACGACCCCTACACGCCAACGCTCGGCCTGTCCCTTGCCCTTTTCGCCAGGCCCGGCAGCCCCGGGGCCAGCGACGGCGAACCGCTCAAACCCTGGATCCTCGAAGGGGCCGCCACCGAACCAACCGCCAATGGCCGGGTCTTCTCCGATCGCCCGCAATCCACGGCCTCGATGATCCTCGACGCCAAGAACCACCAGGTCCTCATGGACCTCCGCCGGTACGCCACAGGCCGGAGCGACGACGACTCGGCTTTGGGCTGGAGGCGGTACACCAAAAGCATGGCGTTGTACAGCCAGTTTGCCTGCCACCGGGCCGTAGAGGAGTTGCTCCGATCGGAATGGTCGCGACTGGCTCAGGTCCGGCATGCGGGCGAAATGAACCCAAGTGCATCCAGGAGCGATAGATATGCGGACGTTCCGGAGGGTCGGGAGGGGCCGTAAGAGAAACACGTTCCCTTGTGACCATGGGGTCACATGAAAAAACCAGTGTTTTCCCTTGGTCTTTGGTGAAGTTTCGCGTGTAGAGAAATCCGGCTCTATCGGGCGTTGAAAACCGCCGATGAGAGCCTCGTCGGTATGCGGACCTGTGTGTGGTCCGGGCCGGCGAGTGACGACGAGTTTGGGCCTCTGGGGCGATGGAACGCCACAAGCCTGTTGGGAGTCTGGCCCATGACGCTACCGATTACCGAGGGATTCACGACCTATCTGGCGGACGAGCGCCATTTCAGCCCGTACACGGCCCGCTGCTATGGCGCGGATCTTCGCCAGTACATCGAGTTCCTCGAGGGCAAGCACTCCATCACCATCAACGCGAACACCGAGCGCCAGGCGATGCAGAAGGCCCAGGAGACCAAGGGCTCCTTCGGCAGCGCCCCGATCACCACGATCACCCAGGCAATCTGCGGCGCGAACGCCGACTCCATCCGCGAGTTCCTGACGCACCTGGGCTCGAACCAGTACTCGGCCGCGACGATGGCGCGCAAGATCGCCACGCTGCGTTCCTTCTATAAGTGGGCCGATCGCCGCGGCTACTGCGCGGGGAATCCGATGACCGCGATCCGCACGCCGCGTCAGGGCAAGCGACTTCCCAAGGCCGTCACCATCGAGCAGATCGAGCAGTTGCTGGCCGCCCCGAGCGATGCCGACGTGCTTGGTCGTCGCGACCGCGCGATGCTCGAGACGCTGTACTCCACGGGGATCCGCGTCAGCGAGTTGGTGGCGCTCAACGTCGCCGATCTCGATCTCACGGGCGAGGCCCTGAAGGTCCGCGGGAAGGGCAAGAAGGAGCGGATCGTGCCGCTCGGCGCCCACGCGCTCGCCTCGGTGCAGCGCTACTTCGAGCTGCTCCGCACGGACTCTCGCTTTGGCCCGATGGTCCGCGACAACCCTACGAACCTGCCCCTCTTCCTGAACAAGCACGGCGCACGCCTGAGTTCGCGATCGGTCCGGCGCAAGTTGGACAAGTATCTCAAGCAGGTCGGGCTCGACCCGACGATCAGCCCGCACACGCTGCGTCACAGTTTCGCGACGCACCTCCTGGACAACGGCGCCGACCTGCGCAGCGTCCAGGAACTCCTGGGGCACCAGTCGCTCAGCACGACCCAGGTCTACACGCACCTGAGCAATCAGCGCGTGCAGGACTCGTACAACAAGGCCCATCCTCGCGCCCAGGCGAGTTGATCGGGTCACGAACATTCCAAGTGGAACGCATCGAGGGCCTGTTCAAGACAGGCTCTCTGCGTTTTTGGAGTCCTCACGGACTCGGCGGCGTTGTTCCCTGACCGCTCGCGAGGATGTCACGCAAGGCCGCAAACCAGCGGGCGGGCCCGCCCGTCCAGCCGTCGGTGGGGAGCACGCCGACGATTCGGCCCTGGGCGTTGATGACGACGGTGGTGACGTTGCTCGAGGCGTCGAGTCGCTCGATGGCGCGCCAGCCGGCGGTGGACCAGAGCGGGATCTGCTCGGCTCGGCGCTCGGCGGCGGGAAGCCCATCCCACCACTTCATCGAGTCCGTGTGGAGTATCTCGGGGTCGAAGGGGTCGAGGCCCATCACGCCGACGGCACGGACAAGGAGCGTCGGCTTGGGGCCCTTTGATTCATCCCACATCTGGTCGAGAAGTCCCATCGCGCCCTCGACGGCGGCGGTGGAGTCCTGATGGATCTCGCGTACCTTGGTCGGCTGGTCGGTGCGGAAGAGCACGAGGCACGCGAGCGCCGGGCCGGCGTCGGGCTTTGAACTTGAGACGCTGGCGAGGGCTTGCGTGACGTTCCACGCGGCGAGGTCGTGCGTGAAGATCGTGATCGCGGGGAAGGGATCGCCAGGCCCCACCTCGGCGCGGGTCATCTCGAGCGCGGCGAGCGAGGCGACTCGCGTCCTACCCGAGAGATCGATGACCCACGTCGAGGGATCGGTGATCGGCATGGGGATGATCGAGAGTTCGAGGGTTCGAGCGTCGGGCCAGGTGAGCGAGAGCGACCGGGCGCGCCATGTTCGCGTGTCCACGATGAGCCGGAGATGGATGACGCCGTTGGACGGGGCGGGCGTTGTGCCGATGAGCGCGATCTGATTGCGATCGGCGGGCTCGCTCGCGGTCCATGCGGCGTGCAGAGCGAAGGGCGGGAGGACCGCGTCGTCTCCCGCGTGCGTGCCCTCGGCGAGCGCCCAGTTGATCTGTGGGATGGGGACGGGGGGCATGGCCTCGCGCACGGCGGCGGCATCGACACTCGAGGATCGTGCGTGCTCGTAGCCGTGGCGGGCGCTCAGGCGACTGATCGCGCGCAGCGAGGTCGTGTCCATCCAGACCTGGATGCGCTCGAGTTCGAGGCGGATCGAGGGCGCTCGCGCGAGCGACGGATCGATGGTGTCGGGGGTGCCGGGATCGAGACGGACGAGGATCGAGGTGAGTCGATCGGGCTGGTTGGGGCGCGTGAGTTTGAGATTGACGCGTTCGGCGGTCGGGCCGGCGCGATACGTGGCCTGGAGCGAGGCGAGGACCTGCTCGGGCGTGAGCGTGGGAGCGGCCTTGGTCTCGGGCGGCGCGTCTGATTTCGGTTCTGGTGTGGGCTGATCGGCGGATTGAGGTCGTGCCAGCGTGGTGCACGAGGAGAAGATCGCCGCCACGAAGGCGAGAGAACGACGATGGAGTCGCACGGGCATGGAGAACTCTACGTGTGCAACGCGGCGAGGCACTCGCGCACGCTGGCGTTCCTTCCCGGGATTCGCAGATCGGGCGCGATCTCGGCGAGGGGCACGAGCACGAACGCCCGCTCGTGGAGGCGCGGGTGCGGGAGCGTGAGCGAGGGCTCTGACAGGATGAGGTCGTCGTAGGTGAGCAGGTCGAGATCGAGTGTTCGCGGGCCGTCGCGGAGGGTGTGCTCGCGATCGCGGCCGAAGGCGGCCTCGATCCCTAGAAGCGTGCCGAGGAGTTCGTGGGGCGTGAGCGAGGTTTCGACGATGACCGCGGCGTTGAGGAACTGCGGCTGATCGAGAAACCCCACGGGATCGGTCGAGTGGAAGGCCGAGCGTGCGACAACTCGAGTGGAGGGCAGGCGATGGATCGCGAGCGTGGCCTCATGGAGCGTCTCGTCCTTGGAGCCAAAGACGCTGGGGAGATTGGAGCCAAGAGCGATCGCGGCACGGGGCATCGTTGACGATCGTAGCGAGCGACATTCGGAATCGTGGCGCACGGAAACACCGCGAGCCGGGTGGTGGCCCGGCTCGCGAGAGGTCCCTGTGTTGGGGAGGTTGCTTATTCGCCGGACTCGAGTTCGCCCATGCGGAACCGCATCTGGGCCTTGAGGCGGGCGAGGATGGAACTGTGCATCTGGCTGACGCGGCTCTCGGAGAGGTCGAGCGTGGCGCCGATCTCCTTCATCGTCATGGCCTCGTAGTAGTAGAGGATGACGATGAGGCGTTCGGCCCGCGAGAGGCCCTTGGTGATGAGGTCGCGGAGGTCGCGGCGCTGGAGATCGCCCAGCGGGTTGCTCTGGGTCTCGTCGCGGATCACGTCGATCTCGCGGACGTCACGCCCCGAGTCGGAGGTGAAGCAGCGCTGGGTGAGGCTGCGCGTGCTGACGGCGGCGGAGTCCTTCTTGAGTTTGTCGTATTCCTCGAGGGGGAGGCCGAGCGATTTGGCGACCTGCTCCTCGGTGGCGGGCTGGCCGGTGGCTTTCTCGATCGCCTGGCGCGCCTGATCGACCTTGGCGCTGCGATGTCGGACGAGGCGCGGGACCCAGTCCATGGAGCGGAGCTCGTCGAGGATGGCACCGCGGATGCGCGGGGCGCAGTAGGTCTCGAACTTGACCTTTCGCGCGAGATCGAAGGCGTCGATGGCGTCCATCAGCCCGAAGACGCCGACGGACATGAGGTCCTCGACATCGACCTCGTCGGGGAGTCGCTGGTGGATGCGTTCGGCGTTGTAGCGGACGAGCGGGAGGAACTTCTCGACGAGATAGTTCCGGATGCCCTCGTCGTGGGTCTTCTGGTACTTCTTCCAGACGTCGTTGATGGGGACCGAGTCGTATTTGCTCGGCGTTTTCGACGGCTCGGCATGGCGTGCGGCGAAGCGACCATGCCTCATGGCACCACGAGAAAGTTTGACGACGGACATGGTCCTCTCCTTGACCTACTTGCGGTGACCGTCATGTGGGAGTGGATCTCGCGATCGCTCTCACATGCACTCCCCATTCGGGGATCCTGTCACTGCCCGCGATCGATCCGCGGCCGGCACACGACTCCATGCGTGCCCGCGTGCAATCCTTGCACGCGAGTTGGGAGCAGTATACCGAGTCGCGGCTCGATGCGTAGATCTATTTTGCAAAAATTCATGCAGATTTGGACTCTTCCACGGGTGAGACTTCGATGATGGGTTCGTCGTTGACACCGGCCGGCGCGACGGCGGCACGCGCGGCCTGACGCGAGTTGAGATGGTCGTCGATCACCGACTTGCCGATCGCGCCCAGGACGATCCCGACCAGTTGACAAACGATCATGGCGAGGAGCGCGCGGACGAGCGTGCCGGTGGCGTCGTTGCCGACGAGCATCCCCGAGAGGAGGGCGACGATGAACCCCGCGAGGCCGAGCATCGAGGCGATGGTCCGCACTGGGTTACCCACTCGTGGTTCCTCTTGGGTGTGAAGGATGCGGTGGACGCCGGGCGCACGTCGCCTTGACGCTCAGGATCGGCTGGAGATCGACCCCGATTCACGAAAACCCGGCAGAATCGCGCAGATTGTGCCGTGTGAAGGACTTATGACGCGTCGGCGTGGCGCGTCGAGCGTCGACCAAAGGGCCAGAACCCACGCGGCTCGCGCGTGGTGGCGAGCGGTCGATCGATTCGCAAGGTCGATGCCAGAACCTGCGCGAGGCGACGCACATCCTGCGTGGCCGGGGTGGCTTGTGAGCGCAGGATGAACGGCTGTCGCGCGCGCACGGAGGCGAGCACGGCCTCGTCGCGGCGGACATGACCCGAGCAGGGCAGATCGACATCGAGGAACCGTCGCGCGACGCCGGCGATGCGTCGATGGACGACCGCGCCCTCTTCGGGGGAGTCGACCTGGTTCACCAGCAGCGAGATGCCGGGCGGGCGATCGTCGGAGATGGCGGCGCGGTGGGCGACCGCTTTGAGGAGCGCGTAGGCATCGGCGATCGAGGTCGGTTCGGGCGTGGCGACGATGACGGCATGATCGGCGGCCTCGACCATCGAGAGGACGCAGGGGCTCATGCCGGCGCCGGTGTCGATGACGATCGCGTCGTAGTGCGCGCGCATGGCGAAGATGGAGGCGAGGAGGGCGTCGCGTTCGGCGAGCCCGAGGGCCGCCATGCGCCGAACGCCGACCGAACCGGGGATGAGCCAGGCGTTGGTCGCGCAGGGAATCGCGATGGAGCGGAGGGTCTCGGCGCCGGCGGTTGGATCGTCGTGGCTGGCGAGAAGGGCGCACTCGAGTCGGCGGGTGGGCGAGACACCGAGGAGGACATCGGCGTTGGCCATGCCCATGTCGGCGTCGATGAGGGCGACGCGTCGGCCTGTGGACGCGAGGGCGAGGGTGAGATTGACGGCGAGAGTGGTCTTGCCGACGCCGCCTTTGCCGGAGGAGATGGCGAGGATGGGGGCGAGGGGTGTCGCCGGCGCGGGGCTGATGGAGTTGCGCGGCGGTGCCACGGGTTGGGGAGCGGGAGATGCTGCGGTGTCGGGGGTGGAGGGCTCGTGGATCGGCGTGGCGCGCATGAGGCCACGGAGGCGTGCGGCCTGATCCTGGGGCGCGTCGTTCGACGGCGGATCGATCTCGATCGGGGCGGTGGTTGCGAGTGTCGAGGTGAAGATGGAGGTCATGGCGTGCCTCCCCCCCCCCCCGCTCCGATCGTGTGGGTGGCGTTCGCAGCGCCATCGAGGACGTGGCGTGCGAGGCGATCGGGGGCGGCGATCTCGATCTGGTCGGGGACTTCCTGGCCCGTGGTGACGTAGCCGACGGGGAGGCGTGTGGCGCGCATGGCGGAGACGACCACGCCGAGGTTCACGGCCTCGTCGAGTTTGGTGAAGAGGACGCGCGTGGGGAGGAGTCTCGAGAACTGCTCGATGGTGCGGAGGATGACCGGCTCGGCGGAGGCGAGGGAGAGGACCAGGTGCGTCTCGTGCGGGCGGGCGGCGTCGACGAGTCTTGCGAGTTCGGTGAGTTTGCCCGAGTCGTGTTGCGATCGACCCATGGTGTCGATGAGGACGACGTCGCAATCGGTCATCGCGTCGAGGGCCTGGGCCATCTCGGCGGGGGAGTTCACGACGCGGAGGGGAAGGCCGATGATGTTCGCGTAGGTGCGGAGTTGCTCGACGGCGGCGATGCGATAGGTATCGCAGGTGAGCAGACCGACGCGTTGGGCGTGGCGGAGTTTGTATGTGGCGGCGAGTTTGGCGATGGTGGTGGTCTTGCCGACGCCGGTGGGCCCGAGCATGGCGATGGTGAGGGGACGCCCGTCGCGTTGCATGCCGGCTCTGGTGGTCTGGCCGACGACGGGGATGAGGGCGGCGAGGCGTCGGAGGACGCTCTGGCGGACGACGCCGACGTCATCGAGTTCGGCGCTGGTGAGTTCGTCGCGCACGCCGCCGATGATGGACTCGACGAGATCGGCGGGGACGCCGGACTCCTGCAGGCGCATGTATGAGGCCATCAGGGGGTCGGAGAGCGCGCCGAGTGGCGAGAGATTGGGGGTGGTGGCGACGTGGACGGCGGTCTGGCGTGTGGCGTGGAGGACCTGGCCGACGAGGCGCTTGATGGAGAGGAGTTCGTCCTGGAGGGCGGAGTAGTTGGCGTCGGGGGCGGGAGCGATGCGCGTGGAGAGCATCGCGATGGCGTCGCGCCGGGTGGGCGAATGGGCGGCGATGGATGGCGTGGGTGGGACTTGGGATTGTGGAGCGCGTTCTGGTGTTGGTGATGGTTCGGCGCGAGTGATCGGGGCGCGGGCGGCGACGAACTGCTCGTGTGCGCCCGCGCGAACCGTGGGGCTTCCCTCGGCGCGAACTTTTGGTTGTAGCGAGGGAGATGCTGCCGCGCGACGGGTCTGGAGCGAGGCGAAGGAAGAGGGTGTGAACTCGTCGTTGGGCGCGTCACGGTCGGCGATCGCGGTGGCGCTCGATGGCGAGGTGGTGGCCGGTGTGCGCGTGTTCGCGTATGCGGCACGGTTGGCGGAGCTGCCCGCAGCGGCGGCGGTGGATGGCGCGTTGGCGCGTTGCGTCCGTGCGAGGCGGGCGCTGGCCTGATCGGAGGCGGTGATCTCGACAACGGTCTTGCCGCCCAGGCCCATGACCGAGCCGACCTTGTAGGTCCTGGTGTGGAGGATGACGGCGTCCTTGCCGAGGTCTTTCTTGACCTCGGCGAGGGCATCGGCCATCGAACGTGCTCGATAGGTCTTGAGATTCATCCGGGCCATCCATGGCGCGAGCGAGTGTCGGGATGTGGACGAGGGGCATCCATGCCTCTCGGGTTCACGCGAGTTCCGTGCGTGAACTGGTGCAGTGTATCAGCGGAGGATCGTGTGTGCGAGGAGATTTCCGCGAGTGGACAGCGATTCATGCGGCGGCCCCCGTGGTGGCGCGCGTGGCGTCCTGGGGCGGCATCACGAGCGCGCTCGACTCGACATCCACGCCCGTCGCGACCTCGTTGTACCCCAGGACTGCAACTCCAGGAACATGGGGGTCCAGAATCTGGCGGACGATGGCGCGGACTTGGGGCGAGGCGATGACGACGGCGTGATGGCCCAGATCCGTGACCGACTTGAGCGCCTTCGCGATCTGGGTGGCGATGGCGGAGGCGACGCGCGCGGGCATGCTGATGACGGTGCCGGCGTTCCCGCGATCGATGTAGCTGGCGATCTGATCCTCGAGCGTCGGGTCGAGGGTGACGCAGGGGAGTCGAAGGCCGCCGTGGTCGCTGGGCACGGCGTATTGGTTGGAAATGGTTCGGCGCAGGGCGTTTCGGACATATTCGGTGAGGACGTCGAGGTCCTTGGTCTTGGGGCCCCATTCGGCGAGGGCTTCGAGGATGGTCTCGAGGTCGCGGATGGGAACGCGTTCGCGGAGGAGATTCTGGAGGACCTTCATGAGGTCCATGGGCTTGATGATCGCGGGGATCGCCTCTTCGACGAGTTTGGGGGACTTCTGCTTGAGTTGCTCGATGAGGTTGTTGACCTCATCACGGGTCAGGAGTTCGTCGGCGTGACGCTTCACGACCTCGGTGATGTGGGTCGCGATGACGCTGGTGGGATCGACAACGGTGTAGTTCAAGGTTTCGGCGCGCGATCGCGCGGAAGGAGAGATCCACCACGCGTCGAGGCCGAAGGCGGGTTCTTTGGTCGGCTCGCCCTCGATGGGGCCCGAGGCGATCCCCGAGTCCATAGCGAGGAACTTCCCGGGGCGCGACTCGCCCTTGGCGACGGCGTTGCCACGGATCTTGACGCGGTACTCGTGGGCGGCGAGTTGGATGTTGTCTCGGATGCGCACGGGGGGCATGACCAGCCCGAGTTCGATCGCGAGTTGGCGGCGGACGGCGGAGATGCGCTCGAGGAGGTCGCCGCCCTGGCCCTGATCGACCAGCGGGACGATGGTGTAACTGACCTCGAGTTCGAGCGTGTCCACCTTGAGGAGGGTCTCAACGGGTGGCGGCTCGGGCTTGCCGAGGGGCGCGGCGTGTTCCTCGCTCTCGGCGGCGAGTTTCTCGCGGTGGGTGCGGGTAAGCGACCAGCCGAGGAGGCCCAGTCCGACGGCGGTCGCGAGAAGCGGCGCGGCGGGGAGGGGCGTGAAGGCCATGAGCGTGAGGAAGCCCGCGGTGATGTAGAGGCCTCGCGGCTGGCTGGTGAGCTGGTCGGTGAACTCGCTGCCGAGGTTGGCTTTGGAGCCTGAACGCGTGACGATGAGGGCGGAGGCTATGGAGATGATGAAGGAGGGGAGTTGGGCGGTGAGGCCATCGCCGATGGTGAGTTTGGTGTAGACGGCGGCGGTGGCGCCGATGTCCCAGCCGCGCATGAGCATGCCGACGGCCATGCCGCCGAGGACGTTGATGATGGTGATGATGATGCCGGCGATGGCGTCACCCCGGACGAACTTGCTGGCACCGTCCATGGCTCCGAAGAAGTCGGCCTCCTGGGAGATGCGCTCGCGGCGGCGGCGGGCTTCCTTCTCGTCGATGATGCCGGCGTTCAGGTCGGAGTCGATCGCCATCTGCTTGCCGGGCATGGCGTCGAGGGTGAAGCGTGCGGCGACCTCGCTGATTCGGCCCGCGCCCTTGGTGACGACGACAAACTGGATGATGGAGAGGATGAAGAAGATGACTGCGCCCACGACGAGGGAATCGCCCGCGACGAACTGCCCGAAGGCCATGATGACGTTGCCCGCGGCGTCGGCGGCGTCCTCGGGGGAGGTTGCGTCGGCGGAAAGGATGAGTCGCGTGGAAGCGATGTTGAGGACGAGTCGAAGAAGCGTCGTCACGAGCAGGAGCGAGGGGAAGACGCTGAAGTCCAGCGGCTGCTCCATGTAGATCGTCGTGAGCAGGATGATGATGCCCAGGCTGATGTTCAGCGAGATGAGCACGTCGAGCACGACGGGCGGGAGCGGGACCACGAGCACGGCGAGCAGCATCACGAAGCCGATGGGCAGGATGAGGCTGCGGTACTCCTTGAGTTTCAGGAGCCACAGGGGAAGGCCCTGTCCTTGGAGTCGTGCTGTGGTGGCGACGGGTGGCATGGATGGTCAGCAGCGCGCGGTCGGATGGGTCAGGCCGCCTGCTCCTCCAGTCTGTAGACGAAGGCGAGGATCTCGGCGACGGCCTGATAGTGATCGGGCTGGATCTCGTGGCCGACGTCGACGTTGAAGTAGAGCGATCGCGCAAGGGGCGGGCGCTCGACGATGGGGACGCCATGGATCGCGGCGACCTGGCGGACGCGCATGGCCATGTGATCGACGCCCTTGGCGACGACCTTGGGGGCTCGCATCGTCTCGCTGTCGTACTGGATCGCGACGGCGAAGTGGGTCGGGTTCGTCACGATGACATCGGCCTTGGGGACGTTCTGGTTGATGCGTTGCAGGGCGATCTTTTGGGCCATCTTGAATCGCTGGGACTTCACCTGCGGGTCGCCCTCCATGGCGCGGCGCTCGTCCTTGACGTCGGCCTTGGTCATGCGGAGATCCTGGTGGTGCTGCCAGCGCTGGTAGATGTAATCGGCGACGCCGACGATCGCGAGGATGAGCAGGAGCCAGAGCGCGAGGTCGAAGGCGAGTTTGGCGATCGCGTGCATGCCCTGGATGGGTTCGAGGAGCGGGAGGCGCGCGATGCTCGCGACGACGCCGGTGAGCACCAGCGTGGCGACGGCGAGGACGCCCGAGAGTTTGAGGGAGTTGACGAGGGTCTTGGCGATCCCGCGCTTGCCGACGATGTTGGAGAGGCCCTTGATGGGGTTGAGTTTCGCGAGGTTGGGCTGGAGGGGGTCGGTGGAGAAGTTGAAGCCGACCTGGGCGAACTGAGAGATGGCGGCGATGACGATGGTGATGGCGAGGAAGGGCGCGAGGGCCTGCGCTGCCTGCATCGTGGCGTAGGTGATGAAGGGGAAGATGGTGGTCGAGTCGACGGAGGAGGGGAGGCCGTCGAAAGTGCGACGGAAGACCTCGAGGACGGCCCGGATCGCGAACCCGCCGAAGAGCACGAGCATGAGGAGCGCGCCGCCGAGTTCCACCGCCGCGGTGAGGTCGGTGCTCTTGGGGATGCGCCCTTTCTGGCGTGCCTCGCCGAGGCGTCGCGGGGTTGGGGCTTCGGTCTTGTCTCCGAGATCTTCGGCCACGGTTTCTCCGGATTAGTGCTCGCCCAGGTCGTTGACCCAGTGCGTCGCGTGGGCGAGGGCCTCGTGGACCTTTGAACCCACGGCGGTCTGTACGGCGTAGAGCGCCATCGCGGTCATGGCGACGCCCGCCATGATCTTCACGGTGAACCCGACGGACATGATGTTGATCTGGGGCATGGTCTTGGAGACCGCGCCGAAGACGATGATGAGCAGCAGGATGATCGCGGTGACGGGGGCGGCGGCCTGCATCGCGAGTTCGAAGCCCGAGGAGAGCACACCGACGATCGTCTCGAGCGGCGCCTGGCCGATGGTGATGCCGCCCAGGGGGACACGTTCGAAGGAGTTGATGACGCTGCCGATGACGATGTCAAGCCCGCCGAGGCCGAAGAAGACTCCGGCGCCGACGTAGAACAGCAACTGCCCGAGGACATCGACGTCGTAGTCGGCCTCGGGGTTGTAGACTCGGGCGAGGCCCAGACCCATCTGCTGGCCCATGAGCACGCCGCTCATCTCGAGGGCGGCGAGGGGGAGCGTCGCGAGGACGCCGATGACGAAGCCGATGAGTGTCTCGCCGAGAATGACGGGGACGGCGGAGAAGACGTCCATGCGCCCCGCGAGGGCCGGCGTGACCTGGAGATCGAGCGAGGGGTAGAGCGCGGCGGTGAGCATGATGCCCAGGAGCGCCTTGTTCTTGGAGGGGATGATCACGCTCGAGAGCATCGGCGCGAAGACAAAGATCCCCAGCACGCGGAACGACGCGAGGGTGAACGGCACGGCATGCGCCAGGGCCAACTCGATCTGGGATGCGGCGGATGCCATCGGTGCAACGCGAGAGAACGACTAGGGGGACTGGTTCAGCGTGAGATACTGCGTGGTGAACTCGATGAGGCGGAGCGAGATCCAGGGGATGAGCACGGCGGCGGCGAGGATCATGACGATGATCTTCGGGACGGTGCTGAGCGTCTGGTCCTGGATCGACGTGACGGACTGCACGAGGCTGATGCCCAGGCCGACGACGATGCCCGCGAGGAGTATGGGCGCGGCGATCTTGAGCGTGAAGATCAGCGCCTGTCGCACGAGGTCGATCGTGGTCTCGTCATAGTGCACGCGCGGAACTCCTATCCAAGGCCGAAGGACTGCATGAATGTGGCGCCGCCGTCGCCGAACAACGCCACGTGCGATGCCGGGCCCGAGATGCTCTTCATGAGGCTGCCCACGACCAAGGCCCAGCCATCGACCATGACGAAAAGAAGCACCTTGAAGGGGAGGCTCACAAGGACGGGCGGGAGCATCATCATGCTCATGGAGATGAGCATGGTGCTGATGACCATGTCGATGACGAGGAAGGGGACGTAGACACGGAAGCCCATGAGGAAGGCGACCTTGAGTTCGCTGAGCATGTATCCCGGGACGAGTTCGACCATGTCCACGTCGGCGCGGGAGAGCAACTCCGGGCGGCTGATGTCCTTGCCGCGGTGCTCCATGAGCATGTAGAGGCTGGACCAGTTGCCGCTGGCCTCGATCTGGCTGAACATGAAGTCTCGGATGGGCTGCTTGGCGCTGTCCCAGAGGTTGTTGTAATCGCGGATCTCGCCGGAGCGCCAGGGTTCGAGGGCTTCCTTCTCGATGCGCTGGACGGTCGGGGCCATGACGAACATGGTGACGAAGAGCGCGAGAGCCGTCGTGACCTGAGGCGGCGGGATGGATTGCGTGCCGAGGGCTTGCTTCAAGAATCCCAGCACGATGAGGACGCGCATGAAGCACGTCATCATGAGCATGAGGGAGGGCGCGAGAGAGATCACCGTCAGGACGAGCATGACGTTGATCGTGGTGGAGAGGCCGCCCTTCTTGTCGTCTTCCGAGGATGACGACGCGCCTGACGATCGACCATTGACGGCCTGGCCTGCCTCGGCCATCACCTCGAGCGGGTTGAGGCTGCCGGCGGGTGTGATGGAATCGGAACCGGGCTGCTTCAGGAACTTCTCGGCAAGGCCCCCGAGTTGAGAGAGCGGACTCCCCCCACCACCGGCGAGAACATCGCTGCCTGGGTACGCCGGGCCGAGGAGATCCTGCGCGTTCGCGGGGGTCGCAAGGAAGAGCGTGGCGAGGATGAAGAGAACGCGTCGGATCACGCGACGGCCTCCGGTTTCGCGACGGAGTGTCCGTGCTGGGGGCGACTCATGCGGGCGCGGATGAGTTCCACGGTGCGCCCGATGGCGTCCAGCCCGCTGGGTGTTGGCGGGTCGACAATCTCGATGTCGTGGTCGGCGTCGAAGTGCTGCACCTCGCCGGGCGCGAGGTCGCGCGGGATCGCGAGTTCGGGGCGATTCTGGTGATCGAGGAGATCCTGGAACCTACGGGCCATGGTCTCACCCTCGTCGTCGCGGGCCTTGACGAGGAGCGAGGCGACATCCTCGGCGTCGGTGATCTCGCAGAGCGTGCTCATCGAGGTCCCCGCGCGCCGGCTCGACGACTGGCTGAGCAGAAGCACGCGCCGATCCACACGGAGCAGAACAAGCGTCACACCACGCGAGATCGGGTAGCGCCCGAGGACTTCGAGCACGCCCGAGGGTGCGCGTCCACCGGGCCCGAGCGAGGCTCGAAGCCCGCCTTGGGCGCGAGCGGCCTTTCGGAGAATGGCCCCGACAAAGAGCGCGAACGAGACGACGCCCGCGAGGGAGAGCACGGTTCGGACGATGCCCCACTCGCCGGTGGAGCGTGACGCCGAGGCGCCGTTCGATGCGGCGGGCTGAGGCGTCGAGCCGAGGGGCATGGCGCGCTCGTGGGCCGCGGGATCGATCGTCGTGCGGGCGACGGTGTCGTTGACGGTCGGCGCGGGTTGGGCGAGTCCGCGCGAGGCGAGGAGCATGAGCGCGAGCCCGAGGCTAAGCATCACGGCGGCCCATCGGCGCTGGCGTGAGGGCGCGGCGCGAACGGCCTCGTCGTGGTCGTGGACGGCGCGCGGCCTCCAGCAGGAGACTCGATGCCGGGTCGGCTTGATGTGCAGCGTCCCCATCGTCTTCCCTTTCAGCCGGCCTTGTCCTGCGGCGCATCGATGGCTTCGAGGATCTCGTTGATGCGCACGCAGAAGTTGTCGTTGAGGACAAGGACCTCGCCCCGCGCGACGTGGCGCTCGTTCACGTAGACATCCACGGGGTCGCCCGCGAGTTTGTCGAGTTCGACGACGGCGCCCTCGGTGAGTTTCAGCACGTCCTCGACGAGCATCCGCGTCCGCCCGAGTTCGATCTTCACGTTGAGATTGACATCGGAGAGCAGCGTGATCGCACGAGCCTGCTCGGGCGAAGCGGTCATCGAGAACTTGGGGAGGTCCAGGGGCGAGCCGCTCGCCGCGGGATCATCGGTGTCACCCGATCTGGTGGCGTCGGAGGCGAGATCGCCGAGGCTGGAGATCGCGCTGCGGGCCGCCTCGAGCGCGGCCTGGGCGTCATCATTGGCCTGGTCGCTGGAGGGTTGGCCCCCACCACTTTCATCGGGCGAGTCGTCGCTGAGCGGCTGATCGCCCGGGATGATGTTCTCGTCGGCCATCCTGGCCTCCTGTCTCGCGCAGTCCTTGCGCGCATGGGCGGCCGTCCAACAGGGACCCTCCGCCATGGATCCACCTCAATCGGACCCCGGCTGCTCGATTCGCCAGATTTGGCGCAGGAGTAGTCAACGTCCGAGAATGACGCGCAAGAATCGCGCGCCGTGCCTGGTGTGATGTCCTAGCTCGATGGTCGTGGTTCGGATCAGCCCGCGCCGAATCCGCGACAACGGGGAATCAGCACTTTCTCGAAGCGGGGATGGCCCTCGGCGTCCTTGCCGAGGATGTCTTCGAGATACGCCGAGACCTGGCGATTGATGGTCTCGAAGCCTGGCTCTCTGAGTTGGTTGGGCTGGGCCTTGCGGAACATGGTCGCGATGGCCTCACGGATCTCGGCGTGGCGACGCTCGAGTTCGGCCTCAACGTACTCCTGGTCCTTGGCCTTGACCTTGAGGACCATGTTCGTGTCCCAGATCCAGATCTGGCTCCCCTGGAGCGTCTGGAACTCCTCTTCGAGGAGCGTGACTTCGACGCTGAGATTCTCTTCCGGGTGCTCCTCGCCATGGACGACGACGGCCTCGGCGGCCTTGGGCTTGCCGGTCATGCCGGCGACCATGAAGACGGCAACGGCCTCGAGGACCATGACGACCGCAACCACGGCGATCATCTTGATCGGGGGTTTGCTCTTCTTCGCCTCGCCACCCTCGCCCTCGTGCTTTGTTTCTCTATCGTCGGCCATGACTCCCTCCACGCGCGCCGGTGCGAGCCGGGCGTACGAGTGCGGGATCGGCGAGTTGGGCGAGGTCGATGAGCGCGAGCGGGAGTGGAGGCAGAGTTCCTGCCCGCACGATCCGCACGCGCGCGTCAGACGAGGATTCTCGGACGATCAGGCGGCCTTGCGGTTGGACTCGTGGGTCATCGCCGAGACCGATTGAGCGCGACGGGTGACGCCCGGCGAGGTCCAGACACTGACGGCGAGGAAACTCAGCAGCAGGCCGCAGTACGCGCTGATCGCGTAGCCAGGATTGAGCATCGAGGTGATCTCGAGCCAGCCCATGAGGACGAGGAGGCACGCGGCGGAGCCGAGAAGCGTGGCGAGCGAGCCCAAGATCGTGGTGCGGAAGGACATGAGGCGATCGAGGCGGAGCACTCGCGCGCCCAGGATGCCGAAGCCCACGCCGGCGCCACCGAGTCCGAGGAGCCCCGTGAGGAGCATTCCGTCCGAGAGTTGTTCGATGAACATGCGAGTCTCCAGATAGGGGCGGGTGCCCGGTATCGGAGTTATCGGGAGGGGACGGTGCGGAGTTCAGTCTGAATCTCTGTCGAAATCAGCGGCCGAGGACGAGGAGTTGCTGCATGAGTTCGTCGGCGGTCCGGATAACACGCGATGAGGCGGAGTAGCCGGTGGACGCGAGGATCATCTTGATAAACTCCTCGCCGAGATCGACGTTGGAGAGTTCGAGGGCGCCGCCGATGGTGCGGCCCGCGCCGAGGACGGTGGGCGTAGTGACGATCGGCGATCCGCTGTTGGCGCCGACGCCGTAGAGGTTGCCGCCCTGGTCCACGAGGCCCTCGTTGTTGGGGAAGGTGGCGAGGGCGACCTGGCCGATGGTGCGCGTGAGCCCATTGGAGAACGTGCCGGTGATGAGTCCATCGATCCCGATGCCGAAGCCGGAGAGCGTGCCGATGGGCGCGCCGTCGCGATAGGTGGCGGCGACGGAGGAGGTCTCATCGGTGAGCGCGGTGACGGTGTCGTCGCCCTCGGCGAAACTCAACGAGATGCCCAAAGGCGAGTCGGCGCCTGTGCCCGAGCGATCGATGGAGATCGAGATCGGGACGGTCGTGTCGAGTTGGCCCTCGGTGTCGAAGGCGAGGACGCCCGTGGTGATGGCGAGGTCGGGGCCTGTGGCGTCGGCGGACTCGACGGTGTATCTCCAGGTCGTGCCGGCGTTGGACTTGCCCTCGAGCGTCATCGCGAGATCGACCTCAACGGGGGTGCCCAGCGAGTCGTAGACGATGAAGGTTGTGCGCACGGACTCGCCATCGGCGGCAGCGGTCTTCTGGGGGACGAACGGCTGGCGGACGACCTGGCCAGCGGAGTTCAGGAGGCGCATGTCAGAGGAATCGATCGCAATGTCGTTGACCGTGCCGGTGTTTCCGGTGATGGAGACGACACCGGTGGTTGGGTCGAGGGTGACTCCGGGCGTGTTGCCGTCGGGGTTGGCGCCGGTCGTGTTGTTGATGCCGATGGTCTCGCGCATGAACGTCATGAGGTCGTCGAGTGTGGCGGTGGTGGTGATGGGGAAGAACGCGGTGGGAAGCGTTCGGCCGCCTTTCTCGATGTTTCGGAGTTCGATGGACTGGCCATCGAGGAACATGGGCGTGCCCGAGCCGACGAGTTCGGGGTCCTCGATATCGACGAGGCGTGTGATGCCCTCGATGAGGTTTCCGGGCGCGGGGGCCGGGACGGCGGCGGCGATGGCGCGCAGGCCATCGGTCTGTGTGCCGAGGAGATTCACCGTTGAGCCTTGCGATGGGATGGAGCCCGAGGCGTCGAGATTGCCCCGGAATCGCACGTTCCGCGTGGCCTCGGCGATGGTGAGCGTGCCGAGGGGAATGCGCATATCGCCCAGACGGCCGGGGACGACGTTGAAGTTCTCGTCAATGCCGTAGCCCTGCAGGCGTTCGCCCGATGGGGTCGCGAGGTATTGCTCGGCATCGGGGCGGAAGTTTCCGGCGCGGGTGTAGAAGGGCTGGGTGCCCCGGTTGACGACGAAAAAGCCGTCGCCATCGATCGCGAGGTCGCGGAGATCGCCGGTGGGTGAGATGGTCCCGGTGGCGAAGTTCTTCTGGGTGCCCGAGACGCGCACGCCGTAGCCGACCTGGAAGGGGTTGGTCCCGCCGACGGTGTCGCCCGGCGGGGTGCCGGCGTTGAAGGTTCTGGAGAACATGGTCTCGAAGTTGGCGCGGGCGGACTTGAACGCGACGGTGTTGCCGTTGGCGATGTTGTTGCCGATGACGTCGAGATTTCTCGCGTTGGCGTTGAGCCCGGTGAGGCCCGTGAAAAGTGCGGTGGTGGATGCCATGGGGTGGCGCGCCGTGGGCGCGCGGCTCCTCTGTTTGGATCGGCGTGGCGTGCCGACCCGGTACGAATGAGGGCCTCCGTGCCCAGAGAGAATATTGGCGCGATCTCCGTATCGCGCCCCGTCGCGAGCGTGGTCGTCCACGCAACGGGCGTGCCTACTCGGCGGCGATCGCATCGGCGTCGATGATCTGGTCCACGCGATCGAGCGCGATCGTGTAGCCCGTGTCGAGGACCACTGCGGAGGCGCCGTCTCGCTTGGTGACGGCGGCAACCGTCCCCGCGACGCGCTGGGCGTCATCGGAGAGACCGGTCACGACCTTGCCGATGAGCGACGCGGACGAGGCGAACTCGTTCTGGGAGACGAGCGACTTGAGCGTGTTGATCAGGTCCGTGCTCGATTGCACCTGGCGGATGCTGGAGATCTGCTGCAGGAGCGTGTTGGTGTCGTTGGGCGCGAGCGGGTCCTGCTTGGAGAGTTCCGCGAAGATGAGTTTGGTGAAGTCCTGGGAGCTCAGCGTGCTGAACGCGTCGGCGCCGGTCGTCGAGGTCGTGCTGACGTTGGAGGTGATGCTGTCGATGGCGGCCATGGGTCGTGCTCCTTACGGGTCCACTCAGGCGAGCGCGTTGATCAGGGATCGGGTGCCGAGAGAGTCGATGGCGTGGTCGGCGCCGACGGCGTATCGCCACGCGTCATCGGGGGGCGACTGGTCGTCGCGCGAGGCGCGTTGACGGTCGTTGGTGTTCTCGTCCTGCCGAGAGGCGGCCTCGTGTTGTTGACTCGAGTCGTTCGAGGTCGAGGCGTTGGAGTCGTCGTTCGATCGCGAGAGATCGGGGAGGGGAAGATGGACGAGCCGATCGGTGCGGAGGTCGGGGGCGAGTTCCTTCGCGGTGTGGCTGGCGTCCACGATCTCGAGGCGTTCGACGAGCATGCCCTTCTCGTGCATCGATTCTCGGAGGGCGCTCTGGTGGGTCTTCAGGAGTTCGGCGGCCTCGCTGGTGCCCGCCTCGATCTTGGCGTTGACGACGCCGTTGCGCATCGAGACGGTGATGCGGAGTTGGCCCAGCGACTCGGGCTCGAGTTTGAGGACGACGCTGCCACCCTTCTGGCGAATTGCGGCGGCGAGGCCCTGGGTGGCTTTCGAGACGACTTCCTTGGCGTCGGGAGTGGTGGGCGCGTTGGGCTTGATGGAAGTGCGTGCGACGCCGGTGCGGCCGGCGCCAGTGCCGCCGAGATCGACCTGGGTGGTTGGCGCGGAGCGCGCGCCGGCGACTGGTGCTGCGGTGGCGACACTCGCGGTCGTTGGTGATGGCTGAGGCGGCGCGGGGGTTGGAGTCGCCGCAGCAGTTGTTGCGGCAGCATTCGAAGGGTTCTGGGGAGCGGGAGGGGCTGGTGTGAGCGCGGTGATGGTGGATTTGGCCGCAGGAGTTGTTGGCGTCGTGAGCGTCTGGGTTTCGGGTGTTGGTGCCACCGGTGTGGTGCCCTGACCAGACTCGGTGGGCACTGGTGTGCTGGACGTTGTCGTTGCTCGTGGTGCGGGTACCGTGGGCTTGGGTGAGGCCGCTACTGACTCGTTTTCCCCAGGAGCGCTCGTGCGGAGTTCCGCCGCGGCCCGATCGGCGACGCTCATCTGGCCTGCGAGTTCACGCGAGACCGAGAGGGCGACGCCGGCGCTCGTGGTGCCTGCCTGGTTCACCACAATGGCTGCCGCCGAGTTCAACGTGTTGGGTGCGACGGACGAATCGGCCTTGGTGGTTGGGGGAGGTGTGTTGTCCTCGGCGTGGATCGACTCTGGATTCTTGGAATCTGTGACCCGCGCGCTGGCTCGATCTCGGGCGCGTCTGGTCTCCAGTTCCCGCGCAAAGTCCGACGCTCCCTGCGCACTTTCGGCGCGGTGGCGCAGCGCAAGGGACGACAACTCCGAGGTCGATCTGGTGTTGGAGACGGGCGTGTTCGAGGATGGAAGGGTGAGTACGGATTCGGTCATGGAGAAGATGCCTGGGCCGTGGGGGCGAACTGCCCCTGCGTGCGCAGCATCTCCAGCAACTCGCCTGCCAGAACGGGGTCGGCCTTCAAGATCTCGGTCACAACGCGGGTTCGCGAGCGGTCCTCCATCTGGTTGAGGTAGGCCGCGACGAGGGACTTCCCACGGAGGCTGGTTGGGCCCGCGGGCTGGGCCTTCGCGGCAGAGAGTTCTGCGGGCTGGTTCGAGGATGGGTCGGTTGCGAGGTTGGTGAACGAGTTCGAGGCGCTCGCGGCATCCTGGGCGATGATCTCCATCAATGCGGCCTTGGCGTCGGTGGGCTTGAGCGACTCGAGCACGCCGAGCGTCTTCTTGAACTGGGCGTCCTCGACGAGGGCGTTGTGGGCGGCGATCTGGGCGTTGAACTGCGTCTCGGCGGTTTCGACGACCTTCCGACGATTCTCAAGGTCGGCGATCTGGCGATCGAGTTCCGCCTTAAGCGAGGCGGCCTCGGCGCGCATCGCGGCGATCCGCTGCTCGTCGATCTCGGACGCGCCGAGGCGCACGGCGAGTTGCTCGCGTGCCGTGAGGGGTGGGCGGGCGCTCTTGGCGTCCTGCTCGCGCTGGGCGGCCTCGGCCTCGGCCTGACGCTTCGCCTCGTCGGCCTCGGTCTTCTGCTGCGCGATGGTCTTGGTGTACATCTCGCGCGTCTCGCGGAGGCGGTCGACGTCGAGACGATCGGTGGACTTCAGCCAGCCGATGAATGCCGCGATGCCGAGCAGGTTCGCCACGGCGACGACCGAGATGATGGTCCAGAGAGACTTCATGGCAGGACTCCTGTCGCGCCGGCGCGCATCACGGCGAGTTCATCGAGGCTCGCGTTCTCGGCGCGCGACTGGGCCGCACGGAACTCCTCGAGCCTTCGTTCTTTCAGCAGTTCGACGGCCTTTCGACGCGTCATGGCGTCGGCAAGTTCACGCCGGGCCGCGGCGAGACGCACGTTTACCTTCTCGAGCGCGACAGTGAGGCGCTGCGTCTCGGCGAGGACGGCGAGAGAGGCCGACGCCTGCCAACTCGCGGCCCGCAGGCTCACCGCGTTCGTGGCGCCTGGTGATGGCGTCGATTCACGCGGCCCGAGGATCGATCGGAGTTCCTCTCGCTCGCGCGCGAATCGCTCGTGCCCCTCCAGGATGCGGGCCTCGATCGCCAGGCGCTCGCGCTCGACGCCCGCGAGCGCGACCTGTTTCTGTCGCTCGACGGCAAGCCGTTGGCGAAGGACGGGCTCGAGTTGGAAGCGGAACTTGGGCATGGGTCAGCGATTCACTCTCGATTCCATCACGCGGCCTTGGTCTTCATGAGCCTCTGCTTGAGATCGGTGGCGAGGGCGGCGATCTTGATGAGTTCCGAGCGGGATTCGTCGAACGACGCCGGCTTTCCGCTTGTGTCCCGCGACTGGCGCAGCAGATCGAGCACGCGGCTTCGTAACTCGATCGCGACATCGGCCTCGGGGTTGCTTCCCTTGGCGTACGCCCCGATCTGCACGAGTTCGGCGACGTCGGCGTAGGCCGAGAGGAGGCGGCGGAGCGCGTGGCGTGCGAGGATGTGGTCGCGATCGCAGACGTCGTCGGCGACGCGGCTGACCGAGTCGAGCACGTCGATCGCCGGGTAGTGCGCCTGCTGCGCGAGTTTTCGCGAGAGCATGACGTGCCCGTCGAGGATGCCTCGTGCGGCGTCGGCGATCGGCTCGGTCATGTCGTCGCCCTCGACGAGGATGGTGTAGAGCCCGGTGATCGAGCCGCTGGGCGTGCCGTCTTGGTTCAGGATCGCGCCGGCGCGCTCGAGCAGGAGCGCGAGTCCCGCGTAGACGCTCGGCGTGTAGCCCTTGGTCGCAGGAGGCTCGCCGATTGAGAGACCGATCTGCCGCTGGGCGTGGGCGAAGCGCGTGATCGAGTCCATCATGAGCAGGACGCTCTGGCCCCGATCGCGGAAGTACTCGGCCGCGGCGCACGCGAGCCTCGAGGCGCGAACGCGGAGCACGGGCGACTCGTCTCCCGTCGCGACGACGACGATGCTCTTGGCGAGACCCTGGGGGCCCAGCGAATGAGCGATGAAGTCCTTGACCTCGCGGCCTCGCTCGCCGATGAGCGCGATGACGTTGACGTCGGCGTCGCTGTGGCGCGAGATTGCGCCGAGCAGTGTGGACTTTCCGACGCCAGGACCGGCAAAGACGCCGAGGCGCTGCCCGCGGCCGAGTGTGAGCATCGTGTCGATCGCGCGAACGCCGGTGGCGAGACGATCGTGGATGGGCTGTCGGCGCATCGCGATAACCGGCTCGGGGCTGAGGGGCATCGGCGAGAGGCCCGCCATGGGACCCAGGCCGTCGATCGGCTCGCCCATGCCGTTGATGCAGCGCCCGAGCATCCCGGGCCCAACCATCGCGACGGGTGAGGATCGCACGCCGACGACGCTATCGCCCGGGCGCACGCCGCTGGTCTGGGCGAGCATCATGACGACGGCCTGGCGTCCGGTGAAACCGACGAGTTCCGCGGGTATGACACCGCCGAGGCTCGTCTGAATCTGGACGAGCGTGCCGACGGGCATGGGGAGATCCTCGACGATCACGCTCAGCCCACGCAGCGCGACAACACGCCCGGCGAGTCGCACCGGCTCGGCCCGCGCGACCGAGCCGAAGACGCCGGCGAGCGAGGCAACCTCGTGGAGCACGGAGGTGGTGGCGAGCGTCGTCATGATTCGGCGAGGCCTCCATCGCCTGGCGCCTGACGTTGATCGGCGTTGGATGATGAACCTGTGGCATCGCGCGAGTCGGTCGCACTTGGTCGTTCGAGAATGGCGCGAGCGATGCGGTCGATCTGTGTCGAGAGGGACGCGTCGATCGATGCGCCCGATGGCAGACGCACCACGCACGACCCCGCGACGGCACCCTTCACACCCACAACCTCGGCGTGCTCAACCTGGCGGAACCGCTCGCGCAACGCGGGGAGGTTCGCCTCGATGAGAGCCCGGTCCTCCTCACGAACCTCGACGACCAGCCGCGTCGCGTGCGTCACGTTCGAGAGGGCGCTCGCGACCAGGTCCGCGACTCGTGCCGGATCCGCGGCGAGCGAGTGCGAGAGCACCCTCTCTGCAATCGCGAGGGCGAGGCGCACCGTCTCTTCGCGGGCCTCTCGCATGAGGCTTTCTCGCAGGGTGAGGAACTGCTCGAGCCCGGCGATCCAGGCGGATTCGATCTCGGCGAGGCGGGCTGAGTGCTCGGCGTTCGCCTTGGCGATACCGTCGGACCTTCCCGCCACGAATCCCGCCTCGCGGCCGGCCTTCTCGCCGATCGCGTGTCCTTCTGTTCTTGCCGTCGCGATGAGGCGGTCACGCTCGGCGCGCGCGCGGGCGAGCATCGCCTCGGCCTCGGCACGAGCGCGGGCCTTGATCTGCTCGCCCTGGCGGAAGAGATCGCCCAGATCGAGCGCGACGGCATCCTTGCCGAAGGAATCGAACTCGGACTGTCGGATCAGGGCCATCGGGTCGCTCGCCGCCTCCTGCTTTCACATCACTACACGATGAGGTCCGACTCGCCACCGCCGCGACCCTCGACGATGACCTCGCCGGCCTCTTCGAGTCGGCGGACGATGTCGACGATGCGCTGCTGGGCGGCCTCGACGTCGCTCACGCGGACGGGGCCCATGTACTCCATGTCCTCGCGGATGAGCGACGCCGCTCGCTCGGACATGTTCTTGAGGATCTTGTTCTGGAGATCGGGCGAGGCGGTCTTGAGCGCCAGGGCGAGTTCGCTGTTGTCCACTTCCTTGAGGACGGACTGGATGCCCTTGTCGTTCACACGCATGATGTCCTCGAAGACGAACATCAGGCGGCGGATCTGCTCGACGAGGTCCGGATCGTCGGACTCGAGACCCTCGAGGATCGCCTTCTCCGTGGCGCGGTCGGCGAGGTTGAGAATCTCGGACACCGTCGGCACGCCGCCCGCCTTCTCCATGCTCTGCACGAGCATGTTCGCGAGGCGGCTCTCCAATCCACGCTCGACCTCTTTGATGACGTCGGGATTGGTCTGTTCCATGTTTGCGACGCGCTTGATGACCTCGATCTGCTTCTGGAGGGCCAGCCCGCCGAGGATCTCGCCCGCCTTATGGTGGGGCAGGTGACACAGGATGAGCGCGATCGTCTGCGGATGCTCGTCCTGGATGAACGTCAGCACGTTCTCGCTCTCGGCGCGCTGCAGGAACGAGAACGGCTTCTTCTGCACCTGCGTCTGGATCTGCGACAGGACGCGATCCGCGGCCTTTGGATCCATCGAGTTCTTCAGGATCTCCTTGGCATAGTCCAAGCCGCCCTCGCTGTAGTACTGCGAGGCGATCGTGACGCCGTAGAACTCCTCGACGACGGCATTCTGGAGTTCCGGCGGGACGCGCCCGAGGCCCGCGAGTTCACGCGTGACCTCTTCGACGGCATCGGGGGCGAGTTGCTGCAGGAGTTTCGAGGCGCGATCGGGCCCGATGGCGAGGAGCAGGATCGCCGCCTTGGTGATGCCATCGAGCGACTCGGAGGTCGTGGGGAGTTTTTCGTTGGGCTTTCGAGGCATGGTCGTTCCTTCCGATTACTCCTCGACGGTGATCCAACGATTGAGCAGTTTCGCCGCCGCCGAGGGGTTCTCCTCGACGAGTTCGCCGACCTGCTCGAGCATCTTCTGGACCTGAACCTGGGTCTCGTTGACCTCGATGCCGGTGAGCGGGGTCTCGCCGACGTCCGCCTCGCCGACGAGGTCACTCTGGGTGTCGAGTTGGGGCGGGAGGCCGATGAGTTCCTCGGCGCTGGGCATCTCGACGCGCTTGCCGGCTCGCTTGAGCATGATGAACATCATGCCCAGGGCAATGAGGGCGAGGGCGCCCAGGCCGACTTTCTCGATGAGCGAGCCGCCCAGCCCGCCACCACCGGTCGCGGTGAGCGTGCCGAGGAGGCCCGCACTGACGGGCCCGAGCGTCTTCGGGATGCCGATGGGGATCATCGCGACCGAGACGGATTGTCCGAGGAGTTTGTCGAGATCGGCGTCGGAGAGGGCGCGATTCGCCTGCTGGGTCATCACGCGAACGTGGGGCCTGATCGTGGACTCGATCTGGGGCTTGATCTGCGCGATGAAGTAGTCCTGGATGGCTTTCTCATCGGGAGTCGCTCCGCTCGCACCACCGCCCGTGCCGCCACTGCTCGCCTGATCGCCCAGGAGTTGCTCGATGTATCCGCGGGGCACGTTCACCGAGACAGCGACCATCGTGGTCATGCCCTTGGGATCGACGACCGTCTCGGTGCGAGTGCCGGGGAGGACCACCATCTCCGTCTCGGTCTTCGATGTGTTGTTCGATCGCCCGGGGACGCCCTGGCTGTTGGCGATGTCGGTCTCGACGTTCGAGCGCAAGCCAGGCTCGGCGCCCGGGACGCCTTCGGTCGATGCGGTGACATCCTCGGTGACTCGCTTCTGCTCGACGAGCGTGCCGTTTCCTTTGGGGAGGGTCGCCGTTGTCTGCGTGTTCACGCGGGTGACATCGACCTGGGCCGTGACGGCCACGATCGCGCCGGGGATGTAGGACAACAGCGTGCTGAGTTTCTCCTGTGTCTGCCGCTCGACTTTCGTGGCGTGCTCGAGATAGGTCGAGGGAATCTGGTCGCTCTCGGTGGAGGCGCGCCTCTGGACGCCCGTCGTCGCGTCGATCACACGCACGCGGTCGATCTCCAGCCCCGCCCGGCTGCCCGCGACATACCCCGCGATCGCGTCCACCGCGGGCTGGCTCAGGGCGGTCCCGGTCGTCGAGACGGTGACCGACGCCGTGGGAAGTCGCACGGCACGCCCGATCCCCTGGGCCTCGGGGATGTCGAGGATCACCGTCGCCGACTTGATCCCCTTGAACTGCGAGATGTCCTGGGCGAGTTGGTTCTGCAGCGCGATGAGGTAGATCTGCTCGTTCTGTTGGCGCGAGTTGATCCAACTCTGCTTCTCGAGCAGGTTGTCGAAGAGGATGGTCTTGTCGCTGGGGAGTTTGCCGTTCTCCGCGAGCAGGGCGCGGGCCTGGGCCTCGCGATCGGCGGGGACCGTCAGGCGACCGTCGGGGGTCAGCGTGTTGGGGATGTTGGCGCTGGTGAGAAAGATCGAGGCCCGCTGCTGGTCGGCGGCCGGATACCCCTTGAGCGGCTCGGCCCACGACGCCCGACCGGCGTACAGGCTCACGAACGCGAGGGTCATCACCACGATCACGGCGAGGCTGCCCATGAGCAACTTCTGCGACGCCGTGAGCGCCCCCAGTTGCTTGCGGATCGTCTCGATCGCCTGGCGGAGCATGTCCATTCCATCGGCCTCCATGCCGCGAGCGACGAGTCGCCCGCCCGAGTCGTGCGCACTCCATGCGCACCACACCCGGCATGATCCGCCGAGTGAGACCCTACATTCGGCCGATCGCAGCGATCGCCTTCAAAGTCACGCACGATGTGGAAGGTCCGAGAATAGAAACGCGCAGTTCACGCGCGAGAAAGCGTCAGACGCGGGTCTGCTTGATCTCGTCGTACGCCTCGACCACCTTGTTCCGAAGCGCCTGCAACATCCGGAAAGCGTTGTCGGCTTTCTGTGTCGCGAGCACGACGTCCTCGATGCTCGGGTTCTTGCCCGTGGCGTAGTCCTCGACGGCGCGCGTCGCCTCCTGCTCGGCCTTGTTCACCTGGTCGAGTTGATCGACGAGGACATCCTTGAAACTCGGCGCGTTGGGATCGACCGGGCCATTGGCACCGCCCATGGGCATGCGTGCTCCGGCCGCTCCCGCTCCGCCAATGAGTCCCAACGGATCCGCCATCACTCACTCCAATCTGGTCCCGTTCTGGTTCCAGTCAACGCCCGAACGCTAGGGGCTTTGGTGCCGGTTGGTCTGGGCCTCCTGCCCCGTTTGTGGCGCACTCCATCCGTGGTTGCGAGCCGTGGTCGCTAGGCGATGAGCCGCAAGGCTTGTGCCAGCATCGACTTTGTCGCTTCTGCCGCCGAGACGTTCGCTTCATAGGCCCGAGAGGCCTCCATCGCCTGCATGGTCTCAACGACGACATTCACGTTCGGCTCGGGGACATAGCCGGTGTTCGGGCCGTCCTTGTACGCGTAGGGATTTGTCGGGTCGAAGCGCAGATTCGGCGGGGCGGTGTCGTCCTCGATCCCCGAGACGTGCACGCCCATCGATCGGCCCTCAAAGGTGCTCGCCGACGGATCCCCCGCGGTGACGAAGACACGCTTGGCACGATACGGATTGACCTGCCCGTTCTCGTCGAGGATCGCGTTGCGGTTCGCGATGTTGGCGGCGGCCGCCGTCAGGCGAATCCGATTCGCGATCATGCCGCTTGTCGAGATGTCCAGCATGCCATACATCGAGGTCTCCTACATCGGGCGGTGGTCACTTAGACCCTCTGGCTGATCGCCACGCGGAGGGTGTCGTTCCGGGATCGCATGAGGTCGGAGGCCACGCGATAGACCGCGGCATTCTCGGCGAGGCCCTGCATGAGACGTTCGAGGTTTCGGTTGTTCTTGTCGTGGGTGAGCACGCCCCCCGACGGCGTTTTGGCGAAGATCTGCAGGTGCCCATTGTCGTCGGTGCGGAGTTCGTCGGACTCGCGGAGGACGAGATCGCCGCTGGAGCCGCCGTTCCGCGCGCGGCGGTCGTCGATGGCGTCGGAGAGGGCCTTCTGGAACCCAGGGATGGAGACGTCGCGCTGGTCGAATCCGGGGGTGGCGATGTTGGAGATGTTGTGCGCAAGAATGCGTTGACGCTGGCCGGCGAAGCGCATGACCTGCTCGAGGACGGCCATGGAACCGGAGTTGGAGAGGTCGCTGAACATCCGTATCGGATCCCACGCAAACGCCGGGCCGGGTGGGGGCCGGGCCGGGCAACGTCAGACATCCTGGCCGACGAGGTTCTGGTCCTTCCACTTCTTGAGTTTGAGCCCGAGGGTTCGCACGCCGATGCCCAGGGCCTGGGCGGTCTTCTGGCGGTGCCCGTTGAAGCGGCCGAGGGTGGTGACGATGGCGTCGCGCTCGATCTCTTCGAGTTTGCGATCGCCCGCGATAGTCGAGGCGAGGCTCTCGCCGTTGTGGTGGGCGTGGGCCGCCGGGTGGGCCAGGGCGTTCTTGGGCTCGATGATCTGGACGCTCATCGCGCGGGCGGGCGCGAGCGTGAGCCATGGTTCCATGAGCGACCGTGAGATCACGCCGTCGCTCCGGGTCGCGGCCCCGAGCACGACTGCTCGCTCGCAGATGTTCTGGAGTTCTCGCACATTCCCCGGCCAGCGGTAGGTGCGGAGCAGGTCCATCGCCCCGGCGTCGAACTTCATCTCGGGGCGACCCTCGCGGGCGCAGGTCTCGCGGACGAAGTGCTCGGCGAGCGCGGGCACATCCTCGAGTCGTTCGCGCAGCGGCGGGACGAGCACAGGAAGCACGTTGAGGCGGTAGTAGAGATCCTGGCGGAACTCGTCCTTGGCGACCGACGCGGGGAGATCGCGGTTGCTCGTCGCGACGACGCGCACATCCACGCCCATGGTGATGCTCGATCCGACGCGCTCGAAGGCCCGCTCCTGGAGCACGCGGAGCAGTTTCGCCTGGATCTGGGGCGAGACCTCGCTCACCTCGTCGAGCAGGAGCGTGCCCGAGTCGGCGAGTTCGAAGCGGCCCTTGCGGAGTTTGTCGGCGCCGGTGAAGGCCCCGCGCTCGTGCCCGAAGAGTTCGCTCTCGAGAAGCGACTCGGAGAGGGCGGCACAGTTGACGGCGAGGAATGGGCCGGCCTCGCGCGTGCTGCACTCGTGGATCGCGCGAGCGACGACTTCCTTGCCCGAGCCCGACTCGCCCGTCACCAGGACCGTGCCCTGGGACTTGGCGACAGCCATGACCTGCTCGCGGAGCAGCTGCATCGCGGGGGAGTTCCCGATGAGCCGAGAGAGGCCGGCGCGTTCGTCGGTTCCCGTGGGCGCCTGCGAGACGCGGAGGACGGCGTTCTCGCGCACGACACGCCGGTGTTCGATAGCGCGCTTGACCGCGATGATGAGTTCATCGCCCTCGAAGGGCTTGGTGAGATAGTCGAACGCGCCGAGTTTCATGGCCTTGACGGCGGTCTCGATCGTGCCGAAGGCCGTCATGAGCACGATGGGGAGTTCGTCGTCGATCTGTCGCACGCGCTCGAGGAGTTCCATCCCCGAGACGCCGGGCATGCGCATGTCGGTGACGACGGCGTCGGGGCGTTCCTTGGCGATCGAGTCGAGCGCGCCCTGCCCGTCGGTGGCGGTGAGCGTGCGGAAGCCGGCCCGCTCGAGGGTCGTCCCGACGCTGTCTCTCATCATTTCCTTGTCGTCAACGATCAGTACGGTGCGCATCGTGCGTGCTCCAAGTTGGGCCTATCGCCCGCGGGTGGTTCGTGTCGGCGCGGCGTGGGCCACACCGGGGAAGATCAACTCGACGGCGGCGCCGGCATCCCAGGCCGGTCCGTCATGGGTCGCAAGGTCGGTGTTGTTGCGCACGCGGACCGAGCCGCCGTGCGCTTCCATGATCCGGTGGACGATGGGGAGGCCCAGGCCTGTGCCGGCCGCCCTGGTGGAGAAGAAGGGGTTGAACATGCGCGAGACGATCTCGTCGGTGACGCCGGGGCCTGTGTCGCGCACGACGATTCGGCACGTCGCATCGTCGTCCCGGGTTGCCATCAAACCGAGACGGGCGTTCTCCCGTCCTTCCATCGCCTCGATCGCGTTGCGGACGACATTCACGATCGCCTGGAAAGCCAGCCCGGGATCGGCGTGGAACTCGACGCTCTCGCCCTCGATCTCGATGTGGAGTCGCTCCCGGACGGGCGTGGGCGGGACGCCGACGCCATCGCACGCGTCGAGGGCTCGCTGGAAGAGTTCGCCCGCGAGGATCGGCTCGGGACGCAGGCGGAGTTCACGGGAGAACATGAGGACGTCGCCGACGATCGCGTCGATCGCCATTGCGGCTCTGGAAATCTTCGTCGCGGTGGTCCGCTCGCGGGCGTGTTCGCGGAGGTCCTGCTCGAGCATCTCGGCGTAGAGACGGATCGAGCCAAGCGGGTTGCGGACCTCGTGGGCGATGCCCGCGGCCATCTCGCCGAGCGCCGCGAGCCGCTTGGATCGCGCGATCTCCTCGTTGGCCTGCTGGAGTTCGCGATTGAGACGCGTCACCTCGGCGTGGAGTTGCGCGTGGGTCCGCTCGAGTTTGCCCGTGACCTCGTTGAACGCGGACATCAGGCCCGCAAGATCGGTCGCCGAGAGCGTGACATCGGGCGCAACGGTCGGCGGCTCGGAGGCGAGCACGGTCGCCGTGGAACGCGTTGTGGCGGCTCGCGCGCTCATGCCTGTCGATCCTGGAAGTTCGGCGAGGTCGGGGCGGCACGCATGCCGTACGCGCCGGTGGCGCGGCGGCTCTGGAAGAGTTCGGCGAGTTCCGACGCCACCTCGTCGCGACGCCGGGAGAGACGCTCGCGGCTCTCGTCGTCGGCCATGCGGATCGCCTGGAGCAACTCGGTGATGAGCGAGACGCGTCGATCGACCTCGGCGCTCTCTCGCGGCGCGAGGTCCTTCGAGCGTGAGTCGAGTTCCACGAGGCGATCGACGATCAACTGGCGGCGGGCCATCAGGTCCGCGAGTTCCTCGGGCGTGGACGACTCGAACCTCGGCGACTGGCTCCGCGCGACGCCCTCGAGTTCGCGCAGCAGTTCCAACTGGCGATCGAGATTGTCCAGGAGCGCAAGCGTCGGGTCGGCCGGCGTGGCGTGATGTGGATTTCGTCGTGTGTCGGCCATCCGTGACCTCGTTCCCGGGCGTCCTGCCCTTTCTGCAAACTCAACTCGACTCGTCTATTCGTGTTCGTCCGGCTCGTCGTGGGCCGCCTCTCTCGTGGCACCCGGTCCCGGTCCGACGAGCGTGGCGCTCACCGCCAGCCATCGCTCCCACGCGCGACGATCCATCGGGAGCGTCGGGTCATCCCAGACCGAATCGGGGAGGCTCTCGAAGAACTTTTTGGCCCTGGCGTGGGCGGCCCGGGCCTGATCGAGTTCGCCCCGCGCCTGGTGGGCCGCCACGATCTGGATCATCGCAACGAGGGCGGAGGGATCACGCGAGTATCGCTCGCGGGCCTCGTCATAGGCGCGGATCGAGCCCTCGAAGTCCTCGAGATCGAAGGCGACCTCGCCAAGGTAGAAGTACGAGTTGCGGAGTTGACGGTCGCGGAGTTGGTTCTTGGACCGAAGTTCGGCCAGACCCTTCTTCGCGAGTTCGAAGGCGTCCTGGGCCGCGACGAGGTGCGCATGGCGCTCGTTTTCTGACGCGCGGCGTGCCGTCTGCGTGATCGCGGGATTCTTGAGTTCCGCGGCGAGGCGCTCGGCCTCGAGGCGATGGGAATCCGCAAGCATGTATCGCGCGCTGTCGATCGTGCCGTCGCCACGATCCTCGCCTGAGTATCGCTCGACGATCTCGGTGAATCGCGCGATGGCCTCGGCGTATCGCTTGGACTGGTAGAGGTATCCGGCAAACTCGAGGAGCCCCTGGCGGAAGACCTCGGTCCCCGGGCCGCCCGCCTCACCGCTGACGACGCGAACGAGCAGGCGCTCGGCCTCGGAGTCGTTGTCGGTCGAGGTATCGGAGAGGAGCGCCCGCGCGAGGGGGATAAGGCTCATGTCGGCGAAAGGCCCGGAACTCTGGGCGGCGCCACGGCCCGCGATCAACTCGCGGAAGAGCCGCTGCGCGTCGTTCAACTCGCCACGCGCCATCGCCATGATCGCCAGGCGATACTTCGCCTCAGGAGTCTTGGGATCGATCGGAAACTCGGAGAGAAACTGGCGGAAGGCGGCCATCGCCTCGTCGGAATCGCCCGCGAGGTCGTAGACCTCGCCGCTGGCCCACAGGCTCGATGCGTGAGCACCTAGATTCGTCACAAGCGTTCGGCGTGCGTGCTCCTTGAAGGCACGCCCGCTTGCGAGGAAGTGCTCCTTCGCCTGGGCCTGAGTGACGGGATCGGCAGTGGCGACCGTGAGCGCCTCGCCTCCAGAGTCCTTGAGCATCTGCTCGCCCAGGAGCCGATTCACCTGGCCAACTGCGGCAAGAACGTCCAACCCAACCTCGCCCCGCAACTGCCCCGCGCGACGCGCGACCTCGACGTAGCGCAGCGCGTTGTCGTAGTCCTCAGCGTCGAAGCGATCGCGATAGTGCGACATCGCGCTCGACTCGATCGTCCCGAGCGTCACCGTCGGCCAGAGCAGAGACTCGCCCGCGCTCGACGACCCTTGGGGCGCGTGCGAATCGGAGGCGTGGCCCGACGTGGTACTTGAAGGGGAGTGTCCTGCACTTGCGTGGCTGTCGGGGGTGTGGGCGTTATCCGTGTGTGACGGCTCGGACGTGTGGCTTTCGCCGCTTGCGTGCGGGTCGGCCTTTGTGCCGTCGTCGCGGAGATACTCGACCTTGCCACCGGGATGCTCGACCTCGGTGACCTCGGCATGCTTCTCGTCGTTCGCGGGCGTGGCGTGGGCATCGTCTGGCGCGCTCGATGACTTGGAATCGGAAGAACTGTGTGCCCCGTCAGCGACGCGGCCATGCTCGCTGCTCGCTCCGTGTGGTGCTTCGCTTGGCGAATCGCTCCGCCCCACGATCGCCAGCAACTCCTGATAGTTCGCAATCGCCGAGTCGTGGTGCCCGTCGGCGGCGTCCACGTCCGCCAGACCGAGCAACGCCGCAGGATGCTCGGGCACGCCTTTGAATCGCTCGAGCAGCGACCGGTATCGCTCACGCGCCCGCTCGCGATCGTGCTCCTGCGCCAAGCGCCCCTGGGCGAGCAACACCCGCGGCATAAGCGGATCATCCGGCGAGAGAACTGCCTCCATACGACCCAACTGCGACAGAGCCTGCTCCGCGTCGCCCGTCTCGGCGTAGGCCCGCGCGAGCATCATGTAGAGCGGCGCGGCATCGTGCGGCGGAATCCCGTCCAGCCGGGGCATGGCGCGGAGGAGGCGCGTGATGGCCTCCTCGTGGAACCCCTGCGAGAGCAGGACCATCGCCTGCTGACCCACGCACCACCAGCGGAGCGGCTCGGAGGTGCTGGGATCGGTCGAGGTCCTTGTCAGCCACGCCATCGCGTCGTTGTGGCGCTTGGCCGACGTCAACGCCTCGATGAGCGACCTGGTGAGCCGCTCGCGCGTCGGCGTATCGGCGATCTTCGGCACGCGCGACTCGGCCTCTTTGAACATCTCCAGCCCGATCATCGCCTCGGTCCGAAGCGATTCGTCGCGCTCATCAAGGGGGACGTGCCCGGCTTCGGCCTTGGAATAGTGCTCCACGATCGCCGAGTTGTTCTCACGCCGGTTCACGCCCAACTCGCGCTGCCCCAGCGCGACCGCCCGGGCCGTCAGGAGCGACATCTCCGCCAACTGCTGGGGCGACAAGGCGCCCTTGGCGACCAGCGGCAGGACGTTCGTGTTGATCGAGCCGAGTGCCTCGGCGTACTTCTGCGAGGCAAGCAGCGTCTGGGCCTCGTGCAGCACCCCCGAGTGGTCGGGCTTGGGCGCTCGCAGGAACGCGATCGCCACGCCAGCGATCAGGAGCCCCACGCCCGCGAGCGTCACGGGCACCTGCCACACACGGGCGAGGCTGGGGGTCGCCGCGGGCGCACCCTCACCACTCGCCTGGGGATCTCCCGCTGTGACCGCCTCAGGTTTGGCCGCCGT
Organism: uncultured Phycisphaeraceae bacterium; assembly: GCA_964628245.1. Classification (GTDB taxonomy): domain Bacteria; phylum Planctomycetota; class Phycisphaerae; order Phycisphaerales; family UBA1924. The sequence goes on along the minus strand of CAZVMU010000008.1, from coordinate 24,563 downwards.
CTCGCTCACGCTCGGTCCTTTGCGACGCGCCGGACGAGACTCCGTCGTCTCGTCGGCACGCCAACCCTGCGCGTCCGATATCGGCCAACGCGCAAGACCGGCATGAACCAAATCGGCGTTTGTTGCGCGTCTGGGGCGGATCGCCCCGCGTATGCCGCCAGGATCGACCTACGCCGCGTCCGTTTCCACGCGGATCACGACGACGGACCTTGAGAAACGGTCCCCGGGGTGGCGCCACTCGGGATCGACAAGGGCAACGATCCCCAAAGGCGGGAGGCCCCATTTCAGGACGTTTCGAAGCAGGCACATCCCCAGCGTCGGGCGCTCCACCGGCCCCGTCCCCTCGGGCCCGCCGCAGCGGGCGTCGATCACCTCACACGCGGTCAGCATCTTCCCGAACGATCGTCCCCAGAACGCCTCGCCGATAGTCCCGGCGATGCCACCCATGATCAGGGCTACGAGCACCACGAGCAATGCCCGCCCGCTCACCAGACCCTGCACCGAGAAAGCCTCGACCAGCGTTGACCCCATGCCCGTTGCGGCCACCACCGCCCAGATCGAGAAGTCCAGGATCGTCGCCATCATCCGCCGCCCCGGCTCGGCGAGCGCGAACCCCGTGGGAAGGAGCACGCCCTCGCGCGTGTCCGCACGGACCACAAAGAGCAACACGACCGCGGTGATCGCGACGAGCAGCAGCATGATCTGCCACACGTCATTCTTGGAGATCGCCGCGACGAGGCGCGCCTCGCCGTCGTAGACCGTCGCGCCCGTCACGCTGGAAAACTCGGTGATCCGGCTGAGCGCTCCATCCTTTGCGGACGCCGCGGCGAACGCGACGACCACGCGATCCAGGCCCGCGACCGGGATCACCGTCCCGCCGCCATGAGGGACGTCGGCAATCGCCCGGAACTCCTGGCGATCGGGCATCTCGCGCCAGAACGACATGGTTGGACCGCGGTCGCACCAGCGCACGAGCCAGTCCCCCACCATCGTCATGCCGCCCTCGACATTCGCTCCGATGGGATCCACGCGCATCGAGTGCGTCCATGTGCTCGTCACTAGTGTCGGCCCCTCGTCCTTTGAATCAAAGATCGAGGCCGGTCGCTCCCCCGGCGTGGTGAACCCGCGCTCGCGACTGGCCTTCACACGTTCATCCTGCAGCGTTCGCACGTCCTGGAGCACGGGCGCTTCCCACACGTCGATCGTGCCGCCCTGCTCCAATGCCAGTCGTATCAGGAGCACGCGATCGCCTCGGACGAGCAGTTGCCATCGCGCGGGCTCGAAGGGGGATCGGTCGTCGGACGCGCCCGCCTCGCGCGCGGGCCTTGCCGACATCTCGCCCCGGAGTTCCTCGGGCAACTCGACATCGAGCCAGAGCGTTGAACCGGCCGCCCGAAGCGAGAGCCGCCACGTGGAGCCTCGTCCCACCGACTCGCTCATGAGCGCCACGGGTCCCGTCTCTCCCGCAGCAAACCCCAGCACCACACCCTCGCCTTCCAGTGGTGGATGGATCGTCGCTCCCTGAACCGGTTCATATCGCCACAGGTCGAGTCCGCCGGCGGCACGCATCGCGCGAATCGAGAGCACGCGCCGCGATCGCGCGTCGGCGTTGCCCATCGGGCTGCGCTCGAGCACGTACACACGATCGTCCCATGCCGCGGCATGCCCGACCGTGTGCGCGAAGAGAGCGGCCAATCGATAACCGCCATCCGAGACGCCGCGCCCCTCGGTTCCCAATCCTGTCGCCGCTCGACGTGGCGGAAAGTGGAAGAGCGTGCTCCCGCCGGTCGTGGACGGCTTCAGAATCCAGGCGTGGGTCACAAAGGGAAACGCCTTGCTGCTGTCGCTCGCGCTCCCGGCGCCGACCACGCCCGGCTCGGAGCCTCGCGCGGCGACCGTGAGCGTGAGCCACGCCACCATGGCGATGGTTCGGACCATACATCGATGGATCACTGTCCGACTCGTCATCGATCGCCTCCACGCTCGATGGTCGACCCCTCTTTGGTGCCATCACTCGGTCGAGTTGGTGACTGCGCGGTCCCCGGCTTGGGCGCCTCATCGAGCGCGTAGAACTCGTCCACGCGATAGATGTTCTTCAGACGATCCAGATCGAAGTTCGCACTCTTGATCTTGTCCACGCCGGGATTCTTCACGTCGTTCAGTCGGACCGTCACCTTCGCGGGCATCCCCGGGAGATCCACATCCAGATTACTGGGCATCGCTGCCCCCGAGAGCGCCTCACCCTCGACCGTCACATCGACCCAGCGCGTGAGTTCACCCGACGCCGCGATTCCGCCCTTGGCGTCGAGCAACTCGATCCGCACGGGAAGGAACGTCACTCGATCGAGCACGTAGCGTTTGCTCCCCCACTCGCGACCGCGACCCGGGAGCACGATCTCGAGCCGCCCGTCCTTGCGGAGCGTGGGCTCGACTCGTGTCAATGACGCTTCATCTTCGGGTAGGGGCATCACGCCGAGCAGTTCCAAAAGGTCGAGCGGATACACCGGCACGCCGAACGCCGCGGCCGACTGCGGCGAGGCGAGTCGGTGCAGACCCACAAGCCCGATGCGTTTCTCGCCGCTGAGGTCCAGCCACCAGTAGCGCGAGGAGTCCGATCCGAGCACGAAGTAGGTCTGCGAGACCTTGTCGATCCGCAGGGAGACCTTGCGCGGGCGCACGAGCAGGAGGAATCCCTCGGCGTTGTTCTCGACCGCCTTGCCATCGTTGTCTCTGCTCTCGACGTGGATCTCGGCGTTGGCCGTCACGCACTCGAGGCGGCGGATGCGTTCGTTGTACGCCGAGGCGACTTCCGCGTATGTCACACCCGCGACTCGCGTGGCCTTGGGCGATGCAGGCATGTTCGTCGTCTCAGGATCAACTCTGCGCGGAGCCTGGGCCGTGCCCGGTGATGGTTTCGGTGTGCTCTGGCACCCCGCGAGGCTAATCACGATGCCGGTGGCCACGCCGATCACTCCGCGACAAAGGCCCGCGCCCCAATGAAGTTCGCGCGTCGATGTCCATAGAGTCAATCGCCGGCCCCCGGCGTTGTACCCGAAGTCCCCTCGCCCCCGGTGTCCATGATCTGGCCGACCTGGTCGAGCGCCTCCTGGATCGCGCTCTCGCTCAGGCCCGGGTCTGGAATCAAGAACGTCTCCTGGGGCGTGGGGTCCTTCACGCTCACCTTGCGCTGCACGCTCAACTCGCCCTCGCGCTGCGAGACGACCCGCAGCACGCGCCGCCGCACCAGCAGGAGCGTGAGCAGATATCGAAAGCCGTTCCGCCGGGCGTCGCCCTCGACTGTTGTGTCCCGGGCGAGTTCCTCGAAGAGATCGAGAAGATCCGCGTCACCCAGGAGCGGACGCTTCTTCTCCTCGCTCGTGCCCATGGTGCTGCGCCACGACGCGAAGAGGACAAACGGCGACTCCGGGCGTGAGCCGTTCTGCCACGCGTTCAGCGAAAAATCGAGGCGTTCGAAACCGCCAGAGCCTTCCGGCGGATCACGCTCCACCAGCGCGGCGACATACCCCTGCCCAACCTCGATCGGGGTCCCGGTCGCGGCGCACCGTCCTGTGGCCCGAATCAACGGGTACGAACTTCCAGTCATCATGACGGGGCATCGTAGCCGACGGCGGCAATTCACCACCGACGCATCAACCCCGTCCGCATTGGACCTCGAAGAACCGGGCCGAGGTCCCGCCTTGACCGACGGCGAAGCGAACGCTCTTTCCACACGACGGACACGTCGCGACGTAGCGATCGCCCTCTTTGCTTCGATACACGCGCAGGTAGTCGCCACGACATGAGAACCTCACACCCAACCACGGGCGAACAGACCCGGTGTTTCCCCCAGTTTTATCACGCGCATCAACATCAACGATGTCGACGGTTCCCGGCTGGCGCGGCATTTGAGGATCGATTTCCACGTACTTTCAATCGACAACGTGCCTTGCACGGATTGAGCGGCAGTTCGGACGTATTTTGTTAGGTTAAACCAGACTCTGTTTTCGGTCGCTAGGCGGCGAACGCCGATGGAACTGACGGCTCGTTGCCGGGTCGGAATGCCGGGTATAGTGTCCGCTCGCTTCGGAGGGCCGATTTCGGTTGTATTGGGTAGCAGACGACCGGAGGTCGTTTGAGGTTGCCCCGCCCCCCGTGGAACGTTCGACGATGACCTCTCTCTACGCGTCACCCACCATCACGATCCTGCCCGATCCGCCGCCGCCACCGACGGCAATTGGTCTGATTGCAGGCGGAGGTCGCCTGCCGATTCTCGTGGCTGATGGCTTGCGCGCGCAAGGCCATCCCGTGCATGGGCTTGGGCTGTCGAATCAGTATGAGTTGGAACTCCCGTCGCGCTGCTCGACCTTTGAGGAGGTGGGGCTGCTGCGGATCGGGTCGTGGGGCCGGATCCTGGCCCGCAAGGGCGTCCACCACGCCATCATGGTCGGCAAGGTGGACAAGGCCAAGCTGATGCACGACCCGTGGCGGATGTTCAAGAATCTGCCGGACTTGCGCTGCGTCGTCAACTGGTACAAGCACCTGCGCCACGACCGCCGGTCCCATGCGGTGCTGACCGCGATCGCCAATGAACTCGATCGCTGGGGCGTGGCGCTCCTGGACTCGACGGCCCCGATCACCAATGAACTTGCCGCCCCGGGGATCATGACGAACCGTCGTCCGACCGCGGAGCAGCAGGCCGACATCGATTTCGTCTGGCCCATGCTGGGTGAGGCGCTGCGGCTGGACATCGGGCAGGCGATTGCCGTTCGTGAGCGCGACGTGATCTCGGTCGAGGCGGTCGAGGGGACCGACCAGATGATCGACCGGACCGGGAAACTCTGCCGGGCCAAGGGATGGACGCTCTGCAAGGGTGCCCGCACCGGGCACGATCGTCGCAGCGACGTCCCGACCGTCGGCATCAACACGCTCCGCAAACTCCACGAGAACGGCGGTGGGTGCCTGGCGCTCGCGGCGGGCGATGTCATCATGCTCGACAAGGCCGAGATGATCGACGTGGCCGACCGATTGGGCATCTCGATCGTCGGCGTCCCTCCTGCGCACGCCTGAATCACATCCCCAAGCACGCGATGGATGAGCCGAAGTATGTCTCCCGCGGCGGCCTGAAACTCCGGCACGCGCTGGAGACTTTTTCATTTGACGCCACGGGAATCGTCGCCGCCGATCTGGGGTGCTCGACGGGCGGCTTCACCGATTGCCTCCTCCAGGCCGGTGCCACAAAGGTCTATTCGGTCGACACGGCGTATGGCGAACTGGCGTGGACGCTGCGCAACGATCCGCGCGTGGTCGTCATGGAGAGGACCAACGCCCTGCACGCTGAGGCACGCGAGCGTGTGGATCTTGTCGTCGCGGACATGAGTTGGACGCCCCAGCGTCTGGTGATCCCGGCGGCGCTCCGCTGGTGCAAGCCGGAGGGGCGAATCATCTCGCTCGTCAAGCCGCACTACGAACTCAAGGACGTGGACCCCAAGGGCGTGCCCCGAGGCGGTGTGCTGAGCGAGGAGCGAGCCGAGGTCGAGTTTCAGCGTGTTTTGACGACGCTGCCGGGGCTTGGCGTCCGCGTGCTCGGCTCGACGAAGTCGCCGATCCTGGGCGGCGGGGGGAAGAGCAAGGGCAATGTGGAGTATCTTGTCCTGCTCCAACCGGTGTAGGTTTTTTCACGTGATCTAAGTTGCTCACTCACGATTTTGGACGAGATTGCCCTTGTGTGGACCGGCTGTCCGATGGAGAATGGTCCGTGCCCATTCGACAAGGGAGGCCACCATGCGTTCCCACTCGGTCCGTGCGTTCACGCTGATCGAACTCCTTGTGGTCATCGCGATCATCGCGCTCTTGATCGCGATTCTTCTCCCGGCCTTGGGGGCGGCCCGCGAGTCGATGCGATCGACCAAGTGCGCCAATAACCTCCGCCAACTGGCCGTGCTCATGACGACGTACACGGTGGACAGCCGCGACGTCTACACGCCCCACCGCTCGTCCGGCGGGAGCGGATTCGACATGGACTGGTGGTGGGGAACGCTGATCTATGACTCCTCACTCGCGACCCGCCCCGAGCGAGAAGCCGCGTCGCTCGAGGCACGTCGTGGCGTCTTCGATCTTTTCCGATGCCCAAGTTTCAGGGACCACACTTCGGTCCATGGATTCACCTGGTCGTGGGACTTCTCGATCCACCGCTCGTCGTATGGCTTCAACGGATTCTGGCTCGGATTCTCGCCGTATGACGGCACTCTCGCGTCGTCATACAACAATGATTGGGCCAATCGCGACGGTCGCCCGCTTATCACCACGCGCTTCATGCGTTCGTCGGACGTGACACGTCCCTCGAACACGATCCTCTTCTCCGACGCGAATCCGACACCGCATGGCGACTGGTCCGCCTCGCTGTGGTTTCCACATCTCGAGTCCCAGTTCGAGGGGGTCTACACGCTGCACTCGAAGAAGGGCAACGTCGCGTTCACCGATGGACATCTGGGCAAACTCGACGACGAGACCGCGAACCGGCTCGTGACCTCGAGGCATTTGTGGGATCCGAGATATCCCTCGTCGAATGGCCGAAGGTGGTAATGAGTCGGGCTATCGCTCGGGCGAGGCGAGGCTCTTCCATCCCGCGGCCGGCTCATCGGTCGGGTGGAGTTCTCGCCAGAGGCGCTCGAGGAGCGGTCTCAGGCCGAGCTTTGCCGCTCCGCTGATAGCAAGGACATCACGCTCGGGCCGCAGCGAGAGCGACGAGCAGAGGTCTTTGACCGCGGCACGCTGCTCCTCTTCGCCTCCGAGCAAGTCGATCTTGTTGAGAACAACGATCTCGAGCTTGTCGGCGAGCGCGTTGGAATACGCCGAGAGTTCCTCGCGAATCGTGCGATAGTTGTCGGCCGGGTTGCTCCCATCAGGCGGCATGGCGTCGAGCAGGTGCACGATGATCTTGGTGCGCTCGATGTGGCGGAGGAAGTCGTGCCCGAGCCCCGCGCCCTGGGCGGCCCCCTCGATCAGCCCCGGGATATCGGCGAGCACGATTCTCCGGCGCGGATCGACCTCGGCGATGCCCAGTTGCGGGCTGAGCGTCGTGAAGGGATAGTCGGCGATCTTGGGATTCGCCCGGGTAAGGGCCGCGAGGAGCGTGGATTTTCCGGCGTTGGGCATGCCCACGAATCCGACATCGGCGATGAGTTTGAGTTCGAAGCGGAGTTCGAATCGTTCGCCCTCGCCGCCGGGCGTGGCCTTGCGGGGCGTCTGGTTCGTGGCGGACTTGAAGTGCTCGTTGCCGAATCCGCCGCGTCCACCCCTGGCAATGACGACCTGCTCCTCGGGGCGAAGATCATGCATGAGTTCGCCGGTCTTGTGATTGAAGACCATGGTGCCAGGGGGGAGTTTGATGATGAGGTCCGGGGCGTTGCTCCCGTGGCACTGCTTCTTGCCGCCGGCCTCGCCTTCCTGGGCGCTCCAGAGAGGGTTGCCGCGGAAGTCGTAGAGGGTGCTCATGCCGCCCTCGGCCTGGAGGATGACCGAGCCGCCGTCGCCGCCGTCGCCGCCGTCGGGCCCGCCCTTGGGTTCGGCCTTTTCACGGCGGAAGGAGACATGCCCGGCCCCGCCGTGGCCAGCTTGTACGGTGATGATGGCGCGATCGACGAACATCGGCGATCGTATGGACCGCCGGTCGTGCTCGCTGGCCAGGAGACATCAGGCGGCGCGAGAGAGCGTGCCCCGGTGGAAGCAGGCGAAGAGCCGCTCCCGATCGCCCTCGCGGGCAAAGCGAGTGAAGGCCAGCGCCATGCGGACGGGGCCCGGCTCGGCGTCGTCCATCCACACGACGTTCCCAAAGGCAAAGACCGAGCGCCCCGGGCCCGCGATCTTCTCCGTGGCATACTCAGGGAGGTCGATCCGGATCGCGACGCCGACACCCGGCTCGAGGGCACGATCGAGTTCGAACTGCACGCCGCCCTCGGAGATGTCGTAGGCGTGGCCGTCGAGGGTGAACTTCTCGTCCGACATCAGGCGGATCGAGATGGGGGCGTGCATGGGAAGGAGCGCGAAACGCTCGAAACGACGACGATTGGTGATGTATCCGCTCATGGTGCCTCGCCCGTTCTTGGTGCCTTGTGGAGCGACCGATGCCAGCCCGCGCCAGCTTCGTCTCCACATCCAGAGGTATCGGACCCGGTGGGAGGCGACTTCAGGCAACTCCAGAAAGTTCCGTGGATCGTCCGGTCCGCCCCAACGCGATCGTGGGGCTGTCGGGGGCACACCCCCACATTGCGGGGCATGTTGAGACTGATGAGGCGCCCGATTCCACGCCGACTCGGCTCGACTCCAAGGATTGGGCCTAGGGAGTCAGGCTCTCGACGATGACCTGGACGCTCAGGCGGCCCACGGGTTGGCCGACGGCCTTGGCGATCTCGGCCTTGGTCTCGCCGCCGAGAGCCGCGAGGAGGTGTCTGGCCACGGACTCCGGGAGGTCGATGATCCGACCATCGGGGAGGGAGGCGTGGGTATGGGGTGAGAGGTCGGCATCGAATCGGCAGGCACCCTGGCTCTTGCCGCCGCCTCGTGTGTCCCACGTCGGCACGCGTCGGCATAGCCCGGCGGCACAGAGAGCCTCGAGTGTGTTGTAGACCGTCGCGAGGCTCAGCCCAGATTCTCGCTCACGAACCTGCGCGTGCAGTTCCTCGGCGGTCGGATGCGAGCGGGAGGCGCGAAGCGCGGCGAAGACGACCTCACGCTGGCGCGTCGGGCGGATGCCGTGACGCTCGAGCGTGGGGCCGACTGGCTCGGCGTGCTCCTCGTGATTGGATGACGTGTCATGCATGCGGACCTCGACGGTTCCTTGGAAATGATAGGAACTTCGACGCGAATCCGACTCGCGTGCGGCCTCGCCGTGGCAACCGGGTGCGGGGGATCGCGTACCGTTTTGGGCCATGCCGACTCGTGATGGGGACATACGCGAACACGACCTGCTCTGCGAGAACTGCGGGTATGAACTCCGCGGGCACTCGGCGGACGCGTTGTGCCCGGAGTGTGGGCTTCGCGTTGCCGAGTCTTTGCCGGAGGCACGCGGCGGCTCACCGTTCCAGATCACACCCTCGATCACGTCATGGGCGGCGACCTGCTGGCGCGTGCTCCGCCACCCGCGAACGACGATGCGGCGCGTGCGCGTCGAGCGATCGTCGGCCAAGCGATTGCTGCTTGTGAATCTCACGCTTGCCGGATTGCTCGCGGCGGGGCCGTGGGTTGGAGTGCTCATCGGCGATCCGGCGCGATCGGCCTCGTCCCTGGGGCCCGTCCTGGGGCGAGTGGTCTTCGCGCTCGTCTTCCTTGCTGAGGTCACAATGGTGTCGCTCGTCATGCTCACGCTCACGTGGATCGAGCAGCGCGGCATCCGGTTCTTCGCCGCTAAACGCGGATGGCGCCTCACGCGCGACGCATCGTGGCAGGTCTGCGCCCACGCGAGCGTCGGGTGGATCCTCGCGTCCGGGCTCGCGCTACTCGGCATGGCGTCGCTCTACGCGATCCTGCTGGTGACGCATCGGGCACCCACTTCCACCATCACGCTCAAGCCCTACGTCAACTACACGATCAACTCGAGCAGCGTGATCTATGCAATCATCATCGGTTCGGGCTTCTTCGTCGGCCTGCTGGTCTTTGAGTGTCTGGTGTACCTCGGCGTGCGGTCGTGCCGATACGCGAATACGGCGACGCCAGCCACGCCACACCCGACGTCTGTCAAGCCGATTGCGGCAGGTTCCGCGACGAGCACCTGACGCGGCCGAATCGGCCCCAATGAATCCGCAAATCCCCACAATCACGACCATTTTCGATCGTGGCGCCGGTCCTTCCTCGCTCGGCCTAGACTCGCCCCGTCGCCATGGATACGGCCTCGGAGGAATCGTCGACCGAAGGGAGTCTGGGGGACCGCGCCACCACCGCACCACCCAGCGACGCGAAATGGCTCGACGCCATGCTTCGCTCCTCCGTCCTGCGCCACAAGCACTTCCGCAACGTCTGGATCGCGTCGATCGTCTCCAATATCGGGAACTGGATGGAGATGATGGGCGTTCAGATGACCGTCGCGAAGGCGACCGGGTCGCTCACCTCGCTGGGGTACTTCGCCGCGGCCCAACTGGCGCCGATCCTCGTGCTGGGCCTGCTCGGCGGGATCGTGTCCGATCGTGTGAATCGGCGACGCCTGCTCGTCTTCACGCAGATGCTCCTCATGATCGTGGCGCTCGGGCTGACGATGCTGTCCTACACCGGCGGCGAGCACCTCAACGCGTACGTCCCCGAGAGCGTGCCAGGAGGCGAGCACCGCGGGCTGATCGCCGGGATGTTCCTGCTCTCGCTCGTGCAGGGCATCGTGATGGCGTTCAACATCCCCGCGTGGCAGGTGCTCACCCCGCGCCTCGTGCCGCGCGATGAACTGACGCGCGCCATCACGCTCAATGGGATCCAGTTCAATCTGGCGCGCGTGATCGGCCCGGCGCTCGCGGGATACGCCCTGCACCTGTGGGGCCCGACGCCCGTTTTCGCGTTGAACTCCGTGACGTTCCTGGCGATCGTGATCGCGGTCTGGTTCACGCCCGACGCACCCGCGCCCGCCAACCCGCCGACGCATCCCTGGACGCAGATCACGCAGGCCTTCGGGTTCATCTTCAACAATCGCGGGCCGTTCACCGTCTTCATCGCGATGGTGCTGATGAGCTTCCTCGCCGCGCCGCTCATCCGCATGCTCCCGCTCGTCGTGATCGACGTGCTGGGGGTGAGCGCGGAGGCCTCGGACGGCGTGACGGGAATGCTGATGTCCATCCTGGGTGTCGGCGCCGTCGCCGCCGGGATCGGGATGCGCTTCGTTCCCTCGTGGTATCCCAAGCACCACTTCATCCCCTTGGCGCTCTTCGGGGCCGGCGCAAGCATCACCTTCTTCAGCATGTCCACGACGATGCCCATGGCGATCGCGACCATGGTCCTCGTCGGCGCCTTCTGGATCCTGGGCTTCAATCCCGTCTGGGCGGCCATGCAGCACCTCGTCCCCGACAACATGCGCGGACGCGTCCTCTCGGTCGCCAACGTGGCGGCCTTCGGCGCCAACGCGCTCGGGAACATCGCCGCGGGTTGGATCGGCGAGATGCTCTCGACCGTGCTGGGCAATCGCGCGGTAGGAACGTCCTTCGCCGAAGGCTCGCTCGCGATCCTCCTCACGATTGCCGGGCTGATCATGATCGTCTATCGCGTGCCGGAGATCGACGGGCTGACGCCCGAGCATCCCGAGTACAAGCCTCGCCGGAGCCTGATCGCGGGCGTGCTCGCGACGGCCCATCGACCGAGAACAAGCACCACCACCACGCTGGCGAAATGAACCGATTCACGCCTCGTGGTGTACAGTCCTCTGCATGACGCCACGCAGGCCCACACGACCCATCACCCTTGGCGACGACCGCGTCGGACGCCTCACCCTCGGTGGTGGCCTCCCCGACGCCGAGGGCGCCCCCACGCTCCCCGCTCCTGTCAGCGTGCAGACCATGACCGCGGGTTTCACGCATGACGTCGAGGCGTGCGTCACCGAGATCAACAAACTCGTCGCCGCCGGGGCCGACGTGGTTCGTGTCGCCGTCCCCGAGAAGAAGGACACACAGGCGCTCAAGGAGATCATCCCGCGCGTGCGTGTGCCGATCGTCGCCGACGTGCACTTCCACTTCCAGCGCGCCCTCGAGGCCGTCGAGGCCGGCGTCCACAAGATCCGCCTGAACCCAGGCAACATCAGCGACCGCGCCCAGGTGATCGACGTGATCCAGGCCTGCCGCGCCCGCAACCTCCCCATCCGCGTCGGCGTCAATGAAGGCTCCATCATCGAGCGCAAGGACAAGCAGAAGCGCCAGAAAGAACTCGGCGCGATCTTCTCCAACCAGAAGAACGGGCACCTCCTCGCGATCATGATCGCCAAACTCGAGGAATACCTCGACATCTTCTATGAGCAGGACTTCCACGACCTGTGCATCAGCGCCAAGAGCATGGACGCGGCGTTCGTCGTCGATGCATATCGCGAGATCTCCTCGCGCTTCGATCATCCGCTGCACCTGGGCGTCACCCACGCCGGCCCACGCGAGACGGGCATGATCCGGTCCGTCGCCGCCCTCGGCGCCCTCCTCGCCCAGGGCGTCGGCGACACCATCCGCATCAGTTACGCGAGCGACCCCGTCTATGAGGTCGAGGACGGGCTGGAACTCCTCTACTCACTCGGCCTGCGCGAGCGAAAGGGCGTTGATCTCATCGCCTGCCCCACGTGCGGGCGCATCCAGGTCGATCTCTTCACGCTCGTGCAGGATGTTCGCACACGTCTCAAATCGTCGATCACCATCCCGATGAAGGTCGCGGTGATGGGGTGCATCGTGAACGGCCCGGGTGAGGCCGAGGGCGCCGACGTCGCCGTCTTCGCGGGCGACCGGCGCGGCATCATCTATGTTCAGGGCGAACGCGTCGCCAACGTCATGGAGCACGAGATCCTCGATCGGTTGCTGCTGGAATGCGAGTCGTTCCAATCGCGAGTCCTCAAAGGCGAGGCAAAACTCGGCGAGAAGAAGGTCGAGATCCTCCCCCCCGACCCCCTCGGCGAACTCGGGAGCGGCCTGTCACGAATCGCCAGCGGCGACGTCGATCGCGTGCCAGCCGCGCCCACGCCGCTCACCGTGAAAGGCCGCTGAACACGACAGTTTCGAAAGGCCGACGCCTCCATGCCCAACAACGTGTCATGGATACCACGGCTGGCCTCTCTTCTCGACCAATCTCTCGCGTGCCGTCCAGCCGCTTCCGCATGATCACCAACCCCGCCTTCGACCTCTCGCATGAGGACGCCTTGACCGAGGCCCGTTCCCTTGCCGCCGATCCGCGACCGCTCGCGCGCCCCGTCGTTGTTCTGGGTGGCTACCGAGCGCCGGCGTTTGTCTCGATTCGACTTGCCGACCGACTCGCGCGGCTCACCAGCGGTCGAGACGAGGACTTCCTCCCCATCGCGTATCCTTGGCTCCCCAGCGTGCCACGGTGCGTCGATCGAGCATCGGACATCATCGCCGCGCACGCACCCTCTCGGGACTCCGGCGAGATCGACATCGTGGGCATCTCGATGGGCGGGCTTGTGGCGCGGGCCTTTGCCGCGCGTGCCGCCCGCGATCCTTCGCTCCCGCGCGTCAGGCGCGTCTTCACCCTTGCCACACCCCACCGTGGCGCGTCGCTCGCCAACATCGTTCGCCCCGACACCGCGGCGAGGCAGCTGCACAAGGACAGCGCGTTCCTTCGCGAACTCGACGAACGACTCGAGCGAGAGCCGATCGACCTGACGTGCTACGCGATCCTGCACGACTGGTGGGTGGGCGCCACCAACGCCGCACCGCGCGAGCCGCTCGTTGGCTGCGTTCCCATCTGGATCGACGGCGCGACGGCGATGGAGCGAACGTTCGCCCACTTCAGTATTTGCCGTGCGCCAAGACTGCTCGTCGATCTCGCGAGGCGACTGACGGGAAGAACACCCCTCGCCGGCTTCTCCACGCCGCCACCGATCAACTAACACGTTGGATTCACTGTGTCAAACGCCCTGGGAGCGAGCCAACGCCGAGCTTCTCGCACGCACGCATGAGCGCTCGCTCTTCGCTCGTTGAGCCCGATGCTCGACCACGCTCGGCGACCGCCCGCGTGAGCGCGGGCGTCGAGACGATAAGACCCAGCGCTCGCCCCGGCTCACCCGCGAGGCGTTCGATCGCCTTGACCTCACCCCGCGCCAAGCCCAGTTTTCTCCCTGCCAGGAGCAGCGTCTCGCCTACCGGATCGGCCTCGAACGCGCGCCGGCGAGACACCGAGGCGCCGATCGCCACCACGCCGATGCACACGCCCACGCCGCCCAGCCACCATGTGAGATGCCAATCTGTCGAGTGTGCCGCCGGTGTCGGCCTCTGGTTCGTGACGTTCGCGCTGCTCGCGACGGGCGATTTCGATGGTTCGGCATCGGCCGCAGCCCCTGCCGGAACACCCACGGCCTGGCCCTCAGCGTCCACCAGTCGCACCGGTTGGGGCTGGCGATCATTCCCGACCAACGACAAAATCACGCCCACGTTGACCGCCACAAAGAGCAGCAGGCCAACACCCCAGACCAACTTGGATCGCGTGCTCTGACGCGGCGGCATCGTCGCGGGCTGTTCGAACGCTCCCGACGTCAAGGGTTCGTCTCCATGAGTCGAATCTCACGCTCAAGCCGCAGCACCCACCCGCGCGCCCGCGCTCGCACGCGAGGATCCTCGTCGGTCGCCACAAGTTCGCCCGCGCGCCTGACCACGGCCGCCGCCTCGGGCAAACGCCCCGCGCCCAGACGCACGCTCCGCGACGCCGTCCATACGCCCGCGAGCCGGTGCGGCGCTCGCTCGTCATTCAGCATCGCGAGCAGGTCGCGCGAGGCCTCGCTCGCCATCGCCCCAGCCTGGGCGTGCTTCGATTCGATCTGCGTGCTCGCGAACTCGACCAGGCCTCGCACGGCCGCGCCACGCGCTCGATGGTGGTCATCCTGCCTGAGTTCACGAAGCGCTGGCGGGAGCGAGTCCTCGCCCTGAAGCCCTCGTGTGTGCTGACGCCGGAGCGCCTCGGCGGCGTTGGCCCGCACGCGTCCGTCATGATCTCGAAGTGCACCCAGGAGCACACCCCGCGCGGGAAGCGAGGCGACCGACCCGAGCGCCGCAGCCGCGGTCGCCGCAACGCGATCGTCGCCGCCCTCGCGCACGTGCGATTGGAGGAGATCGCCAAGTGGCTCGGCGACCTCATCCGCGAGATCGAGGGCACGCACCAAAGCGAGCGCCTCGAATCGCTCGCTCTCGCCGCCCCTGGCCAGGGCAAGGCGAATTGTGTCTAACTCGCGTTCACGATTCATCCGCAGCCGTTCGCGGGCGGCATTCCGCCACAACGCGCCCGACCCAGGGAGCGCGTGCGAGTGTTCCATGTTCGCCCACTCGCGCACGCTCCGCGATTCCACGCGCGACATCGAAAGGAGCGAACGCCGATGGTCCTCATCGTCACCCGGACCTCGCGTGCCCTCGCCGGCCCCCGACCATCGCACGAAGGCCGATCGGGCCACGCGCTCGTCCCGATCGAAGCACAAGTCCTCGACGCCGCGCCGATCGCCGAGCCGCGCGAGCGCGTGGCGGACCATCGGCTCGGGATCCACCAGCAGCGGCTCGACGGCACGACGCCGGAGTTCGGTCGGTGTGCGCGTCGCGCGCGCGAACTCGACTAACCCACGCCGGGCGGTCGCCGAGAGCCGTGCCACGCGCTCGGTGCGGGGGAGGAGGCCATCCTCCTCCGTCGCGCGTCGACCGGGCTTGGGTGTGCCAGTGAGCTTCTCACTCGCTGGTGTCGCCGTTGTGCCCGACGTAGATCCCGAGCCACTCGCCGGAACCCGTTCCCGCCACGATCGCAAGGCCCGGCGCGGCTCGATCGCCTGGAGTGCCGCACGTCGCGAAGGGCGGAGCGCCAGATGCCACTGGACCAGCACCGCCTCGTGGTCGTCCAGGTCCATCGCGTGCGCGAGCCGCTCGACGCAGACCGATCGCCATGATTCGTCCCAGGCCCACTCCCACGCGCGTCGCCGAACGATCGACGCGGGATGCCAACGGACGATCCCGCGCAACGCAGCATGGGCCACATCCGGCTCGGACCGCATCCACCGAGCCAGCGGATCATCCGACTTCTCGCGGGCGGTGGTCCGTCGATCGAGCATCGCGATCGCGGCAAGGAGCACGCCCATGCGCCGATGCTTCCCGAAGCGCCCGAGCGCAAAGGCGAGTTCCTCGCGTAGCCGCAGCGCCGATTCGTCGTCCAGCACCGCGACGTCGACGCGCTCGCGGGCTGAAGGATCGTCGATGAGCGAGACCACGCCGGGGTCGGCGCAGGCCCCGAAGGCCAGTCGCAACCAGGCCCGCTCGGCCTCATTGGCGACACGTTCGTCCTGATCTTCGAGCAGGTCCGTGAGCGGACGTGCCAACGCCGGGAGCATCGTCGAGGCCGCCAGCGTCGCCACCGCCGCACGCGACGTGGGATCGGGTGCCGTGAGCACCAACTCGCACACCCGCTCCAATCGCTCCGGAGGCACGGCGTTCACAACCGCGCGCGCATCTTCCGACAATCCCGTATACGCCCGGATGAGCGCTCGCAACGCGACATCCCGGGGCAAGAGCCCAAAGACCGATGGCCCGCGGGCCCATCGCGCGAGCCACGTTCTTGGCTCCGGAAGTGTGGCGATCTCCAGGAGCACCCCCTCGATCGCCCTACGTCCGTGGTCATCATCCACACCCGTCGAGGCGACAAGCGCTTCACCCAATGCCAGAGCGCGGGCCGACAATGGCAACCTGGAGAGACTGCGGAGTCGATCGGCCTGAGTTGGGGCGGGTCGAGACATGGAGTGGATCGTGGACGCGGTTGCGACGCGCAACCTTTGCTCCTCGCTGGTCCAACGACTACTCGCGTCGGAGTCACGCGAACATTATGTGAAACAATCGGCTCGGGAACCGTTGACAGGTCTGGAAAATTCGAGTAAGAATGAACACTCGTCGAGTGTGTGGCGGCAGGCCAGGACGGCGTGCTTGGCTCGACGGCGATGGAATCTGGTCAGGATCGATGCCTCGGGATTGAGGCGCTCGGCCTGGAAGCACGCTCGGGTTCGACGGGGCAAGCGGCCTCAACCCTGCGCCACCTGGATTTGCATCGCATCATGGATGTGGCGTCGGTTGTCTGCCAAGGGTTTGGGAGCGATTCCCCTTATCTTGGCGGGCATGTCGTTTGGCCCTTTCGGTGCGTGATCGAAGGGCTAGCCAGAGTCGTGCCCCGCCACAGCAAACGTGTGGGGCATCCGCGGGACCGCCCACCTTGGACCAGCCATGAGCAGCCATTCTACCCGTACCTCGGTCCACACCCATCAGATGGTGGTCTACAACCGCGCTCTCCACCCCGAGCACTTCGAGCTCAAGGCCCGCCGCCTCGTCAAGCACGAGGGGATGGAACTCGAGGCCTGGATCATGGGACACGGCACCCACGTCCTCCGATTCGGGCACCGCGGATCGTGTGCCTGCGAACTCCTCACCGACCAGCACAAAAGCCCCAGCTCGGGGGTCCTCGCGGCGTACCCCTGCCTCGGCGAGCATGACCACGAGTGCGTCGTCGATCCCTTGCGCATCGCGTACATGCTCTCCATCCAGACAGAAACCGTTCCCGAGAGCGTCTTTCAGGCGACCATGCGCGAGATGAAGTCCGCGGGCGAGACCAACGATCGACTGGTGCTCGAATGGAGCGATTCGGCCGGCCCCTGTCTCAGTGTCATCGAGTTTGAGCCTTTCCCAAACCAGATCCACGCCCACTGCTACCACTTCCTGGCGCAGGGGCACATGATCCTGAAGACCTCGACGCTCTTCGAGGGTCGGTAGGCACCACGAGTCCAGCGCTGGCGTTCCCGCGTCTTCTCGCACGATTCGCCTACTATTCCAGCGTGAGCACCGCGCCGCGTCATGTCCTGCGAATTACCACGCCCCGGTCTGAGGCGTGAGTGCGACCGTCGCCATGGTCCTTTGACCTCCGCGATGGCGCCGATCACTTCACAACCGGGGCCTGCCTCGAATCCCAGCCGCCCGGGCCCATGACCCGAGTGTGGCCCATCTCGCACACCCCGTACGATCCATGAACAAGCCTCCGACCCGGCGGCATCCCCCTGTTTCGACAGGCGGCCCCCGAGCTCAAGACCGAAGGACCCGACCGATGTCGAATCCATCCACGCCAAGCACCGCCACGACCAAGCCCGACACCGGAACACCCGATGCGGGCAAGCCCGACAAAAATCGCTACAAGTCCACGCTGAACCTTCCCGCCACGTCGTTCCCGATGAAGGCGAACCTCGTGCAGAACGAGCCGCAGAGCCTCTCGCGCTGGGACCAGATGGGCCTGTACGAACGCACGCGGAAGGCCCGCGCCGGCAAGGCGAAGTTCACGTTCCACGACGGGCCGCCCTATGCCAATGGGAGCATCCACCTCGGGCACCTCATGAACAAGTGCCTGAAGGACTTTGTCGTCCGCAGCAAGACGATGCAGGGGTTGGACTGCGCGTACGTCCCCGGCTGGGACTGCCACGGCCTTCCCATCGAGCACAAGGTCCTCACCGAACTCAACGAATCGGGCAAACTCGGCAAACTCATGTCGCTCGAGGAAGCCCCGCGCAAGATGGCGATCCGGCGCGAATGCCAGAAGTATGCCGAGAAGTTCCACACGCTGCACACCAAGCAGATGAAGCGTCTGCTCACGCTCGCCGACTATGAGCATCCGTACCTGACGATGCAACCGGCGTACGAGGGCGCGACGCTGGAGGTCCTCGCTGGGCTCCTCGAACAGAATCTCGTCTATCGCGCGGTCAAGCCCGTGCACTGGTCGGTCGCCAACGAGACCGCGCTCGCCGAGGCCGAACTCGAGTACTACGACCGCGAGGATGTCTCGGTGTTTGTGGATTTCGAGGCGATGGACGCCGACGCCGTGTACGACGCCTTCGGCCTTCCGCCGCATCCTTCGAGCGATGACGAGGACGTCGACGAATCGACGGGTGATGCCGCGCCCGGCGTGCGCCCGCACCAGCGCCCCTGCTTCATGATCTGGACGACGACGCCCTGGACGCTCCCCGCGAACGTCGCGGTGGCCGTGCACCCGAAGATCGAGTACGCGCTCGCGTTGATCGACGGCAATGTCACGGTGCTCGCGGCGAACCTCGTCGACCGCACCGCGAAACTCTCCAAAGCCGAGCGGGTCCTCGTCCTCGCCACGACCATGGGCGAGAAACTCGAGGGCCTGCGGTACACGCATCCGTTCGTGACCGACGTCCCCGAATGCGCCCTGCAGCGCGCCTGCGACCGGTCCAAGGTCTGGTCGGTCGTCACCGCCGACTATGTCACCGTCGAGGATGGCACAGGCCTCGTCCACACGGCGCCCGGGCACGGCACCGAGGACTATCAGACCGGACTCAAGCACACGCTCCCCGTCTATTGCCCGGTGCGCGGCGACGGGACCTATGACAAGACCGTCCCCCCGTGGCTCCAGGGCCTCGACATCTGGAAGGCCAACGACCTCGTCGTGAAGCACCTGCGCGACAGCGGGCACCTCTACCACGAACAAAAGTTCACGCACAGCTATCCCCACGATTGGCGCAGCAAGACGCCGGTCATCTTCCGCTGCACCGAGCAGTGGTTCGTGGGCGTGGACGAGCCGACGAAGCGCGAGAAGAAGGGCCTGCGCGAGATGGCGCTCGAGGCCATCGCCGCACCCACGCCCGGTTCGAAGCCCAAGGTCGCGTTCGTCCCCGAATGGGGCCGCAATCGCATGCGCGGCATGGTGGACTCGCGCCCCGACTGGTGCATCTCGCGCCAGCGTGCGTGGGGCCTCCCTATCCCCGCGTTCCTCATGAAAGACGCCGACGGCTATGACGCGGCCCTCATGACGCCGACCACCGTGCGCGCCGTCGCGACGATCGTGCGCCAGAAGGGCGCCGACGCATGGTTCACGCTCACCCCGACCGAACTCCTCGCGGGATACTCGCCCGAGAACGATCCGGACCTCAAGAACGACCCGCGCGTGCGCGAACTCGCGATCAAGGCGATGAAGGACGGCACGCTCCGCAAGGGTCCGGACATTCTCGATGTCTGGTTCGAGTCGGGCGCGTCGTGGAACGCCGTCATGCGAGAGCGGTCGCTGGGATTCCCTGCCGATCTGTACCTGGAAGGCTCGGATCAGCACCGCGGCTGGTTCCAGTTGTCGCTGCTGCCGGCGCTGGGCGTGACGGGGGCGCCGCCTTTCCGCACGCTCCTGACGCATGGCTTCATGGTGGATCGCGATGGGCGAAAACTCAGCAAGAGCCGTCCCGACGCGCACCGATATGAAGTCGACAGCCTCTGCACCGAGTTCGGCATGGACGTCATGCGCTGGTGGGTCGCATCGCTCAACTATGAGAACGACGTCAAGGTCGACGTGGAACTCTTCTCGCTCGCCGGCGAGAGTTACCGCAAGGTCCGCAACACGCTGCGCTTCATGCTCAGCAACCTCGCGGACTTCACGCCCACCTGCCCCGGCAAACCCGGGCACTGCGTCGATTTCTCGACGATCCCCCCCACCTCCATCGACGCGTGGGTCTTGGGCGAGTTCAACACGCTCGCCAAGGCCGTCGTGAGCGCGTACAACGCGTACGACTTCCGGACGGCCCACCAGGCCCTCTTCGACTTCTGCAACTCGACGCTCTCGTCGGTGTATCTCGCCGCGGTCAAGGACCGTTTGTACTGCGACGCGGCCGACTCGCCGCGCCGGAGGCAGACGCAGTCGGTGCTCTTCGATCTCACCGATGGGCTGGCACGCCTGCTCGCGCCGATCGCCTGCCACACGGCCGACGAGGCCTATCGCGCGCTCTGGAACATCGCGAGCGACGAGCGAGAGACCTCCGTCCACCTCAAGGAGTTCGTGACCACCTTCGACGTCAAGGTCCACCCCGCGTTCGATCGCGTCATGGCCGCACGCGAGAAGGGCCAAGGCGCGCTCGAAGCGGGCAAGGCCTCGCTCGGCGTCGAGAACCCGCTCGATGCTGGTGTCACGCTCCCCGATCCCGACGGCGTCCTCCGCGAGTTCGACGCCGTCGATCTCGCCGACCTGCTCGGCGTGAGCGAGGTGCGCCTCGACGCGAACGCGAAGGCGCCCGCCATCCACGACCTCCGCGATCGTCCGCGCTGCGAGCGATCATGGAAGCGAGACGGCACCGTCCGCCAGCGGTCCGACGGCGGGATGCTCTCCGACCGCGACGCCAAGGCCGTCGGCGTGGCGTGATCGCGCCACAACCGCGTCCGAAAACACGCGGAAACCCTGCCAGCGTTGCCCAAACTCAACGTCGCGGTTGAGCCGTGCGCCACGCGCGCCGATGCTTGTGGGATGCCCGATCGATCGAAGCCCAACAAGCCCGGCGCGAAGGGGAAGGTTCTCGGACGCGTTGCACGCGAGCATCCCGCGACGGATGTCGACGCCTCGCCCAGCGAGGCCGTGCGCCTCGGTGCGCTCGTCCATGAACTCCGCAATCTCCTCGATGGCTCGATGCGCTTCGTACTCCTCGCGCGCAAAGAACTCGAGCATGGCGCCGGTGACGCGGGCACGGCCTCGGTCGATACGGCCCTTCGCCAACTCGACGTCGCCTCGCACGCCCTCGAGCGCATGTCCGGCCTCGCCCATGCCGCCCTGCAATCCAACTCCATGTCGATCGGGTCGGCGCTCCTTGCCGGGGCAGCACCGATCACGCTGGCGCAGGCGATCGACCACGCGGCTTTGGTCACCTCGGCCGTCGCCTCGCCTCGAATCAAGATCCTCACGAGCCTCGACCCCGCGATCGCGGATCTTCCTGCGGGGCCTCTGTACACGGTGCTCCTCAACGCGTTGCGGAACGCCGCGGAGTCCATCGGTCGGACGGAATCCGATGCAGCCCTCGCCCAGGGTCTCATCGAGATCCGCGCCATTGCAGTCACTCGCCCGAGCGGCGCGACGACTCGTACATCGACGGGCCATGTCCACGACACGTGGATCGAGGTCGAGGTCCTCGACGACGGCGTCGGCCTCGGCACGCCCCCCGGCGTCCCAGCGGCGCTCTCGCTCCAGCCCTCGCCCAGCCGCAACTCCGCGGGATTCGGCCTCGCCATCTGCTTTCACATCGTCCGCGAACTCGGCGGCACGCTCGAACTCGCGACGCGCGTCCCGTCGCGCAACGCCCCGCGCAAGGGCGCCTGCTTCCGCGCCATCGTCCCGCTCCGCAGCGCGAGCGACGAGACCATCGGCGCCTCCTCGGAGGGCGCGGCATGAGCCTCCGCATCGCGCCGCCCAAGGGAAGCGCCGGGCGTGTCCTCATCGTCGATGACGACCCGATCGTCGCCGACTCCCTCGCCGAGTTCCTCAGTAGCGACGGCTTCGATTGCGCCTCTGCGGGGAACGCCGGCGAGGCCTTCGCGATGCTCCAACGAGCCAACGAGGACGCCGACGCCGCGCCCTTCGACGTCGTGCTCTGTGACATCTCCCTCCCCGGCGAGAGCGGAATCGAACTCCTCCGCAACATCCGCCGCAAGCGCCTGGGCTGCGCGGTCGTCATGCTCACGGGATATGGCACGATCGAGTCCGCCGTGGAGTCACTGCGCCTGGGCGCGAGCGACTATCTCGTGAAGCCAGTCGTCGATGCGGAGATTCGCTCGAGCCTCGATCGCGCCCTCCAGCAGCGGGCGCTCCTCGCCGAGAATCGCACGCTCCGCACGCGCCTCGAGGGGCGCCTGAGCGCCAGCGAGGTCATCGGCTCCGACCACCGAATGGCAAGGATCTTCGAACTCGTCGAGGCCGTCGCCCCCAGCAAGACCACAGTGCTCATGTGCGGCGAGAGCGGCACGGGCAAGAGCCTCATCGCCCACGCCATCCACCAGCGAAGCCCGCGGCACGACAAGCCCTACGTTGAACTCTCCTGCGGCAGCATCCCCGAGACACTGCTGGAAAGCGAACTCTTCGGGCACTCCAAGGGCGCGTTCACCGGCGCCCACGCCGACAAGGTCGGGCGCTTCCTCGCCGCCAACACCGGAACGATCTTCCTCGACGAGATCAACTCAGCCTCGCCCGCGATGCAGTTGAAACTCCTGCGCGTGCTCCAGGAACGCCGATTCGAGCCTGTCGGCAGCACGCAGACCATCGAGGTCGATGTCCGCGTGATCCTCGCGAGCAATCAGCCCCTGGAGCAACTCGTCGCCGAGGGGCGATTCCGCCAGGACCTGTACTACCGCATCAACGTCGTGCCGATCGAGTTGCCGCCGCTGCGCGATCGCGTGAGCGACATTCCACTTCTCGCCGAGCGATTCCTGCACAAGCACTCGGCGGACCTGGGGCGACAGGTCGTCGGCTTCACCCCCGACGCGATGAAGGCGCTCATGGCGTATCGCTACCCCGGCAACGTGCGCGAACTCCAGAACATCATCGAGAGGGCCGCCGTCCTCGCCAAGGGCCAGACGATCACGCCAGCCGACCTTCCCGAGCAGGTGGTGCATCCAGACGCCGCACCGACGCACGAGGCCCACTCACCTGGCACGGACGACACCGACGCGGCGTGGGAGCCGATGACCCTCGACGCCGCCCTTCGCGAGCCAGAACGACGCATCCTCCTCAAGGCGTTGCGCGCAAACCACTGGAACCGCCAGAAGACGGCCGAGCAACTCGGCATCAATCGCACGACGCTCTACAAGAAACTCAAAGCCCTGGACATCGAGCCGACCGAGGACGACATCCGCGACGCTGGATAAGAGCCCTTGGCCCCGCGCACACAAGAGCCGGGTGATGGGGGGGGGACGAGCACGTCTTCTTTGATTACCGCCGCCGCCGACGCGTGGTTGCACCGATTCCGACAAGAATCAGTGAAACCACGGCACCGGGCGACGGGATGGTGGCGACGAAGGCTCGCGCGTCCACGCCCGCGGCGCTCGCGAGGCCGGCGAAGTGCAGGCCGTCGTTCGAGACCATCAGGCGGCTGATGCCGTAGGGAGCGGCGATGCTCACGCCGTGCATCGAAAGAAAGTCCTCGGCCCGCATCGCGCCCGTGGCCTGCGTCCAGATCCAGGAGCCGCCGGACAGTTCGCCAACAAGAACACTTCCGTCGAAGGACGCATCCGTCGGCAGATACAACTGCCCGCCGAGCGGGCTCTCGATCGAGTACAGGCTCGCCACACCGTCGGTGACTGTGTACAAGTTGCCCGGCGCAACATCGTGACGAAAGAACATAGTCCGACCATCGCCAGTCAGCGTCGAGATCACACCAAGATTGGCCGACGTGCCATCTGGCAACGTAAATGGTGTGATCGCCGGACCACCATCCTCCCAGACCCAGGGACGATCGGTCTGTGTGAAGTTCGGCGCCCAGTTCCCCACGGCGATGCGGCCGTCGCTCGAGAGGCCCGTTGTCTGATTGAATGAACTTCCGCCGGGGAATGGGGGAAGAGTCGTTGTGTTGCCGTCGAGTGTCCAGCGGAAGGACTCGAACTCGCTCCCCGTCGAACGGTAATACAGCATCGCGATGCTGCCATCGCGATTGAGATGGGTCATGCGTCCTCGCCGAGACTGGTTATTGATGATGACCGGCGGAATGGTGTGCTGGGTGCCGTCGTCGCGGTAGAGCACCACGTCGAAGTTGGAGCCAACGCTGTCCACGCTGACTATATGGCCGTCACCCGAGATTCTCGGGAAGTCGCCGATCCCGTACTCGGTCCTCGCGCCCCCCGGGGCATATCGGAATGTCTGGCCAAACCCGGGCAGGGTCCCCGTGAAACTCCAACCGACGACCGTCCCATTGTCGGCGATGTCCGAGACCCACGTCGCCGTATAGCCGGGCGACGGTTCGATCAACTCGAACGCGGGCGTCTGGGCGAGGGCCGGACCCGCGAGGGAGCCGACGCCACCAACCGCCGCCCAAACGCTGGCCGTGATCGCGAGTCCCATGCCCTTCTGTGCCG
>CAZVMU010000007.1:0-134357 GCA_964628245.1 uncultured Phycisphaeraceae bacterium | reverse complement strand
CCACCGAGGTCGAGATGAAGGAGAAGAAGGCCCGCGTCGAGGACGCCCTCCACGCGTGCCGGGCCGCGGTCGAGGAGGGCATCCTCCCCGGCGGCGGGGTCTCCGTCATCCGCGCCCGCAAGGCCCTCGAGAAACTCCGCAAGAAGTTCGACGGCGACGAGCGCGCCGGCGTCGACATCATCCACCGCGCCCTCACCGCCCCCATCAAGCAGATCGCCGCCAACTGCGGGCTCGACGGCTCCGTCATCGCCGCCAAGATCGAGGAGAACCCCGAGACCAACTTCGGCTACAACGCCCTCACCCACCAATACGGCGACCTCGTGAAGATGGGCGTCATCGTCCCCACCAAGGTCGAGCGCGTCGCCCTCCAAAACGCCGCCAGCATCGCCAGCCTCCTCCTCACCACCGAGGCCGCGATCGTCGAGATCAAGGACAAGAAAAAGAGCAGCGGCCACGACCACTCGCACGACGACATGGACTACTAGTCGAGAGACGTTGCGTCAACAATCGCACACACGAAACTCACAAGGCCCGTGGCACTCGCCGCGGGCCATTTTCATTCAAACCTCGCACAGATTTGTGGCACGGCCTTCTGCATTGGAACAGAAAACCACTTCGGGCCGATAAGACTTGACAGCCCATTCGGCGGCAGGTATCTTGAAGGCGCGAGTCCCGGGCGCGAGTCCCGGGCGCGAGTCCCCGGGGTAATTCCACCCAGGGGTTTGCGATGAGAACAACTCACAATCGACTTGCGGCACTTCTGGTCGGCTTGACGTGCATGCTCGCATGGACGAGTACGGCCCGAGCTCAGTGCAGTTCGTGGGTCAACACCTTCAGCATCGCATCGTATTTAGGCGGAGAAGCGGTCCTGATCAACGCAGAGCTCAGTGATGGCTCTGCCTTTATCTTCTGGGTCAGCACCGTAGATGAGTTTGTGGCCTTCACCGTGGATCTTGATGGCGTGAAGGAACTCAAGAACTGGGAAGAAGACGAGTACGGAACCGGTAAACTCTCTGACAACACAGGTCAAACTTGTTGGATTGGGTGCAACGAACAAAGTGGAGTCTATGTCACGATCACCGGAGACGACTTCATCACGGAGACCTTCGAAGTGACCGCCACAGGCGATGTCGCCCATAACTGGAAAACGATCACTTCGAAGCCGTGTGCATCACCTGTTACATGTAAGAGCTGTGGCATTACGTGTGATGGAGTATGGATGGAAGTTGGCACCTGTGGAAGTAATCAATCGTGCTGTGGATACGCCGAGTGTGTCAGCGGCGGCGTGAGCGGGCAGAATTCGTGCTGCTATGCGAGCCAAACCTGTAAAAACACCCCTCCGAACGCGGTGCAGTGCGTATCCTCGTCATCGCCGTGAAGCCCATGAAGCAACGTACAATCATCGTGTTTACTTGTTGCCCGCTACTTATATCCGCGTGCGCGATAGATCCTGATCTCTCGCAGTCTCCTCGCCCCCATTATGTCGTATATTCCCTGCAGGAAACATCTTCAGCACCCCCGGCTCCGCCAAAGGCTGGGTGGCAACCCGTCGCCGGACATGACGCTGCGGGCGTTGCGAGATCCATCGCGAGCGTCCTCGAGCCGAAGTTCTTGGAACTGGGCATCGCCGAGTTGAGAGCCGCACAACTTCGCAAGGACGTTGAGATCATCCTGTGGGCTATGTTCGAGCCGAACTACGACATCTACGACGACATGATGAAGATCAAAGGGGCATCTATGTCAGATCTCGCCGCCCCGGGATTCACGAACAAGATGCTGGAGTACGGGTTCTATCCAAAGGAGCAGCCCGAGCTCAGTGAGAGTGTGGACGTCACCGAGCGCATCAGATTTCTCTGGAACCACCCGGCACAACGCGACGCCGAGTGGCTGTCCGTCGATACGGACACGGTCTCCTGCGGTCGTGGACTCGTCGCGCTCTGTGGATCACCGGAGTGGCCTTCTCAAGGGATGTACTGGCAGCTGAGCCTGTACACTCCGATGGGCGGAAGACTCATGCAAGAACAGGGCGAGCGGCTCAATCAGGGCGAGGGTGATGCCGTGTGGATCAGAGTTGACGGAGTGTTCAGGAGTGGCATGAGGAACAGCATGCGCATCAACTTCTACTACGACGAGGAAGGCCAGTTCTGGTTCCCTGTCACGATGTGCTTCGGACTCGATGGCGAACATCGCCCATTCCCAATGCTCTAATCAGTTGCTCCGCGAGAATTCAACCACGTGCCAGCATCACTCACTTTGCTTCAGCATGTCAGCTTTCGCAGGCTCCTCCCACCGCGCCGGCGCCTTCGCCTCCGGTGCCATTAGGCTCAGCATCGCCATCGACGTCCCGAACGCGCTCGATCTCGGGAAGACGCGGTCGTTCCACGAGCCGTCCACTTCGCGGGTGGCGAAGAGGACCTCGGCGTAGCGCCGGCGGTACTCGCCACGCTCCATCGTCGGGAGCATCTCGATCGCCCGGGCGGCGGCGAGATGGGCGTAGTAGTAGTAATACGGCGCGACCCCGTACGGGCCCTCGTGCGTGCCGTTTTTCTGCCGGCGCTGGTCGAGCCAGGGCCAGTGGACCAGGAACGCGTCGATCGCGCCGCGCAGACGCGTCTGGTCGCTCCGCCCCGCGAGATACAGCGCGGTCTCGGCGGAAAGCATCCGCCCTACGGACCCTGGCGTCGGCTCGCCACGACCGGCACTCCCCGAATAGACATACGACCCGCTGGGCGTCCGGGCCGCGTCGAGCGCGTCGAGCGCCCGCGACACGACCTTCGCGTCCACGTCATATCCCGCGGCATGCGCCTCATACAGCGCCTCGAGCGTCGGCCCGGTCATGAATGGCGAGGGCGGCGCGACCTTCTCCTTCCCCGCCGGCCTCGCATAGTTCCACCCGCCGGCCTTGGGGATCTCCGTCTGCTCGATGCCATGGATGTAGAACTGGATCGCGTCCTCAACGCCGACGGCAAGGTCATCGGGGACCTTTTGGGCCGTGCGATACGCGAGCAGGAACTTCAGGCCATAGGTGTACCCCCAGCCGCGGACGTCGTACCCGCCGTCGTAGCCGGGGTCCATGAGCGGGTGTTTGATGGCATCAACCACAAACCGGGCGCTGCGGCCAATGGCGGCCTGACGGTCGGCGTCTTCGGCAAGACCCGGCGCCTGGAGGAGGGCCAGGCAGGTGATGCTCGTGCCGCCGACGCGATAGCCGACGGGGATCTCACCCCGGACGCGATAGACGCCCTCATAAGGCCAGAGGGCGATCGCCCCGGAATCCTCGTCCGCTTCCTGCTTCGCCAGGAGCAGTTTCACGCCCTCGGTAATGGCGGTGGCACGTGACTCAGCGGTCACAGGTTGCAGGGCCGGCGGCGTCGGCGCGGGCCAATCCCGATTCGAACGTCGCTGGGCCAGCGCGCCCGTTCCGAGAGATCCGGCGAGGGTCAGGGCAAGCACAACTGCAGTGGGGCGGGTGAGAGTCATCACAAACTCCGAAAATGCATGGATTTATGCAAAAACACGCGATCGAGAGCAGGGCGAATCGACACAATACCCGAAATCAGAGAGGGCCGAAAGCCCAGGGTTTTCACCGGGTCTCCGTGACATACATTTTTTCGGTCCTCCGGAACCGCCCCGGAATGAGGACGAATCGGATGCCGCATGAGAGGGAGATTCCCTTTCAATGCCGGGCCTTGATGATCCAAACCTTGGCTCGCAACCCAGACCCCCACGAGACCCGGTGCTCGGCAACGTGCTGAGTGCCGGGTTTTTTCGTGCCCAACTGGCGGTCGCAACCGGTCTCATGAGCCTGCGGAGGGCTTTGGCTCTTCGGTAGGTGCGGCAGACGGCGTCGGCGTGGCGTTGGTCGGCTTTGCGGTCGAGTTCTTGAGTTTCAGCGCGGTGTCGTCAGGCAGAATCTTGACCGATTCGATGAGGAAGTGCTCATCGCTGGAGTAATCCACGCGCATGGTGAACTCGATCTTGGAGCCGACCTTGACGCCCTCGAGGGAGACGCCCTTCTTGAGGTAGGGGAACTCCATGGTCATCTCGCCCATGCCGACGTCCTTGCCCTCGCGATTGTGGAAGGGGTGGATGGGCTCGTGGTGGATGCGCAAGGGGCGACGCTTGGCGGCGGTCTCGGCGTCGGTGGTGGGGAGGGCGACGACGATGCCACGCATGGTGTAGGTGTGGACCTGGGCGGCGGGCTTCTTGATCGGGGCTTCCGAGTCCTTGTCTCGCGAGGTGCAGGCGGTCTGCATCAGGCCGAGGGCGAGCGCGGCAACCACGATGGCGGTGGTGGTCTTCATGCAGAATGATTCGTTCGGCATGACGGCGGGTCCAGTCTTATGCTTGCGGCATGGAGCGATTCGGAAGTCGAATCTCGGCGAGTGATGCACCGGCACGTGTGCCACAGCACAGCGCACGTCGTGGAACGTCGGTCTCTGGACTCGCGGTCTGCATCGCGATGACTCTCGGTGCGTTCACACCATCGGCGATAGCCCAGTCGCGCGAGTACACGCTCGACGCGAGTGGGCAGTGGGTGGAGGTGAAGGCGCCGGACCCGGGGACGGATGCCGCGGTGATCGCCGAGGCTCGAGTGGCGCTCGCGTCCGGCAAACCCTCGGTCGCGAAGGAACTCCTGTCGGACTGGCTTGAAAGAGCGGGGTCGCTGAAGAGTCCATATGCCGCGGAGGGCTACCTGCTCCGTGGCGATGCGAAACTCGCCGAGGGTCGCGAGGAGGCCGCGATCCGCGACTATGAGCAGTTGGTCACGCTCTTCCCATCCTCCGAGCACTTTGTGACGGCTCTGGAACGCGAGTTTGAGATCGCGAACACGTATCTCGACGGGCGGCGTCGCAAGGTGTTGGGCGTGCGCATCGATTCGGGCGTGCCCGTGGCGGAGGCGATCATCTATCGCATCGGGCTGCGCCTGCCCAACAGCCGCCTCCTCGAGCGGGCGTTGCTCGCGTTGGGCGACTTCTACTTCCGCGATCGCGACCTGAAGATGGCGATCCAGGCGTACGACGTCTTTGCCGCGATGTTCCCGCGCAGCGAGTATGTCTCGCTCGCGAAGCAGCGCCGGATCTACGCGACGATCGCGATGGTGAAGGGGCCTCGGTACGACGCCTCGCCGTATCGTGATGCGATCGTGCTGACGCGAGAGTTTGCCGAGCAGTTCCCGCGCGAGGCCGAGGAGAAGGGCCTCAGCGACGCGCTCGAGGTACGCCTCGTCGAGTCGATCGCCCAGCAGCGCCTGCAGACCGCACGCTTCACCATGAAGCGAGGCGACGACGTCGGCGCGCGATACATCCTCAATCGCATCATCCGCGACACTCCCGAAACGGCGGCCGCGGCCCGCGCGATCGAGATTCTCAAGGACAAAGGGTGGGCGGTCTCCAAGCCAGGCTCGGCGAGCACGCTCGAAACGACGCCCGACGGCGCACCCGGGCCAACTCTGCTCGGGCCGGCCGCACCAGAGACCAGGAATGATCCGACCGGTTCGATGCCGAGTGTTCCACGCGAGCCGGCGCAGGACAGTCCAGAGGGGACACCATGAGTCCAGGTGCGGCGATTCGCACGGTGGGCCTTCTCATCGTCTTCGCCACGGGCGCGTCGTTGCTGTCGGCGTGCTCGAATGACCCCGCAAAGGGGTATTCCTTCGCCAGCACGATGTCTTCGGTCGGCACGAGCCGCGTGCGGACGATCGCCGTTCCGATGTTTGAGAATGCGACGTTCGCGCCGGGGATCGAGGCGACGCTCACCGAGGCGATCATCAAGGAACTCCAGCGCTCCACCGACGTGCGCGTGGTGAGTATCGGCGCGGCGGACACGCAACTCAAGGGCGTGATCCGCGGCGAGAACCTCCACCAGACGGCCCGCGACTCGCAGACGGGCTTTGTCGATCAACTCGCCGTCGAACTCCGCGTGGACTTTGACTGGACCGACCAGCGGACGGGCGACGTGCTCGTGAGCCGGCGCGGATTCTCGGCCGTGGACACGTTTGTGCCCGCGCGCGGGACGGGCGAGCGATTGGCGATGGGCGAGCGAGCGGCGATCGACCGACTCGCCAAGGACCTCGTGCGCGAACTCCAGACGCAGTGGTAGTGTGGGCGAAGCCAACGCGAACTGGGGATGTTCGAGTTGCGTATGGGACGTAGAACAGCGTGACCGGCACATGCCCATTTAGACCATTGGACTGAGAGATATGGAGTTGCCTTGGAAGCGTCGAGGAGCGATCTCGTGGGCTCCAGAAAGGGAACCGGGGCAGAATCCCTATACTCTCAATGAGATCTGACGAGCCTCAATCTGGCAATCCAGAGAGGTTGCGGGGGGCAAGGACCGAGAATCGTTTCGGGTCGGGCTGCATCTGTGAGAGAGTGAGGCCGAAGAAGGTGTATGGGATTCGGGTGGGAGTGGTGACCGACGCGAGCATGAAACGAGGCAGGATGATCCACGGATTGGCACAACGCGTTCTCGATCGAGTTGGTTTCGCCGCGCCCGGTCCGTCGTCGGATGAAGGTCAGGGATCGTCTCGGGCTCGTACATCCAGGAGTTCTGGTCAGGGTGGTGGGCAAGGTGGTGGTCAGGGCGGCCCCGGCGGTCCGAGCGGAAAGACACCGCCGCCCCAGCCCTCGCGATCGCTCTTTGGCATGGTCGCGTTCATGGTGCTGATCATGGTCGCGTTCATGCTGCTGAACACAAACCGTGGCGGGCGCGAGATCACCGTTCAGGAGTTCGCGAATCTCTACCCCAACTCCATCGACACCGACTCGGTCATCGTCCGTGACGAGGCGATCGAGGCGAAACTCACGGGCAGTGAGACCTCCGTTGTCGTCATCCCTCTCAACACGGCGACACGCGAGACGATCACGAGCGAGGTCCTGCGGATCACCTCGGGCAATGTGAAGAGCGTGGCGGCCAGGCCCTGGATGGGTCTCTTGTTCACGTTCCTGCCGCTGCTGGCGATCGTTCTCCTCGGGTGGTACCTGATCGGGCGCATGCTCCGCGGCGCTGGGGCGAGCGCGGGGATGCTCGGAAACTTCGGCAAGAGCCGGCATCGCACGCTCAACAAGGAGATGACCGGCGTGACCTTCGCCGATGTCGCGGGCGTGGACGAGGCCAAGGAAGAGGTCCACGAGATTATCGAGTTCCTCAAGAATCCCAAGAAGTTCGCGAAACTCGGGGGTCGGATCCCGCGCGGCGTGCTCCTAGTGGGCGAGCCGGGGTGCGGCAAGACGCTCCTCGCCAAGGCGATCGCGGGCGAGGCCGATGTTCCGTTCTTCTCGATCTCCGGCTCGGACTTTGTCGAGATGTTCGTGGGCGTCGGCGCCAGCCGTGTCCGCGACCTCTTCAAGCAGGCGAAGGAATCGTCGCCGTGCATCATCTTCCTGGATGAGATCGACGCCGTCGGGCGCCGGCGCGGCAGCGGCTACAACACGGGCGGGCACGACGAGCGTGAGCAGACACTCAACGCGATCCTCGTGGAGATGGACGGCTTCACGCCCAGCGACGGCGTGATCGTGATCGCCGCGACCAATCGCGCCGACGTGCTGGACCCCGCGCTGATCCGCCCGGGCCGGTTCGATCGCCAGGTGACGGTCCCGCTCCCGGACCTCAAGGGGCGCGTGGAGATCCTCCGCGTGCACGCGAAGAAGGTGAAGATGGGTCCGGACGTGGACCTCGAACGCGTCGCTCGTGGCACGCCGATGTTCAGCGGGGCCGACCTCGCCGCGATCATCAACGAGGCCGCGATCTCCGCGACGATGCAGGAGAAGGACTTCGTCGAGCAGGAGGACCTCGAAGAGGCCCGCGACAAGGTGAAGTTCGGCCGCGCCAAGAAGAGCCGCGTCCGCGAGAAGGACGAGAACAAACTCGTGGCGTACCACGAGGCGGGGCATGCCGTTCTCCAGTCGATCCTGAAGGACGCCGATCCGTTGCACAAGGTGACGATCATCGCGCGCGGGGCGGCCGGGGGCGCGACCTTCAGCCTTCCCGAGAAGGACCGCATGGGCTATGGGCTCAAGTGGCTCAAGGCGACGATGCGCGTGCTCTGCGGCGGGCGCATCGCCGAGCAGCGCGCCATGAACGACGTTTCGAGCGGCGCCTCCCAGGACATCCTCCAGGTCACGAGCATCGCAAGGACGATGGTCCTCGAGTGGGGCATGAGCGAGCGGCTCGGATTCGTCCGCTACAGCGGCGTCGACACGCGCGAGCGGTTCATCGCCGAGCGGGAGTTCTCCGAGGAGACCGCCGGCGAGATCGACCACGAGATCAAAAGGCTCGTGGACGAGGCCTATCACGACGCCGTCCGGATCATCGATGAGAACTGGGAGAAGGTCGTCGCGGTCGCCGAGGGGCTGCTCAAGCACGAGACGCTCTCGGCGGATGAGGTCGAGCGCCTCATGCGTGGCGAGCGGCTCTCTCGCCCGACCGTGAGCGATATTCTGAAGGCCGAGACGCGAAAGCTAGCAGACCCCAACGCGCCGCGGGCCGGCGACGCCCCGCCCGAGATGCCGCCGGGGACGATGCCCACGCCCGCATGAGTCGGCAGGCGTTCGTGGTTGGGCGAACTCGATTCTTGATCACCCAGAATCCACCTCGCGGCGTGGGCTGTTTCACGTCCGATGCGAAACCCGGACCACCCCCCTCCGAATCAAGGGGTCTAGGGTTCCGTGTTCCAAGACTCGCCGTGACGGGCCAGAACGCCCACGAGGAGGTTTGCCATGTCCCATCGTCGATTGATTGCCGGGTTCGCCACGCTCGCGGTCGTGTCGCTTCCGATTGAGTGCTGCCTTGCCCAGGATGCGGCGGGCGCGTCGGCTCCCCACCCTGCGGCAAGTCAGCCCGCCGGTCAGTCGACCGATTCGGGCGTGCCCCGCAATGTGATGGAGGACTTCCTCCGCGGATTCGATGGCGACAGCGAGGCCATGTCCCGGGCGATCGCCTCGACGGACGACATCCTTCGGCAGAATCCGGAGAACGCGGAGGCGATGGCGTGGCGCGGGGCCGGGATGACGGCGAGTTGCGGGCAGGCCTTCGCCTCGGGCAATCCGCAGGAAGGCATGCGCCTGTGGACCGAGGGCGTGGCCGGGTTGAATCATGCCGTGGAACTCCAGGGCGACAACCCCGTCGTGCGGATGGTGCGCGGCAAGACGATGCTCGAGTCGTCGGTCTATGACCCCAACCCCGAGAGCAAGGCCAAGGCGCTGAAGACCGCCGTCGAGGATCTCGAACTCGCCCTGGTGCTCGTGAACGATCCGAACGAGCGCGTTCCCGCGCAGGAGTCGCGGATGATCGCGGCGTGGCTGAGCGACGGCTGGGAGCGACTGGGCGACAAGGCCAAGGCCGACAAGTACAAGTTGATGGCCGGCGAGCAACTCAAGAAGGCCCAGGCCGAGGACGCCGCCCACCGTCCCAAGGACACGACGCTCCTCGCGATCGACTCGGCGCTCACGCTCCGCGACGTCGAGTGGGTGAAGCCGCTGGTCAAGGACATCCGTGCTGGCGGACGCGGCGACTACAAGGCGCTGGATCGCGCGATCGCGGTGGTGGATGCGCGCCTCGAGGCCGATGTCGCCGACGCGAGCGCTCGGGCCTGGCGCGGCTTCCTCCGGACGATCCGCAGCAACGAATCGTTCGTGAAGGGCGACTTCAAAGAGGGCACGAAGCAGTTCGGCCAAGGGATGCAGGAGATGGACCGCGCGATCGCCGACGATCCCACGGTACTTGATGGACGCGCCCTCAAGGCGGTCACGCTCCTCAACTGGGCGCGGCACGAGCAGGGCCAGGCCCGCATCAAGGAACGTGCCGACAGCGCGGCGGCGGAACTCGACCGATATGCCCGGGCGTGCACCGATGCTCAGAAACCTCTGGGCGGCGCGGCCGAGATCGAGTCGCGTCTCATGGTCGCCGAGTGCGCGATGCTCTCGCGCGAGCCGGAGAAGTCCAGGAGCATTCTCGCGAAGTTGCCGGCCGAACTGACCAAGGATCAGACGGCCCGCCGCGATGAGGTGCTCGGGCGTGTGAAGTTGCTGGAGCAGAAGAACGCGGAACTCCCACCAACGGGGAAGTGAGTTCTGGGACGGACAGCGTTCTCGGGCGCGTCCGGACCGGATCATCGCCCCTTGCGAACAGCACAGTCCTCGCGACCGCCACGCCGGCGCACACACCACCCCCGACGGGGTGGCATTTGTTCACGTCAAATGACAGATTCCCGATGGTGAGTCGAAGCCGCCGAGGCGGGAGGTGCAGGGAACCTCCGCGGGCGGCATGCCCGTCGAATCGGAAGAGCAATGTCGCTTTCCCGCATCGACGTCGCTCACTCTGGGAGGATGTCGATGGAAAAGAATGGAACGTGCTCGTGGCTGAATCGTCGAGCCGCCGCGGCGACGCTCATCGCCCTCGCGGGCGTGGCGGCCTTCTTCGCTGGTCGCGGACCCAAGAATGCTGCGGCCCAGAACTCGCCCCCGGCCAGTTATCCGCTGATCACCGTCGTTCGCGACTTCAGCGCGAACAATCCCGACTTCCAATCCGTCGTCATGTCCGGTGCGCGCCCCACCGCGGGGAACATCTCGACGACGCTCGACGGCACGGGCGCCCCGGTCTACACCGGCGCCGGCAAGGTCGTGGACTCGCCCGCGCGAGACTCCAAGGGCCGAACCATCCCGCCCGGCGCCGTCAAGGCCCATGCCGTCTCCTCGTTCTCGATCTCGGGCGACCGCGTCGTGGCGAACGAACCGATGGCGGCGAAGATCACGGTCATCGGCTCCGAGTTGTATAGCGGGAGTCTGGTCTATCCCGTCACGACGCAGATCGTCGCGAATGGCTCGAACTTTGAGCCCTTCGGTCCCTACAACAGCCCGACCACGGGGAACGTCGACGACAAGAATAACCCACGGCACACGGTCCTTCCGGTGATGGTCCAGCCCGGGTCGTACGTCGCTGTGAACGGCAAGAGTTGGGAGCCTGTCTCGGGCAACCAGGCCTCCACGGTGGACTCGGGGTGGAAGACGCTCATGGATGCGAACTCGAGCGCCGGAAGTGCTCAGGTCATCGCGCTCCGCAACGGCGACACGGTCCCGACGGTCGCGGGCTTCGGCGCACAGACCTCGGTCGCCCAGATGCTCAGCACCACGACGGACGCCTCGGGCAAGATCAAACTGAAGGACAACCAGGTTGTCTATCTCTTCGAGTTGTACACCACCAACCAGAGCAACTCCGCGTTCGATCTCCAGGACCTCGTCGTCCTCGTCGAACTCGCGAGCGACCCGTCCTACTTCAACACCACGACCGAGGGCACAACCAGCGGGTGCCTCACGCTCAGCGACACGGCCGCCCGTCTCGGCGCCGCCAACAACGGCTCGATCACTTCGCCCAACAGTTTCTCCCAGTGGTTCACCAACGTCAGCGGGCAGAATCTCGCCGCCAAGCACACGCTGAAGATGATGCGTGACGAGGCGACCGGGGTCTATTCCTACTCGACGCCCGACCTCCACCCCATCGACGACATGCTCTATGGCAACATGGGCGCCTCGCACAACCGCGGTTTCACCATGGTCATCGATGCCGAGATGGACTGCAAGGCGTGCGGCGGGCAGTTCATCGAGGTCGCGGGCGATGGCGACGCGTGGCTCTTCGTGGACGGCACGCTCGTCATGGACATCGGCACCACCAGCGGCAATAGCGGCGGCGGGAACGGCGGGCAGTTCCTCGAGTTCGATCGATTGGAATTTGGCGACAAGACCGTCCGCGTCCAGCTCTTCTACGCCCAGCGGGGCGACAACGCCGGTTTCACCCTCCGCACCAACGTCCACCTTCGCTCCGCGAAGAGTGTCGATCTCCCCCCCGTCTCCGGCCTCTACGACTGATCCCAGTTCCGAGCATATCTCACACGGGTGGCGAGCAATCGCCGCCCGTTTTTCATTGGACACACTCGAGTACCCCACGCTCCGTGAGGGGATTCCACTCCTCCCCATCCTTCATATAACGCGGCAATGATCGAGTGCACCTTCACGCACAAACCCCGGCACCACGTCGGCACATCGCTTCACATCCGCTCCACCGTCGGCATCCCCAGCACGCCAAGCCCATCCTCCAGCACTCGGGCCGTCATGTGGCAGAGCCTCATTCGTGCCGATCGTGTGGCCTCGTCGGGCGCACCGAGCACCGGGCATTGGTCGAAGAACGTGCTGAACGTTCCCGCGAGCGTGAAGAGATAGGTGCAGAGTCGATGCGGCTCGAGCGATGCCGCCACGCCCTCGAGGGCGCTGGAGTATCCCAGGAGCGCCAGGGCCAGGGCCTTTTCTGCCGGCTCGACCGTCATGAACGCAGTCTTGGCGAGACTCGACGGACTCGTGTGCACGCCGCGTGCCGCAGCCTTGCGAAAAATGCTCCGGATCCGCACCAGCGCATAGAGAAGATACGGCCCGGTGTTCCCCTCGAACGAGAGCATGCGATCGAAGGAGAAGACATAGTCCTTCACGCGATCGTTGCACAAGTCGGCGTACTTCATCGCCGTCACGCCGATCGCCTCGGCCGTGCGTGAGATCTCGTCGGGCGTGAGCGGCGGCTCGGCGGTTGCCGCTCGAGATTCCACCGCGACGCGTGCCCGCGAGACCGCCTCGTCGATGAGCGACTGCAGATTCACGCTCTCGCCCGTGCGGGTCTTGAACGGCCGGCCATCCTCGCCCAGCACCGAGCCGAAGGCCGCATGCTCCATGACCGCGACGCGATCCGTCCCCGGAATTGTGGCGTATCCCGCCCTGGCCGACGCCCCAAAGACCTGGCGCAGGTGGAGATTCTGTCTCGCGTCGATCACATAGATCAGTCGCGTCGCGCGCATGGTCTGCACACGCCGACGGATCGCGGCGATATCCGTCGTCGCATAAAGATACCCGCCGTCGGTCTTGCGGATGAGGCAAGGCTCTTTGATCCCGCCGAACTTCGGGTCCTCCAGACGCACGACGAGCGCGCCCTGATCGACCTCCGCAACACCGCGTGACTCGAGGTCCGCGACCACTCCCGGGAGTTCCTCGGCATAACTCGACTCCCCCGCCGAGTGCTCCGCTGTGACGTTGACGTTCAATCGCTCCGCCACGCTCAGACACACCGACATCGTCACATCCGCGATGCGCTGCCACACGTCAAAGGTCGTGGGATCCTTGCGCTGGAGCGCGACAAGCGTCTGACGAGCGTGCGTGAACGACTCGGTCGCCCCCTCGACCTGCGCCTCGAGTTCCGCGATCGCCTTCGGGCCCATGCCGAAACGCTTGGCCGACTCCAGCCCCGCCATGTCGCGCTGGCACTCGGCCTGGGCGAGTTTGTAGTTGCGATCGAGATCATCGAGCGTGAGCGTGTTGAGATCGATCTCGCCGCGCTCCTGCTGGCGCATGAGGCGCGCGGTCACCATCGCGATGGGCAGGCCCCAGTCGCCGACGTGATTCTGACGGATGACGGTGTGCCCGAGCCGTTCGAGGGTGCGCGCGATCGCGTCGCCGATGAAGGGGGAGCGCAGGTGCCCCACGTGCATCTGCTTGGCGAGGTTCACGCCGAAGAGATCGACGACGATCCGCTCCGGATGCTCCGCCGCTGCGACGCCGAGCGAGGGCGAATCGAGGGCCGAGAGCATCGCCGAGAGCGCGTCGGGGTCGAGCGTGATGTTGATAAACCCAGGCCCGCCGATCGACGCCTCGCTCAGCGGCATGGCCACGCCTCGCACATCGACCATCGAGACGATCGCCTTTGCGACCTCACGGGGCGGCTTGCCGACGCGCTTGGAGAGGCCCATCGCCGCGTTGCATTGGAAGTCGCCCGTCGCGGCGTTCTTGGTGCCGGCCTTGCTCGCGACGATCAATGGATCGATGTCGCCCGAGAGTTCCGGGAAGGCGACGAGGATCGCGCGTGTAAACCTATCGCCAAGGATCGCGACGGGGTCGTGCCCGCCGGGTGGTGTGCCGTGCGTCA
Organism: uncultured Phycisphaeraceae bacterium; assembly: GCA_964628245.1. Lineage (GTDB taxonomy): Bacteria > Planctomycetota > Phycisphaerae > Phycisphaerales > UBA1924. The sequence continues at coordinate 120,398 of CAZVMU010000007.1, read as the reverse complement.
TGGGCGGATGGTATTCGCGGCGTTCGTGGCATCTGCCGCATTCCGCCGGGCGTCGCGCCACGCCTCCAGTGTCGCGGCGAGTCGCTCGCCCACACCGATCATCGCCGTGCTGGGCGTGTGGCAGAGCGGATCGCTCTCGACCGCGACGCGCCCGGATCGAAGAGCCGGGAGATCCAGACGCGCGATTGGACCCATGGATGCAAGGGCGGTGGGGGAGTCCTCGGCAGGCTCGTCCGGACCACGCGGCGAGATGAGCACGATGGCGTCGGGCGCGAGCCGCACCAGATCCTCGTGGTCGAGACGTGTATACGCCAGCCCCTCGGTGAGCGCCGGCACGCCCCCGAGTTTCAGGAGCAGATCGTGATGGAACGAACCCGGCCCGAGTGCCGCGGGAGGATCGACCGAAGCGAGCAGAAGGATCTTCCCCACGCCCTCCAGTCCATCACGCCGCCGCCAGGCTTTGGACATGCGATCGACCAGCGCCCTCGCGCGAGAGCGATCCTCGGGCGTGAGCCATGTTGCGAGTTCGAGCGTGACTCGCGGGATGTCGTCGAGCCGCACAAGCCCGACATCGAGCAGCGTCCAGTGGTTCTCGTCCGCGAGTTCACGAAGCCGCTCGGGCAACGGCCGCGCCCCCCATTGTGTGATGATGTGCGTCGGATGCACGCGGAGCAGGGCCTCATAGTCGATCCCCGCCTGATCGCCACAGATCTCGAGCGATCGAGGCAGGGCGATCTCGTACGACGATCGCCCCACCACGCGGTCCTGCAGATCGAGATCTCGCAGAATTGCCGAGACGGCCGGGCTGAGTGAGACAACTCGAACCGGCGGATGGCTCTCAACGGGGTGTGAGTCCTGTGGTACCGTGTCATTCGAACTCGCCGATCCAGTGGGATGCTTCCCGCACGCGGCGATCAAAACGCACAACCACACGAGAACCGACAACATCAGGACCGGAAACGTCACCCGTCGAGTCACGTCGCTGAGGCATGGAGCCAGTGCAATCCGGGCGATCATCGATGGCTCTCCACGCCTGTCCCACTTGTCAGCGATGAGCGGAGTCGATCGCCGAGTTCCACGATTGCCTTCGGGTCGTGGAGCAGCACGCTCCACGTTCGACTCCTGGCGATCGAGGCCCCCGTGGCGTGCCGTGTCCTGGCGCGGGCGTCCAGATCATCGAGGATCCCCGCGTGTCTGGAGCGAAACTCGGCGAGATCCGCGTGCATCGCATAATACAAGCGTGCCCGCTCGTTTCGATCCGTGCTTCGCGCGATCTGCCCCACGCGATCGAACTTCGCCTCCTGGGCCGGGGCGCTCTGCGCGGCGTCGGCGAGCGCCGGATTGTGCCGCGCCGCATGGGCGAGCCACGCCACGCGCTCGGCATCGTCATCCACAGGGAGATCGAGACGCACGGTTGCGGTGGCGACGCCCAGCATCGCCAGCCCGGCGTGGTCTCCGAGCCATCCATCGATCCACTCGTGCATCACCGCGTCGTATCCATCGTCGCCCGGGTCGCTGCTCGTCCCGCCGCCGCCGGTCCCATGCACAAAGAAATCACAGGCAAACCGCCGGAGGAGATACGTCAGCAGCAACGCCCGTGGCGCCAGCCTCACGCGTGGATTATCCAGAAGTGCCTGAACCTCGCTCGCGAACACAGGCCGGCGTTCGGCCCCGTGCTCGAGTTTCCAGAGCGGGAGTTCGGCGTCGTCGCCCATGATCCGCAATGGGCGGATGCGTGTGTGACGATGTCTCGCGGCCGCGGCGTTGTAGGCCTCCACACACACGCGGGCCTCGCGCGCCATGTGCACGATCACACCCGTCACCGGCGAAGCACTCAAGATCGCCGACGCCCTCACAATCGTCGGCGAAGGGAAGAACCCACGCAGGTACTCCGCCATCACCTCCGTTGACTGTTCGCTCGCGTTCGTGGCATTCGAATGCGACTCGATCAACTCGAGCGTCCGCTCCGCACGCACTCGAACTCCTTCGGGCACATCACTCGGCAGTCGCACGCCCCGCGTGGTCATCGCCCGCCGATCGCACGCCGGCCGTCCGGCGTCACCCGACGCCTCGGGCATCATCCGCACACGCCGCACCGTGCCTTCGCCGTCGATCGTGGGCACATCCAGCGTCAAGGGCGCGACGGCATCATGATCCACGACCACCCATGCCGGTGCGGCATTCCACGCCTCCGCCGCCGCGCCGATCGCGAGCCACTTTGCGGCGATCCCCGCGTGCCACAGCGTCGGCTGGTGCCCGCTCATCACAATCGCGCGATCCACTGGAAGACCAAGAGCCTCTCGGAACTCGCGTGAGGTGCCATCGATGTGGGGAGGCACTACGCCGCGCTCACCGCGGAGCGCGCACGCCCAATGGTCCCGTTCCGGGGCCAGATGAACGCTCTCAATCCTCGAGTGGATGGGCACGACAGGAGTATTGGACGCCATCGGCACGGACGTGCTCAGGCCTTCTCGTCGGCGATCAGTGCCGCCGCACCACGCGAGACCACGCGCTTCCCGCAGATATCCAGCCCCACCAGGGCCTCCTGCGGCAAATGGTCGGCCTGTCGACAGATCTCGCGGTGCATCACCTGGCGATAGTGCGCGAGCCGAATCTCCGGATTGTCCAGCACCTCGCCGAATGTCCGGTTCGGGTCGTTGTAGATGAGACTCACCGGGAGTTCCGCGACGCGAAGCCCTCGCGCCGCCGCCTGCACCCAGAACTGCATCGGAAAGGCATACCCGCTCACGCTCGGGCGGAGCGACCGAAGCGCCTCGACGCGGTACGCCTTGAACCCGCAGAACGCGTCGGTGATTCGCGTGCCGAATCGCCCCGCGAATCGATCGTTAATCTCTTCCGTGATCGTCCGATTGATCGCGCGACGATCCGCGGGCGCCGCCGATACTTCATGACCGTTGGCGTCATGGTCCATATACCGCGAACCGCTGATGACATCCACGTCGAGGCGTGCCGCGGCCTTGATGAAGTGCGGGATCGACTCGGGCTCGTGCTGCTCGTCACAATCCATGGTGATGAGCCAGTCGTACCCCTCGGTGATCGCCCAGCGGAAGGAGTCACGCATCGCCCGCCCATACCCGCGATTCCGCACGTGCCGGATCATGTCGACCGGAGCGTCGGCGAGAAAATGGGGAGTGTCGTCGGTCGAGCCGTCGTCGATCACCAGGACATGCTGGGCAAAGGAGAGCACGCGATCGAGCACGCGCCGGACATACTTCGCCTCGTTGTAGACCGGGATAGCGACCAGCGTTCGTGCCATGCGAAACTCCAGGGAAATGGACCAGCCGCGACGCGAGGTTCCGATGCCGATCTGCGGGACCCGGTTTCGCGGTTTGGGCATCCAGACCGTGTGGACCAATCGGTCCCAGAATGAAGGCCGGGGGAACGCCCGAACACCACGCCAACAGCCGTTTGATCGGTCCGCTCGGCACACTCGTGAGCACACCTCACGCTACTCGCCAAAGTACCCTGGCTCGTACGTGTGCTCGGGCTCCCCCGATCCTTCCGAGCCACGGGCGAGCGACGTGAACGCCGCAAAGCCGAAGGGCGCCTCCTGGGCCTTTTCCCCGGCCTCCTCGCGAGAGGATTCGACGAGTTTCTGCATGAGTTCATCTGTCAGCGAATGGAACGCTCGGATCTCGTGCACGGGAAGGGTGAAGACCTCGCCGGCGGGCGTACGGATCTCAAAGACGGTGCACTCGATGGCCGTCGAGAGCCAGTGCTTCCCGCCAGGGCCCGGCACGCCGCACGCGAAGACCGGGCTGACCTCGGCGATCGGGATCCGCTGCCCGAGCGTCGTGATCACGGCCAGCCGTCCATCGAAGAGCGCCTCGGGCCCGCTCGGTCTGGTCGCGAGGGTCCGCTGGTCCTGACCCTCACCCTTGTCCGCGTCGCTCGCCGAATCCGCCATGCTCGTGATCGACGTCAGCACCGGCCCGCCGGAGTTCTCGAGGTCGTCGTCATCATCCTCGTCATCGAACACGCTCCCCACGCCGCCGGACTCTGCCGCGAGCGTCTTCGGAGCGGCGGCAGCAGTCGTCGGCGACGGTCGGCGCGCCCCGATTCGCGCCGACAGCACCGAGAGTGACGTCAGAATCTCTCGGATGATGTTGTTCCAGAAGAGTTCGCGAGCGGCGGCCACATTCGCCATGTCGAGCCGACCCGCGAGCGACAATCCCGCTGGTGGCGATGGGGCCGAGCCAGCTCCAGTCCGAACGCCACGAGCACTCGCCGAGGACTGTGCGCCCGCGGACGCCTTGGCGCTTGCTGAGGCCTTTGTACGGGCCGAACTTGCGGCGGCCTTGCTCCCTGACTTGACGGGTTTGGTCGTCTTCTTTGCCATGATGCGTGCCACGCCTCCTACGCCCGCGTCTGCACGCCGAGCGTGAGATTCGCGCCATATTCCCCAGGCTCAAAGACATGGACCAACGCGGCATCAACGCCCAGCGTCGCCGTCTCTCCCGCGCGATGCGTCACCGTCGCCGCCACACGCGCCACCACAGCCTTCCCACCAGGCGAGACGCACGTCAGGTCCATCGTGTCGCCGAGCGGCTCGACCACGCGAACGTTGAACGCCCCGCTCGACATCGTCGCCGGCGGCCGATCGATGAGGTGCTGAGGCCGAACGCCGAGCACGACCCTCTGCCCGGCACGATTCCGAACCTTCGCGCTCTGCTCACGCGTGAGCGTGACGACCAGCGCGCTCGTGCCGTCCTCTCGGAATGCCACGCCGTCGCCCGACGCCTCCAGCACGCCCTCTAGAAAGTTCATCGGCGGCGTCCCCACAAACCCCGCGACGAACCGGTTTACCGGGTGGCGATACACCTCCAGCGGTGGGGCGGCCTGCTGGATCACCCCCGCCGACATCACCACGATCCGGTCGCCCAGTGTCATCGCCTCTTCCTGGTCGTGCGTGACATAGATCGTCGTCGTCTTCAGCCGCTGGTGGAGGCTCTTGAGTTCTGCCCGAGTGGTGACGCGGAGTTTCGCGTCGAGGTTCGAGAGCGGCTCGTCAAAGAGGAACGCCCTCGGGCTGCGGACGATCGCTCTCCCCAGGGCCACACGCTGGCGCTGCCCGCCCGACAGAGCCTTGGGCTTGCGGTCCAGCAGTTCCTCGATCCCCAGCAGCCTCGCGGCGTCGCGCACGCGGGTCTCGATCTCCGCCTTGGGCGTCCCGCGAAGTTTGAGCGCGAAGGCCATGTTCGCCCGCACGGTCATGTGCGGATACAGCGCGTAGTTCTGGAAGACCATCGCGATGTCGCGGTCCTTGGGGTGGACCTGGTTCACCACGCGATCGCCGATGGAGACCGTCCCGTCGGTGATGTCCTCCAGCCCCGCGACCATGCGGAGGGTTGTGCTCTTGCCACACCCCGAAGGCCCGACCAGCACAACAAACTCACCATCGGGGATGTCGAGCGACACGCCCTTGACGGCCTCGAAACCACCCGGATAGGTCTTGCGGACAGAAGAAAGAGCCACGCTCGCCATATGTGGCATCGTACCCGTTCCCAGGGCGGTGGTTGGAGTTTCGTCCTGTAGGCCGGGCGTCCTAGCCTCACAGCCCGCACACCCGGCACCCGTTCACGCGACAAGCCTCCCGAAACTCTGTCGGTCCGAAAGCCCCCGGCAAAACCCGCCGATACGCCTGCCAATCAACCGGGGAGCAGCCTCATGGGACCGTCCGAGAAGTCATTCAACCAAGTCAAGGCGATCCTGAACAAACTGGATCAGAACATCGACCAGTTGCGCGCCCGCCGGTCGCACAAGCCCGGTGCCGACGCGCCGCGCTCGGCCCCGCGCCAGCCCGAGCAGCCCCCGGCACCGCCGGCCCAGCCCGCGGCATCACCCGAGGCTCGCCCCGCGCCAAGTTCGCCCTATGGGCAGTATGGCCGGGCCACACCGATCCCGCCGTCCTTTGCCTAAGGCCTACCGCCGGTTCACAAAGTCCACCACAACCGGCATGTGATCGCTGACCTCAGAGTCCGACACGTCCAGCCCGATGCCCATGAGTGCGGCGTCCGCCAGCCGACGCGTGTCCAGCACGAACGCGTCCGCGACCATCAGGCTCGAATCCGAGAAAAGAACGTAATCCAGACGCCCTGGCGTGAACGACTCGGCCTTGTGGTACCACGTCGAGAGCGTGTTGTCGCCGAGCACCTTCGCGTTTGCCATCGACAACTCGCTCCCGTCGGCATCGAGGCCCGAGGCGAGGATCTCCAGCGGCGGCCGCGACCCGACCAGGTTCATGTCGCCCGCGATCACGCGACCCTTGGGAGCCCTCCCCGAGGCGGCAAACTCAGACCAGGCCGCGTTGATCGCCTCCGCCTCCGCCATGCGCCGAAGGTCCTCGGAACTCCCCTTGCTCCCGCCGCTCTTGAGGTGCGTGCTCCCCACCAGGATCTCGCCGCAGGGCGTCCCCGAGACCACGGCACTGATGAATCGCACGTCCGCCGAGCGACCGGCCTGGCTGTTGGGTGCCGTCGTCAGGAGCGCCGGCCCGCCCGCCAGCGGATACCGGCTGATCACCGCCACGCCGCCCCCCTTGGACATGTCCGTCTCCGTGGAAAAGACGTGCCACCCGCCCGCGAGCGGCGTGTTCCGCTGGAAATAGTCCAGCAGCGTCTGAGCGTCGGTGACCTCCCATTCCTGCACCAGAATGATGTCGGGGTTGAGCGCGTCGAATATCCGCTTGAAGACGTCGGGCTTGGACATAGGCGAGGAACGCAGCACGTTCCACGAGACGACTCGCACGCTATTGGCCGCCTGGGGCGGGATCCGCACGTCGCGCCGGACCGATTCGAACGTCGCGCTCGCCCGTGGAAGTTCCACGAACGACGGGTCGGAATACTGATCGAGCGTTGCCTCGGGTGTCAGCGTCGCGAAGAAGACCCCCGCGCGACCGACCGACCGCATCCCGCCCTCGGGCAGGTTCGCCAGCACGCGTGCGTTCCGCCGGATCCGGCCCTCATACCACACCGACGCGTACGTCGGTGAGAACTCCACTCCCGCGTCGTTGGCCCCAATCGGCGAACGCGAGCCATCCGCCCGCACCTCGAAGACCTGCACGCCCACGCCATCCTGCGTCCGAGGCGAGAACTCGACCTGCAAGTCGATCCCCAGATCGGTCAACTCCGGCTCGCCCATCCGCAGGCCCGTCGAAGCGCTCCCGTCCGCATCAATAAACATCACCACCGACTGCGGCGCCCGCTGCAGCGTGAACTCACGATCCTGCACCGTGAAGCGGAAGTACACGTAGTTCGCATCCGCGGCCAGCACCTTGTCGCTCGGCCAGTCCGCGATGTCGCCATCGAGTAGGGGCACCCCCGCCGCGACTCGGGAGATGACCGTTCCCTCCGACCCCCCGCTCGAGCGGCCCGATCCGCACCCCCCATGGAGCGCGATCGCCAGCACTCCCAAGCCCGTCCCGAAGAAGGTCAAAGCCTTGCCCATCGTCCGCGTCGCGTGGTGCGTGTTCATGCCGACATGGTTGGGATTCTCCGGGCCAATGGCAAGCACACCGCCGCAGTCCGCCTCTCACGAAAGTGTCTCGAGCCACCCCCGGCTCGTGAAGACTACCCGGGCCTCCACCCGCGAACGCGCAAGACTTGCGAGTCTCGCCGCTGCCTCCCGGTAGATCTCGACCTGAGATCGGTGGGTCTCGGCCGCGCGGCGAGCCCCCGCCCGATCCGCGAGGAGAACCTCGGTCTTGAAGTCGATCACCTCCGCCCGTGTAGGCGTGCCGGAGGCGTCAAGATGGAGTACGAGCCGATCGATCCGCCCGGTCCGCAGCACCCGAGATCCGCCATCTGGACCTGGTTCGGTGAACGCGAATGACTGCTCACGCATGACTCGGGTCGGCGACTCGGGCCGCGTGAGCAGCGCCCGAACCTCCACCGCACGGATCGCCTCATGGAATCGATCGACCTCCCGGGCAAAGTCCAGACTCGCGAGTGCCGGCACGTCCGAGGCGAGATCCTCCCACCGGGCGCGGAGCATCGCGTCGGTCGGTCCGTCGCGCTCCAGCCATTCGATAAGTTCGAACCACGCGTGGGCCACAAGCCCCCGGGCCCGTGCCACGCCATCATCCACTTCGGTTCGGTAGCGACTCACGCCCGCGCCAACCGCCGCCTCGCGCGTCGCGCTCACACGCACCACGCGCCGCGAAGCCGGCGCGAGCGAGATCCGGCCCGGCATCTTCACCTCCACTTCGCGCTCGATCGGCCTCGGACTCGAAGCGTGCGGCGTGCCGATCGACCACACCGTCCGAAGACGCAAGTCGTCATGAGTCACATTGGTCGCGCGTCCTGACGATCCATCTCGCACGAGCGTGCCCCGCAGCACCCGCTCGAACGTCGGCACGCCACTCGTTCCTGGCTTCGTCGTGGCCGTGCCTTCCTTGCCGGCCGGCACGATCATGTCCAGCCGCTGCCTCGCTCGCGTCATCGCCACATACAGCACGCACAACTGCTCATGCACGCACCGCGCTCGCCACGCCCGCCACGCCTCATCCAGCATCGGATGGCACGCCTTCACCTCCGCGCTCGGATACCGCCCCGCCCACGCCGCCGGCTTCATCGGGTCCGGCGCGTGCACCAGCACCTCTGGCGGCCTTCCCACCAGACTCTCCATCAGTGTCGGGAGCACCACCGCGTCGAACTCCAGCCCCTTGCTCGCATGCACCGTCATCACCCGCACCCGCTCGGGTTGAGGCGACTCCACCCCATGCCGCTCCACGCGATCGACAAATCGCCTCGGCCTCTCCCCCGCCTCAGGCCCGAATCGCTCGGCCACTTCCACCAACTGCGACAGTCGTCGCCGGCTCCACTCGTCGAGTTCACCCTCGATCGATCGCGCCCACGCGGCGAGCACGCGGTCATACCCCTCGGTCGCCAGCCGGAACCGAAGCCGCGACACCGCCCGCCGCACCCGCGTCCGGCCGGGGAACTCGTCCTCGATTCCCAGCAGCGACCGGGCCGGCGAGTGCATCGCGTGGTAACACGCGACGCCATCACTCGGCGAATCCGCAAAGGTCAGCGCGCTCATCGCCGCCCTCACGATCGGCGCATCAGTCAGCGGGTTCCCCCCCTCCTGGCTCGCCGGAATGCCCCGTTTCCGCAGCGCCCGCATCACGGCGAACAACCCCTTATGGTCGCGCACGAGCACGCCGATCGTCCAATCCGGCCGCTCGCTCAAGAGCCGCTCGACCAGCAACGCCGCGCTCGTCGCACACGCCACGAGTCGATCATCCTTCTTCGCCTTCGTGTCCGGATCATCATCGGCAATCGAAGAGTCGATGGCCTCATGCAACGCGGCAAACCCAACCGCCTCCTGCCGCTTCGCCTTCGGGTCCTTGCGATGCTCCCGATACATCGACCCCCACGCCAAAGCCACGCCATCGAACTCGTCACTCAACCCATCGTGCAGATTCAAGAAGACCTCGTTCACGGCGCCAAGCACCGCCGGATCACTCCGGAAACTCGTGTCCCGCGGCTCCGCCTTTCCTCGCTCGGCCAGCATCGGGAGCAGCCGCGGCTCGGCCCCGCGCCACTGATACAGACTCTGCTTCGGATCGCCCACCAGCAACACGCTCCGCCCCATAGCGGACCCGCCCGCCCCCTCGCCCCCGCCCCGGATTTCATCGAGTATCGGCCCGAAGAGTCGGTACTGGTCCATCGACGTGTCCTGGAACTCGTCGAGCAGGACATGATCGATCCGTCCATCAAGCCGGTAGTACGCATCGTCGATCTTCATCCGCGCAAGCGCCCGCGAGAGCGCCCGAGGCACATCATCAAACTTGACCAGCCCCCGCGCGTGCTTCAGCCGCGTGTAGTGAACGCCAAAGTCCTTGAGGATGTCACGCAGCGCCATCCCGCCACGAACGTGCCGCGTGAGCAGATCGTTCATCGCCAGCTCGACGATTGGCCAGAGTTGTGAAAGGAGATCTTCGCGGAGTGGTTTGCCGTAGTACGTGATGGTCTCGGCACCGCTCAAGATGCTCTCCACAATCGGCCTGCCGATCCCGGCGGAGATGATCGCCTCCGCGTCTCGATTCTCGATATTTCCACGAAGCCGAATGAGCGCGTTGACAAAGTTCTTGTTTGGCGTGCCATCACGCTTCGGCTCCAGCATCTCCTCGCGGATCGCGGCAGCGCTCTTCTCCGCGATTCCCCAGTCCGCCTCGCCCGGCGGCGGAATCGTCTCCCACGCCCCATCCGCCACATCACGCGCCACGTCATACGTCGCGGCGACCGACCGCTCCAGCGACGACACGATCGCCCGCTTGGCATACTGCCCATGCAGCGTCCGGATCACCTGCGCCTGCTCGATCACGTCCGCGGCCTCGAGCGAATCAAGGAGCGCCACCCGCCGCAACTCCCGATCCGTCTCCTCGTCCGCGATCGACCACGTCAGCGGCAGGTCCAGGTCGAGCGCACAGGTGGACGCGAAGCGATGAAAGAACGAATCCAAGGTGCCAACGAACGCCGAGTGGATCGACCTCGTGAAAACGCGCAGCGTCGAGAGGCACTCCGTTGCCGTCAGGTCTCTCACGCCAAGCGCCGTGCCCAGCGCCTGCGCCGCCGTGTCACTCGCCGCACCCTCGCCCAGCCGCTTCAAAAGCCGATCAAGAATCTCCCCCGCCGCCCGCCGGGCAAACGTCGCCGACAGAATCCGCGTCACCGGCACGCCATGCACGAGCAGTCGCAGATACGCGCTCGTCAACTCGTGCGTCTTCCCCGAACCCGCCGAAGCCAGAATCGTCCGCAACGCGACCGTCGGCTCCATCGGCGCGCGACCGCGAGCGGCACCCCCCTCACCGCGAGCGATCCCGTACTTCTTCCCGGGTGCCGCGCTCATGCACCCACCTCATCTCCATCATCCGTGTCATCACGATCGAACATCCCAAGCAGCCGCACCAAAGACGCCCCCGCGTGCGTCGGCACATCGCCCTCCTCCTCAAACTCCCCATTCACCATCGCCTGCGCGATCTCCTGGGCCCGGGCGTGAGCCTCGCCGAGCGACGACTTCTCCCAGGTGGCGACATCAAACGCCACCTCGCCGCCTTCGTCGCCCCCAACGCTTGCCGGAATGCACACATACCCCGCATGGATCGCGCCCTTGGGACGTAGCAACTCCACGCCGCGCACATACAGCGGCAGTTGCAGATCGATCCACCCCCTCGAGCGCGAGTAGTGGGCACGGTCCGCCGTCGACGCGCTGTCGCCGGTCTTGAAGTCGATGACTCGAATGTCACCGGTCTCCGCGTGGACATCCACGCGATCGATCCGTCCTGTCACGAGCAACGACCGCCGCGTCACGCCGCGTTCGCGGTCACGATGCTCGACCTCAAACCGTGTGAGCACGTTGCCGACGCCCTTCCACTCGCTGTGCATCACGCGCCACCCGGCCTGCGCCTCACGCGCCTGCCACGCCGCCACCGCGACAAGCCGCCGCCGCGCGGCCTCGAGTTGCAACTCTACAGGCCGGGGCACGCGGCCACCGATGTGCGTGCGAACCCACTCCTCCAACCCCGCGTGCATCGCCTCGCCCACGAAGGACTCATGCGACCGATCCGCCTCGGGCATGGACGAGATCGCCTCGATCGCCCCATGGATCATCGTGCCAAACCCGAGCGCGCCGATCTCCCACCCTTCCTCCTCCCGCTCACGAAGGCCCAGGATGTGTTTGTAATAAAAATACCGGGGCGAGAGCAGGTAGTCTTTGAACCCCGTCACGGGCACACGGAACACGCCGACCTCCACCGGCTCGAATCGCGCTTCGACGCCCCGCGATCCACTCCCCACAACCACCGGGCGTGGATGCTCACTCTCGTCCTTGGTCCACACGCCGACTCGCCGAAGAAGCGTCGCATCGTCACCGCGAAAGAACAACCGGCTCGGCGTCATCGCGTCCGCGCGAGCCGACCGCCGGGGCACAAAGACGCGAACCAGTCGTCTTGATCGCGCGACCCACTGCAGGAGATACGCGTCACGCGCCGCCCGGCTCTCGTCCGTCTCCAGGCCGAGCCTCCCGCGCACACGCCCGGGAAGCAGCGGATGCCCCGCGACTCTCGACGGCACGACCCCCTCACTCAGATCCAGAATTATCGCCATCGGCGCGTCGTCGAGCGCCAACTCCAGCCACCCGATCATGTCCACGCTCTCACGCGTCGCCTCCTCGGCCGCCACGCGATCACGCACGAGTGACAACACAACCCCAAACCCCTCAACCACACCAACGCGAGTCGCTTTCGACGCGTCGGATTCCATCTCGATACTCGCGAGTTCCTCACACGCCCCGCGAATCGCATCCAGCGCCGCCCGAGTCGCCTCGGCAAACTCCTCGCCGGTCGCGCGTTGGGTGTCCGCAAGCGTGTCTCTCCCAAATCCCGACGCATACACCACGCCAAGCACACGCCACGCCCGCCGCGCCCACTCTCCAACCGTGGTCGATCCGGCCGAGAAGCCGACAGAGACTCGCGCAGCGCGATCGACTCGCTCTCGTGGCACAGGCGTCCCGCCTGTGCTTACTTCTGCTTCAGGCACCGTCCTCGCCTCTTCATTCCCTTCACCATCGACGCCGCCCCCAGCCAACCCCATCGCCACGCCCACAAGGTCTTGCACACACTGGTACACGGCGCGCAACACCTCAGACTCGTGCCGTGATGCGCTCGCCGCCCCGCTCGCCAACTCGCTCGCCTCGATCCGCACCGAAGGCCGCCTGCTCACGGCCTTGTCCAGCGCCTCCAGCCACATCTCCGTCCCACCCCGCATATCGACCGCCGGCGATCCCAACCGCTTTGAGAGCCACCGCTCCGCATCCGGATGCCGCACGAGCGAAGAGAGGTGCTCAAGCGTTGGCGACTGCGCGTATGCCGCGAGATCCTCGAGCAGTCGCATGGGAAGCGTACGCGAAAGCCGCACACCCGCGGCATCATGGAACTCCACACCCCGCGAAAGCCCCACGATCTCCAGGTGCCGAGCGCCCTCGGGCGACGGCGCACACACAACCACCTCATCCGCGGCCAGCGTGCCCCCGCGAGACGCCGCCGCCACCGCGAGCGCCTCGATCACCTCGAGCACACCCTCGGCCTGCTCGCCCTGGTCCTTCACGACTCGCACCGGATCTTCTCTCTCGCGCGCGAGATCGATCTCCCGCTCCGGCCACCCGTCGGCTCGATTCACATCAACGCATCCGTGCTCATCGAAGAGAAGCGACTCGCTCTGCGGCGCCCCCACAAGCGAGACCACGGGCACACCCGCGTCGAGCATCACACGAAGCACCGCCCGCGAGAGGCCGTCGAGTTCGGGGACGCCGATCAGCACGATCGCCGAGGGTCGCCGACCCGCCTCACGCAGGCGAGGCAGAACGTCCTCCTCAAACCCCAACGATCGTCTCGACAGAATCGATCGCGTCCTCGCCTCGAGCCGCTCGAGCACGCCCCAGCGTTCCTCGTCGCCCGGATGGATCTCACTCGCCGCCGCACCCGCGCGTTCAAAGCACAATCCGTCCACAATCCCCGATCGCGCGATCGTGCCGCGAATCGATTCGAGCGACCTGCCCAGGCCCAATCGCCCCGTCAGCGTCGATCGCCCCGCCTCCATCGCCGGCAGCGCCTCGAAAACACCCTTCTCCACTTCGATCGATCGCGCCCACGCCAGCAGTCGCTCGGCCTCGCTCGCCACCCGACGAACCGGTTCTCGAAATCGAAGCAGCGACGCAAGCCCGCCCGGCTGCACCACCCGAGGCGGCACACACACGCCATCACCCTCATCCTCGGCAAGGAGCGCCACCAACCGTCGCCCGGCTCGGGCGCCTGGTACGACGCAAATCACCCCACCCAGAACACCGGGATCTGAAAATCGCTCGCGCAGCCACGCCGCCGCCCGCGGGAGCATCGGCCCGTCCCAACCCAGAAAGACACGCTCGGCCTGCACGATGGTCTCAGCATATCGCGGCGAGGGAGAACTATGCGCGCCGCGCGTCCAGGACGGACAAAAAACAACCCGCCCGCGATGCTCTCGCGGGCGGGTGTGGATGTCGGAAGTTGCAACCGACTCTGGAGGCTTAGCACCCCGCCTGGAAGCGGACGATGTAGTAGAGCAGGTCGTCGATCGTCACAGCGCCGTCGGCCGAGCCCGTGCCGCTGCCGTCATCGACGTCAGCGCCGATGTTGCCGTTCCCGAAGATCCCGACGTAGTAGAGCAGGTCGTCCACGGTGACGCCGCCGTCGGGCGTGCCCGTCCCGGTCCCGTCGTCCATGTCAGCGACGCAGGTCACGCCCGCCGTCACCGAGATGGTACCCGTGCCCGTCGTCGTCCCACCCACGCGGATGGTGTAGTTGCTGTTGGCGCTGGCGGCGAAGGTCACCGCGGCGTTGGTGCCCGAGCCACCCGTGTCGCTGCACATCACCAGACGCGAGGCCAGATCCGAGCAGCCAGCGCCCGAGTAGACCGAGAGCGCCGAGTCGAACGTCGCGTTCGTCGAGATCGTCACGTCGCCGGCGGAGTCCGTGTGAAGGTTGTACCACACGTCATTGGGAACCGGGCAGCCCACGTGCGTCGGGCCGTCGGTCGCGGTGCCGAAGTTGTTGAAGTTGGTCGTGCCGAAGGGCAGGACCTGCCGGTTGAGGCACGTGTCGTTGGCCGCCGGGAGCACCCCCCCGCCGCCCGTCGCCTTCATGGCGTACGAGCCGCGAGAGTTGTTCGCCCCCGCGAGGCGGACGCGATACGTCGTCCCTGCCGTCCCGACGATCGCCGCGAGAGACTGGTTGGTCCCGGCACAATCGCCCGACTGGGCGTTGTCGTTGCACGCGATCTGCGTGCCGCTCGCGTGGTCATACACGCTGAGCACGGTGTTGAGCTGGCTCCCGCACGTCGTGAAGAAGATCACGCCGCTGGTCTGCGGGCGATAGAGGAACCACACGTCGGGCGAGGTCGCCGAGTTGCCACACGTCGCCGTCCCGTCATTCGTCGCGAGGCTCGTCGTCCCCGTGACCTCGGCCGCGTCCGCGAGCCACTGGGCGCCCGCCACCGCATTATTCGCCGGGGGCTGGGGTGTGCAGGACGGCCCGACGATGCTCATCTCGGCATCGCCCGACGCGGTCCCGTTCCCACCCACGCGGATGAAATACGTCGCGTTCGCCGTCGCGTTGAAGGTCACGCGCGACTGCGTCCCGTTCCCCGTGGGGCAGAGCGGATCGTCGTTGTTCGACGCGATCTCCGATCCCGCCGCCGGCACGCCGGCGCTCAGGGGATAGACCGCCATCTTCGTGTCGAACGAGCTTCCGCACAGCCCGATCGTCGTCGCGCCGGCGCACGCCGCCGTGTAGCGGAACCACACGTCGTTCGCGATCGTCGTCCCGTCGGACAGGTTGTTCCCGTCCGTCGAGGCGCCCGTCGTCGTGAACTGCGTCGTTCCCGCGCCCACCGGCGGCGCGAACACAAAATCGTTATTCGTCGGGCCCGTCTGGCCCGTCACGCTCGGCACGCGAATGCCGACGCTCGCGTCCGCGGGCGTCCCGGGCTTGAAGAGGCCCAACGTTCCCGTCCCGTTCTCCGGCGGGAAGTTCACATCCATCCAGAAGGAGTAGATCGTGCCCCATCGCAGCGCGTTCGCCGTGTCCGCCGTCTGAGGGGCCGGAGGCGCCGGATTCGGCACGTACGTCCCGACCACGTTCCACGTGATCGAATCCGCCGAGATCGTGTGCGTCCAATCGATGTTGTTGTACGGCTCGCCCGAGTGGTAGTCCACGTCATGGAACCCGACGTTGGTCACCACCGCGCCCTCGGGGAGCGGGATGCTGAACGATCCGCCCGATCGATCCGAAGTCAGATTCTGGATCGCGTACTCATACCGCCACACGTTCGTCCCCACCGAGGTCGCCTTGGACCCGACAAAGAAATCGCCGTCCTCGGGCACCTGGAGATGCGTGATGATGACACCGGGGTCGGGGATGTTCGCCCCCAGCCCGTGATCCTGCCACGCATAGATCGCCGGGATCCCGCGCTGCGTCGTGCCCGTCACCGTGATGTTCCGGTTCGGAGCCGCACCGATGGTCGCGCGCCGATACGACTCGTTGTTGGTCTTGTTCCCCGCCTGGGTGTCGTCCCACGTGACATACTGCCCCGAGACGAAGTACTGCGAGCCATCCTCGGGCGTCAGTTCGGTGTCGTTCACCTGGAGGCGCTTGCCGATCGTGCCCGTCGTGCCCTGGTTGATGAACGGATACGGATAGAAACCCGTCGCCGCGTTCACCTCGGACTTGGGCCCAAGGCGCGACTGCCCGCCGTTGAGCGACGAGCCGTACGGATCCGAGCACAGAAGGCCCAGCCCCGATCCGCCGCCCGGATTCGGCGTGCAACTCGTGCTGCAGACCGTTCCCTGGAGCGCCGTGAAGCCGTGCTTCAGCCAGCTCTGTCCGATCTGCGTGAATCGGCCGTTGCTCAGTTTGTACAGATTCTGCCCGATGACCGGGTGCCGGTTGTTGCTCGCGATCCACTGCAGGACGACGGTGCCGACGTTGCACGATGTCGTGCCCACCGAATACGCGCGGATCCCGTTCACCGGGCTCCCCGCGGTCCAGTTCGAGATGTCCGGCAAGTCACCCACGATCACGTCCGGCCCCTCAGCCGCCAGACACGTGCACGCAAGACCGGCGCTCATCGCGAACGCCCCGATACCAATCAGACATTTCTGTTTCATGGGAAACCTACTCCATAAAGCCGGCACGTTGACGACCGGGCACACCCAACGACACCCACTTACACCCCGCACCGTTTCCAGTGCGAGTCTCCAACCTCCACGAGATCACACGACCCGAACGGGTCCTAGACAAAGACAGTGTACCGAAAACTGAACGCATCGCAAGCAGAACGCCCGTACTCAAAGACCCCAATTCGTCTCCAACTTCGCCCGGCCAACCATTCCAGATTCCGAGAATGTGTCTGTTCGCAATGTGTTAGCATCCCGCGTTGAAGCGGGCAAGGTAGTACAGCAAGTCATCGATCGTCACCCCGCCGTCGGGTGTCCCTGTGCCCGTGCCGTCGTCCACGTCAGCGCTCACCTGCCCGAGGTTGAAAATCGACAGGTAGTAGAGCAAGTCGTCGATCGTGACGCCGCCGTCGGGCGTGCCCGTGCCCGTGCCGTCATCCACATCCGCGACGCACGTCGGCACACTCACACCAAGCGACCCGTCCGGGTTCATGCGCAGCGACCGGATGTCCAGATCGCCCGCCGACGCCTCGCCATACACGAGCGCCATGGATCCGTCCGCCGTCGCCGCCGCGCTCAAACGCGTCTTCGACGCAAAGTTCGTGTCCACCGTCACGACCGAGCCGACGACAGCGCCGGTCTCATCGACCATCGCCGCACGCACATTCGCCGCCATGGGTCCCACGGCCTCGAACCACGCCACCATCGCTCCACCGCTTGTCTTCGTCGTGCGAACAAAGGATGTCTGACTCGACGAGAGCGACGTGATCGGCGCGCCGCCCTCGCCCCATTGCCGCGCCCCCGTCGCGTCGAACTTCTGCCCATAGACGGCAAAGTTCGCCTGCAGCGCATCGGATTCGCCATAGAACACATACGTCGAACCCGATCCCGCGTCGAACATCACGTCGGGCGACACCCGCAGCGGCCCGGCCGTCGACGCCACCGCCGCCCCACCCGCCGGGAACAAGAGCGTCCCGCTCGAATCCACCCGCTGCGCCCGGCACATGAACGCGCCATTCGGCACCTCATACCACGCGATCACCGCGCCACCCGCGCCATCCGAGACCGCCGATGCAAAGTTCCCGATCTGCAACTGGTTCGCCGTCTGCACCACGATCGGCACGCCGCCGTTCCACACCTGCGCCCCCGTCGCGCTGTCGAGTTGCTGCACGTGCACGCGACGGTTCGCCGTGAAACTCCCGGACGTCTGAAGCACGGCAATCACCGCGCCGCCGTCACCCGCGACCATCGTCCCCGCCGTATAACTGTTCGACGCCGGCGCGATCGAGACGCCCGACCCCCACATCGCCGTGCCCGTCGGCGTGATCTTGTGGTACCACGCTCGGCCGTTCGTCGTCGTCGTGCCACGCGAGTAGCCCACGACATAGTTCCCGTCGCTCGTCACGACCACGCCCGGCGAGTGCACCTCGCCCGCCGACGTTGCCGCCGACACCGTCACTCCGAACGGCCCCCAGGGGAGCGACCCGTCCGGCGCGATCTTTTGCAGCCCGATCTGCGTGAACGTCCCATGGTCGTCACGGAAGGCGATGAGCGTGTTGCCATCGCCATCGACCGCAAGGCCATAGTCCTCGGTCGAACTGAAGTTCGTGTCGGCACAGTTCACGCCGTCGTGCGCCCATTGCTCTACGCCCCCCGCGTTCAGCCGCTGCACGAACGTGTCCCACCCCGTTCCCTGTGTGCTCAGATACGAGATCGAGAACCCGCCATCGGCACGAAGCACAATCTTGGGCTGGTTCTGATCGCCCGCGGCATTGCCCACCAGCAGGTGGTTCGCGGGATCCGTGGACCATTGCCCATACGCCGACCCCGCCAGGAGTACAGCCAGAGATGCGCCAGACAACCACCTCGTGCTCAACATCTTGCGGTCAAACATCTTGGAACCTCCAAGCCCCGTGAGAATCGTGCGAATCCAAACCTCACCCCCGAAACGATGGGGCGAGGTCTAGTGTAAAAAATGACACTGTGCACTATACCCGAGATCATGGGCAAGTGCCAAACAAATTCTCTGTCACAAAGGCTCGAGATACCCGGGTACCACCGTGCTCGGTGAGGTTCTCCCCCTTCGACCTACTTCTACTACTCTCCCCGCCAAATCGGACCTGCAGCCCTGCCAACGCGACTCAGAACTCCGCCTGCTTCGGTGCCCGCGGGAACGGGATCACATCGCGGATGTTCTGCATCCCCGTCACGAACTGGATCAGACGCTCGAACCCAAGCCCGAACCCGGCGTGGGGCACCGTTCCATATCGCCGAAGATCCCGATACCACCAGTACTCGGCCTTGGGCAAGCCCATCTCGTCGATGCGACGATCGAGCACGTCCAGCCGCTCCTCGCGCTGGCTCCCGCCGATGATCTCGCCGATCCCCGGCACGAGCACGTCCATCGCGCTCACCGTCTCGCGACCCTTGTCGCACCCGTCGTCCATCCGCATGTAGAACGCCTTGATCCCCTTCGGATAGTTCGTCAGGATCACCGGCTGCTTGAAGTGCTGCTCGGTCAAAAACCGCTCGTGCTCAGACTGCAGGTCCTTCCCCCACGAGATCGGGAACTCGAACTTCGTTCCCTTCTTCACGGCCTCCTCGAGAATCCGGATCCCCTCGGTGTACGTCACCCGAAGGAACGGCTTCTCGATGATGTGCTGGAGCCGCGACACAGCCTCCTTGTCGATGCGCTCGCCAAAGAACGCCATGTCGTCCGCGCGCTCGCTCAAGACCGTCTTGAAGATCGACTTGAGCATCGCCTCGGCAAGCGCCGCGTCCGCCGCCAGATCCGCGAACGCGATCTCCGGCTCGATCATCCAGAACTCCGCGAGATGCCGGCTCGTGTTGCTGTTCTCCGCCCGGAACGTCGGCCCGAACGTGTACACCTTCGACAACGCCATGCAGTATGTCTCGACGTTCAACTGCCCCGAGACCGTCAGGTGCGACTCCTTCCCGAAGAAGTCCTCGGTGTAGTCAATCGCACCCTCGGGAGTCTTCTTGGGGTTCATCATGTCCAGCGTGCTCACGCGGAACATCTGCCCGGCGCCCTCGCAATCGCTCGCCGTGATGATCGGTGTGTGGACCCACTGGAATCCCTGCTCGTGGAAGAACCGGTGGATCGCCATCGCCAGCGTGTGCCGAACGCGCGCGATCGCGCCGAAGGTGTTCGTCCGCACGCGAAGGTGCGCCACCTCGCGCAGATACTCGAACGTGTGCCGCTTGTTCGAGACCGGATACGTGTCGGGGTTCTCCACCAGCCCGATCACCCGCACCGCGCCGCCCTGCCCCGCATCCACGGCGATCTCGACCGCCTGCCCCTTCCCCTGGCTGGCGACGAGCACGCCATCGACCTCCACCGAGCAGCCCGTCGTGAGTTTCTGGACCTCGCCGAAGTTCGCGATCGAGCCGCGAACCACGCACTGGATCGGGTCGAATGTGCTCCCATCGCTGACCCCCAGGAAGCACAAGCCGCCGTCGGCCTTCGACTCCCGATTCGTCCGCACCCACCCCTTCACAGTGACCGGGGTGCCCACAAGAGCCTTGAACGCCTCAGAAACGCGGAGCCACGACATGCCAAATCTCCCAAAAAGTCGAGCCGATCCTAGGCACAAACGGTTCCCGAACTTGTGTTTTCCGCGGAGTGTGATAAATTACAGTCATGATTCGGAAGGCGTTCACCCTCATCGAGTTGCTCGTCGTCATCGCCATCATCGCGCTGCTGATCTCGCTCCTGCTTCCTGCGCTCAGTAAGGCGCGTGAAGCCGGGCGGACCGTGGCGTGCATGTCGAACAACAAACAGATCGGCGTCGGGCTCCAGGCCTACGCCAACGACTTCAAGGGGCGCGTCTGGGAGACGGGCGTCAACAACCCGTACCGATTCTGGTACGCCCAGCCTCGCAATCCGCTCCAGGCGCTCTCGACGGCGAACCCGGCGGTCGTCGGCCCTGGGTTCATCTATCTCACCAACGTGGACAACATCTTCGCCTGCCCGACCAACAAGCGCCGCACGCCGACGCAGTTTGTCGCGAACCCATCGGCGCCGGAATGGCAGGACCCGGCGCGGCGACTGCAGTTGGTGTTGTTCAACGAGTTTCTCACGCCGCGCGCTATCAACTTTGATTACACCATGATCACCGGCGCCTCGGGCGCACGCGTGGATGGGTTCTACGAGGTCGCGTGGGACAACCGATGCCGCACGCGCACGGCCCAGGCCGCGCGCGCCGGGCAGCCGCCGGCGATTAATCTCGAGAAGCTCGCCGGTTTGCCGGCGTATCTCGAGGAGGACATCGAGTGGTGGAACAGCCGCAGTCCTGACGGCATGTTCAGCAACTGGGACCAGTTGACGAATCGTCACGGGGGGAAGGGGCACATCCTGTACATCAACGGCGATGTGCAGCTCGTCGGCTTGCCGCGCGGGCCGCGCGGCGATTCGCAGGCGGACCTGGGCGACTGCGTGGCGAACGACATTTACGTTCGTGGGAAGACGGGCTGGTTCACGATCGGCCCGAGTTGGCCGGCGACGGTGAGGCCGTTCGGCTGGGCGGACAATCCAAGACCCTGAGTTGCGCGATCGATTCATTGTTCCACGTGAAACGCTGGCGTGGCGTTGTTGCGCGCGCGACACGTGTGATCGCGGGATCGGGTACACTGTCGGCGAAATCGTGTGTGAGATTTTCGCAATCACCAGTATCGTGCGGAGCGGCGTGCACCTGGCCGGATGCTCGAGAAGGGGGTCATCATGCAGTTGATCGTGCTTGTCATCGCGATGGTTCTGGCGGTGGGCATTCTGTCCACGATTCCGAGGATCCCGATGAAGAGACTGCGGATCGTGGCGCTCATCGGGGCGGTTCTCGTCTTTGTCGGCGGGGTGGTGATGAGTTCTGTCGCGTATGTCGGGGCGAACGAGGTCGGGATTGTGACGAAGAACGCGTTGGGCTCGTCGCTCAAGGATGGACGGATCATCGCTGTGGATGGCGAGATGGGCGTGCAGGCCGAGGTGCTGGCGCCGGGATGGCACTGGGGTCTGTGGCCTGTGCTGTACAGCGTGTCGAATGAGGATCTGGTCGTCGTGCCGGCGGACCAGGTGGGGATCATCGAGGCGACCGATGGCGTGGCGATGACGCAGGGAATGCTCTTTGCGCCCGAGTGGGCGGCGGGTGAGGTCTCCGCGATGCTTGACGCGCAGACGTTTCTCACGACGGGCAAGGGGTACAAGGGCAAGCAGACGACGGTGCTCAAGCCGGGGACGTACCGTCTCAACACGCGGCTGTTCAAGGTGAAGATGGTCTCGCAGACCGTGGTGATCCCCGGCGAGGTCGCGGTGCTGACGGCGAACTTCGGCGATCCTCCGACGAAGGTGGTCGAGGGTCCGGCCGGCTCGCTCGAGTCGGGGGCGGATTCGCCCAACGCGAGCGCGATGCCTCCTTCGAACGTCCGGCGGTTGAGACTGGCGGGCGAGGGAGAGATGGGGATTCGCGCCGAGACGCTGCCGCCTGGGAAGTATCCGCTCAACACGGACGCGTTCACGGTGACGGAGATCTGGACGACGCAGATGATCGCGCACTACACGGCAAGCGGGTCGTCGAACCCGGTGCCGAGCAAGAATGATTCCACGCGGGTCTCGCGTGACTCGGCGGCGGATGAGCGGGCGATCACGGTGATCACGCGGGACGGGTTCCAGTTCCCGGTTGATGTGCGGATCGAGTATTTCATTGAGCCGCACAATGCGCCGATCGTGGTGGCGAAACTTGGGGACGACGAGAAGGACCGGTTCCACAACGCGCTGAACTCGGCGGTGCGGGCGATCTTCCGCAACAACGCGGAGAAGGTCGCGGCGTTGGATTATGTGCAGCAGCGATCGCACCAGGAGAAGCAGAGCCTGGACATGCTGGCCGACGAGATGTCGCGTTTTGGCGTGAGCATCACGGCGGTGCGCATCGGCGCGGTGGGCGACGAGGAGACGCTGGGGACGCTGCTGAAGACCCAGCGCGACCGCGAGATCGCCAAGCAGCAACTGGAGACATACAAGGAGCAGGAGAAGGCGGCGGAGCAGAAGAAGTCGTTGACGCGTGCGGAGCAGGAGGCCGAGGAGGAGCGGAAGTTGGCGACGGCGTCGTATGCGGTGCAGATCGCCGAGCAGGAGAAGTCGAAGAAACTGATCGAGGCGGCGACGGAGGCGGAGTCGATCGAGATCCGCGCGAAGTCGCAGGCGGCGGCGTACGCGAAGATTGCCGAATCGATCGGGGCGAGCAACGCGGCGCTCATTGAGATCCTGAAGGTGGTGGGGGAGCGGAACATCCAGATCACGCCTCGGGTGATGGTGAATGGGAGTGGTGGGGGTGGAAATGGGGAAGGGGCGGCGTTGGTGGGGACGATGCTGGACGCGCTCGTGAAGGATGAAGGGACGGGGGGGGCGGGGGGTGGGGGTGGGAAGAAGTAGAGGGCTCTCTTGCGGGGGCGCGGCACGACTGGGTGATCGATGTTGGTGGTTCATGAATCGTGATTCGTGAGTCGGCATTCGTGATCGGGCACTCGGGGGGCGGGTCGCGGGCCCGGTCGTTTCCCTGAATCTTCCAGAATCCGGCCACTTTGGTTGACAAACCGGAAGCGTGGTGCACATTCCTCCCTGGAGGCCCCAATGTGACGGGGCCAGCCCGTCGGGGTCTGGAGGCGGCGTGATGCGAACTTGGGCACAGAGAGCGGCGACGAAAGCGGTCGTGTGGGGCGTGGTCGGTTTGGCGGCCGGGGTCGCGGGCCATGTTCACGCCCAGACGCCGAGCCTGCGGTTCATCCAGCCGAGTCCGGGGTACGAGCATGCCGGGATAGCAGACATCTCCGACAACGGGATCATCGTCGCGCGGAGCTACAACTACTCGCCATCAACGTGGTTCACGTGGGGGTCCGCATTCAAAGAGGACCCGTCGAACCTGGGCGCAGAACGGGTCGAGTTCGCTTCGGGCGTTTATGCCGCACGAATCTCCGGCTATGGAAATGTGGTCGCGGTCTCGAGCACCAACCTCGACCACGACCTGCTCTATTACCAAGACGGGTCTTCAATCTCGCTGCCCAATCTGCAGTACCTGGATGAAGAGCAACAGGGACGGGTCACGCACATCAGCCACGATGGAAGCGTTGTGATGCTCAACGCGAGCCCGTTCGTCGATGGCCACACACAGAGCCTCTCGTATCGCTGGACATCCGGCACGGGCACGGCCCAGATCCCCTCGGTCCTCCAGGGAAGCACGTACAACACCGTGCGGTCGATCTCGTCGGACGGCCGGCTCGTGGCCGGTCAGGCGGGGCCGAGTGTCTTTGGCCCGCACGCCGCGTTCCTGTGGGATTCGACGCAATCCGAGTTTACGCCGATGACCTTTCCCGACGGATCGCCTCTGGGTCTTGACGCGGAGGCTCCGATCATGAGCGGGGATGGTCGCACGCTCTTTGTTCGTTACATCGACACTGTCATGATCCACGACGGTGTCTCGACGTACTGGAATCCCCAGGGCCCCTATGGCGTCCCGGGCCTGCTCCCCGCCGACCTCTCCAACGACGCGAGCGTCGCCATCGGGGGCGGCGGCGCTGCCGGCCACTGGATCTGGACCGAAGAGACGGGGGCGATCTCCACGCGCGACTACTTCTCGATGCACGGCATCGAGTTTCCCGCGGGCGGTCAGATCGGCGTAGGCGGGGTCTCTGGTGATGGGCTGCATTTCTATGGCGCCTACGTCTTTGGCGATGGCACATTCGAGGCATACGTCGCGACGATCCCCGCGCCGGGTATCGCGATCCCCATTCTGACGCTCTTGGCACTCTCGATGACACGTCGCCGGGCACGTGAATAGCGCCGGACGTTTCTCGACATCGCTTTGAATGATGTTCTTAGAAAGGAGTCGGTGCTCGATGAGTATGGGAACAAGTCTGTTGGTCCGCGCCTGCCAGGTGATCGGAGTCATCACCGGACTCTCGCCCATGGCGGTCGCCCAGCCTGAACCGTTCTATCCTCGCGTGAACCTCACCGGCTGGCCCCACCCCGGCGGGTGCAGCGCCAACTCCACCGACAGCGCCATCTTTAACCCCTTCTGGTTGGGTGAGCACCGCATGGGCGTGGATGTCAAGCCCTTTCTGGGCAACCCCAACGTCACGCCGGCGCAGGCGGCCGACGACACATTCTGGTGGGTGGCGTGGGTTGAAACTGCCTTGGGTGTCACCAGTCGGCGGCTTTGAGTCGACTGGTGGCGGACTCCCTCCAGCGCCCAGGCCGTCCGTACCCATCGCTGACACATATGCATCAGTCGGCCCGGAGGCGCCGGCTGATGGCACCCGAACGATGTCGGTACGACTGTCACTGCTCGTGGTCTCATTTCCAATCCCGATCCCCCTCACCTCGTCCCGGCCTTTGGTCGGGGCGAATCGCGCCCGGCGTACGCTTGGGGATGGTGGTCGAATCGGGCGTGGAATCTCCGTTGGCGATGACGAGCGCGGCGTTCGCGGAGCGGTGGCGCGGGCGGATTGTGCACGTGGACGGGAGCGCTGGGGCGGGGCGGGGGGGGCGGGTCGGGGGCGCGCGCGGAGCGATCGCGGCGTATCGGGCGATGGTGCGCGATGGGGTGATGAGCGTCGCGACGACGGATGGAGGAGAGGTCCGGGTTGATCGGGCGGGAATCGTGCGGATGCTGCGCGAGGAGTCGGACGAGGGTGAGGTGGTGAAGTTTGTGCAGCGATTGCCTCTGGGGGAGGCGGGGGAGGAGGGGAGGGCGGGGCGCGAGCGGTTTCCGCATCTGGATATTGAATCGGTGCTGATCCCGATGATCGGGAGCAGCGGCGCGCGGACGTACACGCTGTGCGTGTCGAGCCAGGTCGGGTGCGCGATGGGGTGCGGGTTCTGCGAGACGGCCCAGATGGGGCTGATCCGGTCACTGACGGTCGCGGAGATCGTGGGGCAATGGCACGCGGCGGCGCACGAGGTGGGGATCCGGCCACAGAACATCGTGTTCATGGGGATGGGGGAGCCCCTGGACAACATAGAGGCGGTGCTGGGGGCGATCGAGGTGCTGACGGATCAGTTCGGGGCGGGGATCGCGATGAGTCAGATCACGGTCTCGACGGTGGGGCGGGTGGATGGGATCCGGCGGCTGGCGGAGAAGGTGCGTGAGCCGGGGTGGCATCGGTTGGGATTGGCGTTGTCGCTCAATGCGCCGAATGACGCGGTGCGGTCGGAGTTGATGCCGGTGAATCGCAAGTGGAATCTGGCGGCGGTGCAGCGGGCGCTGCGCGAGTGGCCCGAGTATGCGGGGAACAAGATCTGTGTGGAGTATGTGCTGATCCCCGGCGTGAACGACTCGATGGCGGCGGCTGCGGAGGTGGCGGAGTTCGTGAGGCCGCTGGTGGATCGCAAGGGGAAGAGGCGGGCGATCGTGAATGTGATCCCGTACAACCCTCGGCGTGAGTCGCCGTGGCCTGCGCCGAGCGAGGAGTCGGTGACACGGTTCCTGGAGGAGTTGTACGAGCACGGCGTCTTTGCGAAGCGGCGGCGGACGAAGGGGCGGCGGATGATGGGGGCGTGCGGGCAGTTGGGGAGCGAGGAGATCCGCCGGCGGAGACTGGTGCAGGTCACCGTGCCGGGGGCATGAGGGACGCGGTGGCGAGTGTGGGGTGGATGGCGCGGCGTGCCCGGCGGCGGCGCGTGGTTGTTGTCATTGTGGCGGTGTGGGTGGTGGCGTTCGTGGCGTCGTGGGTGGTGCGTGCTCGTGCCGGGATGCACGACGCGGATCACGAGATCGCGATGGAGCCGAACGAGGTCGCGGTGGAGGCGCCTCTGTATCTCGCGGACGGGACGGCCGCCGGTGTCCGCATGCGGTTTGTGGTATCTCGGTGGGGGGAGTGGGCGGGTGATGGTGGGGGGCGGCCTGTCGTGTTTCTGGTGCACGGCTCGCCTGGGAGTTCGCGGGACTTTGCGCGGCTTGGGGCGATGCTGGGCGATCGTGGGTATCGCGTTGCGGCGATCGATCTGTTTGGGTTTGCCGGGACGCGTGTGGAGGGCGGCGGGCGGTTCCCTGCGGAATCTCGGTCGATGCGGGCGACGGCGCGGTCGTGCTGGGATGTGCTGGACGCGATGGGCGTCGAGCGGGCGAATCTGGTGGGGTGGTCGAACGGCGGGGGCGTCGTGGTCCACATGGCCGACGCGCACAGCGAGCGCACGGGCAGCATGACGCTGATGGCGAGCATCGGTGAGCAGGCGTTCGAGGGCTCAGGGAGTTATCGCTTCGAGCACTTCAAGTATGCGGTTGGAGAGTTGGGGTTGGGATGGGGCGTGGAGGTGCTGCCTCACTTTGGGGCGTTGGGGACGGCCGCGGGACGGACGGCATGGCTGGATTCCTTTGCCGAGTCGGATCAGCGGGTGCTGGGCGAATCGATGCGCCGCGTGGGGGAGCATGGCGTACGGACGCTGATCCTGCATGGGAAGTATGACTCGCTGGCGCCGGTGCGGTCGGCGGAGTCGGCGCACGCGTTGATCGCCGGGAGCCGGCTGGAGATCCTGGAGGCGGATCACTTTCTGCCGATGCTTCAGGTGGCGGAGTCGACAGCGTGGATCGATCGGGCGGCGCGTGGAGTGGGGAGTGAGCGCGCGAGTGGGGACGCGACGTGGGCGGGAGTTGAGGATCAAAGTGTGGAGCGGCGGGGTGTGGGCGAGTGGTTGGTGTCGGTCGCGCGACGGGCGGTGGAGATGATGCCGTGGTGGGTGGAGGCGCTGGCGATCGGGGCGGTGTGCCTGCGAAGCCCGGTGCTGGCGGGGGTGCTGGCTTCGCTCTTGATCGGGCGGGCGGCGCTGGACCCGGCGGTGGCTGCTGTTGGTGTGATGGTGGGGCTGGGGGCGGAGAGTGTTGGACTGTGGGTGGCGGGGCGGCGTTCGGCGGGCGCGATGGATGTGTCGTGGCTGGGTGGTGTGGGGCCGAGCGTGTCGGGGGCGGACTGGCGTCGGCGGATCTCTCACGGCACGGCGATGGATGTGCTCGCGAGTACGTTTGAGACACGATCACGCCGGGCTTCGGCGGTGGGTGTGGGGCGGGCGCTGGCACAGGCAGCTGTGCGAAATGTCTGGATCGTCACGTTGTGGCTTGGGATGTGGCGGCTCGTGGCCATCGGGATTTTCGGTTTTCTGGCGATGGTCGGCGCGGTGGTCGCGGTGGGACTGTGCAAGCGGTTGACGATCGAGTGGGGCGTGTGGGGACTGATGATCCAGTCGATCGTGTCTGCGGCGATCGTTGGGTTGGTGGTGCACGTGGCGTCGTGGCGTGGAAGGGCGCGGATGAAGGCGTGGGTGGGACGATTGTGGCGGCATGAGTACTGGCCGACGTGGGCGTGGTATATGCCGGTGGTGCCCTGGGCGGCGTGGCTGGCGATCCGGCATCGCGGGGCGACGCTGCCCACATGCTGCAATCCGGGGATCGAGCAGGGAGGCGGGATTGCCGGCGAGAGCAAGCACGCGATCGTGACGCGGTTCGTCGAGCGCGGGCACACGAGGCGTGCGGAGCGCCCGGCGGGTGTCCTGAAGAGCGTGCTGATCTCGCGCGAAGCATCGATCGAGGCGCGGTTCGAGCGGGCGATGCACGCGATCCGGAACGATGCGGAACTTGGCGGCTTTCCGGTGATCGTGAAGGCCGACAAGGGGGAGCGTGGCCACTCGGTGCGGGTGGTGCGCGATGAGGCGCGACTGCGCGAGGTGCTGATCGAGATCTCGGCGGATGTGGTGGTGCAGGCGTTCCACGAGGGGCCGCACGAGTGCGGGGTGTTGTGGGTTCGGCATCCGGGGAAGCGCGAGACGGACACCGAGGCGCTGGGGTCGATCTATGCGGTGACGCACAAGGAGTTTCCGGTTGTGGAGGGGGACGGCGTGCGCACGCTCGAGGAGTTCATTCTCACGCATCCGCGATATCGGCGGCAGGCGGGGGTGTTTCTCGATCGGTTCGCGGCGGATCTCTCACGCGTGCCCGAGCGTGGCGAGCGGATCCGACTGGCGCAGGCCGGGAATCATGCGCAGGGGACCTTGTTTCGGGACGGGGCGCACCTGATGAGCCCAAAGTTGAGCGCGGCGATCGACGCGATGGTGCGTGACTTCGGCGGGTTGGATTTCGGGCGGTTCGATGTGCGGTACACAAGCGAGGAATCGCTTCGTGAGGGGCGGGAGTTCGGGATCGTCGAACTCAATGGCTTGACGTCGGAGCCGACGAACATGTACGACCCCGGGCGATCGCCGGTGTGGGCGTATGGCGTGCTGCTGGGGTTGTGGACGCGGATGTATGCGCTCGGCGCCGATCGGCGGGCGAGCGGTGGTCGGGCGATGGGGTTCGTGGAGATCGGGCGAGTGATCGTGTCGCACGCGCGAGGGAAGTCCGGCGGGGCGAGGTCGAGCGCGGCCGTCGCGGACTAGGCGGATCGTCTTGTGTTCGAGGCCTGGTCCAGAAGAGTTGTGAGGGCGTCAACGTCGTCGTTGGGGGCAATCGAGAGCCCCAAGGCCCCGGCGATGGTCGAGGCGGATTCGTCGGAGGGGAAGAACGAGTGGCCGACGAGCCGCTGGCCCTTGGAGTCATAGAGAAACGCGGTCATCTTTCCCGCCGGCTCGCGTTGGATCTCGACACGATGCCCACCAAGGGTCAGATGCGCAAGAGGCTGGTCTGGGCGTGGACCCATGGACTCCAGGAGAATCTGGTCCATGGTGGAGGTGAGCAGCGTCTGCAAACGTTCGAGGAGGGCGTCGGCGATGTCGACCGGCTGGGCGATGTCGGTGAACGTGTCGGCGAGGAGGGCGTACTCGGCTCGAGCGGCCGCGAGGGCGGCCTCGGATTGGTGGTGGTCGATCGTGAGCAGGCGCTCGGCGATCGCGTGGCGCGTGGGTGAGGCCAGGCTGGGGAGCGTGTCGGGACGAACGCGCGCGGGCGAGGCCGCGAGTTCCACGATGCCAACGGCGTAGGCGAGACGGTGGAGGCGATGGACCGGTTCGGGGCGCGTGAGATCGCGCGGGACCTGATGGTGGTGGGCGATGGGAAACGCGAGAAGATCGGGGAGTTTCCACATCAGCGTGAGCGCGGCGGCGACGTCGGCGTGGGAGACGCCTAGATGCTCTCGCTCCCATGCGGCACGCACCGCGGGGGAGAGGTCGCGCGACTCACGCGTCGGGTAGAGACCAGGGAAGAGTCGGGTGAGGAGCGACACGCCGACGTCGAGCAGAAGCCCGATGACGAAGGCCTCGCCTTGATAGGTTGGGTTCGAGAGTTTCGAGAGTGATGTGGCGAGGCAGGCTCGGAAGAGCGACTCGCCCCAGACCTGGCGGGTGAACGCATCGGGGGTGCTCCCTTGCGCGGCCCGCGAGAGGTGGATCCCCAGGGCGACCGCGCGGACTCGTCCAACGCCCAGGAGCATGCACGCACGCTCGATCGTGGTGACGGAGGTGCGCTGGGCGCAGAATGCAGAGTTCGCGAGGCGGAGGAGGCGCGCGACGCAGGCCGGGTCCGATCGAAGGACGGCGGCGTACTCACGGATTCCCGCATCGGGATTGGACCCGAGTTCAAGGATCCGGAACGCGACGGGATCGGGCGTGGGGATCGAGAGGGAAGCCAGGCGGTCCATGAGCGAGGCGGCCATGGGCGCGGGCAGCGGTGCGAGGGTGGTGTCGGTCTGTGGCGGCATGTGGAGAAGTTCGCGAGATGGGCGACCTGTCGACGAGGTTCCAGGTGTACTGCACATCGGCACGACGTGATTCTCCCCTGAGTGTGGGTCAGAATCGGCGTCTGTGAAATCAGTTATCGGATGGTGTCGCTGGCCTGCGGCCTCGTCCAAGGCTCATTCAGGAGCGCGGCGATCACGGATTCAACCTTGTGACCTTCCAGGGGCCTACGTCGAACGCGGCGGCGTTAGGCGTGACGTTTCGCGTCCAGCGGGCGCGGTCATGGAGGCGTCCCGGGCCGCCGAGCCAGAGTTCGACGCAGGAAGCGATGAGGTGGTATCCGCCCCAGTGTGGTGGGCGTGGAATGTGGGTCTCATTGCCCTTCGACAGAATTTCGTCTGGGGTGAGGTTGAGTTTCTGGAGGATGCCGGGAACGCGTGCGAAGAGTTCCTCACGGCTGGCGAGGGGTTGGCTCTGGTGGCTCATCCAGGCGCTCAGTCGGCTCTCCCAGGGGCGGGCGTTGAAGTATTCGTCGGAGGCCTGGGTCGAGGCCTTGACGATCGGGCCCTTGATGCGGACCTGTTGCTCGGCGTGGTCGAAGTGGAAGTTGACGCAGGCGACCGGGTGAGCGTCGAGGGCGGCGGCCTTGTCGCTGGTGTAGTTGGTGAAGAAGGTGATGCTGCCTTGGGCGATGTTCACGCCGCGGCAGAGGAGGATGCGGGCCGAGGGCGTGCCGTCGGGATCGACGGTGGCGACGCACATGGCGTTGGGGTTTGGGGTGTGGCGGTGGCGCTCGGCGGCGTCGAGCCAGGACTTGAAGAGAGCGAATGGGTCGGTCGGCAGCGGCGCCGGTAGAGGATGGTGGGATCGGAGGCGTTCGAGGAGGGCCTCGGGGACTGGAATGGCGGGATTGGAGGGGTTCATGGGCGGCTCCTTGGGGAGAGAAACAATGTCCCAAAGGGCAGCGCGGTGAGTTGCGGATGAAGGAGTAGACACAGTCGAGACGCCTGTGCCACGAGTGGGTGTAGGTGACGGTGTGGCGTGCCCTTACGAAAGCCTAGGACGAGGTGTGGGGAAGTTGTCGGGTGTGCGAGGGCGGGAAGCGCCTACAACCACATCTGGAGGGTCGCATGGACGCAGCGGGCGAGAGCCGTTTCAACAGGGATGGTCGTGGACGAGGGCGCGGCGGTGCGGGCCCTGGGGTCTCGGCGCAGAGGCTCTTTGAGAAGGATCCGCCGCGGAGCGTCGAGGCGGAGATGTCGCTGCTGGGATCGATGATCCTCGACCCGCGGATGATCGCGGACGTCTTGTCGCACATCAAGAGTGCCGAGGATTTCTACACCGAGTCGCACGGGCACATCTTCCGGGCGCTGGTGGAGGTGTATGACGCGCGGAGCGACGGCGACCTGGTGATGCTGCAGGACACGCTGCGGAGCAAGAACCAGTTGGAGTTGATCGGGGGGGATGACTATCTGCGGGAGTTGGCGGAGGCCGTCCCGAGTGCGGCGAACGCGAAGCATTATGCGCGGATCGTGGCGGAGAAGGCGAAGTTGCGCCGGTTGATCGATGCCGCGGGGCAGATCCTGTACGACGCGTACCACTCGGGAGATCTGGGACCCGAGGGGGCGAAGGAGGTGCTCGACAAGGCCGAGACGATGGTCTTCGACATCGCGCAGGAGCAGGAGTCGGCGGACCCGCAGAGTTTGTCGGAGTTGCTCGACGCGGAGATGCAGCGGATCGAGGCGGCGGACTTCGACGGGACGGGCGGTCAGGGCGTCAAGACGAGTTACCACGAACTGGACAAGCTGCTTGCGGGGTTGCAGCCGGGCGAGTTGATCATCGTGGCGGCGCGGCCGTCGATGGGGAAGACGGCGCTGGCGCTGAACATGGCGGAGCAGATCTCGATCGGGGGAGTGCCCGTCCCCGGAGCGGCGGCGACCCGGAGCGTGCCGACGGCGATTTTCAGCCTGGAGATGGGGAAGAACGCGCTCGTGCAGCGCATGCTGAGCGCGAGGTCGGGAGTCTCATCGCAGATGCTGCGCGGCGGGCATCGGATTCCCGACGACGACTTCCGGCGGCTTTTGGAGGCGGCGGACGACCTCAAGAACGCGCCGGTGTACATCGACGACACGCCCAACCTCACGGTGCTGTCGCTGCGCGCGAGGGCGCGGCGGATGGTGGCCCAGCACGGCGTGAAGGTCATCATGATCGACTATCTCCAGTTGATGACGGCGCCGGGCGCGGCCCGCGAGAGCCGGCAGGTCGAGGTGTCGGCGATCTCGCGCGGCGTGAAGGCGCTGGCGCGCGAGTTGAACGTGCCGGTGATTTGTCTCTCGCAGTTGAATCGCGCCAGCGAGCAGCGCGAGGGGAATCGCCCACGGATGAGCGACCTGCGTGAATCGGGGTCGATCGAGCAGGATGCCGACGTGATCATCCTGCTGCACCGCGAGGAGTATTACCACGTGCAGAATCAGGACTGGGCGATCGAGAACCCGACGAAGGTGGGGATGGCGGAGTTGATCGTCGCGAAGCAGCGAAACGGGCCGACGGGGATCGTGGAGTTGAAGTGGGACAACCGGCGGACGCGGTTCATGAACTACGACGCGACGGCGATGGAGCCGCACTCGTTCGGCGGCGGTGGGATTGGTGGTGGGTTGGGCGGCGCGGTGGGCGGCGGATCGATGATGGAGGCGAGGCCCAGCGGGCCAGCCTCGGGATACTCGTCGCCGAGTCAGGCCGCGCAGAGTTTCGGCTCGCCGTTTGAGCCGGGGAGTGTGGCGTTCTCGCCGGGGAAGAAGACGGGGCCTGTGTCGGGGTTCCGCGATGGCGGCGGGCCGGACGCGGACGACGAGATGGGCGGCGACGACCTTGGGCTGCCGACGTAGTGGCGAAAAGCAGTAGATGTGATAGGCCCAGTCGGGACGCCTTTGCCACGAGATATCGTGTGTTGTGAATCCGCTCAGCCCTCGAAGCGGGCGATGATGAGCGTGACGTTGTGGCCGCCGAAGCCGAAGGTGTTGTTCATCGCGTACCTGATGCGGCGTTCGCGGGCGTGGAGGGGGACGAGGTCGATGTCGAAGCCCTCGTCGGGTTCGTGGAGGTTGATCGTCGGGGCGATGACACCGTCGCGGACGGCGTGGATGCAGGCGATGGTCTCGATGGCGCCGGAGGCGCCTAAGCCGTGCCCGTGCATCGACTTGGTTGAACTCATGAGGAGTTTGCCGCCGGCGGATTTGGCGGCGTGGTCCTTGAAGGTCGAGAGGACGGCGGCGACCTCGGCCTTGTCACCCAGAGGTGTTGATGTGCCGTGGGCGTTGATGTAGTCGATCTGGCCTGTGTTGAGGCGGGCGTCCCTGAGGGCGAGTTTCATGGAGCGGGCGGCGCCCCGGCCTTGCTCATCGGGGGCGGTGATGTGCCCGGCGTCGTTGCTGTTGCCGCAACCGACGATCTCGGCGAGGATGTTCGCGCCGCGGGATTTTGCGTGCTCGAGCGTCTCGAGAACATAGATGGCGGCACCCTCGGCAAGGACGAAGCCGTCGCGATTCTTGTCGAAGGGACGGCTGGCGCCCGGGGCGTCCTTGTTCGTGCTCAGGGCCTTCATCACCATGAAGGCGCCGATACAGAGGGGCGTGCAGGCGGCCTCGGCGCCACCGGCGAGCATGACATCGGCCCACCCGCGTTGCAGGGCGACGACGGCATCGCTGATGGCGTGCCCGGAACTCGCGCAGGCCGTGGCGTGCGTGGAGGCGGGGCCCTGGAGATTGAAGCGGATGGAGATATTGCCCGCGGCGGCGTTGGCCATGAGTCGCGGAACGGTGAAGGGGCTGATGCGGTCTGGACCTTTGGAAGAGAGCGTGAGGACGCCATCCTCGATGGTCTTGATGCCACCGATTCCGGCGCCGATGACGACGCCGCAACGTTCGGGATCTTCCTTCGAGAAGTCGGTCCCCGAGTGCTGGATGGCCTCGTGGGCGGCGCAGAGACCCAACTGCGAGAAGCGATCCATGCGGCGCTGCTCGCGGACATCGATAAGGGGCGTGGGGTCCCAGTCTTTGACCTGGCCGGCGACGGAGACGGTCCAGTTCTTGTACTTCGTGAAGTCGTCGCCTTCGAGGGTGGTGATGCCGGATCGGCCCTCGCGCATACCGGCCCAGGTGTCCTTCGCGTTCAGCCCGAGATTGGTGATCGCACCCATCCCGGTGATGACGACCCGGCGCTCGCTGGGATGGGCTGGGTTGAGGCTCACGGCGCGCGCTGCTCCAAAGGGAGGATGGTGGACCCGCCCGGTTCATCGAGTTTCGGGCGGCGGGCCCGTGGGAGCGGGTTATTCAATCCCGTGCTGGGTCTTGATGAAGTCCACCGCGTCGCCGACGGTCTTGATCTTCTCGGCCTGCTCGTCGGGGATGTCGGTCTCGAAGGCTTCCTCGAGTTCCATGACCAGTTCGACCTGGTCGAGGCTGTCGGCGTTGAGGTCTTCGGTGAAGCTCATGGTGCGGCTGATTTTGGCCTTATCGTGCCCGAGTTGCTGGGCGACGATCTCGATGACCTTGGATTCGATTTCCTGTTCGGTCACGTGTGATTCTCCGAAGATGGCTCGGTTGAGCCGGTGTTTGAAGGTACGTTCGGGTTCCTTTCCGGACGTTCCTTGGGCAGAGCATATGACGCCTTGGTGGGTCGTGTCGTCTCAACCCGGGGGTTGCCTGAGGTGGGTAGATGGACGGGGTTTGGCGCCGGTCCTTGGGGAAGATGAGCCCCGCGTTTGGGTGCGGGTTTGGTGAAGCGTTGATTATAGGCGGTTGCGACTTTGGTCTTTGTTGCCTGTCGAATCGAGACCTGTGGGTCTCGGACCGTTTGGACCGGAATCACCCTCCATGACTTCTTGATGAACCCGAACGGGAGGTTCAGATCGGGGGCGCAACGGTCGATGGATGGCCCACGGCACCGCTGGAGGGGCGTCAAGGGTTCGCGTGGAGCAACCCCGCTTCTGTGGTGAGAGGCCCACGGACGACAGCGGGGGAGAGCGCGGATGGGTCTCATGCCTCACGAGCCGGAAGCCTTTGCCGAACAGGTCGCGACCATGTTGCGCGAGCGTCAGCCCGGGTATTCCATCGACCTGGTTGGCCCGCGCGAACTCCTGGTGAACGGGCGTCGCCTGGACCTTGAGAACCTCTTCCGGATGGTGAACCACGAGCCGGGTCGCGGGACGGAGATCGTCTCGCACTACATCGAGCAGTTGTTCGCGAGCGACTCGGTGCAGGCGAACGCGATGACGCTGGACTTTGCCCGGCACCGGATCATGCCGCGGATCCAGCCCGAGTCGATCTTTGAGCACCTGTCGCGTGAGCAAGTGGCCCACGTGCCGTTTGTGAATGACACGGTGGTGGTCTTCGTGACGGACCTGCCGAACATGACGGTGAGCATCACGACCGAGCAGATGGTCCGGTGGAAGTTGGACGTGGACGAGATGGAGGAGATCGCGCGGAAGAATCTGGACGATTACGCGCCGGATCTGGAGGTTCAACTGGTGGAGAGCAAAGAAGGCGGGCGGGCGGCGATCCTGTCGCAGCACGACGGCTACGACGCGGCACGCCTGCTCCTGAGCGGGCTCCACGATCGGCTCGCGCCACAACTCGGCGGCGATTTCTATGTGGCGACGCCGGCGCGGGACATGTTCGTCGCGATGTCGTCGGGACCTGATCCGTTCCTCAAGCGGTTGCACGGGCGCGTTGAGCACGATTACCGGCGCCTGCCCTATCCGATCTGCGCGGACTTCTTCTTCGTGACGCGTGACGGCGTGGCGGGGACGAAAGCGTGGATGCCCGACCAGAGCAGCGACGCGGCCTGAGGTTCATCTGCCGCTCGCCTCGAGCGGATCACGTAGAGTTTGGCATGTGCGGGCGATTCACGCGGGATTTCTCGTGGGCCGATCTCCATGAACTGATGCGGGTGTTTCTCCCCGATGGGGTGTCGCTCTCGCCGTTCGCGGGCGGGATCGGTTCGAGTTTCAACGTGGCGCCGACGCAGAGTTCGATGCTGATGTGTGCCGGGGATGCGGACAGCGAGATCGCGTGCGTGCTGGCGCGGTGGGGGCTGGTGCCGACGTGGGCGAAGGACGAGTCGATCGGCTCGCGGATGATCAACGCGCGCGGGGAGACGATCGCGGAGAAGCCGGCGTATCGTGGGGCGTTTGCGAAGCGACGCGGCGTCGTGCCGATGAGCGGGTTCTATGAGTGGGAGCGATCGGCGACCGCGGGCGTGGGGAAGCAGCCGTGGTATTTCACGCGTATGGACACGAAGCCGTTGCTTGTTGCGGGAGTGTGGGAATCGGCGAACGAGTCGCTGGGAGATTCGATGCCGACGTTCTCGATCGTGACGACGCCGGCGAACGGGTTCATGTCGCGGATGCACGATCGCATGCCGGTGATTCTGGAGACGAGGGACGCGTGGACGTGGGTGGGTGGGACGGTGGAGACGGCTCAAAGTCTGATACGTCCCGCACCGGAGGAGATCCTTGTGGGGCATTGTGTCCGGCCGCTCGTGAACAACCCGCGGAACGATTCACGAGAGTTGATCGCGAGCGTCCCGAATCGAGGGGGTGAGCAGGAGCCGGATGGGAACGACGGGGACGTGGATGGGACACGATCGGGGTTCCTATTCTGATCGGCCATGATCACGCCTTCACCGACGACGAAGATTGATGCCGGGCTTGCTCGCGGGGTGTACGAGGGGATGACCTCGTCGGTGTCGGGGCGGCCGGCGCTGTTGGTCTTTGGCGTGCCGAATACGAGTTACCAGTTGCATCTCGTGCCCAAAGGTGAGATCCGCGCGGCCAAGGGCGGACGATTGATCGGAACGATCCACGCGCAGGCGAGGCGGATCGATGTCGTGCAGACGGGGGGGCGATTCGTGGAGCCTGTGGCGGGGCGGCCTCGGCGCGTGCAGGGGGTGGTGGTTCGTGTTGAGGGTGGGGCGGTGGTGGTGGACGCGGGGACGGTGATCCATTGCACGCCGACGGACCCGAGGCAGGTCGCGGAAAAGTTCGAGGCGGGGCAACTGGTGAGTTTCGATGTGCAGGCGGGGGCGACGTTTGTGCCAAAGGGGTAGGGAAGCGGCATTCGGCATTGGTGATTCGGCATTGGTGATTTGATATTCGGGGTTTGCGGCGGAGGAGCCGGTCTGGCCGAAGGGTCTGGCTGGAGGTTGTCATTTTGCCGGTGTTGACGGGGTGTGGATTTGGTGTGAGTGGATGGTGGTTTGGCCGGATTCTGTTCCCCTCGGGGCATGGTTTCGGATACCATGCACGTATGGGAAACTTCAACAAAGTGTTTCTGATGGGCAACATCACACGCGACATCGAACTGAAGTCGACGCAGGGTGGGCAGCAGGTCGCAACGGTTGGACTTGCGGTGAATCGCAGTTGGTCCACTCCAGATGGGGAGCGGCGCGAAGAGACCACATTCGTTGACTGTGAGGCGTGGGGAAGGACCGCAGAGACCATCGCAAAGTACTTGTCGAAGGGCAAACCGATTTTCATCGAAGGTCGCCTGAAACTCGACACGTGGCAAGACAAGGACTCTGGACAAAACCGTTCGAGATTGAAGGTTGTGGTTGAAGGTTTCCAGTTCGTCGACAGCAAGGGCGGCGGCGGTGGTGGGGGAGGCGATGGTGGTGGCGGCGGCGGGAACTACTCGTCGGCGCCGCGTCAGGCCTCGCGGTCGGCGTCGGGTTCTGGTTCCGGGCGGCCGGCGCCGGCGCATGAGCCTGAGCCGGATGACATTCCGTTCTGAGAAATCGTTGGAGTTGGTCCAGTAGAATGGGTAGTCACAGGCGGGACGCTTGTGCCACGAGTTTGTGTAGGTCGTTCTCTGGAATGGACTTAGATCGCACGCATGGGACGTGCGGCCTCGGGGTCCATCGCCTATACTCTCCGCTCACATCCCATTTCCCCCCCCCGTTGGGGTCGGTTCGACGTGGTGTCGCTCTCCGGCTCCTCACTTTCCCCGCCAAGCCAATATCGCGGGAGACAAGGACAGCATCATGGCCAAGACCGTCAAACTTCTGCTCACCGAGTCCGTCGATAGCCTGGGCATCGTCGGCGACGTGGTCGGCGTTCGTCTCGGGTACGCCCGGAACTTTCTCCTGCCGCGTGGCTTGGCGACGACGCCCAGCGACGAGTTGATCCAGCAACTCGCGTCGAAGCGGGCCGAGGCCCAGAAGCAACTCTCGCTCCTCCGCAAGCAGCGTGAGGACATGATCAAAAAGATCGAGGGGATCTCGATCGAGTTGGTCCGCTCGTGCAATGACCAAGGCATCCTGTACGGCGGCGTGACGCAGCAGGAACTCGCGAACGTGTTGACCGAGAAGGGCTACAAGGTCAAGCCGCGTGAGATCCGCATCAACGAGACGATCAAGCGTCTCGGGACGTACGACATCCACGTGAAACTCGACGCGGACCTCGACGCGACGCTGAAACTCAAGATCAACCCGGATCGCGAACTGGATCTGGACGAGGAGAAGTCCGAGTCGGCGGCGAGCGAGCACGCTCCGGCCGAGGGGGCGGCTCCGGCGGAGAACGCCGAGGGCGGCGAGAAGAAGGCTCGCAAGCCGCGGGCGAAGGCCGAGACCGCGCAGTAACTCGCTGGTTTCACAGCAGATTGAATGAGCAAGCACGACTCAGGCCCCGGCAGATGCTGGGGCCTGTTTCCTTGGCGGTGATGAGTTGGTGTGCTGGATCTCAGCCGCGCCAGGCGACGCCGAGATGCCACGCGAGCCAGACGGTGATGCCGGCGTAGACGCCCGCGAAGAGGTCGTCGATGAGGATCCCCCAGCCGCCGGGGACGCGCTGGAGCGAGCGGGCCGGCCAGGGCTTCAGGATGTCGAAGATGCGGAAGGCGAAGAACGACAGGACAATCGTGAAGATCGCGGCACGCACGTCCTGCATCGCAGCGGTGGGCAGCATGAGGAGCGTGACGGCCTGGCCGGCGGTCTCGTCGGCGACGACCTGGCCCGGGTCTTTCTTTCCGAATCGTGCCTCGGCGTAGTCGCCATCGCGCACGCACGCCCAGGAGAAGACGACGGCGATGAGGACCATGGCGGCATCGAAGAACGCGCGGTGGTCGGCGGGACCGAGGCCTGCCGCCACGAAAACGAGGGCAAGGACGATGGGCGGGAGCGAGCCCCATGTCCCCGAGGCGGGGCGCATGTGTCCAAGTCCGAAGGTAGTGATGAGGCGGAGAGGCCGCCGCTGGAAGGGATCGATCGCCATGACGCTCCTGGGTGTGGACGCGGCATGGAGCGAACGGCCCAGCCGCGAGAGCATCAGGGTAGACGCGCCGGGGTGTCGTGCGACTGTGTCGGGAGGATCGAGGGCGTGATCAGCACCCCTCGCCGAATCGGACGAGGTAGTAGAGGAGGTCATCGATGGTGACACCGGAGTCGGGTGTACCCGTGCCGCTGCCATCATCCACGTCGGCGGCGATGGACCCCTGGGCGAAGATGTCGAGGTAGTAGAGGAGGTCGTCGATGGTGACGCCGCCGTCGGGTGTGCCTGTGCCCGAGCCGTCGTCGGTGTCGGCGATGCACGAGGTCGATTCGCAGGAATCGGGGATGCCGTTGGCGTTGGAGTCGGGCGCGGGTGTGACGGGAACGATCTTGAAGATCGAGCCGGCGCCGGCCGTGGTGGACCAGTTGCAGGCGTAGATCTCGCCGTAGAAGTCCTCGCCGAAGGAGACAAAGGTTCCGGGGATCGGGAGCGTCGCGGTGCGTTCGACATACTCGGTGACGGTGTCGTTCACATACCGGAACGAGAAGATCTTTCGATTCCAGTCGCCGAAGAAGTAGGTGCCCTGCAGGTCGGGCATGGCGCACCCGCGATAGACGTACCCGCCGATGACCGCGGTGCCGATGGCGTGCGTGTACTCATACGTTGGTCCCAGGGAGGGCGGGAGCGTCGCGGGGCAGCCGGCGTATCCGGTGGCCACGGTTCCTTCGCGGCATCGCCAGCCGAGGAACCCGCCGTTGGTGGTTGGTGGGATCACGGTGACTTCCTCGCGCGCCGATTGCCCGACGTCTCCGATCCAGAGGTCGTGCGTTTCGCGATCGAAGGAGCATCGCCAGGCGTTGCGCAGGCCATAGGCCCAGATCTCGGGCTGGAAGCCAGCCTCGCCAACGTGGGGATTGGTCGCGGGGATCTGGTAGTGCTTGTTGGCGTCGGCGGGGAAGCCGTCGTCGTCGCTCGTGCCGGGGATTCCGTCGGGTCCATTGACGTCGAGGCGGAGAATCTTGCCCATGAGGACGTTGGTGTTGGAGGCGTTATTCTGCGGATCGGTCTCGCCGCCGTCACCGGTGGGGATGTAGAGATAGCCCGCGGGGTCGAAGTCCATCCACCCCGAGCGGTGCTGCTTGACGGTGTACGGGATTCGCAAGATTTGCTGGAAGGAGTTGGGGTCGGCGACATTGGGATCGGCCGAGACCCGGAAGCGTGCGATGACGGTGTCGGCGAGGCTTGAGGTGCCGACGGTGTAGTTGAGATAGAAGTAGCCGTTGTTCTGGTAGTCGGGATGGAAGGCGATGCCGAGGAGGCCGTATTCAAGGACGTAGCCATCCGAGCCCGTGAGACGAGTTCCGACATCGATGTAGGGTGTGGGCTGCATGACGCCGTTGACCATGACCTTGACCTTGCCGCGCTGCTCGACGATGTAGAGACGCGAGGGGTCGTTGGGAGCGTGGGTGACGAAGACGGGTTGGGTCAGCCCGGTGGCGACGCTCTGGAGTCGGATGGGCGGATCAACGGCGAGGGCGTGGAGAGAGAAGACGACAACACCGAGCACGGCTCCGATGGATGCGCAGCGTCGAATGGTCATAGTGAGGGCTCGCCGAAAAGATGTTGTCCCCGCGAGCAGCCGGATATCAACGTACCGGAAACGACCCGGAAGGTCAACAGGAGACTGTGCCGCGAACGCAATGAGGCTACTGACGCCCGAAAATCTGCATCGCCCTGTGGAGATAGGGAATCCCGCTCAGGATCGTGACGCCCACGGTGAGCCAGACGGCGATGTCGATGATCCAGCGCCCCCAGGTGCCCGGGGTGATTCTGGTGAACCCGAGGACCAGAAGGATCATGGGAATGACGCAGGCCTGGAGGATCATCTTGGCCTTGCCCGACCATGTGGCGGAGAAGTCGTGCCCCTGGGATTCGGCGACGGCCCGGATGGAGGTGACGAGGAGTTCGCGTCCGAGGATGACGACGACCATCCAGGTGTGGACGCCGCTGACGTGGAGCATCTCGAGGCCGCCCTCACCGTCGGCGATGGGCGTGCCGAAGGTCGGGCCGGCGAGCATGATGAACCCGCCGACGACCAGGACCTTGTCGGCGAAGGGGTCCATGATGCGGCCAAAGGCGGAGACGACCTTCCAGCGGCGTGCGAGGGGGCCATCGATCGCGTCGGTGACGGCGGCCAAGCCAAAGAGCGCGGCGGCGACGAGGTACGCGATCAAGGGATGACGCGGTGAGACGACGAGTTCGCGAGCGGGATAGTTCCAGACGGCCAGCAGGGTGAAGAAGGCGATGGCGATGAGCAACCTCATGCCGGTCAAGGCGTTGGGGAACCATCGTCGCCAGCCGAGGGTTGCTGGAGCGGGAACTGTCGAGGCCGCCGCGTGCGTCATCGCACCCAGAGCGTAGCGGCACGGTTGCTCAAAGCCGACATCGGCGCGGCATTGGTTGGTTGAAGATCGGGTCAGCGAGCACTATCCTCAGGGCCTTATGGGGTGCCGCGCCGGACGAACGGGCGAACACTCCCATGGTTCTTGACCCTGCTCGGTGGCGTGTGCCCCGATCGGAGGACCTTCCGACCGCTCCTTCGCATGGAATCGCCCGAGTGAGCGACCTGATCCATCCGATTCTGCTGTACGCCTGCGTCGCGCTCGGGGCCGTGGGCGTGCTGATGTCGCTTCCGCGAAAGGGCCCGAACCCGCAGGTGCTGGGCGCGCTCCTGGCTGGGGCGGCGGCGGGGATCGTCTTCATTGTGCTGGGCATGAACGCGAAGTACGCGGCGGATGCGGCTCCCGGGAACTCTGTGGGGCTGACCAATCCGTTCTTCTACATCTTCGCGTTGCTCGGGAGCGGGTCGGCGCTGCGGATGATCACGCACCAGCGGCCCGTCTATGCGGCGTTGTGGTTCATCATGACCGTGCTCTCGACCGCCGGCATCCTCGTGCTGCTGTCGGCGGAGTTCATGGCGGCGGCACTGGTGATCGTGTACGCCGGGGCGATCCTCATCACGTACCTCTTCGTGATCATGCTCGCGACGCAGGCCCCGGCCGAGGGCGAGGACGAGGTGCTCGCGGAGTATGACACGGTGGCTCGCGAGCCGATCGCGGCGACCATTGCCGGCTTTGTCGTGCTCGCGGTGCTGACGACGCTGCTCTTCCGAGGCATTCCGAAACTTCCCGAGGCGACGCCCCGGGCGGTCTCGTCACTACTCGTCGACATGCCGCGAAAGGTTGATCGGATTCTTGAGGCGCATGGGCTGCTTCAGGCCGGCGATCGTGCTGTGATGGGACCGAGCGGTGAGTTCCTGACGATCGTGAAGGCCGACCAGAGCGAGCGGGTCTTGGCTCGGAACGAGTGGCCCGAGGACTTGCGGCTGAGCAACGTCGAGCAGGTCGGATTCAACCTGCTGCGCGACCACCCCGGCTCGATCGAGATCGCCGGCGTGATCCTGCTCATGGCGATGCTCGGCGCGGTGGTCCTGTCGCGCAAGCAGGTGCAGATCGACGAGGATCGCAAACTCCATGAGTCGCGCCGGTTGAGTGACGCGGCCGAGCGGGTCGAGGGGGCGATGTCATGATGTCAACCGCGATGTCGAGTACGTCCTCCACGCTCGCGCAGTTGGCGTACCCGGCCTTTGTGTCGCACCCGACGCTGGCGCACTATCTCTTCCTGTCGGCGGTGCTCTTCACGCTGGGGCTGATCGGATTCCTGACCCGGCGCAACCTCATCATCATGTTCCTGTGCACGGAGTTGATGTTCCAGGCCGCAGGGATCGCGCTCGTCGCGTTCGGGCGGTACCACCTGGACATGAACGGGCAGACGTTTCTGATCTTTGTGCTGACGATCGCCGCGGCGGAGGCGGCGATGGCGTTGGCGCTGGTCGTGCTGCTCTTCCGCCGCAATGAGTCGTTGTCCGCCGAGGAATGGTCCGAGTTGAAGGGGTGAGTTTTCCGCCGATCTTGACCGACGCCGCCATGCTTGACGCTCTCCACCAATCCTTGTCCCTCGCCGCTCCGTCCTTCGTCGGCTTGACCAGCGCGACGCTGGGTGCTGGCAACGCCGAGCACGCGGCCTTGGGTCTCTCGAGCGGGCTGGTGCTCGCGATCGTGGGCCTGCCCATGCTCGCCTTCGTGCTCAACGCGATCTTTGCGGCGATGCGCGTCAAGACGAAACTCCCGGCGTTCGTGACGGTCGCGTGCCTCGCGCTCGCGTTCGTCTGCACCGCGGCAACTTTCTTCACCGCGAACGGCAACGGCTGGAGCGGCGGCGAGGGGCACGGCGCCTCGTTCCAGGTTATTCAGGCCTTCCGCTGGCTCGACATCAAGACCTCCGACGCCTCGTCGTTCGTTGCGAACTTCTCGTTCTACATGGACTCGTTGAGCGTCCTCTGGATGCTCTTTGTGACCGGCCTGGCGACGCTGATTGCGCTCTACGCGAGCGAGTACATGTCGCACGATGTCGGCAGCGGATACAACCGGTTCTTCGCTGCGTTCAGCCTCTTTGTCTTCTCCATGGCCTGCCTGGTCATGGCGGACAATCTGGTCCTGCTCTATCTGGGCTGGGAGGGCGTGGGCCTCTGCTCGTACCTGCTCATCGGTTACTTCTACAAGAAGCCGGCGGCGGTGGCGGCGGCAAAGAAGGCCTTCATCGTCAACCGCATCGGCGATCTCTTCCTGGCGCTCGGCATCATGCTGACGTTTGTCCACTTCGGGAGCGTCGAGTACACCGTCGTCTTCGAGAAGGCCGCGGTGTACTTGGAGGCCCTCAAGGCCGGACGGCTCGGCGATATTCCGACAATCGCGAAGATCATCCCGCTGCTCTTCATTGGCGGGGCCTTCGGCAAGTCGGCGCAGTTGCCGCTGTATGTGTGGCTCCCCGACGCGATGGAAGGCCCGACGCCGGTCTCGGCGCTCATCCACGCCGCCACGATGGTGACGGCCGGGGTGTACCTCGTCGCGCGGATGTTCCCGTTCTTCCTGCTGTCGGAGTCGGCCCTGCCGATCGTGGCGTGGGTCGGGGCGCTCACGGCCCTCTTCAGCGCAACGATCGGGATGGCCCAGTTCGACATCAAGCGCATCATGGCCTATTCGACCGTGTCCCAACTCGGGTACATGTTCGCCGGGCTGGCGGTGCTCTCAACGGCGGGGGGCGTGTCGCATGTCGTCACTCACGCCTTCTTTAAGGCGCTCCTCTT
Organism: uncultured Phycisphaeraceae bacterium; assembly: GCA_964628245.1. Taxonomy (GTDB): domain Bacteria; phylum Planctomycetota; class Phycisphaerae; order Phycisphaerales; family UBA1924. Next base: position 75,539 of record CAZVMU010000007.1, on the reverse strand, counting down.
CCTGTGCTGCGGCGCGGTGATGCACGGCTTTGGGGGGCAACTCGACCTGCGCAAGTTGTCGGGCGTGATGAAGATGCCCGGGTGGCGGATCGTGGGTGTGGGCATGCTCGTGGGGTGCCTCAATCTCGCGGGGTTCCCCTTCACGGCCGGGTTCTTCTCCAAGGACATGATCCTCGCCGAGGCGTTCGTCACGCCCGGAATGTCGATGGTCGGGTGGATCCTCGTGCTGACGGCCGGGCTGACCGCGTATTACACCTTCCGCGTCTTCTTCCGCGTCTTCATGGGGCCCGTGCAGTTCGAGATGGGCGATGAGGGACACGGGAGCGACGCCGCACACGCGGACGACCATGCCCATGACCATGGGCACGCGAACGACCACGGGCATTCACATAGTGCCGATCACGCGCACGACCACGGGCATCACGATGCCCATCCGCACGCGCCGGGCTGGGCCATCAACACCGTCCTCGCGACGCTCGCGATCCTGGCGATCGGAGCCGTCGGGCTGTTTGTGATGGGCGGGAAGCACGGCGCGATCGCGTCGCTCGTGGAGCATTCGACGGCCCAGTTCGCCTCGCCGTTCGCCCACCATGAGGCCGGCGCGGGTGAGCACGTGGCCGAGGCCCACGCGGCCATGAGCGTTGTGCCGAACTTCGTCGCGCATCCCCACGAGGCCCACGCCGGGACGATCTTCGGCATGGACCCGCACAAAGCGATGTACTACGTCTCGGGCGTGGTCGGGGCGCTGGGCATCGCGATCGCGTTCGTCCTGCACTTCCTCGGGCGCACGACCGCGGCGACGGCAAACGCCGACAAGTTGCTCCCCCTGCTTGGTTCGATCCCACGCTGGGCGCAGCACAAGTGGTACGTGGACGAGTTCTACGACTTCCTGATCCGCAAGCCGATCCTCGTGCTCGCGCACATCTTCCACTTCATCGACCGCATGTTTGTCGATGGGCTGGTGAACCTCGCGGGAATCCTGCCCCGCCTCACCGGGAACGCCATCCGTCCCAGCCAGTCGGGCGTCCTCCACGGCTATGCCCTGGGCATGGCGGGCGGCATCGCGATGATTCTGGCCATTGTTCTTGCCGTCGCCTGGAACTAGTCACACGAAGCACACACCTCCATGATTCTTCTCTGGCTCATCCTGCTCCCCATCGTCGCCGCGATCGTCATCGCTCTCGGGCCGTCGCGTCAGGCGAGGCCGATCGCGCTCTTCACGACGCTGGCGGCGCTCTTGGGCGGCGCGTACGCGTTGTTCACGTTTGATTATGCCAATAGCGCCGATTTCCAGTTCGCGGTGCAGGTGCCGTGGCTGAAGCAACTCGGTGTGACGCTCTCGGTGGGGGCGGATGCCGTCTCGCTCTTCCTGATCGCGCTCACGGTGCTCCTGGGTCCGATCTGCGTGCTGGCCTCGACCACCGCGATCACGACGCGCGAGCGGACGTACTACGCGTGGTTCCTCGTGCTGCAGGGAGCCGTCACGGGCGTGTTCGCGGCCCGCGACCTGGTCTTCTTCTACGTCTGCTTCGAGTTCACGCTGATACCCATGTTCATCCTGATCAGCCTCTTCGGCTCGACGAATCGCAGGAAGGCCGCGATCAAGTTCTTCCTGTACACGTTCACCGGCTCGATCATCACACTCGCGGGCCTGGCGTACGTCGCCTGGCGCCACGTGGACATGGGGAACACACTCACGTTCGACATCAAGACGCTGGAGGCGACGAGCGCCGCGCTTCCCGCCGCGATTCAGGCATGGGTGATGCTCGCCCTCCTGCTGGGCTTCGCGGTGAAGGTGCCGCTCTTCCCATTCCACACGTGGCTCCCCCTCGCGCACACCGAGGCGCCGACCGTTGGCTCTGTGGTTCTCGCGGGCGTGCTGCTGAAACTCGGGACGTATGGCATCTTCCGCTTTGTGCTTCCCTTCACGCCTCTTGCGGTGCAGGAGCACGCGCCCCTGCTCGCAGCGGCATGCATCGTCGGCATCCTCTACGGCGGCCTGATCTGCTGGGTGCAGACCGACGTCAAGAAACTCGTCGCCTACTCGTCGGTCGCCCACCTGGGCTTCTGCATGCTCGGTCTCTTCGCGATGAACAACGTCGGGCTGCAAGGGTCGGTGTTGTACATGATCAACCACGGGCTCTCCACGGGCGCCCTCTTCCTCCTCATCGGGATGATGTATGAGCGCTATCACACGCGCTCGATGAAGGAACTCGGCGGGTTGGCCGCCAAGATGCCCGTGTGGGCGACGTTCATGGTCTTCTTCACGATGGCGAGCGTCGGCCTTCCCGGGCTGAACGGCTTCGTGAGCGAGTTCTTCTGCCTGCAGGGCGCGTTCAGCGCGTCGAGCGCGTGGGGGTCGGGTGAGTGGGGGTCGTTGGGGGCGGCCATCCCCGGCGCGACGCTCGGCTCGCTCGGTCCGTGGTACGCCGCGATCGCCGGCATCGGCATGATCGTCGCGGCGATGTACCTGCTTCTGATGCTGGGCAAGGTGGTGTGGGGCCAACTGCTCGAGCCGCACGCGCATCACGCCACGGATCATCATGAGGAGCACGCACTCCCCGCGGATCTCACGCGTCGCGAGATCGGACTTTTGATTCCGCTCGCGGTCCTGTGTGTCGTGCTTGGTGTGTATCCCTCGCTCATCACCGATCCGCTCGAGGCCCCGATCACGCAGACGGTGAAGGCCCTGGGCCAGGCCCGCAACACCGCGCTCGCCGAGGGCACGAACTCCGACACACCCGCCCCGCGGTCGTCCACGAATGACGCCCCGTCGGCGACGGACTCCTCGCCCCTTGCCTCGCTCGCCGAGGAACTCCACCCATGATCGATCGTCTCGCCTATCTCTATCCCGAGATCATCCTCTTCGTGACGACGTGCGCGGTGATGGTGGTGGGGCTGTCGAAGTCGGCGGCCTCTCGCCGGGCGACACCGTTCATCGCCGGTCTGGGCCTGGTCGTCTCGGCGATCTCGGCGTATACCACAACGCCCGTGGGCGCGGTCGTGACCGCCTCGATGGGCCAGACGATGCTCCCCTCGCTCGCGATGTACTCCAAGGTGATGATCGCGCTGGTGGCGCTCCTGCTGCTCGCCCTCGCCGCGGGGACGGTCGATCGGGCCGAGGAGGATCTCGTCGCCTCGGGCAAGGCCTCCTTCAATCCGCTCCGCACCAATCGGGCGGAGTTCTACGCGTTCTTCCTCTTCTCGATCACGGGCCTCATGCTCTGCGCCTCAGCCGATGATCTCATCTGGCTCTTCCTCGCCCTCGAACTCACGAGCCTCCCGACGTACATCATGGTGACGATCTCCTCGTCGCGTGATCGCGCGAAGGAAGCAGGCGTCAAGTACTTCTTCCTCGGCGCGCTCGGCGCCGCGGTCTTTCTCTACGGCTTCGCCCTCATCTATGGCGGCACCGGCTCCACGAAACTCAACGCCATTCACGAGGCGATCTCGACCGGCGGCCTCAACGCGATCACGCTCGCGGGGGTGATGCTCGCGCTCATCGGCTTTGCCTTCAAGATCGCCGCCGTCCCGATGCACTTCTACGCCGCCGACGTGTACGAGGGTGCCGCCGCCCCCGTCTCGGCCTTCCTCGCGTTCGTCCCCAAGACCGCCGGATTCCTCGCGATCATTCTCTTGTGCGCCACGATCGGCTGGAGCGGGCACGACGGCGTCGGGCATGGACTTCCCAGCGCCGTCCGCGTGATGCTCTGGGTCGTCGCCGCCCTCACCATGACCGTGGGCAACGTCCTGGCGATCCTGCAGTCGTCGGTGAAGCGGATCCTCGCGTACTCCTCCGTCGCCCACTCGGGCTACATGCTTGTGGGCGTCATCGCCGGGCCGGGCGACAACACGTTCTCTCGCAACGGCATCGCCGCGGTCCTTTTCTATCTCGCGGCGTACGGCGTGATGAATGTCGGCGCCTTTGCTGTCGTCGCCGCTCTTGAGAAAACACCCGATCGCGAGAGCAAGGGGGAGCCTCGCGAGATCGATCGCGTCGAGGACCTTCGTGGCCTCTGCTCGTCGCACCCGCTCCTCGGCTGGACGATGGTCCTGTCGAGCCTGAGCCTGCTTGGGTTCCCGCCGCTGCTCGGCTTCTGGGGCAAGTTGCCGCTCTTCACGTCGGCGGTCGGCGCGGGCGAGATCACACTCGTCATCGTGCTCGGCCTGAACTCCGCCATCGCCGCGTTTTACTACCTGCGCCTCATGAGCGCCCCCCTGCTCGAGGCGGCGACACCCACGCAGGACGCTCTCGCTCGCTCGCCCTTCCAATCCCGTCGTGTCGCGGCGGCGATCTCCGCGGTGGGTGTGATCGTGCTCGCCGTCTTCGCCGGGCGGATCATGTCCGCCAGCGAATCCGCAGCGTCGCTGCGAGACTCCTCGCGCCCCACAGCCCAGGCCGACTGAGCGACGCCCAAAGCCCGTCATATATTCATGGAACAGCCATCCCGACTGTTTCTGCCGTTTCTACACACCCTTGACGCGCATGAGCGACTCGTACAACTCGTCATCGATGCCGAGGTACTCGCGCATGTGCTTGTCGTAGGTGTCGCTGTCCTCCTCGCGTGAGAGGTCCAGGCGAAGTTCGTTGATGACCTTCGTCCCCTGCGAGATCCACGCGTTGAAGGTCTCCTGCGAGATGTGGTCCTTGATCCATTCGCCGACGGGTCCCTTGAAGGGTGGTCGGGGCATCTGGTGCCCGGGTTTGCCGGTTCGGCCACACACGAACGTGCCGCCGCTGGCGCCCGTCGCTGGACCTTTCGCCTTGACCTCGGGCACGGGCGCCCCGATCGCCAGGAGCAGGTCGCCCATCGCCTTCTGGGGCAGGCGGTCACCGCGTTCACTGGCCGAGATGTAACCCGCGGTCAGCACCTCGGCGGCCTTCTCGGTGTCGCCGACCTCGACGAGGGCATGCCCCGCGAGTTGATAGGCCTTGCTCATCGCCGGGTTGAGGGCGGTGCAGCGCGTGAAGGCGTTGGCGGCGTCGCGATGACGCCCGGCCTGGGCATAGGCCTGTCCAAGGCTGAACCACGCCATGTCATTGGTCGGGTCGGCCTCGGGGCGGACCATGGTCTCGAACTGACGGATGCGATCATTGACGTCCATGGACCAACCCTAGGGGCGTGCAGGTGAGGACGCTAAATATGGACCATTCAACGTCGCCAGTCAATGGCGAGCTTCACCAAGAACACGAAACCATTAACCGCCGCAGTGATGAGGAGGAGCAACCCCGCGAGGCATCCAACACCAACCGCCCACGTCCGAATCGTGGAGAGCACGCCCATTCGATTGTGGTGCGACTTGGCACGGAGCGTGTCGAGATCGCCTAGCCTGCGAAGTCGTCTGTCGACAATGCCGAGCGTGCACCCGTGGAGTGCCTGTTGCCTCATGAGTCGTGGGAGCGCTCCCAGTACTCGTCGAAGTTCACGCCCATACCGCGTCTCAAACGCCTCGACGCACCCGGCGGCCTCGGCATCCTCTGATTCGCAGAGGTAGTACCACGCCCGGCCTCGATCGGGTCGTGCATTCGAACGCACAGCCGTGCGATCTCCTCGCACACGTCTTCGGGGTATTGCTTTGTCTGCGCGAGTGACATCAGACGGCGGCGGGCGCTGCCCAGATCGCCCCGCTCAATATCCAGCCTGGCACGCTCGCGGGCACCCATCCCGGCATAATACTGTCGGGCCATTCCATCCGCCCGGGTCGTCGTTGAGGCCGGAGGCAACTCACGCGTGCTTGCGGAAGATCAGTTTCGGCCTCGGCTCCACGAGGCAACTCCGCGCCCGATCGACAAGCACAAAGCCATTCGCAGTCGCCAGACGATTGAGTGTCGCGGATCGAATGGCCGGCCCGACGTCGAGGGCGATGTGCCCGCCGGGCTTCACGACGCGCCGGAGTTCGCTGAGCAACCGCTCGGCCTCCTCGACCTGGAGATACAACCCGACCACGCCGCCGGAGATCGCGAGGTCCACGCTCTGAGGCTCGAGTACGGCTTGTGCGGTGTTCGGCGAGACGGATTCGAGATCTTCTGTGATTGCTCGAAGTGGCTCGGCGATGCTCTGGCAATGGAACCGCGGCGAGATGGTCTGTCCCTTTCGATTCTTGAACTCGCCGCGTGATGCTCGGTGTTTCGCCTCGGTGATGAGATGCCCTGTGAGGTCGTATCCCAGAATCGTCCATGAGGGATCGGCGAAGTGGCAGAGGATATCGGTCGATGTGCCCGGGCCGCAGCCCAGGTCAACGATCGTCGCGCCGTGTCTGGGGACGCGGTCGTGGAGCACGCGGGGGATCTGGCGCCTCTCGACCCAGACCTGCGGGAAGTTGTACGTGTGGAAGTCCCGCCCGATGAGCGAGGCAAAGCCGTGGCGGACGCTGGAGGCGTCGGCGCCGATCATGCCCTGCCCCTGGTAGCCCCGCCCGCTGGCCTTGGACCACAGTTCGTAGGCCTTGTTGCTGAGAAGGGCGGACCAAGGGAGGCGAATGGCACTTGCCTCGGGCGCCGAGACGGAAAGTAGATGGCTCACAGGTGTGGAAACTCCGGAGGATCGAGAACACAACACACGCGTTCAACCCAGGAACATTGATTTGGGTGCTCTAGCATCGGCTCGAGAGTGATCCACACGTGTACTCATTTGTTCTTGGGATTTCGATTCTGTCCGTTGCAGGGGCGGTCGCATCGTCACGTCTGCAGAACACCAGTCTTGAACTCCGCCGAGTAGTCCCACCCCTGATTCGCCGCATCGAGCGCCGCGATCAACTCCTCGCGGGTTTTCTCAGGCTCAATAAGCCGATCCACCCACCCCCGGGCGGCGGCGTGTCGGATGTCGGCCTGCTCCGTGTATGCCGCGTGGATCGCGCCATAGATCGCCTTGTGCGCTTCCTCGTCGATCGTCTCGCCCTTGCGTTTTCGGCTCGCCTCCTCGATCGTCGTGAGCACGCCCGTCGCCTGGTTCGCACCCATGACGGCACACTTCGCGTTGGGCCAGGCGAACGACAGGAACTGATCGAAGGCCCGCCCGCACATCGCGTAGTTCCCCGCGCCGTACGAGCCGCCCATGACGACGACGATCTTGGGGACGACGCAGTTGCTCATCGCGTTGACCATCTTCGCCCCGGCACGGATGATGCCGCCCTGTTCGCTGTCGCGACCGACCATGAAGCCGGTGGTGTCGTGGAGGAAGATGATGGGGATCTTCCGCTGGTTGCAGTCCATGATGAATCGGGCGGCCTTGTCCGCCGAGTCGTCATAGATGACGCCGGGCATGTTCACGCTCTTGGTGGGTCCGGCCTTGCCGCCCGCCATGGTCTTCTGCGTGAGTTTCTTCTGGTTCGCGACGATGCCGCACGCGTGTCCGCCGATGGTGGCATAGCCGCAGACGATGGATTGCCCATACTCGGCCTTGTACTCGTCGAAGTCGGTGGCTTGAGAGTCTCCGAGAGCCTTCGCATCCACCAGGCACGCGATGATCTCTTTCACGTCGTACTGCGCGCCAGGCTTATCGGTGAAGGACGACGTGATGCCCGTGGCTGAGCGCGCGGGTGATGCAGAAGCAGGCAACTTGGCAACTCGGCATCTCGGCATCGAGTCGTCGGAATACTTCGCGACGAGCGAGCGCACGCGCTCGATGCACGCCTCATCATCCTTCTCCTTGAAATCAATCGTCCCGCTGATGCTCGCGTGCATCTCGGCCCCGCCGAGTTCCTCGTCCGTGATGTCCTGTCCGATCGCCGCCTTCACGAGCGCGGGCCCGGCAAGGTACAGCCCGCTCCCCTCGGTCATCAGCAGCGTGTCGCAGAGCACCGGCAGATACCCGCCCCCGGCGACGCAGTACCCCATGATCGCCGCGATCTGTGGGATGCCCATCGCGCTGATCACCGCGTTGTTCCGGAAGATCCGTCCGAAGTCGTCGGTGTCAGGGAAGACGTCTTCCTGCAGCGGCAAAAACACGCCTGCCGAGTCCACCAGATAAATCAATGGCAGTCGCGCCATCATCGCGATCGTCTGTGCCCGGATGATCTTCTTGCACGTCATCGGGAAGAACGCCCCAGCCTTCACCGTCGCGTCGTTCGCGATGATCATCGTGCGGCGACCGTGCACCAGACCTATGCCGGTCACGACGCCCGCGGCCGGCGCTCCGCCGAACTCGCCATACATGCCATGCGCGGCCCACAGCCCAAGTTCCTGGAAGTCTCGGGTACCCCCACGCTCCACGTGGGGCATCTTCGCATCGTCAGGATCTACCAGCCGTGCAACCCTCTCGCGGGCCGTCAAACGCCCCTTCTCGTGTTGGCGTTCGATGGCCTTGGCTCCGCCCCCCTGGCGAATCTTGGACTCATCGATGAGCAGGCCGTCGGTCGTTTCGCGGAGCGATGTCGGGCCTTGGTTTGGGGCGGTTTTCTGCATGAAGTAGCCTTTCTCGAAGATGCCGAGAAGGGTACGCGCCATCGCGGGATTCCGGTGCTGAGACGGGCGATGCCGGCGGGCAGTCCTCTCGGCTCACGCGCACGCCCGACTCACGCCGTCGCTCTCACCGTTCCATGGTCGCGTGGCAGGAGCACCCTCCCCAGGGCGCTCGCCACGAAGGCCCGTCGATCATCACGGAGCATCGACCCGAAGGTGATCCGCTTCGCGCTCGTGATCTCGAGCACGATCTGTTTCTTTGTGCGATTGTCGCCGTCGCTGTCGCGATACTGCCGGTCCTCGTTGCGAATCTCGCTCACGCCCGTGGCGTCGAATCGCTTCGTGAAGCCGATGGATCCGATCCCGGTGAAGACCTTCCCCTCGCCGCCCCGCACGCGGACCTCGGTGTGCCCCATCATCGACGTGAGAAGCGCACCGATCATCGCGGACCCGATCAGGATGAACGGCGTGAGAAAGAGCCACAGAAACAGCGTCATGCCGACGCCCATCGTTGAGCCGTTCATCTTCGGCGTGGGGAACCAACTGGGCTGGGCCACGCCGATGTGGTGTAGCGTCGCTGAGATCGCAAGGACCACGAAGACCGAGACGATGCCGTTCCAGAAGGCCGAGATGAAGAGCAGACCGAGCGTTGATCCCAATGAACGGCATGACGCGCCCACGCGGAGTTCGAGTCCGTCATCGCGATACCACGCGCCCGCGGGTGGACTCGTGATGTCCACATTCGGATCCAGCGGCACGCTGCTCGCCTGACCCGAGAGCGACGTGGTCAAGTTGCACGCCCTGCAGAACGCGACATCCGTGACGACGTTCACATCCTCCGACGGGATGGTCTGGCAGCATCTCGGACACGTCGGCGTGTGCGCGAGCGACGAGACCGCCATAGCGTTCATGCGGGCTTGGAGTTTCTCTCGAATCCCCATGCGAAAAGAATCTCGCGGACGCAAGTCGTTGTCCAGCATGGCTTTGGTATCGATCATTCTCCGTTCACACTCCAAACTATTGACGAACGTTTGGGTTCTGGTATCATGTTTATGTCAGGCTCGCGTCCAGCGTCGCCCCTGACCGGTTTTTGGATCATGGTTGGTCCAAGGCCGACTCACGCTGGGTCCGTCCAACCGCGTCCGTTCCGGCGGCCGTAGGGAGGGCACCCAAGAAGGGAGGGGCCGGCATGGCCTCGAATACAGCGACAGAGTCGAAGTCCGCGCGCGCACCGAAGAACGACGCCCCGAAAGTCGAGATCAAACTCGAAGACCGGGCCAAGCAGCAGGCGCTCGACCGGACGCTTCAGCAAATCGATAAGACCTTTGGCAAGGGTGCCATCATGCGGATGGACGAGGACGCGTTCCTCGCCATTCCCGGGATCTCCACGGGCTCGATCTCGCTCGACCTGGCCCTGGGTGGCAAGGGCGTGCCGCGCGGGCGCATCGTCGAGGTTTTCGGACCTGAGTCCTCCGGCAAGACGACCCTCGCCCTGACGATCGCATCTCACGCCCAGAAAGAGGGCGGCGTGGCGGCCTTCATCGATGCCGAGCACGCCCTGGACCCCTCCTGGGCCCGCAAGATCGGCGTGAACATCGACGAACTCCTCGTCAGTCAGCCCGACTCGGGGGAGCAGGCGCTGGAGATCTGCGAGATGCTCGTCCGCTCGAACGCGGTCGATCTGATCGTGGTGGACTCGGTGGCGGCGCTGACCCCAAAGGCCGAGATCGAGGGCGAGATGGGCGACGCGGTGGTGGGGCTGCAGGCGCGACTGATGAGCCAGGCGATGCGGAAACTGACCGGCGTCATCGCCCGATCCAACTGTACTGTTCTCTTCATCAACCAGATCCGCGAGAAGATCGGCGTGATGTTCGGCAGCCCCGAGACCACGACCGGCGGGCGCGCCCTGAAGTTCTACTCCTCCGTCCGCATCGACGTCCGTCGCACGGGCGCGCTGAAGGATGGCGACAGGACCATCGGCAGCCGCACCCGCGCCCGCGTCGTCAAGAACAAGATCGCTCCGCCGTTCCGCGATGCCGAGTTCGACATCATGTACGACGAGGGGATCTCGGCGTCGGGCGACCTGCTCGATCTCGCCGTGGCCTGCGACGTCGTCGAGAAGTCGGGCTCATGGTTCAGTTACAAGTCCACACGCGTCGGGCAGGGGCGCGAGGCGGCGAAGCAGTTCATCAAGGACAACCCGGACCTCGCGAAGGAACTGCGCCAGGCCGTCCTCGCGATCCGCGGCGCCCAACTCAAGAACGCCCCGGCGAGCGCGGCGATGGACAACGACGAGGAAGAGCCGTCGGACGAATAAACAAGACCCACACGCCGCGTGCGAGTCGGCGTACCTGAACAACCACATGACTTCGTTCACAGGCCCCGCTCTCGGGGCCTGTTTTCATGGGTGAATGTGGTGGAGGTGTGAGCGGTGGGGGTGAAAAAAAAACGACGGAACACGCTCGTGCGCGTTCCGCCGCCACAGAAAGGAGATTACACGGATTCAAAGGGCGTGCGCCCAGCGGGCGTGTGGCCCATGATTACTCGGTCGGGACGTCGGCCGCGTCGGAGGCGTTGGTGATCGTGCCGTTGGTGGTGGAGGAGTCGGACCCGGCGATCTGCTGGGCCTTCTCGAAACTGGCCTGGGCGAGGCGGTCCTTGCCCGAGTCCTGATAGATCATGCCCAGGAGCATGAAGGCATCGGCGGTCTGGTCGATGGCGAGAGCCTGACGGACCGCGCGCTCGGCATTGGGGAAGTCCTTGGTCTCGCGGGCGTGCAGGCCGCGGAGCAGGTAGCCCTCGGCCCGACGCGGCGCGAGCGCCACGACGCGGTTCGCCGCCGAGCGAAGGTTCGAGAGATCGTTGACGAGGTAGCAGGCGTTGCCAAGGGCGATCCACGCCTCGGCATCGGCGCTGCCGACGTGGTCATTGGTGAGCGTGAAGAGGATGTCGCGGGCCTGGACGGGGCGATCGGTCTTGATGAGGCAGGTCGCCTGCAGGAGTTTGAGGTCGCGACGCTCCTTGAAGGCCTCGTTGGACATGAGGCGGGCGATCGTGGTCTCGGCGGCGGCGTAATCCTGGGTCTGGACCTGGGCGCGGGCGAGGTCCTCCTGGATGCCGTAGTCATCGGGGCTGAGCATGCGGGCGATCTCGAAGAAATCAGCCGCCTTGACGTAGTCCTTCTCGATCATGGCGATGTGCCCGAGCGTCTGGCGGACGCCGGCGTTGTGCTCAAAGGTATTGAGGCGCTGCGTGAGGAAGTCCTTGGCCTCGGGCATGCGGTCGAGGTCCATCATCATCTCGGCGGCGGCGATCGCGTACTGCGGATTCTCCGGGTCGAGTTCGACGGCCTTCATGTAGAACGCCAGGGCCTTGTCCTTCTGCGCGAAGCGCTCGTGGAGGACGCCCAGGAAGTACTGCGGATCGACCGCGCTGGGGTCGATCGTCGCGGCGTTGTTGAACGCGAGCCCGGCCTCCTCGAGTTCGCCCTGCTCCATCAGGACGCGCCCGCGGAGCACGTGCGACTTGGTGACGGAGGGGTTGAGTTCGAGGGCGATGTTGACGTGCTTGAGGGCCTTGTTGAGATCGCCGGCGAGGAAGGCCTGGTGCGCGGTCTGCCACTGGGTGGCGGCCTTGATCGCGTCCATCTTCAACTTGGCGTTGCTCTGGTGCTGCGCGGTGGAGGCGCCGTGCCCCGAGCAGCCCACGAGCGAGGCTGTGGCGAGGATGGCGGCGGCGAGAATCAGCGAACGGGTCTTCATAACGGTGTCCTTTTCTTGTGTTCGTGTCGTGTGTCGGAACGAAAAAGCGGGAGCGTCTCTCGACGCCCCCGCGTGTGCCATGTGCGGGAGTGCCGAGAACTCAGTCGTTGGAGTTCATCGACAGGCGCGAGGCCGGGGTGAAGGAAGAGTTCTCGGAATTCCGGACGATCATCCAGCGGAACATGCCCGACGTGGCTCCCTGGGGGAGGGTGTCGGCGAGGCGACGCAACTCCGTGCTGTCGACCTTGCTCTGGGGCTCCGGAGCCGGCTCGACCTCGGGGGCGGCATCGAGGTTGAACTCATCGATGTTCGGCTCGAGGCCCTGCTCGCTTGCGCTCGTCTCGATGCGGACGCCGTTCGAGGGATTGGTGTTGTTGGACTGCGGAGCGGGGGTGAAGACGGACTGGTTGTCCGGAGTCGCCTTGGGCGCGGGCTGCGCGGGGGCGGGAGCGGGCTCGACGATGACGTTCATGGACCCGTCGGTCGGCTCAACCCAGTTGTTGAAGTCCTCGGGCTGGGCGGACGGCTCGTTCATGGGAACCGTCACGTTGGCATTCTGCCCGGGGTTGACGTGCCAGAACTCGGCGACGTCGAAGGGCACCGGCTCGCCCGAGCGGACCTGGGTCTCGCCGCGGCGGACAATGCTCTCGCCGTGGATGATCTCCTCGAGCATGCTGCGCCCGGCGGAGGACTTGACCTGGCCGGTGACGCGCTCGCGGAGAGCCATGGCGTCGGGCTGGAGGGGGTTCAGCGCGAGCGAGGAGGAGAGCTTCCAGTTCGCCTCGTCGTTCTTGCCCTCGCGGAAGAGGCGCTCGGCCTCGACGTTGCGGGCGGCGCTCATGCGATCGCGGCTCCACGGAAGGACGCCGTTGCGGGCGCCGGTGCGGGCGCGGTCGGCGAACTCGGCGCCTCGAGCGCCCATGTCGGCGAGGGTGGCCTCGTTGACGATGCTGGGCGTGATGAGGAAGATGATCTCGTTGCGCTCGGTGGTGTCGTCGTTCCCGCGGAACGCCGCGCCGATCCACGGGAGGTCCCCGAGGAACGGAATCTGGCGACGCGTGGCGGTGGTGGACTCGCGGAAGAGCCCGCCGAGGACGATCGTCTCGCCGTCACGCACGATGACGTTGGTGACGAGTTCGTTGGTGATCTCGTCGGGGATCGTGACGGTCTGCCCGCCCGAGTCCTGGACGTCGCGGATCTGGGCTTCCGAGACCTGCGGCTTGAGCTCCATGCGGATCTTGCCGTCGTTGCTCACGAAGGGGCGGAAGTACAACTGCGTACCAGTGTCAAGGAACTGCACGGTCTGGGTCGTCGCGGTGTCGGTGGACGTCGTGCTGACGTAGCCGACCTTACGACCGACGAGGACGCGGCTGGGCATGCGGTTGAGGGCGAGCAACTTGGGGTTGCTGAGGATCGTGGTGTCGGTGACCTCGTCGAGGACGCGGATGAAGGCCGAGACGTCACCCTTGGTGATGCCGAGCTTCAGGGTGTTGGCGCCGCTGGTGCCGCCGACGCTGCTCACAAGGCCCATGCCCTCGCCGTCGGCGGTGGAGCCGGCGTTGGTGGCATCGGACTGCAGGGCATTGACGACCTGGAGGGGTGCGGCGAAGTCGGCGAAGTCGATGTCGCCGACGAGGGCGAAGTCGACGCCGAAAGCGTTCTGCTCATTGAGGCGGGTCTGGAGGATGGTCGCCTCGACGAGGACCTGGGAGGGAGGCGTGTCGAGCTCGGCGAGACGCGCGAGGATCTCGTTCACGTTCTCCTCGAAGTCGGCGACGAGCAGGGTTGCGCCGTGGGCGAAGTTCTCGCCACCCGTCGGGCCGTCGAGCGAGCCGAAGGCCTCGACCTTGCCGTTGGACTTGATGGAGCCCTTCTCGCTGAGGAGCGAGGAGACGAAGTCCGCGGCATCGACCGCGCTGAGGTAGTTGAGGCGGATGACCTTGCTGGTCATGATCTGGTTGGCCTTCTCGAGTTCCGTCAGTTCCTGGAGGGTGTAGACATAGACGAAGTTGCCCTTCTCGATGTAGCCGAAACCGTTGGCGTGGAGGATGGCGTCGAGGGCCTCGCGGAAGCTGACGTTGTAGAGGTTGGCGGTCACGCGAGCGGAGACGTTCTTGCTCGCGATGATGTTGCGCTGGTTCTGGAGCGAGAGCATCTGGAGGACGTTGCCCAGATCCTCGTCGTTGACGTGGAGGTCGATGAGGGCGTCCTCGCCGAAGTTCGTGCCCTTGACGCCCTCGACGGCGGCGGGGGGAACGCTGGAGGCGTTGCCGCTCGCCGGCGCGTTCTGCGCGAGGAGGGTGGTGGGGGTGCCGGCGAGTGCCGCGAGAGCGAGCGTCGAGACGATCGCTCCACCGGTCACGCGACGAGCCGCGTTCTCAAAGCCATTGTGCGAGCCCTTCTTCGTTGCCATGGAAATCTTCCTATCTGAACTTGGGAAACGATCGTGACGGTCGGGCCCACTGCCCGGACGTTGACTGCGTTGTCGGGACCTTGGGAAACGGACCAAGGAACCCGGCCTCTCATTCGTCGTCGTTTCACACCTCCGACTTTGGCCCGAGTTTTCCTGTTCCCCCGGGAACGCCTCTCCGGCATCAATGTCTCGCGTCGTCGAATCGATTCAGGTCTACCAAACGTTGCGACCGGTGCAGACCGACGCGCAGGTTGTGCGCATAGCCGGGTCGAACTCCGCCCCACAGCGAACGAGATGACGATCGTGCCTGGGCCGCGTGCGCTCCCCGCGCGAACGTGTGAACGAGAGATTGTGGACGAGATGCACGCACATCCGGGGCCTTCCTCACGATCGGGCCGCATGCAACAGCGTGCGATGTGCGGATTGAGCATGCTCCCGAGTTCACGCAGCAGCAGCGCGGCCTACTCGCCCTTGGACGTGTGATGCGCGGCCGTGGTCGATGAGTCCTTGGGGTCCGCGGTCACGGGCGCGCTCTGCTCGGGATCGGCGTACGCCTGACGAGGCACGGTGGTGACGACCCGCAACTTCAACCAGATCACCAGGGCGAAACTGAGCGTGCAGGCGATTGCCGTGGTCATGAGGATCCCGCGTGAGGAGGACCTCGTGCCTTGCCCGTGCTGCTGCTGATTGCTCATGTCTTCGCCTCCGTCGATACTTTGGTGATGTGTGCTCAACGCTTCTCGACGGTGACGCGTCCGGTGTAGGCTTCGACGTGCACGCGATAGGTCTCGCCCGAGCCGGTGATGTCCAGATATCCGTCGCCCGCCGCCACGCCGGTTCCAGGGCCGGTGATGGGGCTCCCGATCTCGTCGAAGACGAGAGTGGTGGTTCCGCTGAAGTCGGCCGCGACGACGTTGGAATCGCCATAGTCCGAGTTGGTGAAGTCGCGCATCTCGAGCGTGTTCGTCGCGGTGTCGATCGCGCCGCCCTTGACCTCGACGATGCGATACATGCTCGGGGTCGTGCCCACCATCGGCGTGAAGACGATCGCTCGTCCGGTCTGGTACGCCAGCGAGTCCGACTGCGCGACCGTGATATCCGCCACGACCTGGCGGACCGCGGCCTGCACTCGCAGGATGTTCGTCTGCGAGAACACAGGCACGACCATTGCCCCGGCGATCCCCAGGATCGTCACGACGACCAGGACCTCGACGAGGGTGTACCCGCGCCTCGCGCCAAGGCGACGCGTGCGAGACGAACCGGCGTGTGTGCGAACTCCCATGACTCCCCCCTCACTCCCCACGCCGAACGACGCCGCCAGGTTCGGCAATCACTTGTCGCCCTGCGCGTCCGTGCGGATCTCGATCCGCGATTCCGGCTTGATCTGCTTGTCGCCCTGATTGCTCGCGTCGGCCTTCTTGTCGTCGGGCGTCTGCGGCATCGAGAGCACCTTCACGTTCAATCCCGCACGCATCGTCGCCTCGATCCGGTCGAGACGCGACGACATCGAGCGGAGTTCGTTGATCATCTGCTTCCGCTGCTCGGCGGCACTCACGCGCCCGCCGTCCACGTCCTCGGGCTGGCCCACGCCGACGTACGGCTGGGCGAGCGCGACAGAGCCGGAGAGCGCGGCATGGTCCGAGGGCACGAGTCCGTTGAACGCCACCAGGCCGAGGAAGAGCGCGTTCGCCGTCAGCACGGCGTTCAGGTACGTCCTCGAGGAAGCGCGAGCGGTGTTGGTCGTGTGATTCGGGGCGTTCATGGATGTGGTCCTTCTGCACGGGTCTGGAGTTCACCGCGACAGCCGCGGGCCTCGAACTCATCGGCGTTCTCGGATCGCCCATGCAGGGAATCGGGCACAAATCCACGGAGGCATGGCGCGGTTATCCGGACCATCAAGGCTTCGGATACGCCTGGTCCAAGCCGTCAAACCCGCCGGCCCAGATACTGCCCGTGGTGGGATCGAAGATCCAACCGTGGGTGGTTTGGTAGGCCACATCCGGGGCGTTCCCGAAGACGACGACTCGAGAGACCGCGCTGGGGACCCAGTAGTTGTGCGGGACCTCGCGGAGATACGTGTTCGAGGCGTTGGTCATCAGTTCGCCCCACGCGGCCTGGCCGTTGTCCTCGGTGATGTTCGGCCACTGGTTCCCGTTGCGGATGTAGTATACATCCAGCGCCCGACGGATCTTCGTGAGCGAGTCGAGCGTTGCGGTGCGCCCGGCCTCCTCCGTCGCATTGGCGAACTGCGGGACCACCAGGGCGGCGAGAATTCCTAGGATCACCACGACGATGAGGATCTCTATCATCGTGAACGCTCGGCGCGCGGCACATCGTCCGTGAATCAGAATCGGTCGGGTCAACATGCTCGTACCCATCGGAACTCCTCCTCGATCACGCGCCTACGGGCGTTCGGTGATCGTTCCACTCGGCTCGTCAAAGTAACACGCGCCCAATCGACCTGTCTGAGGATCAAAGTGCCATCCATGGCCGGGAGATGCAACCCGCGAAACGTCCGAGTGCCCATTCAGCGGGTTCTCGGGCGCTCTCTCCAGAAATCCCCGCTCGATCAACGATCTCCACCCCGTTCCCAGAAGGTCCGGATATCTCCCCGACGCGTCGCGCGCCCGATAGAGATCGATCGACTGTTGCAGTGATTCCAGAGAGCGTTGGAGATCGGCGATGCGACGATCCTCGCCGGCGCTCGAGAGTTGCGGCATGAGCACGGCACCAAGCGTCCCGATCATGAGGACCAGGAGCAGGGCTTCAACTTTGCTGAACATGCGTCCCCGGCTCGTGCCTGCCATGATCACGATCCCCGTTGCCTGACCCACCTCCGCTCCACGTGCAACCACGCACGCGAGCATGCGCGGTCTCATCCGTGGCATCGGCCGGGTGGAGCGACGAAATGAACGGGGCGCCCACCGATCGCGCGGATCGTGACGCCTGGGAGGATGCTCGGGTCACGCTCGTCCGAGAAGCGGCACGCGAGTGAGATACGCCAGCGCTCGTGGCGCGAGTCGTGCGCGTGTGGCCTCATCGAGGTCCCAGAACCCGACGACCACACGTCGGCAGGAGGCGCTGCCACACTTGCACTCCATCACCCAGCCGCGCTCACCCATGGATGTCGAGTAGTCCCACGACAACTCGTCACCATCGCGGATGGTGCGGAGTGCGACGAGCCATGGCTCGTGCCGGGGCTGCCCGCCGTCGGCAAAGCAAAGGTTCGGCTCGCACGAGTGATTCAGGAAGTGGTCGACGCCACTGTGCGATTCGTCGTTGCAGAGATAGAGGTCGCGGTCGACCTGCATCGACCAATAGCGGCTCCAATCGACCTGATCGCGGTGGAGAACCTCGCCCCGCATCTGGATGACGCGTGTGCCGGACGCGATGTCTCGCGTGGCGAAGAGACCATGCCCGCCGCTGGGCGAGATCCGCACGCGGTAGGGTGGCGTCTCAGCAAGAGCTGGCTCGGAACATGGGGTCACTCGCGGCATCGCGAATACTTGGCAGATCACCGGGCGAATGCAACCGACAGGCGAGCAAGCCTCGTCCGACTCGTGCTCCCGCGAAATCGACCGCCCGACTACCCTCAACCATGGAAATCTACCTCGATAGTGCCAGCCTCAACGAGGTCAAGCAGGCCCACGATCTCGGCGTGCTCGACGGCGTGACGACCAACCCGACGCTCATCGCGAAGGAGGGCGTGAACTACACGAAGCGCCTCGCCGAGATCTGCGAGGTGGTGACAGGTCCCGTCTCGGCCGAGGTCATCGCGACAGAGACGGCGGGAATGCTCAAGGAAGGCCGCGAGCACACGAAGATCGCGCCGAACATCGTCGTGAAACTTCCCAGCACCATCGACGGGCTGAAGGCCTGCAAGATCTTCAGCGATGAGGGAATCAAGACGAACATGACGCTGTGCTTCCAGTCGCTCCAGGCGATGATGGTCGCCAAGGCCGGCGCGTTCCTCGTCAGCCCGTTCATCGGGCGCCTCGACGACGTGGGCGAAGAGGGCATGGACCTCATCCGCTCCATTCGCACGATCTATGACAACTACGGCTTCGAGACCAAAGTCCTCGCGGCCTCGATCCGCCATCCGAACCACATGCTCCAGTGCGCTCTGGCGGGGGCCGATGTCGCGACGTGCCCCTTGAGCGTCATCCAGCAGTGCATGAAGCACCCGCTCACGGATATCGGCCTCGAGAAGTTCCTCGCCGACTATCGCAAGGCATTCGGATGAGTTGGCAGGTCGGCTCTTCGAGCAGACATCGACTCCTTCGTTATTGACTCAGATTCTCTCGAACACTCGCCCTCGACAACGTGTGCTTTGGGTACCCCCACGCCCCACGTGGGTATTGAGTTGCTCGTCGAACGTTGCAGTACTTCTACGACTCGAGGCCACATTCGCCTCAAACCATCATCCACGGGCATCCGACTTGACGCACACCAGGTGGATCACCACCCACGCCGCGTCGTACGCCGCCTCAAGCCTGTGGACGCGATATCCAAGCCCGGCAAGGAATGACTCGATCTCTCTCGCGCGAGATTCCGCTGCCTCGCGCGTCGCCGCATCGACCTCAACGAGCAATCCAGGACCTTGCTCACGCAGCGTCCGCTCCGATCCTCGCAGCACCGCGAGCTCCGCACCCTCCACATCGACTTTCATCGCGCCGATTCGACCGATCCTGCCCGCGACAACCTCGGCGTCGATCGTTGTGCACTCGACCTCAATCGAGGCGTACGCATCGGGCACGCTCGCATGGGCGTCGAGAGCGGCACCACCAGGATGACGCGCGAGCGTGAGTCTGGAGATTCCCGGAGCATCGGCGACGGCTCGCCCCTCCACGCGAACGAGTGAGGCGAGGCCATTCCACTCGGCATGACGCTCAACCTCTCTCGCGAGCCTCGGCACGGCCTCAAACGCAACCACGCGCTTCCCCTCGCGTGCAGCCAGAAGGGCGAAGAACCCGATGTTGGCGCCGATGTCGAGCACGCACGCGTCGCCAGCGCCACGAACAAGATCCACAAACGCTCGCTGTACGGCCTCTTCATTGCGTCCGGTTGTGTAGTCCGCGCTCGCGAAGCGCAGCGACAGCCGCAGACCCTTGCCCGGGCCATTCTCGACGACGACGGGGCGTCGTGTTCGCCACCAGCGACGAACGCCGCTGACTGTGCCCCGCAGACGCCGGATCACGACGCGCGTCCCGCGAGCGAGGTGTAGAGATCGACCCACCACGCCGAGACGATCCGCTGGTCGAATCGCTCACGCACGATGGCTCGGGACGTATCGCCGAAGGAGCGTCTCATACCCGGGTCACGCACGAGCGAGACGACCGCCATGGAAAGTGCCTCGCCATCGGCCCGCGCGACGAGTTCGCCGCTGCGCCCCGGCTCAATGAACTCGGTGAGCGACGGTAGCGCGAACGCGGCAACGGGGAGCCCGGCGGCCATCGCCTCGAGCGGTGCAAGCCCGAAGCCTTCGCTGAGCGAGGGAAACACCATGAGGTCGCACGCCGCGAGGATGGTGGGGACATCGTCGCGCGGACCGAGGAATCTGGTGTGATCGGTGACACCCAGCGACGCCGCATGAGACTCGAGCAGAGCGCGATCGGGCCCATCGCCGACGATTACGCCTGTTGCATCGAGACCTGCTGCACGACACTCGGCGAGGGCATCCAGGAAGAAGTTCACACCCTTGCCGGGCACAAGCCGCGCGACATGGACGAGGACCACGGATCTAGGGCCGACGCCATGTGCTTCGCGCCACGACCGTCGTGAGTCGGCGCTCATCTCGGGAAACCTCGTGAGATCAAGACCCGGATGCCGCACGAGGCGTGATCTGGTCGCTACGCCATGCGCGTCGAGCCAGGGGATCCAACTTGTGAGCGCGGAGTTCGAGACGGCCACGATCGTGTGGACCGCACGCCGGGACAGAAGACCATCAGCCCGATCGAAGGCCCGCTTCGCAAATGAACGCGCCGGCCCGGGCGCTTCAGCATGGATCGAGTTCACAACTCGACGCCCACCAGCGGCGAGATACCCCGCGCGCCGATCCGAGCCGGTGTTGTTCGTGTGGATCACGTCAACTCCAAGCGAACGGATGAGCGAACGCAGGCGGCGAATCGCGCCGGGAGCCTCCGTGCCACGCGTGACGTTCAACGGATGGATCGTGCATCCAAGATCCTCAAACCTCGACCGAAGTCCAAGATCGGTCTTCACGCTCGCGACATGATGCTCGATCACGCCTGGCGTCATGCCCGCGATGTTGCGCAGGAGGAGTTGCTGCCCGCCGCCCATCGCGAGATCGGGCATGACGTGCATGACTCGCACGGCGCTGCTCACGCGAACCCCCGTCTGGCGCGGAGCGTCGCCTTCTCCTTGGAGAGCGGGAAGAAGAGCTCTCGCCCATCGAAGAAGTGGGCGAGGAACCGCTCATTGAGCACGCCCCAGTCCGGTTCGCCCGTGATGCTCTCCATCTGCGTGCGATGCTCGGCCAGCGCGCGGCGCTTCTTCGACAGTTGGGCGGTGACATCGACCGACACCACCGGCTTCTCCAGAAGCGCCCGCGCGATGCGCACCATCGACCACACAGGACCGGCCCCGCCGGAACGCGGACGCCACGCGCCGAAACTCCAGAACCACACCGGGTACTCAAGAACGGGCACCGTAATCTCCCCTGCGGCGAGCATCTCGCCCACGAGCACGCCGAGCGTTCGGTGGTCCGCGTGACGATCGATCGGGCTGGGCGAAAGGATCTCCGCGGGAGAACGATCTCGAAGAATCGTGAGCAACGCCGATCGGATCGCGTCTCTGTTGTCGTCGGTCTCGCCATCGGGCACGCGGAGATGGTGCAACCGATCCCTGGAAACGCCCAGACGGACCGCCCCGTCGAGGCTCTCCTGCTCACGCATCGCCACAAGTGCGTCCGGTGTGAGTTTCGCCGACTCGTGCGACTGGCGCCCATCGGTCACGATCACGATCGTCACCTCTGATCCCGCGGCCACTTTCAACGCGGCCGTGCCCCCGGCTCCGAGCACCTCGTCGTCGGGGTGCGGCGCGATGATCAGACAGGTTCGTGAACGACTCTCCGAAGTGATGTCCCTGGCGCGAGCCGTGAGCAAGCGCCGCAGTGCTGTGAAGCACACCGACTCGATGGAAGAGAGCAGGGACATCATCGGCGATGGTATCGGCGATTGGGAATGGACCGCTAGACCGCGACGATCTTCGGCGAGAGGCCCATCGAGCGGACCTGCTCGCTGATTTCCGGGACATAGATCGGGTTCATGATCACGATGTGGTCCGGGCGAACGCGAGTCAGCGCCTCGGGCCCGACGATCTCATGCCCGGACCCGGCCATGAACTTGCCCTGGCGGAACGTGTTGATGTCCACGACGCACGAGACCTCGTCGCGCAGGCCGAGCGTCGTGAGGAACGAGACGCCCTTGCTCCCGCTCCCCCACACCACGGTCTTCTCACCCTTGGCGTGGGCGGTACGGATCGAGTCGCTCCAGTGCCTCGCGACGCGCGACGCCGTCTCGCCGAACGTCTTCACGCCAGCGCGGAGCCTTGCCATGTCGTCCTCGAGCGGCAGCCTCGCTTTGGTCTCGCCATCGGCGGGTACGGCATCGAGGATGATGTACTGGTTCGCGTACTCCACGCTCAGGTGCGTCACATCAAACCCGGCCTTACGGAACAACCGCGCGAGCGATCCCGGGCTGAAGTACGTGCAATGCTCGTAGTACATGTCCCAGAAGGCGCCCTCTTCGAGTTCGCGGAGCACCTCGGGGAGTTCGAAGAAGAGGGTGGTGTCCTTCCGATCGCCAATCGTCGCGCGAATCGAGCGCATGAACTCCAGCGTCGGTTGGATATGCTCAAGCGTGTGCCGACACGCGATGAAGTCCGCCTGGAGGTGGGCGAACTTCGGCCCATAGAAATCAATAATCCACTCGATGCGATCTGCCGCGGGGCTTGTCAATCGACTCGGTGTGTATCCCGGATCGATCCCGATGCCGCGCCCGCCAGACTCCTCGCACAACGCACACAGCCACTCGCCCTTGCCGCAGCCGATCTCGAGCGCGACCTTGTCGCCGGCAAGGTCATAGCGGCCGGCATACCGCTTCGCGAGTTCGCGGGCGAACTTGTTGAACGTCGCCGAAAAGCCCTGGCTCTCCTCGAACTTCTGTGAATACTCCGAGTTCGCGATGTCGTAGCGCGTGTTGGTGATGAATCCGCAGGACTCGCAGAAGCCCAGGCGCAGGTCGCCTGTGTGGTAGTTGCTCGCCTCCTTCGCGGAATCGAGCAGGATCATGCTGTGGCATGGGATCCCGTGGACCTCATAAAAGATGGTGAGCCCCTGGTGCTCGCAGTTGGGGCACTGGGCCGCCGCGTCGTGGTGGACATCGAAGCGCGGGCCGGTGTTGTGCGTGGTTCTCGGCATGATGGCTTAGACGATCACGGGGCTTGGAATCGGAACGATGAAGCGTCCACCCTGCTTGCGATACTCGGCCTGCTGCTGCATGATCTCCTCCTTGAAGTTCCAGGGGAGGATGATGCAGTAATCGGGCTTGCGCTTGAGGAGTTCGTCCTGGTGAAGAATCGGGACGTGCACGCCGGGCATGAACTTGTTCTGCTTGAAGGGGTTCTTGTCCACGCAGAAGTCGATCTGGGTGTGGTCGGCGCCGAGGAAGTTGAGCATGACCGCGCCCTTAGCGGCGGCACCGTACGCGGCCACCGTCTTTCCCTGGCGACGGATGTCGGCGATGAGGCTCCGCATCGTCTCGCGGATGCCGTGGACACGCTGGGCGAAGCCGCGATAGTACCCGGGCTTGTCCATGCCCAAGTCTCGCTCCTCGGCGAGGATGTTCTTGACCGAGTCCTGCAGGTTCTTCTTCTTCCCGCCGTAGTAGCGGAGCGAGCCACCATGCGTCGGGATGCGCTCGACATGGTTGAGATAGAGCCCGTTCTTCTCGAACATGTAGGTGACGCTGGTCGCGGAGTAGTAGCAGAGGTGCTCGTGATAGATGGTGTCGAACTCGCACTTCTCGATGAAGTCGCGGAGATAGGGGTTCTCGACAGAGGTCGTGCCGTCGTCCTTGAGGAGCATGCCCATGCCCTTCACGAAGCCGTTGGTGTCGGCGACATGGGCCATGACGTTGTTCCCGATGACGACGTCGGCACGCTTGCCCTCATTCACGAGTTTCTGCGCGAGGTCCACGCCGAAGAATGCGCACATCGTCGGCACGCCGATCTTCTCGGCGGCCTTGCACGGCTCCGGCGCGGGATCGATACCGAGCGCGGGCACGCCCGCCTCCACGAAGTTCTTGAGCATGTACCCGTCGTTGCTCGCGAGTTCGATGACGAGGCTGCTCGTGTTCAGCCCACGCGACTGGATCAGGTGCTTCGCGTGGTTCTTGCAGTGGGCGAGCCACGCGTCCATGAACGAGGAGAAGTACGGATAATCGGCGCCGAAGATGATCGAAGGGTCCACCGTCTCGGTGATCTGGACGAGTTTGCTCTCCGGGGCGAAGATGAGTTCGAGGGGCCACATCGGCTCCTTCACCTCGCCCGAGCGGATCTTGCCGAGTTGCTCCTTCGTGAGCAGGGCGTTGATGTGCGGCATCATGCCCAGGTCAACGACGGGCTCGACGCCGACCTCGCCGCTGATGCGGCAACGGACGCGCTTGCATTTCTCGACGAACGCGGGAGAGAACACGGAGGCGGTATCGGCGGCCATGGGGGTCCTTTGGTCGGGAACGACATTCTGACACCGCTCCATAGTGAGCGGTGTTACCAGATAATCTATCGGGTGAATCGGAACGACTCGTCGAGTTGCCCCTCCTTGAGGAGCGACTTGAGTTGCCCGATCCGCTTGTAGCGATCGCCCTCGAACTCGTCGAGGGTCACGCCGACGCCCTTGAAACTGTCGTACAACTCTTTCGCGGCGGCCTTCGCTGTCCATTTGGGCGCCCACTGCGGGAATGTGCTCGTGAACTTGTCGCAGTTCGCGCGATAGTTCCGCTTGTCGGGCGAGCCACCCTCGGCGAACGACACCTCGGAGTTCGGCACGGTCGCGTGCACGATCTCCGCGATCTCGCGGACGCGGTAGTTCTCCTTCGTGGCGCCGACGTTGAAGGCCTGGTTGTGCACGGTCTCCTTCGGCGCCTCGAGCGTGGCGACGAAGGCGCGGGAGATGTCCTCGATGTGCACGATCGGGCGCCACGGCGTGCCGTCGCTCTTGATGTGCACCTTGCCGGTTGTATACGCCCACGCGGTGAGGTTGTTGAGCACGAGATCGAAGCGGATTCGGCACGACACGCCGTACGCCGTCGCGTTGCGGAGGAAGACCGGCGAGAACGAGTCCGTCGCGAGTTTCGACACCGCCTGCTCGGTCAGCACCTTCGACTCGCCATACGGAGTCACCGGGTTGAACGCCGACGACTCATCGACCGGCGCATCGCCCGCGGCACCATAGTTCGAGCACGACGACGAGAAGATGAACCGCGAGACCCCGGCCTTGCGCGCGAGTTCCGCGAGGCGCGCGGACGCGTGATAGTTGATGTCATACGTGAGCGACGGGTTAAAGTCGCCCAGCGGGTCGTTCGAGAGCCCCGCGAGGTGGAGGATCGCGTCGAATCCCTCGACGTCCTTCAACTCCGAATCGCGGATGTCCTTCTGGATGTTGCGGACCTGGGGCAGTCTGCTCGCCGGTCCATACGTCGAGCGACGGTAGAGGTCGCTGTCATAGCCGACGACCTCATGCCCGCGCGACTGGAGCAGCGGCACGAGCACGACGCCGATGTACCCGAGATGACCCGTCACAAGAACCTTCATGAGAACCCCCAGAGCGAACGGAACGTGTATGGTGAGTCGTGAATCGTGAGTGGTGAGCCGGAACGTGAGTGCGGTGCTTAGGCCCAGGTCTTCCAGGGCGGATTGCCCGCGTCCCAGAGATCCTGCAGCAGTTTCTTGTCGCGGAGTGTGTCCATGCACTGCCAGAACCCGGTGTGCTTGTACGCCATCAGTTGCCCGTCGCGGGTGAGGCCCTCCATCGGTTCCTTCTCCCACTGCGTCGTGTCGCCCTCGATGTAGTCGAAGACCTGCGGCTCGAGCACGAAGAAGGCCCCGTTGATCCACCCCTCGGCAGTCTGCGGCTTCTCGGAGAAACTCGCCACGCGATCGCCATCGAACTCGATGTGCCCGAATCGAGCAGTGGGGCGGACGGTCGTGACGGTGGCGAGTTTGCCGTGGGACTTGTGGAACGAGAGCAGTTTGTCGAGATCGACGTCGGCGACACCATCGCCCCACGTGAGCATGAACGTGTTGTTGCCGATGTAGGGCTTGAGCCGCTTGATGCGCCCGCCCGTGAGCGTGGGCAGCCCCGTGTCGATGAGGTCGAGGTTCCAATCAGGAACCTGCGCGTCGTACTGCTCGACCTTCCCCGAGCGGAGGCTGATCCGCATCGACCCGGCGAGCGACGCGTAGTCGGTGAAGTACTTTTTGATGTAGTCGCCCTTGTACCCCAGCGCGATCGCGAAGTCCTTGTGCCCATAGCGGGCGTAGTGCATCAGGATGTGCCAGAGGATCGGCTTGCCGCCGATCTCCACCATCGGCTTGGGCTTGATCTCGGTCTCCTCGGCGAGGCGTGAGCCGACTCCACCGGCAAGAATGGCAACCTTCATGATGCGGTCTCCTGCGCGCCCATGTGCGACGAGGGCCGCGTGGGCAAAGGGCGTGTTCCGAACAACCGCCGGCGGACCCGGCGTGCGATACGACCCGTGAGATACGACACGCAGCGGAATCGCTCGCCCAGCGGCGCGTCGCAGCGTGCGAGCGTGCCGGCGATGTGCAGCGCCGATCGGCACGCGGTCCCGATGCCCCCCGCCTTGGCGCGAGGGTCGAACCACCGCAAGAGTTCCGCCGCCGAGTTCTTCTCGAACGCCGCCGCGAACTGCCCCTCGTGGAATCGCACCGAGAAGAGATACTCGGGCACGACCACAAGCGAGCCGCTCAGCAGCAACTCCGCGAGAAAATACCGATCCGACCCGACGAAACTCGCGATCAGTGGCGTGCGGGCGGCGGCGTCGCGACGCATCACCCCCCACACGATCGTTGGATACGCCATCTCCATCGCCGCCCGGAACCGCGCGGAGGGACGATCCGATGGCACACGCGACTCATACCCGTCGCGAGAACGCACCACGCCCGAGTCATCGATCGAGTTCGTGTTCGTGTGCGCGAGCACAGCCTTGGGATTCTCGCCCAGCGCCTTCACGCACGCCTGCAGAAACGTCGGCGCGAACTCATCGTCGTGCGCACACCACTTGAACAACGCGCCGGATGTTTGCTTGAATGCAAAGTTGAAGTTCGGAGCCGCCCCGATGTTCTCCACGTGCCGGTGGTACCGGATGCGCGAATCACTCGCCGCGGCCTCGCGCCCGATCGACTCCGTCGCGTCGGTCGAGGCGTTGTCGCTGATGAGCAGCGTCCAGTCCGCGTGCGTCTGCGCACGGATGCAGTCCAACGCGCGAGGCATGAACCGCGCGCCGTTGTACACCGGCATCGCCAGCGAGACATGCGTCGAGTTGGACGAACCCCCGGCCATCCACACCTTTCTGATAATCACCAGCACGCGCACGCCATCCGACCACGATACGTTCGTGCGTTGTACGGGGCTTCCCGTCGCCGAACCCCCGGAAGGATACCGCAGAAGAATCGGCCCCCCAAGCCCTTTCCTTCAACCCGGGGATTGTCCCACACCATTATTTTCGGGCCTGATGGAAGTCCTGGGCGGCAATGTCGGCAATGGTGGCACCGATCGCAAGCGACGCCGTCGCCGCGGGCGATGGCGCGTTGAGCACGTGGACCATCCCGCCGCCTCGGATAATGCGGAAATCGTCCACGAGGCCGCCATCCGCCTCAACCGCCTGGGCTCGAACACCCGCACGACCCGGCGTGATGTCCTCAAGGCCAAGGTCCGGTATCAACTTCTGGAGCGCCTCAAGGAACAGTTGTTTGCTCAATGACCTCCGGGCCTCCATCATGCCCGTGCGCCAGTGCCTGTTGATCAACTTCCAGAACCCGGGATATCGCGCCATGTCGGCGATGTCGCGCCACGACGATGTCTCCCAGTCATATCCCTCGCGCGCCATCGCGAGTACCGCATTCGGCCCCGCCTCCACCGTCCCATCCACCGTGCGCGTGAAGTGAACCCCAAGGAACGGAAAAGCGGGATCGGGCACGGGATAAATGAGATCCTTCACCTGTCCACGCGCATGCGGCAGCAGGTCATAGTACTCGCCGCGGAACGGCACGATCCGCACGTTCGGCTCCACGCCAAAGATCTTCGCGACGCGATCGCACTGGAGCCCCGCACAGTTGACGACCGCCGACGCGCGAATCGGACCAGCCGAGGTCTCGAGCGTGAACTGCCTAGGTTCGACGCCCGCGCTCAGCAGCCTCGCATTCGTGCGCACGCTCCCGCCCGATCCATTGATCAGCCGCGCGAGTTGCCTCGCGACCGACGGATACGACACGATCCCCGTCTCTTCGACGATGAGTCCCGCAACGCACGAGACATTCGGTTCGCGTTCGCGGATCTCTTCGCGTGAGGCGCGCCGGATCGACGTCAGTCCATTGGCGCGCCCGCGACGCTCGAGCTCGTCGAGCCTCGGGATCTCCTCGGGCGTCGTCGCTACCACAACCTTCCCGCATCGCTCGTACGGAATGCTGTGGCGCGCGCAGAAATCGTACATCGCGTCCCGTCCCGAGGCACAGAGCCTCGCCTTGAGCGAGCCGGGCTTGTAGTACAGCCCCGAGTGGATCACGCCCGAGTTGCGCCCTGTCTGGTGCGTCGCGAGTTCGCCCTCGGCCTCGATCACCGCGACCGACGCCGACGAGAGCGACTGGAGCGTGTGCGCCGTCGCTAGCCCCACGATCCCGCCACCAATCACCACCGTGTCGAAGTGTTCCATGTTGATCGTGCCTTACGTCGTGCCCCGTGCGCGAGCCGTGAAAGAGTGGAAGATTGTCCCCGTGTCCAGCCCCCATTCCCAGTTCGACGCCAGTCCCACGCGATGGATCCGCAGCGGACCACGCTTTGGATACACGTCGGACATCCGTCTCCACAGAACGGGCTCGTCGTCGAGCGTGATGAAAATCAACTCACCATCGATCGTGACATCGAGCGTGAAGCGACGCCCCCACGAGACGCGATCACCGACGTTGGTCCACACGGCCGAATAAATGTCGTCAAACCCATCGACCACGAAAAACGTCGAGATCGACGCTCCCTCATAGCCATCGTTCAGCCAGAGATTCACGATGATCGCGTTCTTCGCGTCCTGCTCGAAGACGACGCCGGAGCGCCCGTCGTGCCCCTCGCCACGCTTCGAACCCGGCGGCGTCGTCTCCACACGCAAAGCCGCGAACGACGGATCGCGCCACGCAAGCGTGTAGAGCGTCCGATTGGGGCACGGGCTGCCGACCGCCGCGCGCACGCGAGCGCCGCCACCGGCGATCCGTTCGATGACGCCGTCGCCGAGCGTGCGTTGCCAGGTGCCGAGCGCATTCGACAGGGTGTCGAGTGTGCCTGGCGTACCGCCAGCGTCTGGAAAGGTCTCGTGCAGCACCACTCGAGACTTGGCGGGCATGGCAAAGGGTGCCAGCGCGTCGGCGGCCTTCCCGGAATCGTTCGTGTGGTGTGCTTCACCGCGTTCCGGTGCGGCAGTCGCCGTGGTCATGAACTCCATGGATCGAGGAAAGAGTTCGATCACAAAGTCGCCGCGTGCGAGTGAGTTCCCTGTGTTGTCATCGTGACTGCCGTGACCCACCTCGATTCGGACGGCCTGATCCGCTCCGAAGTGCCCCACATCTGGCGACTCCGCCACACGAATCTGATCGTTCGCAAAGTCGCCCATCACCGGCACGCCATCGATGCTGCCGCCGGCCAGGCATCCGTCGTCAACGATGACCAATCGTGAACCGGCATGTAGCCCCGAACGCCGTGGTTCCTCACGGAGTGTGCGTGATCCGCCGTTCTCGTGGGCGATCCATGCGGCGTGTGTCGATGTGAGGCGCAGTTCGAGCGTGCCCCCACGAATGAAGATCGAGCACTCGGGCATCTCACCGAGAACACGAACCACGATCATGCCCACCGGCAATCCATCGATGGGTCTCTGCGCCGAAGTGTTGGTCGTCACGCCGACCTCGCGAACCCGCGTATCCACCGAGAAGCCGATCTCGCCGAGCACGGCCTGCTGCATCTCCACACTCGTCCGATCGCCAAGCCACGACGGTCGATCGACCACCGCAATCGGCATCAGTCCCGGGCCAAGTCCATGCGACCGCGCGCCGGGCACGCCGCCAAAGAACACGATCGCGTCCTGCTCACGAAGCAGGATCGCGATATGGAAGGGCACATTCTGCACGCCGCGGAGCAGTCGTGTTCGCCTCGCGCCGATCGAGTGCAACTCGCCACAGTCGTGAGAGGCCGCGAACATCACAAGCCCGAGGAAATCGGCGTCGGGCTCGACCCTCGCCGATCCGGGCTTTCGAGTGCCGAACGACAAGTTCTGCATCACCGCAGGGTCTGGCGGCACAAACCTCGACCGCGTCCAGCACCACACTCGTCGAAGAAACGGTTCTCGCGATTGGTGGAGCAGCCAGTGCAACGCGTGCCGAGAGTGCGGCATGCTCCCGCTTCCTTTCGTGAAGCGATAGATCTGCCGCGCGAGGTTCTTCAGCCGATACGACTGCGACGTGTTGTGCCCGTTGAGGATCGACCCATACACGAGCGTGCCGGGCGAGGCCGGCGCGTCGGCATATCGAATCCCGGCCCGCCCAAACCCGGGCTTCGCGAGCGGACGGATCCGCAGTTCCCCATGATCGATCGAAACAACACCCTCGGCATCGATGATCTCTCGCCGTGGGTGCGGCCCCTCAAAGCGATCGCTGAAGGTCGGATCGGTGGATGCGCCGCGAGACTCGCTCACGCGAGCACAACCTCCGGCGAGAGCCCGCGCGACGCGAGGTCACGCCGGATCTCCGCCTCGTACACCGGATTCACCACGATCACGACATCGGGCTTGACGCTCGCCAGATCGCCCGGCGACAGAATCGGCTGCCCCGTCCCCGCGATGAAGTGACCGTGCTTGCGCGGGTTCAGATCAACGACGCCAACCGCGGCCCGATCGGCATCCGCGAGATTCAGCAGCATCACGCCCTTCGTTCCCGCGCCCCACAGCACGACGCGTTTGCCGGCCTTCGCCCACGCACCAAAGTGTGACCGCCACTGCGAGATCTTCGACCGGCACGCCTCGCCAAAGGCGTGCGACAGCCGCTCAAACTCCTCATCCTCAGGGCCGCGTCCGAGGACCCCCGCCGACGATCCCTTCGGCGCGAGATGCGCGCGCAACGTGAGGAACTGCCCGCTATACGTCTCGTCGGTCCGGTCCACGCGGAATCCAGCCTTCTGGAAGGCTCGCGACATCGCGCGCGTCGTGAAGTAGTTGCAGTGCTCGTAGATCACATCCCAGATCGCCAACGCACGGAGCATGTACGCCGCGTTGGGCACCTCAAAGAAGAGCATCACGTCCTCGGGGCGTGACGCGCGCGCCACGCTCTCGCGCACGCCCCTGAGCCAGATGTTCGGCGTGTCGATGTGCTCGAGCACGTGCCGGCAGCAGATGGCGTCGATCCGCTGCCCGGCGGCGGTCGCGGGCGTGAAGAGCTCGCGCCGGACGCTGACGCGATCCGGATTGGGAATAGTCGCACGCGCGGGGTCGAATGCCGGGTCATAGCCGATGCCCGTGTTCGCGCCCTTCTCGCAGAGCGCGCTCAGGAACGAGGCGTCGCCGCAGCCGAGTTCAACGATGTGCTTGCCGCGAATGCCGTCACGCTCGACGAGTTCCTCGATGAGGCGCGCCTGGTACTCGCGAAAAACACTCGAAAAGTGCAGCGCGTTCTCGTAGGTTCCGGAGTACTCAACCTGGGCGGGATCGAAGGCGGCGTTATAGAGATGTCCGCAATCTCGGCACATCACCAGGCGGATGTCGTGGCGCGGAAACGCGCGCGCGTCATCGACCGTCGCGCACAGCACGTTGCAGAAAACCGGCACGCCCTCGAGGCAGAGGACGTCGAAGAGATGGCTCGACTCGCAGCAGGTGCAACGCACGACGATGGCTCCCGGATGCGGGCCGACAGACCGGACCCGACCCACGATTATCGGCTGGAAACCCCGGCGATCTTGGCGAGACTTGGCCCACTCGGCGTGAAATTGGTCGTCACGCGATCCAGAGTCACCCGTGGTCGAAGCGTGCGCCGCGTGATTACGCCGGGCCGATTCGATCGATCCCACCCATGTACGGGCGGAGCGCCTCGGGAATGCGGACGCTCCCGTCCTGCTGCTGGTGCATCTCGAGGATCGGGATGAGCACGCGCGGGCTCGCGAGAACGGTGTTGTTGAGCGAGTGGCAGAAGGTCGTCTCGCCCGCGCCCTGCTCGCCGCCCATGCGGTATCGCATGTTCAGTCGGCGGCACTGGAAGTCGTACAGACGTGATGCCGAGTGGGTCTCGCCGAAGTCGCCGGTGGGGGAGCCGTTCTTCATCTCGCCGCGTCCGGGCATCCAGCACTCGATGTCCACCATGTCGGCGTTCTTGACCCCCAGGTCGCCCGTGCAGCACTGGAGCAGGCGATACGGGAGTTCCAGGCTCTGGAGCAGCACCTCGACGAACGCGATCATCTGCTTGTGCCAGCGGCGAGACTCTTCCTCGCTCGCCCGACAGATCACGACCTGCTCGACCTTGTCGAACTGGTGGATGCGATACAGGCCAGCCGTGTCCTTGCCCGCAGCCCCGGCCTCGCGACGGAAGCACGGCGACACGGTGACATACTTCAGCGGAAGGTGCGCCTCATCAAGGATCTCGCCCATGTGCAGGCCCATCAGCCCGACCTCGCCCGTCCCTGCGAGGAAGAGGTCGTACCCACCGCCACGCTTGGATTCCTCGATCTGGTACGCTTGCTCGCGGCCCGCGGGGAAGAAACCCGTGCCGATCATGGTTTCTTCACGGGTGAGGCTTGGGACGGACATCGGCGTGAAGCCGTGCTTGCTGACCATGAAGTCGAAGGCGTATCGCAGGGCGGCCTGGTGCAGGCGGAAGCCCGCACCCTTCAGCACGTAACTCCTCGAGCCCGCGATCTTCACGCCACGCTCAAAGTCGCAGAGGTTGAGATCGCGGAGGAGTTCAATGTGCGACTTGGGCCTGAAGCCCTTGTTGGCCTCGAAGGACTTTGTCGTGTCGTACCCATTGGGATGGGCCTGGCTCATGGGCGCGCTCCACCGCTTCACCTCGACGTTGTCCTCGGCGCCCTTGCCTTCGGGAACATCCGGATCAGGGGGAAGGGGAACCGCGAGGAGGAGATCGTGGATGTCGGTGGAAAGGGCGGCCTCTTTGTGTTCCAGTTCTTGGATGGCGGCCTTGAACTGCGCGGGCTTCTGCTTGAGTTCGTCGAGTTCGCGCTCGATCGCCACACGCGCGTCGCCGTGCGCGCCCTTGAGTTGTCCCTGGAGTTTGCCGATCGCCGGCCCGGCCTCTTTGGAGATCCTGTTCTGCTCGGCCCGGAGTTTCTCGCGCTCGAGGGTGATCGCGCGACGCTGCTCGTCGAGCGAGACGAGGCGTTCGATGTCCACATGGACGCCCTTGGCCTTGGCGCCGAGCGCGAAGCGGGCGGGATTCTCTCGAAGTTGCTTCAGATCGATCATGGCGGTGAGTTTAGTGCCGGACATGTTCTGGCAAGGCCAAAGTTCGGTGTCTGCCGGGGTTCTCCTAAACGATCCGCGACGGATGCGGGTTGATTCGATGATATTCGGATAATGTACGGTTCAGATTCGTATTCGTACATTGTCGGACGCGAAAACACCCTTTTCTGCGAAGAACCATTGCTGTAGAGTGGGCGAACAGTTTCGGATTCTTGAGTACGTATTCGGAAGGGGTCTCATGAACATGAATAGAGGAACGGACGCGCCCAAGGCGCGAGGGGTGATTCTTTCTCGCGTCGGGCTCCTGGCGGTAGTTGCGGTGTCGATGCTGGCGATGCCCGCGGTTGGGCAGACCGCCCGTCGTGGCGTGCCGGTGTTCGTCACCAACCAGCACAAAGAGACCTCGACGCTCTACGCCTCCCAGGAGAAGATCTCGATCGACACCGAGGACCGGTGGCGCCCGATGTGTGGCACGCCGGTGGGCGCCGTGACCGAGGATGATCTTCGGCGCATCGCGCAGGACCACGAGCGTCAGATGAACGAGGTCCAGAACCTCATCGTGGTGGACAACACGATCGGTGGCGTGCCTCGCGGCGGGATCAACTCGCGGGCGGCGGGCCTCAATGTCATATTCAACATCAACGCGACTGGAGCACCCTCGGGCGCGGCCGCGGCCTTTGCCACCGCCGAGGCCTACATCGAGAGCCAATGGTCCGACCCGATCTCCATCACGGTGAGCGTCTCGTGGGCGAACCTGGGCGGGAGCATCATCGGCGCCACCGGTTCCAACTATGTCACCAACGTCTCCTATACGAACTCGCGCAACGGACTGGTGAATGGCATGGACGGGAACGACACCATCCAGTCGTTCCTCCCCACGGGCTCGTCCGTCCCCGTGCGGTTCAACGCGACCAGCGCGACCGTCACCAACTCGACAGGCGTGGACTGGACGCGTGCGAACTATCGCTCCACCATCGGTTCGGTCACCAACTCCGACGCGAACATGCAGTACAACAGCGCCTTCTCCTTCGACTTCGATCCGTCGAACGGCGTGGGCGGGTCGCTCCTCTCGCTCGTGGACACCATCGTCCACGAGGTCGGGCACGCGCAGGGGTTCACCTCGGCCGCGGACGGCGGCACGCGCCCCGAGGCGCTCGATCTCTACCGCTTCGCCCGCACCGACCGCGCGGGGATCGGCGACACCAATCCCGACACCACCGCCGAGTTCCAGACCGCGGCCCGCGAGGTGGACTTTGACAACCCCACCACTGACGACGCCAACAGCGACATCATCTCGGCCGAGTACCGCATGTCCGACGGCAATCCCAACCAGGCGAGCCACTTCTTCCAGCAGAGTTTCAGCCCGGCGAGCGCCATCGGGATCATGCAGCCGATTCTGTCCACCGGCGTGACGTTCTATCCGAACTACTACAAGGCCGCCGACAAGAACATGTTCGACGCCATCGGCTGGGACGACGCTGGAGCGGCGTGCAACGCGCCCACGATCTCAACCCAGCCCACGGGCGGCACGGGATGCACGGGCACTTCGTTCGGCTTCACCGTCAGCGCATCGGGCACAGGGACGCTCACCTACCAGTGGCGACGCAACGGCGTGGATATCTCCGGCGCCACCGGCACCACATACTCCATCGCCTCCGTCGTTCTCTCCTCGGGCGCGTTCTATGACTGCGTCGTCACCAACGACTGCGGCTCCACGACCAGCAGTCCTGCCCAACTCATCGTTGTCCCCTCCGCAGAAGTCGTGACCCAGCCCCAGCCCACGTCGGCGTGCCTGGGCTCGCCCGCCTCGTTCGCGATCACGTGGAATGGCGACGCGCCGACCTTCCAGTGGCGACGCAACGGCGTGGTCATCTCCGGCGCCACCAGCGATTCCTACACCATCGCTTCCGTCGTTCCGTCCTCTGCGGCGTTCTACGACTGCGTCCTCACCGACACGTGCGGCAACGTCACGAGCAACCCGGCCCTCCTCACGATCATCGATGCCGCCTCCTTCACCTTACAGCCCAGCGCAATCTCCGCGTGCCCGGGCACGTCCGCGACCTTCACCGTCGCCGCCTCGGGCAACGCCCCGGCGTTCCAATGGCGCAAGAACGGGAGCAACATCGGTGGCGCGACGTCGAACTCCTACACCATCGCCTCGGTCGTTGTGGGCGACGCGGGGTCGTATGACTGCGTTGTCACCGACACCTGCAACACCATCACGAGCAACGCGGCGACGCTCAGCGTGAGCACGCCCGTCTCGGTGACCTCCCATCCGTCGACGGTCACGACCTGCCCGGGCTCGCCCGCGACCTTCACCGTCGCGGCCGCCGGCTCCTCGCCGACATACCAGTGGCGCAAGAACGGGAGCAACATCGGCGGCGCGACGTCGAACTCCTACACCATCGCCTCGGTCGTCGCCGGCGACGCGGGAAACTATGACTGCGTCGTCACGGGATCGTGCAACAACGTGACGAGCAATCAGGCCGCACTCACGGTTCAGGTTCCCGCCTCGGTAACGAGCGACCCCAGCCCGGTGACGGCGTGTGTCGGCTCGCTCGCGACGTTCAACGTGGCGGCCGGCGGAACCTCGCCCACGTTCCAGTGGCGGAAAGACGGCACGCCGATCGGCGGCGCGACGAGCAACTCGTTCTCAATCGCCGCCGTCGGGCTCGCCGACGCCGGGAACTATGACTGCGTCGTGACCAACTCGTGCAACAGCGTGACGAGCACCGCCGCCGCGTTGACGATCGGCGAGGGCGTCGCGGTGACGGCCGACCCGCAAGCCGCGACCGCCTGCACCGGCATGCCCGCGTCCTTCTCCATCTCCTTCAGCGGGAGCGGCGCGACCTTCCAGTGGCGCAAGGACACGAGCAACATCTCGGGCGCGAACGCCGACACCTACACCATCGCCGCGGTCGCCGCCGCGGACGCTGGGTCCTACGACTGCGTCGTCACCAACGCGTGTGGCACGGCCACGAGCGCCGCCGCATCCCTTACCGTGCAGACCTGCTGCGTCGCCGACGTGGACGACGGCTCGGGCACGGGCACGCCCGATGGCGGTGTCACGATCGACGACCTGCTTTACTACCTCTCCCAGTTCGACGCGGGGAACCCGTCGGCCGACGTGGATGACGGAACCGGGACGGGCACACCCGACGGTGGCGTCACCATCGACGACCTGCTCTACTACCTCATCCGCTTCAACGCGGGCTGCTGAGTCCTTCTCGGAGAACAACGCGTTCATTCCACGGCCTCGGGGCGTCCCCGAGGCCGTTTTTTTTTCAGTGTGCGCAATCGGCGCATCCCCGCAACAATCACGGAGATGCAGCAGCCCATGAACCAGCAACCGACGATGAGTTTCGGCGAGTTGATGCGCCGCCTCTGGTCGCGCCCGGAGACGAAGTTCGGCGCATTGATGTGGGCCGCCGCCCTCGCCGCCGCCATCGCCTTGGGGATGTACGTCCAGCGGTCACGCCCGACACCCGCGTCCATCAACGGATCCACGCCGACCGCTCAGCACTCCAGCATGACCCCCTATCAGACCGGGCTTGGCGTCGTCGTCCTTGTGATGGGTGGCCTGGGGTCGTTGTCGCTCTTCATCGCCATGAACAAGACGCTCAAGGGTCTCACGCCCCACTCGGGAGCGGGCGACGCGTGACACCTTCAAGCGACCACGCAGGTGGAACGACGAACGCGTCCGAGGCGACGAATCAGTCCCCGGCAAAGCCCGCATCGAAAGTGACGCTGATCGTCGGGGGAGTACTTCTTGTCGTCGGTCTCGTCGTGGCGCTCGCGGGACTCGTCATGGCCGTCAAGCCCGTGATCGCGATGTACAGCGAGGCCCTCAACGACCCGTTGGGCAACGACGCCCGTGTCGCCGGCGGCCCGGATCCGCTCGGTGACGGCAAGCAGGTCGCCCACTCCATGATCCCAGGACTGGTCATCATGGGCCTGGGCACGATCGCCTCCATCGCGGGATCGGCCATGCTGAAAGTCGGCATTATCCGCCGGATCATCCGGGCGCGACACGAGAAAAACCGATAAGATCGTTCGCGCTGGCCGTTCGCGTTCCAACGACAACGACGACGCCCGGCTCAATCGAGGAGTTCGCCATGGCTCTGGACGCCGGCATTACGTGCGCCACAACCGTCAACGCTCCCGTTCAGCGGGTCTTCGAGGTCTATTCCGACCTGCAGAATGCCGGGAAGAACGTCTCCGCGATCAAGTCGCTCGTCCTGCTCACCCCAGGCCCGGTCGGGAAGGGCACACGCTTCCGCGAGACGCGCACGATGTTCGGCAAAGATGCAACCGAAGAGATGGAGATCACCGAGTTCAACCCGCCGCGAGGCTACACCGTCGAGTGCCGCAATCACGGCTGCCACTACGTTTCCACCTTCGTCTTCGAGCCGGCCGGCCCATCGTCCACCAGCGTCACCATGAACTTCAAGGCCACGCCGCTCACGACTCCCGCCAGGATCATGAGCGCCCTCACCGGATGGATGCTCAAGGGCACGATCCACAAGTGCATGGCCAAGGACTTCGAGGACCTCAAGCACGCCGCCGAATCCGCATGAACGCGCGTATTCCGTGACGACTCGCGAGGGTGGTTGAGGGGTGATCGAGCGGGTGTCCTACGCTCTCCGTCCATGTCCAGATCCGTGCCGTCGGCTTCCGACGCGAGCCTGCCGCCCGTGTCCTCGAGCGCTCCCCACTGGCTTCTCCCGCTCCACGTCCTGGGCGTGATCCTTATCCAGTCCACGTCCTTCGCGGCGTGGTTCATCGTCCCCATCATTGCGAAGAAGTACTTCGAGGCCGACGCGAGGCACGTGGTCATCCTGACCGCCGCCCCCGTCGTCCTCTTCTGCCTCTCGATCTTCTGGAACGATCTCTACTCGCGCCTGCGGTTCAAGCCATACGCCGCGATCTACTGGCTCGTCGCCTCGCTCCCCCTCGCGTTCACCTCGCTCGCGACCAACTTCTGGCTCCTCGCGATTCCCCAGGTCATCGCCTCTGTCGGCGGCGCGGCCTACCACCCCGCCGCGGGCGATCTCCTGCGCTCGCTCTACCCGGCGAAATCCCGCGGGCGCGTCTACTCCATCATCTGGGGCTCCTCCATGCTCGTCAGCGGCGGCATCGGGTACCTCCTCGGCGAGGTTCAGAACTCCAACCCGGATGCCTTCCGAGTCTTCATGCCCGCACTCGTTCTCGCCCAGTTGCTCGGCGTCGGAGTCCTCACCTTCCTCGCCACGAGAACAGGCCACGACGCCCGACGCGTCCTCGCCACCAAGCGCGGCGAGCACCCCGTCCGCGCCCTGCTCTACCCCGTCGTCCACATGAAGGAAGTCCTCCGCGAGGATCCCGCCTTCACGCGCTACGAGGGCGCCTACATGACCTATGGCGTTGGATGGATGATCGCCACCGCGCTCCTCCCCAACCTCGTCACCGACAAACTGAATCTTCCCTACGACACGATCGCCAACTCCACCCACGTGCCGTATCAGATCGCGGTGGTCGCGATGATCCTCCCCGCCGGGTGGCTCCTCGATCGCCTCGGCGCCGTCCGCAGCACGGCCCTCTCCTTCTTCCTCCTCACGTTCTATCCCATAGGCCTGATGCTCGCACGCGGGCACGCCGACCTGCTCGCCATCAGCATCTTCTATGGCATCGCCCACGCCGGCGCCAGCATGGGCTGGATGCTCGGACCCGTCGCCTTCGCGCCGACGCCCGAGCGTGCCGCCCAGTACGTCTCCATCCATGCCACGCTCGTCGGCGTCCGCGGCACGATCTTCCAGGCCCTGGGCATCACCCTCTACGAGATCTTCCACGCCTTCGACATCCCCCTCGCCCTCGCCGCCATCGCCCACGTCTGGTCGGCCTACCAGATGCTGAAACTCCACGAGGTGATGAAGAAGGCGGGCACAAGAGGGCGAGTTGAGATGCGAGAAACGACACCACCGTCGACGGCGTCGGTCACGCCCCAGGCCGATCCGCTCGCAGGACCGCCACCGGCGCGGTCGTAGAAACTCTGAGATTGCAATCGTGGAACACGCGCGATCTACATCCACCCCAGCGTGCGCACGTCCTCCGCCGGCTCATCGAAGGAGCAACTGCCGAACGACAGCGCGAACGACTCGCGGACGCGGGCGAGGTCTGTGGCCGAGATTCTGACCGCGGCTCCCGAGGGCGAGGGTGTCCACGCCGCGCCCTCGTCGTTGAATGCGAAGGCCGCCCCCCTCGTCTCGCTCAGGAGTTTCACGAGCGTGTGATCGTCGATTCGCGATCCGAGCACCCGCACGAACGCTGCCGCGAGGAAAACGTTGACGAACCCGTGCATCACGCCGCGCACGCTTCCCGGCTCATAGGTCAGCGCGCGCTCGGAGCGGATCGGGTGGTGCAGACCCGCCGTCGCCTTGAAGGGCACGTCGGCGGCAAGGCACGCCCGCAGAAACGCCGCGATCGAGACGGCACTCGGATACGCCTCGGGCGTCACGCCCCCGGTGCGGATCTTCGCCGAGGCCTTGCTGCCGGATAACGCCGCGACAAATCCGCGGCAGTCCTCGCCCTTCTCCACCATCGCGGGAATCTCAAAGAACGGCGAGAGATACTCGGGCATCTCATCGAGCACGCGATCGATGACGGCAGGAGTTTCGACCTTCAGTTCCACCGCGTCCACGACGGCCAGCCCCTGATCCTCCTCCGCGTGCCGCTCGTTGAAGGCGGCGATCGCGTCGAGGTCGTTGTCGAGCGCCGCGCTGCTGCTTGCATCGACGAGCACGCTCAACCGCCACGGCTCACGGCCCCCTGAGTGCTCGGCATGCTCGCGATATCCGCTCGTCGCGAGTGTTCCCGGCAGCATCCCTCCTCCGCCCGCGGCCTTCTCGAACTCGCCGAGTCTCGCCGCGGGGCAGATGAATCGCCCCAGCATCCACTCGTGCTCGCCGCGGGCGCAGCGCGCGTAGGTCTCGACGGCCTTCTGCATGTCGAGTTTCGCCGGGGGAAAGAGCCCGGCGTAATCGACGAGGCCGGTGAGGAAGGTGAGGAGGGAGTGGGGGGGGTGGGGGGTGGGCATGGAGGGGAGTTCCGAAGAGACGAAGAGACGAAGAGACGAAGTGGGGAGAGGGGTGGGGAGGTGAAGAGGTGAGTGAGACTACTTCGCGAGTTTCGCGATGAGTCGCCACAGGTCGTGGTCGCTGATGTCGCGGCCGCTCGTCCGCACGAAATCGTCGCGCAGGGCGTCGAACTCGGGAGAATACGGCAGGCGATCGCGCCGCCCGACGCCGCTCTTGCCCTCCATCCCCGTGTGCTTGGCAATGAGATCGCGCACGAGCGACTCTTCCTGTTCGGTCACGAGGGTGGGAGAAGGATGGACGCCAGTCGGGGAGGAAGAGACGCGAGCGGGCGGGCTCGTCACGCGCGCTGTGGCGGCGCTCGCGGCGCGGTTGGCGTCCTCGATCGTGCGCGTGGCCGCCATCTCCGCGACGGCCTTTCGCGTCGGCAACCTCGAGGCCTTCCTCATGTTCTGGAGGAGGCGCAGGATCTCGTGCCGCCGCTCACGCGGGGTTTCGAGTGCCGGCGCTTTGGCGAAGAACGGCTCGACGCGCGCGACGACGCGCTCGAACTCATCGGTGTAGGGCAGATCATCGAGCGTCTTCCCGTCCCGACACGCCTCGATGTACGCGGCGACGAGCGCGGCGTCGCGCGCGTCACTCGCGTTCGACGAGGCCGACGGATTCGTCTCCGGCGTTTCGGGCTGGCCGAAGAGGTCGGTGTTGCTCGTGGGGGCGGGAGGGGCGGGTTGGTCTGATTGATGTGGCATGAGAGACGGAGTTCCGAAGAGACGAGGAGACGAAGTGGGGAGGGGCGTGGGGAGGTGAAGAGGTGAGCGGGTGAAGAGGTGATTCGTTCAAGATGGGGACCGTTGCGGTGCAGGTGTGGTTTAGGGATTTGAGGGTGCTAAGTGGCCTGCCAAGGTTGCGCGTTCGAGGACGCTCCTGGCGACCTCGGCTCCACGATGCATGATTGGCGGCCTGCCGCCGGCCGGGTGAGCGAAAGTACCGGCTCGCGGGGCCCCCACGGGGATTGTCCGATGGGCATCGCGCCCAAAATGTGGAACAAAGGGAATCAGATGCAAAGCAAAGGGAAACCCATGTGAACCAAAACGAATGCATGTGGAGCGCATGGAATCCTCTTTGGACCATATGGAATCCCTTTTGGAGCAAAACCCATCCGATTTGGATCACCTCGGATCCCTTTTGGACCAAAAGGAATCCCGCGCAGAGCCCATCGGATCACCTTTGAACCAAAATGTATCTCTTGTGGAGCACATTCCATCGCGGGAACTCGTCCTCCGGGCGGCATTGGGACCCAGGACGTCCGAACGGCGCTCCACCGGGTGGGGGAAGGAGTCCGACCGTCGGAAATGACCAATTCCTGATCAGGAATGGAGTCCAGGAAATCAGAAATGGAGCATTCCCCATCGGGTCCGGGGCATTCCGAATCGGGTGGGAAGCATTCCTGATCAGGAGTTGTTCATCCCCCACGGGGAGGAGTCCCCCGGCGAACGGGTCAAAGGCCCCTGGGAGGCCAGAAACGCGGTTCATTGTGGATGCTAGCTCAAGAAACGCGCGCGGCGGCCCTCGAGAGTGAGTCCGGAGTGGAGCGGAATCGGGGCGGGTGCAGGCGTCCTCGGGGGCAGTCCACGATTCGAGCCGGTCCGGCCTGTGAATCGCCCAGATTGACATCATGCCGTTCCTAAGTTCCCCATTTCCACAGGGTTGGAGCGCAAATCCAAGGGGTTTCCCCTGTTTTGGGTGGAAAGGGCCGGGTGCTATAAAAAATTCCTTGTTCTGCCGGGGAAATCTGGTATTCTTGCCCCCAGAGAGATCCGCGCCGGGCCATCTTTGCGCCCGGGCTGGATGCAAGGCATTCCGGGACGAGAGTCCCAGTCCCCGAAAGGGGGCACGAGGAGAGATCGATGACCGGCACACGAAACACAGTGAGTGGCTTGGCGTTGACTGCGGTTGTTGCGGTCGGACTTGGTGGGCTCGTGGGCGGCGCGTCCGCCGTCACGATCGACACCGGCACCTATCGCCTCCACAACCACCCCGACGGCAATGTGGTCCCGCCCCCCTACGGCGCACGCCTCGACGAGTTGTTCAATGTCACGGGTGGACACGACATCTTCACCTTCGACTTTGACCATCCCTCGTCCGCGATGTTCCTCGACTACGACGGGACTTCGATCCACATCTATGGTCAGGCCTACGGCGGACGCGATATCGGCGGGACCTACGCCGCAGACGTCTATCAGGCCCTGTACACCTTCGATTTCACGTACTCGCTGAACGTCGGCCCCGTCCCCAGTGACGATGACGTGTACGTCTCCTCCGACGCGGGGAACAATCAGGGCGTCATCGGCACACCCCTGGGCCCGATCAACCTCTACGACAAGAGCGACGGCAACCACGCCTTCCGCTTCGGCGACGAGGACAACGACCTGGGCCACCGCGGCTTCGCGGGGATCTCGGGCTGGGGCTGGCTCATGGCCGGCGACCCCAACACGTATATCGAGAGCAACGACTGGATCTTCACCGCCGAACTCGTGCCCGCCCC
Source organism: uncultured Phycisphaeraceae bacterium (assembly GCA_964628245.1). GTDB lineage: Bacteria > Planctomycetota > Phycisphaerae > Phycisphaerales > UBA1924. Next base: position 32,591 of record CAZVMU010000007.1, on the reverse strand, counting down.
CGGCACCCTCGGCCTCGCCCTTGGCGGGATGCTGATGGCTGGCCGCCGCCGGAAGTAATCCAAAGGCGACTTCGGACGGTCGCCTTTTCCAGATGTGTCCACACACAGGAAGCACCCCGCCCAGCCGTAAGGCTCGGCGGGGTGTCTCGTTTAAGGAGGGATGTGTGCCGAGCGGGTGGCCTGGCACGCGCGTTGCGAAGGCTCCGGCGTCTCGCGCTGCGCCATGCGCCTCGCGGGCGGACGCCATGGGCCTTTCGGCCCGGGCGCGGGAGCGTGCATGTCCGACCTGACGTACAAGCAGATCCTGTCCCTCGAGGTGCCGATCATCGTGCGCGTCGCCGAGCGGAAACTGCGCGTCAGCGAGATCACCGCCCTGGTTCCCGGCTCGATCATCGAACTCACCAAGAACGCCGAGGAGGAGCTCGACCTGCTCGTCCACAACCGCCACGTCGGCTTCGGCGAGGCGGTGAAAGTCGGCGAGAACTTCGGGATCCGCGTCACGTTCATCGGTGACGTCCGCGAGCGCCTCGAGGCCGTGGGCGGCTGGATAGACGCCGGCAACGACGATGGCGCCAACGACGCCGCCCGCATGATGGCCTCGATGTTCCCCGGAGCGTGACGCCCCCCTCCCCGCACCCGACGAATGATCCGCCATGACGCTGCGGCGAGTCGCCGAAGATTTCCGCGTGCGCGAGGTGCTCCAACACGAGACGCTCGCGGCGATCGTCCCACAGTGGTCGAAGGGGACGCCATTCGCGGTCTTCCTCTGCGAGAAGCGACAGAAGACAACGTCCGAGGCCTCGGTTGCGCTGGGGCGGTTGCTTCGCGTCAAGCCCGGGAGCGTGGCCCACGCGGGGCTGAAGGACAAGCACGCCGTCACCACGCAGCATCTGAGTGTGAAGTTCGAGAGCGCTCGCGATCTTGTGCGGCTCGAGGGGCCCGGCCTCTCGTACGAGCCCGTCGGCTTCGCTCGACGCGCGCTCGTCGCGGCGGACATCGGGCACAACGTCTTTGAGATTGTCGTCCGCGGGCTGGACCGCCAGCGCGTCGGCGAGATGGAGCGCCTCGCGCACGAGTATCGTGCCGAGGGCGACTCGAACGCCGCGACGCTCTGGTTCACGAACTACTTCGGCTCGCAGCGCTTCGGCTCGGCTCGGCACAAGGAAGGGTTCGCCGCGCAATCGCTCATCGCGGGGGACTTCCTCGAAGGGATCCGCCTGCTCATCGCGACGCCGGCACGCAAGGACACGGGGACGAAGCGCGCGTTCACCAGATTGTGTGCGATGAAGTGGGGGCGCTGGGAGGAACTCGCGCACGAGTTGCCCGAGTGCGCGGACCGTCGGCCCATCGAACACTTGGCCTCAGGATCGTCGCCGATGGAGGCTTTCGCGTCGATCTCGCCCCAGACCCAGCAGTTCGCGGTCGACGCGTTCCAGAGTTGGCTCTGGAACGAGACGGCGGCGCTGCTCACGATGCGCCTCGCGGGATCTACAACGTGCGCCGTCATGGACGATCACGGCATCCTGCAGTTCGCCTCGCCCGCAACGCTGCGCCCGGCACTCGAATCGCTGGGCGGTGTGGATCGGCTTGTGCTCCCCACGGCATCAATGGAACTGAGGCCACAGGCACCATGGGCCGAGCCGCTCGCGACGGTGCTGGCAAAGGCCGGAATCATGCTCAAGGATCTGCAACTCCCCGGCCTGCGACGCCCGATGTTCCGTTCGGTGGATCGGTTACTCATCGCGAGCGCGACGGACTTCTCCATGTCTCGGGCCGAGCACGACGAGTTCGCTCCGCCGCGATCGCCCAAAAAGTTCCTGCGGCGGGTGTCGTTCACGCTTCCCTCGGGGAGTTACGCGACCGTCCTCCTCCGAGCGCTCGGCGAATAGGCCTCGGTCACGATCGAACCGGACCGACCTTCGGTCGCGAGAGAGACACCGGTCGCGTACCCTTCCGCCTATGGCACACGACGCGAAATCCACCGGGGCGAAATCGAAGGTCTACCAGTCCGTCCGCGACGCCTTCGCCGACCTCAAAGAGAAGGGCGTTCTCAAGGACGGCATCACCGTGATGGTCGGCGGATTCGGGCTGTGCGGCATTCCCGAGCATCTGATCGCCGCCCTCCGCGACTCGGGCGTGAAGCAACTCACCTGCGTCAGCAACAACGCCGGCGTCGACGACTTCGGGCTTGGATTGCTCCTACAGACGCGACAGATCCGGAAGATGATCTCCAGTTACGTCGGCGAGAACGCGACCTTCGAGAAGCAGTTCCTCTCGAACGAACTCGAGGTCGAGTTCAACCCGCAGGGGACGCTCGCCGAGCGCATCCGCGCGGGCGGCGCGGGCATCCCCGCGTTCTACACGGCGACAGGAGCGGGCACGATCGTCGCCGACGGCAAGGAGACACGCCAACTCTTCCGCCCGACCGATGGACGCTGCGGAGCGACGATTCCCGGTCGAGGCTACGCGGGCCGGGCGATCCAGAACCCCAAGGACCAGGCGGAGCAGCACGCCTCGCCGCGTGAGTACGTCCTCGAGACCGGGCTCTACGCCGACCTCGCGCTCGTCAAGGCGTACCGCGCCGATCCCTTCGGCAACCTCGTCTATCGCAAGACCGCACGCAACTTCAACCCGATGATGGCAACCGCGGCGGCATTCGTCCTCGCCGAGGTCGATGAACTCGTCCCCCTCGGCACGCTCGACCCCGACGCGATCCACACGCCGGGCAACTTCATAGATCGCGTCATCCAGACCAAAAGCGAGAAGCGGATCGAACAGCGAACCGTGACGCCGGGGTGAGGGATCAACCCTTGAGCCATGCGTCGTCGATCGTCATCCCCGGGGCCATGGTGCTCGCGGCACCGGTCTCGGTTATGCCGGCGATGGGGTAGGCGCAGTAATCGAGGCTGAACGCGCCGGCGGGGCGGTGGTTGCCCGAGTGCCCCAGGCCGCCGAAGGGGAGTTTGCTGCTCGCCCCTGCGGTTCCGGTGTTGACGTTGAGGCACCCGGCGCGGGTGTCGCGAAGGAAACGATCGATCGAGGACTGGTTGTGCGTGAAGATCGAGGCCGCAAGCCCGAACGACGTCGCGTTGGCCTGCTCGATCGCCTCGTCGAGCGACTTCACGACGCTGACGCGAAGCAATGGCCCAAAGACCTCGACGTCGGCACCGCCGCCGGGCGCAGCGATGTCGGCGTGCCTCGTGAAACGATCGACGCGGAGAATGCCGGGCGAGATGTACCACCCGTTGTCCTTCGCGTCGACGGTCCTCGCCTCGCACGAGAGCAGGGCCTTTGCCCCCGCCTTGACGAGCGACTCGAAGGCGTGCAGGATCCCATCGCGAGCACCCTTTGCGACCACGGGGCCCATGAACGTGCCCTCAGTCGCGGGATCGCCCACGACGAGGCGCTTCGCGCTCTCGAGAAGCGCACCGATGAACCGGTCCGCAACGTTCTCGTGCACGATCACACGCCGTGTGCAGGTGCAGCGCTGCCCGCTTGTCACGAAGGCGCAGCGGACGATCTCGACCAGTGCCTGCCGGAGATCGGCATCGTCCATCACGATCGCGGGGTTGTTGCCGCCCATCTCCAACGCGAGGATGCGCCCAGGATGGTCGAGATTCGCCTGCATGATGCGCCGGCCGACATCCCAGGAGCCCGTGAAGAGCACGCCGTCGATGTCGCGGTGTGACGCGAGCGACGCCGCGACCTTCGCGCCGCCCTGCACGAGATTCACAACGCCCCTGGGCGCCCCGGCCTCGACGAGCGCGTCGTCGTACATCTCGGCGAGCGCCTGCCCGCACGCGGGCGCCTTGTCGCTGGGCTTGAAGACGATCGTGTTCCCCATTGCGAGCGCGGGGATGATGTGCCCGTTGGGGAGGTGCATCGGGAAGTTGAACGGGCCGAGGACCGCCATCACGCCATGCGGTTTGAACCACGCACGTCCGGCGCGCGTCGGGCCTACGGCGACATCGAACGCCGACACACGTCGCAACGCGCCGTGCTCGGTCTCATCGAGCGTGATATCGACCTTTCCCGAGAGGAGGCCCGCCTCACCCTTGGAATCCCACGTCGCCTTGCCGACCTCATCGCGCAGGAGTTCGGTGAGTGCCGCCTCGCGAGACTTGGCGATGCGTTGAAAAGCGCGGAGCACGCCGACACGCTTCTCGAAGGGCCAGTTGGACCACTCGGAAAAGGCCGATCTGCCCGCAGCGACAGCGGCGTCCACGTGGGCCGGGTTGTCCACGCCTTGCCAGACCACGCGCGAGGGATGGGCCGGATTGGTCGAGACGATGCGTTCGCCCGCGCCGGCATTCAGCGATCGCCACTCGCCGGCGATGAGGTCCGCGGGCCCACGCGACAGCGAGGCGTGGTGGGACAGGCCGCTCACGATCTCGCTCGCTTCGACTTGCGGGGCTTCGAGGTTGATGTAGACGAGGAGCGTGAAGTGGATTTCGACGCTTGCGTGGTCGATCGATCGGATCGCTTCGATGGCTTCACGGCCTTCACATGTCCGTTGCGTGTCGCCGGAGTTTCGCCGCTCGGACTCGATGAGCGCCCGACCCATTTCGTCAGCGGCGTCCACGCGCCCTCACCGCTCGACTCGCTCACGCCGAGCAGATCGAGCACGGCCCGAGAGACGCCCACGCCACCCTTCGTTGCGTGCACGAGCGTCTCGGTCGCGCGGAACTCGCCGTCCTCGCCCGTCACGCTCACGATCGCCGGCGTGTCGCAGCGATCCTCATCGGCCTCGACGAGCGTCACGCGTGCCGTCGCCTTGATCAGGGGCACGTCGTCGGTGACGGCATCGAGATGCGGGCCTCCATCGAACGGATCGACGAAGTTGCGATACTGGAAACCGAGGCTCTCGAGGATCCGCCGCGCGGGAATCGTCTCGCGCGAGACGGCCCCGATGAGATTCTGCACCTCGAGCGGGAAGAGCGAGAGATAGATCTCGTCCTTGGGGAGCAGTTCGGGGATGAATCCGCGATTGTGCTGGCAGAACCGATCGGCCTCGCCATACTTCACCGGGATGAACTTGCGTCCGAAATGATCCCAGAAGACGTTGTCGCCATCGCTGGAGATCGGCGCCATCATCTCCGCGAGCAATCGATCGGCGAAACGCTTGCGGTGCAGGCCGATCCAGTGAAATCGGATGAAGGACAGAAGCCGACCGGGACGATCCTTGTGTCCGCGATAGCTCGGCTGGATGATGAGCCCGCCGACCTCGCTCGGGCCGGTCTCGTCGCCATACAACTGCCCGACCTTGTGCGTCGTGCCCCAGCCGAGGCGTTCGCTGCGGAAGGTCTTCTCGGTGATGCGGAAGGACCAGTTGGGGTCGCCAGGCCCACCCTGGTGGGCGCGGACTTGTGAAGTGCCGATGACGCTGCGCGTGTCGGTGTCCTCGATGGTGAAGACGAAGAGTTCGCTGTCGCCCTCGCTCTCGGCGAAACCGCCGGCGGACTTTCGTCGCCGAGCCGGCGCGTGCGCCGAGTCCTTCACGCCCGCGGCCTTCCGAAAGCACGCCATCGAGTGCTCGACTTTCGCGTGGAGGATCGCCTCGTTGGGCGGGAGATTGATGAAGAACACCATCCGCGCGAGGCGGAGGAAGTTCGGGACATCATCGGGTTTGGATTGGCGGATGACGAACACAAGACGCTCCTGACAGTCGCCGCGGCACGTGGGGTGCCGATGAACCTTGGATCACAACGCCGGGGTCACAACGCCGCGATCACGCCGACGCCTTCGCGAGCCCACGCTCCACGCACTCGAAGACCTTGGGCCAGTCGTCCATCTTCATCGAGGGAAGCGGCGGGAGCATGCGGACGTGGTACGGCCCGTGCCCGCAGTAGAAGAGTACGACACCCTCGTCGTAGAGCGCCTTGCAGGCCTTGTTGACCTTGTCCTTCACGCCGCCGAACGGGGTGAATCGCATCATCCCGCCCGCGCCCCCGATGAGTTTCTCGCCGCCGCCGCCGAGCGACTCGACCGACGGGAACCACTCCGGGTGCTTCGCGATCAGCGCCTTGGTGTGCTCGCGGAACTTGTCGTGGTGCTGGGCGAACAGGCCTCGTGTCTTTCCATCAGAATAGAAGTGTCCATCGCGGAGGCGCTCGATGACGCGCTGCCCGACGCGGAACGACGGGCCTTCGCCGGTGAACGTTCCCGAGAGAATCGCCGATCGTGGATTGAACTCGGGCGTCCACAACGTGGCGCACGCCTGCGTCATCTTGCCGACGCAGAGCACATCGACGTAGTCACCCAGATCGAAGTGCTCATACGCGAACATGCGCTCGAGGCGGCCGAACGTCTGGATCTCGTCGTCCCAGATCGCGATCGTGTGCCGGCGGCACGCGTCCATGAGCGCCTTGAGGAAGTCGCGGTCGCCCACGTTGAAGCCGCCCTCGCCCTGCACGAGTTCGAAGATGAAGCACGCGTGCTGCCCGGGGTAGCGATGCGCGTACTGCTCGAGGTGGTCCACGGCCATGTCAATGAACCGCGCCTTGCCCACACGCTCGGCGGCCGCAGGATCCCAGAACGGCATGTAGTCAACCGGGAAAACGATCGGCAGTCCCTCGCGACCCGCGTGGTTGTCGCCAATCGACGCCATCGTCAGCGAGCGACCCATGAAGCAGTCCTTGAACGCCAGCACGCGGGGCGTGGGACTCGCGCCCAGCAGCAACTGCTCGGGTTTCGCATTCGCGTTCGCGCCCAGCGACGTGAGATGATCGACAAACTTCTTCTGGATGCAGACCTTCAGCGCGTTCTCGTTCGCCATCGCGCCGCCCGTCGCGAGGTACGCGTGCTTCAACCGGCTGTGCTTCTTCGCCTCCGCGAGCAACGTTTCGGCGAACTCATACGACGAGAACCCCGATTGCAGGTTGCCCTGCTTCAGCGTGTCGTCGATGCTCCCAAGGATCGAGGCCTTGATCAGGTCCGGGTCGGCGTGCCCGAAGAAGTTCACGCCGATGCCACAGATCATGTCCCACTTCACCGACCCGTCGGCGAGTTCCACGAGCGCGCCGTTCCCCAGGCCCGAGGAGATGTACGGATACAGCAGCCCGCGGCCGCGCACGGCCGTCGCCCGCGCGAGCAGGTCGTCGTACGAAACCTTGAGGTCGTTCATGGGACCACGTACGCCGGTGATCGAGCCGCGGGCACGCTCGACTTCCTGCATGATCTGATCCGCGGCCTGGGCCACCACGCCGCTGGCGACGAGACGCCCGCCATGTGTCGCAGAAGGGATCGTGCCCTGACTAAAACCAAACGACGCGGCGCTCTGGCGCCCACCGGAAGATGCGATGCTCATAACCAAGTGTATCGGCCGTTCAATGGGCAACCCGGAGGAGTGTTTGATGGCCCGGAAGTCGTGAAATCACAGTGATTTCGGACGTTTTTCTTCCCCGGGCACCGCGAGCATCGCAAGGCCCAGCCCAACAAGTGAGAGAATCGCCGACCAGCCCAGCACCACCCAGGCGATCCAAAACAGGCCCTCTTTCGGCGAGCCCCACGCGAACCCGACACCCGCCAACCCGGCCATGGTCACCCCAAGACCCAGCGCTCGCCCCTCTCGCCACGAGGCGCTCGCCAGCTGCACCGCGAGCAGAATCCCCGCGACGAGCATCGCCAGCCCGGCCGTCAGACACCAGCGCGGCGCAACATTCGGATCGACCAATGCAGGCCCGGACGATTCGCTCGTCTTTGACTGCACGATCCACATCGAGACGACCATGAGGAACGAGATCGCCAGCAGACCCAGTTGCACCGAGAGTCCGGCGTTGGCAAACAGGGCGGCCTTGCTCAGGCGTCCTCTCGCCGATGGCGTGGCCTCGGGATCGCGTGGGTGTCCTGTCTCGCTCATCATGATTCCAGCCGGGTGAAGACCTCGGCCAACGCCTCGCGCCACGGCGTCATGGGACCCACGACCGCCTCGGTCGGCGCGAGGTCGAGAACGCTATACGCCGGCCGTCGCGCAGGACGCGGGAACTCGTCGGTCGTGCACGGATCGACGCGGCACGCGCCCTCGCGTCCCGCAAGCCGCACGATCTCCTTCGCGAACTCAAACCACGTGCACTCGCCCGCATCGCAGGCGTGAAGCATGCCCATCGCATTCTTCCCCATGAGGTCCAGCGTGGTGCGCGCGAGCGTCAGACAACTGCTGGGTCTCCCGCGCTGATCGTTCACGACTTTCAAGGCGTCCCGCTCCCGCGAGGCCTTGGCGATCGTCCGCACAAAGTTCTTCCCCCACGGGGCGTACAGCCAACTCGTGCGCAGGCACAACCAGCGGTGCCCGCGTGCGCTTGTCGCCTCGAGCGCCTCCTCACCTCTCGCCTTCGATCGCCCGTACGCGCTCACGGGGTCGCGAGGCGTTTCGATCGCATAGGGCGTGCTCGCCCGACCATTGAAGACATAATCCGTTGAGTAGTGCACGAGCGTCGTGCCGCTCGCCGCGCACGCCCTCGCGAGCGCGCCGACGCTCTCGCCGTTCACCACTGTCGCCTCGTGCTCGTGCGTCTCGGCCCCATCGACATCGGTCCACGCCGACGCGTTGATCACATGCGTGAACCCCGCGAATCCGCCGGGAATCGTCGATGTCTTCGAGAGATCGATCTCGGGCCGCCCGACAACCTCGAACGCGACGCGCCGATGCGTCAGTTCCCCGGCGAGCGCCCGCGCCAGCATCCCCGTCTTTCCGATCACGAGCACACGCACGCGATGCCCTCACTTGTTCTCGGGCGCCCATGGGAATCCGACGACGCTATCCCACGCGCGCCGATTCTCGTCGGGCTGGTGCGGATTGAAGGCGTGCGTGAGGTAGTACATCAGACTCGCGGGCGTCGGCCCGACGGTCGCCGCGCCGTGCCACAACGGCGGCGGGATGATGACGATCGCCGGCCGCCTCTCGCCCGTGACGACGGCCCACGCCGTGTGGTCCGACTCGCGATAGCAGCCGACCTTGAGATGCCCCTGCACGCAGACCCAGAAATCCGTCTGCAATCGATGCGCGTGCCACGCCTTCACGACGCCCGGATATTGCACACTGAAGTTCACCTGCCCGCTCGGCTCGACGACGCCCTGCATGAGGTTCATGAGGGAGAACCCGCGGTCGTCCGTGAAGAACGCGAGCGGAAACACGATCGGCTCGATCTTCTCACGGGCCGCGTCCCACGCCTGGCGCAGCGTCCCTTCCCCAGGCGTCCACACACGAGGCGAGATGGCACGAACCGGTTGCATCGATGCATCGCTCCAAACACTCGACCGCCAACGGAAATGAACCTCGCCGCCGGGTTCCCGCGCGATTCACTACGACTTCGTCGCCACCGCGGTCAGGTCCACGGGCTTGCCATCCACAAGGTTCGCCCCGCCCTCGGCCACAAGATTCGCCGCCCGGTGCAGGCTCTCGACCGTCCCCGCATCGGTCCACCACCCATCGAGTTCCGTGTGCGTGAGGTCGCCGCGCTTGAGGTAATAGTTGTTCACATCGGTGATCTCGAGTTCGCCGCGGGCCGACGGCTTCAGCGCGTTGCAGAACTTGAAGACGTCCGCGTCGTAGAAATAAATCCCGGTCACGGCCCACTTGCTCGGTGGGTCCTTGGGCTTCTCGATGATCTCGGCGATCCGGCGCGCCTTCCCCTCGCCCTCGAACCGGCAGACGCCGAAGCGCTGCGGATCGGGGACCTCTTTCAGGAGCAACTTCGCCCCCGACGCCTGCGAGAAGAAGTCCCCCGCCGCGCGTCGAATGTTCTGCTGCACGATGTTGTCGCCCAGCACGACGCTGATCTTCCCGCCGTCGGCGAACTCCTCGGCCAGGCGCAACGCGTCGGCGATCCCACCCTCGCCCTCCTGATAGGCGTACTCGAGGTGGTTGATCCCCAGGTGCTTGCCGTTCTTCAGCAGTTTGAGGAAGTCCCCTGCGTGCTCGCCGCCGGTGACGATGAGGATGTCGCGGATGCCCGCCGTGAGCAGGCACTGGATCGGGTAATAGATCATCGGCCGGTCGTACACCGGCAGGAGGTGCTTGTTGGTGACGAGGGTCAAAGGCCGAAGCCGAGTCCCTAGCCCGCCCGCGAGAATAACACCCTTCATCGGAACGACTCCAGCGCAGACCGTGCGAGGGGGATCCACAACTGTCCCCATTGACAACAGACAGTACGTCGGGCGTCGCTGGCCCGTCCCAGAACTATGTCGGCAGTCGGGGGGCACGCCTTGAGGCATTGTCTCCAGTGTCACTCAGCACCGGACAGACGGCAGCACTATGGGGCACAGCACACAAAGCCGAGTCGCCCCAGGTGTCGAGGGTGGCACGAATCGCCGATGTACGCGGCGTGCCCGACGGGCTGGAATCCATGGGTGCGTGTGTGGAGGGGGCGATTGGGAGCGCAGTCCGTCATCGTGCCGTATGAGCCTCGCCATCGGTCCGGCATGATCGCGCTGTGGCATCGCCAGTTCGGGGAATGGTCGACCCGAAGGATCGAGCACCACTGGCACTGGCAGTTTGAGTTGAACCCCTTTGCAACCCAGCGACCGCCACGCCTGTTCGTCGTGGTGAGCGAAGGGAGCGATGATGTGGTCGGAACGCTCGTCGCCTCGCCGGTCCCAATGCGGTTTCAAGGCAGGACGATCCTCACGCTCTGTGGCGGGGCCCTGGCGCTGGACGCTCCGTATCGCGGGAAGTGCTTCGATCTGACTCGCCGTCTCGTCAAGAGTGTGCCCGCCCTCGCGGGGGGGCTGCACCCCAGCGTGCGAGCGATCGTGAAGCGATTCGGATTTCAGTACGTCCCAGGCACCACACGACGGTTCTTGCTGCGTTTACGAAATGACGGCGAGCGAGCACGCCATATGCGACGCCGGCTGCGTCAATCGATGACCCATCTCGCAACGCCGGGCTTCATGTCGTGGCTGCCCAAGGGGCGATTCGCGCGATCGCTCCCCGCTACTCGACGGATGCCCTCATGCGCACACTCGGCGGACATCCGCCCGCTCGATCGATTCGACGCGAGGTATGACGAACTCTGGGCCAGGGCGTCGCGCACCATCCCCTGCACCATCGAACGCACGAGCGAGTACATGAACTGGCGTCACGTGGACTGTCCGACGGAGACGAGCATCCGGCTCGGGTTGTTTGAGGAAGACGTGCTCCGAGCGGTGGCGGTCGGTGTCAACCGCGTCGAGAACGACTGGACGGGATCGCCCTGCGTCGTGCATGGCGAGATCACCGAGTTGATCGCCGATGAGCCGAACTCTCCAGGCGTCGAGGCGCTCTTGACCACGCTCCTCCGCAGGCTCGACAAGCGATCCTGCGACACGATCGGGTCGCTCGGGCTCCACCCCATGCACCACGCGATGCTCCGGAGGCTCGGCTTTGTCGACATCGAAGACGAGCGCTACGCCATGGTCGCGAATCCCTCGAGCGATCCCGCCCACCCGGTTGATCTCATGAGCGAGGCGGACTGGTACGTCTCCGCGGCCGACTCGGACGCGCTCTACGCGTCGGCCATCTGACACCTCACCGTACTCAGGCCGGCGTGCTTGACGCGGCGCCCACGATGGCGCGCAGTTGCGACGCGAGCCACTCGGAATCAGCCAGGGCATACGGCCTGAACTTCTCCGCGTGCCCCGTCTCCTCCGTGTACAAGAGTGCCCGATTCGGCCCAAGCCCGACGGCCTGCGGGCTGTCCACCAGCGCGCTCGAGTCGTTCGCGCTCATCTGGAACGCCACCCGCGCATCAAACTCGCGCACCGCCCGGCGATCGAGCGTCCGCTCCAAAGACGTCACGCTGTCGCACCAGGTGATCACGTGCAGGCCGTGCGTCGGCCCATCACGGACGATCCGCGCGAACTGCTTGTCCGCACGCGTTTCGACGTCGGTGTCCGAGTCGAACGCGAAGTCGTCCTCGCTCCGTCGCAACGGACGGAAGCGGTGCAGCCCGAAGACGATGAGATACTGCCGCGAGAACTCGCCATGCTCGTCCTGCCGACGGCGTTCGAGTTCCTGGAAGACCCGCCCGACGACCGCGCCCGCGTCACGCACGCCGCCATACGTCGCCCGGGAACCCAGCGCCCGCGCGGCATGGACCAGCACCGGCGATTGGTCGGCATCCACCGTCCCCGCGTCGAGCATGTGCACGAGCGCCTCGCCCGAACTCGCGAGTTCCCGAGCGTGTATTGACGCCAGGCTCAGGATCGACGACGCGCACAGCGCCAAACCCGCGCTCTCCTGCTGCCCGACGAGGAGCAGGTGGCTCCCGCTCTGACGCCGCAGCGACACGCTCGTCGGCTCCTTGATCGAGATCGGATCGCCGAGATACACGCGCGGCAGTGGGGCGGTCGCGCCCGTCTCGCGCGAGGCCGCAGTCTGGCCCACCCATCGCCCCAGGCCCAACTCGCGGGCGTCACGATCAAGGTCCGCAGGCACATTCCCCTCGAAGACCACGGGCGCAGGCGGACGCTTCTGCATCTGGTCCGCAAGTAACGAAACCTGCTTCAGACACGCCTCGCGCTTCTCTTCGGGGAGCCACACGACCTGGAAGGGACTGTTCCCCTCGAGCATGCCGCTCGCGTCGTTGTAGATCGCCTCGCCCGGGCGCGAGAGCAGGCGTGCCGCCGGGTTGTCCTCGCTCATGATGAGATACGAGTCGGCCTCCGAGCACTGCAGCGCGATGCGGACCGCCATCTGCCCCACGGTGCTCCGCGACAGGCTATACGCCCCGCCGATGGTCTGCGAGCCGAGGATCACGTGGATGCCGAACGCGCGCCCCTGTCGCACAAGCCGATCGAGCAGGAGCGCCGCCTCCTGCGCCAGTTTGTCGTCATCCACGAAGAACTCGTGGAACTCGTCGACAATGAGCAGCGTCCGGGGCATGGGCATCGGGCTGACGCCAAGCCCCGCGCCCCGCGCGTGCCGCCGATAGGCCGCGAGATCCTGCACGCCCGCGTCGCGGAAAAGCGACCCGCGCCGCGTCAGTTCCGCATCGAGCCGGCGCAGCACGCTCAGCCCGAACTCGCGCTCGCTTTCGACGGCCACGACCCGCGCGTGGGGCACGCGATGCGCGGCGTACGTCTTGAACTCCACGCCCTTCTTGAAGTCCACGAGGTAATACTCGACCTCGTCCGGGCTGTACCACAAGGACAAGTTCGTGACCAGCGCGTGCAGCAGCGTGGACTTGCCCGAGCCGGTGCGGCCGGCGATCAAGGCGTGCTGGGCCGTCCCTCGCCCGAGCGAGACGTACTGCAGTTTCGTCGCCCCGCTCCGCCCGACCGGGATGCGGAGTTCTTCCGATGCATCCCCCGTCCAACGCTGCGCCGGCTGCGGTGTCACCGTCTCGAACGGCACCTGCACCCGGTTCGAGTCCTTCGCCAATCGCCCGACGGCGTGGATCAATCGATTAAACTCTCCATCGCCCGGCGGCATCTCCAGCCGCAGCGGCCACTTGCCCAGGACCTCATCCTTCCACACGAAGCGACCACTCCCGCCGCCGCCGCTCGATCCTTGCCACTGAAGGACTGTCGCGCTCCGCTCGAGGTCGCTCATCGGGACATACGCCGGCGGGCGCTGCCGATTGTCCGCGACGATCAGCGTGTGCACCCCGCAGCGTGGCCCGCTCTCGGCGATGCTCGCCAGACGCTTCGCCGCCGCCTCCGAGATCCCCGCAGGGAAATCGGCGATCACCAGGAACCGGAACGGCTCGGCGATCTCCCCCGCCTGCACGTTGTAGTCCTGGATCGACGCGAACTCATTACGCAGGTACTTCTGGATCACATTCTCCATATGCTCCGTCAGGTCCGTGAGTTTCTGCTCGATGCGCTTGGGATCGGTCCAGATCTTGTCGCCGACAAGCGCTTCCTCATAATCCGCCAGATGCATGAACCCCGCGAAACTCTGCCCCAGTCCCACGGGATCGATGATCGTGAAGCGGGCCTTGCCGGGCGGGAAGGCCGTCAGCGTGCGCAGCAGCACGTTCTCCAGCATCTTGAGCGCCGTCGCGCGCCCCTCCGGACCCGTGTGCACGATGAGAGATCCTCGCCGCGGCGTGCCCTCCGCAACAGAACCTCCATCGGTCTGGCCCACAAGATCCAGCATCGCGGGGAGCCGCAGGTGCGTCTGCGCCGGCACACGCAATCCTTCAGTCGGCAATCCACCAGGCGCCGAAGCGAGGTCCACCTCCAGCGTCCCGAACCGGATCGCCTCGGGCACCTGCTCCCTCGCCGTGAACCGAGCCCACGACTCGTCATCCCACGCCGGGCACAAGCGATCGGCCTGAGCGACCAGGGACTCGTACTCGTCATCCAGATTCGCCACCGCCTCGGTCCAACGCCGCGTCATCGCCTCGTGCGCTTCCCGAAGCGCCGCGTCGGCCTGGCGATGCGCCTCCTCGCGGGCCTTGGTCGCCTCCTCCGTCGCCTTTCGCTCGCGTGAAGAGATCGCCTCGACACGCTGGGCATGCGCGGCCCGCGCGTGCCGCGCCGTCTCGTCATGCTCCTGCGACGCCTTCGAGATCTTCGACTGGTGCTTCTCTCGAAGCGATGGCTCTTCCATGCGGCGCTTTCGCGAGAGTTCCTGCTTGATCGCCGCGAACCGCTCACGCGCCTTGCGGATCTCGCTCTCGCGACGCAGACGGATCTCTCCCGCCTGCCGATCCCGCTCTGTTTCCGCCTGCGTGATCCACGCGTCGCCCATCGCCCGCGCGTGCTCCGCCGATTTCTCGAACTCCTCGCGAGCCGTCCGCACCCGACCGCGCAGCGCCCTTCGAAGGAACAACTGCACCACGATCGCCAGCGCCACGCCGAACCCCGCCCCCGTCAACCCCGCAGCCCACGGCTCCAGCCGCCCCGTCCGCGTCGCGATGATCGCGCTCCCCGCCGACCCGAACGCCCCGAAGAGCAGCACCATCACCACCAGCGTCGGCGTGCGCACGATCGCCGGCGTCAGCCGCTCTTCCAGCGTCGCCAGCGCCGCCGTCGCCCGCGCCCGGGCCTCGTCATAATCGCGCTGCCCCACAACCGGTGGCGGCGGCTCCACACCCTCGATCAACTCCGCCGCCTCCGTCAGCCCCTCGTGCCCCTGACGCGCCAGCAACTCGCTCGCTCGCGCACGCATCTGCGTCAGTTCCGCCTGCCCGTGCGTGTGCGCCTTGCTCGCGTTCGAGAAATCCCCCGACGCCTTCTGCTCCGCCGACTCCACGACCGTCTCGGCCAACCACGCCGCATCCTCCAACTCACGCTCCGCGGCACTCTCGATCGAACCCAGCCGCTCCTGGAACGCCGCGACCTCCGCCTCCATCGTCCGCGTCGTCGCCTCGCGGATCAGTTCGAGATCATCCCCCGCCCGCTTCAGCTCGCCCGCCAGTTCCACGTCGGCCGCCTGTCGCGCCGATTCCGCCTGCTGTCGCGCGTCCTCGGTCACGCCGCGATACGCCCGATCCGCCGTCGCGATCGACTCCTTGTGCGCGCTCTGCATCGCCGCGTCCGACCTGGACCGCTCGAGCATGAGCGGCACAAATCCGCCCACGATGCCCCGCTCACGACCTGTGAAACTCGCGTCGCTCATGGCTGTGTGTCGGTGCCCGTCGTCCCGCGTTCGCCCCGCTTGAAGCCCATGTTGAGGCCCCGCGGGTGATTCTGCCGGGGCATCAGCCCCGACCCATCGCGCACCCAGCATACCCGTTCGCGGCGTCTCGTGTTGCGGATCCCAGGCAGGATTCTCCGAGATTCCACTCTCATCAGGGATCTCCGGTCTCTAGCCTCAGGCCTATTCCACGTCGCCGGAATCCGCGCACTCCCGCCGAACCCGCGAGATCAACTCCGCCAGTTCATCCATTGCCTTCGCCGCCGCCATGGCCTTGGGCTCCAGCGGGTCCAGGACCTCGCGCTCGAAGCGCTCCGCCGCCGGGTCGTCCCAGTCCGCCCGCACCCGCGACCACGCGAAGTGCAGTTCCTTGAGCGCGTCCGTCAACGCCGCCTTCGCCGCCGTCACGCTCATGTCCACCCTCCCGCCCACGCGTCCTCGTCGTCGGGCCCGAGAACCGAGAGCACGTTCCCCAGCGACAGCACCACCATCGTCCCCACACGCAACGAGAGCACCGCCGCCAGTCCCGGCACGAGTTCCAGCAGCGCCGACACCGCCACCCGCCAACACGCCCCGCTCACCTTCGCGTCATGGATCGGGCCCACGCTCCAGCCGCTATCCGTCTCATCCCTCGGCTCGAATCGCGCCAAGACCACCTCATGCTCGCTCACGCACCGCCACGAGATCGCCAGTGTCTGCCCAGGATCCACCGCCTCGCCCACGAGCGACAACGATCGCAGCGCCTCCGCGTCGCTCTCCACAGGCTCCCCCGCCGGGAACGCCGTCAGCAGCATCTCGCCGCGTGGCAACCGCGCCCGCTCGCGAACCTCCCTCGCCACCTCACGCAGCGCCCCGAATCGCTCCACCGGCGACGGCGCATCGCCACCACCCCGCGACACCGTCACGCCCGGCGCATGCGCCGCCGGCGTCCGCGCGGCACTCTCGATCGAACCCGCATCCACATCCATCGGCGCCTCGGGCGACACCGCCCGCAGGTACTCATCCAGCCGATCGATCATCCGCTCGATCCGCGTCACGCCATCCACCAACTCGCGATGCAGCACGTCGGACAGCCCCGACATCGGCCCCTTGCACAACAGCGACTCCCGCTCCCACACGCTCGTCCACTTCTTCGTCGCCGCCTGCCGCTCCTTCGCCCGGTCGAGCGAGCCGTTCGCCCGATTGAGCGCCTTGCGCTCCAGCACCAGGCTCGGAGGCTCGGGCGCCTGCGTGATGATCTTCTTTGAGATCTCCTGCCTCGCCCGCGCCACCTCGTCCTCGAGTTGACGCACGCGATGCTTCCAGAACGCAGGCCGCTCCATCGTCAGCCACTGCCCCGTGCGCTGCGCATCCACGTCGGCGGAGATGATCGCCGCCCCCGCCGCCTCGTTGAACGACTGCAGCGCCGTGCGGAACCGCCGGAGTGCTTCGATCGATCGGACCGATGCCGCCTCGCGCATGCACGCCTCTCACGCTCGCGCCGCGGGAGCAAGACGCCCCCGCGAGCGCCGCTACCGCTGGTGCAGATACTCCTCGAGTTTCTCCGCCTTGCGGATGAGAAACGGGATGTACTGGTCCGCGCTCTCGGTGAACCGCGCCAGGATCTTGATCGTCTGCTCGAAGTTCTCGGCAAACTTCGCGTGCTCCTGGTCGCGCCACGTCTGCCCCAGGTCATTCAGCCGAGTCTGCAGCACCGCCATCTGCGACGCCAGCCCGCCGTTGAACCGCTTGAGGTCCATCGCGAATCGCCGAATCTCGCCAGGATCGCCCACGACTCGTGACATCCAGCACCTCCGTTCGATCGTCGCCCTGGCCCGATTTCACCGAGCCTCGTTCACGCGCGGTCTCAGCGTGGCACGGTCCTGCCGCGCACGCCATGCAGTCTAGTGCGCTCCAAATCCGCACCCGGTTCCGCCGATGTGCCCCGAGGCGTCCCGCCTTCGACCGTCGCCGGCTTCTTCAGCATCGCCCCCAGCGACCGCGTCGTCTGCGTCGCTTGCGTCGCCAGACGGCGCATCTCCGACGCCACCACCCCGAACCCGCGCCCATGCTCCCCGGCCCTCGCCGCCTCGATCGCGGCATTCAACGCCAGCAAGTTCGACTGATCCGCCAGTCGTTCGAGTGAACGCAGAAGCGCCCCGGTATCTCCCCCAACGTTGCCGCCAATGTGTGACTCGTCAACATCGGTCGATGAGTCATGCGAACGCTCAGGCACGCTCGAGTCGAGCACTCGTATCGGCTGAACCTGCCGTCCGTGCGATGCGGCTGAAGTCTCAGCCGCTTTGCGTGCGCGATCCAGAGCCGGTTCATCCTCCGACGAGCGTTCCACTCCCGGCGGCAACTCCCCAGACGCCCGCGCGTCTACATGTACTCGATCAGCCGAACGCCCTTGTGTCGTCGAATCAGTCACCGGGTCGGGGTGCTGCTCGTTGGCGTGCACTCCCGTCAAGGCCGGGAAGACAGGAACCGTGTCGATCGCCCCCGCGTCGGTCGTATCAGGAGTCCTCGCATCATCGACGTCACGAGGCACAACCGCGTCCGCTGCAATGCCGCCCAGATCACCACTCGTGACCAACCCACGCTCCAACTCGGCTGGCTCGATTCCCATCTCGATCGCCGCAAAAACTTCAGACGGTGCTTCGGTGGGAGTCGCCTCGTCCGTGGCTGCTGGAGCATCGTCGACCGCCGCGGCATCGTCGAACGACGCACAATCGTGCTCGTTCGTGTCATACCTCACCACGCCCGCCTCATCCAGCCACTCCACGATCTCGCCGACGACGTGTGCGACATCGTCCAGCCGTGACTCCAAGGCCGCCTCGTCCCTCTCGATCTCTTGGTCCAGTTGGCGATCGAACTCGACGCCTACATGAGGAAGATCGGACTCAAGCGTTCCGGGCGTCGCTTCATCAGCCTTCGCACGTTCTGTCGCAACCGACTCAGTAGTCCTGCCGACGCCACTCGCTTCCGCGGGATTCGGAACGTCGCCCCGGACCGCCATCGACCCAAGCCGCGCGACCACACGCTCGACGATCGACTCCATCGAGATGCCGCCGTGTTCATCGGTGGGACTCACCTGTTCGTCCGTCGACACGTCCTCGTACGCCATGAACCCCAGGCCACCCGCCACAGGCACAATCTCTCCGTCGATCGTCCCTGAACTCATCACGCCGCTCGCCTCATCCTCGATCGAAGGTGGCACATCACCAGTGTTGCTCGTCAGGCGTTGATCGCCATCGCCCGCCATGTCAACATCCCGATGCGCCGCAAACTCGCCCATCACAGGCCCGGCGATGCCGAGCGCCGACACCGACGCGCACTCGTCCTCGATCTCATCCAACACCGCAAATGCCAAAGGCGTCCGCTCCGTCGCACTCGCGGAAGTTTCAGCAGCGTCCGTCGCGACCGATTCTTCGGTTTCAGTCTCGGCCACCGATGACGTCATCGCCATCCGTTCACTCGGCACGATCACGTTCACCGTCGAGGACACGTCGCCTATATCACCGACCCAAATCTGAACCGCCGCCACACGACTCGAGTCGCGCGGGCCGCAAGCCTCCGGCATTGAACTGTCTGGTGTGCGATCCGGCTCCCCGATCGACCGCTCCATCACGCCCAACGCAACGGCCTCACGCTTCCGTCGCCGAAGAATCCACGCCGCAAACCCAACCCCGGCCAACCCACCCACAAACGCGACCGTCGCGTCCCGCCACGCATTCCCGCTGGCCTCCTGGTGCTCAGCCCTGCCAGCCTCGGGAGTTGGCGCAGGCGCACTCGCTTCAATAGGCTCTTTCACTCGCGGTTCGTCATCCGCCTGTGATTCCGTCGACCTCAAACCAAACCCGACCCGCTCGTTCTCCGCGCGAACCATCGGCACAGGCACCACAATCGGCCACGGAATCAGCGTCGCACGATCCCCGTGGTCACCCGCCGGCACCTCCACCACACGCTCAATCACCCGCTCCACAATCACAGGCTCGGGCGTCGTCGTGACCGCCACGGGCGCCTCGGGCACGACCACTTCAGGCGGATCATCCTTCGGCTCGGACGTTGCCTCTATCACAGGCTCCCGCTCAAACACCACACGCGGCATGACCTCAGGCACAACCTCGAGCGCCATCTCGAGCATCGCCCGCTCATCAGGGTGCGCCCCAATCAACGTCACACGCCCCGTGTCAACGTCATACACGCCACCAACGAGCGCCAAGGTTCCTTCACGCACGCCCTCACGCACACTCTCGCTCCGCCGCAGCAGCACCGCCATCTGCAGCAGCACGTTCTCCTTCACCGCATGGGGCACCAGGTCCAACCCCTGCTCCCGAGGCCACAACTGCTTCGCCGTCGCCACCGCCGGGTCGATCGCCGCCGCCGCCGACGCGCACGTCTCGCGTGCCTTCCACCCAAGAATCGCCCCCGTCACCGCCCCGCACTTGCTATCCCCCAGCACCACCACCAGCGGCGTGTGCAACCGCGACACGCCATACTCCACACTCGCGCGCGCGTCCTCGCCCACCACGTTCCCCAACGAACGCACGACGTACAAGTCACCGACACCCTGATCAAAGATCGATTCGACCACCAGCCGCGCATCCGAGCACGCCACGATCGTCGCGATCGGACTCTGCCCCGCAACCCCCGTCTCGCGCACGCGCGCGATGTTCGAGTTCGGCCGAACCGGCCTCCCGCGCGCGAACCGCCCGTTCCCCTGCTCCAGCAGCACCCGAGCCCGAGCTGGCGTCACCCCAGCCGCGTCCACGCGCGCGCACCACGGCCCGCCGGCCAACCCAGCCAGCAACGCCGCGACACACCACAGCCATCGACGCCTCGACATGCGACTCCCGACGCCACATACCCGGCACAGGGAACCCTCCCCGCCGCCGCGTGGCCCAAGACCAACCCATGTCCAACATCGACCCGCCCCGCCTGCTGCTCAAGCCCAAGTTCCCGGACGTGGAGTCCTCGTGTCGGAAGCGCACATCAACACCCCGACTTATAGTGTCGGGCTGGGCGCAGATGCTACACGTAAGTGCTTGTAAACTGGGGATCTAGGATTCGAACCTAGACTAACTGAGTCAGAGTCAGTCGTGCTACCGTTACACCAATCCCCATTCAAATCCGCCAAAATATAGCCCACGAACTCGGCCGGGTCGCACGACAGGGCACGCAACCGGTCGACTGTCGCGACCGCAATGCCGGATCGCGGCCGCTCGGCCTCACGAAAATCACGCCAGGCCCAGCTCCGACCGGATCCTCGTGACCATCAAGTCACTCACATCGGCTCGCCGCCCTCGGCACGCCAAGGATCTTCCGCGGCGTTCGCGAGTCGAACCCCTTCGACACTCGTCCAGGCGTTGAATCACACTCGGCCCGACCCTTCGCCACCTTGGCGATCCGATGGGAGTACTCATGCACACACACGCGATCGCTGTCTCGCTCGCCGTATCCACGCTCCTGGGCTGCGCCTCCACGGCACCAGCCCACGAGATCGCGCCCGAAACATCACCACTCGAGGCCGTCAACCACGCGCTCAGCGATCAGCCCGCGGGCACAACCCCAGACATCCGCGACGCCATCTCCTTCGCCCGTGACAAGGTCGCCCCCGCCCTCGTCCACATCCGCGTCGTCTCCTATTCCTACTACGGCGGCAAGGAGAACAAGTCCCAATCCGTCGGCAGCGGCACGATCTTCAGCCCCGAGGGCTACATCGTCACCAACGCCCACGTCGTCAACGACGGGCGCGAGTTCAAGGTCACCCTCGCCGACAAGCGAGAGATCCCCGCCAAACTCATCGGCGAGGACCCCATGACCGATCTCGCCGTCATCAAGATCGACCCCAAGGACGCCGGCCCAGGCCCGCTCCAGAACGCCTCGTTCACCACCGCCGACAACCTCCAGGTGGGTGACTACGTCCTCGCGATGGGCTCTCCCTTCGCGCTCTCGCGCTCGGTCACGCTCGGCATCGTCTCCAACACCGAACGCGTCTTCACCTCGTCCTCCGGCGACGACCTCGCCGACCAGGAGTTCGACTTCAACTCCTCACCCGAGGTCTTCACCCAGTGGATCCAGCACGACGCCCTCATCAACCCCGGCAACTCCGGCGGCCCCCTCGTCAACATGAAAGGTGAACTCGTCGGCGTCAACGCCCGGGGCGGCGCCGGCATGAGTTTCGCCATTCCCGCGGCGCTCGCCCGCAACATCACCAGCCGCATCATCAAGGACGGCGAGGTCATCCGCAGCACCCTGGGCATCTCCCTCAAGAGCATCAAGCGCTCGGGCTATGAGCAGGGCATCCTCGTCAACTCCGTCGATGACGACTCGCCCGCCGCCAAAGCCGGCATCCACGCCGGCGACGTCATCGTCAAACTCAACGACCAGACCGTGTCCGCCCGCTTCCCCGAGGAGATCCCCACCGTCGCTCGCGCGATCGCCGATTCACCCGTCGGGAGCACCATCAACCTCGTCGTCCTGCGCGATCACAAGGAACTCAGCGTCACCGCGACCACCGAGCGTCTTCTCCGCAACGACCCCGACGAGGCCGCCCTCCGACTCTTCGGATTCTCGGCCGCCCAGGTCACCGACCAACTCGTCCGCGCTTGGCGCCTCGATTCCAACAAGGGCGCCCTCGTCCGCGGCATCACCTCCGGCGGCCCCGCCGGTCTCGCCGAGCCCTCGCTCTCCTATGGCGACATCATCCGCTCCATCGCCTCCAAGCCCGTCGATTCCCTCAAAGATCTCCTCGACATCTACAAGGACATCGCCAGGCAGGACCCGCTCCCCGAGTATGTGCTCGTCGAGTTCGAGCGCCGAGGCTCCAACCAGATCACGCTCCTCAAGCCGCGCCGCGACAAGCCCCACGATCCGCCGCGAGAGATCCCCAAGGCCTGGATCGGCGTCGCCACCCAGCCCATCCTCCGAACCCTCGCCGAGCAACTCGGCGACAAGAACCTCGTCGGCTTCCGTGTCACGCGCGTCTATCCAAAGACCGACGCCGCCACCGCCGGGCTGAAGGTCGGTGACATCATCACCGCGATCAATGGCGACCGCCTCAACCCACGAGGCATGCAGGACGCCGGCATGTTCCAGCGCCAGATCCGCAAACTCAACATCGGCGAGGACGCCAACCTCACACTCACCCGCGAGGGCGAATCCATCGCGGTCAGCGTCCCCCTCGAGCGCACCCGCATCGGCGAGGACGAGGCCCTCCGCGACACCAACAAGGACTTCGAACTCACCGTCCGCGAACTCACCTTCTTCGATCGCGATGAGAACCGCTGGGACGACACCGTCCAGGGCGTCATGGTCGTCAACGCCGACAACGCTGGCTGGGCCGGGACCGCCGGCATCTTCACGGGCGATCTCATCCAGCGCATCAACGACACCGAGATCACCGACATCACCTCCTACCGCGACGCGATGGACGTGATCGCCAAGGACCAGCCCGAGCGCGTCACCTTCGTCGTCCTCCGTGGGCAGCGCACCCAGTTCAAGTTCGCCGAGCCGTCCTGGAAGCCCAAGACCGCCGAAGAAACCGCGAAGGAAGCCCCCAAGCCCTGAGAACCATCGCGCCCCTACCCAATCTCGTGGCCCAGGCGTCCCGCCGGGGTCTTCTTCTCCTACAACTCTTCCCCTACGACGACCCGTGCTGTCACCATTCGTGCAGCACCCATTGACCCCGTCCGTCCGAATTCCGCTCCCCAAGAGGAGCCCCACCCGGAGCCACCATGGATACCCGAATGTCCCGCACCAATCGTGTCCTCCTAGCCGCAGCCGCGTCCGCCACGCTGCTCGCCCTCGCGGCCTTCGCCCCTAGCGACTCTCGCGTTCGCGCCGACGATCCCGTCGCCGACGCCATGAAGTCCCTCGCCGAGAACCGCGCCGGCGCGCTCATCACCCTCAAGTTTGTCCTCAAGGGCATGGGCGACGCCGACATGGAGATGGAAATCGAAGCGCCCGGCGTCATGATCGAGAAGACCGGCCTCGTCCTCGTCGCCAACACCTACCTCGGCGGGTTCATGTCCCGCTTCGGCGGCGGCCCCACACCAACTCCCACGGACATCAAGGTCCTCGTCGGCGACGACACCCAAGGCGTCGAGGCCAAAATGATCGCCAAGGACGGCGAACTCGACCTCGCCTGGATCCAGATCAACGAACCCGCCGCCGATGGCTATTCCTTCATCTCGTTCGACCACGCCGCCAACCCCGAGATCGGCGACGCAATCTTCGGCGTCCGCCGCATGGGCAAGTTCTTCGACCGTGCCACCCTCGTCAGCGAGTCCCGCATCTGTGGCACAACCAAAAAGCCCCGCAAGCTCTACTTCGACACCACAGGCAACGCCATCTCCATGGGCCACCCCGTGTATGACGCCACAGGCACCGTCGTCGGCGTCGGCACCATGGTCATGCCCGACCAGGACGAGATGGAAGGCCTCCGCGGCATGTTCTCCGCCCAGGAAGACTTCCGGACCGGCATGATCCTGAGCGCCGAAGAGGTCGTCAAGGCCACCGCACGGGCCAAAGAAGTGGCCGCCTCGGGCAAGTCCCCCGACGAGGCTCCCGCGGACGCCAAGCCTGAGGGCGCCGCCGAGATGGAACCCTAACGCCAGCCTGTCCAGTTGATGCACATTCGATCGCCCGGCTCACTCGTGTGGGTCGGGCGATTCGTGTATCGACCGCAACACTCCGTTCTGGCCCGCGTCGACCCGCTTCGCCGATATCACTCGTCCGATGCTCCGACCCGGGCACATCATCGCGCTCTGCGTCTTCGCCCTGCTGACGCTCGGCGTCGTCATGGTCAGTTCCGCCGACATGAGCGTCCAACTCGTCGGCGCAGGCCATCCCGCCACCGACGGCGTCACCTTCCAGTCCATCGTCCTCTCGCGATCCTCGGCCTACATGGCCCTCGCCCTCGCCGCGCTCATCGCCGGGACCTACGTCCCCGTCCGCCGTCTCGCCGCGGCCATGGAGAACGGCTCATCCACGCCTCTTCCAGGTGAGACGCGCCGCCGCGTCATCCTGTTCCTTTTCGCGTGCCTTGGCCTGGTCGCCGTCGGCGCCCTCGTCTATGTCCCCTTCATCGGCCTCTCCAAGAACGGCTCGCACCGCTGGATCGTCCTTCCCTTTGCCAAAGATCTCACCATGCAGCCCAGCGAGATCGCCAAGTGGGCGCTCGCGGGCCTCGTCGCGTGGTACGCCGCGAACGCCGCACGCACGGGCGAACTCGCCAGGTTCTGGAAGGGACTCGTCCCCGCGCTCGTCGGCGTCGCGCTCGTCGCCGCCTTCGTCGTCCTCGAGGACCTTGGCACGGGCGCCCTCATCGCCGCCAGCGCCTGCGTCGTCCTCCTCGCCGCCGGGGCGAGACTCTGGCAGTTCCTCATGCTCGTCCCTCTCGCCCTCGCCGGCGTCGCGGGCGCCATCATCACCAACCCCTACCGCATCGACCGCATCACCGCCTTCTTGAACCCCTACGCCGACCCCGAAAAAACCGGCTACCACATGATCCAGTCCCTCCTCGCCGTCTCCAATGGCGACGGCTTCGGACGCGGGCTGGGCTTCGGCCTCCAGAAGATGGGATACCTCCCCGAAGGCCGCACCGATTTCATCTTCGGCGTCATCTGCGAGGAACTTGGGATCGCTGGCGCGGGGCTGATCGTCGGCCTCTTCCTCGCCCTCGTCTGGGCCGGATACGCCATCCACAACCGCGAGCGGTCGCCCCTCCTCCGCCTCTTCGTCCTCGGCGTCGTCGCGACCGTCGGGCTCCAGGCCTTCATCAATCTCGCCGTCGCCACAGGCATGGCCCCGACCAAGGGCATCGCCCTTCCCATGCTCAGTTCCGGCGGCACCGGTTGGATCCTCACCGCCTTCTCCCTCGGCCTCGTCCTCGCCGTCGATCGCACCCAGGACGACGACGAGGTCGCCCTCGACGCCCTCGTGCCGGCATGAGCACGCCGCGCGTCGTCTTCGCCGGCGGCGGCACGGGCGGGCACATCTACCCGGGCCTCGCCATCGCCGAGAAGCTCTTCGAATGTGACCCATCGGTCACATCAGAAGGCCTCCGTTTCGTCTGCTCCACCCGCGACATCGATCGCGCGATCCTCTCGAACGAGCAACTCGCCGGAAAGGCCGTGGACTTCACGCCTCTCGAGGCCCGCCCGTTCGGACTTTCGCCGAGGCGTGCGCTGGCCTTTGCGGCACATTGGAGAAAGAGCACGACCGACGCGTCGCGATTGATCGCCGGTGCGCGCGCGGTGGTGGCCCTCGGTGGTTTCGTGGCGGCCCCGGTCGCGTGGAGCGCGCGACGCGCGCGCATTCCCGTCATCATGGTCAATCTCGACGCCGTCGCGGGTCTGTCCAGCCGTTTCGTCGCCCGGTTTGCCACGCGCGTGCTCACCACCGCCGACGCGGGGCCGCCGTCGTGGCCACGGATTCCGCCGATTGTCCGAACCGCCGCGATCGCCGCCGCGGATCCTCGGGAATGTCGCGTGCAAGTCGGCCTCGATCCCGATCGCCCAACGCTCTTCATCACCGGCGCGAGCCTGGGCGCGCGGAGCATAAACCGCGGCGTCGTCGCCATGGTCGAGGCCCATCGCGACACACTCGCCGACTGGCAGATCATCCACCAGACAGGCAAGGACGACGAGCGCGAGGTGCGCGAGGCATACGAACGGCTGGGCGTGCGCGCGCACGTGTACGCACGTATCCGCGAGATGGGCGTCGCCTGGGGTGCTGCCGATCTTGCTATCGGGCGCTCGGGCGCGGGGATCGTCGCGGAGGTCTGGGCGAATCGCGTGCCGACGATCTTCGTGCCGTATCCCTATCACAAGGATGCGCACCAGGCGCGCAACGCGGCGCGGCTGGTCGAGGTCGGCGGCGCGGTGCTTGTGACCGACCTGATCGAGCCGGGGGCGAACTCGGCGGCGCTGTGGGCGGCGGTGGAACCAAGGCTCCATGCGAGCGTGCGCGCGAACATGCGTGAGAATCTGGGCAAACTCGGCCCAGCGGACGGGGCAAGGCGTGTGGCCCTGGAGATCGCCGACGAACTTCGGCGGTGATTCCACAGGCCGATCGGAGACGCGATCGACCTACGCTCTGGGCATGGCGGAGCCATCGGGTGGAACACGAACGGAATCCGGGCGGGCGCGGTGCGTGGTCTATCACGCCGGCGAGGTGCATCCGAAACTCGGCGAGGCGCTCCGAAGGCGCGGCCTGACCTGGAGCGAGTGGACTTCGGGAGCGCTGGCGCTCGCGGATGTTGTGCGGGACAACGGCGGCACGCGGGCCGTGCTGCTGGTCGTGGAGCCGCGACGAGTCAAAGAACTTGGCGCGGTGATAGGTGTCGTGGAGCGATATCGCCCGGAGACACCGATCTGGAAGTTCGACGGGTCAGCGCTCTCGCGTTCGAGCGCGGCTGAACTGAGAAACACTGGTGCCGCCGGCGGCGCCAAGGACGTGCCCACAAAGCCTGAAGTCGTGGTCCGATCGGGTTTGGCCGACGTGATCCGGGGGCGCGGCGAATCGAGCGCGCCGAGCGGCCCAAAGTTGCGACTGTCGGGGTTCACGGGCCAGGCGTTCTCGGACCCAGTCGTCGCGAATCGCGATCCCGAGTCGGCTAGCGGGCCGGACCTCACGGCCGAGGAACTGCGGATGCTGATGGGCGATCCGGAGAACGAGCACGGGCGTACGGATACGTGAGTGAGTTATGGGGTGTTGGGATAGGCGCGAACATGGTCCTGAATCGGGTGGGTCGGCTCGATTCGGTTGGTTGAAGGGACGATAAAGACTGGGATTCTGCGTGGAGGCCGCGGTTGGTGGGTTTGATTGATCACACAACGGGTGTTCGGGTGATCCTCGTCGGGCGGACGGGGCTGGACGCCACATTGCGTCGCGATGCCCACTTTGAGTTGGTCCGAGTCGGCGCGGCGTACGAGGCGATTGGTGAACTCGCGACGCCGATCGACGAGGAATCGCCGACGCAGTCGGTGGTGGTGCTCGCGGGTGACGTCCAGACGTGGCTTGGGTCGGCCGAGGATGGCGGCGGACGCGAGCGATTTGTGGATTTTCTCCGCGCGCTGCGGATGGTCGATCCGGGCGTGCGGGTGTGTGGAATTGTCGGGCAGGACACGGCCGAGGCAAAGGGTCTACTGGACGCATCGATCGATGGCGCGTCGGCGAGCGAGGGCGTTCGGAGCCTGCTCAGCGTGCCAACGGAAGGTCGCGTGCAGGGGACGGAGAGTTCTCGCGTCTCGGTTCCTGTTTCCGCGGAGAGCGAACAGTCACTCCCCCAGCCTCCCGAGGGTGCGGCGACGGACTTTGGTCCTCGTGCGGCCGTGCTTGATCTTGGCGATGGGCCGATCGTCGAGTGCATGCTGCAGGGGCGGGACATTCTGCCGGTGGCGCTCGAGCGAATCCGCGGTCGTTGCGGCGATCCGACGGTGGAGTTTGTGGCCGCCGAGCCGAGTGCGCCCCACGCGCTGGGCGTGGTGGGCGTGCCGGTGAGTTACCAGGCGGTGGTGTACGGGCGGCTCCTGGCGAGCGGCTCGGACGCGTCGGAGTTGCTGGCGCACGCGTCGTGGCTGGCGAGTTGGCTTCGCCTGCGTGACCAGCAGACGCAGTTGCGCCAGGCGGCGTTCATGGACCCGCTGACGGGGGCGTGGAACCGGCGGTACTTCGAGCGCTATCTCGCGACGGCGATCGAGGCCGCCCGCGAGCAGCGGTGGAACGTCACCGTGCTGATGTTCGACATCGACGACTTCAAGCGGTACAACGACCAGTACAGCCACGAGGCGGGGGACGAGATCCTTGTCGAGACGGTGCGCCTGATGCAGAGCGTGATCCGTCCGAGCGATCGAGTCTGTCGGATCGGCGGCGACGAGTTCGCGGTGGTCTTCTACGACCCGCGCGGGCCGCGCTCGCCCGAGAGCAAGCACCCCAAGACGGTTTTTGACATCGCGCAGCGGTTCCAGTCGCAGATCAACGCGCACCGGTTCCCGAAACTGGGCGGGAGCGCCCCGGGAACATTGACGGTGTCGGGCGGACTGGCGACGTATCCGTGGGACGGGGCGTCGGCGACGGAACTCTTGCGCAAGGCCGACGAGCGGTCGATGCAGAGCAAGCGGTTGGGGAAGAACGCGATCGTGTTCGGGGCGACGGGCGGCGACGCGATCAGCGGTGATGGGCGTACGCTCAGGCCGTGAGCCAGCGCGAGGTTGAAACTCCACATCATGGGCGAGCAAGCACGCCGGCGTATGACGTCCTGGCGATCGATCTCGATGGGACGCTTCTGGACTCGCGCGGTCGCGTGAGCGAGGCGAACGTCGGGGCGATCGAGCGGGCGCGGAAGGCCGGGGTGCTGGTGACGATCTGCACGGGGCGTGGGCTTGTGGAGTGCCTGGGGGCGCTCGAGCGGATCCGGCAGGAAGAGCACGTGGTCGTGGCGGGGGGGTCGATCATCGCGTGCCCGGTGGAGCGAAGGACGCGGGAGCGGTTCGGATTGCCGACGGACGTGGCTCGGGGCGTGACGACGCGGATCGTGGATCACGGGCACGCGGCCCTGGTCCTCAAGGATCCGTTGGAGACGGGGTACGACTATCTCGTGGTGACGGGTCGCGGCGGGGAGCGGCTGGACCCGACGACGCGGTGGTGGTTCGACGAGCATCGGATTCAGTATCGCGAGGTTCGGCGAGTGGAGGATGATGAGCACCCGGAGCACACGGTGCGTGTGGGGGCGTGCTCGTATGCGAGTCGGTTGATGCCGTTGGAACGCGCGATCCATGGCGAGTTCGGGGGGGAGACGGTGATGCACAACTTCCCGGCGGTAGTGCGCGAGGAGGAGAACGGCGAGTCCACGCACATCCTCGAAGTGTTCCACAGGAGGGCGAACAAGTGGGACGCGGTGTGTGCGCTGGCGAAGCGGCGCGGGCGGGATATCACGCGGATCTGCGCCATCGGCGATCAGGTGAATGACGTGGTGCTCCTGAAGAACGCGGCGTTGGGTGTGGCGATGGGGAATGGCGTGGAGGAGGCCAAGCGGGCGGCGAAGCGGATGACGCGGACGAACAACGAGGACGGCGTGGCGGCGGCGATCGACCTGGTGCTGGCGGGAGCGTGGTAACGCATGCAGTCACTGGCCGAGATCCGTCAGATTCTGGAGTCACGCGGGCTCTCGCCCAGGAAGCAGTTCGGGCAGAACTTCCTGCTCGACCAGAACCTGATCCGCAAACTCGTCGATGCGGCGGGCGTCGAGGCGGGCGGTGTCGTGTTCGAGGTCGGGCCAGGGACGGGGACATTGACAGATGAGTTGGTGGCGCGTGGGTGCGTGGTGATCGCGGCGGAGATCGACCGCGGGTTATGCGCGCATCTTCGCGAGCGGTACGCGGCGGTTGGTGAGCGATTCGTGCTGGTCGAGGGCGATTGCCTCGAGGGGAAGCGGATGCTTGCGCCGGCGCTACGTGGGGCGATACAGGTGGCGATGGAGAGAGCCGGAAGGCAAGAGTTTGTGTTGGTGTCGAACCTGCCGTATGGCGCGGGGACGGGGGTGATGACGACGCTGCTGGCGGAATGGACGGGCGCGGATGGTGGGGCGGTGTGCCGGGGGATGTATGTGACGATCCAGCGCGAGGTTGGGGATCGGCTGCTTGCCAAGCCCGGGTCGAAGGAGTTCGGGCCCGTGGGGATCCTCGCGCAGCGTGTGGCGGAGGTGGAGCGTGTCGCGGTCCTTCCGGGGGAGTGCTTCTGGCCGAGGCCCGACGTGACGAGTGTGATGATGGCGATCCGGCGGCGGGCGGGAACCGAGGGGCTGGATGCACGCGGTTTTTTCGACTTTGCCCAGATTGTGCTGGGGAAGCGAAGGAAGCAACTGGGGTCGGTGCTGGGGCGGGGGTTTGAGATGCCGATGGGGATCGATCCGACGAGGCGGGCGGAGGATTTGAGTCTGGAGGAGATGGAATCGTTGTGGCGGGCGTGGGAGGCGGCCCGGGGGCGTTCTGGCGAGGTGTGATCAACGCGGCGAGTTCGAGTTGAGGGTTTCGTGGAGTGGGTGTATTCTGGAGGTGCGATGGCGGAACACGGGGTGAATGCTGGGATGTCGGCCGAGGACGCCGATGGTCTGGCGCACATGCTGGAGCCGGTGCTGCGGGACCACTGCAGCGGGCGATTGGGCCCAATCGAGTGGTTCCGCTCGCAGTGGCAACGTGGAGGGGCGGCGACGGGGTTCTCGTTGTGGTCCTTTGAGAACGGCGGGTGCGTGCCGGTGCTCGTGAAGTTGCCGGTGGGGCCGGTGGAGTATCGCTGGACATCGCGGCTTGGAAAGGTGGACGATCAGGGGTGGGCGGATGGGGCGGGGTTGCCTGTGCCCAGGGTTGTGGCGTGCGGGACGGAGGTCGGGGGGTATGACCTGGCGTGGGTGGTGGTGGAGCGTCTGTCGGGCTCGCCGCTGGGCGGGCATGGGTGCCACCTCGTTGAGCAGGATGTGCGAGACATGCTCGAGGCGGTGGTGGAGTTCCAGTCGCGGGCTGTGGCGGCCCATCCGGTGGACGCGAAGGCCGGTCGGGCGGTGAAGGAGCCAGACTGGGAGGCGCTGATTGCGCGCGGACGCGAGGAGGCGCGGGATCATGTGATTGCGGATGCGCCGCAGTGGAGCGAGGCATTGCGGCAGGTGGGGCGGGCGCTGCCGGGGCTGCTCAACACGTGGCACGCTCGGCCGATCAACACGTGGTGCCATGGGGATGTGCACCCGGGGAACGCGATGCGGCGTTCAAAGGAGAACGGGACGCCAACGATGCCGGGGGGGGAGAACGGGTTTGCGATTGGTGGCGGTGCGCCGTTCGGGGCGTCGGGGACGGATGATGGAGAGAATGTGGCTGGGGTGGGGGAGGGGGGGGCGGGGGGGTGCGTGCTAATTGACATGGCGCTCGTGCATCCCGGGCACTGGCTGGAGGACGCGCTGTATCTGGAGCGGCAGTTCTGGGGGCATGAGCAGTTCCTGCACGGGATCAAGCCGGTCTCGGAGCTGGCTCGGCTGCGGCGGGAGCGTGGGATGGGTGGTGGCGGGAGCGGAGGGGGAGCGGCCGAGGATGGCGACTATGCGCACCTGGCGTGCGTGCGTCGAGTGCTGGCGGCGGCGTGTGCCCCGGCGCTCATCGAGCGAGAGGGGAACCCGAAGTATCTCCACGCGGCGTTGGAGGTTGTGGAGAAGTTCCTGCCGATGGCGACGAAGTAGGGACTTGGGGTCGTGAGCAGGTGGGCACAAGCCTGATCGTTTCCCTGAATCTTCCAGAATCCGGCCACTTTGGTTGACAAACCAGAAACGTGGTGCACATTCCTCCCTGGAAGCCCCAACGTGACGGGGCCAGCCCGTCGGGGTCTGGAGGCGGCACGATGCGAACTCGGGCGAAGACTGCGGCGGCAACGAGTGCGGCGACGAAAGCGGTCGTGTGGGGCGTGGTCGGTTTGGCGGCCTGGGTCGCGGGCCAAGTTCACGCCCAGACGCCGAGCCTGCGGTTCATCCAGCCGAGTCCGGGGTATCAGCGACTTTGGATCGAGGACATCGCCGACGACGGGTCAATCGTGGGCGTGAGTTATAACGGTGAGTTCCTCGGCTTGACGGAGCCGGTCTTCCGCGAATCTCCTTCGGGTGTTCGGACGGAGTACGGCCTTGGGATCTACCCCCGCATCTCCGGCGATGGTCGCGTTGTGGCCGTGAACCGATCGGGACCGAGCCTGCTGCCCATGCTGTTCCACGACGATGGCTCGGTCTATGAAACCCCGACGACGACCTTCTTTGGATCACAATCCAGGGGTCGGATCATCAATCTCGACCATGATGGCAGCGTCGCGGTCATCTTACGGAATGGCGAACTGAGTCCAGGCGTAACGTCGGAGGGTACGTTCATCTGGAATCGCGACGATGCGAGCGTGCGACGAGCACCCTTTCCGTTCGAGAGCGCCTGGGACGAGCACGGCTCGATCAGTTCCGATGGACGGATCGTCACGGGCGCCATCGGACCGGACCTCTTCGGGCCGGTGGAGTCCTATGTCT
>CAZVMU010000006.1:0-163981 GCA_964628245.1 uncultured Phycisphaeraceae bacterium | reverse complement strand
AATGCCGAATGCCGAATGCCGAATGCCGAATGCCGAATGCCGAATGCCGAATGCCGAATGCCTAGTGCCAAGTGCCAAGTGCCCATTGCCTTCCCCTACCCTCCCCCATGCCAGACTCTCTCGTCTCGGGCGCCCGCCCCGACATGCCGTATCGCATCGCGTGCCTGTGCGATCTCCGCGACGATACGGGCCGGGTGCTGCTGCTCAAGCGCAGCCGGACGCCGAACCAGGGCCTGTGCTCGCCCATCGGCGGGAAACTCGACGTGGCCCACGGCGAATCGCCCGCCCAGTGCGCCCGCCGCGAGATTCTCGAGGAGGCCGGAATCGACGTCCCCATCGAGCGTCTGCATCTGATCGGCCTGGTCGCCGAGCGCGAGTTCGAGGGGAAGGGCCACTGGCTGATGTTCGTCTACCGCGTGCTTGGGCCAGTGTGGGTGGAGCCGCAGGAGATGCGCGAGGGGACGCTGGCGTGGCACGAGCCGGAGGAGTTGGAACATCTGCCGGTGCCTGAGAGCGATCGCAGGATCATCTGGCCGCTGATGAAGGCCGCCGAGCCGAGGACGAAGGACGGCAAACCCGGCTTCTTCGCGGTGCACATCGATTGCAGTGGGGGCACGATGAAGTGGCACGTCGAGCAAGAGACGCCGGGGACGTGAGGGGTAGGAATACGGACTCGGCGTGCGTAATTTGGATTTCGGCTCTCATGGGGAACGCGCGGCTCTCACCTGCTCACCTCTACACCTCGAATAGCCCCGCCGTACCCTTCGCCATGATCTTCGGCCTTCCTCGCTGGCTCGTCACGGTCGTGCTGCTCGTCGGGTCGAACACCTTCATGACCTTCGCGTGGTACTTCCACCTGAAGAAGAAGGACGCCTGGCCGCTCCTCATGGCGATCGGCATCTCGTGGCTGATCGCGTTGCCGGAATATCTGCTGCAGGTCCCGGCGAACCGGATCGGGCACGTGAGCGCGACGGGCGGAGGCGGGGGCGGGCTGACGACGCCGCAACTCAAGATCCTTCAGGAGTGCATCACGCTCGTGGTCTTCCTCGTCTTCTCGCTCAAGGTCATGGGCGACACGTGGCACTGGCGCGACGGCGTGGCGATGGGCCTGGTCCTGCTCGCGGTCGTCGTGGCGATGTGGGGGAGGGTGTGAGGGGGAAGGCATCGGGCACTAAGCACTAGGCATTTAGCGTTCGGCATTCGTGAACGCGCGATGGGCGTCGCCGCGTGTCCGGCACCAGTCGTCTCAAAGCCGCAGACTGGTGGCACCCGAGTGAATCACCTGCTCACCTCCTTATCCCGCGCCCCTCCAGCATCACGATTTCGTGCCCTTCGTATACTTTGTGGACCGTCCGAGCGATGAACACCATGACCATGCCCCTCCCTCCCCTTTCCCGACTTCTGGCCCGATTCCTCCTTGCCCTGGCGAGTGTGGCAATGGTGCTGTCGTGGACGGGCGGGGATGCCTCGGCCCTGCTGGGCGGCGGCGAGTTGGGGGCGATCGCGGCGGATGGGACTGGCGGAGGAGACGGGGGGGGAATCAAGGTCCTGCCCGCGGAGCGGACGGCGTCGCGCGTCGTCGTCATTCCCATCAAGGGCGAGATCGACGGGCGCGACATCACGCACGGGTCGGTGATGGCGACGAGCGTGCGACGCCGGCTGATGGCCGCGGAGCGCGCGGGGGCAGACGTCGTCGTCTTTGAACTCGACACGCCGGGCGGGGCGGTGGACGGGGCGCTGCAGATCTGCGAGGCGATCAAGTCGTCGCGCGTGCCGAAGATCTACGCGTGGGTGCACAGCGACGCGTACAGCGCCGGGGCGATCATCGCGCTGGCCTGCGACGAGATCATCGTGAGCGACACGGCGTCGTTCGGCGACGCGATGCCCGTGCTCGCGGGCGGGCCGATCGGGATCATGGGGATCAGCGATCCCGAGATCCTGAAGAAGATCCTCCCGCCCCTGCTCGCGGAGGTCGTGGACTCGGTCCGGCGGCACAACGAGCGCGTCGGGGCGTATGAGTGGGATGAACTCCTCGCCCAGGCGATCGTGCTCAAGGACCTGTCCCTGTGGCTGGTCGAG
This sequence comes from uncultured Phycisphaeraceae bacterium, assembly GCA_964628245.1. Classification (GTDB taxonomy): domain Bacteria; phylum Planctomycetota; class Phycisphaerae; order Phycisphaerales; family UBA1924. The sequence goes on along the minus strand of CAZVMU010000006.1, from coordinate 161,902 downwards.
AACACATCGACCGGGCAGCGGGTCTGCATCGACTGGAACGAGTTCCAGATGCTCTTTCCCAAGGAGGCGAGCGAGACCAATGGCGTCGGCCCAACACGCCTCGTGGGCACATCGGGGAGTTCATCGGCGGGGAGCGGGACGAACGCCGCGGGTGGCGGGGGGGGCGGGGGCGGAGGTGGGTCAAGACTGAAGGCCATGACCGCCGGGGACGTGAACGCGCAACTGCAGATCAACTCGATTCGCCCCGTCTTCACGCCCGCCGACCGCGGCCAGTGGACGCTCGTCGAAAAGATCAAGGACGACAGCGGCCCGGCGATGATGAAGGCGACCGATATCGCCCACTATGGCTTCGCGTACAACGACGTGGACGCGAAGACCGGTCGTGTCCATGGCGTGGACTCGGTCGATGATCTCCGCGACTTCTTCGGCTCGCCCACGATCCGCGTGCTGGACCAGAGCTGGTCCGAGGGACTGGTGTGGTTCCTGTCGTTCCTGCCCGTGCGGATCGTGCTGATTCTCGTCTTCCTCGTCGCGCTCTTTGTGGAGATGACACACCCGGGGGCGACGGTGCCCGCGATCATCGCGGTGGTGGCGCTCGTGGGCCTGCTCGGCCCGTCGCTCCTCATGGGGATGGCCAACTGGTGGGCGATCGGCTCGATCGTCCTGGGCATCGGGAGCCTGCTCGTCGAGATCTTCGTCTTGCCCGGCTTCGGCGTCGCGGGGATCGCGGGCGTGATTCTGCTCTTTGGCGGATTGGTCGGAGTCGTGACCGGCTCGCGGACGCTCTTCCCAAAGACCGCGTGGGAACGCCACGAGATGGCGATGGGCTCGCTCACGGTGATGATCTCGACGATCCTCGCCGGGGCGGCGATCTACTTCCTCGCGAAGCACTTCGGCTCCATCCCCGTGCTCAACAGGTTCGTCCTCAAGCCCCATGCCGCCGACGACGACGAGAACGCCGACGTCCTCCGCGCGATGGACGCCGACGAGGGTCCCGTGGTCCGCGTGGGCGCGATCGGCAAGGCCCTCACGCCGATGCGCCCGGCGGGGCGTGTGCAAATCGGGGCCGAGATCATCGACGCCGTCAGCGAACTCGGCTTCATTGAGGCCGGCCAGACGGTGCGTGTCACGAGCGTGACGGCCTTCCGAATCGGCGTCGAGGCGAATCCCGGCACCGGCAGCGCGTGAGCGCCCGTCACGGGTCAATAATCCGTCGATGGACTCACTCCTGACCTGGGGCCTGCTTCTCGTCGCCGCGAGCGTGCTGCTCGTCGTCGCCGAGATCTTTATTCCGAGCATGGGCGCGCTCTCGATCGGGGCCGCCGCCGCCGCGATCGGCGGGATCGTCTGCCTCTTCCGCTATGACGCCGAGGCCGGCACGCAATGGGGCTTCGTCGGCGTCGGGCTGATCCTCCTCCTGATCCCCTCGGCGATCGTCTTCGCCATGAAGTTCTGGCCGCACACCAAGCTCGGTCGGCGGATCATCGGCACGCCCAGCGACGAGGAGCGCGAGCGGCAACTCGAGGCCGAACTCGCCGAGCGCCGCAGGCGCGACGCCCTCATCGGGCAGGAGGCCCGCGTCGTCGTCGATCTCCGCCCCGTCGGCACGGTCGAACTCAACGGCGAGCGATTCGAGGCCGTCTGCGACTCGGGGTTCGTCGATCGCGGCAAGGCCGTCCGCGTCGTCAAGATCGACGGCGGCACGCTCCGCGTCCGCAGCCTCGGCTAACCCCATCGACCATTCGCATGGACGATGGCCAGCCGCTCTCCGTGTGCCGCAACGCCATCGGCTTGGCCCTCCCGGAACGCCCGCCGGAGTTTCTCTATACTCCCCACTCGAGGACCGACACGACCCCACAGCCACCCACGCCCGTGGCCATCGACCACCGACGTTGGACTCTTTGCGGAGGATTCGCATGCACGCGCAGTCGCTTTCAACCCGTCTCCCACGTTCCCTCCTGCTCGCGGCCCTCGCGGGCGCCCTTCCCGCGGCGAGTGCGCTGGCTCAGGGTGGTGGTGGCGGCGGGGGGGGGGGTGGGGGGGGCGGCATCTCCGACGTCATCGTTTACGTCATCATCGGCGCCGTCGTCCTTATCTTCCTCATCATCTTCCTCTTCCTCCTCCAGTTCTTCGGCCTGTGGATCCAGGCGAAGACCTCGGGCGCCGACGTGGGCATCGCCGACATGGTGGGGATGAAGTTCCGCCGCGTCGATCCGCGGACGGTCGTCATCAACCGCATCCGCGCCGTCAAGGCCGGCATGAACATCCCCACGAACCTCATCGAGACGCACTACTTGGCCGGCGGGCGCGTGAACAACGTCATCAGCGCCATGATCGCCGCCCACAGCGCCAAGATCGAGCTGCCGTGGCAGATCGCGACCGCCATCGACCTCGCCGGTCGTGACATCCTCGACGCCGTGCAGACCAGCGTGAACCCCAAGGTCATCGACTGCCCGGCCCATGGCGGCCCACGCCCGACGATCGACGCCGTTGCCAAGGACGGCATCCAGCTCCGCGCCAAGGCCCGCGTCACCGTGCGGACCAATATCGCCCGCCTCGTCGGCGGCGCCACCGAAGAGACCATCATCGCCCGCGTCGGCCAGGGGATCGTCTCGACGATCGGTTCGGCCAGCGAGCATAAGAGCGTCCTGGAGAACCCCGACCAGATCAGCCGCAAGGTGATGGACTCGGGGCTCGACGCGGGGACGGCCTTCGAGATCCTCTCCATCGACATCGCCGACATCGACGTGGGCGAGAACATCGGCGCGAAACTGCAGGTCGATCAGGCCAACGCCAACAAACTGATGGCCCAGGCCGAGGCCGAGAAGCGTCGCGCCCTCGCCGTCGCCCAGGAGCAGGAGCACCGCGCCGAAGAGCAGCGCAACCGGGCGCTGGTCGTGCTCGCCGAGTCCGAGGTCCCCAAGGCCATGGCCGACGCCTTCCGCAGCGGGCGCCTGGGCGTCATGGACTATTACAAGATGAAGAACATCCAGGCCGACACGACCATGCGCGAGTCCATCGGGGGCGACGGGGCGAAGTCGTGAGAGAAGGCAATTGGCACTAGGCACTAGGCATTCGTGATTCGGCGTTCGTCGAACACGTCGTGGACGTGGTGGCCCTGTCGTCTTTGGTGGCACAGTTCTCTAGAGCGGTGTTCCCCATCCCCCCAATCTCTGTCACGTGCAAGCGAGACGACCCTCGTGTGCGCTTCCTCATCCCATCCCCCAACCCCATTTTCGGCCCATGAAGGCCGATCCACCGCCCATCGCGCACTCCCAGCGCCAAAAAAATCAATTCCGGTGTCCTTTGAGTGTTTCAGAGGACCCCATGAGACATTCTTGAGGCCTCAAGACAGTCTCATGAAGCCTCAAGAATCTCTTCTGAAGCCTCCTGAACCCTCTCGGGAACGCCTCAGTGGCCCGAGAGTTCCGGCTTCCATCGGCGTTCTGGCCCTTTGCCATTTCCCATGGCCTCTTCTCCATTCCTTTCCTCACACCCCCCGCACCACAAACCCCGGCAGCGTGCCGAACGTGCCCACCTGCGACTCGGGCGTGACGACGGGATCGTGGCCCTGCTCGCCCTTCCGCACGAGCAGGGTGGAGACGCGGAAGAGTTCCCGGCGATCGGACTGCGCGGCGGTCGAGGAGAACGGCGGGCATGGCCCATCGCCCGCGTCCTGGTACAGGGTGCATCGGGCCTCGCCGCGATCGTCAAACGCCGCGGCGAGGGTGATCGTGTCGGGGACGGGGATCGTGATGAACGGCGTCACCGGCCCGAGCGGGATCGCCCGGCCCTTCCTCACAAAGAGCCTCGGCAGCTGCGGCAGGAGCGCGGCGTCCTCGGGCGCGAGCGAGGAGACATCCAGCGGCTCGAAGGGGATCCAGTGATCGGGGATCTGGGAGTGCGGCGATGGTCCGGGGTGGGCGGGCGCGGCACGATGGAAGACCACCGGCGACGGCACGCCGGGGATCGAGGCGCCAGACGCGGCGGAATCTGGATGACTCGAAGCGCCGGTCACGGCGGGACTCGCGAGTGCGACAGCGTTCGCGGCGTTGTCCCCGCGTGGTGTGAGGTCGCACACGACGAGGATGTCGGGCCCGAGCAGGAACGCCGAGTCGAGCGCGCGAAGGCGCGGGTTCTTTGGGTCGTCAAAGAAGACCGGCCGCACGATCGGCGTCCCCTTCGTCGCGGCGATGTGGAAAAGTGAATACAGATAGGGAATGAGCCGCATCCGCCGCTCGAGCGCGAGCCGGCAGAGCCGCTCGCACGTCTCGCCGAAGGACCACGGCTCGTGCGGCACCGACTCCTTGATCGAGTGCCCGCGCGCGAACGGCAAGAGCGCACCCACGCCCATCCACGTCGCGAAGAGGTCGGCGTCGGCGTTGCCCACGAACCCGCCAATGTCCGGCCCGCAGAAGGGCTGCCCGCTCAATGAAAGATTGAGCGCCATGGGGATCGACCAGCGCAGGTGGCGCCAGTCGCTGCGGTTGTCGCCGGTCCAGCATGCGGCGTAGCGCTGCCCGCCGAGGAAGTTGGCGCGGGTGAGCACGAACGGGCGCTTGCCCGGGCGGAGCCGCTCGATGCCGGCGCGCGTGGCGCGGACCATCTGCATCCCATAGATGTTGTGGTACCGCGCGTGGTCGCCGGGCCCGCCGAGGTCGTCATCGGCCGTGTGGCGGTTGGTCGCGGGCATGGTCTTCTCGCCGGCGTCAAAGACAGCCGGCTCGTTCATGTCGTTCCACACGCCGTCGACGCCCGTGGCGAGGAAGTCGGAGTACTGCGACGCCCACCACTCGCGCGTGTCGGCGCGGGTGAAGTCGGGGAAGGCGCAGTCGCCGGGCCAGACCTTGCCGTGGTACTCCCCGCCGTGCTCGGTCGTGATGAGCAGCCCGCGCTTCGACGCCTCGGCGTACGGCCAATACTCCGGATCGACCTTCAGCCCCGGATCGATCATCCACACGGTCTTGAAGCCCCGTTCGTGGAGCGAGTCGTTGAAGGCCTTGGGGTTGGGGAAGGCCTTGTCGTCGAAGGTGAAGCAGCGAAAGCCGCGCATGTAATCGATGTCGAGCCAGAGGCAGTCGCAGGGGATCCTGCGCTCGCGGAAGCCCGTGGCGATGGACTCGGCACGCTCGGCCGATTCGTACGACCAGCGGCACTGGTGGTACCCCAGCGCCCACGCCGGCGGCATGGGCATCAGGCCCGTCAGCCGCGCGAGTTCCTCGACGACCTCCTGCGGATGGTCGCGCTCGATCACCAGGCACGCCGGCGCTGGGCCCATCGTCGCAAAGAACGCGGCCCACGGACGACGCAGGTCGATCGCGCACCGATGCGTCGTCTCGACAATGATGCCGACCGATGTGCCATCGGGTCGGACGGCCAGCACGAACGGATGCGATTGATAGAGTGAGGGGGATTTGTCGGAGTAATCGAAGGCGTCGGTGTTCCACAGCGTCTTGCGCGTGCCGTTGCGAAGGAGAGGCCCCGCCTGTTCCCCCGTGCCGTAGAACGACGTCCCCCGCGGCAGGCGGAACTCCACGCCGCTGACCTTCCCCACGCGCGCGGCGGTGGGGCGCACGGCCCAGCCCTCCGGGAGCGGTCCTGTCGGCTGGGGTGTCTCGAGATACGCCGGGAAGGGCACCGGCTCGCGTCCGTCGGCCGGGAAGAACCGCGCGACGCGATCACCCACGAGCACGCCCGACTGTCTCCGGCGCGTGCTCGTGGACCTCGGGATGGAAAGATCGTCCGCCCGCGATTGGAGCGCGGGGCGATCATGGGTGTGCGTCGCGTCGGAGTCGGCATCCAACGTGTCGTCTCCTTCGCGTGATGGAATGCCTTACTTCGTCTCGCTCAGCCCCAGGTGCTCGAGGAACGCCCGCATGTCGGGCTCGCGCCCGAGGAAGTCGCGGACAAGGTCCAGCCCGTCCTTGGTGCCGCCCTGCGAGATGACCTTGCGGCGATAGTCCAGGCCCACCTCGGGGTTGAGCAGGCCCTCCTTCTTGAACCGCGTGAACATGTCCGAGGCGTACACCAGCGACCACATGTAGCCGTAGTACCCGGCCTGATACCCCACGAGGTGCCCGAACGACGCCTGGAAGAACGTCTCGGGGACGGGCTTGAACATGGTGGTCTCTTCGAACGTCGTCGCCTGGACCGCGATCGTGTCCACGACGCCGTCCGGCGCCGAGTGGTAGCGCTGGTCGGTGAGTCCGTAGAAGACCTGGTTCTGCGCGTCCATGCCGCTCGCGAGTTTCTGGGCGGCGATCATCCCGTCGAGCGTCGCCTTGGGGAGCGGCTCGCCGGTCTTGTAATGCTTGGCGAAGAGGTTGAGGACGTCGGCGTTCCACACCCAGTTCTGGAACATCTGGCTCGGCGCCTCGACAAAGTCACGCTCGACGCTCGTCCCCGAGAATCGCCCGAGGCTCGCCTCCGACACAATCGTGTGCAGGCAGTGCCCGAACTCGTGGAAGAACGTCTCGACCTCGTCGTGGGTCATGAGCGACGGCGCCTCGTCGGTCGGCTTGGTGAAGTTGCACACCAAGGCGGCGAGGGGCTTCTGCTCCGTTCCGTCCATGAAGAACTTGTGCTCGAGCAGGCCCCACTGGGCGGCGTGGTTGTACTTGTTCGGGCGCGGGTACAGGTCGATGTAGAACTCGCCCAGCGCCTTGCCCGAGGCATTGTCGGAAACCTCATACAACGTCACGTCCGGGTGCCAGATGTGACGCCCGCGCTGGCTGGCCTCGGCCGTCACATCGCGATAGGTCAACCCATAGATCCGCTGCGTCACCTGAAACAGTCCATCCACGACGGACTGCATGGGGAAGTACTGACGCACGACCTCGGGGTCCACGCTGTACTTCTCCTTGAGGAGTCGAGTCTTGTAGAACGAGTAGTCCCATGGCTCGAGCACCGCGTCGGCGCTGGCGAGGTGCGTGCGCTTCAGGCTCTGCAACTCGGCGAAATCGATCTCGGCCTTCTTGCGAACCAGCGGCGTGAGTTGCGCATAGAACGACGCCACGTTCGACGCCGACTTCGACATCAGCACCTCGGTCTCAAAGTCCGCGGCGCTCGCGAAGCCCAGGAGTTTCGCCTGCTCGGCACGCAACTTGAGAATCTGCTCCAACACGCCGACGTTCTTCTCTCCGCCGCGGCGCTTGTACGCGATCCACATCTTCTGGCGCGTCGCCTCGACCTCGCACATCTCCTGCACGGGGATGTACTGCGGATACGACATGTTGACCTCATACAACCCCCGCGCCTGCGGCAGGTTCTTGAGGAAATCCTCGGGCATCCCGCTCAACTCGCGGGCCGAGAAGAAAAGCGTCGTCGCGTCCTCGCGGATGTTCCGCTCGAACTCGATGCCTAGACGCGTGATCTCCTTCTGGACCTCGGTGAGACGCGCGCGGTCGGCGTCGCTCAGCATCATCCCGTCACGCTTGAAGTCGCGAAGGACGAACTGCAGCAATCGCGCCCGCTCGCCGCTCAGCGTCGGGTTCGTGTCCGCGTACGCCTTCACCGCGTTGAACATGTCCTTGCGCTTGCTGAAGGTGATGAGCCAGTTCGCGACGTCCTCGGCCGCCTTCTCGCCCATCTCACGCTCGGTGGCGTCGGTCGAGACATACGCCATGAACTGCGCCATGCTCGTCTCACCGTTCAGTCGCGAGAGCAGGTCGTCGATGGCGCCCAGCGTGTTCTCGAAGGTTCGCTTCTCGTTGGGGATGGCCACGATCGCCGCCGCCGCCGCGTCCGCGCGACTCAACGCCGCAGCCACGGGCGATGCCGAAGCCTTCGCCGAATCCGCCACCGGTGCGTCATCGCCAGCCAGAGCCGTCAACGGCATCGCCGCCAGACCAAACAACACGAGAACACGCAGAGCCTTCATCATGGTTCTTCTTCTTTCGCGATCAACCCGGCTCGATTCCACAGGCCAGCGCCACCACCGGCGCCTGGCATCGATCAAGGGCCAAAACAATAGCCGTCGGCGAACCGACACGATCCCGACATGTCGACGACCCGGCGAAGTGCAAATGGACTCGGCCAGCACGCCCGATCGGGGAATGTACGATGCCCTATGCCCAGCGCCACACCGCCCAAGCGTTCAACACACGCCGCGACAAAGTCGTCAAAGTTGACGATCAAGAACACCGCAACCAAACCATCTTCGTCGAAGAAGCCTCGGAAGTCGCCATCCTCATCATCAACCTCCACCAAACCCAAGACCGCGGGCACGGCAAAGCCCAAGTCCAACACCAAACCCAAACCCAAACCCAAACCCAAACCCAAATCCAAGCCCAAACCCCCTGCGGTGTCGAAGGTCACTCCGATTCAATCGACACGCCCCGCAACTTCTTCATCTCCACCGCAAACGAAACGGACCACCGGCCCCTGGTTCGGCTCGCATCTCTCCATCGCCGGCTCCATGGTCAACGCCCTCCACGACGCCGAGCGCCTCGGGCTCGACGGCGTCCAGGTCTTCACCAAGAACCAACAGCAATGGAAGGCCAAACCCCTTGACCCGGTCATGGTCGAAGAATGGCGAACCGAGCAGGCGAGACTCGGCTGGAATGAGCGCACCGTTTCCCACGCCTCGTACCTCATCAATCTCGCGAGCGTCTCCGATGAACTCTTCGCCAAGAGCGTGGACCTCATGACCGACGAGATCGAACGCTGCGAGACCCTGGGCATCCCCTTCCTCGTCCACCATCCCGGCTCGAGCGTCGGTTGGACTCGCGAACAAGGCATCACGCGAATCGCGCGCGCCTACGCGGAACTCTTCAAGAGGACCAAGGGCTCTCGCACCGTCTCCTGCCTCGAGGGCACGGTCGGCGCCGGCTCGACCCTGGGCGGGCCATTCGAGGATCTCCAGGAGTTGCGCGCGCGGATCATCGAGGCCACGGGTGAGGGTTCTCGTGTCGGGTTCTGTCTGGACACCTGCCACATGCACGCCGCCGGTCACGATCTCTCGACGCGCGCGCAGGCCGACGCCATGCTCGATCGATTCGACGAGATCTGCGGCCTGGCACACGTCCGGGTCCTGCACCTCAACGACAGCAAGGGTGCCGCGGCGAGCAAACTCGATCGACACGAGCACATCGGCGCGGGCACCATCGGGCAAGGCGGCGGGAAGGGCGGGTTCTCCAACTCCGGATTCGCCGCAGTCGTGAATCGGCCAGAGTTGCGCGATCGAATCATGATCATGGAAACGCCCAAGGGCCTCGATGCCGATGGACAGGACCACGACCTGCTCAACGTCGCGAGGCTGCGGGGTCTGGTTGGGTGATGCACGGGGTCCGGATAATCACACGAATGTCGACCGATCGCGCGAACCGAGGCGCTCGTCTGCCGATAGAGGATGGGTTGGCGCGCCGGGAGATCCCATCGACCGTCCCGAACGCCTACCGTTTCTGCCCCAAGAACTTCAATCGCCAACCTTGAGGTCCGATCATGTCCATTGGCCCAGGCCGACTCGCAAACGCTTTCTGTCGGAACACTCGAGGAAGGCTCGCTCTGGTAGCCTCAACGGGTGTGTTGGCTGTCGGCGGCTGCCAGGCGTTCGACAAACCCGACGCCAAGGCTCCCAAGCCCTCCGTCGCCGAACGCGCGATCTTTGATTCACGTCCCACCACGGTGAACAACGCCAGCGAGATCGACTCCGCTCTCATCTCTCTCAACAACGGCGAAACGTTGCGCTCCCAGGGCCTCGCGAACCAGGCTCTCATCGCCTTCGAGCGCGCCATCGCCGAGAATCCCAAACTTGTCCCGGCGTACATGCAGGCGGGCGACCTCTATCGCGAGCGGGGCGACCACAGTTCCGCCCAGGAGCGTTACGCCCAGGCCGCCGAGATCGATCCCACGAACTTCAGCGCTCATTACAACAACGGGCTGATGCTCCAACTCCTCAACCGCATCTCCGAGTCCGTCGTGGCCTACATCCGCGCCCTGCGGCTCCAACCCGATGACTTCAAGGCCAACATGAACCTCGCGACGGCATACCTGCAACTCAAGGAGCCGGACAAGGCCGTTCCTTACGCCGAGCACGCGGTGGAGATCGATGGGCGCAACGCTCCGGCGCGAGTGAACCTCGGCGTGATCTACTCGCAGTTGGCGCGATACGACCAGGCGATTCTCGAGTACCAGCAGGCCGCCGAGTTGACTCCGCTCACGCCGACCCTCCTCATGAACATGGCCCAGTCGCTCTCGGGCGCGAAGCGTTACGAGGAGATGGCCAACACGCTCGAGCAGCTCATCCGCGAGGAACCTTCCGCCGGCGCCTACGAGCGGCTCGGCTACGCCCGGTTCAAACTCGGCGAGATGGACGCGGCCGAGACCGCCTTCGGACAGGCCACCAAGATCGATGAGAACTACACCCCCGCGCTCAACGGGCTTGGCGTGGTCTCGCTCAATCGGTGGATCAAGGGGCAATACGCCGACGACGCGATGTGGCGCAAGGGCACGGATCTGCTCCGAAGGTCGCTCGAGATCGACAGGAACCAGCCACTCATCGTCGAACTCCTGACGCGCTACCAGCAGCAGTAATCGATGTGTGGTGGCGAGTTGAGGAGGCTGGCCCGATACGTGTACTGACGTCGGGCGAGGGGACGCACACATGAAAGACGGAACAATCGACCCCTCGCTCCTCGAGGCCTTCCCCACGCCGACGGAGACGCCGTTCGTCGTGGAGCACATCGCCGACGAGTTCACCTCGGTCTGTCCCAAGACAGGGCACCCCGACTTCGGCACGGTGACCGTCCGCTTCGAGCCGCGACCCGCGTCGAAGGGCGGCGTGTGCGTGGAACTCAAGAGCCTGAAACTCTACTTCCAGTCGTTCCGCAACGCGGGGATCTTCTATGAAGCCGTAACGAACCGCATCCGCGACGACCTCCAGACGCTCATGGGCGCGAAGTGGCTCGTCGTGCGCACCGATTGGCGCGGGCGCGGCGGGATCCGGTCGGTGATCCGCGCAACGGCGGGGGATGTGCCACGGGAGTGGATGGCGTAAAGACTCTGGTCGCGGGTCAGGCGGCCTTCGCGACGCGCACGCGATCGATCATCTCGTCCACGATGCGATCGAGCGAGTACTCCTGCGTCCACGCGGGGAAGTGCCTGCGGAACTTCGCCATGTTGGTGTAGTAGCAGATGTGGTCGCCCACACGGTTGGTGGGGTTGTACGTCGTGACGGGGCGCTTGCCCGTGCGATCCGCGATGAGTTCGATGCACTCGATGAGGCTCGCGGCATTGGCCTTCCCGCCGCCGAGGTTGTAGACCTCGCCCGCGCGAGGCTTCTGGGCGAAGGCCCAGAAGGCGGAGACGACATCGTGGCAATGGATCTGATCGCGGACCTGCTTGCCCTTGTAGCCGAAGATCGTGTAGGGGCGCTCGTCGAGCGCGGTGGCGACGAGGTAGTTGAGAAAGCCATGGAGTTCGACGCCCGCGTGCTGCGGCCCGGTGAGGCACCCGCCGCGGAAAACGCCGGTCTTCAGCCCGAAATACCGCCCATACTCCTGCGCGAGCAGATCCCCCGAGGCCTTCGAGACACCAAAGAGCGAGTGCGTGGATTGGTCGATAGTCAGCGACTCGTCGATGCCTTGCTCGAGCGCGGCGTCGGCGTATTCGAATCTCGTCTCGAGTTCGTGCATCGGGAGCGCGTTGGGCGCATCGCCATACACCTTGTTCGTCGAGACCTGGATGAAAACCGCCTCCGGGCGGTGCAGGCGGCAGGACTCGAGGAGATTCAGGGTGCCCAGCGCGTTCACCGCAAAGTCGTCATACACGCGCGACGCGGCGAGGTCATGACTAGGCTGGGCCGCGGCATGGATGACGAGGTCGATGGATTCATTCCGGAAGAGCCGCTCTACACCCGCGCGATCCCGAATATCGAGCGGCGAGTGCTTGAAGCGCTTGCACGACGCGACCAGGCGCGCGAGGTTGGGCGTGGTATCGCCCTTGGGCCCGAAGAAATCGCGGCGCATGTTGTTGTCCACCCCGAGAACATCGAAGCCGAGCGAATCAAAGAACGTGACGGCCTCAGAGCCGATCAACCCGGATGAACCAGTGACGAGAACTCTCATGCGACGCTCGCTTTCAGAACCTAAGGCGGTGTGTGGATCAGGCCGCGGAAGACCACGTGCCGGGCCACGGGAACTCTCCCCGGTTGGCCAGGCGATCGATCATCCGCGTGTGCACAAAGAACGCATCGATGCTCGCGAGTTCCTGGCTCGGTTTGCGCCAGAAATCGCCGAGTTGCACCAGCACGTGCCCCATCGGGCGGAGCGTGTCAATGAGTTCGGTGAGTAGAGGCGTCGCTGGGCCATATCCGCGCGTCAGCCACGTCTCGAGGTGCAGCACATCCGCCGCCTCGATCGTCTTGGCGCCACCGGTGATCACCTCGCGCTCCCCACCCTGCACGTCGATCTTGATCAACTGGGGCTGTGAGAGACGCTGGTCCGCGAGATAGTCATCCAGTCGCCGGACAGGAACAGTTATCTTCTGATCCTTCGGCACGTTCGAAACGAGCAGCGACGAGCCGACACCCGCCGGCTCGCTCCAGAACTCGGCGTCGCCATTGTCAGCCCCAAGCGCGATGGTGTGCAGCCTGAAGTTCGGATGTGTCCGCAATGCCCACTCGAGGATCCGGTCGTAGTCCTCGCGACGCCCCGCGAGCGGCTCGAAGATCTCATATCGAGCGTCGGGAAAGACGCTGTGGATCGTCGTGGACCACGCGGCGTTTGAGCCGCCGATGTCCAGGATGCATGTGGGTTCGAACCCCATCCCGGCAAACCGGGTGAAGAACTCCTGCTCACAGGCGGCAAAGGTGGTGGTCATGGAACGGGACCTCGTGCTCAGGCGGCCTTGGACACATGGCGAAGAAGCGATGCCTCGTACAACGGAAGTACAGCAACGCCGGCCTCACGCAAAGGACGGCTTGACTCCCACAACGCCTTCTCATGGGCGTCGGAGGACAGAATCACGGCGTCGAAGCCAAAGGCCAGAGCGTTCTCGATGGTGACGATCGGCTTTCCCTCGATCAGCGTCCCCGCGAGGGCCGGGTTGTCATCGATGACCGCCGTGATCTCGAGGGGCGCATCCGCGAGTTTGGGAAGAACGTCGCGCGTGTGACGACCGGCTCCATAGAGCGCCACGCGCGTCCGGCCACGGCTCGCGCAGGCCGACAAGGCGCGCGTGATGCGTGCTCGGGGCGAGAGATCGGGCAAGTCGGGCCGACGCCGCAACGCCTCGAGCACGTCCACCCTCAGCCACAACCCGTCGCCATACGACGTCTGCTCCTCGTTGCCCTTGTGGCACAACTCGTGCATCTGGTAGAGCGTGAAGTTGAGCGAACGCAGGTACGCATCGATGTCGGTGAAGGTCGCGCAGCCCTCGTATTCCGTGGCGAACTGGAACTCGCAGTGCAGGCCCTTAAGCCCGTCACCCGTCCGAGTCGTCAGCAGCCCCTCGGCTCCCTTGAGGACCTCAAGGTCGTATCCCTGGGCGTCGCACTTGAGAAAGTCGATGTGGTCGATCCCGCGGTCCCGCGCCCAGTCGTCGAGCCGGACGACCTGAACGTCGATCGTCTTCTTGGTGTCGTACCAGTCGCCGTAGAAGCGCTTCCCGAGATCCGACGGATGGAGCACGCTGGAGCACCACGAGTTCCCGGTGACGTGGAACGGGATCGTGCCGCTTTGGCTGCCGCACGCGAGGCGGTGGCGGGCGAGGCCGGGAATCTCGGCGGTGTTCTCCTCGAGTTGAGCGAAGGTCTCGGGCGAGGGCTCAAAGGCGTGGATGTCGGCGTTGGGGAAGAGCCGATGCAGGTGCTGGCTCACGACGCCCACGTGGGCGCCCACATCGATGATCGTCAGGCGATCGTCCGGGCTCAGCACACGGGTCATGGAGACGAACGGGTCATACTCGAAGAGTCGCATGAGGTGGTTATCGGTGCCCGCGAGGGGGGGTCTTGAGGACAGAATCGAGCGTGAGGGCGACGCTTTGCGCGACGTCAGGGATTCCCTCAAGTCGGGACCGTGCGATCCCTTCTAGGGCTCAAGAGGGGGTCCCGACAGGGCCGATAGTCTCGGGGCCACGCTGCCACCAACAAGGGTGCGGAGCGGCACGCACCCACGAGTCCACCATGCCCAGCAGTTCGCCCGAAGTCTGGTTCGCGATTCCTTCCGCTAATCCGGAGAAGTGCCGAAAGGTGCTCCCGAAGTGGCGTGAGATGGGGTACAAGATCGCCGTCCTCCAGAACCACGAGCGAGGCGATATTCCCGCGGACCTCACCGTCTGGTTCGACTCGTACCCGGGGTGGGCGGCAAGTGTGAACATCCTCTGCCAGCAGATCGTGCCGGCGTCCTGCCCGATCGTCGTCTCCGGTGGCGACGACATGCTCCCCGACCCCAACCACACCGCCCAGGAACTCGGGCGCCAGTTCCTCGAGCGCTTCCCCGACACCTTCGGCGTCATGCAGCCCCACGGCGACGAGTTCATGGTCGCCCGCCGATACTGCGGCTCGCCCTTCATCGGGCGCGCGTGGTTCACGACGATGTACAACGGCAAGGGCGCGATGCACGCGGGCTATCGCCACAACTGGGCAGACAACGAGTTGTACTGGCTCGCCAAAGGCCTGGGCGTGCTCTGGGAGCGCCCCGATCTCTCACACTTCCACGATCACTTCACGCGCCGCGGCGAGGAGAAGCCCGGGTACTGGCAGGAGCAGGTCGAGGCTCGAGATCTCGCCGATTGCCAGATGTACATCAATCGATCATGGAGTCGATTCCCCGGGCACCAGCTGGCCCGACCCATGCACGACGCCAACGGCCGACCGCGGGTCTTCGACTCTTCGGTCCTCGCCCAGGGCGCCATGCACCTCGCCGAGATCCGCATGGCCCAGATGACCTATATCGAGGGGGGGCGCGCCGCCTGGATGCTCGCGATGCGCGGGGCCTTCGACGAGCTTGCCAAACGCGGCGTCGGGCCCATCGCGGTCTATGGCTCCGGAACGCACACCCGTGGCGTCTCGGACATCCTCGCCGCCTCGCCCGTTCCCATCGACTGCATCATCGACGACAACGAATCACGACATGGCCAGAATCTTTGGAACTGGCCGATCGTCTCCATCAACGAAGCCATCGAGCGCGGCGTGAAGGGCGTCGTCCTCTCCGCGAACATGCACGAGCACTCGATGTGGGACAACTGCACGCCGTTCTTCAAGCACGACATCCCCGTCCAGCGCCTCTACCCGGCCTCGCACCAGGAACGCTCGACCCGCGTGGAGACGGCACTCGACTCGCTCCAGAACGCCGGCGTGACACGCCTGGGCATCGCCGGCGTCGAGACGGCCCACCTCGAACAATCCTCGTGGTTCGAGTCCTTCGCCGATCGCTTCGAGTGCGTCGTCGCGACGACGCGCGACGCTGGAATGAC
Source organism: uncultured Phycisphaeraceae bacterium (assembly GCA_964628245.1). GTDB lineage: Bacteria > Planctomycetota > Phycisphaerae > Phycisphaerales > UBA1924. Next base: position 146,488 of record CAZVMU010000006.1, on the reverse strand, counting down.
GAGCGTCTTTGGCACGCGCGTGGTCACCGTGGACCAGGCAATGAAGTTGGGCCTCCACGCGATCATCGATGCCGATGCCCGGCGTCCCCTGGGCGAATCGGCGGAATATGTCACGCGCTTCGAACGTGCGGGCGTTCCTGTGCTGTGGATGCACCTGCCCAAACCGATGGTGCGCCTCTCGAGACCGGCGCTCGGAGCCGTCGCGTGAAACGTCGACCGGTTCGAGGCAAGATTCGGACGCGACCAACGCGGGATGCCTCGCCGCGCGTGCTCGTCATCGGCGACAGCCATGTGTCGTTCCTGGCCGGTCTCCCAGGCCTTGTACCCGAGATGCCCGCGAAGGCCGCGTGCGCGATCCCTGGAGTGTGTGTGCACCGCACCGGTCAGTTTCTCGCCCATAGTCTTGCCACACCCAGGCACCGTGTTCGTGCGATGATCCGCCGGGCGCTTCAACAAGCAAGGCCGAGCGATCGCGTGCTCATGGTCTTTGGCGAGATCGATTGTCGCAGTCATGTCTCATTCCATGCGAAGCGGCAAGGCAAGTCCATCGAAGCAGTCGCCCGTGATCTCGCGGCACGCTACACCAGGGCGGCCCGTTCTCTCGTCGGCTCGCGAGACATGGCCTTTCTCGCGATCTACCCGACGCGAACCGAGTTCGTCCCCGACAACTGGGGCGCCCGAGGCACCCCAAAGGAGCATCGTCGAGCCGCGCGAGCGTTCAATGAGGCCCTCACTCGAGAGGCGACACGACTCGACGCGACGGTGATCGACATCGGTCGCACTCTCGCCGATCGCCAGGGCATCGCCCGTGATGAGTTCTACATGGACGCGATCCATGCCGACTATCGCGCCGCCCCATTCGCCGTGCGAGAACTCGCGCGCCTCGGGTGGGTGGACGACCGCTCGGTCGCGGCCTCCGAGGCGCTCGCTGCCGTCCCGGTGCCGCCTGCACCGGTCATCCTCCCGCCGCCCATGCCGCCGGGCATGGCCACGCCCGACGACGCAAAGGCCGCGCTCGTCGATCGTGCCGCGCTCCAGTGCCGAGTCCTGGGCGCGAGACGAATCGCCCTGTACGGCGCCGGCCAGCACACCCGAGACCTCGGCTTCGAGGCCTTCGAACGCCACGGGCTCACGATCGCCGGCGTGATCGACGACGCACCGAAACTCAGTCGCCTCAAAGGCGTGCGTGTCTACGCACCCAGCGACCCCGCCTGCGCCGTCGATGCCATCGTCGTCTCGTCAGACTCGATGGAAGAGGCGCTCGCACGCCGTGCCGCCGCCGTCTTTGGCCCACGGGGTGTGCCCGTGATCCGCATCTACGAGTGGCGCCGGTCCGCGTGACCGTCGTCATCACGCCGCAGGCACAAGGAAGAGTCACCGCGCGGCATTGCCCTTGAGCGTCCGGCCCACGAGGTCCACGACACCTCGCGCGAACGCATCGAGCGAGAAAGCGCTCCTCGTGCATCGCCGTTGCCACCGGCTCCATCCCGCGCGATGACCCTCGCACTCGATCGCCCTCGTCACGTTCTTGCGGAACGACTCACGCGACCAGAACCCCGTCTCGCTCGGATCGCCCACGTACCACGCGGCGTCATACGACAACGCCTGCCCGAACCGCGACACCCAATGCGTTCCGGGTTCGATGTGCGTGACATACAGGCACTGCGGCTCGATCGGACTATGCGGCATGCCCACCCGATCCCGCACACGCTGGTTGAGCATCGCCGGAACATGGTCCGCGATCGTCGACCACGCGTGCTTCCCAGGATACGGGCATGTGAAGTGCTCGATGCGCACGCCCGGCGTCGCACGGATCGTCTCCTGGGCCCACCACTCGAGCTCGTTGAGATCCTCTCGCTTCAATCGCAGGAGCGCCAGCCCGCCCGAGAGAGCACACTCCATCACACGCTGGTGCTGCAAGCCACCCAGCCCCGCGTGGAGGTGGACACGCGCCGCCTGGTACGCCGCCCGAAGGTCCTCATCGTGCGCGAGCGGTCCCTTGGCGAACCGTCCGAACGTCGGGTGATGTTCCCAGTTGTTCCCATAGATGTGCAGCCGCCACGACCGCTCCCCGCACAACTCTCGCGCCCACCCGAGCATCTGGTGCCGAAGTGCTCGCTCCGCGATCGGGGCGGCATAGTTGTTGAAGATTGCGCTCCGCATCGCCTCGTCGGCCTGAGCTCCCGAGTGAGCATCGCAGATCTCGCGTGATGCCCGCCGCAGCGCCGCGGCCGTCTCCTCGTGGATCGGCGCCTCGATCACGCGCCCAATCACGGGCAACAGGTCCGACACCATCGCGGAGAGCCGTGGCCTGAACCCCTCGGGCGACATCGCAACGAGCCGATCCGCCAGAGATGCGGGCGTCTCCGCATGATGGCTGACGTACGCCACCTCGCACTCATACCGCGACCGCCGCGCCTCGTCAATCGGTCCTTCGTGGAACTTCACCTCGCTCGCCAGCACCGGCGAGTACAGACACCTCTCGCGCGGGAAGCCAAAGGTGTCGAAGAGTTCTGCGTGTAAATGCCCCACAAGAAAGTCACGCGTGCCCATCGCCCGACCGGTCGCGGTCTGGAACATCGCCGCCACCTTGTCCTGGATCCACGTCACCATCGGCACGCCGGCGGGCATCACGCCGCCGAGCATCGAACGCGTGTTGTTGATCGAGAGCACAAGGTCGGGTTGCCACTCCGCGTGCTGTCGCCAGTGGGCATTGGACGTGAGCAGCGACGCGTCATCCGGCTCGATGAGCACGCGCGCCTCATGCCCCAGCCGACGGAAGCACTCGGCCAGATCACGCGACGAGTGCTGTGTGTATGTCGTGAGCCGTGAGGTCAGAATCAGAATCCGCATCGGATCGTGCGCGCCCGTCGCCGAGTACCGCTCCGCCCACCACGCGTCGTCACGCCGAGCATCAATCGCTCGCGCCGTGTCGTGGTTGGTGTTGAGTTCAGCCTGTTGGGCGGCACGTGCCGCTCCAAGGATTGCCGCGACGCCTTGTGACGATCCACACGTCGCCCGCACGCCGCTGCCGGGTGCCGTGACCACACGCTCGCCAAGCGTCGTGTCGAATCGATCGCGAAGCCACGCATCGAGTGCTTCGCCCGCGCGATCACCCGCGAACATCACCACGCGATCGTCCGAAAGCATCTCGGCCAGATCCACAACCGAAAGCCCCCGCAACGCGCTCGCCACGTCGGCCTCCACGATCACCACTCTCGTGCGAAGCCCATCCGCCCGCGTCGGCGTGCACTCATACACCCAGCGAGCCAACCACGGCAGATCAAGCCCCTCGACATACACAGGTTGCGCGCTCGACGCCGGCGCATCAAACGCCGGCGGCACAAACGCCCGACGCGCCAACGACACCTCATCAACGATCCGCGAGACCGCCCGGTCCTTCGCGCGTCGGATGACGTTGCCGTCCCGCGCGACAAAGCACTCCTCCGCCGCGGCCGTCTCACGCCACGAATCCACCATCGAACGCAGATCGATCCCCCCTTGGGCACGAATCGCGAGCGAGTCGAGATTGCGACTGAGAATGCCCTGACGACGCTCAAGCGTGAGGCGATCGTCCGGAAGCCCCGCGATCCGCTCGCGCGCCGAGGTCAGGCAGGCATCCTTGCCCGCGCCTCCGCCCCGAACCATAGTCGCCGTCTGGAGAACCTCGCCCGCCAGCGTGCGCAGCCCGAGGTCGGCATACTTCGTCGCGACGAGAAGCGAGAGTTCAACGTCGCCGGGACTCTGCCGAAGCACCGGCAAAGCCTGGGGCAGGATCGACCACGCGTCGCCCGTCTTGCCACGCGCAAGCAGAACCGCCCGAAGCGGATTCGTGGACGCCGGGCGCGCGGGGGAGTGAGAGGGCGTCGGCACGCCAGGCATGCGGGCGTAGATCGGTTGATGTTGGGTATCGCGAGCAGATTTTGCCGGTCCTCTGCCACTGCGGTTCTCGTGTTGATTCGGGCGATCGATTGAACCGATAACCAACGCATGGCGAAGCGTGCCGGCAGTTCGGGTTCTGGTGGTGGGGGGGAAAGCGGTCGCAATTCAGCCACCGGCAAGGTGCTCTCGCGCGAAGACCTCATCGCACGCCGCGACGCCGCGCGAAGGAAGGGCCTCCGCGTCGCCCAGTGCCACGGCTGCTTCGACATCGTCCACCCCGGTCACATTCGCCACCTGCGACAGGCCAGGAGCCACGCCGACATCCTGCTCGTGAGCATCACGGGCGATGCCGCGTATTCCAAGCGTCAGGGCGCGCCGCTCATCCCCGAAGAACTCCGAGCAGAGAACCTCGCCGAACTCGACTGCGTGGACTGGGTCTACATCGATCCGTCGCCCACCGCCGCCGACCTGCTCGAGGCGGTCAAACCCGATGTCTACGTGAAGGGCAAGGAGTACGAGACAAACCAGGACCCGCGATTCGCGCACGAGCGCGAGATCGTCGAGTCCGCGGGTGGTCGCGTCGTCTTCTCGTCGGGCGACGTCGTCTTCTCGTCCACCGCCCTCATCGCCTCGCTCGAACGCTCCATTGATCCCTACCACGCCCGTCTCGGCCAACTCCTCTCGCGCGAGGAACTGGATCCGGCGCGCCTTTCCTCGCTGATCAGCGCTTTCCGTGGCAAGCGCGTGCTCGTCGTGGGCGAGACGATTCTCGATGTCTACTCCCTCTGCGACCAGCCCGAAGTGGCCGCCGAATCACCCGTGCTCACCCTGCGCCCGCTCGAAAGACGCCGTTACGACGGCGCCTCGGCGATCATCGCGCGCCACCTAGCGGCCCTGGGCGCCAACCCGGTCCTCCTCACGGGCCTCGCCGAGCACGATCTTGGCCTGCGCCTCCGCCTCGAGGCCGAGGGCGTCGAGGTCGCCTCCGTCCGAATCCCCGGCGAGATGCCCGAGAAGCACCGATACCTCGTCGGCGCCCAGAAGGTCATGAAGGTCAACTGCCTGAGCCCGATCGTGCTCGACGCGCGGACGCAGGACGAACTGATTCTGCAGGCCGTCCGCCACGCCACGTCGTGCGACGCCGCCATCGTCGCCGATTTCGGCAACGGCTTGCTCTCGCCCGAGCTCATCGTCCGCCTCGGCTCGGCCTTGCGCCCCCGCGTCGGCACGCTCGCGGGTGACGTCAGCGGGCCACGCTCGCCCCTGACCAGTTTCCGCAACTTCGACCTCCTCACGCCCAGCGAGAGCGAGGTCCGCGGCGCGACGCGATCCTTCGACGAGAGCCTCCCCGCCGCCGCATGGCGCGTCATCCGCGAGAGCGGCTGCGCCAACCTCTTCATCACGCTCGGCGGTGACGGCCTCATCGCCTTCGAGCCACTCGCGGGCGCGACCGCCGGCGATGCGGACGACCCGAATCGCTCACGAGTCCGGGGCGAACACGTCCCGGCGCTCAGCGGCTTCCCCGTCGATCCTCTGGGCTGCGGCGATGCGCTCCTCGCGACGAGCACGCTCGCTCTCGCCTCCGGTGCCACGCCTCTCCAGGCCGCCTTCCTCGGCTCGCTCTCGGCAGCAGCAGAAGCCCAGCGCCTTGGCAACATCCCCATCGGCTCACAGGATCTGCGCCAGGGCCTCATGCGCCTCTCGAGCGCCACGCTCGCCCTCGGGCTTGACCACGCCTTCATCGCCACGCAAACCACCCCACGCGACGGCCTGCTCGCGTCATGATCTCGTACATCATCCCCACCCGCGACCGCCACGACACGCTCCACGAGACGCTTGGTTCGCTCTCACGCCTCGGCCCGCACAATGCCGAGGTCATCATCGCCGACAATGCCTCGAGTGATCCGGTCCGTGTGCCCGCAACGTTGGACTCTGGCGTGAGTGTTCGCGTGCTTCGCCTCGAGCAGAACCTCGGAGCCGCCGCTCGAAACCAAGCGGCCGAAGCCGCCTCGGGCGACTGGCTCGTCATGCTCGACGACGACTCCGCGCCCGATGATCTCAACTTCATCGATGCCTTGCAGGCTGCCGGACACGATGTCCACGCTGTCGCCGCGGAGATCCATCTCCCGCCCCAGACCGGCCGTGCCATCCGCGAACAAGGCGGCCTCCCCGAGGTCTTCATCGGCTGCGGCGTCGCCATCCGCGCGGACATGTACCGGCGCCTCGGCGGCTACGACGCGTCGTTCGGCTACTACGCCGAGGAATACGACCTCGCCGCTCGCATGCTCCTCGACGGCGGGCGCGTCGCCTTCGATCGCCGATTCCGCGTCACCCATCGCAAAGTGAGCCAATCCCGCGACTTCTCACGGATCGTCCGCAACCTCGTCCGCAACAACTCGTGGGTCGCACGTCGATACTGGCCGAGCGATGCCGGATGGAACGCCGAAGCCTGGCGGCACATCACCCGCTACGCCCGCATCGCCCGCAAGGAGCACTCGATCGCTGGCTACGCGCGAGGCCTCTTCGATCTCGCCACGATGTGGTTCGATCAGCCCACAACGCCCATGTCGCAATCGCTCTGGGATCGCTTCTCGGGGTTGCACGCCGCTCGTGAGGCACTCGCGCACGAGATCGCCACGCGCGGTCCTCTCGGACGAGTCGCGATCGTCGCCCCCGGCAAGAACGAGTGGGCCGTACGCCAGGCGCTCGATGAACTCGGGATCGATTCGAACGCTGCACCCGACCGCGCCGACACGCTCGTCATCGCCACCCTCAGCCCCGGTCCGATGCTCGACGCGTTCGATGTGTGGACCTCACGCCATCCCAGGGTGGTCATGCCATGGCTCGTTGATGACGCGGGATGCGAGGCGTCTGAAATGAGAGTCAATACTGCGGCCTGAGTCCCAAAGACCCTGAACTCCCCGAACGATGAACATGTAGAGAGATATGAAGTAACTGGCGAGACGCCGGTGCCACAAGCCAGTGAAGATCAGTTGTGTGGAGTTCGAAGCGGTCGATCCGCCGCCGAAAATGACCCTGATGGGATTCGAACCCATGTTCCTACCGTGAAAGGGTAGTGTCCTAGACCAGGCTAGACGACAGGGCCAACGTTGCGGGGAGTGTAGGAGGCGACGGCTCGCAAGGCCGACGCCGCACGTGCCAAGGATCTGAGCCGGTTTCCGTGATCCCTATCGCCAGGAGCCATAGTTCGTGCCCCGAAACGCCGCTCCCATCACGCCCCTTCGTCTGCCGCGTGGCGTGACACACCTCATCGTCTTCGGCGGCACGTTCGATCCGCCTCACGACTACCACGCCACCGAGCCGGTCCGCGTCGCCGAACGCCTCTTCGGGAAGCGTGCCCTCGTGCTCTACGTTCCCGCCGCCCGCAACCCATTGAAATCGAAGGGCCCCATCGCCTCCGACGCAGATCGCCTCACGATGCTCGCCCTCGCGACCAGGGACGCGCACGGCCGCACCGCGATCTGGAGCGACGAGATCGACCGGGTCATATGGTCGCGCGAGCAACGCACCACATCATCTCTCACGGCTCAACAACCCAGTTTCATGGTCGACACCCTCGAACGACTCCGAAAGATCACACCCACATCGGTGACACTCCGTCTCCTCGTCGGTGGCGACGCCATCGCATCATTTCACAAATGGCGCCGCGCTCGTCGGATCATCGAACTCGCCGAGCCGCTCGTCATGCCTCGCCCGGGTATGGACGGAAATGAAGTCGTGGGGGGGCGTGCTCTCGATATCTTCGATTCGCTCGACGCGAAGTTCTGGACCAGGGCCGAGCGTGCCGCGTGGTGCACACGCCTCGCCCCGGCCCGCATCGACGAGATCTCGTCAACCGCCCTGCGTGTCGCGATCGCTCGTGCTCACGCCGACGTCCGCTTCTGGCGAAGCGACCCGATGCTCCGCCACCTCCCCGAACAGGTTGCGAAACACATCCGCGAGCACCGGCTCTATTCGTGACCGTTTCCGCGAGCGCGCATGAACAATCACCTTGGCCACGGGCTACTACCCTTGATTCCATGGATGAGGCGCTCCGCGACCGGTTCGATGCTCTGCTGGAAGAGGCTCTCGAACGTCTCCCCGAGCAGGTCCGGGCCTGGCTCGACCGCATCCCCGTCATCGTCGAGGACATCCCCGACGAGAAAACCCTCGCCTCGCTCGCCCAAGAACATGGCGAGCATATGGAACCGACCGAACTCTGTGGCCTGCACACGGGTGTCGCCAACACCGAGCGATCCATCGATGCCGCCGCCGGCGTCGAACTCCCCAGCGAGATCTTCCTCTTCCGAGAAGGGATTGTCCAGGAGGCCGGCGGCTGGGAAAGCGGTGGTGAGGACCCCGAAGAGGCCGACGACGCCATCTATGAGCAGATCGTCGTCACCCTGCTCCACGAACTCGGTCACCAGTTCGGCCTCAACGAGGACGACCTCAAACGACTCGGGTACGACTGACAGGAAACACACCCAGGAATCCGTGTGTAGAGTGATCCAGCAGAATACTGACGCATCAAGCAAGTCGTCTCCAACCAGATCCGTTTTTCGCACGCTCGCGTGCGTGCAGAGGAGTTCATCGATGAAGCGTTCGATCCAGGCGTGTGTGGCGGCCGGTGTGGTGGGCGTGGTGGCGATGGGCGCTCCCGCCCTCGCCCAGTCGTTCAAGATTGGGACCCTCGAGATCAAGGGCAAGCCCGCCGAGATCGACGACAATCCCTTCGCGATGTTCGGCGGCGGCGAGCCCACGCTCCGCGTGCTCGTCGATTCCATCCACACCGCCGCGAAAAGTTCATCCAACAACGCCCTCCTCGTCCGCCTGAAGGACGCCCAACTCTCCATGACCCAGACCGAGGAACTCGGCGCCGCCATGGACGCCTATCGACAGACCGGCAAGCAGGTCTGGGTCTTTGGCGAAGGCTTCGCGACGTCCGACCTGCTCCTCGCCTCGCATGCCGACCGCGTCCTCGCCCAGCCGCACGGGCCCGTGATCTTCCCCGGGTTGTACATGGAGGAGATGTTCCTCGCCGACACGCTCGCGTGGATCGGGATCAAGGCCGACATGGTCCAGGTCGGCGACTACAAGGGTGCGGCCGAGCAGATGTCGCGCACCAGCCCCAGCCCCGCCTGGGACCAGAACATCTCGCAACTCCTGGACTCCATGTACGACAACATGCGCACCCACGTCAAGAGCGGGCGTCACATGAGCGACGCCGAACTCGACCGCGCCATGGAGGCATCCTGGTTCTGCGACACCGAGAAAGCCGTGGAAGTCGGCCTGATCGACGCGCCCACCGACCTCACCGCCATCGAGCAGGCCTTCCAGGATGGCCCGGCCGACCACGCCATCTCATGGTCCGGCTCCATCGTCCCCGAGAAGGCCAACCCCATGGCCGCACTCGCCAATCCCTTCGGCATCTTCGCCATGCTCGCCAAGAAGCCCGAGCACCACGCCACCGACGACACCATCGCCGTCCTCCACATCAACGGCGTGATCGTGGACGGTGACTCCTCCTCCGGCGGCCTCTTCGGCGGCGGCGGCAATGTCGGCGCCCGCACCGTCCGCAACGCCATCGAGGACATCCTCAACGAGGACTTGATCCATGGCGTGATCGTCCGCATCGACAGCCCCGGCGGCTCCGCGACCGCCAGCGAGACCATCTGGCTCGGCATCCGCCGCCTCGCCGAGAAGAAGCCCGTCTGGGTCAGCGTCGGCGGGATGGCGGCCTCGGGCGGCTACTACATCGCCGTCGCCGCCGACAAGATCTATGTCAACCCCAGCAGCATCGTCGGCTCCATCGGTGTCGTCGGCGGGAAGATGGCCATGGACGGGCTCTACGACCTCCTCAAGGTCCACGTCCACCCTCGAACCCGTGGACCCATGGCCAACATGTTCCGCTCCACCAAGCCCTGGACCGACCAGGAACTCGCCACCGTCCGCGCCCGCATGACCGAGACCTATGAACTCTTCACCCGCCGCGTGAGCGTCGGGCGCGAGGGGATCGACCTCTCCAAGACCGCCGAGGGCCGCCTCTTCACGGGCAACAAAGCCATCGGGCTCCACATGGCCGACGAGATCGGCGGGCTCGACAAGGCCATCAAGGACATGGCCGAGTCCCTCTCACTCGCCTCCTACGACGTCATGGACTACCCCACGCCCAAGTCCTTCGAGGAATACATGCAAGACATGTTCGGCAGCATGGCGAAGAGCCCCGTCGACGGCAAGGCCGCGATCGAGGGCATGGCCAAAGCCGTGCTCGGCGAAAAGGCCTGGCCCCAGGTCCAGCAGGCCCTCGAGGGCGCAGCCCTCCTCCAGAAGCAGCCCGTCATCCTCATGACGCCCAGCGTGCTGATCGAGAAATAGTCCTTGGTGGCACCACTCTCCAGAGTGGTGATCTTGGTCCCTCAGTATCATTGGACGTCCGATCAACGGCGAGAGGTGGTGCAACGTGACTCGGGACACCGCTCTGGAAAGCGGTGCCACCAAGTGGAGCGGCGCCACCACGACTCACCCTTCGAGGTACGTGTACCCCTCAAGCCCGTCGTCATAATACTTGAGCAGGCTCTTGCCCTCGGCAACGGTGAGCCGCGACTGCTTGCACGCGGCTTCCACATCCTGACGCATCGCCCTCTTCATGTCGTCGATGTCGTACTGGACATACCCCAGCACCTCCTCGACGGTGTCCCCCTCGATGACCTCGTCGAGGCGCCACTCGCCGGTCTCCTCCATGCTGATGTGCACGGCATGGGTGTCGCCCAGCAGGTTGTGCAGGTCGCCCAGGATCTCCTGATACGCCCCGAGCAGGAAGACGCCCAGGTAATACGGCTCGTGCGTCGTCACGCCATGCTCATCGACCTTGGTGGTGAGGTCGTGGAGTTCGAGGGCCTTCTTGTCGATGCGCTTATCGACGAAGTGGTCGATCTTGCCGTCGGAGTCGCAGGTGATATCGCCCAGAATGCCGTGGCGTGTGGGCTGCTCATTGAGGCGGTGGATCGGCACGATGGGGAAGAGTTGGTCGATCGCCCACGAATCGGGCATCGACTGGAAGAGCGAGAAGTTGCAGAAATAGATGTCGCTCAGGAGTTCCGGCAGGCTCTCGAGTTCCTCGGGGAGGTCGCCCTTCTTGGTCGCCCGGTCGAGGATCCGCTGGCCGACCGCCCAGAAGAGCCGCTCCGCCGCCGCCCGCATGGGGAGTGAGATGTACCCGAGCGAGAAGAGGCTCATCGCCTCATCGCGCGCCTGCGTGGCGTCGTGATACGTCTCCATCAGGTTCCGGTCGGTGATGCCCTTGTACGCGTCGAGCAGGTCGAGCACGGGCTGGGGCACCTCGCCCTTCTCGCCGCTGGCAGGCTTGGAGGCCTCGGGCGTGCCGTTGCCCTTGCGGGCCTTGATCGCCGCGGGCGTGACCCCGGCCACCTCGTCCTTCATCGCCTGCTCGATCCACGCGAGATCCGGGTCAGACTCGAATCGGCTCACCCCCAGCACGTCCACCACGAGCACCGACGAGTACGCCACCATCGCCCGCCCGGACTCGGTGATGAGTTTGGGATGGGGGACCTCGGCATCATCGCACACAGCCTTCACGCGATAGACCACATCCCGGGCATACTCCGCCACGGTGTAGTTGATGGAACTGGGCCAGGCCGACTGGCTCCCGTCATAGTCCACGCCCATCCCGCCGCCGATGTCCAGCATCGACAGCCCCGCGCCCATCTTGTGAAGTTCGCAGTACACGTGCGCCAACTCGTTCACCGCGTTCTTCAGGACGCGGATGTCGTACAACTGGCTCCCCACGTGGCAGTGGATCAGGTTCAGGCAGTCGAGCATCCCGTGCGTCTTGAGGAACTCGACGGCCTTCAGACACTCCGAAACAAACAGCCCGAACTTCGAGCGGACCCCCGCCGAGCCTTCCCAGCGACCCGCGCCACGGGCCGACAGTTTCACCCGCAGCCCGATCTTCGGGCGGACGTTGTACGCCTTCGCGTGCTTGACGATCAGTTCGAGTTCCGAGAACTTCTCGACCACGGGAATGATGTTCCGCCCGAGTTTGGTCGCGAGGATGACGGTCTCGATGAACTCGTCGTCCTTGAACCCGTTGCAGATGATGGGCATCCCGTTGACGCCCGGCCCGCCCGCCGCCGCCGAGAGTCCCAGCACCGCGAGCAACTCGGGCTTGGAGCCCGCCTCCAGCCCGAAGTCGAGCTCCACGCACGCCCGCGCCATCTGCTCGCAGACGTGGCGCTGCTGGTTCACCTTGATGGGGTACACGCACGAGTACCCGCCCGAGTACCCCTGCTCGCCCATCGCCTCATCGAAGGCCCGCCGGATCTCGCGCAGGCGATAGTCGAGGATGTCATTGAAGCGAAGGAGCACCGGCGTGTGGATGCCGCGTTCCACGAGCCCGGCGATAACCTCGTGCAGGTCGATCTGGGCCGCAGGCGTTTTCGTCGGGAGGATGGCCAGATGCCCCTCCGAGTTCACGCTCACAAACCCCTTCCCCCAGTCCGCCACGCCATAGAGGCCAGCCGAATCCTGCGGGGTCCACTGTCCATGAAGAAACGCGCTGCGGGTGGAGATGGTGGCCATGAATGAACAGGAGGGGCGACTCGTGGCGGGCCATGGGCGGCTCGCCGGACGAGGGTCGGTGCGACAGACCGCGACTTTCGGGACGCCCACGCCTCAATGCCGGCGGCCCCGCGCGATCGAAGATGTGCGCCCGCGAGTGGTGGGGGCTCCGGCTCCACCGTTCCCCGTTCCTCGACCACCCGTCGATCCAGGATCACCGGGCGTCCATCACCCGGCAACGCCGACGGCACGTCGCGTTCGCACGCACTAAGCGTATCGAGAATCGGCGAGAGAACAAGGGGAGTTGAGGAAGAAATGCGGTCCACTCGCCATTGACGTGCCGGCAACTCCGTGCCGGTGTGCTCCCCGGCAAGCACGCCGACGTGGCACAACGTGCCCGAAAGCACGCGAGCCGAATCGCGTACAATCTCTCGCCGCCGTCACCCCCGGCGGAGCACACAAGAAGCAGCCCAGGGGGGTGGGCATGGTTCGAGTGCGGCATCACGCCGCGAAAGGGATCCGATCAATGCCAAACGACAAGCCCAAGTGGACGAAGAAGGACCTCCTCAGCCGCCCCGTCAAGCACGTGGACATCACGTCCTTCGACGCGCGCCCCGTCATCAAGAGTTACCGCGACATGGCCTTCTCGTCGCGCACCCTCGCCCAGGCCGCCGACATCTACTCCATGATGCTCAAGGACAAGGACTGTGGCGTCATCCTCACCCTCGCCGGCAGCGTCATCTCCGCCGGGCTCAAGAAGGCGGTCGTCACCCTCGTCGAGAACAACATGATCGACGCGATCGTCTCGACCGGCGCCAACATCGTCGATCAGGACTTCTTCGAGGGCCTCGGCTTCAAGCACTACATCGCCCCGGGCAGCCCCGAGGCCCCGCCCGTCGATGACCCCACCCTCCGCGATCTCATGATCGATCGAATCTACGACACCTACATCGACGAGGACGACCTCCGCGACTGCGACGACACGACCAAGAAGGTCTTCGACGCCTTCGAGCCCGGTGCTTACTCCAGCCGCGAGTTCATCGACGCGATGGGGTCGTACCTCGCCAAGCATCATCCAAAGAACGAGAGCCTCGTGAAGTCGTGCTACCTGAAGCGCGTCCCGATCTTCGTCCCCGCCTTCAGCGACTGCTCCGCCGGCTTCGGCATCGTCCTCCACCAGACCGAGGCGATCGAACAGGGCAAGCCCATGGTCGCCATCGACAGCGGCAAGGACTTCCGCGAACTCACCGACATCAAACTGGCGTGCAAGGACACGGGCCTCCTCATGCTCGGCGGCGGCGTCCCCAAGAACTTCGCCCAGGACATCGTCGTCGCCGCCGAACTCCTGAGCGAGCGCAAAGGCGGCAAGGCCCGTGGCGACGTCGGCATGCACAAGTACGCCATCCAACTCACCGTCGCCGACTCGCGCGACGGCGCCCTCTCCGGCTCCACCCTCCGCGAGGCCTGCAGTTGGGGCAAAGTCGACGTCGTCCACGAGCAGATGGTCTTCGGCGAACTCTCGGCCCTCTTCCCCATCCTCGCCAGCGACGCCTACCACCGTGCCGAGTGGAAGAAGCGCAAGGGCTTCAAGTTCGCCGACCTCTTCGAGAAAGGCGACGGCACGCCCGACTTCATGAAGGCCACGCCACGCAAGCACGCCAAGGCTCGCTGATCGCTCCAATACACGATGCCACCGACCAACCCTCGAGAGTTCGGGGGTTGTTTCGTTTGGTGTTGAGGCGGGGAGTGATCCTCGGTAAACTGTCGCGGTGGCCCTCCAACTCTTCGGCAAGAACAAGCCCCCAAAGCCGGCGATGCAGATGTGCATGGTGCCGCTCAAGTCCACCTCACCCCCGCTCGCCAAGCAGATCGTGGATGCATGGAACACGCTCTTCCCTTCCTCGCCATGCCGTTCGGTTGGTGCGCCCAAGGACGGCGCGCTGACGTTCGAGTGCGAGGGCCAGAGCGTCACCATGGTCGTGATCCCGGCGCCGATTCCGGCGGCCGAGATCGAATCCGCGGCCGAGGTCTCGTTCATGTGGCCCGAGGCCAAGGAGGCGATGACAGCCATGCGGGCGCACGCCATTCTCGCCTCGGTTGGTGCGCAGAAGCCGACTCACGAGAGCTCCGTGCAACTTGCCGTGCTCAACACCCGACTCGCCGCCGCGTTGTGCTCGTGTGGCGCCGCTGTCGGCGTGTACTGGGGAAGTGCCGGGCTTCTCCACGAGCCAGAAGCCTTTGCCGAGTTCGCCTCGACCCTCCTCGAAGATGGCACGCTTCCTGTCATGCTGTGGATCAACATCATGGCCAGCGCGGATGGGCCTAAGGGACCCTTCAACCTGTTCACGCACGGGATGGCGTCATTCGGACACAAGGAGTTCGAGATTCTCAAGGCACCTATGCCACCCAACGACCTCCGCATGATGATCATGGACGTTATCGCCTACGTCCTCGACAATGGTCCCGTTCTCAACCATGGCGAGACCTTCGGCCCCGATGAGGAGACCGAATGGAAGATCGAGCACACCACGTCCAAGTTCACCAAAGGACTTCCGGTCATCCGACTGGTCATTGAGTGAACGACGTGCTCGTCGCGCGAGTCGCAAGAATCACGAAACTGGGCACGACATCAGCGGGCACAGGTGCGCGTGAATCGCAAGCCTCAACACGCCTTGGCCAGTGTCATGAAACTAGTTCTCGCTCACGACCCTCGGATTCCCGCGGATCGCCCCGAGCCACGCCTCCCGATCGCCCAACGTGCCGAAGATCCGATTCCCGATCCGCCGATCCATGTTCGTGCTGAAGACCGTCCCCGGGCTTACCGACACGCGCCGCGTCGGCGTGAACGAGTCGCCGACATATTCCACGTCACGCGACAGCCGGACCGCGTCGATTCGTCCCTTGAAGAACGAGTTCGGAGAACCATCGCCGCCCACGTCCGCCCCGACCGCGAGGGGAAGGCTCTTGATCTTACGTTTGCCCTTCGCGTTCGCGCGACCCGCGATCGTGCCATCCACATACAGCCGGACTTCCGAGCCATCGAACACGCCGGCAATGTGATACCACCGTCCGGAAGTCAGGGCCATCTCGGCCTTGACCTTCGTGTACGCGGATCCGAGAAACACCGAGAACTCCGGGCGGCCGTTGTTCACAAACACGCCATAGTCCGACTGTTCCGTCTTGCACAACAAACCTGTGCGAGCCCCAAACTCCTCGGCATTCAACCAGCACTCAATCGTGAGAGGTCCGTCGGGAACGTTGCACTCTTCCGAAGACACAAGCAGCGCGTCGTCGCCATCGAGCACAAGCGCCGGATCGCCGACGATCGCCGGGAACTCGACGTGATCGAGATCGACAGGGATCTCCCTCTCAACCTGTGGCAGGGGATAACGTGCCGTGGGCATGAGCACATCCGCGTTCACGGTTGTCATCGGTGCCGCATACGCCGCGTCGAGCCCACCCCCATCGCGTGACGCAAAGAGTTCAAACGAGGCGTTCTCGCCCGGGGCGATCGCGCGATGCACATGGTCCGGCGAGAGGTACCAGCGCGAGTCCTCGCTCTGTGTGCCAAGCGTCACCTCAAGCGTGAACGGCGTCGTATTCGCATAGTCCACACGGATCGTGCCCGACGCCGCGCCGCCTGCCGAGGGCGAAATCGCCCCGGAAAACACCGGCATCACGCGAGATTGCGTCAGGCAGTGCTGCGTGAACTCCCCCGTGATCTCTCGAACGTTCATTGCCTCGCCCACGGGGATGCTCGCCATCGCCACCTGCTTTCTGCGCACGGTGATGATGTGATACTGGTGCAAGTACCCGGCGTTGGGCACCTCGCCCGACTGATGCCCGCCCACCGTCGCGAGCGTGACATACTCGATGCCGTCCTTGGGGTCATATCGCATGCGGTGGATGTGCCCGGCGAAGACGGCCGTCACATTCCCCGCCGAGACGAGCAGTTCATGCACGCGGTCCCATTCGTTCCCATAGTTTCCGCCCGTCCAGCGCGGGTGGTGCAGGAAGATGAACACGTGCTCCGCACCCTTCGCCTTCGCGAGCACCGACTTCAGCCACTCGAACTGCTCCTCGCTCATCGTGTGGTTCGCGGGCTTGTTGAAGTCCTTCTCGCCGGTTTTCGGATTCGTCTCATCGCTATACAGCGCGATGAACCAGCATCGCTTGTGCACAAACGCATACCACAAAGGCCCGAAGTGCATCTCATAGTTCGCATCGTGCTCAAACTTCGGCCGCCCCGGCCCGCGCCAGTAGACATCGTGGTTCCCCGCGACCGGAAACCACGGGCAACGCAGTTCATCCATAATCGTCTTGAACTCGCGCATCTGCGCCATCCACTCGTCCTGCCCGTTGTAGCCGTTGATCAGGTCGCCCACGGTCATCACCATGTCGGGCTCAAAGAGATTCGTGTCGCGCACGGCCTCGGCAAGCACCCTCACACCATCCACTGGCCCGCCCGTCCGATCGCCAAAGACCACAAACGTGAACGCGTCCTTCTCCTCCGGCAGCGGGAGCACAATGTCGCTCGCCCGGCTCGTCGTGAACCGCCCCGGCGTCGGTGCCTCGGTGTCATGCTTCGGATTGTGGTGGTGGGTGTGGTGCGTGTGCCCGACATTGTCCGGCTCCTGCGAAGAAGCACAAAGTGCAGGAACACAGACCATCAGAAGCACGGCGAAAACTCGGTTCAGCATGGCCTGAGCGTACCACAACCCCCATCCCCAAGTGCAAGGATCGTGTGAAACCTCAAGCCATCGATCCCCATTGAAATCTAGGAAGGGCCTCCTCACGAACCAAAGACGACCCGTGAGTGACGCGACGGTGACAGGGTTGTGGTCGGTATGCGGAACTAGGCGCGGTACACTGATTCTGAACAGGAACCCATATCTCTGGACCGATGGGTGCCCGAATTGCCGACGATCCTTGGAGACCAACGGCCCGATTCACTGGGCGTGCCCGCTACCGGGCAATCACGGAGGGCAACATGCCGAACCTGGCCATTCGGAAGACCCCGTCCCGAGCCTTCACGCTCATCGAGTTGCTTGTGGTGATCGCCATCATCGCCCTGCTGATCGGCCTCCTCCTCCCCGCCCTCGCCACGGCTCGATCCACCGCCCGCGCCACCAAGTGCACGGTCAACGTCCGCTCCGTCACCCAGGTTCTCGCCGCCTACGCCGACGACTTCCGCGAGACCTTCCCCCACTGGTCCGCCTGGCAGACCTACCACGGCGACGGCTCCACCAACGAGGACACGCCCGGCCCAGGCTGGGCCGAACTCCTCGAACCATACATGGGCACGATGGAAGCCTTCACCTGTGCCGCACGCACGAGGCCGGCGCTCCCAGTCGCGTTCTTCCTCCAATCACGCTACACCGCCCACCTGCATGGCCAGGTCTTCTATCGCAGCCTGAGACTTCCCCAGATCTTCACCACCGACGCCTTCGTCTTCACCGGCGACGCAACCCACGAATCGCTCCTCCACGATCCGTACGGCACGCCGCACCGCGTCCCCAACATGGATCCCGACGACGCCCGCTGGCAGGCCGTCTTCTACCCAGGCGAAAAGCGACCGCACATGGGCCTCAGCAACCTCGGCTTTATCGATGGCCACGCCGGACGTTTCAAAGAGTTCGACCGGATCCGCATGACCTGGGATGGCCGCGACCACAAGAGTTGGGATCAAGTGCTCCCGCAGTGACGGACGCGCCGCGGGCGACACGTCCTCGCGGCACAGGCGTCTCGCCTGTGTCTGCTTCCTCTTCAACTCCTACAAGCTGCGATCTACTCCCCCGAGAACGCCGCGTGCGGATCCGGCGCGATCGCCTCATTCGTCAGCACCACCTCGACGCGCTGGTTCGCCCGCGCATCATCGCGGTCATACGCCTTGGGAACAATGCGATCGTTGTCCGCGGCCAGGATCACACGGATGTTGTTCCGCTTCACGCCGCGATCCATCAGAAAGTCCACGACCGCCATCGCGCGGTCCTTGCACAACTGCATCGCCTCGTCGAACGAGTCCGTCTCGAACGGGCTGGAGTTCCCACGCACGTCGATGATCCACCCCTGATCGCGCAGGAATCGTGCCGCGTCTTCCAACTCCACGACCGACGACGCGCGGATCTCCGTCGAGTTGTCATCAAACGGCACCGTCACCGCCACCTTCCGCTTGTCGCCACGCTCATTCCCGGAGACTTCCTGGTGCTGTCCCACCGGGCCCACCGCCTGCCCTAGCCCGCCTGTCCGTTCGAGAATCCGCCGAATGAACGGCTGGTCCTCGGCCTTCCTCGAACTCAGATCGAACGGCCGATTGAACCCCTGCCGCAGCGCGATCACAAAGTCCACCATCCGCGTGTCCGAACTCCCGCCCCCCTCGCCCTCGCCGCCCATCGGTCCCGAAGTCTTGGGCGCCATGTTCATTGCGAGCAGAATGACGAAAAAGCCCATGAGCAGCGCGACGTTGTCGGCGAACGAGATCAGCCACTCGGGCGCACCCTCGTGCTCCTCGTGCGCGCCGCCGCCATGACCACCACCGTGGCCTCCGCCGCCGCCATGGGACTCCTCGTGATGTTCCTCGTGATCGGACATCGCTTCTGATCCATCCTCGAAACTAGGCGGCCTTCATCTTCAATCGCTGGGCCGTCGGAATAAACGCCATGATCTTGTCCTCGGTCACACGCGGGTTGTCGCCAGCCTGAATCGAGAGAATCGCCTGCAGCATCATCTCACGCCCCAGCATCTCCTCGCTCGAACGCATGCCCAACTTGTCCCCGATCGGACCCGCCACCGCGTTCGCGATCACGGCGCCATACATCGTCGCCACGACGGCGATGGCCAGCGCCTTACCCAGCTGCCCGATGTCCGCGCTCGCCAGGTTGCCGAACAAGCCGACCTGACCGACCAGCGTCCCCACCAGCCCGTATCCAGGCCCGTACACCTTGATCAGGTCGAAGAACTTCTTCCCCGCCTTGTGCCGCTCCTGCATCGCAACCAGTTGCATGCGGCACGTCGACTCGATCACCCCCGGCTCGATCCCGTCGATCGCCATCTTCAGCCCCGCAGAAAGGAACGGGTCCTTGATATTCGCCATCTCGCTCTCGAGCGCCAGGATGCCATCACGCCGCGCCTTCTCGCTCAGCGTGTTCACCAGTTTCAGGACCGCCGCGGGCGAAAGTCCCTTATGGAACATGAATCGCTTCATGTATCCGGGAAGCGACAGGATCCGGTCGAGAGGCATGGCCATGAACACGACCGATACCGAACCGCAACCCACCATCAGCACGCCTTCGAGCGAGAAGAACATCTCGAAGTGCCCGTGCGACACCTCATAGAACACAAAGCCCAGCGCCGAGACGCCGATGAGAACCCCAATCAGGCTGGCGATGTCCAACGTCCCACCTCTTCCGCTCGAGTGAACACATCGGCGTCCGCCGCGACCCGGCGCGGAGACTCCTGTTCAACTCGATCGGTTGGGCAGGACACGACCTTTGTGCCCGGGAGGCCCCGGGGCATGCCCTGTGGCGACCCTGGGCGCGTTGTGCCGACTGGGAGAGACCACGCCCATCACGATCGGGCATTATCGGGCGGTCTAACGCCCGGCGTCGCCCGCCTCGCCTGGCTTCACAAAAGTGAGCAACGCCCGATCCTTCACCACGCCCGGGAACCGCAGCGCCCGCCCGTGGGCCACGCAGTACACCCCGGGTGCCAGGACCCCCGTCGCGAAGATCGACTCGGTCAGGTTCTGAAGTGCATCCGACCGTTTCATCTCATAGGGCCTCATCGCCCCCGTCAGAATCACAGGCACCTTGAGCGACGACAACGCCGAGTGCAGCCGCTCCCCGGTCACGCTCAAAGTGTCCGTCCCGTGCAAAACGATCACACCAGCGCACACCCCGGCAGGCGTTCCAGACCCGGGAGACTCGGCCGCCGCCGCCCGCACCGCCTCGATGATCCGCGTCCGATCGTCGTCGGTCATGAGCAGGCTGTCCTTGCTCATCAGTTCCACAACGTGGACCTGGGTCCCCTCGAGTCGCAAACGGTTGGTCATCCGCCGGACGATCGACCCGCGGTTCTCCATCGTGCCCGACGTCTCGTCGAAAGTCTTCTCGATCGTGCCGCCGGTCGTGATGAGCGTGACGTGTCGCATGGCGAAGCACACGGTAGCCCGCGCGGCCGCCCATCGCGATCAGCCCCTCTCGATCAAGAGAACAGCCGCGAAAAGTCGGACCAGAACGTCGGATACGTCTTCCCCACGCACGCCGGGTCTGAGATCGACACGCTCGGCCGGCGAAGCCCGACCAGCGACAACGCCATCGCCATCCGATGATCGCGGTGCGTGTCGAAGACCACCGGAGGTGCGCCCTCCGAAAGGTCCAAGCCGCCCGCGGGGGGGGTGACGCTCATCACGTCGTCGTCGCCCGAGACCGGATGCGTCACACGCACGCCGATCTTCGCGAGTTCCACGCCGAGAGCCGCGATCCGGTCGCTCTCCTTCACGCGCAGCGTCCGCACGCCGCGAACGATGGAGACCCCGCTCGCGAACGCCGCCACCACGGCCAGCGGAACCGCCGAATCAGGAATGTCGTTCACGTCCGCGAGAATCGGGCGGATCACGGGCCCACCTGTGACTTCCAGATACGACTCGTCCACACCATCGAGGTCAAAGACCATTCCATTCGCGTGCAGCGACCCCGGCGTGCGGACCGTGGCCCCCATGCGCTCCAGAAGTTGCGGGAATCCCGCGTCGCCCTGAAGCGAGTTGTTCGACACCCCAAGGATGCGAACGCTCGCCCCGGGGACGAGTGCCGCCGCCGCCCAGAAGAACGTCGCCGAACTCGCATCGGGCTCGATGTCGAGATCGAATCCATCCAACCCGAGGGGCCGCTCGCCGTTGTGGGCCCCTGTTGGCCGCGTCGGACCGACGCGCAGGATCCGTCGATTCTCCGAGAAAAGCACGTTCGCGCCGAGTCGCCCCAAGAGGCCCAGCGTCATCGAGATGTACGACGCGCTCGCCACCTCACCCGTCAGGCGAAGCGTCACCCCGCCGGGAATCCAGGGTCCGATCAGGAGCAGCGCCGACGCGAACTGGCTCGACATCGACGAGTCCAGGTCCAGCGTCGGCCAGGGCACGCCGCGACTCTCCGGCGGCGTGACCCGCATCGGCACACACCCCACTCGCCCCAGATACTCGATCCGCGCACCAATCCGCGACAACACGTCCGCCAGCGGACCCATCGGCCGCTCACGCAGGCGGGCGTTCCCATCCACAACCATCGGCGACCGCCCAAGCACCGCCGCCCCGGTCAGGAACCGCGCCACCGTTCCCGCATCACGAGCATCCAGAACATTCGCTGTCCCACTTGTCCCACTGGGTCCGAGGCCACGAAATCCATCGACGCCGCTCACCCGCAGCACGCCGCTCGCCGAGAGTTCAACCTTGGCCCCCAGCCCACGCACGGCACCCAGCATCGCCTGCCCATCCTCGGCATCGAGCAGCCCATGCGAGATCGTCGAATCGCCACGCGAGAGAGCCGCGAGCAGAATCGCCCGGTTCGTCAGGCTCTTGGACCCCGGCGGGCGCAGCGACACCTCAAACGCCGACGAACCCGGACGGATTCGAACCGTCGGAATCGCCAAAGGCGACTCGAGCCTCGCCAAAGGTCCTGTCATTGCCTCCGGCATCGTCCAACATCCCGACCATCACCACGTCCCGCGAGGCGTCAGAGTTGACTCCCGGCGGAATGTGACAACGCGTGCTCTCCAACTCCATGCGCAATCGGTGACGCCGACTGCCGCTCTCTCGATCCTCCAGAAACCAACGCAATTCTCGGCCAGAACCGCCGACACACACAACCCTACGGAACAATCGTCGCCCAGGTCGTGCGATCACGGCCCGATCCAACCATTCGCACCGCGGGCGCGGCCGGTTGTTCAGAATCACGCTGGATTCTCGGACGTTGATGAAAGCACCTGACCGCCGCTTCGAGTCAGCGCCCCGCCCCGTCGGGCTCTCGCCGGAAGACCGCCACGACATCCTCGACGGGGATCACAAACAAGCGATTGTCACCCTCGAAATCGACGGGGACGCCATGCTTGGGATTGAAGAGGACGCGGTCGTATTGGCGGATCGGGTAGTCCGCGTCGCGCTCGACCTGGGCCGAGATCGCCACCACGCGTCCCGTGAGCGTCGGGATCTCGATCTTGTCGGGGAGGTGGATCCCGGACTTGGTCTGCTGCTTGTTCTCGTCCTTGCGGATGAGGACGCGCTTGCCGATCGGCTCAACGGTCTCCAGGGTCTTGGATGGACGAGAATCGCTCGACGGGTCACGCTTCGACATGGGTCAATCGTAGTGGCGCACGCCGGGCCTGCACGAACTACCCTGTTCCCTGGCGCGGTACCACTCGTGCCCCTGGAGGTTTGGCGTGCAGCAGCTCCGATCGCTCATCCGCGACGTTCCCAACTTCCCCAAGCCGGGCGTGATGTTCAAGGACTTCACGCCGATGCTCGCCGACGCCGCAGGCCTCGCCCTCGCCGTCGAACTGATGGCCAACCCATACCGCGGGAAGAACATCGACGTCGTCGTCGGGGCCGAGTCACGCGGGTTCATCTTCGGGACCGCCGTCGCCCAAGCCCTCTCGGCCGGGTTCGTCCCCATCCGCAAGAGCGGCAAACTCCCCTCCGGCGTCCGGGGCATCACCTACGACCTCGAATACGGCACCGATCGCCTGGAGATCCATGCCGATGCCCTGCGGGGCGGGCAGCGGGTCCTGATCGTGGATGATCTCCTCGCCACCGGCGGCACCTTACAAGCCTGCTGCCGGCTCGTGAAGGAGTGCACCCCCCCCGTGGAGTTGGTGGGGGTGTCGGTCCTGATCGAACTCACGGCCCTCAAGGGCCGTCCCAAGGTCGAGCCGTTCGCGCCGTTGCATGCTGTTCTGGTGTACTAAGCCCGAAAATCGCTGAAAAACAGGGCGTTTCGGCGACATCGCCCCCGATGTCGCCGTGATGTCCGCGCGATCAACTGACGGTTGATTGGACGTGGCGGTTTCGATCCGTCACACATCGAGAAATGCAATGTTCCAAAAGTGACACTCCTCGGTCTTTCGACCGAGGAGTGCGAGTCGTTCGTTCTCAACGATTGGGTTTGGGTCAGGTATCGTTGAGAGACTGTCCTTGTTTCAAGTCGTAACCGCGATTAGTTGCGGCGACGACGGCCGGCGACGAGACCACCGAGGCCGAGGAGGGCCAAGGAAGCCGGGGTCGGGACGGCCTGGATCTGGAGCTGAGCGTTGCTGATGGAGCCCATCAGGACGTTCTGCACAGCGGTCGCGGAAGCGGCCGAGCGGTACCAGATGCCGCGGTTGTTGAGGATGTTGGACATGCCAACATCGATCGTGCGGTCGGTCAGGCCGGCGGAGCCGACGGAGAACGCGAAACGGAAGACGACCACGTCGAGACCCTGGACGAAGAAGTTATCAAAGTTCTCGTCGAGGGACTGGGGGCCACCGAGCTGGCCGATGGACATGATCCCGCCCGGGCCGAACGTGTTGCCGAGGGTCAGGGTGCCACCGGAGACGTTGCTGGTGGGGTTATCGAGGGCGCCGGCGGAGCCGAACGGAGCGACGCGGCCGAGAGCCGTCGCGGGGTCACCGGTGTACGCACCGGGGCCACCGACCGGGTAGTCGAACGTCGGGAGCTGGCCCTGCGTGGGCGACCAGGCGGCGAGCGACTCGTCGGCCCAGTTGGCGGCGTTGACGAAACCAGCGATACCGCTGAGGCCGCCCGTGGCGGTCATCGAGACGGCGGCGCCGTTCGCGTCAGCGACGTTGCTGAGCTGAACACGCATCTGGACGCGGACCTGATCGCCGGGCTGGACGACCTGAAGGCCCGTCGCGTACGCGCCACCGTTGACGGAGGCTTCGAACACGAGGTTGGTCGACGCGGCGTTGGCGCTAGCGGCAATGCCGGCCGACAGGACGAGAGCGGAAACGTACTTCTTCATCTTTCAATCTCCTCACAAGACTCGGGAAAAAAGACTGTCTGAAACCCACACACAGGTGCCCCAAGGCGTGGACGCCGCCTGAGGTAGGCCGACTATACCAGCACACCTCGATTCTGAAAAGCCCTTTTTGCACAATTTCACCAAAAAACGGCGCTTCTGAGTGGTATCTAAGCAGATTCGTATTCTGTCCGGTTTCAAGCAGATTCTCCAACTTTCCTCAATACCAGTGAAAACACTTGGAACACCACCCAAGGCGCGGATTTCCCCAGCCAAAGTCAGTTGCGCACCAATTGCGCGTCCAAAACCCCAGTATCAAATCTCAAATGAAGGCCAGACCACGCCGCGTGGACTCAGCCGCGGAGTGCGATCGACATCTGCAACGCCTCAGGACTTCGTCCCAGATGCACCAGCCGGCGTCGCGCCCGGTTGAGATTCACAGGCTGATTGATCGCGAGAGTGATGCAGGACGAAGACTCACGCGCGAGAGTTCACGCTCGCGCCGATCCGTGCGCGCCGACGAAAGGCGCCACAAAGCCCCGCGAGGGCCAGCACACCTAGCGCCCCCGGCGCCGGCACACCGATGATCGCCGGCACGATCGAGTCCTGAGTGATCGGCGCGTCGATGAACGATCCCTGGTCGGAGGTGTACCAGCGGGCGCGCGCATTGAGAATCGAATCGAGGGGAGTCGTGGCGATGTGCAACGGCGACCCGGACCCCATCGTGAATCCGAACTTGAAGACGAGCGGCGTCGAGGTGCTCGAGTACGACTCCGGCGGATTGGTGATGAAACGCGGGTTCTGCACGATGGCCACGCCCCACGACAGATTCGTCGTCATCGTGGTGGCGCGAGATCCCGCGAACCGCAGCGTGTTCCCGTTGTCCACGTGGTGAGTCAGTGTCCCCGACAGCGACGTGGGGCCCTGGCCCGCGACCGCGAAGGGGAGCAGGCGGCCGAACTGTCCGGACTCGTTCGACACGCCGGTGCCGTTCGCCGAGAGCGGCGCCACGGCTTCACTCGATGAGTAGCCGGTCACGACCGGTTGAAAGGTGAGGCCCGCGAGACCCATCGTGGTCAACCCACTGTTCCCCGGGATGAACTCGGCACGCACGCGGACCTGAACGACCGTCCCCGGCGGAGGGTCGGTGATCGTGCTCCAGTTCGCACCGTTGTCCGCTGATGCCTCGAACACCAGCCTCGTCTGCTGAGCAAGCGCGGCTGAGCCGGTCGCCAAAGCAAACCCGGCGGCGAGAGCGACAAGAACAGTGGGGCGGGTGGCACGCATGGGTGGTTCCTCAATGAGAAACGGACAGGCCCCCCACAAAAAGGAAAAACCCCCCTCACCGTGAGATGAGGGGGGCGAGTCTGAACGGTCGATTCAGCGTTGGGGTGAA
The DNA here is from genome assembly GCA_964628245.1 of uncultured Phycisphaeraceae bacterium. GTDB lineage: Bacteria > Planctomycetota > Phycisphaerae > Phycisphaerales > UBA1924. The sequence continues at coordinate 120,631 of CAZVMU010000006.1, read as the reverse complement.
CCCGCGGCTGGTTCGTTCTTAGCGGCGGCGACGGCCGGCGACGAGACCGCCGAGGCCGAGGAGGGCCAAGGAAGCGGGAGCCGGGACGATGCTGATGGTCGCCGGGGTGATGTCAGCCGCGGTGATCGCAGCGTTGAGGGCTGTGCCGAGGGCCGAGGTGTACCAGCGGCCACGGGCGCTGACGATCGAGGAGAGCGGGACCGACGCGACGAGGTCGCGAGCGGTGGTGTCGCTGCCGAGCGTGAAGCCGAAGCGGAAGATCAGCGGGTTGCTGCTGTTGGAGTACGACTCCGGGGGATTGGCGAGGCTCTGGGGGTTCTGGCCGATCGCGACGCCCCAGGCGGGGTTGGTCGTCGCGGTGGTGTTCTTGGAACCCGCGAAGCGGAGGGTGTTGCCGCCGTCCACGAAGGAGGTCAGCACGCCCGAGGCCGAGGCGGAACCCTGGCCGGCGGCGGCGAAGGGCAGGATGCGGCCGAACTCGCTGGACGCGGCGGCGACGCCGGCGCCATCAGCGGAGAGGGCGGCGACCGTGTCGCCCGCGGTCCAGTTGCTCACCGTCGGCTGGAAGGTGAGGCCCGCGAGGCCCATCTGGGTGCCGCCGGCGCCCTGGACGTACTCGGCGCGGACGCGAACCTGGATGTTCTGCCCGGGGGCGGCGGTGAGATTCGAGGTCCACGTGGCGCCCGCGTCATTCGAGGCTTCGAAGACGAGGCGGGTGGACTGCGCCTGAGCGGCAGCAGCAAGGCCGGCGGCGGCAACGATAGCGAAAGCATACTTCATGACAGTCTCCTCACGACTCTTGGCGGGTTGACCCAACCCACACGTTTTGTTGAGAACGAACGACTCGTTCCTGACCCACTAGGAATGTGCGCCAAGTTCTGGAATATGCCAGCAAAATGGAGATTTTCTTTTGACAATTGTGCAGATTTTTGGATGACCCCCCTCAGAAACGCTAAAAACGCAGATCCACCGAGTCGTCTGTTCGACTTGTGTACGGCAAACTCGCTCAAAGAAAGAGTTTTCGGGCGTTCTACGGGCGCACGAGAACACCAGCAGCCACCCAAGCCGCGAGAGAAACACCTGTAGAACTGGGGGTTTAGGAAAGTTTCAGCCCGAGGTCAGCACGCTTGGCGTCCCACTCGGCCTGCTCGCGCCGATTCTCCGAGGCCAGGTGCCCCGGCCCGCCGGCGATGGCGTCCTTCAGGGCCTCAACTTCAAGGCGACTGAGGCTCAGAGACTCGAAGTCGTAGTCCCGCCAGGCGGCCATGGTTATGGGAACAATCGGCTCGAGAAGCGCATGCATGGCCCGGGCGTACTCACGGATTTCATACTGGGCGTGCGAGTCCATCCGCAAGGAAAGGAACCGGAGCGTGTTGTGGAGGTCGCACTTCCAGTACCACTCGGTGTAGACGTTGACGGGAAGGCCCATCCGCGCGAGTTCGCGCGACACGCCACGCTCCGTGAAGTTCAGGTACTTCTGGTAGGAGGCCTCGACTTCATTCAGGAAGGAGATGAACTCCTGGGCCGTTTGGGATTCGTTTGGCACAGCGATGTCCAGACGGTCCTCGCCCCCCTGGCGGTTGGACTGGGACTGCTTGCGCACGGCATCAACGGTGGGGATATAGAAGCGATCGGGGACGATTGAATATCGGGCCGAGTACTCGTTGATGTTGGCGGTGCGATGGCGGATCCACTGGCGGGCGATGAAGATGGGCATCGCGACGTGGAACTTGAGTTCGACCATCTCGAAGGGTGTGGTGTGGCGATGCCGTAATAAATAGCGGATGAGGCCCTGGTCTTCGGTGACCTTCTTAGTGCCTTGGCCGTACGAAACCCGAGCGGCCTGGACGATGGCGGAATCGGCGGTCTGGCCCTGGGGGACGAGACGGGGCATGGCGTCGACAAGGGCGACAAAGCCATGGTCGAGGACCTTGGCCTCGAGGCGGGCGGCCCCGTTGAGGACATCGACGAGAGGTGACTCGGGGGTCACATGAGCAATGGCGATTGGGGCGGGGGCATCCGTGGCCTTGGTGGTCATGCCGATAGGGTACCGGGCGGGGCGACCGGCGGCGTGCGGATAGCCGAATGAAGTTCACGAGATTTCGACTTGGACCCGAACCTGACCATCACGCTGGCGGCGACGACCCCCGAGGGTGAGTGGTATCTCGGCATCGGAGACCCGACGATCTGGGGGTGGCTCTCCACGGCGATGTACTTCGTGACGGCGTGGTTGTGCTGGCGGGCGTGGCGACGCGAGAGCGCGGGGCGGCGTCAAGGCCGAGATGGACTCAGGCCCGGTTTCTGGCTCGTTCTCGGGATCATGGTGCTGTTGTTGGGGATCAACAAGCAGTTGGATTTGCAGACGTGGATGACGTCGGCCGCGCGAAAGGCGGCGAAGGCTGAAGGCTGGTACAAGCGCCGCCACGAAGTCCAACTCGTCTTCCTCGCAGCCCTCGGCGTAGCCGGCGCGGGATGCGTGGGCGTCGCCGTGTGGAGTTTGAGGCATGTGTGGCGCCGGTACTGGCTGGGCGTTCTCGGCATGGCGTCGCTGCTCGCGTATGTCGCGCTGCGGGCGTCATCGTTCCACCATCTGGACGACGTGCTGCTGCGCGAGCCGGTGGTGGAGCGGTTTGTCAGCCGAGCGATCGAAGCACTGGCCGTGGGATTGGTCGCCATAGCGTCATTGCGGGCCATGAAACTCGCGGACGGACCGAAATCGAATGATGCGTGAGACTTCAAGCACACATGCGGCGTGAGTGTGTGCCTGGATGCGAGGTGGTTCCAGTCGAGTTCATGGTGAATGACCCGATCGGCCCACCCGGGGGCGAATACGCCTTGAGCGGTTCGTTCAAACGACGAACTCCTCGCGCCGCGTTGAAGAAATCCCACGCGACCGTTCGAACCGGTTGCTGCGAGGAACGCAATACTCGGCGTGGCCCTGGCAGCATGGACCTTTCGGCCGCCCGTCACCGACAGCACAGCGCCCGTCGGCGCTCAGTTGTACTCCGGCACCGCGCCAAACGTCGGCCCCTCGACGAGGTTGTACACCTTCATCATCTTCAAGACGCCCGGGTCCTTGGGCGCCAGGGCGTACGCGTACCGCAAGTGCCGGATCGCGCTCACGCGGTCGTTGATGTCGCCATAGAAGTTCGAGAGGTTGAACTCGTGGACGAACGACGTCCCGCCGTCGAGCCGCGCCGCGGTCTTCAGCGCCGCCTCCGCTTCATCATTGAACCCGCACTTGTGCGCATAGATCCCAAGCAGCGAGTGGTCCTGGGCGTTGCCACGCTCCTCGATCCGGTGCCGAAGGAACGTCATCATCTCGTCCTTGCTCCCCGCCTGGTACATCGCCTCGGCCAGCAGCTCCGCGTAGTGCTGATTCCCCGGACGCGTGTCGAGCGCCAGGCGGAACTCATACGTCGCCTCCTGCGACTGCCCGGCCTTCAGCAGCGTCTCGCCATATCGCACGCGCGCCTCGACGTCGTCGGGCCGGCGCGAGAGATACTCGCTGTAGTCCTTGAGCGACTCGGGATATCGCGCGTACAGCGCGTGCCGGTCCGCCGACTCGAGCACCGTGTACAGCGGCCGCTCCTTCTTCGCGCAGCCGCCCAAAGCCCCCGCCATTGCGACCAGCATCGCGCCGCTCGAGATCACGCCCAACACCACTGCCCGAGTCGAAGTCCGTCCCATCCGTACACTCCATTGGCTCTCGCTGCGCCCCACAACCAAGGCGCGGCAGCCCGCCGCACGCCAGAAGGCACAGGTCGGCATCATACTCAAACCCAACCCGCCCATTCGATGATCCCCACAACGTTCCCGCACCACCGCGTGCCCACGGCTCCACAGAACCTTGCCCATGTCCACGACCCCGCGTGACAACACTCCCCTCGGCCCGCCGACCCGCTCGGTCGTCCTCCACCACGAGATGCCCGACGCCTCACCCATCCCCACCCATCTCGACTGGCTCATCGAACTCCCAGAGCGCCTCCGCCCCGATCCACAGAACGACCCCAACTCCCTCTCGTTGCTCGCCTTCCGACTCAAGGACGGCACCGACACCCGCCCCGATCGCCTCCAACTCGGCATCACCCTCGACGCCGATCGCCTCGACAACCACCGTGCCCTCTACCTCTTCCACCAGGGCCTGCTCCCACCAAGCGACAAAGAAAAAACTGACAGCATCCCACCCTTCTCCCGCGCCTCCCTCACCCGCCTCGCTACCGGCGAGATCCACTGGAAGTCGCTGTCAGAAAACCATTTAGAGTTCATCGCCCGCTGGCCCAGCGCCGAAGGCGACGATCCTCGTGTCCGCGAGTATGCCGCCACGCTCACCCGCGAGCCAGAATCCTCCGCAGTGCCGCGCGCCCTCCCCCCGGGCGTCCTCGCCCGTTTCGTGCTCGTGACCCACAAACCCTGACCCGAAAATCCCAATTCTGGTATGGTGGGTGGGCAGGATCTCACACAGGACGGACCGCCGGGCCATCTCGGCGTGCCCCGGCCACACACGGGAACTCTCCCGCAAAGCCGGCCACACCAACGCCCGTCGACCGCCACTCGTCTTTACCAGGGACCGCTCGCCAAAGGCGGCCCCGCACGACACAGGGAGGCCGACCATGCCGAACACGCTCTTCTCGCCCGATAGCCCCATGGGAAATGGTGGTGGTATGAGCGGAGGGAGTGGGGCCGGGGGGGGTGGAGGAGGTGGTGGGGGGATGATCCGCCACAATCGCCCCCTCGGCGCGCCCCTTGGCGCTCCATCTCCAGCCTCACAACGCCAGGACCAGGACGACGTCCTCCCCCCCGAGCCGCCGCCGCCCAAGATCACGGCCTTCGAACAGAAGTTCGGCGCCAAACGCCACGAGGACGAGTGGGACCGCACCCCCAACGTCACCGGCACCGGCGCCATCCACGTCCGCTGCTTCCATTGCAAACTCAACGACGACGCCCTCGCGCTCCTCGAGCAATCCGTCAACGAATGGCTCGACGCCCACCCCCAATACGAGGTCAAGTTCGTCACCACCGCCATTGGCGAGTGGCAGGGCAAAACCAAAGAACAACACATGGTCGTCCAGGTCTGGGTGTGATCGCCCAAGGACGCCAAGGCCTCTTCGGTGGCACCACTCTCCAGAGTGGTGAATACCACACCTCACCAAACCTCGTGAGGCAGGCGGAGGGGGCGGCCTGCCCGCCCCTACCTCCCTCTACATCCCCTCGTGGCACAGGCGTCCCGCCTGTGTTTACAAATTCTGGTGACCTCGACAATCGGCGAAGATCAACCTCTGCCCGGGTGCCATCAGTTGGCCGCACCTGCGGTGGGCGGATCGGGACAACTGATGCCAGGGGTCAACTCCCCGGTTCACTCTATTACCATTCCACATCGTGTTGCGGCCCACACACCCATCCAGTACCATGATCCAAATGTGCTACGCCCCCGCCATCCTCACCGACACCGGCACGATGGTCGAGTGGGTCAAGTACTCGGCCTACGGCGTGCCCTACTCGCTCCCCGCCCCCCCTCCCGGCGATCAAGTCACTGACTCCGACGGCGATTGGGACGCGACCGACGACTCGGCGATCTCCGGCAGCGGGTCGTACGACGTCCGCCAGGACGCCGACCTCAACGGCAAGGTCGAGAGCGACGACATCACCCACGCCAACTCCATCACCGGCGGCTACCAGACCCTCGGCCGCTGGCTCCTGGGCGCCGACATCATCGGCAACCGCCGCGGCTACGCGGGGTACGAGTTCGATCCCACCTTCGTGGGCAACAAGCGGTCCCTCTACCACGTCCGCCATCGCGTCTACGACGCTGGGCTGGGGCGATGGACGAGGCGAGACCCACTAGGATACGTCGATGGGATGGGGTTGTTTCAGTATGTACAAAGCACGCCAGTTGCTATGGTCGATTTCATGGGACTATGCTGCAACTCAAGAAGGTTGGGCGACAGTTTATCAGTGTACATCCCCGCTCCAAGAACCTGCCCAGTTCCATCAAGCACACAGTGTGCGCCCGGCTATTACTATGATGCAAGTCTTGACCAGTGTGTTATTATACGAGAGTCGTGGGGCTGTGCCGCACGCAGCACGGATAACGCCGCGTGCTATGCTTGTTGCAATGGCGGCACACTGAGCGGGACAGATAAATTATCTTGCTATTCATATTGTAATGAACGTTTTTTCGTCAGAGACCACCCGCCGTTCATACCCAGCCCTAACGCCGATGGCCCATGCCATCGAGAGAGCAGTGGGCACACGCGTTGCGGAGCGATCTGCAGAAACCTTAGGGAGACACTACCCGATACTGGCGATGGCATTATGATCAACAATGAGAATGGAAGAATGTGTTGTATATGCGACTTGTCCAACGATGGCGTGCGCAACTGCGATGCTATTGCCGATTGTGTTTCGGAACGAATGTCTTGCTTCGCCTTCCTCAACCCAAATACACCATTTCCTTGCCGGGTTGCCAAATGCATGGGGACCCAAATATCATGCCTGCGCGACCGACTTCGAGGTTCCCCCGCCCATTGCGAACAATACATCCAAAACGCACTGTCATACCTTACTACTACGCTCAAAGATTATGAACACCAATGCGCCCTCGCCAAACCATGACATGCAATCCCATCAAATCTATCGCCATGCCCAATCGCACCAACGGAAGCCCGTCCATCATTCCAACCCTGGCTCGTACAATATCTGTGTATTTGTGCTTGTTTTCATTTTTCGTATGGATTCTGAGTACATGCATGTATTTCCAGTGGGATTTCGTTGTATTCTCCCCGCACGGCGTGCGATATACGAAGATGTCCGTACACACGGGATCATTTGTAATTGATCGCTTTCTCGATGATCCTGGGTTATCGGGATTACCAGTTCATTCACACGGTATATCCTGGGGGATAAGCCCTGGTGCGCCAAATGCTAGATTCTGGTTTGTTTTCAAGACACTAGACATGCAGCCTGCAGTAGCATGGAATATGATCGTTCCGCTATGGGCGCCATTTGTAGCATGTGTTACATTATTATTGATATTGAGGCTATTTCGATCTAGCCGTTACGACCATTGCACGTGCGGCTATAACTTAACTGGGCTTATTGATGTTGAACGTTGCCCCGAGTGTGGACGAGCAATATGTACTCATTAGACAATCTGCTTCCTGTACAAATACTCATCTCGCCGGAGTCGGCGGCCCATTTCAGCCCGCAATCGACATCATGCCGTCTTCCGGTAGTAGTGCTTGATCACTCCGCCAAGCCTTGATCGGCAGCGGACCTCACGGCGATCTGCCGGTCCGGCACGTGTCGTTGGCCTCCGACCCATCGGCGCCGCGAACTCCAGCGACGAGTGCGGTCGATCGCGGTTGTAGTGATCGATGTACTCGCGCAGCAGGTAACCCAGATGCCGCGTGCCGAGGATCACGAAGTGGTCGAGGTACTCGGCCTGCACACTCTGGATCAGCCTCTCGACATGCGCGTTGAGGTTCGGCGATCGGCACGGCAGCGGCATCGTCCGTATCCCACGCTCGTCCAACTCCCGCCCGACGCCGCGCCTAGCCGATACACCACCCCATGTGCGGCCTGGTCGGCATCCTGTGTGCCCATGGGCATCGCTCGCAGGCCACGCGGGGCGATGTGGTCCGCATGCGCGACACCCTCGCCCATCGTGGGCCCGACGACGCCGGCGTGCTGGTGTGGCCGGTCGCCGCCACCGATTCAGGAGACACGCCCGCCGTCCTGCTCGCCCACCGCCGCCTGAGCGTCATCGAACCAGGCCCCGGCGGGCACCAGCCGATGATTCGTGGCAATGGAGCCCTCGCGTACAACGGCGAACTCTACAACGACGCCGAACTCCGCAAGGACCACCTCGCCGCTTTCCCCGACACCCGATTCGAAACAACCTGCGACACCGAAACCATATTGCATATGTGCCTCGCTCGCAGCGGCCGCGACTGGCGCGTGGGCGAAGTCCCAAGACTCCTCCGCGGCATGCACGCGCTCTGCTACGTGGACATGGCCGCCCGAAAGGCCCTCCTCTCGCGCGATCCGCTCGGCATCAAGCCGCTGTACTACTGGCTCTCTCCCGACCAGCGCGAACTCGCCTTCGCCAGCGAGGCCCACGCCCTCATCGAGCACCCGGCGATCTCGCCCGCACCCGACATGCTGGGCGTGGCGTCGTACCTGGTCACCATCCGCACCACATTGGGGCATCGGACGATGTTCGAGGGCGTGCGCGCGCTCGAGCCGGGCGAATCGATCGAGGTGGATTTCTCGGGGCCTCGCCTGCGGCTGGCTCGGCGGATCACGCCGATCGAGCGGTGCCACGTGGAACGCCCGGTGGAGAAGTGCCGGGCGGTGGTGGAGGATTCGGTGCGGCGGCATTTGCGGTCGGATGTGCCGGTGTGCTGTTTGTTGAGTGGTGGACTGGATAGTTCGATTCTCACGGCTGTGTCACGTGAAGCGCTCATGTCTGTGGGTGCCGAGAATGCCGTGTTACGAACATATGTTGCCGGGGCGGCGGGTGGGGACGATCTTGGTGTATCCGAGCGTGTGGCGCGCGCGTTGGGGACGAATCATGCGACGGCGGTGGTGACTCGGGAGATGTTTGTGGAGCGGTGGCGGTGGCTGGTGGAGGGGGCGGGGGTGCCGCTCTCGACGCCGAATGAGGTGGCGATCTATGAGGTGGCGCGACGTCTGCGTGAGGATGGCGTGGTGGTCGCGCTCTCGGGGGAGGGGGCGGACGAGTTGTTCGCGGGGTATTCGCTGGTGATGGAGGCGGTGTCGCGCGAGGCGGAGGATTCGGCGGCGGATCGGTTTGATGGTGGGATGGCGATGTTGCGGGCGGCGTCGTGGCTGCCGGCGTCGATGCTGGGGGAGGTGCTGAGCGAGCGGGCGATGCGGGGGGCGGAGTCGGGGCGCGGGCTCATGGAGTGGTATCGCGGGCGGTGGGAGGAGTTGTCGCAGCGAGAGGAAAGCCCCATGCAGGTGGCGCTGCGAATGCTGCGGCGGATCAACTTGGAAGGGCTGCTCACGCGGTTGGATTCGTCGATGATGCGGGCGGGTGTGGAGGGGCGGACGCCGCTGGCGGATGCGCGTGTGGCGGCGTTTGCGGAGTCGCTTTCGCTGGGGGACAAGTATGACCGCGGGGTGGAGGGGGCGGCGGGGACGAAGGTGGTGTTGCGGCGGGCGTTTGCGGATCGCGTGCCGGGTGAGGTGCTGACGCGGGCGAAGGCGAGTTTTCCGCTGCCGTTCCAGGAGTGGATGGTGGGGGCGGGGCTTGAGGATGTGTTCTCGGGAAGTCCGGCGCGGGAGTGGTTTACTGAGGCCGCGTGGGAGGCGTTGACGGCGCCGGATGCGGCGCGGCGATCGATCGCGGCGTGGCCTGTGGCGAATGTGGCGATGTGGGCGGGGCGGTGGTGGGGGTGAATGAAGTAGCCTGACGAACTCTCGTGTGCCTGGCTGATGGCTTGAAGCCGTCTGTCAGAGGGCGATTGATCCCATGTGTCCCTGACACCCGCAACAGTTTGCCCGGGCAAACAACTGATGCAGATGTGACGGGAGTCAATCAACACCACTCACTGGTGCTACGCGCCTGACCTGCAATATTATTATGTCATGACAACAATGAAACCGTTGTAGCGGTGGTTGAATCGACGCGGGTGCAGATTCGGTTGCGCTTCGATGGGGGCGACAGGTAGAAGTTGTAGTAGAAATAGACACAGGCGGGACGCCTGTGCCACGAGTGTGTGTAGGGTGATACGAGCGTTGCCTGCTTTGGATCAGGCGTTGGGGTGCGACTTTGGTTGGGTCGCGGTGGGGCGGGCGTCGGCTCGTTGGGCGGCGATGCGATCCGCGGATGGGACCTTGATGTCGTAGACGAGTCGGAGGGCACGCATGATTCGGATGATGAGGTAGGAGGCGTCGAGCTCCCACCAGCGGAGGCCGTGGCGTGCGGAGGCTGGGAAGGCGTGGTGGTTGTTGTGCCAGCCTTCGCCGAAGCCGAGGACGCCGAAGAAGGGGTTGTTTCGGCTCTCGTCGTGGCTGCGGAAGGGTCGTGTGCCCCAGAGGTGGCAGACGGAGTTGATGCTCCAGGTGACGTGGTGGACGAAGAAGACTCGGACGAGGCCGCCCCAGATGAAGCCGAGGAGTGCGCCCATCCAGGACATGGTGGCGAGGCCACCGATGAGGGCGGGGATGGCGAGTCCGAGCATGGCCCAGAGGAGGAAGGTTTTGCTCACGACTCGGCTGACGGGGTCGTTGTAGAGATCTTTGACGTATTTCCAGGGGTCCTTGGCGTCGGTTGATTTGCCGAGGGTGTCTGCGGTGAAGACCTCGTGGTCGAAGAGCCATCCCATGTGGGAGTGGAAGGCGCCTTTGATGGAGGGCCAGAGTCCATCGCCATGGGTGTGTGGGGAGTGGGGGTCGCCGTGTTTGTCGCTGACCTGGTGGTGTCGGCGGTGTGTGGCGACCCAGCGGAGGAGTGGGCCTTCGAAGGCCATGGATCCGAGGATGGCGAGGGTCGCGGAGACGACCTTGTAGGTTTTGAAGCTTCGGTGTGTGAAGAGGCGATGGAAGCCGATGGTGATGCCCAGGCCTGTGAGGAGGTACATCCCGAAGAAGAGGGCGAGATGGATCCAGTCGAAGGCGACGCCCCAGAGGAGGATGGCGGCGGCGACGAGGCCGAGGAATGGGACGACAACGACGGTGCCGTTGACGAGTTTGAGCGACCAACTCGGGGTTGGGTCTGCGGGAAGTTCTGTTGTGGTGGCGGGCTTTGGTGCCGGGGCGTTGATGTCGGTGAGGATGTCAACGATGTCTGGAATGGCTGTGCCTTGACTCGACATGGCGAATCTCTCCTTGACTCTGCACACGCCGAGTGCGACCAACACCCGGAAATAAGGGATGCCGCCTTTGGGCGACACCCTTCTCGGTTATTGAACGAAGGCTGGTGATTACCAGCGCCGGTCGCCGCCGCGATCGCCGCCGCGGCCACCACCGCCACCGAAGCCGCCGCGGCCACCGCCGCCGCCGCCACCGAACCCGCCACGGCTGCCGCCGCGATCCTCGCGGGGCTTGGCCTCATTGACGGTGATGGTTCGACCGCCGAGATCGGTGCCGTTGAGCGACTCGATGGCCTTTCGGGCATCGGCGTCGTTCATTTCGACAAAGCCGAAGCCACGGGGGCGACCGGTGTCGCGATCCATGACGAGGCTTGCCGACTGGACTTCGCCATGGGCGGAGAAGGCGGCGCTGAGTTCTGATTCGGTGGTCTGGAAGGAGAGATTACCAACATAGATCTTCATGTGAGGATCCCTGGCCGAGTGCCGAGCCAACAGAGATCCTCGGAGACGATCTAGGTCGGGCTCGCCGGTTTGTGGGCAACGTTGTCCACGAGCCGGCGTATCAAGATGATTGCCTGGGATGATAGCCCGGGTTGGTTGGCGATTGGAAGTGGGCAAGGGAGTGGAAGGATTCCCGAACCGAACCCGTCCGGGAGAGTTGTTGACCTGGGATGGGGTGATCTAGAGACCTTGCTGGAAGGCCTCGAGGTAGTCGAGGAGGTCGTCGATGGTGACGCCACAGTCGCTGTTGAGGTCGGCGTCGAGGCTGCCGCTGGAGAAGGCTTCGAGGAAGTCGAGGAGGTCGTCGATGGTGACGCCGTCGTCGGCGTTCATGTCGGAGATGGGGCCGACCTGGACGGTGAGTTGGAGTTTGGGGAGGGCGTTGATGGCGGCGGCGGTGGCGTTTTCCCTGGTGTAGAAGGCGGGGTAGGTGGGGTCTCCGGTGCCGCCGCCTGGGCCGCCGGCGGCGGGCTCGAGGCTGGTGACGTCAAGGAGGATTCGACCTTCGTGGAGGGACTGCTGAAGGTAGGCCTTGGCGCCCGAGGCGCAGAGGTCGATGTCGAAGGCGAGTTCGGTGGCGGCGGGCATGAGATCGCCCGGGGTTACGGTGGAGGTTGTGCCGATGGCGAAGGGCTGGGCGTTGAAGCGCTCGGTGATCTGGTTGGAGACGTCGGTTGGGTTGAGGGCAGCGTCGAAAGCGGCGGCGTAGGCGGAGCGGATGGACTCGCCGATGGGGTTGCCGTTGTAGTAGGGGGTGTTTTCGGCGAAGGTGGCACTGGTGATGCCGTTGCGAAAGGCGACGCCGAAGAGTTCAGTGGGTTTTCCGGGTGTGGGGTCTGGGAGGTAGTCTGGGTCGGTGTCGGCAAGGAGGTTCTGGTAGGCGATGGGGTTGGTGTCGTAGCGGGCCTGGTTGTCGACGCTGATGGTGACACGGACGCGTGCGGAGCGGATTTTGTAGGCGGCGCGTGCGAGGCCGGGCTGGACTTCGGCGGAGGTGTTGAAGCCGATGATGAACTGGGAATCGCGGTCGTCGAAGCCGTCGACGAGGATGGCGCCGAAGGCTGGCGCGGAGGACTCGGCTCCGGCGGCGAAGTTGAAGGGGTAGAACCAGCGATCGAGAGATGGTGTGTCGTATGAGGCGTTGACGACGCCGGCGCTGGCGATGGTCGAGACCATTGAAACGGAAGTTGCGGCGATAGCCCCTGCCCCGAAGAGTTTCATATTTCTCCCTTTCGCATGCGATGTGTGCACATGATGCGATTGCGCGGGCGTGAACCTGGCAACGCATTCGGTCGATACCATATGCGTACGATGGATCGACTTGGAGTCGCGGGGGCGTACGCCGGATCGAGAATGGATGGAATTCGACGGCATTTTGGGATAATTTGGTGTCTGGCGTGTGGGGATGCACGTCGAGCAGGGGCTGTGTCGTTGGGCACCGCAATCGGGCAGTCGCGGTGTCCTGTGAGGCGTGTTGTTCGTGGGTTCACGCTGATTGAAACGCTGGTGGTGATCGCGGTGATCGCGTTGCTTGTGGGGCTACTCCTGCCAGGGCTTGCCCGGGCGCGGGCGTGCGTGCGGTCGACGAAGGAGTTGGCGACGGGTCAGCAGGTGATGACGGCGTATCACCTGTACAGCGTGGACTATCGGGATTGGTTGATGCCGGGATATCCCCCGGCCGCGTGGGTCTCGGGGTCGGCGCAGATCACGACGAGCACGGGGGTGGTGATCACGGGGGAGGAGGCGCAGCGGTATGTGTGGCGGCTCGCGCCATATTTGGGTTCTCACATGCCGGCGCTGTATCCCGAGGAGAAGTTGTACAAACTCATCGTGAATGATGAGCCGAACTATGTCGTGAACGGGCAGAACGCGTCGTATGTGCTGAGCCTGTATCCGTCGCTCGGCTTGAACGCGTCGTTCTTTGGGGGGAACGACCGTCGGCAGCAGTTTGATCGTGTCACGCGGCAGGTCTTCGGGAGGGTGTACACAGAGCGTTTGGCGGATGCGCGGCGGCCTTCTGAGGACTTTGTGTTTGTGTCGGCTCGGTCGGCGGTGAATCCACTGGTGCCTGATCTTGGGGCACCTGAGGGGTTCTTCCGGGTTGAGCCACCGATCTATGGGGCGGCCCAGGGGCGGCAGTGGGGTGCGTCGTATGACGAGAGGGCGGCGACGCCTGAGACGAACAGCGGGAACGTGTCGCTTCGGCATTGGGGGAAGTCCGTGGCCGCACACCTGGATGGTCATGCGGGGCTGCACGGCTGGGACGAGATGAGCGACATGCGGCACTGGTCGGACGAAGCGACGTCTGTCGATTGGGGAATCGCACCCCGATGAAGGCCGAACGGGGTTGTGAGGTTTCCCTTTGAAGAAGGCAAGGCTGAGTTTCGAAGGGTGGTTTGTAGATTGAGGTAGACACAGGCGAGACGCCTGTGCCACTCGAACTTTGTAGTTTTGGATTGTGGTATGTTGCGTGTTTGGGCTTGGTTCGTTGACTCGGTGGTGGGGGCGTGCTTTTATTGAGGCCCTTCCGGGAATGGCCCGGGAGACCGGATCAGGACGTCGGCCCGCAGTCGCGGACGGCCGGCAGATCGCCCGATGGTGGATGCACTCCACGTTGGGCACCTCGGAGCCCGTGGGCATCCGAGAGACGGAGAATCTCATGGCACGTTACACGGGTCCCAAGCTCAAACTGTCTCGTCGCGTCAATGCTCCGATCGCGGACATTCCCAAGCACACGACGAAGCGTGATCTGACGTTCCCCGGGATGCATGGGTATCGCGGGCGTCGTCTGCGTGACTATGGCATCCGTCAGAACGAGAAGCAGAAACTGAAGTTCCACTACTCGGTGCTGGAGAAGCAGTTCCGGCGGTACATCGCCGAGGCGACGCGTCGGCCCGGGAATACAGGCGATGTGCTTTTGTCGCTGCTCGAGCGTCGTCTGGACAATGCCGTGCGTCGCGCGGGGCTGGCGCGGACGATCTGGCAGGCTCGTCAGATGGTGGTGCACGGGAACGTGTTTGTGAACGGTCGCAAGACCGACCGACCGAGTTTCCAGGTTCGCGTGGGCGACACGATCACGCTGAAGCCCAAGGCGCAGAAGATCGGGAAGGACTCGATGGAGTCGCTCCCGGGGTTCGAGGTGCCTGGGTGGCTGGAACTGAATCCATCGGAAATGACGCTGAAGGTCGTGGCGATTCCTTCGACGGACCAGATTCCGTTCGACGTGAACACGAACCTGATCATCGAGTTCTATCGCTAATCCTTACGGGTGGCGTCGCCTGCACGTGCCCTCGCGCCGATCGGTGCGGGAACTGCGGGCGTCGTTCTCCCACGCGAACGCCGTTCGTCGAGGCGAGGAGTTGGTCGCATGGTCAAGGCGCTGCGGAAGTATCAGAAGTGGGTGCTGGTGATCGGCGGCACGCTGCTGATGCTGGCGTGGCTGCTGCCGACGGCGATCACGCAGTGGGGTCAGAGCGTGGCGGCGCCAACGCTGGCGACGATCTCAGGGAGGAACATCAAGCCGCAGGACTTTGAGCCGTCGCGTCGGGCGTACACATTGGTGAAGAACATCCTTGTGCCGAGCGACACGCTTCGCGCGGGACTGAAGCAGGAAGACGTGTTCGCGCGGATGAGCGGGGCGGAGAGCGCGTGGCACTGGTATCTGCTGGACCGCGAGGCGCGGGCGGCGGGTCTGGTGGGCGCGGCCGGGGACGGGGCGGCGTGGCGTCAGCGTGTCGTGGAGGCGTCGGTCGAAAACGAGATCATGCAGTCTGGAGCGAGCAGCACCGACGAGATCGCTCAGATCCGGACGTTTGCGACGGCGATTTTCGAGGCGCGTGAGGGTCGTGAGGCGGGGAACATGCGCCTCTCGGAGCGTGAGGCGAACGAGGCGTGGGCGTCGTTTGCGGGGATCATGCGGCTTCGGCAGCAATATGGCTCGATCGCGCAGTTGTCGGACGCTCGGGCGCGGAAGGACATCACGGACCGGAACGCGGCGGCGACGGTGAAGATTGCTGAGGTGAGCGCGCGGGCGCTGGCGGCGACGATGCCGGCACCTTCGGAGGAGGAACTGTCGGCGCACTTCGAGACATTCAAGGCGGTCGATCCTTCGGAGGCGAAGGACGGGATCGGGTATGTGCTGGCGAATCGGGTGCGGGTGAAGTGGTTCGCGGTCTCGCGTGAAAAGATCGGTGCGGCGATCACGCTTGACGCGGTGGACGTGGCAAAGCACTACACGCAGAATCGCGAGACGTTCAAGGGGGAGTTGGGGGCCGAGCGGGCGAACGTGGAGAAGGCGCTGCGCGATCGGAAGGTGGAAGAGGTCGTCGGAGAGTTGACCCGCGTGTACGCGTCGTCGCTGACGACGATGATGCGCGGCGTGGAGCGTCGCGGCGGGGTGTATGTTCTCGGCGACGACTGGTCGACGAAGGAGTCGCTGCTCGGCACGCTCGCGGGGCAGATGATCGACGCGGTGAAGACTCGGACGGGCGTGACGCTCGAGGCGCCTGGCATTGAGGGAAGTGACACCTGGCTGACCCAGGCGGAGGCTCAGAGCCTGCCGGGGATCGGGTTTTCGGCGATCCAGGCGGGGCAGAGCCGCATTCCTTTCAACGCGTATGTGATGGGCGTTCGAGAGT
Source organism: uncultured Phycisphaeraceae bacterium (assembly GCA_964628245.1). Classification (GTDB taxonomy): domain Bacteria; phylum Planctomycetota; class Phycisphaerae; order Phycisphaerales; family UBA1924. Next base: position 104,652 of record CAZVMU010000006.1, on the reverse strand, counting down.
TGGACGCGGCGTCGCTGACGGGGTTGCAGGTTGGGGTTCCGTCGCCGGTGTGGGCGGAGGGGTTGGTCACGAGCGAGATCTACTTCTTTGAGGTGACGGGGGCGCGGGCGAAGGGTCCGGCGTCGGAACTCGCCGAGGTTCGCGAGCAAGCGATCAAGGATCTGAACGCACTCAAGGCGTATGAGACGATCTCGTCGCGGCAGGGGGCGGCGCTGGCCGAGGCGTGTCTGCACGGGATCGATGCGGGGGTTGACGCGCTGATGTCTGGTTTCACGGCGACGAAGCCGAACGTCCGCGACACGCGGGTGGCTGGGGAGAACCGGCGCGGGTTCAGTGCGGAGACGACGGACGAGTTTGTGGATGCATCGCTGTCGATCATGCGGCTGCTGGATCCGAGGGTGGCGTCCACGGACGACAATCAGGCGCAGCGGACGCTGGTGGTGCCGCTCCCGGAACGGCTCGTGGTTGCTGTGGCTCGATTGGAGTCCTTGGAGCCGGTGACGGTGGAGGCGCTTCGGAGTTCTCGCGGGGCGGCGTGGATCAGCGGGGCGATCGGGGCGGAGTTCGACAGCGCTCTGAAGACGACTTCGGCACCATTGGACTTTGAGACGCTGTCGAAGCGTCACGGCTTCGCGATTGTGGAGCGTGAGGATCGCTGAGACTGGGCTTCGTTCCGGGGTGTCGTTTCGGGGCATCGGCTGGCGCGGGTTTTGGGCGTGCCGTATAGTCGGGACCCCGTGGGGCGGCCGCTGATGCGGCGTTCGCGCGACGGGCGTGTTGGACCCCACGCGGATGAAGATCGAGATCGACATCGAGATCGATGCGCAGCCGAACGATGAGACGTGCGGACCGACGTGCTTGCACGCGCTGTATCGGTACTTTGGTGCGGAGGTTTCGCTTCGGAAACTGATCTCGGAGATCCGGCGGCTGGACAGCGGGGGGACGCTGGCGGAGATTCTGGCGGTGCACGCGCTTCGTCGCGGGCTTGAGGCGACGATTTATACATACAACATGCAGATGTTCGACCCGACGTGGTTCGCCGACGATGGCGTGATCCACGATCCGGGGAGCGTGATCCAACGCCTCGCGCAGCAGTTGAAGGCGAAGCGTGCGAAGGGGGATCGTCGGCTTCGGGCGAGCACGCGGGCGTATCGTGATTTTCTGACGGAAGGGGGCGAGCTGAAACTCGAGGATCTGACGCCGGCGCTTCTGCGGGGGTATCTTGCCGAGGGTGTGCCGATCATCGTGGGGTTGAGTTCGACGTACCTGTATCGCACGGCCCGGGAGATCGAGCGGAACGGTGTGATCACGGATGACGACGTGCGTGGCGAACCGCAGGGACACTTTGTGATGCTGGTGGGGTATGACTCGGAGCAGCGCGAGGTGCTGATCGCGGATCCGCTGGATGCGAACCCGCCGTTTCACACGGCGAAGTACCGACTCGATATTGATCGGCTGATCAACGCGATCCTGCTGGGGACGATCACGTACGACGCGAACCTGTTGATCATCCGGAAGAAGGCGCCGGTGGCGAAGCCGGCGACGCGGGTCGCGGGGCGGAAGGCATCGTCGCGGGAGCGTGGTGTTCGGGCGAAGGCCCCGGCACGGAAGGGGGAGCCCAAGCGGCGCTGATCCATGTCGGTCCTCATCGTGATGGACAACCCGAAGGACTGGCCACTCAACATCGAGGGTGTGGAGGTGGTGTCGGCGCGGCAGTATCTGGCGGAGTCGGGATACTCGCAGCGCAAGGGCGCGAAGGTCTTCAATCTCTGCAAGAGTTATCGATACCAGAGTTTGGGGTATTACGTGTCGCTCCTGGCGGCGGCGCGTGGGCACAAGCCTTTGCCGGACATCTCGACGATCCAGGACCTCAAGATCTATGAGTTGATCCGGTTCGCGGGCGAGGACGCGAGCGAGCAGATCCAGCAGGCGCTCAAGAATGTGAACGCCGACTCGTTTGTGCTGAATATCTACTTTGGGCAGTGCACGCAGAGCCAATATGCTCGGCTGGGGCTGATGCTGTTCAACCAGTTCCCGGCGCCGTTCTTGCAGGCGCAGTTCGGGAAGGAGAAGCCGCCGGCGTCGATGGCGGAGAAGGCCGATCCGAACAAGTCGGACTCGTCGAAGTTGGCGCCCAAGCCGGTGTGGGTGCTGGAGACGCTGCGTCCGATCGCGGCGAGCGAGATTCCGACGGATGATTTTCTGTTTGTCCTGAACGCGGCGACGCACTACTTCAACCGGCCGCATCGGCGGCGTCGGCAGGTGGAGTCGAGGTATGACCTTGCGATCCTGCACGAGCCTGGCGAGACGACCTCGCCGACCGACGCGAAGGGGATGAAGAAGTTCGTGAAGGCGGCGGAGTCGATGGGGTTCGAGGTCGAGTTGGTGACGCGGGACGATTATGGGCGCCTGGCGGAGTTTGACGCGCTCTTCATCCGCGCGACGACGAGCGTGAACCACTACACGTTCCGCTTTGCAAAGCGGGCGGCGTCGGAGGGGCTGGTGGTGATCGACGATCCCGAGTCGATCATCAAGTGCGGGAACAAGGTGTATCTGGCGGAGTTGCTCTCGCACGCGCGGATCGCGACGCCGCCGACGTTGGTGCTGCATAAGGGAAACTGGGAGAGCGCGCCGACGATCCTGGGGCTGCCACTGGTCTTGAAGCAGCCGGACAGTTCGTTCTCCTTGGGGGTCGTGAAGGTCCGGACGCAGGAGGAGTATGCGGCGGAAGCGGAGCGGTTGTTCAAGGTGAGCGACTTGCTCGTGGCGCAGGCGTTCATGCCGACGGACTTTGATTGGCGTGTGGGGGTGCTGGATCGCGAGCCGTTGTACTGCTGCAAGTACTTCATGGCGAAGAACCACTGGCAGATCCGCGACAAGACGAAGCAGGGGGATGCGGCTCTTGGGAACTTCGAGACGTGGCCTTTGGCGGCGTGCCCACCGGACATTCTGAAGACGGCGGTGCGTGTGGCGAATCTCGTTGGCGACGGGCTGTATGGCGTGGATCTGAAGGAGATCAACGGGAAGGCGCACGTCATTGAGATCAACGACAACCCGAACATCGATGGCGGGATCGAGGACGAGATCCTTGGGGACGAGTTGTATCTGCGGGTGATGCGGGTGTTTTTGAAGCGGCTCGAGAGCCGGGGGCGATAGACATGGCGCGGACGCCGCTCCATCTGTTTGAGGCGTACGGGATCGAACTCGAGTACATGGTCGTGGACCGCGAGACGCTCGCGGTGCGTCCGATTGTCGACGAGTTGCTGCGCGAGGCGATGGCGCTTCCCGGGGCTCGGATCGATGAGGAGGACGAGGAGGATCCGGCGTGGCCCGGGACGGTGGAGTTCGACGATGTGTCGTGGTCGAACGAGCTCGTGTTGCATGTGCTGGAGTTCAAGACGACGAGGCCGGTGAGGTCTTTGAAGGGGGCCGATGCGCCCTTCGCGGCTCATGTGAGGCGGGCGAACGAGATGCTGGCGAGGCATGGGGCGATGCTGATGCCGACGGGGATGCATCCGACGATGGACCCGTATCGCGAGATGCGGCTGTGGCCTCACGGGTATTCGGATGTGTATGAGGCGTTCAACGCGATCTTTGACTGTCGGGGGCACGGGTGGGCGAACCTGCAGTCGGCGCACCTGAATCTGCCGTTTGGTTCGTGGGAGAAGGATGAGGACGAGTTCGGGCGGTTGCATGCCGCGGTCCGGGCGGTGCTGCCGATCATGGCGGCGCTCTCCGCGTCGACGCCGATTATGGATGGGCGAGCGACGGGGCTACTCGACAATCGGCTGGAGGTGTACCGGACGAACAGCCGGCGGATCCCTCAGGCCGCGGGGTTGGTGATCCCGGAGGCGGTGTACACGAAGGGGGAGTATGAGCGGCGGATCTTTGGGAGGATCTATGCCGCGATGGCGCCATTGGACACGAAGGGCGTGCTGCGGGACGAGTTCGCGAACGCGCGCGGGGCGATCGCGCGGTTTGTGCGGAACTCGATCGAGGTGCGCGTGCTGGATGTTCAGGAATGTCCACGGGCGGATGCGGCGGTGATCTCGCTGATCTGTGGCGCGGTGCGGCTGCTGTGCGACGTGTCGGGCGAGGCATCGCAGCGGCTGCGGGCGCTGGCGGTGCACTCGATGCACACGATTCTGCTGGATGTGATCCGGGCGGGGGAGCGGGCGGTCATCGATGACGCGGAGTATCTTGGAGTCTTTGAGTACCCGGGGGCGCGGTGCACGGCTTTGGAGTTGTGGCAGCACCTTCGAGAGCGGATGGCGAACGTCGTGGATCTCACGCCTCACGCGGAATCGGTCGATATTCTGTTGTCGAAGGGGCCGCTGTCGCGACGGATCGCGCGGGCGCTTGGGTTGCCCCTGGACCGGGGCATGGCGTCGCCCGTGGATCGGGCGCGAGTTGATGAGGTCTACCGGGATCTGGCCCGGTGCCTTGCGCAGAACGAGATGTTCCAGGCCGGCTGATCGGGAGGCCACGTGGCATTTTCCACACCCTCCTTCCACCCCACCCACACACGATGCGCCTGATCGACACACCATTTCGCGTGCGGCGTTCGCGCTCGTCGCGGCCCGAGGCTCGGACGCTGGCCGCGATGCGATTGCGAGCGGATCTTCGCGCGTGCACGATCGATGGCGTGTTCTATCAGATCATGGTGGGGATTGCGGAGGTCTTTCTTCCGAACTTTGTGATCCATCTTCGGCTCGGGCCGATCGCGGCGGGGTTGGTGGTGACGGTGCCTGTGCTATTGGGGTCGGTGATCCAGCTGTGGTCGCCTGGGTGGATCCGTCGGACGGGGTCGTACGCGCGGTGGACGGCTGGGTGCGCGTTCGTGCAGGCGTTGGTGTATGTGCCACTGGCGGCGCTGGCGTGGGTCTCGCCGGAGATGGTGCCCGAGTCCCTCACGTCCGGGGCGACATGGGTGCTGGCGTCGTCGGTGTTTGCGTTGCTCACGCTGTATTGGGCGGCGGGCCTGGCGTGCGGGCCGGCGTGGTCATCGCAGGTTGGGGCAATCATCCCGAGGAGCCTGGCGCCGAACTACTTCGCGTACCGCTCGCGAGTTCTGCAGGCGGTGATGCTGGTGGCGATCCTGGGACACGGGACGCTGATGGAGGAACTCGGCGGCGGGAAGGACTCGGCGCTGGGTGCGCCCGCGACGATGCGGGTCTTTGCATTGGTGTTTGTGGTGGCCGCGGTGTGTCGTGTGGTGTCGGCGGTGTATCTGCTGCGATACTCGGAGCCCGAGCACACGCCCAGGGATGAGGTGGATGTCTCGCTGCCAAAGTTCATCTCTCGATCGGCGCACAGCGCGGACGGGCGGCTGCTGCTGTATGCGCTGGCGGTGACGTTGGCGGCGGGGATCGCGCAGCCGTTCTTCAATCCGTTCATGTTGGACGTGCTGGGCCTGGATCGCAATCCGGCGATGGACGTGGCGGGGTGGACGGCGAGTTGGTACAGCGTACTTCTCGCGACGGCGTATCTCGGGCGGATCCTCGCGCTGCCTGTGGTGGGAAAGATCGCGGCGTATCTTGGGGCGCGCAAGGCGCTGCTCCTTGGTGGCGTTGGGATCGTGCCGATGAGTCTGTTCTGGCTGTGGCCTCACTGCATGGGCGTGCTGATCGTGGCGCAACTCGCGTCGGGGGTCTTCTGGGCGGCGTATGAACTCGGGCTTTTCCTGATGTACTTCGAGGCGATCCCCAAGCGCGAGCGGATCGCGGTGTTGACGCGGTTCACGCTGGTGAACGAGTTCGCGCGGACGTCGGGTTCGCTCGTCGGGGCCTCGACGTTGTCGCACCTTGGACAGGGAGAGGCGGCGTATCGGGTGATCTTCTGGGTATCCGCGGCGGCGCGGCTGGTCACGCTTGGACTGCTCGCGCGTGTGGGGCGAGTGCGATCGTGAAGTGTGATTGATAGCGCGCACAACCAAAGTGCGAACAGCATCCGAGCAGGTTCTCGGACCAAGTTGACACATCGTGGAAGTTCGGGATGGGGTTGTGGCACGGGCGACATGCGGAATGCGCATTTGGGTATTGCGATTTGGTGCGTGTGCGGATAGCCTAGATGTGGTATGAATGTGGCGGGGTGGCGACCTGATGAGTTGCCGCCGTGTTGTGGGTCCGGAGGCGGGCTCGAACTGGCCAGGGTTTTGTCGCACGAAGAAGGAGAAGGATCATGCGTAACTGGGCTATGGGTCTGGGTCTGGCCGTGTTCGCCGGGATGGCGGGCGCGCAGCCGGCGGCGTTCACGGATCTGGGTTCGCACACGGGAAACGAGAGCGTCACGACCGAGGTCACGCTGCTCGCGGGGAACGACATCCAGTGGTTCCGGATTGAGCTTCCGGCGGCCCAGGATTTCCTCGCGACGTACGTGGACATGTGGACAGTGAGCGGCGGCGTGAACCCGTTGACGGACACCGAGATCGGGCTGTACGACAACACCGGCAACCTGATCTCGAGCGATGACGACGATGACGATGGGCTCTTCTCGGCCATGTCGTTCGGGCAGATTAATCCGACGCGTCCGGTGACGGCCGGAAACGGCCTCGCGTTCAACGGGCGTGATGGCCAGTTCGACGCGGGGACATACTGGATCGCGGTCGGTCGATTCAATGTGACGTTCAACGCCACGAACTGGGACGCGACGAGCACGTACACGGGAACGCAAACGACGACGACGCTGAACATGAACATCCAGGGCGTTCGCCCGCTCGCGGGGAGCGCGACGGTGACGCCCTCGCCGGTGGCTCCGGGCGGGCAGATCCGCTTCGAGTTGACGGCCTCACCGGGCGACAACCCCACGAGCTCGGGGATCGCGGGGACGATCAACCTCACCGAGGTCGGCGGGAGCGCGTCGCAGGCGCTCTTTGACAACGGGACCAACGGCGACACGACCGCGGGCGACAACGTGTTCACGTACACGTACACGATTCCCGGCGGGACCACGTCGGGCGTGAAGAACGTGCCGTGGACGCTGACCGACGCGCAGTCGCGCACGGCGAGCGGGACCCGCGCGTTCGCGGTCTCGGGCCCGGGACTGTACTTCGACACCGAGCCGAACGACACCAAGGTCGCGGCGACGGTGATCAATGGGTTCGCCCAGGGCAACACGATCGTCGGATCGACGACGGGCACCACGACCAACGGCGACGACACGTCGTATGACTATTACAAGATCAAGACCGCCGCGACGGCTCCCGGGATCTACAAGTACACGATCTCGCTGAACTCGGACACGCCCGGGCACACCTGCACCCTCCGCGGGCTCAACCAGTCGACGGCTGGTGTGATCGACACGGCGTCGGATGCGACGGCGCAGACCGCGTTCACGGACACCGACGGCTCGCGCAAGAACGTGTGGTACGGCTTCGGTCGCGAGGAGGAGATGTTCTACCGCGTGGCGGGGACGGCCGCGACGACCGGTGCCTACACGGTCACAATCACACGGGAGCCCGTGGCACGCCAGGGCCTCTCGGTGAATCCGTCGAACGCCGGGCAACTCACGATCCGTCTCACGGGTGGCGATCCCGAGGTGTGGGTCATGAACGGCGACACCCTCACGACGATCGATGACTACAACAACGACGACACCGTCGGCGGAGGTTTGATCTCGACGCTCACGCGTGATTTCCAGGCCGGCCGCTACACGATTGTGATCTCCGACTACAACCTCCAGTGCAACCTCCCCAGCCCGGCTGATGAGGCGGGTCGCGGCGAGATCGTTGTTGACTTCCCCGACAGCATGGTCGCGAGCGACAATGAGACCGCTGATCTCGCGCTGACGATCGAGCTCCACGAGGGCGATATCAACGGTCCGATCGTGACCACGGAGACGTTCAACCAGTCGCCCGGCTTCGGCATGGTCTTTGTCGACATGATCGTCGGCGGCGGTTCGACCTGTGTGGCCGACGTGGATGACGGTTCGGGCACGGGCACGAGCGACGGGGCGGTGACGATCGACGACTTGCTCTACTACATCACGATCTTCCAGCAGGGCGCCATCGAAGCCGACGTGGACAACGGGACGGGCACGGGCACCCAGGACGGGGCCGTCACCATCGACGACCTGCTCTACTTCATCCAGCGTTTCCAGGCCGGCTGCTGAGTCTGGTTGCGGATCAATCCTGAACCTTCGTGAATGCCGGCGCCCTCGAATGGGCGCCGGCTTTTTTTGTCGAGAGAGGAAAACGTGGGCCAATTTCGGAGATGTTCTGGTAGGATGGACTCGGCCGGCTTCGTGTTGGATTGTGATCGGATGTTGTTGTCCTCTTTGGGCCACCCTTTGTGAAGGTGACTGCCATGAGTAACGTGAAGTTCCTGTTTGCAAGTGTCGCGTCGTTTGTCTCGGTTGTGATGGCCCAACCGACGGAGTTCACGGATCTGACGGCGACGACGGGGACGCAGACGGTGGATGTGGAACTGGCCGCCCCGAACGCGATCGAGTGGTATCGCATCGAACTCCCCGCGGCCCAGGACGCGCTGGCGACCTTTGTGGATCTCTGGACGGTGAGCGGCGGCGCGAATCCGATGAGCGACACGGAGATCGGCGTCTACGACAACGCGGGGAATCTCGTGGGAAGCGACGACGACGATGGCGATGGACTCTTCTCGGCGATGTCGTTCGGGCAGATCTCGCCCGAGCGGCCGGCGGTTGGAACGGGGCTTGTGTTCAATGGGCGCGACGGTCAACTCAATCCAGGGGTGTATTGGATCGGCATTGGTCGGTTCAATGTGGCGTATGGGGCATCGGGATGGGGCGCCGCGAGCACGTACACCGGGACACAGACGACGACGCAGCTGGTGCTGAACATCTTCGGCGCGAGGCCCTTGTCGGGCGTCGCGGCGGTTGCGCCCTCGACGGTGGCGCCGGGTGAGCAGGTGCTCTTCACGATCGCGGTCACACCGGCGGATGATCCGGTGAGCACCGGGATCGCGTGCACGGTCGACCTGTCCGCGGCTGGCGGGAGTGCGACGCAGGCTCTCTTTGACAATGGGACCAACGGCGACGCGACGGCGGGTGACAACGTCTATTCGTTCCGATACACCGTGCCCGGCGCGATGACGCCGGGGGTGAAAGTCATTCCATGGTCGCTCGCGGATGCGGAGTCTCGGAACGACTCGGGAACGCTCGTGGTGGCGGTGACGGGTCCGGGGCTTTCGTTCGATGGTGAGCCGAACGAGTCGAAGGCGACGGCGACGACGATCACGGCGGAGACGGAAACGCACTCGATCCTTGGGACGACCACGGGGAGCGACTCGACGCCGGGTGATGCGTCGGTGGACTATTACCGGATCAAGACCGCCGCGGCTCCGGCGGGGATCTACAAGCACACGCTGACGCTGAACTCGCCGACGCCGGGGCATACGGCGATGATCCGCGGGCTCTCGCAGTCGCTCTCGGGGATCGTCAACGCGAACACGGACGTGACGGCACAGAACGCTCTCATCGGGGCCGATGAGTCGCGCACGAACTCGTGGTATGGGTTTGGCCGGCGCGAGGAGGTGTTCTATCGCGTCTCGGGGAACTCGACGACGTCGGGGATGTACAGCGTGGTGCTGACGCGCGAGCCCGTGGCTCGGCGACAACTCTCGAACCAGCCGCCGAATGCCGGGATGCTCACCATCCAACTGACGGCCACCGGAGCGACAACGGACACGGAGGTTTGGATTCTCGACGCCGACACGCTCGCGTCGATTCCCGGGTTTAACAACGACGACACGGCAACATCGGTCTTCTCGTCCACACTCACGCGGACGTTCCAGCCCGGGCGGTACATCATCGCGGCGACGGACTACAACCTGATGTGCAACCTACCCAGCCCGCTGGATGAGCCGGGGCGGGGCGAGACAGTGCTGGACTTCGCCGACGCGTTCCTCGCGAGCGATGCAGAGGGCGACGTCACGGTCAATGTTGTGGTGCGCGAGGGCGGCACGGGCGGGGCGATCGTCAGCACGAACTCGTACACGCAATCCAGCCCGTTCGGGATCGTGTTCATCGACATGATCGTCGCGGGTGGCGGCGGGTGTCTGGCCGACGTGGACGACGGCTCGGGGACGGGCGTCGCCGACGGGGCCGTCACGATCGATGACTTGCTCTATTACCTCGGGCTGTTCCAGGCGGGCAACGCGGTGGCGGACGTTGATGACGGCTCGGGAACAGGCGTCGCCGACGGAGCAGTGACCATCGACGACCTGCTCTACTACCTCGCGCGGTTCAACTCGGGGTGTTGAGCGGCGGGGTGACCGCGATTGTGTCCGGTATTCGTCAGGACTGGATGTTGCCCTGTCTATGAAGTGTTCGCAAAGTGTGTGAACATTGGTTGTGCTCACGGTTAGTTTCTGTGATGATATGGCTGCATGGTTCTCTGCACTTGCATGGTTCTCGTGGTCAATCTATTGATGGAGGTAGTGTGATGAATGGAGTTTCCCGTGTTCTTTCGTTCGCGGCCTCGCTTGTGATGGCGGGGTCGGCGCTGGGTGTGGTGCAGACGCGTGTGTGCGTGCTCTCGGGGCAGCAGGAAGTCCCCGCGAACGCCTCGACGGCGTTTGGGTGCGGGCGATTCGTGGTCGACACGGACGCGAACACGATGTCGTATCGCATTGTGGTGGGGAACCTGAGCGCGGCGGAGACGGCGGCGCATATCCACGGGGTGGCGGACCCGGGTGTGAACGCGGGCGTGCAGCACGCGCTTCCTGCCGGGCCGGTGAAGATCGGGATTTGGAACTATCCCGAGGCCCTCGAGAATGACATCCTGGCCGGAAGGATGTATGTGAACGTGCATACGGCGGCGTTTGGGGGTGGCGAGGTGCGCGGGCAGATTGTCACGCACGTCGCGGTGCTCGATGGGACGCAGGAGCCAGGAGGAGTGGTGACGGCCGGGCGTGGATTTGGGCTGTTCACCATGAACCGCGCGACCGACACGCTCTCGTACTACATCGCGTACAACGGCTTGTCCAGCGCGGAGACGGCGGCGCACATCCATGGAGCGCAACTCCACACGGTGAACGTCGGCGTGCAGCACACGCTGCCCTCCGGTTCGCCAAAGATCGGGTCGTGGAACTATCCCGCGGCGATGGAGGAGCAGATCGCCAACGGGATGATGTACGTGAACGTGCACACGGTGAACTTCGGAGGCGGGGAGATCCGCGGACAGATCGTCTCCGCCGTCTCGATTGTGGACGGCGTGCAGGACGGGAACGCGAGCACGGCCGTGGGCTGTGGGCTGTGCGCCATCGACCCGGCGACCGATCGCCTGTCGTACGACCTCATGCGCACCGGATTCGCGACGGCGGAGACGGCGGCGCACATCCACGGATTCTCGCCGGCGGGCGCGAACTCGGGCGTGCTCGTGAATCTTGCGGCCCCGGGATCGGCGCGGAAGTCGGCGATCTGGAGCTATCCACCGGCGAACGAGACTCAGGTCCTGGATGGGCTCACGTACTTCAACATGCACACGACCGCCTTCCCCGGCGGGGAGATCCGCGGGCAGATACTGTGGGGCATCCTCCCCGAGCCAGTCGTGGTGACATGCATCGCCGACGTGGACGACGGGAGCGGGACGGGCACGCCCGATGGCGGCGTGACAATCGACGACCTACTGTATTACATCAGCATTTTCAACGCCGGGTCCGTGAGCGCGGATGTCGATGACGGCAGCGGCACGGGCACGCTCGACGGCGGCGTGACGATCGATGACCTGCTCTACTACCTCGCGCGGTTCAACTCGGGGTGCTGAGGGGCGGGCGATTGATGAGCGAATGGCCCCGGCTTCTTCCGGGGCCTTTTTCGTGCGCGCGAGGCGTGACGGATCATGGAGGTTCGAGTCCCACGGGTGAGGTGAGTCAGACACGTGCGGCGGAGCGTACAACCCGTGCCCCAAACGTGAGCACGACGCGCGATGATGGAACTCACGACGGTACGACCAGCCCGACGCACTCGCCGAAGGAGATGCGTGCCGCGTTGGGCGCCTCGCAGAATCCCTTGAGGATGACGCGATCGCCGTCGGCGAGGAAGGTGCGGGTCTCGCCTGTGGGGAGCGTGATGGGCTTTCGCGGGAGGGGCTTGTTGTCGGGGCCGAGTCCCTGCCAGGTGAGTTCGAGGAGGCAGCCACGGGACTCGGGTTCGGGGCCGCTGACGGTTCCGCTGGCGATGAGGTCGCCGGGGTGCATATTGCAGCCGCCGGAGGTGTGGTGGGCGAGCATCTGGGCGAAGGTCCAGTACATGAATCGGAGGCTGCCGCGTGAGACGCGCATCGGGGCGATTGTCTTCTCGCGCATCTGGGCGGACTCGAGGGAGACCTCGAGCGTGACGTCGAAGCCGCCTCGTGATTGATCGTCGTCGTCGAGGAGATAGCCAAGCGGCCTGGGGTCGCCGGCGGGGCGCTCGTACGCGGCACATCGGAAAGGCTCGAGGGCCTCCATCGTGACCACGTAGGGCGAGACGCTGGTGGCGAAGTTCTTGGCGAGGAACGGGCCGAGCGGCTGGTATTCCCACTTCTGGACGTCGCGCGCGGACCAGTCATTGACGAGGCACAGCCCGAAGAGGCTCGCGCGGGCGTCGCGGGTGGAGACGGGGTCGCCCAGGTCGTTGCCCCTGGCGATGTAGGCGCCGACCTCGAGTTCGTAATCGAGCATGGCGCAGGGGCCGAAGGTCGGCGCGTCGGCGGTGTCGGCCTTGGTCTGGCCTTTGGGGCGCTTGACGTGCGTGCCCGAGACGACGATGGAGGAGGGGCGCCCGTGGTAGCCGATGGGGATGTGCTTGTAGTTGGGGAGGAGCGGGTTGTCGGGACGGAACATGCGCCCGACGTTGGTGGCGTGGTGGACCGAGGCGTAGAAGTCGGTGTAGTTGCGGACGCTCATGGGTTTGGCGAAGCGGGCGGTGGCGCGATCGACCAGGCACGTCTTCGCCTCGTCGATGAGCGCTGTTGGGGCATCGTGACGGAGGATCTCGACGAGTCGGGCGCGCACGCCGGGCCAGGAACCAGAGGCCGCGAGTGCGTCGGCCGAGTTCACGAACGAGACGCGCTCGCCCGCCTTCCCGAGAAGCCCAGCGCTCTGGGCGGCATCGAGATCGAGGATGGAGTCGCCGATGGCCACACCGACGGCGGTCCGGCCAGCGTGCTCGAGGGCGCAAACGGGCATGTTCTGGATGGGAAACTCGCCGGCGGCGGGGTCGGACTTGCGTGCGCCGGGGACCCAACTGGACATGGACTGATCGATGGCGTGGCTCATGGTCGAGTGTACTCATGCCGTCCGCATTCGCCCGCGGCGGCTCGGGAAATACCATTTCGGATGCCGCTCCATCGCACCATCCGGTCCACTGTCGTTCCCGTGTTTGTTGCGGGGTTCCTCTCTCTCGCGCCCGTGGGTGCCGCGTGGAGTGGCGTGCCTGCTGCGCCGCCTGAATCGGACGCGGCGGCGCTCGCGATCTCGAAGACGCTGGCGGAGATGGAGCGTGCCGTGTTGGACGCTGACGCGAAGGCGTATCTCGCGTGCGTCGATCCGGGCGAAGCGCAGTTCATCGCCGAGCAGACGTACCTCGCGAAGGACCTTGCTCGCCGCACGCCCCAGTCGATCGACTACACCATCACCGGTCCGATCGCTCTGGGCGATGGCTCGGCCCAGGTGCCCGTGACGATCCGATGGACGCTCCCCGCTCCGCCCTCCTCGACGAGCAAGGACGACGAGCAGAAGGCCGCGTCACCCGTTGAGAAGTCCATCGACATCACCGCGCGATTCGTCGAGCGCCGGGTGAATGGCGTGCCTCGGTGGCTGTATGCGGGCGAGGTCTTTGGTCGCCTCGACGCGCCGGGCGTGATCGTGTACTTTGAGCCGGGTCTGGACGAGGTCGCGACGCGGACGCTCGAGGCCTTCTCGGAGATCCGCGAGCCTGTGCTGTTGGACTTTGGCCTCTTGAACGAGGGCGAGTCGGTGGAACTCTCGGCCCACGCGATCTCGACGGATGATAATACACCTTTGCCGCGACGGACGCAGACGATCAAGTTATATCGAACGATGGCGGCGCTGCAGTTCTCGATCAGTTACGCGTACACGGACTCGCTCTCGGGGTGGAACGAGCCGGGCGAGCCGATCAAGGCGCTGGCGAACCCGCGATCGTCGAAGGCCACGCTTCGGCCGCTCCTGGCGCACGAGTTCGGGCACGTGGGGGAGGCGGAACTCGCGACGTCGCTGGATGCGCTGCCGTGGTGGGTGATCGAGGGTGCGGCGGATCTTGTGGCCGAGCCGTTCGGGAGGTTGCAGAGCAGGCAAGAGGGCAAGCCCGCGCCCGAGGTCGACGGCGTGGACCGGGCCGTGATCCGCTGGACTGATCGCGGCGAGATCGCCCCGTGGGCGGAGATGGCGGACTTCTATAAGACGCCCGCGAAGTTCCGGCGGAACGTCTACACGCAGGGGCACCACATGATGCGCTTCATCACGCGGCGGTGGGGGCAGGCGAAACGCAACGAGTGGATCGGGGTCGCGGGGAAGGAGGCGACCCGGCTGACGGCGCTGGCCCGCACAGACACGGCGAACGGGGCTCCGATCGAGTCGCGGACGACGCTCGCGTTCGATGCGGTGAGCGTGGCAAAGGGCATGGACTTCGCCTCGCGCGAGGTGCTGGGGGTGGAAGACTTCGCCGCGGTGGACGCGGCGTGGCGGGCGGCGATTCAAGACCTGATCGAATCGTCGAAGACGAGGAAGGAGGCAGAGGAGGAAGGAAAGGCGGAAGACAAGAAGAGCGAGGGCGGGAGTTCGCAATCGGAAAAGGGAGAGATCGACCCCGATCCAGCAACGCCGTGAGTTGGGTGGCGTGGATTGCTCTTGCTCGGTTGCCATCAGTCGGTCGCTCTGGACCGGCTGATGCGGAGCGTACCAGCGTGAACAGACACTGGATCCCAAAGATCGTAATGGAGCCGGGGGGAATCGAACCCCCGTCCCGTGGCAGTCGGCAGGCCGCGTCTACAGCGTGTGTCCGATTGTTTGATCTCGACCATCACAGCGGGAATCGGCACTCTCCGCGATGGTCCAGCCCCCGGTTAGGTCTTGGTCGATGTCCCGCGGGCGGCAACACCAACCGGAGCCCGATGCTTTCGATCCACGCCCCATCGGGCGTCGGGCGTGGATCGCACGGCCAGTATTAGGCCGCGAGAGCGTAATTGCTAGGAGCAATTATTGTGGTGCATGCTTTTTACGAGGCCAGCATGCTCCTCGACGCGCAACGGCAAGCTTCACATGCCCGGTCGAATCCAGTCGGCCCCGGTTGTCAAAGAGCGATCCAGGGTGATGCCCTGAGACCGGGGGATTGTACGCGTGGGGCGTGCCGGGTGTTCGGCATTCGTGAATCGGCGTTGGTGGGGACGCGATCACATCGTGTAGAACCCGCCGCCCTGGTCTTTGATCTTGCCCTGGCGGGCGAGTTCCTGGTAGACCTCGCGCGGGTACTGGTTTGGAGGGATGATGCCCATCCCCTCGGACTTTCGGCCCGAGGTCATGGGCTTATTGGCGCCGAGTTTGGACTCGGCGTCGAGCCGCGTGAGTTTCAGCCGCTTCTTGAAGGCGTGGAGCGCCTGCTTGAGCGTGTCCTCGGGGATGGGGGAGGATGGTGTGGGTGAGGTTGGATCGGGGGTGGCGGTCATGGGGAAGGGTACGGAGTGCAGACACGTCGGCATCAGTCGGCCCCACACGCACACCGCAGGTGCCGCCGACTGAGGGCACCCGAGGAGGGATCGGACTTAGTCACCTGCGACTGAAGTCCCGAGAAGCTGGAGTTCAGCGCCACGCACCCCCTCTATCACTGTGCGGGAAGTTGCTTCGCGTCCGGCCAATCGAATGGGGGGCCCCAGCGGATGAGTGTGTTGTCATAAAAGTAGAGCCACAGATATTCCGTGCGGTGCAAGCCGCGTTCGTATTCGCGGTCGGCTTCGATCTGGTATGCCTCGATCCAGTGTCCTTCGTGCTCCCCGAGGTTCCCCACGGCCGAGCGAGCGGCGGGCCGGCCCAGGTCTCCCATGATCGTCGAGACCTCGCTGAGCGACTGGCCCGGGGTCAGTTGGCATAGGACGGCCGACCTCATCACCGCGATCGGCGGATCCATCGTGATGGTCATCGTGCTGTACGGCCGCGGGGCCACGCACCCGAAAGCGCCAGTCCACACTCCGATGCCAGCAATGACGAGCATCACCAACGGTGAAAGCAGCCGGCTTTGTGTCTCCGGGTTTGGGGGAACTGGCAGACGCACGCTCCATGTCTCCTTGGGCTGTCGCCGCAGCGATTGCACCTCAGTGCCCCGTCAGTTCTTCTCTCGTCGGCCAATCGCGAGGCGGGCCCCACCTCACGAGTGTGTCGCGGTAGAAGTAGAACCAGAGATCGTCGGAAGGTCGGATATCCCGGGCAACCCCATGATCCAGAGTGGCGCAATACGCGACGACCCATTCGTCGCCGAACTGGGTGCGAGCCACCTCGATCCTTGGCTCGCCAACGATGCGCGTGAACTCGCGCATCGACATCCCGGGCGTGAGGCGATCCAGTTTTTCTCGTTCGATCACCTGGATCGGTGAAGTTCGGTAGTAGATTTCCGTGGTGGTATGGCGAGACGAGATACACCCAATCGCCCCGCACCACACGGCGAACGCCACGAGGCTCGCCAGGACGCCGAGGCCGAGACGCTGGGCCGGAGAATACATGGCAAAGGGTAGACGGTGCCACGACTCGGTGGGTGCCCCGAGACTATGGCCGCTCTGGCCACGCCATAGGGCTTCGATCCCTATTCCATGACCGAGCGTCCAATTGTGGGGTGGACGAGGCGCCACGGCACCTGCCGGATCCGCCATTCGCGAGGATCGTGCGTCACACGGCACGCGTCAATGTGCGAGCCGCCGGTGCTGCTCTTCGCCCCAACGGGGCGATTGGGCTGTAGCCACGGGTGGAGCCCGCACTTCGCGGGCGCAACCCGTGGAACAGGTCGCCTTGTCCTTGTCTTACTTTGTCCTATTCCTGCCCCAACGGGGCAGAAGAATCATCCGACACCGCCGACGCTTCAGTCGAACGCATACCTCTCGTCGAACTCCACCCCGTGGGCGCGGAGGAGGCGCCTCAGCTCCGACGTGAAGTCCTCGCTCTTATGATGCTCGACCTGGCCCGCGATGTACCGCTTCACGGCGTCCTCTTGAGATGGGCTGACGGAGAAGACGCTGTACCCCTCCTGCCACGCGAACGCGCCGAGGGTTAGGAACTCATCGTGGATCCACTTCGACGAACGCGATTTCACCGTGTGCATCAGGTCCGACACCGTGCCGTCCGGCCGCCACCGCAGATATAGATGCACGTGGTCCTCCACGCCGCCGATGCCATAGAGCACGCCCCGCTCGGCCCGGACGATACCGCCGATATAAGGATAGAGACGCTCGGCAACTTCAGGAACGATCCATGGTTGGCGGCCCTTGGTCGAGAAGACGACGTGGAGCAGGAGTTGGGAGTAGGTGCCGGACATCGGGAATCCTTCGCCCCTCCGGGGCGACAAGAAAGAAGGAGACGCTTTCCACGGGTTCCGCGAAGGCCCAAAGCGGCCTTGCTCCACCCGTGGCTACATGCCTTCGCCCCGTTGGGCGAGATGCGCGGGCGTTCCTCTTCTCTACAGCGACGGAACGCCCAGTCATGGGGTGGGTCCGCTGTCCGCGCGGACAACCCGTCCTGCGGAAGCCACCACCTTTCGAAATGGTTCAGTACCCCACCGTCTCGACGATCTCGATGCCGTAGGCCTCGAGGCCGTGGGGGGTCATGGGCGGCGGGGAGTTGGTGAGCAATCGCAGGCGCGAGAGGCCCAGATCGCGGAGGATCTGGCAGCCGATGCCGAAGGAGTGGGAGGTGTCGGGGAGTGGAAGGTTGGGGGAACCCGCGTCGGTGAGGCGGGCCACCTGGGGGGGCACCTGGGATTGAAGCAGGGCCTCGAGGTCGTCGGCGGGGGTTCCGACTTTGTTCCACGGCGTGCGGAGGTAGACGAGGGCGCCGCCGCGGCCGGCCTTGGCCTCGACCTGCAGGGCGCGCATGGCGCGATGGAGGTCGGCGTCGTGGGACTCGGTCGCGCCCACGCCGAAGGCGTCGTTCAAGAGATGCCGCCGGTGCATACGGACGAGCGTGGGCTGCGGGTGCTTCTCGCCGGGCGTCAGGCCGATGCCGCCGACAGTGAGGGCGAGGTGGGGGAGGGGATCGACGGCCGAGGCATAGGCGATGGCGTCGAAGGGGCCGAAGGGGGTTTGTAAAGTTGTTGGGGGCGCGAGGCGTGTGACGAGCGTCTCGCGGGCGAGGCGGTACTCGATGATGGAGGCGACTGAGCAGATCTTGAGGTTGTGCTCCTTCGCGATTGTCTTGAGGTCGGGGAGGCGGGCCATGTGCCCGTCCTCGCGCATGATCTCGATCCCCATGGCGGCAGGGGTGAGGCCGGCGAGGCGGCAGAGGTCGATGGCGCCCTCGGTCTGCCCGTTGCGGACCAGGACCCCGCCGTCGCGCGCACGGAGGGGGTTGATGTGCCCGGGGCGGACGAAGTCGTCGGGCTTGGTCTTGGGGTCGATGCACATCTGGATGGTGCGGGCGCGCTCGAAGGCGCTGACGCCGGTGGTGAAGCCGAGTTTGGGGTGCCCGTCGATGGAGACCATGAGGGGCGTGCCGCGGGCGGAGGTGTTGACGGCGGTCTGGGGGTGGAGGTCGAGGCGGTCGCAGGTCTCTTCGGTGAGGCTGACGAAGAGATAGCCCCCGGCGCGGCGGACCATGAACGAGACGGCCTCGGGCGTGACGAACTGGACGGGGAGGATGAGGTCGCCCTCGTTCTCGCGGTCCTCGTCGTCGGTGAGGATGATCATCTTGCCCTTGCGGAGTTCGTCCAGGATCTCGGGGATGGGTGAGAAGGCGTCGGGCATGGTGGAAGGTGTCGGATTGGCGTGGTTTGGGGTGGGGCGGGCGGCAGGGGCATATGGAGCAGGCATGGACATGGGAGATTGTTGGCGCGCGGCGGGGGTTGGCCGGTTGCGCGGGCGGGACACGTGCGGTTTCTGATTCTCTGGTACACTGCACGCATGCAGAACCGGGTGATTCTTCGCGTGATCGTGGCGCTGATGGCGGTGGTGGGTCTCTTTCGGCTTGATGCTGGGCTGGGTGGGGGTTTGGCGAAGGCGGCACCCGCTCCATACACCCCCCCCGAGGCGGCCCACGGCGGGACCAATCGACCGCCGGCGAACGGCGTGCGCCGGAGCGAGCCGAACTGGTTTGCCCTGATCGATGCGACGCTCCACCCCAGGCCCGGCGAGACGATCGAGCACGCGGTGATCCTGATCCGCGACGGACGGATCGTGGGCGTGACGCAAGGGAGCGAGGCGTCCATGCGCGTACCGCTCGGGCCGACGCCAATCCAGATGACGGGGATGCATGTCTACGCCGGGTTCATCGAGCCGTGGTTGGAGATCGAGGCGCCCCAGCCGGCGATGGACGCGGCGAGCGGGCACTTCCTGAAGAACGTCACGCCTCAGCGCCGGGCCTCGACGGGAGACTGGAGCGGGAGCGCGGCATCGCTCCGCAAAATGGGGTTCGCGGCGGCGGGGATCGCGCCGAAGATCGGTGGCGGTGGTGGCGTCTTTCGCGGCAAGGGCGCGGTCGTGTCGCTCGCCGAGGCGCCCGAGGAGGCGTCACTCCCCAGGCCGCCGGTGCTGCTGGAGGACGCGTTCCACGCGATCAGTTTCGACCGGCGCAGCGAGGGGTATCCAGACTCGCTCATGGGCGCGATCGCGGTCGTACGGCAGACGCTGATGGACGAGGCCTGGCAGCGCGAGCGGCGCGAGGCGGGGATCGACATGGGGCCATTGAACGCAATCGACGCGCTGCGGCCCGGGGTCGCGATAGAAGGTGAAGGAAGCGCGATACGTGACGTGCCGCTGTTCTTTGACACCGAGGACGAACTCGACGCGTTGCGTTCGCTGAAGATCGGCGAGGAGTTCGAGCGGCCGGTCGTGATCGTGGGGAGCGGAATGGAGTTTCGTCGGCTGGGCGGTGATGGCCGAGATGGACTCGCGGGGCGGATCCTCGCGGGCGACTCGCGGCGGGGTGAACGCCCGGGATTGATCGTGCCGCTCGCGTTCCCGGAGGAGCCCGATGTCGAGACGCCGGGCAAGGCCGAGGCGGTGGAGATGCGATCGCTGATGGTGTGGGAGCAGTCGCCGACAAATCCGCGCCGGCTCGCCCAGGCGGGTGTGGCGTTCGCGATCACCAGCGGCAAGGGCAAGGACCGCGGCGACTTCATGAAGAACCTGCGCCTCGCGATCGCGTGCGGCCTGAGCGAGGACGATGCCCTCGCGGCGCTCACGACCAATGCGGCACGCGTGCTGGGCGTGGGTGATGAGCTCGGCACGGTTGAGGCGGGCAAGCGGGCGAATCTCGTCGTGTGCGACGGGCCGATCTTTGGGAAGAAGACGAAGATCCAGGACGTGTGGATCGACGGTCGTCGGCACGTGATCACGCCACCGACGTTGGAACTCGAGGGGACGTGGGATGTGTCGCTCCCCGCGGGATGGGCCACGCCGGGAGACTGGTCGCACGTGCTCGAAGTGACAGACAGCGGCGGTCTCACGCTGAAGCGGGAGAAAGTCGAGGGCAAGGAGGGCGGCGGCATCGACGCGGCGAATGCCACATGCGACAAGGTTCGCACCTCACCCGCTTCCATCGACGCGCGGCGAGGGACGATCGAGTTCGTTTTCGACCGCGAGGTCTTTGCAGGCGATGGGAAGTCCGGCGTGGTCGTCGCGAGCGCGAGCGTGGATCTCTCGGGCAATCCGCCGACGATGCGCGGCGTGATGGTCCAGCCCGACGGCACGCGTGTGGAGTTCTCGGCAACGCGTCGCCAGCCGCTGCGTGTCGTCGGGTCGTGGCATGTGGTCGAGGCCGATGGGAAGGTTGTCGCCGAGGACGATCCCAAGGCGCCAGTGATCGAGATCACGAGAGATTCTGTGACGATCCGTGTGGGTGAGACGACGACCAAGGCCACGGACGTCAAGGTCGATGCGACGCGTGTGCGTTACACGTATGAGGAGAAGGGCGGCGACCAGGCCGTCCGCATGGATGACCAGGGCGCGATCTCGGGCGAGGGCGACAACGAGCGGCTCGTGGGCCAGACGGTCTTCGCCGATGGGAGCCTGCACGAGTGGAAGGCCGCACGCGTTGGCGATGACGACGAGGCCGACACACCGGCCCGGGCGCGGGGTATCCCCGAATCGCTCCCGGTGCCGTTCGGGCCATATGGGCTGGTGTCGATGCCGGCGCAGTCGACGGTGCTTCTGACGGGTGCGACGATCTGGCCCTGCGTGGTAGGTGAGAGCTCGGTAATCGATCGCGGCTTTGTGCTCCTCCACGCCGGCAAGATCGCGGCCGTGGGCGTGGGCGACATCAAAATCGAGTTGCCAGCGGGCGCGAGCGTCGTCGCGTGCGATGGCAAGCACATCACCCCCGGCATCGTCGATTGCCACTCGCACACGGGGATCAGCAAAGGCGTGAACGAGGGCGGGCAGGCGGTCACATCGGAGGTGCGTATCGCCGACGTGACCGACCCCGACTCCATGAGTTGGTATCGCCAACTCGCCGGCGGCGTGACGTGCGTCAACACCCTGCACGGTTCGGCCAACGCGATCGGGGGACAGAGCCAGACCAACAAGAATCGCTGGGGGTGCGCGCTCCCCGATGATTTGCACGTCGAGGGAGCAGTTCCCGGCATCAAGTTCGCGCTCGGCGAGAACCCCCGCCAGGCCAACGGCGGCAACAGCTCGCGATACCCCAACACGCGCATGGGTGTCGAGATGCTCATCCGCGATCGGTTCACCGCGGCTCGTGAGTACATGGACGCGTGGAAGGCGTACGAGGCACGCGGCGATATCAAGGACAAACCACGCCGCGACCTCGAACTCGAGGCTCTCGCGGAGGTCCTCGAGGGCAAGCGCCTCGTGCATTGCCACTCGTACCGCCAGGACGAGATCGTGATGCTCTGCGAGGTCGCGCGAGACTTCGGCTTCAAGATCGGAACCTTCCAGCACATCCTCGAGGGATACAAGGTCGCGGACTACGTGCGAGATCACTCGGGTGGTGGGAGCGCCTTTGCCGACTGGTGGGCGTACAAACTCGAGGTCCAAGACGCGATTCCACAGGCCGGCGCGATCATGCATGAGCAGGGCGTCGTCGTGAGTTTCAACAGCGACTCGGACGAGATGGCGCGACGGATGAATCTCGAGGCCGCCAAGGCCAACAAGTACGGCAGCGTGCCGCCCGTCGAGGCCCTCAAGTTCGTCACGCTCAACCCCGCGAAGCAGTTGAAGATCGACGCACGTCTCGGTTCACTCGAGGTGGGGAAAGATGCGGACGTGGCCGTGTGGAGCGGCTCGCCGCTTTCCACGTTGAGCCGCGTGGAGCGGACGTATGTCGATGGACGCCTTCTCTTCTCCCTCGAACAGGATGCGGCGGCTCGCGAGGCCCAGAAGGTCGAGCGCCAGCGGCTGATCCAGAAGGTGCTGACCATCGACGCCAAGAAGCCCAAGGAATCACGCGATCGCAGCGAGAAACCGGGCCAGACGTCTCCGCCGGAGTTCAAGCCGGGAGGGACCGCCGAGCCTTCTTCAAACATGAACGACGCCGATCTCGCGCGTCAGCGGGAAATCCTCCGAAGGTACAACCGCGGGCAACTCCCCGGCGGTAGCCGCCCCGGTGAGTGCGGCTGCGGGCTGGTGCACGAATGAGCCAAGACATGCAGACACCTATGAACCACACGACGAGTACATCCTGCCGCTCTTCCACAACGCCGATGACGCGCCAGACAGCGGCCTCGCGCGTGGCGGGTATCACGCGAATCGCTCGTGGTGTCCGACTCGCGATCGCGTGCCTCGTCAGCGCGACAGTGAGCGTCACGGCTTCAGCACAGGACCTCGGCCTCAAGGCGCCCACCGACGACCGTTCCATCGCCATCGTCGGCGGCGACATCCACACCATCTCCAGCGGCACCATCGAGAAGGGTGTCGTCCACATGCACGGCGGGATCATCAAGGATGTCTTCACGCCGAGCGAGTGGGACGTGTACAAGGCGACGATCAAGACCAACTGGGGGCTGTGGGAGATCGTGAACGCCGAGGGCAAGCACGTCTTTCCGGGTTTGATCGGCGCGTGGTCGCAGATGGGTCTCACGGAACTGCAGGCCGTCGATCAATCCAACGACATCAATGAGACCGGTTGGGCAACGCCCGAGGTGGTCGCGGCGACCGCGGTCAACCCCGACTCGACGCTCATCCCCGTCACGCGGAGCAATGGTGTACTCCTCTCCGCGACATTCCCCAACGGCGGCACCATCCCCGGACGCGCCTCGGTCATCCGCATGGACGGCTGGACCACGCCTGACCTTGCGATCGAGACGCGTTGGGGACGCTCGGCGGGCCTGGTCGTCGCGTGGCCAAACGTAAGGCCGGTCCGCGCGTGGTGGATGCGCGACAGCGAGGAGGAACAGCGCAAGCGCATCGATGAAGACTTGCGGAAACTCGGGACCTTCTTCGACCACGCGGCGGCATACGCCCGTGCGACCGCCGCCGACCCGAGCACACCTCAAGATCTGCGCTTCGAGGCGATGAGGCCGATCTTCCCCGAGGCGGCGAAGGCCCTGGGAGTCGAGCCCATGCCCGTCTTCGTCATGGCGGGCGAAGTGGACCAGATCACCCATGCCGTGAACTTCTTTGCCGAGCGCGGCGTGCGCATGGTGCTCGTGGGCGGTCGCGACGCGCCGCTGTGTGCGGACCTCCTTCGACTCGAGAACGTCCCGGTGATCGTGCTGGGGACGTTCAGCGTGCCACGACGTGACGACTCGGCGTATGACGAGGCGTACACGCTTCCCGCGAGACTCGCCGAGGCGGGGATCGAGTTCGCGATCGCCTCGGGCGATGACACCGCCCACGAGCGTAACCTCCCCTACAACGCGGCGATGGCGGCGTGCTTCGGGCTCGATCCAGAAGCCGCTCTTCGCAGCATCACGCTCGCGCCCGCGAAGATCCTGGGCCTCGACGCGACCTATGGATCCATCGAGAAGGGCAAGAGCGCCACCGTGATCGTTGCCGACGGCCCGATCCTGGAGATCACGTCCAACGTCTCGGCGGCGTTCGTCGACGGGCGCCGCATCGATCTCTCGAACAAGCAGACCGTCCTCGCCGAGAAGTACCGAGAGCGGTATCGCCAGATGAAGCGAGCCGGAGAGAACGAGGACGGCAAAGGCACAACCACGCCAGCGAGGAAGCCATGAATTGCACAAACAGTCGCGGGACTGTCGCGAGAGCACCCAAGCGAGTCCTCGGAGTTGCTGGGTTTGTTGCCGCGCCTGCTATCAATCTGGCGCTACTGAGCGGGATGTGCACGAGCGTGATGGATGCGTGTGCGCAGGGATACGTCGTCGCCGAGGGCGGTGGGATCGGCGGCTCCTCCGCCTGGGCCGACGAGATCTTCTCGTGGATGGTGGAGAAAGTGAGACTCACTCCGGAGCACAAGCCGGTGGTCACGATCATTGGGGCCGTGCCGCTCGAGGTGGACGATCGCGTGCCGGTCTTCCAGAAGGCCGGCGCAGGAGAGGTCCGCACGATCGTCATCACGAAAGACAACGCGAGCGACGCGAAGATCGCCGCCCAGATCTCGACTGCGAGCATCGTCTTTATCCGTGGCGGCGACCAGGGACGCTACGTCGGCTGGTGGAAAGGAACGCCGATCGATCGCGCGATCCGCGCGGTCTATGACAAAGGCGGTGTTGTCGCGGGCACGAGCGCCGGCTGCGCGATCCAGGGCGAGGTGACCTATGACGCGCTCAAGTCCTCGCTCCAGCCGCTCCAGATCCTCGCTGACGCGCGGCATGAGAATCTCTCCCTCACGCACGGTTTCCTCGGGCTTGTCCCCGGTGTGATCTTCGACACACACTTCACCGAGCGCGGACGCCTGCCCCGTCTTGGTGTCTTCCTCGCGCGATCGCGCGAGGAGCTGCACGCCGACGTCATCGGCATGGGCGTCGATCCGCGCACGGCCATTTGTGTGGGATTCGATGGCATCGCCGAGATCAAAGGCGAGGGCACGGTCACGGTCCTCGTGCTTGACCATGAGGCCGAGGTTCGCCTCGAGGCGGGCAGGCCGCCGAGCGTGCCGTCGCTGTCGTACGCCCAACTCCCCGCGGGCGCAAAGTACGACATCAAGCGACGGCGTGTGGTCTCGTGGCCGACGTGGGTGAGGCAGTTCCCCGATCTCGCGCCCGGTGAAAAACCGAATCCTCGCGGGCCGATGCCACCGGGGGGGATACTGCCGGGCGATCCCTACGCCCAGCGACCTGACCCTATCGCGCTCGATGGCTCCAAGTCAGAACTCGCCGAGCGCGGCGCGTGGTACATCCGCGACAACTCCAGGCCGTCTCCCAACGAGGACGGCGGGACCGACGAACCGGCAGCGGGCGCGACCCTCGTCCAGGGCAAGGGGGATCTGCCGTTCCTTATCTCAACCCAGACGTGGAGCGAGCGCGACGCGTGGACGGCGATGCTCCTGGGACAGGTCGCGTGCGCCCGTGAGAACGTCTCCGCCGCGCTCTGGCTCGACGAGGGCGTCCTCGGCGAGTACGACGGGATGGGCATCCTCCGCATCGACGCGAAGTCCACCAGGTCTGCGGTGCTCCTCCGGACCGACTCGGCCCGGATCCGCCGGTCGAACCTCGAAGGTCCACCGCGAACTTCGCGCCGTGGCAAATTCCGCGAACGATGGCTGGTCGCGATCGAGGGAGCCAGGCTCGACCTCCTCGCGCCGGGCGCCACGGCCGATCTCGGGCAAGCCACGTCTCGCCTCGGGAACGACCGCACGCCGAGCCGTATTCCCGACCCGGTCCGGGACACGATTCGGTAGTGCCATCCTGGCCCGCGCGAATGCGGACCGAGAATCCCGGGCCGAAATGCACGGGCGGCGAATCCGAAGAAGCCGAGGCGCCGGCGCTCCCTTCCGCTCAGGCCGGCCGATTCGGAGGCTGTCCCATGCCGGGTATGTTCACATGGTTCGGGCGTATCGCGTTCTTCCCCGCGTGGATCCTCTGGCGCGGGTACACGGGCCTCTGGTGGGCCTTCGATGACACGCGCCCGACGAAGCGGTTGTCCGGCAACGATAACCACACGTCGAATGATGGAAAGAGTGGCGCCGTCGGCGATGAACCGATGCCGCTGCTGGTGCCCAAGAGACCGACGCCAGCGCTCGTGATGGGTCTTCTCGCGACGGTCGGCGTCTCCCTCGCCATGCTCGTGGCGATGTCCGAGGCCAGAGCCCAGAGGTCGATCACTCCCGACCGGGCCGGGGCGGCGTGGATCCTCGCAACGCTCGGCACGGGCGTCGGGACGATCCTGCTCATCCGTTGGCGTCACCGCCAGCGGATCGCCAAAGCGCAGCGCGGCTGGCGCGGGATCGTCGCTCGCGCGTCGAAGAAGGTGCAAGGCAATGTTGGAGCCGCCGCCCGCCATGCCGCGAATGGTGGCAGGGCCGCGGTGGATGCCGTCGTGAGCAAGGCGAGGCCCGTCGTCGAGAACGTCTCGCGTGTTGCGCGAAATGCCGTGAACCCGCCCGCCACCGGTCCCGCAGCCGAGGCCGTCTCGAGTCCGCACGTCGCGACGCCGGCGGAGAACTCCTGCACTTGGGGAGCGCGATGCCAGTCGCACGCCAAGGCCGCCAAGGCTCGGGTGAGGCGCGCCTGGGCCGACCTCTGGACTCCTGCGCGTCGAGACCGCGTGAAAGCCGCGTGGTCTCGAGTGAGCACGGGCGAGTCGGCGACCTGAGTTACGCCTAGCGCCGCGCTCCTCGTCGCATTGCCATGCGACTTTCGACCGAGTCCCTGGCGGCGCGCGTGGCTCGGCCGCGCGTCACTGAAATCACACCAAAAGAAGAACGGCCCGGGCGTTTCCACCCGGGCCGTAGTCACTCATGAATCGGCGTGCGTCTTAGCAGCCGGCGTTGAAGCGAGTGAGGTAGTAGAGGAGGTCGTCCACGGTCACGCCGCCGTCGGTCGTGCCCGTGCCGCTGCCGTCATCGACGTCGGCGGCGAGAGCGCCCTGCCCGTAGATGGTGAGGTAGTAGAGGAGGTCGTCGACCGTGACGCCGCCGTCGGGCGTGCCCGAGCCGGTGCCATCGTCCACGTCGGCGACGCAGGTGGGCGCCGGGGTGAAGTCGAGGTGGAGGATGCCGTGGCCGGTCGCGCCATTGAAGCCGCCGATGCGGATCACGTAGTGCTCGCCGTCCACGACGGGGATGGTCACCGAGCTCTGCAGCCCGCAGAAGTCGTCGTTGCACGCGAGCAGACGCGACTCGAAGTTGATGCAGCTGGGATCCTGGTAGACCGCGAGGATCGTGTCGAAGTTGGTCATCGCGTCACAGGTCGAGATCGTGAGCGTGCCCGAGCCCAACTGAGGGTGGTTGTACCAAACGTCACTGGATGGCGTCCCGCAGGCGTGCGTGGGACCGTCGGTCGTCGCATCCTGAGTCGAGAACTCGAGAGCCCCGAGCGGAATGCCGATTCGGCCTGAGCAGTCGTCGTTCTCGGGCGGATTGGTGACCGTGCCGCCGCCGCCGGTAACGAGGAGGTTGTAGTTCCCGGAGGCGCCGTTGAATCCCGTGACGCGGATGTAGTAGGTCTGGCCAGCGTTCAAGGTCGCGGTGACGGCGGACTGGAGGGTGCCGGTGCAGGGACCGGTCGAGCCTTCGTCGTCGTTGCAGGCGACCTGGGTGAACGAGCCACAAGCGCCCGAGTAGAGGCCCAAGACGGTGTCATAGGCGCTGCCGCAGGTGTTGATCGTGACGGACTCGGTCGTCGCCGGGGTGTAGGTATACCAGACATCGGGGGAGCCGCTGGACGAACCGCACGGGGTAGGCGAACCCGGAAGGCCGCCGGAGTTGGTCGCAAGCGAGGTGGATCCGGTCACCAGAGCGCTATCGGCGACAGGAATCGCGTCGGCGCACAGGTCGTTGGCCGGGGGCTGAGGCCCGCAGTTACCGGGGGCGGTGATGTTGAGCGTGCCCGCGCCGGTCGCCGGGGGGTTGGCGCCGCTGGCGTAGCCACCGACGCGGATGAGGAAGGTCTGGCCCGCAAGCACGGGGAAGGTGACCTCGGACTGGAGCGACCCGGAGCACGAGCCGGTCGTGCCCTCGTCGTCGTTGCATGCGAGGGCTGTGTTATCTACCGTGGGGCAGGAGGAGCCCGAGTAGACGGCGATCTTGGTATCGAACGTGCTGTTGCAGGTGTTGATCACGGCGTTGCCGTCGCATGGTCCGTTGGTCCAGAGGAACCAGATGTCGGACCCGATCTGCGAGTAGTTGGAGGAGAGGCACTCGTTGGGACCGTCGGTGGTCGCGTCGGTGGTGTTGAAGGCCGTGGCGCCAGCGGAGATGACCGTCGGCAACGAGCAGTTGTCATTGATCGGCCCCGGAACGCCGCTCGCACTGGGCGTGAGGGTGGCACCGGCGATCGAGGAGAGCGTGCCGGGCTTGAAGAGCCCGATCGTCGCCGTCCCGGCCGCCGGGGGAATGTCGCAGTCGAACCAGAAGTTGTAGATCGTGTCCCAACGCAGGGCGTTGGCGTTCGCGTTCTGTGCAAACGTCTCGGTGCAGTTCCAGGTGACGGCCGAGGACGTGACCGTGCTCGTCCAATCCGTCCCGCTGTACGGCTCGCCCGAGTGGTAGTCGACGTCGCTGAAGCCGACACCGGTCACGACGGCGGTCGCCGGGATCGCGATGCTGAACGAGCCCGAGGAGCGATCGGAGTTGAGGTTCTGGACGGCGTACTCATAGCGGTACGGCCCGGAGCCGGTGACACGAACGCCGACGATGAAGCGGCCCGTCGCCGGATCGTCGATGTTGGTGAGCACCACGCCGGGGTCATTGTCTTGCCATGCCTGGATGGCGGGCTTCTCTCGCTGGGTGGTGCCGTTGAACGCGATCGCCTTGGTTCCCGAGGCAACGCTCACCTGGCGGTAGGACTGATTGTTGTGCTTGTTGCCCGAGGCGGCGTCATCGGCCGCGACGTACATCGAGGCCACGAAGTACAGGCCGTTCGCGGGATCGAGCTTGGAGTCCAGCACCTGGAGGCGCTTGTTCTTGGTGCCGCTGCCCGAGCCGGTGTCCGGCGGATAGGGGAACACGCCCGTGGTGGCGTTCACCTGGTACTTGGCGCCGAGGGGGCCCTGCGAGCCGTTGAGGCTCGAGCCGTACGGATCCGAGCAGCCCACGCCGAGCGCCGACCCGTTGGGGTTGGCGGTGCAGCCGAAGTTGCAGACGTTCCCCTGGAGGGCGGTGAAGCCGTGCTTCAACCACGCCTGCCCGAGCTGCTCGAAGCGCCCGTTGTACAGGCGGTACATATTCTGCGAGATGACCGGGTGGGCCGGAGTGCTGGAGATCCAGCTCAGAGGCGAGTCACCCTTGTTGCACGAGGTCGTGCCGATGGCGTACACGACGTGCCCCGTATCCGCTCCATAGTTCGACGGTCCCGTCAGTTCTCCCACGATCACGTCCGGGCCGGCCAACGCCGTCCCGCTACACGCCGCGATCGCGAGACACAACGCCCCGCCCCAGTTCACGTGCTTCCCCATGTCCAGTTCTCCATTCTCTAAATATGAATCACCCACATACGAACAAAGCACTCACGGCAGAGGGCCGCGAGTGAGACACACCGAGATAGTCGCTCCGTACGTCCGCAAACGTCCGAGGCTGCAATTCTTTTCCAACAACTCCAGAATGTACAGGTAAATTTCCCGATCGCCAACCAGACTTTTCCCCCAATCCGAAGAATTTTTTGTCATCGAGCGCATAGGCAACCTGGGTTGCGGGGGTTTTCCCGATTCAAGACTACGACATCATCCGGGAACCCAGAGTGTTCCGAGTCTTTGCCCGATAACACGGTCTGAGTGCGGACTTGCTGCCTGCTGCAACCTCGCGAGCGGTTCGTCTGCCGCCTCGTTGCTCAGTTTGAACGTCCGGTGATGGATCGGCAGGAGGTACCTTCCGCCCGAAGCCTCGTGCATGGCCCACACCTGTTCGGGTGAGGCGTGGGCCTCGATCCAAGGGTCATACGCGCCGATCCCGAAGATGCCCAGGTCCACGCCGCCCTCGTCGGCTAGGTCGTTGAACGCGTCGGTCTTGGCCGTGTCGCCGGCGAAGAGGGTTCGATGCCCGTTGGACTCGATGAGGTAACTGTTGAACCCGCGATGGCGGTCCCAGGCGGTGCGGGCGCCCCAGTGCTGGGGCTGGAGGGCGCGGAGGCGCACGCCGCCGAGGTCGAGGTCTCGCCCCCACCCGAGTTCTTGAACATCGGCGAATCCGCGCGGGATGAGCCGTCCAGTATTAGCGGCGGTTACGACCACGGTCGAAGGGCGCACGAGCGCCTGGAGCGAGGGCTTGTCGAGGTGGTCGAAGTGCGCGTGGGAGATAAGGATCGCGTCGAGTTCCGGGAGGTCCTCGGGATGGACCGGCGCCGGCTCGAGACGCTTCACGCCGACGACAAGCGGGCCCAAGCGGACACCGATGCGCGAGGAGAAGACGGGATCGGTGAGGATCCATTTGCCGCCGAGGTGGAGAAGAACGGTGGCGTGACCCAGCCACGAGGCGGCGAGCGGCGCGGCGAACCCCTCGGGAATGAATGAGCCGGCACGCTCGAGGCCATGCCCATGGTGACGCGACCGGATCGAATCGAGGATTTCGCGCGGGTACCGCCTGACACTCGATCGGACGATGTCGCCCGCTCTCTTGATCCGATCGCGGTGGTTTCGACGCGGGGCACTCACGGGGTGTTCACGTCATGAGTCGCAAGACAAGGTGGTGGTGGGGGGGGCATCAGGGGAGATCGATCGGCGTGCCCGAGGGCGGATTCTGCGGCTGCTGGGGCGTCACGGGTGTGGACGAGGCCGGCTCGGTCGGCGCGTCGATGATCGTCACGCCCTCGGGGAGATCGCTCGAGGGCGTCGGCTCGACGACCGGTGCCGGTCGCGCGGCACTCCCGGTCGGGTTCCGCCTCGGCTGACTGACGGCCACAGGTTGCTGACGCGAGACGCCGACGTATTCCTCGGCTCCATCACGCATCGTCACGCTCACACGCCGACTGGTCATCGGCGGCACTGCCACCTTGTTTCTGTACGAGCGAGACGACGTGCTCGCGGGGACGAGGCTCCATGAGAACGTGTCCTCGCCGGTGTCCAAGGCCTTGGTGTTGTTGGCGAACTGTCCGACCAAGCGCTGCCCGAGCGGGACCTCGATGGTCCAGACGTCTTCACCGGTGTTGGTGTCCACGATCGTCACGTTATAGAGCGCGTGGGGCGTGCTCTTGAAGTCCACGCGGTCGCGGCTGACGCCCAGGCCCGCTTGATCCGCGGCACACCCTCCCAGCACGAAACCAACGGCGATCGAGAGGGCGAGAACGATTCGGGAAGTAGAGCGCATCGATCCGGATCTCCTTGGTGCACGCCGAGGTCGAGCCAGGGCGGCATGGGAATGGTCGGCGGGCTGGCGACACGGGGCCACCGTGTCCGATAACCCGCGGCTTCGAGGAGAAGCCGAGGATGGTATCGGCGAAGTGACGCCCGGGTTCGCCGATTCAAGCGGATGCCGTGCCGGGTACAGTGGGCGAATATGGGAGCCACGCCAGATCAATCCCGATTCCGAATCGGGCATGGATACGACCTGCACCGGTTGGAGCCAATCGGCACCACGCCCAGCGAGCAGGGCGTCAAGCCGCTGATCCTGGGAGGGGTTCGGATTGATCACGACCGCGGCCCCGTGGCGCACTCGGATGGCGATGCGTTGCTCCACGCCATCGCCGACGCGATCCTGGGGGCGATGGGCCTTCCCGACATCGGGCAACTCTTCCCCGACACCGATCCAAGGCACGAGTCTCAGGACTCGAGCGTGTTCCTGCATGAGGCCGTGCGTCAGGCGACGTCACGCGGCTATCGCGTGGCGAATCTCGACGCGACGGTGATCCTGGAGCGACCGAAGTTGTCGCCCCACAAGGAGGCGATGCGGGAGCGGGTCGCGGCGACCCTGAGTGTTGATCGGTCGTGCGTGAACATCAAGGGCAAGACACACGAGAGGGTGGACGCTGTGGGTGAAGGGCGCGCGGTCGAGGTGCATGTGGTCGTGCTTCTGGAATCGATGTAGGTCGCGACGAGCGAAGAGAAGTTGGAGAGGAAGACCCAGGCGGGACGCCTGGGCCACGAGGCCTGGTAGCGTTGACGCCATGGTCACGTGCCGCCGCGTTTCGTGTAGCGTCGCCGGAGGATGGCGTCAGCAAACGGCGGGCAGGCGGTGCCGAGCGAGATGAGCAGGCGCGCCGGCAGGCTCGTCCAGACCTCGCCCTTGGGACGTTCGAGGCATCGGACGATGGCGTTGGCGACGCGCTCGGGCGTTTGCTTGAATGTGACCGACGTTCCCGCGGTGCGTTCTGTGCCGCCGGCGCGCTCGACCATCGCCTTGCTGAACTCGGTGTGCGTCCCGATGGGGTGGATCGTCGAGACGTTGATGCCGCTGGATTCGAGTTCGATGCGCATGGCCCTTCCGAGGTGGTCCTGGGCGGACTTGGTCGCGGCATAGGCGAACATGAGCGGGATGGTGATCTTCGACATCGCCGAGGAGCAGATGAGGACATGCCCGGACTTCTGCGCGAGGAGATGGGGGAGGGCGGGGCGGATGGTGTTGAGTGTGCCGAAGAAGTTGCACTCGAAGATGTCGCGGAGGGCCTTGTCGGTCATCTCGTGGGCCTTGCACTCGACGCCGTAGCCCGCATTAGCGAAGACCGCATGGATGGAGCCGAAGGATTCGAGTGTGCGGTTGACGACGCGCGCGCAGTCGTCGGGGTTGGTCACATCGCACGCCTCGGCGATGGCCTTGCCGCCCGCCGCGATAATCTCGGCGACGGCCTTATCGAGCAGTTCGGTGCGCCGGGCGCAGAGCAAGACGTTCATGCCGTTGCGTGCGCAGGCGTGGGCGGTGACGAGGCCGATGCCGCTGCTGGCGCCGGTGATGAGGATGGACTTGGCGTGGAGATTGGTGGGCATGGTGGGACGTGGGATCGAATGTCGGAGAAGGCGGCCAACGGATCGTGGAGGCAGGAGTAGAAAAGCGTAGATGCCGGCTCGGAGAGCCGGCCCACCTATTCGCTGATCGTGACGCGTTCGCCCGTGCCGCGATGGAGGAGCCAGCGCCATTCGGGGGCGCGAAGGAGCATGGCAGCCAAGGCGTAGGTGATGCCGCCGACGGCGCAGAGCGTGAAGAGCACCCAGGCGCGGTGCAAGCCCGTGCCGGTGCGAGGGAGGAGACGGTCCGTGAAGTAGACAGCGGCCCCCATGATCGCGGCGGCGAGCACGATCCTGGTGATCGCATGGATCGTCTGGCGGTTGAGGGCGTGCACGCCGTGGCGGTGGCGGAGAAGCCAGCCGAGGACGAGGCATTGGAGGATGGCGGTCGTCGCGGTGGAGTAGGCGAGTCCCGCCTCGCGCAGGGGCCAGATGAGGACAAGATTCAGGACGAGGTTGAGCACGACGATGCAGGCGGCGAGCGTCATGGGTGTCTTCGTATCGCCTCGTGCGTAGAAGGCGCGGGTAAAGACGTGGTTGAGCGAATACGCCCAGATCGCCGGGGCAAAGCCGGAGAGGACGACGCCGGCACGGGCGAGGCCGTCGGCACTGAATCCGCCGTGGTCGCGTGACCCGGTGAAGAGCGTGGAGACGATGTCGTCGCGGACGAGCCACAGGCCGACCGAGGCGGGGAGGCCGATGAAGAGCGAGAGTCGTACGCCTCGACGGAGGACATCGAGGAACTCATCGGGCTTGTCGGCGGTGCGCGAGAGGAGCGGGAAGACCGCGGTGGCGACGGCGATGCCGAAGACGCCGAGAGGGAACTGATAGACGGTCTGCGTGAAACTGAGGATGGCGTTGGAGTTCTGGTCGAGGGTGACGGTCCGCCCGAGCATGGTGGGCCCGATCCAGATCGGCCACATGGCGATGAGCATGTCGAGGAAGGTGTTGAGTTGGAGCGTGCCCAGGCCCAGGCACGCGGGGATGAATCGGTCTTTGACGTTTCTCGCGGGTTCTTTGACGAGGTCGAAAAGGCCGACCCATCGGACCTTGCCGCGGAGCGCGAAGAGCGACCACGCGACCTGGGCGGCGCTCGCGAGCAGCGCGGCAACGGCGATCGCGTACGCGAGTGTCGCCTGATCGGTGAGGGTGCCCGTGAAGAAGAGCACGCCCACGGCGATCTGGAAGAGATTGAGGATGATGGGTGCGGCGGCGGGTGGGGCGAAGCGCCCGTGGACCTGGAGCATCCCGCCGAGCACCGCGGTGAGGCAGACCGCGGGCATCATGGGGAGCATGAGCATCATGAGGCGCAACGACATCGAGAGTTCGGCGTTGTCGCGGCGGACCAGCAGGCCCACGAGGAACGCGATCTCGCCCAGGAATGTCAGAGCTCCCGTCGCCAGGAGAACGAGTCGAACGATGAGCGAGGCGAGTTGGTCGGCGCGCTTCGGGTCGTCTCTCGAGAGGAACGTGTACTCGGGGAGGAAGGCGGCGGAGAGTGCGCCCTCGCCGAAGAGCCGGCGGAAGAGGTTGGGAATGGCGTACGCGGCACGGAAGGACGAGGCGAGGGCCGTGTCGCCGAAGATCCGGACGATGACGACGTCGCGTGCGAGCCCGGCGAAGCGGGAGACAAGCGTCAGGCCGGAGACGGTGCGGACGGCGGCGGCGATGGAACGCGAGGCGAGGGTGGGAACGGCGGGGGAACCTTGCCCGATGGTCGGCGCGGTGGAGGGATCACGCGGCGTTGCGTCGGGTGTGGGCCGCATGGGAGGGTTCATGCGTGCGCCACTCTGCGGGAGAGAACGAGCGCGACGATGCAGACAAGCACAACGCCCAGGCAGTCGGCGGCCCAGTCGTCGAACGCCGCGGCCCGATGGAGGACGGGAATCGCCTGAAGGGCTTCGTCGAGGGCGGCGTAGGCGATGCCGAGCAGGCCCGTCGCGAGGATGTTCGTGCGTGAAAGGCGCGGGCCGAAGAAACCACACGCGATGGCAAGGCCGGTCCACACGCCGAAGACGCTCGCGTGGACGTAGAGGTCCGAGCGCGGGACGACCATCGGGACCTCAAGCCTTGGCCAGTGGGTCGCGGTGAAGAGTGCGGCGGCGTAGAGGGCGAAGGCGACGCGCCACGAACGACGCGGGCTAACACTCACGCGGAAACTCCGACGTTGGGCTCGGGATGATCCTCTTGGGCCGGGTTGGATGTCGCGGGCTTCGTCTCTACCTGCGTGGTCGATCGCTTGGCGAGCATCGCGTCCCAGGCCTGGAGCAGGGCGCTCGCGAGGGTGGCATAGTCCTCGGCCCCGGGAGCGGTGGGGGCGTACTCGAAGATCGTCTGTCCGAAACTGGGGCACTCGGCGAGTTTGATGTTCCGGCGGATCACGGGCCGAAGCACGCGGGCGAAGCGCCAGGGGACGTCGTTCTCGCGCTGCTGGTCGAAGAACTGCTCGAGGTCGGCGACGACTTCCTTGGTATGCGTGCTCTGGGCCTCGTGCATGCAGAGGACGACGCCGGCGACGCGGAGGCGCGGGTTGAGCGATTGCGTGACGAGGGAGACGGTCTCGAGGAGTTTGCTGACGCCATGGAGCGCGAGGAAGTGCGCCTGCATGGGCATGATGACCTCGCGGGCGGCGACAAGCCCGTTGATCGTGAGTTGGCCCAAAGACGGTGGGCAGTCGATCAGGACGAACTCGTAGCGGTTCTGGAGGCGGGCGAGGGCGTGCTCAAGGCGGCGCTGGCGATTCACGTCGCTGGAGAGCGCGAGTTCGGTTTCGGCCCCCGCGAGATCGGTCTGAGCCGGGAGGACGTGCAGATTCTCGCGCGTGCGATGGATCGCGGCGTCGGTGTCGGCGTTGGGGTCGATGAGCACGTCATAGACCGATCGCTCGATGCTCGACGTGTCCACGCCGAGGTGGAGCGAGGCGTGGGCCTGGGGGTCCAGGTCCACGACGAGCGTGGGCCGACCGGCGCGGGCGAACGCGGCGGCGAGGTTCACGGTGGTCGTGGTCTTCCCGACGCCACCCTTCTGATTCATGAACGCGATGACCCGGGCCATGCCCGAGCGATTGGCGCTCAACTCCGTTTGGGCTGCCATGGACGGAGTGTATCAGCGGCGGGATGGGCGGGAAACGCGTTTCGAACGTGTGTCAGTGTGACGCCGGTTCGGGCGTGGGAGTCCGCGGGGCGAGAGGTGCTGCTGGGGACTTGGGGGATTCGGTGGCGGAGGTCGGCGTGGAGGTGGCCTTGGCGTCGAACCAGTTGGCCTGCTCCTCGATGAGTTTCTTGCGGGCGATCTTGATGGCGATGACACCGATGAACGCCGCGATGACCAGGGCGAGGGCGTAGATCGACCGGGCCCGGACCATGCTGATCAGGACGCCCAGCGTGGCGAAAGAGGCGGCGATGCCATAGAGCACGAAGACGGCACCCTTGACCCCCAGAGAACGCTTGAGCATGTGGTGGAGGTGCTGGTCGTCGGCCTCGGAAATGGACTTCCTCGCCATCACCCGTCGGACGATCGCCAGGCACGTGTCGATGACGGGCAGGGAGAAGACCAGAAGCCCGGCGACGACGACAAAGGTCTTGCCCGTGTCGCCGAAGGAAAGGATGATGACGCAGGACGCGAACCCCAGGAGCATCGACCCGGCGTCTCCAAGGAAGATGTTGGCGGGGTTGAAGTTGTGGGGTAGGAAACCCAGGCAGGCGCCGAAGAGGGCGAGGCAGAGGACGATGCGCTGGGCGTCGCGCGGGCCATCATCAGCGAGCGCAAGGCCCAGGGCGAGGACCAGGAACCCGACGGAGGAGATCGCCGTCGTGCCGGTGAGCAGGCCGTCGAGACCGTCAATGAGGTTGGCGGCATTGCACAGCCCGATGACCGCGAAGGCGATGATCGCGGTCCCGGTCCAATAGATCACGTCGATCGTGATGTGGTCAAGATTCATCCCGGGAATCGAGAAAGGCAGCGGGATATTCCAGACCAGATGCTCGTTGCCGATGAGTATCCCGATGGGCTGGAGGAACCCCGTGGCGAGCTTCACACCGAAGTTCTCGACAGCGAGGGCGGCGGCGGCGACGAGCTGCCCGCCAATCTTGACGCGCGGGCTGATCCCCGTCACGTCGTCGATCAGCCCGATGATCATGATGATGGTGAGGCCCAGCAGCACCGAGAGGGGCACAGGGGCGACGTCGCCGGCGAAATCGGTGTGCGTGGTGGCGTGCGTTGTGAGCAGGCCGGGGATTCTGGGGCCGATGTAGCTGAAGAGGATCCCGAGCATGAGGCCGGCGTAGACGGCGACGCCGCCGAGATAGGCGATGGGCTGCTTGTGGACCTTTCGTGCCTCGTTGGGGCGATCGATGATGCCGTGGGAGACGGCCAATCGTCGCATGATCGGCGTGACGAGGAGCGTCCCGAGGAAGGCGATGAAGAAGACACCGATGTAGCCGTGGAAGATGCCCAGACGCGTGGCGTGGTCGGCGGCGTGCTCGATGCCCGCGGCCTGGGCGACCTGATCCACCTGATCCGAGAGTTCCACGACCTTGGCGCGGAGGATCTGGACCTGATCGTTCACGTCGGGCGACTGGGTCTCAAAGAGCGAGGAGGAAATCTGGGGAATCATCGTGTGTTCCCCTTGGCAAGTGTGTCGTGGCGCGATGTGCGGCACAAAGGACCGGCGGGCGGCTCGTCGCTTCGTCCCAGTGCCGAGGCGAGATCAAGGATGGTCTGGTCGAGCGAGATCATCGGGCTGAATCCAACCACATCACGAAGCCGATCGAGTGAGGGGACGCGACGGAGGAGATCCTCAAAGCCGACGGGATAGTCCGCGGCATAGGGCACCGTCGACACCGGCGACTTCGAGTCGAGGACGGTCTTCACGCGCTTTGCCAGGTCGAGGATGCTGATGGGTGTGTCGCTGCCGACGTTGAAGACTCGCCCGTGGCACGCGGGCGAGCGGAGAAGCCTGGGGAGAACCTCGGCGACATCACGCCCGTCGCAGAAGCAGCGGGACTGCGAGCCATCGCCATGGACCGTGAGCGGCGCGTCGGCGAGGGCGGCGGCGACGAACCGAGGAAGGACCATGCCATACTCCCCGAGCTGGCGCGGGCCGACGGTGTTGAAGAAGCGTGTGATGACCGCGGGGACGCCACGCTGGCGGTGGTACGCGAGGGCGAGGAACTCATCGATGGCCTTGGAGCAGGCGTACGACCAGCGGGTGATCGTCGTCGAGCCATAGACCGAGTCGTCGTCTTCATGGAAGGGAGTCTTCGTGGATTTGCCATAGACCTCGGAACTCGAGGCGACGAGGACGGGCGTTGGCGATTGGTTTGGGCCTGCGGTGGTCGCGAACTTCAGAATGGCGGAGGTGAGTTCGACGTTGGTCTCGATCGAGGTGATGGGGTCGTCGATCACAAGTTTCACGCCCACGGCTGCGGCGAGGTGATAGATCTCGTCGAACGTTTCGCGAGCGAGCGAGGCAGAAATGGCGTCTCGCAGATCGGCCTCGATGAAGGTCAGAGAGCCATGTGTGGCCGGGAGATTCGAACGGCGTCCTGTCGAGAGATTGTCCACGACGACAACCCGGCATCCCTCGGCGAGCAGACGATCGCAGAGGTGCGAGCCAATAAACCCCGCCCCGCCGGTCACGAGGACGCGGTGTGGTTGATTCGAGGCGGAGTTGGCGCGGGTGGCGGGCATGGGTCAGTTCGCGGACGCCTCCGGCCTGGCGTTGTACTCGCTGGCGACGCGGATATTCCCGCGGAGGTATCCGCCGCTCGATGCACGAACGGCGTTGATCACAACGCCTAGGAACTCGGCCTTGGTGTCGATGAGTTCGTTGCGAACACGGGCGATCATGCCCCGCTTCTCGCCGAACGCCTTGACGACAAGAATGGACGCGTCGCAGCGTGAGGCGAGGGCCACGCCGTCGCCAGCCACGATCGCCGGGGGCGTGTCGATGAGAATGATGTCGTAGCGATGCCGGAGATCGGCGAGCAGGAGGCTCATCGTGTCGCTCGCGAGGCGTTCGACGACGCGTTGGGTTCGGGACCCGGCGGGGAGGAAATCGAGCGTGCCATCGACGTGCTGGATCGAGCCGTGGAGATCGGCCTCGCCGCTCAGGATATCAGAGAGTCCCGGGTGTTCGGGTCGAGCAAAGACCTTGTGCAGTGAGGGCTTTCGGAAGTTGGCGTCCACCGCGAGCACCTTGAGGTCTGCGGCGGCGGCGGCGAGGGCAAGGTTCGCCACGATGCTCGTGGCTCCCGATTCGGGAAGGCCCGGTGTCACGACGATCGTGCGAAGGCCCGCGATCTGAGAGCGTTTGAGGACCGACGCGCGGAGTTGGCGGAAGGACTCGGCGACGACGCCTTGTGGCGCGTCGCGGAAGGCCGTTTCCGGAGTGCCCCCGGTGATGTGATCCTCGGCGGCGTCGGGGATCCAGCCCAGGAGTTTCGTGCGTGGGATCGCGGTGATGTCGGCGGGGCTTTTCACGCGCTGGTCAATGAGTTCTCGCGCCACGGCGATGCCGCCGACGAGCGTGACCATGAGCAGGACGCCCGCGGGGAGCATGAGCGCCATTTTGGGGAAGTCGCGCTCGTTGGGGATCTGCTGCGGCTGCTGAACAACGACCCGGCTCGCGGTTTCAAGCTTTGCGGAGCTCAGGATTTCCTGGAGATACCGATCCTGCTCCGCCCTGGCCTGCTCGTTGTTCTCAAGACGTGCGCGGATGTCGTCGAGTTGGGCCTCGATTCGGAGCAGGTCGTTGAGCCTGAGGGCGAGCATCTGCTTGCGCTCGTTGAGAGTCTCGAGTGTGCTGAGCAGAACCTCGGTGCCGCGCTGGGACCGTTCGAGTGTGCTCGCGAAGAGTTTCCGTTGTGCCTCCTCGCGACTCTTCTCCAGGGTCGCTTTGGCGGCATTGAGTTGGGACTCGACCGACCGGATCGAGCGATGCTCAGGGCCATACCCCTGGTCGCGGAGCGACTGGAGCGAGGTCTGAAGGATGTTCACCTGCTGTTTGGAATCCATCACCGACGGATCACGATCGGCGGCGTCGATGATCTCATCCGTGAAGGTGATCCCCGAGGGGCTTGTCTGCTGGGCCTGGAGCGATTGGTATTGCTGCCGGGCGTCCTCGTGCTGGCCTTGGACTCGCACGATCTCCTCGTTGATGACCGCGAGCTCCTGGAGCGTCGCCTCCTTGCGTTCGACGACGGTGCCGTCGTTCTGGGACGAGGTGATCTGATTGCGATTCGCAACCAGCGCGGCGTTCTCGGTGTTGAGTTGCGAGATCGACTCGCGGATGGCTTTGGACCGGTCATCGGAGATGGCCTTGCTGTCGTCCTCGAGATCGCGTCGGTACGCCTCGCCGATGAGTCGAAGGATCGAGGTGGCCTCGATGGGGTCGCGCCATCCGAAGGAGAGTTCGATGTAGATCGTGCCGGTGTAGACGCGAGCGCGGGCGTGGTCGACGAGTTCCTCAAGAGCCTTCTTGGAATCGAAGGCCGTGCCGCCGGCGCCGGATTTCATGAAACGCTCGCACCACTTCGGTGCCACGTTCTGGAGTTCGATGCTGTTGGCTACACGCGACAGGATGGACTCCTGCACCATGTGCTTGGCCTCGGTCGCCATGAACCGGGTCGTGTCCTCGGACGACATGTACATGGTCTGATTCGGATTGGCGCTCTGTGGCGGGAGGCACTTGAAGATGATGGTGGGGCGCCAGACCGGCGCGAACTTGGCGAGCACGAGATGCGATCCCACACCCAGCGCCGCGCCGAAGATCGCCGCCGCGACCAGGAGCCACTTGTACTTATTGAGCAGTTTGATCGGATCGATCGCGCCGAGTGCCGCCTGGGCCACGGGGGTGTGGGCCTGCGATTGCGGGCGTGCCTGGCCGGGATTGAGTGGTACCGAGGTCATGGGTCGTCCTTGAGTTCGTGCTGAGCGATCAGCGAGTGATCCTTGCCTTGAGAGCGGTCATCTGGGCCACGAGCTGGTCACGATTCTCGCGGGGCATGCCCTGTCCGTAGGCCTCGAGAAGTTTGTCGAACTGTTCGGCGGCCTGGGAGGCGCCCTGCATCTCCCCCTTCTTCACGAGCGCGTCGGTGAGATGAACGAGTGCGGCGGCGAGTGACGGAGGCGATTGCTCCAGTTCCACACACCGCTTCAACTGGGCGATCGCGTTGTCGAGATCACCCTTCTTCAGCAGGACCGCGCCGTAGGTATCGAGGATCTCGGGTTGCTGCGGAGCCGCTTCGACGGCACGCTGGGCATAGGGCAACGCCTCGTCTGGCTTGTTGAGATTCTCGCTGAGCACGTACGCCAGGTTGTTCGCCATCGTCGCCTCCTCGGGCATGAGGAGCAGATGGGCCTTCATGACTTCGACGCATTCTTCATACTTCTGAGTGGCGAGCAGGCACTGGGTGAGAGCCCTCGACGCGAGAATACGAAGGCCCAGTGTGGTGTCGCTCCCGACCAGTCCACGCAACAGGCCAATTCCCTGCTCGCGTGTCGGCGGGTCGTTGAAGAGCACATTGCCCTTGAAGAACGCGACCCACTTGGGATCGAGGATTCCCTGGGCGAGTTGGTCGAGGAAGGGAACCATGTCCTTGGAGTCGGTATAGACCGCTGAGGCCGAGCCGTACCAGCGCATAACGAGGTCGGCGTTGGTCTGATCGGTCTTCTTGATCGCCAGGGCGAGCGTCTCGCGTGCCTCGGCGGGCTTCTTCTGCATCGAGAGAAGCTTGGCTCGCGTCTGGAGCATCGCCGGCTCTCCGAGGATCGCCGGGGGCAGCGAGGTGACGATGCGATCCGCCTCGGCAATCTGCGGCGGCCTCTGCGACATCAGGATCTCGACCACAGGCACGGCCGTCGCGAGCGACTGCTGAGCCTCGAACGCAGATTTGTAGTAGCGAAGCGACTCGGTTGCATTCCCGAGCTGGGCCCACAAGCGCCCCATCTCGAGGCTCGCCGACGCCGGATCACGCGTGGTCTTGACGTACGCCTGCGAGATCGCGTTCGCGTCGCCCTCCTTGCCCATCTGCACGAGCTGGGCGATCAGCGCACGGCGGAGGTCGTCGAGTTCCGGCGCGACCTCGAGCGCCTGTTGCAGATCAGCGATCGCCCCGTCGGTGTCCTGGATCGAGTTCTTGTACCCGGCGCGCATGCGGAGGATCGCCGCGGACTTGGGCTGGAGGGAGACGGCCTTGTCATAATCGGCGAGCACATCGCGCCTGGACCCGTCGTGCCGCGCCATGAACTGAGCTCGCTGGAGGAACACGATCGCCGAGTCGGGGAACTTGTTCACAGCCTGGCTCAGGACCTGACCCGCGCCCGAGAAGTCCTTCGTGTCGCTCGCGCTGGCCTTCGCCTCGAGCACGCCCGCTCGCGTCAGAAGCGCCACGGGATCCGTTCCCTGGATCGGGTCGAGCAGCGACAGGGCGCGCTCGGCCTCGGCGTACTGGCCCTTGCGAAGGTGCGCATCGATGATCCGCCTCGCGTACACCTTGTTCGGCGTGTCGGCCGTCGCGTCCACGATGCGGCGTGCGGCCTCGATCCCCTGGTCGAAGTTCCCCAGCCGCAGGTGAGCCTCGGCCAGAGCGCGGTCCGCGGGCATCGTGCCCTTGTCCTGGTGCGCGCGGGCCTCCTCCAGAACGGCGAACGCGGCGTCATAGTCGCTCTGCATCCCGCACAGGCTCGCGAGGATGATGTACGGATCGGCCGTGAGTTTCGAGGGCTCCTGGCGATCGATGAACGAGCGGATGATCTGGCGCGCGTCAGCGATGCGCCCCTGCTCCTGCGCCAGGCTGGCTTCCAGGCGAGTCGCCAGCAGATCGTCCTCGGCCTTGCGCAGGTCCGCGATCGTCGCGCCGGCGTCGTCGAATCGCTTCTTGCGGATGAGCAGGCCGGCCAACGACGCCTTCGTGATGCGATCGTTGGGATCCTGCCGCAGCATCCCCCGATACATCTTCTCGGCCTTGTCCGTGTCGCCGACGGTGCCCTCGAGCTGAGCCCACAGGCGCACTAACAGTTGGCTCGAGATTCCCGTGCCCTCGAGCGACCGTGCCCGGGCGAGCGCCTCTTCGGATCGTCCCTCGGCGATCAATGCGCCCATGAGATCCGTCATCGCCTCCACGTCCGACGCACGGGCCGCAAGCGCGTTCTCGAATGACCCGATCGCCTCGGCGCTGCGTCCTGCGTGGACGAGGATCCGCCCGTGAAGACGCCACGTCTCGGGCTTGGGAACGCCATAGTTCTTCAGAACGCTCTGCATCGTCTGCAGCGCGGGAAGCACGTCGCCCCGCGCGTCCTCGAGGCGGGCCTTGAACGTCAGACCATCGGCGCCATCGGCGTTCTTCGCCGTGGCCTCGTCCACGTACGAATTGGCCTTCGTGAAATCCTTCGCGGCCATCGCCTCGATGAAGTT
The DNA here is from genome assembly GCA_964628245.1 of uncultured Phycisphaeraceae bacterium. Taxonomy (GTDB): domain Bacteria; phylum Planctomycetota; class Phycisphaerae; order Phycisphaerales; family UBA1924. The sequence continues at coordinate 61,114 of CAZVMU010000006.1, read as the reverse complement.
GAGTTCGAGGAGGCCCTCGTGCTTCGGATCGATCTCGTTGGCTCTCGCGAGGAACGCCGCCGCCTCCTCCTGCTTGCCATATCGCTTCGCGATCGCGTACTTCGCGATCAGTTTCTCAATGGCCGACAGATTGCTCGCATCAACTTGCGCCATTTCAGCGTCGTACGGCGAGGCGCTCGTCAACTGGATCCGCATCTGCTTGAGCGTCTCGTTGTCCTTATGGATCGCCAACCCCTCGTCCACCGTGGCGAGTGCGCCAGGCCGATCACCCTGGCGGAGCTGGAGCCCGGCGCCCGCGATAAAGAGTCGAACGTCGTTGTCGTACTTGGCGCGGAGGCCCTTGAGGGTCTCGGCCGCCTTCGATTGTGCGGGCGATCCATCCTCGGCCTTGAACGCCTCGCTGATCGCCTTGATCAGAGGATCATCGATCTCGGCCTCGCCCTTGCGAATGGCGATCCGCTTCAGTCCGTCCTTGGCCATCGCGTTCTGCGAGTCGACTCGCAGCGTCATCTCATACGCACGTGCCGCGGCCTCGAGGTTGTTCGAGGCTTCTTCGATGCGCGCCAGCATGAGCCAGGCGGCCGTATTCCGGGGCGAGATCTCGAGCAGGCGTTGGAGCGGCTCACGCGCCGAACCGGGCGTTCCTCGCTTCATCAGCGTAAGAACGGCAAGTGCAAGGCCGTCCGTGCTGGTCCTGTCGGTCATCTGGTTGTACGAGGTAATCAACCGGTCGGCCTCGGCCAGGTTGTCTTCTGCAAAGGCGATCTGGGCCGCGACGAGCTTGTATGGAGCCCGGTCCTTGGAGATGAGTTTCTCCAGGCGGTCCCGATACTTCTTCATGTCCACCAGCGCCGCCGTGGCGGCCGCCTCGTCCTTGTCGTCCTTGGAGATTTGCCAGGTGTGGAACGACCAGACGGCACAGTTGGACTCCGCCGACACCTTCGCGTCGAACAGACGCAGCGCGTCGAGTGAGACGGGCAGTGGTTCCTTCTCCGCGATGCTGCTCGCCACCACGATCGCCGCGTCGCGATTCCCGGACGAGGACAACTGCTCGGCGTAGTACAGCCCCAGGACGACATCGTTCGGCTTCGCTTTGGTCATTCGCTCCGCGAGCTCGAGCGTGGAGGCCTGGCGTGCCTCGGAGGCCACGATGGACTCCATGTTCGAGAGCACGTTGAGGTGGTTGATCTCCAGCACGCCCGCCGCCTCGCCGCGAGTCATTGCGAAGACCTCGTCGAGTTGCGGCTTGAATCGTGACCCCAACTCGCGAACCAGTTCGGCCTGTCGAACAGGATCGGTCTCGCGCACGATCGGTTGCTGGGCCGCGCGAAGGTTGTAGCGCAGACGCGAGATCGCCATGCGGACGTCATCCGGATTCGATGCTGCAAACGACTCGATGAGTTGGCGCTGCTGCGCGGTCATCGCGTCCACCACGTCCATCGTTCCGAGCTTCCGCGCCGCCTCCTCGCGGCTCTCGTAGTACGCCATGAGCATCTCCGCAGAGCCCGCATCCTTTGGGTCGGCGGCGAGAGCGGCCTTGAGATCCGATTCGGCGCGATCGACCCACTCCTTCGAGGCGTCGGGTGTTTCCGCGACGTATCGAGTGATCGCCAGGCCGCTGTAGCGCTTGAGCGCGTCCGCCTTGTCCTTGGGGACGCCCTTCGTCGTCGCTGCGGCAATCGAGGAGTCGACAAGTCGCGAGATGTCCTGGGCCGTTTGGAGCGTTCCCTGCTGGAAGAGCGTGCTGGAAAACTCGAGGTACTCCCGCTGGATGCCAAGATCGTCCGGCTTGAGTTGTGCACGCTGCATCTTGATCGCGCGCAGATCCTGGATCAGTTTCTGGACCTTGTCGCGGTTGGGCGAGACGATCTTGGAGAGCGACTCGTCCCACTTGTCCAAGTACGCGATCACCGTCGGGTCCTTGTTCACCGCCTTCGAGAACGAGTCGGCGGCGTCCTCGTAGTTCCCTGCCGACATCTGCGTCTCGCCGATCTTCACGAGATCGCCCGCCGATCGCAACGCGAACATCTTCAACGCGGCCACCGCCACACCAAAGAGCACCACGGCCCCAATGGCGAGACTGACCACAAAGCGTGTGTTGACCTTGCCCTTCATCCGATTCTCCGATCGTGTGTGTTGATGTCGTGAGTGCCGCGTTCGGCCCGGGCGTAAGTCACCCGAGCGATGTACATTGCCGAGTCCATCACGGAGACGGCCTTGTCCGGCTTGGTCGCAGAGTCCTTCGGCTTGGGCCACGCGCCCGTCTCCACGTCCACCCAGTCCGGAACAACGGTCATGATCTCGCCCAGGAGTTCGTCGAGGAGCCGCGCCGACTCTGCCGCGAGTTCCTCTTTCGAGTGCACGGTCGAACTCGTGACCTGCACCTTCAGGTAGTACGCGTACGTCTCCTTCAGATTGAACGCGAGGAGGCGCACGTCGTTGGCGCTCGGGGTTGTTCTGCCGTTGGCGATGAAGAAATACCCGGCGTAGAGATTGCTCCCGCCCTCGTTGCTCTTGAACTCGGTGCAGCGGATCTTGATCTTCTCCGGATCACGCGGCAGGCGCACCATCGTCCCGGGCTTGCTGGAGTACGTGTTGTGCAAGCGAACGTGCTTCACCTGTCCCCTGAGGACCTCCGGAAGGCCGGATTCGTCGCTGAACCGAGCCGTATCGAGCGGAAGCAGAAGGTCCTCGGGGAGCGAACCCAGTTGCAAGCCGCCACCGACGAAGCACCGGTCCGGGACGTGCGGCACGGTGTCGATCATCCCGGTGTAGTACGCCAGGTGCAGATCCAGCACCATCGGCTTCTCGCTCGACGCCGGGTGCTTCTCGATGTAGGTGCGCGAGAGGTAGTTCGGCGTGCCCAGAGTCTTCTCGACCTCCGACTGCTCGCGACGGTCCGTCCCGATGCGGATCCACGACTCGGTCTCGAGCGGGATGTCGCTCGTCACGCGGCCCGACTCGGGATAGATCGCCTCCTTGCGTAGCGAGTACTTCGCCGCCTTGATCGCGGCATTCATCCCGATCGCCGAGGCGAGCATGAGCGACAACGCCACGCCGAACGAGACCGTCTTGAAGGGGTGGCGTGAGGTCATGCCGCGGACCCCTTCGCGCCGCGATCGGCGACGATGATCCGCTCGAGTGTCCACATCATCAGGAGGAAGAGCCCCAGCCCCGGGATGAGCAGGATCGTCCCGATGATCATGTGCGTCTCGCCCTTGGAGAACTCGGGGTTCGAGAGCGAGGCCAGCCCGAGCACCGCCACGCGGATCACGTTCATGAAGACCGCGACCGGCACCGACATCAGCAGCAGCGCGATCCGCTGCCACCACTGCGTGCTGCGGATCAGTCCGACCGCCCCGGCGAGCGCCACGAATGCCACCACCATTCGCATCCCCGAGCACGCGTCGGCCACGTTCAGGCTGATGTCGCCCGCTGTTGGGCTCGTGATCGTCAGGATGTTCCCCTTCACCTCCACGACAAATCCCATGATCCCGCTGAGCATCGAGAGCAGCACTCCCGCCCCGCGTGAGGCGAGGATCTTCAGCGGGAACGTCAGCCCGTTCATGATCGCTTCCGAGATCGTGATCCCCATCACCAGATACAGGATCGGCAGCGCGGTCAGTCGCAGCACGCCGGGCCCGAACAGCAGGAGCACCAGCGAGCCCAGCGTCCCGATGATCGACAGCCCCTGGAGCATGTGATTCGGGAAGCCCACGGTGAAGAAGACATACGAGAAGATGCCCAGACACATCGGCGCGATCGCCGGCCAGAACGCCCGCGATGCCGTCCTGCTCAACGCCTCACGCCGGGTCCACACCAGATATCCCGAGACCAGCGGCACGACAAACGCGTGCCCCCAGTCGTCCAGATACGTCGTCGAGTACTCGATCTGCGTTGCGAACCAGCGATAGAACAAGCCCACGAACGCCGCGACGAGCAGCCCGCCACCCACGAGCGAGACCGGCGACGTGAACGCGCGCGCGTCCGTGGCCGAGCCTCCAAGCCCAAGAGCGTTCCGTGTTGGCGTGCCTGCGGAACTCAACCGTTTGATCCCCATCGCTCCAGAAGGACAACAAGAGCCTCGTCGCTGCTCGATGAGGCCCCGCCTGCATTCTCGGTCTCTCGCCAATCCATCGGCTGTACAGAAGGGCGACCCGCGTCCGATCGGGCTGCTTTGGCGTTCCGAAACGCACAAACCGCCCCTTCGACATCAAGGCTGCGCGTGCGACGCCCTCCCACGCCCCACTACGCCTCTGCACCGCCGGATTGTTCGCGGGCGAGGCAGTGGTTTCACGAAGTGCCGCAAAGAAATTGCAAACAAAAGCCTATCATACTGTGGCGCACGAAGTGCGCTCACGAGACCGTCTACGTCTATTAGTTCTGCTGAATCCGACGTGCCCCATAGACCTCGGTGTCGAAGTTCCGGTCCAGCAGGAACCCGAACCCGTAGGACATCCGGAACCCGTTGCGAATGACCGCGAGGGGCTGGGCCCAGAAGTTCGTCCCCACGTTGATGAGATCGTCGGGCTTCAGGATGATGTCCGGCTCGGTCTCGTTGGCGATGGCCCGAAGGTTGATTCGGATCGTCGCCTGGCGCTTCTCGCCGACGATTCGGGTCAGTTCAGTACGCTCGGGGATGGCAAAAGTACCAAGACCACCGCTCGACACGATGGCTCGACGGACCGTGAACAGCCCATTGGCGGGCAACTGATAGGGCCCAGGCCGGCCGACATTGCCACCCATATACACAAACCCGGAGGGCAGGGGCGGGATGCGGATGACGTCACCCGGACGGACGACGATATTCACCTCGCGACGTCCCTCATCGAGCAACTTCTTCAGCGGGATACGGATGATGCGTTGCGTGGCGATGTCGCCGCCGGGTGTTCCGCCGGGTTGTGCCGGGGCGCGATCCTCCTGGAGGCGAACCCACTGCCCGTTGAGGAAGACCCAGTCCGAGAGTCCGGACGAGGCGGGCGTGCTGGGCTGGGCGTTGGCGGCCGGGGGCATCCGCTCCGGAAGATCAATGGCGGGCTTGGTCGCGTCGGGCTGCTTGGCAAGGGCCGCCGGTGAGGGCGTGCTCTTGGGACCGTCGGGATTCGTGATGGTGTTGAGGAGTTCGTCGAACTTCGAGGGGTCCATGGGCGCGTTGGGCTGGACCTGGTCGTTCGACGAGTTCTCGTTCCCGCCGGTCAGCCCACGGGCCTGATCCGACAGTCGCACCTGACGAATGACATACACATAGGGCGCGTTGCTGTCGATCTGCCCGCCCGCGGTCAGGGCCTCGGAGAGTCGATAGTCGGAATCCGGGATGAAATACTGCCCGGGCTGGTTCACGGCTCCCACGAGCGTGAAGACCTGCTGACGCTGCGACATCGGACGGATCTGCGCCAGTGGATTCGGTACGAGGCGCTTCATCGCCTGCATCACCGCCTCCTCCGCCTGCGTCTGCGTCATCTTCGCGACGTACACGTCGCCCAACTGCGGCACAGGCAGGAACCCGCGTGTGTCGATCGTCAGTTCGAGTTCCTCGGAACGACCCGGCTCGATCAGGTCCCACGCCACCAATGTCACGCGATCGCCCGGCGACAAGCGGTACTTCGTCGGCACGGGGAGCAGGTCAGCCGGGAGCGGGTCGCTGTACTCGACCGCGGCCCCACGATCCTCGATCACCGCGATTCGGTCGAGAATCGGCATGACCCTCGGCGTGTGGTTGAACGCCCCGAGTTGGCTCGGGTCCATGAACGACTGAACCTCGCACCCGGAAAGCCCCGCGAGGCCCGTCAGCGCGAGAACGCCGCCGATCGCGACGCGGATGGTGAAGGGACGGGTGGCAGCGGCAGTATGGGTGTGCGAGTCCACGCACGGCTCCTTAGGAAGCGAGCCCGATGCCGTATGCACCGGGACGGGTGAGGACAGTACGTCGATGCCGCGACAAAGATCGCGACGGCCGATAATACGAGTGCAACCAGCGAGACGTTGGATCGGCGAGACCCTCACTCCAACGCGAGAATCCCCACCAGGAAGGCACCCCACTCCGCGAAGTGGAGGTCATCACCCTCGGAGTACCAGAATTCCATGCCATCATCTCGCGTCGTCGGTGCCGATCGGGCCGATTCCTACACTGTGGATATGGACGAGATCGGTACCACCGCCAGCGCCCCGGGTCCCAGGCCCATCGTGCCAACCGCTGCCACGCATGATGCGGCGAAATCTGCGCTCCAGCTGGCCGCGTCGGATCCCACCACCCGCACCCTCGCCCGCCACCCCAGGCCCGCCGGTGGTGACCCGCTCCGCCGCGTCGATCCTCCGGCCTTCAGCCTCAGCAACATGGTCCTCAACAACGAGGGCGGGGCCGTCTCGCAGTTGTCCCTCAAGCGCAAGCCGCCCTGGCTCAGGGCCAAAGTGCCCGGCGGCGAGGGATACAAACGCCTCAAGGGCGTCCTGGCCGAGCATCGCCTCTTCACCGTCTGTGAGGAAGCCAGTTGCCCAAACCTTGGTGAGTGCTGGGCGCGCGGTGTCGCGACCATCATGATCCTGGGCGATACGTGCACCCGCGCCTGTGGCTTCTGCAACGTGAAGACGGGCCGCCCGCCCACGCTCGACCGAGACGAACCCCGGCGTGTCGCCGAGAGCCTGAGATTGATGTGGGAGGAAGCGAACCTCAAGCACATCGTCATCACCAGCGTGAACCGCGACGAACTCCCCGATGGCGGGGCAGGGATCTGGGCCGAGACGATCCTCCGCAGCCGCGAGGCCTGCCCGACGATGTCCATCGAGGTGCTGATCCCCGACTTCGAGGGCAACTGGGGCGCGCTCCAGATGGTGATCGATGCCAGGCCTCACATCATCAATCACAACATCGAGTGCGTCCGCCGGATGTACCCCGCCGTGAGGCCGAGCGCCAAGTTCGACCGCTCGGTGGAACTCCTGAGGCGTGTGAAGGAGCAGGGCGTCGTCGCGAAAACCGGCATCATGGTCGGCATCGGCGAACGCGACGACGAGGTGCTCGAACTGATGGAACAGGTCCAACGCGGCACGCGCGTCACGAACGCCAAGGACTCCAGACCCGATTCCTGTGACATCCTCACCATCGGGCAATACCTCCAGCCGACGAGGAATCACCTCCCCATCGACCGCTGGGTGACGCCCGAGCAGTTCGAGACCTTCAAGACCGAGGGCCTCGCGAGGGGATTCAAGGTCGTCGAGAGCGGCCCGCTCGTGCGGAGCAGTTACCACGCCGACCACCAGGCGGATGTCCTCAGCACGATCGAGGAAGAACGCCAGCGGCGGTCGTAACTCTTCTGGCTTCGTTTCGTTCTGTCAAAGCCCCGCCCACTCCCGAAGCACCTTCGCCAACGCCTCCGGCACGGGCATCGCGCTCAAGCGTGACTGCGTCACGAGGCCGAACGCCTCGAATCGTGAGTCGGCCTTGATGGCCGTGAGCGTGACGAGAGTCTTCGCAGGCTTTCCAGGCGTGAGATCCACCACCGCGAACTTGGGCAGGCCATCGTTCGTCGTGCCGGGACGCTCGGGGTCTTCATACGGGTTCGACGCGGCCTTCGCCAGCCCGACGATCGCCTTCTCGTTTCCCGTGTGATAGATGAAGATCTCGTCGCCCTTGCGGATCGAGCGCAGCGCGATGAGCGCACCGGGGTTCGACACGCCCGACCACACGCAACGCTTCTCGCGAACGAGGTCGGCGAACGAGTACTCGCCCGGCTCGGACTTCAGGAGGAACATCGCCATGCGAAGAGTCTATTGAGGCTCTTGGTGTTCGACGACCGTGGTGCACTCGTCTCCAACATGCCCGGAGGCCAAAGCGATAAAGCACAGGCGAACCTGTGCATTTGTGTGATCGACGTCAAAGTTGTCGAGGAACTCGTTGTCGAAGATCAGTTGTCGAGATCAGTTGTTCGAGGCCACAGGCTTCGCAGCCTCGGGCGCATCAACTGGAGCCACGATCTTCGGCTCCGTCTTCTCATCGCTCGGCGTCGTTTCACCCGAGCAGCACCCGCTCTTGGCCTCGCCGCCGCAGCAGTCGGACTTCGCTTCGCCCGAGCAGCACGATCCGGAGGCGCCGGCCTCGCCAGTCATGCTCGCGGGCGTGACGCTTGCCGAGGTGGAGTCTTTCGAGCACAAGCCCAAGGGGCACCCGGTCGTGATGGCGTTGTAGCCGCCGACGCCGACGCCGATGATGCCGACAGTCGCGAGCAGTCCGGTCCAGAGGCTTGTTCCACAGGCGCACTTCATGAGCGGTCTCCTTGAGTTGATCTCTGATCGTACCGAGTCCGAATCGTTCTGAATCGGCGGGCCAGCGTGTCGCCGGTTTGGATGCGTGATCGGGTCGCGGGTTTCTCCCGCCCACGTGCCTCTACGCCGAAGCAGTCACCCGCATGTTATCGGTGTTCGGACGGGGCGACGACCCCATGGGCACACTGGGCGATCCGGATTGTGCGGGGGACATGGCCCGGAGATGCCGAAAACGACGCCCGTGGCATGCAGGCCGGTGCGCGGCGCGTCGATAGGACGCTGGTTTGAGGATCCGGCCGACGTGCCGGGTCGTGACATTGGAAAGCAACTGCTTCTTCGGAGAAGAGGGCCATGGATCATCCGACGCCGCACACTAGATCCGAGAACTCCGCCAGGCCGCTCGACGCGTCGCACGCGTCGAAGGTGATCTCGGCGTTCTCGAACTTCGAGGACGCGCTGACGGCGTTGCGCGCGCTGTACGACGAGGCCCAGTTCAAGAAGGCCGAACTCGAGCAGCGTGAGGTCGACCTGGTGTTCCGCCAGAATCAGGTCGCCGAGCGTGTGCGCGAGGTCGAGAATGAGCGTGCCGGGCTGGAGGCGGAGGTCGCCAAGGCCCAGAAGGAGCGATCGACGGTCGAGGCGCTCCGCGCGGAGTTCGAGTCTCGCGAGCAGGATCTGCGTCGGCGCGAGGCGGAGCATCTCGAGGCCGTCAATCAGTTGACGCGCCGGGCGGAGGAACTCGAGGCCGAGTCGTCGGCGTCGGGCCAGGCGCTCGAGCGCCAGGGGCACGAGTTGTCGCAAGCGCGCGCGCAGGTGGAGCAGATGCGGTTGACGGTCGAGGATCAGCAGGGCGAACTGGCGCGCGAGCGTCAGTCGATCGAGTCGATGCGTCAAGACGTCGAGCGTCGCGAGCGGGATCTCAAGCGGACCTCGCAGGAGCTGACCGACGCGCAGTCGGAGATCGAGTCGCTCCGGACGCGTCTGCTCGAGGCGGAGGATCTGGCCGAGCAGCGTCAGCACCAGGTGGAGCGGGCGATCGCGCGGGCGGGCGAACTCGGGGCGGATCTGGGGCGGACGCTGATCCGGGCCTCGGAACTTGAGGCGCAGGTGCAGGAGGCGCGTCGCGTGACGCGGGTGGACCCGCAGGCCGAGGCCGCCCACGAGGCGCAGGTTGCCGAGTTGACGGAGCGCGTGCGGTCGCTGACGGAGATGGTGGAGGAGTACGAGAAGTCGTGGCGTGCCGAGCACGCGCACGTGGAGGAGTTGACGGCGTCGCTCCAGGAGCGGGCCGAGCATCTCTCGGAACTGGAGGTCGAGATTCAGTCGCTGCGCGCCCGCCTCACCGAGGCGGAGCAAGCGCCGGGCGTGGCGCCTGATGACGCGGAACTGCGCGAGTCGCTGGAGAGCGCTCGCTCGCTCGCGGCGGAACTCCAGCAGGAGATCGATCGTCGCGACGCGTCGCAGCAGGAACTCATGGATCGCGCCGAGGCCGCCGAGCGAGAGTGGACGACCGCTCAGGAAAAACTCGACACGGTGGCGGAGGAACTGGTCAGGACGAAGAAGATGCTCCGCCACGCGGAGTCGAACGCGGTGACGGTGGTGCCGAGCGATCGCGAGGAGGTGCTCGATCGGCGTCTGGCGCGTCTGCGTCACTACAAATCTCTGGTGCGCGGGCGTGCGGACAAGTTGCGCAAGGCCGGCGAGATGATGAAGAAGAAGTTCGACCTGTGCGAGCAGTTGCTGCACCAGCGTGCGGAGCTCTCGGAGGTGCATCAGAAGCTGATGCAGGCCCAGCGGAAGGCACAGAAGGTCAACGCGATGGGCAAGGCCGGGGTGGCGACGATGCTGACCTCGGTCGCCGTGCTCATCTGGGCGGCGATGAGTTGGGTTGTGTCGATGCAGGTGCTCCCGGGTCGCTATGTCGCGACGACGGAACTCCGGGCCGACGGGCGCGGGCGGGCGCTCAACCCGGCGGAACTCGCCGAATGGCAGCGGTATCACGAGGAACTGTTGAAGGACCCGCGTTTCGTGGACGCCGTCGCCAAGCGTTTCGCACGCAAGAGCATGGAGTCGATGTCGTCTGCGGGAACGGTCTCCAAGCGCATGAGCGAGGACCTCGCGTACACCTCGCCGGCCGATGGTGTGATCAAACTCGAGTGGATCGGAGATGGACCGGATCGTGCCGAGCGTGAGTTGGACACCGTGGCGACGGCGCTCGCGAGCGAGGCGAACGCGGCGCGCACCGAGCGGATTGACGGCGGCTCGACCACGCCACCGACGCCCGCGAAGGCCGCGTCTCGACCGATCGACAACACGCAGTTCATCGCGGCGGCGTCGATGATGGGCGGCGGGACGCTCTTCTCGCTGTTCGTGGGCTTTGCCGCGTGGCGAAGGCTCGCCTCCGCGAAGACGAAGTTCGAGCAGGACACGCAGATGGCGGCGATCCTGGAGGACGCGCACTGGCCCGACCCGCGCAAGATGTGATCGTGGTGGTCTCCCGAGGTGGCGTGTACGCCGATCTTGTGAAGCGGGAGTTGTCGCCCTTCCGGTGGGATGAACGGAGTAGAAGTAGAAGAGGAAGCCCCTCGCGGAGCGAGGGGGCACACCGGAGCGAGGATCATCAGAGGGTGACGGTCATCAGGAGGCGTCCGACGGACGAGGGTTGGCCGACGGCGGCGGTCGCGATCGCGAGACGCATGCCGGGCTTCAACTCGCTCGCGGCAATGGGAACCTGCAGGCTCACGAACTGTCCATTGGACGCGAACTGGGTGAGTTCGCGAACGACCGCGCCTGATTCATCGACCTCAACAAGGCGGAACGACTCGCCCGGGATAGCGGCGACGCCCTTGACGAAGAGTTGTGCCCTTTCCCATGAATCGGCGTAGTGGATCGCGGCGAGGGCCTTGTCGGACGCGAAGCCCGGCTCGGCACGGAAGACGCGACGCTGGTGGGCGTCGGTGAAGACGACATCCTGGAACCGGTTGCCGCCGAAGGACTTCACGTACGAACCCAGGAGTTGATCACTCGCGACGCGCTCGGCGAGGCGAGAGTTCGTGTCGAAGACATAGACGAATGCGGCGAGAAGGAGGGCCGCCGCAGAAGCGAACCCGATGGCGCCGGCGCGCCACGCCGGGGAGACGCGGACCTTTGAGGCCGGCGCCATGACGACGTTGCCACGGGCGATCACACCCGCCACCGCATCGCCCATGGTGTTCTCGCCAACTCCTGCGCTCGTCTCGATCTCGGCGCGGATGGCCTTGAGCACGCGCTCGCGGAGCGACGCGGGGGGCACGGCGTCCAGCAGGATGGCGTGCGAGCCAGCCCAGCGAGCCTGTTCGGTGCGGACGTGGGCCTGGATCTCGGGAGTGGCACCATCAAACGCGTGATCGAACTCACGATGCTCGGCCTCGTCCAGGAGACCAAGGGCGTCGAGATGGGCGGCCTCAAGCAGTTCACGAATCGTCATACAACCAACTCCTCACCCATCCGTTCCCTCAGCCTCACGAGTGCTCGGCTGAGTGCCGACTTGATCGTCCCCAGCGGGGTGTTCAGTTCCTCACCGATCTGTCGGAGGGTCTGCCCCCCCAGATACGCCCGGAGCACCACGGTTCGCTGGAGTTCCGGCAGAGCGTCTATTCGTTTCATCAGCGCCTTGAGTTTCTCGTCTTGCTCCAAACGTGACGAATCGGCTTTGGACGCCGGGACGTTGCCCGGGAGGGCCGCCTCCAACGATCCGGCCTTGATCCGCGCGCGGTTGCGTCGAAGTTTGTCCACCAGGTGACGTCTGGTAATCAGCATCACCCAAGTGACCAGGGCGGCCCTGGCGTCGTCGTATCGGCCAGCGGTCCTCCACAGGCGGACAAAGACCTCCTGAACGGCGTCCTCGGCCTCGGCCCGCGTCGGCATGGTCTGGAGGGCCATCCTGAAGACCAGGGAGCCGAAGCGGTCGTAAAGATGGGCGATAGCCTCCTGATCGTTCTGGGCCACCCGCTGCATCAGGTCGCGGTCGGAATCGTCGTGCTTGGTCCTTCGCTCGGGCATGTCCCCACACGATACCACAAATGTCGGCCCGGGAGGCGTTTCCAGCCCGCAATGGGGCATGAATCGTCCCGAGGCCAAGGCTCAAGGTCCGGCAACGCGCCGGACCGAAGCCGTAATGGAGATACGAACTGGGTTAGGTCCTAGATCCGTAGAAGTGATATCGAGATTTGGACGGTTGGACGATCGTGTTTTGTGCGGTATCTATGTAGTTTTTGCGCGGAGTGATGAAAAAAATGACATAGGGAAACTATGTGGGTTGCATGAATCGTGAAAAGTCGATAGATTTTTTGAAGGAAGGCGCGGGCCGGGTGTGCTCGCGTGGTTCCACGCTGGGAATCAATGGCATGGGCCTCATGGGGTACATGCGGGGGAATCGGCATGCTGCGAAGGGCGGCTCGGTGTCGGGCCGCGCGTTTCGGCGCGCGTTCACCCTGGTGGATGTGCTGGTCACGATTGCAGTGATCGGCGTGCTGATCGGGATTCTGATTCCAACGTTGTCGGGCGTGAACGAGGCGGCGCGTCGTGTGGCGTGCCGATCGAACGTTCGGCAGATCGGGATTGCCATCGCGCTCTACTCGGATCAGCACGACGGGATGCTTCCCAGCAGCGTCTTCCTGCCGTTCGATTCGATCGTGGCGCGCGAGGCGTCCCAGCCGCAGCAGATGATCCTGCTTCGCGTGAATCCGAGCATGGCCGCTGTGACACCCTCGACCTCACCCACGTTGACGGGGTGGGATGGGTTAGGCGTGTTGCACTCGACAGAGTTCATTACCGATGGTCGGCTGTTTTACTGTCCCTCGCATCATGGCGAGAACTCGTTCCGTGCGTATTCGTCGGCATGGAGCCAGGGTGCACTGAGCGAGATCGCAGGGAACTATCACTATCGCGGGGCGGGTCCATCTCACGAGGGGCCGAACGCGCCGCTCACGAACGTGATGTATCGCATCAGTCCGCAACGTTCGGCGTTGGTTTCTGACGGGCTGCGGACACAATCCGACTACAACCACCGCGTCGGGTCGAACGTCTTCCGGGCGGACCTCTCGGTAGTGTGGGTGCCGGATCCAAGGCTGACGGTGAGCGAAGCGCTCCCCGAAAAAAAGGAAGACGCGGTCAGCGGCTCGCCCGTCGAGAACGCGTGGCATTTCTTCGACACGTCCGAGGTCGTCTCGGATGTGCTTGGTGCAGGCACGATCAACCGTGCGGCACTCGCGCGGTAGCACACTGACTCTCGAAACTCGAAATGGGCTGGTGCACGCACCCTAGCCTACATTTCGGGCATGACGACACACATCTCACGGAAGACGATCTCTCGCCTTGGACTGCTCGCGGGAGTCGCGGCTCTTGGCACCCCGGCTTTGGCCCAACTCGCTCCCACGCGGACGTACTTCGGGTACGACAAGCCCGTGACGCTTGACGTGAAAGACTCGGACGGGAAGGGCGAACTCTCGATCAAGGTCTTCGCGGGCGATGTGTACGCGAACCCCGATCCCGAGGCGTCCGTCTCGGTTGTCGCGGGAAGCATCGATCTTCGGTCGGCGTTCGATGGCTTCTGGACCAAGACGGCGACGAGTGTGAAGTACTTGCAGTTGTACTCGGGAGCCGAGCCGCTGGGGTCGCCCGTCGTCGTGCAGCCGATGAGAAGCCCGGCGTCGGCGTCGATCAACCCGCAGACGGGTGGCGTGATGTTCGCACCTGCACCGTCACAGGTCTCGGGAGTCCGGATCTACAAGGACCAGCACGCGGTGCTCAACACGACGCTGGGCGAGGTCGAGATCCGCTTCCGTCCGGACCAGGCGCCGAACACGGCGTGGAACTTCCGCCAACTCGTGGCCGATGGGTTCTATACGGACATCCCGTTCCACCGCATCATCGGGCCTCGTGATGGGCGTGAGGGATTCATGGCGCAGTCGGGCGACCCGACGGGGACGGGCGGCGGTGGGCCCGGGTATCACGTTGACATCGAGCCCTCGCGATTGCCGCACGATCTTGGTGTGATCTCGATGGCGCGATCCGGCGACCCGAACTCTGCCGGGTCGCAGTTCTTCCTGTGCTTCAGCCGGAAGGGGACCAACTTCCTCGATGGGAACTACTGCGCGTTCGGCGAGACGGTGCGCGGGAAAGAGACGATCAAGGCCCTCGAGAGCGTGAAGGTGGAGGTCTCGCCCAGCGGCGAGCCGAGCAAGCCGGTCGGCGATCCACCGAGGATCATCGATGCGAAACTCGTGGATGCTCCGCCGATCCTGACTGGTCCGAGGCCGATCTCGCAGCCCGCGGTGGCCGCGCCGAAGTCGGAGTGAGCCTGTTGTGGGTCCCCATGTCGGGTGATGATGCGATCACGGGCCGCCGATGGGGCGATCCCAGATCGCGGCGGGGACTCCTCGGCCGAAGTACCAGTCGTCGATAAGAAAGAGAATCGCCTCATCAACGGACTTGCCTAGGTCGCTGGCGAACCCTTCGACGAGGCGATCCTGATAGGCGGCCATGGAAGCGTCGTCGACGCGCCATTCGTTGTCCTCATAGACCCAGCGGATGGTGACCTTGGCTTTCTGGCGACGGGAGAATCGGTATTCCAAGTCCATGTTCGCCCACTCGTCGGTGGCACGGATCTTGGTCACGCGGGGCGGGAACTCGTCGTCGGCCCACCAGACGGCATCGCCCAGTTCGGCGAAGAGTTGGCGCCCGCTGAGTTTGGTGAGCTGCGACGAGTTGAACTCCGCGCGGAGTTGGAGGATCGCGAGCCGATCGGAAGGCTTGAGTCGTTGGACCTCCGCCCGCGAGGCCTTGAGGGCGATCTTGGCCTGGCGTTCGATCTGATCGAAGGTGGCCTTGGCGTAGAACTTCAGGACCTCTTCACCCCTGGCGTTCAGGGAGGCGTTAAATGCGGTTCGCACGCTCGTGGCGTTGGGGTCGTCGCAGCCTGCGAGCGTGACGATCAGCACGAGCGCGAGCGTGAGAGATTTCACGTATGACATGTGAGGTTCCATGAGTGGACCCTGGGTCCAGGACCTGGATTACCGGAGACAACGATCCCAGACGTCGGTGAGGTCGCGGTCGGAGAGTCCCGCCACCGTGCCGAGGCCTCGTACAAAGGCTCGGTCGGTCTCTGAACTGACCGTTCGAGGCGATCCGGAGAGTTCCTTCTCGATGGCTTGAAGCCGGTCCTTTTCGTCAAAGAGCCACCGATCGCCCTCGCGAACGAGGCGAAAGGTCGTGGCGGCCTGACCATTGGCTTCGGCCTTGAGTGTGATGTCGGCGTAGTCGTCGGTGGCACGCACCCTCATGATCGGGAGCAATCGCTTGCGCGGATCCAGCGTGTGCCCGATCTGGGCCATGTGTTCCACATAGGCCCGACCGTCCATCTTGAGAAGTTCTTTCCGAGGGATCATGGCTCGCATGAACAGCACCTCGTACTTGTCGGCGTTGGACATCGCCCGGATCTCTTCTCGCTTGCCGAAGGCGAGCGCGATTGGGATGAGCCTGGTGTAGCGATCGACGGTGTCCTTCTGGCACATGTCGGCGATGGTCTTCGTGTCGCTCGACGAGTACGCGTGCTGCCAGGCTTCGAAGGCCCGGCGTGCGTCGCGTGCGTTGTAATCCTTCTTCCCGCACGCGGGGAGGAACACAAGGGTGGCGCACACGAGCATCACGGCAAGGAGGACGTGGCGGTTCATTCGGAGTGGCAGGCGGGCGTGCACGTGGGGCCTCCGTTCGAAGTTCCCCGGCATGATACCAAAGAAAACGCCGCGTGTGATCGCGGCGTGAGAGGGGGCGAATGTAAAGATTGCGTCAGCCGCGGGGGCCGGCGTTTCGGACAGCGTCGGGCATGTCGAACTGTTTATCGTTCTCGCGGAAGAGGGCGGCGAGCTTCTTCGCCTGGGCGTCATAGGCGGCGGGATCCTTCCATGTGCCGCGGGGCTGGAGGACGTCGCTGGGGACGTTGGGGACGCTCGTGGGAATGGGGAGGCCGAAGATCGGGTCAGGCGAGAAGGTGGCCTTGGCGAGCGAGCCATCGAGGATCGCGGTGACGAAGGCGCGGGTGTATTTCAGACTGAATCGCTTGCCCGTGCCATAGGGTCCGCCGGTCCAGCCGGTGTTGAGGAGCCAGACGTTCGTGCCATGCTTCTTGATCTTGTCGGCGAGCATGTGGGCGTAGACGACTGGCGGGCGCGGGAGGAAGACACCGCCAAAGCAGGGGGAGAAGTTGGGCTGTGGCTCGGTGACGCCGGCCTCAGTCCCGGCGAGTTTGCTGGTGTACCCGTTCATGAAGTAGTACATCGCCTGCTCTGGGCTGAGTTTGGAGACCGGGGGCATCACGCCATAGGCATCGGCGGTGAGGAAGATGACGTTCTTGGGGTGCCCGCCGACGCTGGGGATGACGGCTCCCTCGATGAAATCGACGGGATACGTGACGCGGGTGTTCTCGGTGAGTCTGGAACTGTCGTAATCGGGGACGCGCGTCACGGGATCGATGATGACATTCTCGAGGACCGAGCCGAAGCGGATGGCGTTCCAGATCTCGGGCTCGCCCTCCTTGGAGAGTTTGATGCACTTGGCGTAGCACCCGCCCTCGAAGTTGAAGACGCCGTGGTCGGACCAGCCGTGCTCATCGTCGCCGATAAGCGCGCGATTGGGATCGGCGGAGAGGGTGGTCTTTCCGGTTCCGGAAAGCCCGAAGAAGAGGGCGGGGTTCTCGCGGGACTTGCGGTCCACGTTGCACGAGCAGTGCATGGGGAAGACGCCGGCCTCGGGCATGTCGTAGTTCATGGCGTAGAAGATGCTCTTCTTCATCTCGCCCGCGTATTCCGATCCGAGGATGACGACGCATTTTCGAGTGAGCGACTGCGCGATGAGAATCGGGGACTTGTAGCCCATCGCGGCCTGTTCCTCCGCGGTCAGGCGGTGGGTGCCGGCGTTGATGATCGTCCAGTCCTTCTTGAAGGCGGGCGTGGGCTGGCCGGGCATAACGCCCGCGGCCTGGGTGCCCTGCTGGATGAAGAGCGTGCTCGCGAAGAGGCTGTGCCAGGCCTGCTCGGTGATGACCTGGACACCCAGGCGATACTTCGGATCGGCCCCGGCGTAGCCCTCGAAGCAGTAGAGTTTCGGGCGCGAGTTGAGGTGCTTCTTGGCAATCTCCAGCGCCATGTCGAACTGCTTGGGGGTGACGGGGGTGTTGACCTTGCCCCACCAAATCTTGTCATGGATTGCGGGGACGTCCTCGAGGTGCTTGTCCTTGGGGCTGCGTCCGGTGCGGTCGCCGGTCAGGCAGACCAGGGCGCCGTTGGAGGCGAGTTTTCCCTCGCCTGCGGCGATGGCGCGCTCGACGAGTTCGGGTGACGGGGCGTTGGTGAGGACGCGGTGGGCGCTGAGGTCGAGGCCGTGAAGCAAATCGGTGCTCATGGTGTGGAACTCGTGGTCTGTTGAGTTGGCGTCGGGTATCGATGGCGCTCCCCCAACGCGGTTTCTCGGCCGGCGTCGCACAGGTGGACGGGTCGGGGGGAGCCGTAAGCCTAGAGCGCCATCCCCTGGTTTGGCCAGTGGTTGGAACGGTTTCGGTGGGGTGGACGGATGGTCTAGGCGGACTTGGCCTTCGCCTGCGAGTTGTCGCAGATTGCCGAGAGTGCCGTCAGATGCGATTCGGAGTCCTTGAGTGAGCCGGTGGTCTTGATGGACTCAAGGGCGGTCTCGGCGATGGCGATCAGGGGGCGGAAGCCCTGGGCACGGGAGATGGTCAGGATCCGCTCGACGGCGGTGGTGGCCTCATCGACGTTGGATTCGCTGACGGCGATCTGGAGGAGGGCGCCTGCCTGGGAGAGTTCGGCGGAGGAGTTTGCCTGGCCGGTGTTGGACCCGGAGGCCTGGGAGGGCGCCCAGTTCTCGCGCTCGATGAGGAGCCATTCGGCGCAGGTGCGCATCAGCGAGGACTGGCTGAGCGGGTGGGCGAGGAAGGCCTGGGCACGCGCCCCGGAGATGTTCTGGCGGGTGATCGGGCCCGCATCGGCGGTCACCATGATGACCGGCGTGAGGGCGCCCATGTCGCGGAGGTCCTGGATGATCTCCGTGGGGGAGCGTCCGGGGAAGCCGGCGCTCACGATGACGAGATCGCACGACTGCAGCGATGTCTCGTTCCCCTTGATCTCGTTGTGGACACGGATCGCGAGATTGGTCGCGGAGAGGAGGCGGTGGATGTATTGCGACTCCATGGCGTCGTGGGCAATGATGACCACACGGCCCAGGAGCTGTTCCGGGTTGACCTTCTCGAGCGTGTTGGCGTTGGCGAAGGGGTCGGGGTTGATGAAGTCGCGGACGCGGATTGGCACGTCGAAGCAGATGGCGATCTCGTGGATCATCCCCAGGCGATGGATGCAACGGAGGATCTTGCCGCGGATGATGATCGCGCCCTTGCGGAGATGGTGGAGTTTGATGCGGCAGGTCGAGCCTGGGTGGAGGTAGGCGTTGTGGAGGACGGCGATGCCGTTGCGAGAGAGGTTCCGGCCTGCGGCGATGAACTCGGACGTGGTGCCATCGGCGTGCATGAGCCCAATGGGGACGAACTCGGCGGGGAAGGGCCAGCGTGAGGCCTCGCGCTTGACGGAGGGCGCGCCCTTGGCGCTCTCGGCGGCATCGAGGGCCGCCAGGACTTTGGCCAGGGCCGGCGCACTGAGGTTGAGCGAGTTTCTTCGGGCAACTGGGGGCATGGGGCTCGTCCGACGGGCGCGGGCCCCGCGTGTGGGGGACCTGCCGTCACCATCGGACGGGCGGGACGGGACTATGCGAATGGATCCCCCATGTTGAGCGCGGCTATGCCGGTTGGGAGGATCGTTCGTTCCGGGGCGCGAGGGACGACGTCCGGGGTGACGGCATGGTTGTCGCCCGGGGGGTCGGGCCGTATGGTTAGGGCTTGCAGGATCGATCCTGCGGATGGTGGCCATAGCTCAGTTGGTTAGAGCACCGGGTTGTGATCCCGGGGGTCGCGGGTTCGAGTCCCGTTGGCCACCCTTTTCGGGGGATGTTGGGCGGGGTGAGGTGGCGTTCGCGGGTCAGGCGGTGCCGGCGGCGGCGGCCCGTTCGAGGGACGCAATCAGAGATCGGACGCTGCGGAGCGACTCGGTGATGCTGGCTGTGGCAGCGAGCATGGTGGCGGCCTCGTCGGCGACGTTGCCCAACACGTCGAATCCGAGCGTGGGAGCGAGGCCCTTGAGTTGCATGGCGACGGTCCTGGCGACGTGGTCGTCCTCGCGCGCGATGGCGTCGTTGAGGCGTTTCAAGAACTGGGGGATCTGCCCGATGAAGGCCTCGACGAGAACATAGTTGGGGTTGTCACGATCGAGGCTGGTCGTGCCGCCGATCGTGCCCTCCTTGGTCGCGACGAGGAACTCGGCGACGGCGCGGAGGAGCATGTCCTGAGTGACGGGCTTGGCGAGGAAGCCGTTGACCGAAACGGACTCGATCTTCTGGCGGGTGACGGGGCTGGTGTCTGATGTCGTGATGATGATGGGGGTGTTGACACCGAGCTTGCGGACCTCGGCGGCGAAGTCGATGCCGTTCATCCCGGGCATCTGGAAGTCGGCGATGATGAGGTCGCTTCCCTCGCGGGCGAGTTTGAGGCCCTCCTCGGCGTTGGGGGCGGTGCGCAGGCGGAGCTGGGTCTCGCGGAGATAGTGGCGGATGATGCGCAGGTCGAGTTCGGAGTCATCGACGTAGATGACGGTGCCGGCGAGGTTGCCCGCGTCCACGTGCTCGAGGGAGAACTGGGTGTTGGCGGTGTTGGACTTGAAGTACTCGCGGGCCTGGATGGGCTTGTTGAACTTGATGCCGATCTCGTGGATGACGCCGCGGAGGTGGGTGCATCGAACGACGAAGGCGGCAATGGAGACATTACCTCGCTCGGGGTGAGGGAGGGTGATCTGGACCTTGGTGCCCAGATGGATGTAGGCGCTGTGGAGGAGGCTGATGCCGCCGCAGCTGAGGTTCCGGCAGGCGACATGGATGGGCGTCGGGTTGGAGCCGCCGATCTGGAAGACGTGGACGAGGAGGGAGGCCTGCCGGAAGGGCCAGCGGACGAAGTCGCGTTTCTTGTTCGCGTCGCTGGAACGTCCGGAATCCAGGGCTTCCAGGAGGGACTCGAGGTCCTTGCCCTGGATGCCAATGGTGTTGACCCGGCCGGAGGCTCCGACCTTGGTCTTGTTGAGGGGAATCTTCCTCGCGTGAGCCATCGCCACTCCCATGGTGCGCCCGGCGGACCGCCGGAACAGGTGATGGCGGAACGATCGGTCGTCGTTGCACCACGCTTTATCGGTGTGCTCGATGTACGAATTTGCATTCGGGGCAGCGCATCGGATCGGTGGCGCAGGCCTTGCAGACTGCACGGCTTCACCCGAGAAAACTTGTGGTCGTGAAGGCTGGTGTCGGGCTCACACGTCGAGGTTCTTGGCTTCGAGGGCGTGGTCCTCGATGAATCGACGGCGGGGCTCGACGGCCTCGCCCATGAGGACCGAGAACAACTGGTCGGCGCCACTGGCGACATCCCACGAGACGCGGAGGAGCGTTCGGGTTGATGGATCCATGGTGGTGGTCCAGAGTTCGGCGGCGTCCATCTCGCCCAGACCCTTGAAGCGTTTCACGCGGAGGCCTCGGCCGCCGATCTCGCGGAGACCATCGAGGACGCTCGAGAGATTCGGGCACTCGACCTGGCGGCCTTTGGTGGGGGTGCGGCGGCGGACGGTGGACTCGGATTCGTCGGCGTCCTCGGTGTCCCCGGACTTGGCGTCGTCCTTGGCGTGGTCGGCATCCTGGGATTCGTGGAGGATCCAGGCGAAGCGCGTGGCGAGTTTTTCGCCGGTGACCGATTCGACGAGCACGCGCGAGTAGTCGTCGGGGTTGAAGCCGAGTTGGGCGAGTTCGACGAAGAGGCGGTCGAGTTCCTTGTTCTCGTGGAGTTCCTTGATCTGAGCGGGGCGGCCTTGCGCGGGAGCGGGCGCATCGGCCTCGGTCTCTGCTTCGGCGGTGTCCACGACCAGGCGGAGGTTGTGCCTCGCGATGATGTCGAGGGCGTCGGCCTCGGACCAGGCGAAGGCCTCGCCCGCGCCCTCGTCGCCGGTGGTTCCCGTGCCGCCGCGCCACGTGACGCGGTGGGTGGGGAGTCGGTGTTTCCTGGTCGGGTCGTTGTCGCGCTGGGCGAGGAGGTCATTGAAGCGCACGCCGCGGCGCTCGGCGATGGTGCTGAGCTCGACAAGGCGCTTCAAGAGATGGACGGCACGCTTGGCCTGATCGCCATCGAGGGTGCGCTCGATCTTCGACGTGGTTCCCTCGGCGAGGGACGAGGCATCGCGCAGGACGAGAGAGGCGCGACCAAGTCCCAGGCGTTCGAGGGTCTCGTCGAAGACACGGTCGTTGAGGACGTACTCGCCCGAGTGCTTGGCGGCCTTGCCGGCTTTCTCGAGTTTGTAGAGCGGCGGCTGGGCGATGTAGACGTGGCCCTTGCGGATGAGTTCGGGCATCTGGCGGAAGAAGAACGTGAGCAATAGCGTTCGGATATGGCTGCCGTCGACATCGGCGTCGGTCATGATGATGACCTTGCCGTAGCGCAGGCGGGAGATGTCGAGTTCGTTCCCGATGCCGACGCGGAGGGCGGCGATGAGGGTGAGGATCTCGTCGTGGCTGAGCATCTTGTCCACGCGCGCCTTCTCGACATTCAAGATCTTGCCCTTGATGGGAAGGATGGCCTGGGTCTCGACGTCGCGGCCTTGGGTCGCGGAGCCGCCGGCGGAGTCACCCTCGACGATGTACAACTCGCTCTCGTCGACGTTGCGGGTCTTGCAGTCTCGGAGTTTGGCGGGCATGGAGCCCGAGTCGAGGGCGCTCTTTCGGCGTGTGAGTTCGCGGGCCTTGCGGGCCGCCTCGCGCGCCTGGGCGGCGACGATGCCCTTCATGCACAGGCGCTTGGCCTCGGCGGGATGCTCCTCGAGCCAGGTATCGAGCGCCTCGGAGACGGCGGCAGAGACGAAGCCCTCGACCTCAGGATTCAGGAGTTTCTCTTTGGGCTGGTTGTTGAAGGTGGGGTTGGGGATCTTGACGCTGACGATCGCGATGAGGCCTTCGCGGAGGTCCTCGCCCGTCGGGACGGGGTCCTTTTCCTTGAGGACGCCGGCTTTTCGCGCATAGTTGTTGAGGACGCGTGTGAGGGCGACCTTGAAGCCCTGGCCGTGCGTGCCGCCGTCGACGTTGTTGATGTTGTTGCAGAAGGTGAGGAGCGTCTCGTTGTAGCCGTCGTGGTATTGGAGGGCGACCTCGCAGATGGTGGACTGCTCCTGGTCTTCCTTCTTGATGACGACCGGAGCGGAGACGGGGCTCTTTCCCGTCATGAGATGGGTGACGTACTCGAGCAGGCCGTTCTCGGCGCGGAAGGTCTCGGCGCGGGTCTTGCCGTCGGCTCCGACTCGTTCGTCGGTGAACTTGAGTGAGACGCCGGGGTTCAGGAAGGCGAGTTCGCGGAGGCGCGTAGCGAGCGTTTCGTACGAGAAGGTGACATCGGGGAAGATGGTGGGGTCGGGGCGGAAGGTGACGGTGGTGCCACGGGTTCGCGCGGCATTGCCGGGGATCTTGCCGACGTGGGCGAGGGGCGTGGTGACGCGGCCGCGCTCGAAGCCGATGGAGTAGATGTTGCCATCGCGGAAGACCTCGCAGTCGAGGTATTCGCTGAGGGCGTTGACGCAGGAGACGCCGACGCCATGGAGCCCGCCGGAGACTTTGTACGCGGAGCCTTCCTGCTGGAACTTGCCGCCGGCGTGGAGTTTGGTGAGGACGATCTCGATGGCGGGCTTGCCGTTGAGGTTGGGGTCCTCGTGCTTCATGGGGTCGGTGGGGATGCCGCGCCCGTCGTCGATGACGCAGCAGGAGCCGTCGGGCTGGATGGTGACCTGGACGAAGGAGGCGTGGCCAGCCATGGCCTCATCGATGGAGTTGTCCACGACTTCGTAGACGAGGTGGTGGAGGGCGTTGAGGCCGGTGCCACCGATGTACATGCCGGGGCGTTTGCGGACGGCCTCGAGGCCCTCGAGGACCTGGATCTGCTCGGCTCCATACGCGCCCGTTTGCTTGGTCGTGGTGGATTTAGCAAGTGCTGCGGCGTCGGTGGAAGGGGTGGGGGGCGTGGTGCTCATGTCGATTTTGGGGGCAGTTGTTCGCGGGCCGGCGTGCGAGGCGGGGGCTTTGGTGTCGGTGGCGGGTGAGTTGGTCGCGGGCTTGGGCATGGCGGCCTCGGGTGATGTGTGCCGGCGTTTCTAGGGGGGATGCACCAGGAGGAATGCGAGAGAAGCGTGTTTGGTATGGTGATGAGAATCGAAGCAGATTGGAGGGGTCGCGAGAGGGCCGAAATGTGCGCGAATTTCGGGTGCGTCTATGATAGGCGAATCGTGGTTCACTGGCCGGTTTTGTGGGCCAAAAACGCGGATTCTTTGGTCAGAATGGCACCTTGTGGTGAGGTTGGGATTGGCGCCCATGTCGAAGCCGAGTTTCGATGATTCGATTGGGTCGAAACGGTGAGATCCGTATGCAAACGACACCTGAACAGAACTCGATCAAATCGGTGGATGCAAGGCCGTCCGAAGTGGACGAGTTGCTGGGGCGCGTGAGCTTTGTGTACTCGGATTGGACAATCGAGGCGAAGGACTGGAATCGGGGATCCTTGAAGTCGTTCCGGATCCAGGTTGTGCCGACGATGTCGCCCGGGCCTATCGCGGTGGTCGGAGTGGTGATCATGCTCGGTTCGCTTGTGGCGATGGTGTTTGGATCGGCCATCGGGCCGTACTTCGCGGATGTGGTCGGCATCATCGCGATCGTCGCGGTGTTTGGTGTGTGGGTGGCGCTTCGTCCTCGTCCTGAGGCGGTCCCGGCGTGGTTCGAGAGTCGTATCCTGCCGAAGGGGACGAAGGGCGGCGAGCGTGGAGCGTTGGGGAGGGTGCGTGTGTTGGCGCGGAAGCCGCGACGGCTGTGGGCGGTAAGGCCGATGACATGCGAGGCGTTCGAGCCGCGAGTCTTCTTTGTGCCTTTTTCATATCGCGGGGCGGTGTGGTTGAATGTGGTGCTCTACTCGATCGTGTTTGGCGTATCGATGTTGGCGATCTGGCAGTTGAAGCGATCACTGGGAGTGGGCGGGTGGTCGAAGATCCGGGCGTGGGACATCTGGGCGGCGATGGGCGTGCCCTCGCTCCTGGCGACATTCATCTATCCCGCGTACGTGCGCATCGTGCCGGGGCGGATGGATGTGTTCCGGTATCCGATGTTCGGGCGTGGGCGGCCCGCGGTCGAGTCGGTGGATCTACGGTCGGGCGAGGTGATTGTGCGTGCGGACGGGTGCGCGGTGAACGTCACGACACCGATGGGTCCTCGCGAGTGGACGTTGCCGGTGATGATGTTTCGGCGTGACGAGGCGCTGCGAACTGTTCTGGAGGCGGCGATCTCGGAGCACGAGGCGCCGGACATGCCGATGGACGCGTTGAGCGGGTGAACGGAACGGGGAAACGCGTCAGTCCATGTCGCTCGAACGTCGCTTCTTGATGTCGCCGCGGCGTTTCTTCTCGGCGATGCGACGTTCGATGGAGCCTCGCGTGGGCTTTGTCGGCTTGCGCACCTTGGGCTCGGGGATCGCCTGGATGAGCAGGGCGCGGAGTTTGGCGAGGCACTCGGCGCGATTGCGGGGCTGGGAGCGGTGCTCGCCGGATTCGATGATGAGTTCGCCGGCGTCGGTGACGTAGTGCGAGCCGAGGCGGAGGAGGCGTGACCTCGCGGCGTCGCGCAAGGGAAGATCGGCGATTGTGAGGCGGAGCACGGCCCGTGTGGCGCGCTTGTTGACGTTCTGCCCGCCGGGGCCTGTGCTGGTGGTGAAGGAGAATCGCAGGGCGGCCTCGGGGACGCGGACACCCGGCGCGATCTCAACGCCGGAGGGGACGGCGTCGTGTGCCGCTCGCGTGGGGCGGGAGGGTTTGGGGTTGTCGCTACGATCGGGCATGATGAACACGGGTGAGAGGGAGACGCATCGGTCGTGGCTGCTGGAGGTTTGCGGATTGCCGACGGCGTCTGGGAGGGAAGATCGCGTGATCGAGTGGATTCGCGCCTGGGCGGCGTCGCGCCCGGACGTGAGTCTTTCGGCAGATTACGCCGGGAACCTGCACCTGGCGCTTGAGGCGCCGTCGTGGGCGGGTGGGGCGCGCCGGCCCGTGTACTTCACGGCCCACATGGATCATCCGGCGTTTGTCGTGGAGCGTGTGCCGGGCGAGGCGAGCGTCGAGGCGTCGTTCCGCGGCGGGGTGATGGCGGACTACTTCACGGACGCTAGCGTGGCGATCCACACGACGAGCGGCATGGTCCGCGGGCGCGTGGTGAGGCAGATCGTGCCCGAGGAGGGCGTGAAGCAGGGGCCGCTTAAGCGATACGAGATCAAGGTCGAGAGTGGTGGGGCGGCGTCGGATGTGAACGCTGGCGATGTCGCGACGTGGGACTTGCCGGCGGCGGAGATCAAGGACGGCGTCCTCCACGCGCCGGTGTGCGATGATCTCGCGGCACTGGTCGCGGCGTTCGCGGCGTTTGACGTGCTGCGACGCGTCTCGCCTCGTGAGGATGTGCGACTACTGCTGACGCGTGCGGAGGAGGTCGGTTTTGTGGGGGCGATCGCGTCGTGCCGGGCGGGGAGGCCTGCGACGATGCCGGTGGATGCGCGGGTGATCGCGCTCGAGAACAGCCGGGCGATGGGGGAGGTGCTGGTGGGTGGCGGGCCGATCGTGCGTGTGGGCGATCGATTGAGCGTCTTCTCGCCGAGTCTGACGGAGGCGATCGCCGCACGGGCCGAGGAGCACGCGGCGGCGGTCTCGGGTGGCATCGGGACGGCCTCGCCCACGGCGACGCAGAAGTCGAGCGAGATGTCGGCGTGGCGGTGGCAACGCCGGCTCATGTCCGGCGGGGCGTGTGAGGCGTCGGTCTTCTGCGCGTCGGGATATGAGGCGACGTGCGTGTGTCTGCCATTGGGCAACTACCACAATATGGGCGACCTCGACGCGGTGCAGGCGGGGACGAACACCAGGCCCGCGATGATCGAGCGCGAGTTCATCAGCGTGCTCGACTTCGAGGGGCTGGTGGACCTGCTCATCGCGTGCGGGACGCGACTCCCCGAGTCGCGGTCGCTGCTCCCGCGTTTCGAGAAGTTGTGGGGCGACATGGCCTATGTGCTGGGCGATGTCAGCGACGCGAGGGCGTAGCGACACACGTCAGTCGCGTCGGTGTTCGAGAGCTACCTGAAGAGATCTACTTGAAGATCTTGGGTATGCTCTTCAAGAGGTCATCGACCTTCTCGGCCGGGTTGAGGCTCTTGACGACGTCCTTGGCGAAGAGTTCGAGGTCCGGCTTGGTCGATGGATTTGAGGCCGGACCTCGGGTGCGGAAGGGCATCATCGTGGCGTTCTCGAGGCCCGGGATCGCACGGCCAGCGGCGGCGCCGAGACCCGTGTTGAGTTTGAAGAGGCCGGCCGCCTCGTCGGTGAGGGCGCCGAGTGGGATCCAGGTGACGACGTCCACGGAGTTGTCGGCGAGATTGAAAGAGCCTTCGGTAACGAGCGTGAACTCGCCCAAAGGAAGGCTGTACTTCGGGTACGACGCCACGCCGTTGTTCACGGTAAGCGTGAGCGGCGCGAGTTTGCGGCCGATGAATCCTTCCGGATGGGCGCCGACGAAGGAGAGGGCCTTGGCGAAGTAGGAACTGGCGGCAAACTCGGCATCTCCTGGCGAGATGGTGACGGTGCCGTTGAGTTTGGAGAGGTCGCCGTTGAGCGGTAGGGCGAGGTTCTCGGCACGGATGAGTGCGGGAGCGTCCTGGGGCGACTTCTTCAGGCTGCCGACAAGTGGCAGGCCTTTGACGAGTCGTCCGCCGAGCGATTCGGTGATCTCGAGGATGGAGGCCTCGACGGGTTGGGCGCAGGTGAGGACGCTGTCGCCGACGTTGCCGGCGAGTTTGGCCTTGGCGCGAGGCGAATCGAAGTCCACGTCGAGAGAGCCCTTGGCAGTTGTGTTGGCCTTGGGATCGAGGGGGAACTGGACAATCGTTGCCTTGAGAGCGGTGGTGGGCCCGAGGGCGTCGGCAAGCAGGCCATCCTGGGCGGCGAGCGCGTCGAGGATCGACGTGGGCACCGCGGCGAGATCGGCCTGGGCATCGACCAAGGCGCTTTCCATCGTGACCTTGCCATTGGCGTCGGCGAGGTTCGAGAGGACGGTCTCGGCGTGGAGATTCCGGGCGGGCGCGGCGTCGCCGCTGGTTGCGGAGGCGATCGTGAGTTTCACGCTCGCTGCGTCGGGACCAGGCGAGGCATCGGCACGGCCCGCGCGAATCGTGGTCTTGAGATCGGTGAGTGTCAGCGGACGCCCATCGGACGTGGTCGCGGTGACGCTGGGCATCGTGACATCAACCGCGGCGCTGAAGACGCCTGGCTTCAGAGGGCCACCGGTCTCGTCGGTGGATTTCGAGAGCGTGAGCGATGGGATGGCGATGTCGATCGGGGCGATCTCGGTGAGCGTGAGCATCGGCTCTGCGGGTGTCTTGGTGTTCGCGGACTTCTTCGGATCCGCCTCGTTCACCTTGGGCTTGAGGAACGCCGTGGCCCACACGGGGTCGGGGGATAGGCGGATCGACGCGGGCTCGGCGAGGGTGATGGCGCTCTCCTCGATGCGGACGCGGAAGGGCTTGGGCGTCGAGAGGCGATCGGCGGAGGCGCTGGCGCTCGCGGTGAGGCGGGCGGCCGCGAACTCGTAGGGCGTGCCCGGTGCGGCGTTGGTCGGCGGACGGAGATCCGACTCAATGTTGAGGGTGATCGCGTTTCCGATCGCGCCAGCGAGCAGGCCGTTCTGTCCGGCGATGGCATCCACGAAGGGCGTCGAGAGGCGATCGGCGCGGAGCGTCGCCTTCATCTCGCCCGCGGGCTTGGCGGCGAGCATGGGACCTGTGAACTCTCCAGCGAGCGAGCCGAGGTCCGCGCCCGCAGTGTCCTTGAGGGCGGCGGCAAGAGTTGTGCGAATCGTGGCGGGGGCGCCGGATTCCGCAAGTGCGGCGAGCGGTACTCGCGCCTCGACGCTCAGGCCCTGCATGCCGATGGTCTGCGTGTTCTCGCCGACTTTGGTCTCCACCACGAGCGGCGACGGGGACGAGAGTTTGAGCGCCAGCGTACCCGACGACGCGAAGTTGGGTGATTTGTCGTCATTGAGTTTCACGACCAGCGGCTCGATCGCGACGTGGAAGCGGGCATCGTCGACGAGGCGCGGCCTTGGGGCCTCATCGAGTTGGGGCGTGGCCGGCTTGGTGAGCGTGTCGAACGCGTGGGGCGTGACTCGGAGCTCACCAGAGGCGCTCGTGAGCGAGATCTCCTTGGACGTCGCGGCGAGACGTGTCGTCCATGTCGCGTTCTCGGCGTTCACATCGAGCGCGAGATCCACGGCGTTTGAGCCCGCGGTGGCCGAGCCGGTGACGATCACGTTGACCTTGGGCCCCAGGGCCGCCATCGCGAGTTCGCCAAGATCGCGCGTCGGCGTGCCGTCGGTTGAGGGCGAGTTGAAGACGGTCGCGAGGCGCGAGGGGATGTCCTTGAGTTTGAACGTGCCCACGGGGCGGGCACCGGCGGGCGTGAGTTCCACGCCGCTCTCGGTCCGCGAGAAGAGGCCTTGGATCACCATGTCGGCCTCGACGGAGAAGGGGACGCCGATGTACCCGAAGTCGCATTGGGTGATCTTGAAGGTCGGCGCGTCGTCGTTGTGGAGCGTGGCGGCGAGGGAGAACTGGTTGAGCGCGATCGGCTCGGCACGCTTCTTTGCATCGGAGGGAGGAATCGCGGCCAGCCCGCCGAAACTCATGCCGAGAGTGGCCGCGGCATTGCCGACGACGGGCTTGCCGACGG
This sequence comes from uncultured Phycisphaeraceae bacterium, assembly GCA_964628245.1. Taxonomy (GTDB): domain Bacteria; phylum Planctomycetota; class Phycisphaerae; order Phycisphaerales; family UBA1924. The sequence goes on along the minus strand of CAZVMU010000006.1, from coordinate 31,889 downwards.
GAACGCGGAGGTCGTGAACGAGCATTGTCGCCCACCCTGGTCCGCCGGCGAGGCCCTCGATCTTCCAGCCGGCGCTCGCGGGGATGAGGCGCGAGGCGATGTCGCCGAGGTGCCCGATGTCGAGTTTGATGGGCTTCTTGCTGACGCCCGCGAGGAGGTCGTTCTCGAGGCGAAGGGGCGCATCGATCTTCAACTCCCGGCAATCGACGCTGATGGTGAGATCGGTGGGCGGGAGCGTTGTCGAGTTCGCGCTGGCGGCGGCGGCGTTGGTCCGCGCCTGCAGGCTCGCGTTGAGCGTCGGCCCGAGATCACGCGGAAGATCGAGGCCCGTCGCGCCGAGGAAGGGTTGAGCAATCGCCGTGGCGACATTGGTCAGGGCGGCGGTCCCGGAGATCGAGCGGGGCAGGCCCCCGGTGAACGCCCCCTTGTCGTCGAGCAGGCCGCCGACGATGAGGTCCACGCCAAGCACGCCCGCGGAGTCGTTGGCGAGCTTCGCGGAGGAGTTGGCCTTGATGGTGACGCCGCCGGCGAGATCGGCGGTGGCAACAGAGGCACGCAGCGGTTCCACGGCGAAGGGTTTGGCGGGCGCGTTGGGATCGAGTTTCACGCTCCCCGCGATCGCGGAGGTTTCGAAGGTGATTTGGGCTTTCGCGCCTCGAAAATCGAGGGGCGCGGTGCCCAGGCCGTTCTTGGGCGTGGCGACGCTGAGATTCGCGATCGTGAGCGTGACATCGGGCATGGCTTCGATCGTGGCGCCGCTGTCGGTGATGGATTTCTCGAGCGAAGGGACCAGGGCGCGGAGCGTCTCGCCCTTGGCGCGCGCGACGAGGGGCGTGGTGGCGCTGAGCGTGCCGTTGGCGAGGTCGAGCGTGCCCGACAGGGCGAGGCGTGCGTCGGCGGCGCTCGTGCCGGTGTGGAAATCGAGGACAACGTTGGCGCCCTTGGCGTTGCCGAGGGCCTTGAGATCGAGCGATGCGGCCTTGCCCAGAGCGGCCGAGAGGCCGTTCGGCGCGACGCCCTCGGGAAGCGTGATAAAAGCGTCGGCGAGCGCAATGGGGAACGACGGAACGTTGACCTTGGCGTCGATCCGTGCGGCGTCTGGCGTCACGCGACCGGCAGAGTCAGACCAGTTCTGGACCTTGATGTCGATCGCGATGGGGCTTGCGGCCGACGAGTTCTCCTTGGCCTCGGCATCGAGTTTGATCGTCGCGTCGCCGCCGACGGTGGCGCTGATCGCGCCCTTGAGGTTGCTGAGCGAAGCGGAGATCGGCGTGGGGCGGGCCTTGTCCGTGAAGGTGATGTTGAGCGCGTCGATCACGAGCGTGACGGCGGTCTTCGCAGGGAGCGTGGTCTGGCCCTGGTATGACGATGTGGAACCCGAGCCCGTCGGCGATGAGGATGACGCGCCGCTGGATTTCACGAGTCGTTGCAAGTTGGTCGTGCCATCGGCCTCGCGGACGACGTCGGCGCTTCCCGAGATGGTGATCGTGCCGTGGTCGGCGCCCATGAGTCCGAGCAGTCCCTTGCTCGTGGAAATCGTGAGATCGGCGACCTTCGCGCCCTTGTCGTCGGCGATGGTGATCGGCCCGATCGATTGCCCGCCGAACCAGGAGAGGCTGACCTTGTCGACCTTGAGCGAGCCGTTGATCGCGGGTCCGGCGGCTGAGGCGATTGCGCCAGGCGCGAACGACCCCGCGATCGTCGGCGCGAGCGCAATCAGCGCGACAATGACGATCACGAGCGCCAGGAAGAGTTTCAGAATGATCCGACGTTTGCGCTTGGGCTTCGGTGTTTCGATGTCTGTGGTGGTCATGGTTCCCTTCCCCGTTCGCGTCCCTGGTGCGTGCGTCGCTCGCGAGAATGCGGGCGAACGGTGCATCCTAAGCGTGGCGTGATGGAGGGGCTATCGCCCCCCGTCCACGACCCTACTCTCTCGCACAACTCTCTCTTGAACATGAAGGAGTCCTCCATGTCGTATATCGATGCGTTCGTCCTCCCCCTCGCGAAGAAGAACCTGCCCGCATACACCAAGATGTCCAAGGCGGCGTCCAAAGTGTGGATGGAGCACGGAGCGGTGGACTACCGCGAGTGCGTCGTCGAGGACCCCAAGCCCGGCTTCGGCATGCCCTTCCCCACGCTCGTAAAGGCGAAGAAGAGCGAGGTCGTCGTCTTCTCGTGGATCATGTACAAGTCGCGGGCGCACCGCGATCGCGTGAACGCGAAGGTGATGAAGGATCCGCGGCTGGCGGCGATGTGCAAAGGCCCCATGCCCTTCGACATGGAACGCATGACGACCGGCGGGTTCAAGGTCTTCGTCAAGCCCTGATGGGTGACGCGTGCATGAATTACACGCCGAAGGCGGGATCGGTCGCGTAGGGCAGACCGGTCGCGGTGAGGGCCGCCGTGGTCGTGGTGAAGACGCCCAGCGTGGAATCGCGTCGGGTGAGTTGCGCGAACGCAAAGGCCGAGACGTCACCGCTCGCGGTGCCGGTGGTGTTCCCCGTGACGAGCAGGGAGAATCGGCGGAAGGCCGGCCCCGACGAGACCTTGTTGAGCACATCGGTGATGGTGTTGATCGCGAGATCGACCCTCGCCTCGGCCTCCAGCGCGCCCGAAGCAACGGCGATCGACGTGCCATCGGAAAAGAGGGCCGTGACCGAGTACGTGGAACTCGATCCGATGCGGGCGAAGGGGCTGAAGAGCGAGAGGGTCAGGACCTGCTGGTTGAGATCGTGCGTGGGATCGAGGAAGGCGTCGGTGAAGTAGGCCGTGGACGTCGGGGCCGCGTTCGAGAACATCGTGGAGAGGCCGTCGCGGGGCGTGGTCGTCGCCTGTCCACGGTTGGTCTCGTCGACGCTGGTGTACTGCACGCTGACGCGGCTGCCGCTCGAGACCTCATAGGTGATGCTGAACGTTTCGCCATCGGTGAGTCCGAGGGCGGCGGCGTCGATGACGAAGTCTGTCCGGTTGTTGGCGGCGGTGATCGCAAACTGCTGAATCGGCGCGTCGCCGGTGAGTCGGCTGCTGCGCCAGAACTTCAGACGCACGATCGCGCCGGCATTCGATGGATTAAAGACGCTGACGGTCGACGTGAACCCACTGAGCACCTCCGCGCCGGAGATGACGCCCTTGGACGCCCCGCCGGCGTGAGTGCCGAGGACGGCCCAGGCGGGCGTGGACGCGGTTCCCGTCACGCCCGCGGCGGGCAGATCAAAGTCGGATAAGGCGGCGACGATGGGCTTGGTCGAGGAGACACGCGCGCTGTACACGCCGTCGGCCAGCCCGAGGCTGAAGACCTCGATCCCGCCGCGACGGTACGCGTCGAGCGTGAACGTGAAGGACTGGGGCGAGGCGCCCTGGGTGTAGAACGTCACGGTGATCGTCGCGCTCTCGTCGGTAAGGCTCTGCCAGAGAAGGAACTCGCGGCTCTGGCTGTTGCGTTCGATGCGCGAGAAGTCCCACGTGCGGAGTTCCGTCGCGGTCGCCGTCGTCGTGTCGAAGAACGACTCGCTGGTTTCGGCTCCGAAGTCGCGCCGGTGGGCCGTCGCGACGACGGGCTGGGGCGTCGTCGCCGTCGTGGGGACGGAGGTCTGGAGGACGAGGGAGTAGGGCGTGTTGGGGCGGACGAGGCGTCCGGTCGCCTGGCCTGCGACGGAGATGGGGAGCGAAAGCGTGGAGTTCGCGGGGATCGTGCCCGTGCTGATGATCGAGTCGCGGACGCCATCCTCATAGTGGGCGATCAGTTGGTACGTCGCCTCCTCGGCGTTGGGGTTGAACAAGTCGACGGTCTCGGTCGACGTCGCGGTGGCGTTCCCTTCGGGGAAGACCATCTCTCGCGTGAAGAAGCCGTTGGTGCCAGCTGGCTTGATGAGTTCGGCGTTGATGACATAGACCAGCGAACTCTCGCGAATGCCGCTGGATTGGGTGTACTGCTCGGTGACGGGAAGGGTGGTGAAGACGCCGCTGAGGCTTCCGGCCCAGGCGGGGTCCTCCGTCTGCGCGTTGATGATGTCGAGGGCGAAGATCTGCTGGATGACATCCCACCCCTGGATGACGCTCCCAAAGACGGCATAGCCGGTGTTCGGGCCGGTGGGATCGAGGGCGGACGAGTTGTCGGTGGTGTTGATGAAGAACTGGCTGGTCGCCGAGTTGGGGTCGTTGGTGCGCGCCATCGCGATCGTGCGCTCGATGTTGCTGCGGTTGGTCGTCTCGAGGACGATCGGGGCGTCGGCGGTCGGTTGGGTGACGCCGGCGAGGTTGTCATAGAGGAACCCACCACCCTGGAGGATTCCGATCTGCCCGGTCTGGCTGATCATCCGGTGGAAGAAGGTCTCGTCGAGGCGCCCGGTGTTCACATACGTCAGGAAGTTCGCGACCGTGATCGGCGCGTCATCGGTGTACAACTCGAAATCCACATCGCCATACGTCGTCTCGAAACGGATCACCGGGTTCGTGGCCGTCTCAAGCATCGAGACATCCGGGAGCGGCGTCCCCGAGAGGGCGAGCCTGGGCTCGAGCGCTTCAAGGAGCAGCGTGGGGGCGTGGTCGACGGTGGTGGACCGATCGGTCATGGATCACTCCGGCTCAAGAAAACTCAACTCGACGGATCTGGTACTCTGGGTGGGCAACGTGGTCCGTCACGTTGTTCGGCGTCGTGCCGATCACGGCTCGTCCCTTGTCTGGTCTGGCCGCAGAATCGACTCCTCGACCCGACGAGTCCCACTCCTTCCCCCCCGTGGGCAGGGCAACCCTTGGTATCCCGCTCGTGGGGATACCCAGCGGACGATCATCATTCTACGGGCAAACTCGGCGTGCGGTTTGGATGGAGTCGGGGTGGGCCGCTGTCGCGGGAGCCGATCGATGGCCGATCTTGATCTATCGGAAAGTCCAGAGGAACCGGGATGGGCATGCCAAACGGATATACTCCACGAATGACAGCCCAGCCGGCGCCCACGGGCGTCGCCCCCGCGCCCCTGGCCGAACTCGGTCGGGCCCAAGCGGTCATCGAGTTCAAACCGGTCCCGTTGCGTGAGCGGATTCGCCTGGTGCGCCCGCCGCAGCGGGCGAGCCGTCGCTACAGAGTCGCCGCAGTCACCCCGTGCTTCAATCGGGCGATCGACATCGAGCGGCTGCTCAGCGATATGGCCCGCCTCGACCGCCGCGGCATTGATCTTGTTGTTGTCGTCGTGGACAACGCCTCGAGCGTGCCCCTCTCTCAGATTCCCACGCCCCCGGGCCTGGAGGTCGAGCACGTTCGCCTGAATGAGAATCGTGGCGGCGCCGGTGGGTTCAACGCCGGGATGGCCCATGTTCTGTCGGGGTCGGGGATCTGGGCGAGGCGGCGCGAGCCGGACTTCATCTGGATCCTGGACAGCGACGCGCGGGCCACGAAGCGGTGCCTTCGCGAACTCATCCGCGCGATCCGCAGCCGAGATGACCTCGCCGCGGTTGGCTCGGCACTTGTCGATCCACTCACCAAGCGCGTCTATGAAATCGGCGGGAAACTCCAGCGGTTCACGGGCTATTACGTCCCCGCGGCCCAGGGGAGCGTCGACCATCGGTACCTTGTCGAGGCCGATTATCTCGCCGCCTGCTCCACGCTCGTGCGGCGTGAGGCGATCCGGCGCACAGGCCTCATGCCCGAGATCTTCATCAATGGCGACGACGTGGAGTGGTTCCTGCAGATGCGCGCCGCAACCGGGTGGCGCGTCGCCGGGGCGCCAAGGGCGATCGCGTATCACCCGCTCCCCAGCCGAAAGTTCCAGACGTGGGTGCGCTACTACACGACGCGAAACTCGTACGCCCCGCTCGATTGCATGGGATTCGGACGCGTCACGCGATTCACGCGCGGGCTCGTGGACACGGCCCGAGCAACGGCCCAGGCGATCATGGGTCTCCCGGAACTCGCCGATCTCCATCTCCAGGGGATGGCCGACGCCGCCGCAGGACGGACCGTGGGCTTTGGGCCCAAGGGTGGAATCGCGCCGATCGCGCAATCAACACGAATGACGCCGTTTGTCAGCCTCGCCGAGCAGGTGCGAGCGTCCCTGATGAAGCGGCCGGGTTCGCGGCTCTTTGTGCATCCGATTCTGAAGGTCCACTCGGTGGATTTCGATGGACTGCGCGAGCAGTTGGACCTGCTCGAGGTCCGCGCGACCGAGCACGACCACGTGGCGTGGGGGAAGCGTTCGCTGGGCGCGCACCGCTTCCGAGACATGGCGGCCGCAATGCTCCGAGTGCTCACTCCAGGGAAGGCGGATGTCGCGATCGTGCCGACCGGCTGGCCGACCGGCTGGTTCCGCGGACGGACGCTCTTCCAGATCACTAACGACGGCTATCTCGTCCGCGAAATCACGACACGACGGAGCGTTGGCGAGGCGATGCGTGTGATCGCCCGGGGCGGTCTGCTCGCGTTGAGACTCGCAATGCGTCGGCGACAGTGCAATCCGCTTCCGCCGGCCCCGGATCGATCCGGTGAGGCGAGGTTCGCCGCGACGAACGCCGGGCCGAACTCTGTGATCCAAGCCCCGGTGCAATCGACCGCTTCGTAAGATCCATTCGACGAAAGACGAACCCAACCGCCCGGAGGCGCCGCGTGCTCTCCGTTATCGTCCTGAGTTTCAATCGACATGAAGCGCTCGGGCGCACACTCGACGCGATCGACGCGTGGAGCGGCGCGATCGTTCGTGAAACGATCGTCGTCGACAACGCCTCGACCGATGGCGCGCCGGCGTCCCTGCGTGACACAAGGCCTGGCGTGAGTCTCATCGCCCTCGAGGAGAATGTCGGCGTTGAGGGGTTCAACATCGGCGTCCGTGCCGCCCGGGGCGAGACGCTCCTGATTCTCGACGACGATGCCCGCGTGGACGAACCGACGCTTCTCGCCGCACTCGCGTGGCTCCATGACGCCAATGCACGCACGCCGCGAGCCGGGGTTGCCTTCGCCCCGGTTCATCCCTCAACCCGCGAGCCCGAATGGCCGGGGCTTCTCGAACCCACGAATCACTGGCCGTCCATGGGGTGCGCGAATCTCATCCGTGCCGACGTGTGGACCAAGGCCGGCGGCTACTGCTCCGCGTTCTTCCTCTATCGCAACGACACCGATCTCGCTCTCACCGTTCGTGGACTCGGAATGGATCTCCGCGCCGATCCCGCGTGGATCGCCTGGCACGACAGCCCCGCGGCCAAACAGAAATCCGCACGATGGCACACGCTCGCCACGCGAAACTGGATCTGGATGACCCGCCGCCACGCCCGAGGAATCTGGAAACTCTTCGGCGGAACGCTCGGCATCCTCTGGGCCCATCGGCTCGCCGGATGGAGTCTTTCGAGTCACGTGGCCACGCTGCGAGGCACGATCGCGGGGCTGTTTCAGAACATGCCGCCGGTTCCCGCACCGATCGCGCGCGAGTGCGAGGCCTATCGGTCCCTGATTCGCCATCAACTCCGAGCGCGAGGCCGCGCCACACGCGAATCCCTCGGCACGTCTCAGGTTTCGTCGAGCAGCGCCAGCAGCCAGCGCCACTCCGCATAGCGATACGGCACGCCGAGTTCGTCGTGCAGGTTGCGAATCCACCCGAGCGATCGCTCGCTCAGGTCATGCTGCCACTCCTGGGCCGTGGGATCGCAGAAGTACACGCGACACCCCAGCGGCTTGATCGTGTGCACGCCGCATGACGTGCCGACGAGGAATGGACACGCGTCGAGGGTCGGCGCGTTGCTCAATACCGGCAAAGCACGTGGGGGCGTTTGTGCGCCGGTCTCGCCTTGGGCTCTATGTTGTGGTGGATTCGGATCTGCCGCCCGCACGCGAGCCCGTTGGATTGTGCACGCCGCCTCCAGCCCCGTGACATACAGCAGGTGTCCATACTTCGCAAAGTTGCAGCACCGCCCCGAGGCCTCGCACAAGGGCCGGCGCTCGGCGATCTCGGCGCCGACGCGGTTGTAGATCTCATCAAGCCGGACCACCACCGATCCGTCCATCGCCGAGGCCTTCCACGCCGCCGCGTGGGTCCGGTCCTCGACATCGAACATGCTGGGTCGGAAGGCCATCATCGTGAGCATCGAGTCGCTGAAACTCTGGTCACATCTCCACGCGATCGCACAGCACGCGGATCTCCTGCACGCTGTGGCGTGTGCCCTTGCCGATGCCGGGACAGGTCACGCTCGCCCGCGCCCACGCCTGGGGCGACTTCACGTTGCTCTTCCAGAATGGCCACGTCCGGCACTGCATCGGGCGATCCTCGTACACGCCGCACACCGCACGCCCCGGCACGTTCGTCCGATCGAGAAAGACGCAGTCGTGCCCATGCTCGGTCTGCGTCTCGTTGAGCGATCGACCGAGGCTCGTCTCGTGTGTGTAGCGCTCGATGAACTCCGCGTGGGTCAGTCCAAGGCGTGCCGCGAGGGCCTTCGCCTCGTCGTCGGAGAAGAGCACATATCCCTCGGGCCCCGTGCAGCAGCGCCCGCACATCGTGCACTCAAAGGAAAGCCCCGCCTTCCCTGTCCCCTCGTCGGGAATCGCGAACCACTCGGTCGTGTCGTTCTGATACGCCATGGTGCATCAGGCCTCACACGCCTGCTCGACCTGGCGCACGAGTGCCGCCGAGTCGTGTAGCATCGCGTTCAACTGACGGCTCGTGTGCAACCGATCCTGCTCCCCCGAGAGTTGGGCCGCGTTCACCACGACGTTCCACCGCGACGCGCGCGCGGCGGCATCGGCAAGCACGGCCGAGATCCCCAGATCACTGCGAAGGTGCTTGTTCGTGATCGGCGCGAGTTCAAGAAAGAGCCGCAGGAGATCCACGCACGCCGCCATGGTGGCCAGGGGGACCTGCACGCTCGCGCGGAGCGCGTCATCGAGCGTCGCCTTCCGCCGCTCGTCGTCCTCGGGAAGCCTCTGGAGCGTGTTGACAAGGTTGTACGCCTCGGCGTCCTCGTCGGCGAGACCCAGCAGGAGCGCCCGCGCCCGCTCCAGGCGCAGGATCGCCCCACGCAGACGCGGCTCGTGTTCGGCGAGCGACTTCTTCCCCACCGAGTACACCACCACCATCTGCCCGAGTGCCGAGGCGAGGGCCCCGGTCATCGATGCGACGGCCCCGCCGCCGGGCGCCGGAGTCTTCGACGCCACCGCGCCCAGAAACTCCGCAACGCTCAGCGAGCCGAACGACGATTCCGATTCCCCGTCATGCTCCATAGTCATGATCGTACGGAGCGAGCCCTCGAATCGTCCGAGCATCGCCCGAACTTCGTGCGCAAAGAGATTGGGAGGCGCGTGATCCGATCGTCAAGACACGGTACCATGCCCCCAACCTTTCCAAGATGGAACGGGCTCGTTTCTTCGAACTCTCTTTACCGGAGCCACTCTCAGCCATGGCCATCCCGCAACTCACCGAAGAGCAGATCAAGACCTACACCGTCGCCCAGAAGGACCGCTGGTGGTTCGAGAACGTCTACAAGGGGAACATGCCCCAACTCACGCTCCGCACCGCTATCACCGGGTTCATCCTCGGCGGGATCCTGAGCGCCACCAACCTCTACATCGGCGCCAAGACCGGCTGGTCCCTCGGCGTCGGGCTGACCAGCGTCATCCTCGCGTTCGCCCTCTACCGAGTCATCTCCTCCATCGGGATCGGCAAGGACTTCACGATCCTCGAGAACAACTGCATGCAGTCCATCGCGACCAGCGCGGGCTACATGACCGGGCCCCTCATCTCCGGACTTGCCGCCTACATGCTCATGACCAACGAGCCCATCGGAGTCTGGAAACTCATCCTCATCACCGTTGTCCTCTCGCTGCTGGGCGTCCTCGTTGCCTTCCCGATGAAACGCCGGTTCATCAACGACGAGCAGGCGCCATTCCCGGAAGGTGCGGCCTGCGGCGTCGTCCTCGACACGCTCTACCACTCCGACCCCGGCATCGGCATGTTCAAGGCCAAGGCCCTGGTGGTCGCGGGCCTCATCAGCGGTGGACTGAAGTTCCTGGGCGGGGCCGCCTATATGACGTTGATCCAGGTCAAGATGCTGGGGCTCGACGCCATCAAGTTCATGATCCCCGAGCATCTCGACGGGTGGTTCTATCGACTCTTCGAGAAATCGGGGAGCGGCATCCCCACGCTCTGGGGCGCCGATCCGCGAAAGTTCGGCCTCTCGCCCACGCTCGATATCGCCCTCTTCGGCGCGGGCGGCCTCATGAACATCCGCTACGCCGTCAACATGTTCGCGGGAATGATCATCGCCTACGTCGGCATGGCCGGGTGGGTCGTGCAGAGCGGCTGGGTGAAAAAAATCGACGCGAAGACGCAGCAACTCAGCGAACTCTCGACGAGCAGCGCTTTCGGCTACCGCGACGTGCTCACCGGGTGGCTCCTCTGGCCGGGCGTCGCGATGCTCGTCTGCGCCAGCATGGCCGCCTTCTTCGCCAAGCCCCAGGTCTTCGTCGCCGCCTTCAAGGGCCTCGCCGGCAAGCACAAGGCCGACGACGACGTCCTCAAGGACATCGAGTTCCCCCTCTGGATCTCTCTCGTCGGCGTCCCGGTGGTGGGGGCACTGGGTGTGTGGATGATGCACGACTGGTTCGATGTGGACTGGACGATGGGCGCTCTCTCCGTTCCGCTCATCATCATCCTGACCCTCATCGCCGCGACCTCCACCGCCGCCACCAGCATCACGCCCACGGGCGCCGTCAGCAAGATCACGCAGTTCACCTTCGGCGTGATGCGCCCGGCCCACCCCCAGGTCAATCTCATGACCGCCGTCATGACGACCGAGGTCGCGAGCAATGCCAGCAACCTCCTCATGGACATCAAGCCCGGGTACATGCTCGGGAACAAGCCCCGCCACCAGGCGATCGGGCATTGCATCGGGATCGTGGCGGGCGCCCTCGCCTCGACGCCCCTCTTCTACATCATGTTCATGAAGGACAATCCCAAGAACCCGATCATCGATTACTCGGACATGCCCGCGAAGTCGATGGAGGCGACGCTCATCACCGAGCAGTTCGGGTTCCCCTCCGCCGTGCAGTGGAAGGGCATCGCCGATTTCATGCAGGGGTTGACCGGTGACAAGGACATCACCTCGATCATCCACCCCTCCGCGCTCTACGCCCTCGGGATTGCCGCGGTCTTCGGGGTCGTCTTCGAGGTCATCCGCCTCATCACCAAGGGCAAGAGCCTCATCTCCCCGGTCGCGCTCGGCCTGGGCTTCGTCATACCGCCCGATTCCACGCTCTGGATGTTCCTCGGGTCGGCCTTCTTCTGGCTCATGCACCAGTTCTACGCCAAGTCCAAGGAGTCCTTCGGCAACCGACTCTGGATCCTGACCCACGAGCCGATCTGTGCCGGGTTGATCGCCGGCGGCGCGCTCGTCGGCATCGGCGACACCCTCCTCGATGTCTTCGTGCTCAGCAAGTGACAACGATTCCAATGTGCGAGCCATCTACAACAACGGCCCGAGCAGCCGCGCGAATCCCTGTGCCGCCCGTCGACCGAACGGACGCTGTTTCCACGCTCCGAGTGTGATCCGCTCGGCCTTGGCGATGTACGACTCCTGCAGCCGAGCGAGTTCCTCCGCGAAGGCCGCATCGTACACGAACAGGCTCACCTCGAAGTTCAGGAGGAACGATCGGATGTCGATGTTCGCGCTCCCGATGAGCGAGAGGCACCGGTCCGCCGTCACGGTTTTGGAGTGCAAGAGGCCATCGGTGAACTCGACGATGCGCACGCCCGCGCGGAGGAGGGCCTCGTACGTCCATCGCCCCGCCGCCGCGACGACGATCGCGTCGCTGTGTCGCGGGAGGACGAGCGTCACCCGCACGCCGCGCCGGGCCGCCGAGATCAGCGCCGTCTCCGTCGCATCGTCGGGCACGAAGTACGGCGTGGTCACGATCAACTCCTGACGCGCGCCATAGATCATCGAGAGCAGCGCATCACGCATCGCCCCGGCGTCCGGCCCCGGACCCGTCGGTACGACCTGCGCCACGCGACCGTCGGTGACGTCCCCGATCGACACCCGGGGCAGGTACGTGTCCTCCAGGTGCACATCCTCGTCGGTCTCAAGCGCCCAATCGCGCAGAAAGACGAGTTGCAGCGCCTGAGCCGCCGGCCCCTCGACCCGCACCGACGCGTCGATCCACGGGCCGATCTTCTTGCGGATCGATCGCTTGAAGCCATGATCGGTCAGGTTCTGGCTCCCCATGTACCCCACGCGCCCATCGAAGACCGCGATCTTGCGGTGGTTGCGAAGGTCCAGCCGAGCGACGAGCATGCGCAGCGCACCCACCGGGAGTGCCTCGAGCACGCGCACGCCCCCGCGCTCCAGCTTCCGGCGCTGCTCGCTTCCGAAGAACTCCTTGCTCCCCGCCGAGTCCACGAGCACTCGGCACTCCACACCGCGCTGCGACGCACGCACGAGGGCCGCCGAGACCTCCTCCGATCGCCCCCGCACCATCCAGATGTAGAACAGCAGATGGCAGTGGTGCGTGCTCGCGTCGATGTCGCGGATGAGCGCGTCGAGAAACTCATCGGTGTCGCTCAGGAGCATCAATCGATTGCCCTTCAGCGGCGGGAGCCCGCCGACGGCCGTCGCGTGCGGCGCCACTAGTTCCAGCCCGCCCGATCGCATGCTCGGCCGCGATCGCGTCAGGCCCAACTCCGCCCATCGCGCGACGACCGAGGGCTCGGCCTGGCGCATGATCTGGTCGTGCTCCATCCGCCGGCGCGTGCCAAGTCGGTTCTCGCCCACCAGCACGTACAGGATCGAGCCGATCAGCGGCACAAAGAGCACAAGGACCAGCCACGCCAGCGTCGTCGGCACGGGACGCCGTCGTGAGATAACGACGAATCCCATGAGCACGCGCAGGCCGAACTCGATGAGCAAGATGCCGCCCGCGGACCAGGGATGATTGACGATCCAATCGAACATGCCACAGATTGTCGCACGCTCGCGCTCGGTCTGCCGGGATTCCCGCCCCCGGTTCGCGTAGACTGGCGCATCAAAGGAGGCTTCCATGCCGCGCCAATCCGAGTCCGGACACTCCCGGGCCTCTCGCCGAATCGTCCAACAGGGCAACGACATCCGCTCACGGATCAACCGTCTCGCCCGCGGCGCGATGGCCGGGAACATGGCCGAGGTTCGTGAGGTCGTCTCGTCCACGCTCCATGGCGTGAAGGAGGAACTCGCGAGCGTTCTCCCGGAGAAGCGCGAGAGCGTTCTACGACAGGTCGTCGATGGTCTCGGCGACGCGATCGAGGCCGGCAGTGACGCCGTCAAGGAGGCCGTCGATCACGCCGCCAAGCGTGGCGAGCGACTCCGCAAAACCGACCTGAAGGCCATCTCCAAGGAACTCCGGGGCATCGAGGAATCGTTCGTGGACACGGTGAAGGAGTCGGCGAGCACGCTGGAGCGCCACGCGCGGCTCGAGGCGCGCGACGTCGCCGCGATCGCGACGAAGGCCGCCAAACGCATCGCTCCCGCCGCCCGCTCAGCCGCCGACGCGCTCGATGGGCACGTGGTGGACGCAGCGAAGGAAGCCGCCACCACCGCGGGCAAGGCCGCCCGAGTTCTTGCAGGATCCGCCGCCGAGGGTGTTGCGGGGATTCTCAAGAAGGCCGGCAAATCGCTCAAGAAGGGTGCCGCAACCAGGAAGACCGCGAATAAATCCAAGAAGAAGGCCAGTAAGAAGAAGGCGAGCACGAAAAAGGCCACCAAAGAGTCGGCCAAGAAGAAGACCGCCAGGAAGACGACGAAGAAGGTCACAAAGAAGTCAACCACCCGCAAAGCCGCGAAGAAGGCGACCAAGAAAAAGTCCCGCTAGTCCTTCCGTGACCGCAGCCAGCGCCGGTTCCGCAGCACGTGCCCGATGGTCAGCACGAGCGCCAGCGCCAGCCCGATGATCCCGATGGTGGCGAACGGAATCGTCTGCCCGGGCCGATCCGCGTGCACCAGGATCGACGACCCCACGACCAGCCCCGCGATCGCCAGCGAGAACGCGATGTTCCTGCTGGCGTGCTCGATCGTCTGCGTCATCCGCGTCAGTCCGCGGTGTTCCAGGTTCACCGCAAGGCGATTCCGCCGGATCTGCGTGAGGACCTGACGCACCTCCGTCGGCAAGTTCTCCGCCAACTCGGCATACTCCGCCATCCCGCGCTCGAACCGACGGCGCATCGCCCCCACGCTGTACTTCCGCTTCACCAGCCGCTCAACGTGGGGCGAGGCGAACTCCACAAGATCAAACTCGGGATCGAGATCTCTCGCCACCGACTGGATCGTCGTGAGCGCCTTGATGAGCAGCACCAGATCCGCAGGGCATCGCAACTGGTGCCGGCGCAACTTCTTGAAGAACGCGTCGAGCAGCGCGGGCATGTCGATCCGGCCCAATTTCGCGTGCTCGAACTGGGCCACAAAGTCACGCACGTCCGCGCGAACCGCCCGATCCTCGAGTTTCGCCGGTTCCGCGTCGGACAACGTCCCCACCACACGCATCACGCTGTCGAGATCTCCCCGCACGACCCCGAGCACCAGCGTCGCGAGGCTCTCGGCCGTCCGAGCCTCGATCTGCCCCGTCATGCCGCAGTCGATGAACCCGACCGCGCCGTCCTCGAGCACAAAGAGATTCCCCGGATGCGGATCGGCGTGGAAGAACCCAAGATCAAGGCACTGTCGCAGCACGGCCTCGGCCCCATGCCGTACGACCGCGTGCCGATGGTCCTCGGGGATCGCGCTCGCCGGCACGCTCGACAGCAGTATCCCCTTGAACTCCTGCATCGCCAGCACGCGATGCGTCGAGGCCGACCAATAGATTTCGGGAAACTGGATCGTCGGTGCGTCGTCGAAGTACGCGCGGAGCCGATCCGTGGCGCGCCCCTCGTGCGTCAGATCGACTTCACGCTCGAGCTCCCGCGCAAACTCGTCCACGACCTCCGTCGGGCTGTATCCAAGATCCGTGAACCTCGACTCGGCAAACTCGGCGAGCGTCCGCAGGATCTCCATGTCGCTCTGCGTGACGTCCTCGATCCCCGGGCGGAGCACTTTGAGCACAACCGGCGTGCCGTCCGTCAATCGTGCCCGATGCACCTGCGCCATCGACGCCGCAGCCAGCGGTTGCGGATCGATCCACGCGATCACTTCATCGAGCCGATCCCCGAACTCCTCGTTCAATCGTCGCTCGATCTCCTCGAACGGCAGGCGCACCGCGTTGGACTGCAGATTCCGGAACTCCTCCGCCCATTCCTCCGGGATCAGGTCGGGGCGGCACGAGAGCACCTGCCCCAACTTCATGAACGTCGGCCCGAGATCCTCCATCGCGCGACGAAGTCGCTGCGCCCGCGTCTCACGAGATTCATGCTCCTGCGGCGCGCTCTGCCGGAGCACCAAACGCTTGCCCGACTCCAGCCAGCGATCCAGCCCTGTCTCCGAGACGATATCGCGAAATCCATGGCGAAACAGGACCTCGATGATCTCGCCATACCGCCGGACGTTCTTGATCGTGCGATGAATACCACCGGCATGCATGGCGGATGGTACCCCGTGCCGCCGCTACAGCGAATGCTCCGCATCCACGCCGGGTGTCTCGGTGCGAACGCCGAGTTCCTTCGAGAGTCGTGCCACGAGCGCGAGTCGCGCGTGATCCTCGCCATGATTGAGGAGCACCCGGGGCCTCGACTTCGCCCACGAACTCGCCCACGCGACCAGTTCGCTCTGCCCCGCGTGCGCCGAGAACCCGCCCAGCGTGTGGATCTTCGCGCGAACCGTCACCCAATCGCCAAGCACGCGCACCACCCCCGCGCCCTCGACCAGTCGCCGACCGATCGAGCCGGAGGGCTGATACCCCACGATCATGACCCGCGCGTCGCGCCGCCAGAGGTTGTGCTTCAGGTGATGCACGATCCGCCCGCCGGTGCACATCCCGCTCCCCGCGATCACCACCGCCGCCCCGCTCTTGTCGTTGAGCCGTCGCGAGTCCTCGGCCTTCTCCAGAAACGTGTACACAGGAATCGAGTTCGGCTTCTCCGCATACTCAAACATCGCCCTCGCCTCCGCGTCCAGCGAACCGCGATGCTTCATGTACACCTCCGTCGCCTCCGACGCGAGCGGGCTGTCGATATACACCGGAAACGACGGCACGCGCCCGCTCTTGCCCAGCGCCGCCAACTCATACATCAGCAGCTGCGTGCGCCCCACCGCGAACGCCGGCACAAACACCCGCTGATGCTCCCACACCGCGTCGTGGATGATCGACCGGAACTCCTCGACCGTCGCCTCGCGCGATCGATGGTCGCGATCGCCATAGGTGGATTCCATCAC
This sequence comes from uncultured Phycisphaeraceae bacterium, assembly GCA_964628245.1. Lineage (GTDB taxonomy): Bacteria > Planctomycetota > Phycisphaerae > Phycisphaerales > UBA1924. Next base: position 15,587 of record CAZVMU010000006.1, on the reverse strand, counting down.
CACCAGGTCCGCGTGCTCGAAGCGCTCCGGGTTGTGGTTGATGGGCACGTTCGAGACGCCGATGTCGCCGGAGAAGACGATCGTCTTTGTCCCCCCACCCTCCTCGATCGTGACCTCCACGCTCGCCGAGCCGAGGATGTGCCCCGCGTCCACAAGCCGCACACGCACACCCGGCGCGACCTCCGTCGGCGTTCCGTACCCCACAGGCTTGAACGTCCCCAGCACCTGCTCCGCCTCGGCCTTCGTGTAGAGCGGCTCGACCGGCTCCTTTCCCCGCCGAAGATTTCTCCTCGTGTCCTCTCGCGCGTCGGCCTCCTGCACCTGGGCCGAGTCCCTGAGCATCACCCGGCACAGATCAATCGTCCCCGGCGTGCACCAGATCGGGCCCTTGTAGCCGAGCGACGCAAGCAACGGCAGCCGCCCGGAGTGATCCACGTGCGCGTGCGTCAGCACCACCGCATCGAGCCGAGAAAAGTCGTGCCGACGCCGATTCTTCGCGTCCTGTCCCGGGCCTCCCTGGAACAGTCCGAAATCCATCAGGACGCGCGCCCGCCCCGTGTCGATCAGGGTCGATGAACCAGTCACCTCTCCGACGGCACCCAGAAATCGGATCGTTGTGCTCACATTCACCTCCGAACGAGGACAAATACCCGAGTTCTGCAAGCCCGGACTAGGGGAGCAAGATACCCTAGACATGGTCGCTCGCAAGATCACCAGCCCATTCGCCTGCTCATATTCGAGCCATGCGCTCTTTCGAGCGTAGCCATGCACGACACCGGCCCCAAGACTCTGTTGCTTGTACCTCGCGATTTCGCGACACGAGTGGACAGCGCCCTCGCCACGCTCCCACACACAAGCCTGGGCGTTGTGAGCCGAGCACGATCGGTTGTAGCGGGCCTCGAGGTCGTGACCCGTGCCAAGGACGCGTGCACCATCGTTGCGATCTTCGATGGTGACAGTCCGCTGCCGGTTGTGAAAGCCCACGCCGGGCAAATGCGTGAAATCGCGGCCGTAGCCCTCATCACCGATCACAGTGCAACTCTCTCGCAAGCACTCGTTAGAGAAGGTGTCGGTGCCATCCTCTACGCCGACAAGGCGACCCCCGAAGAGCTCGAACGTGTCATCGCGCTCACGAACGTGCGACACCGGATCACCACGTCCGAGCGCCTCGTCCGCGAGCGCTTCGAGTTTGCCGCTAGGGTTATCTCCGACACCATCTGGGACTGGTGGATCGACGAGCCGGAACGCACGTATCACACACCCCAGTTCGACGCCCTCCTGGGCTATGAGCCGGGAGAACTACCCGTCCGCGTGGACTCGTGGATCCAAAGTCTCCACCCCGAGGACGCGCCGCGCGTCAACGCCGCAATCCAACGAAACTGGGAGACCGGCGAGACCTACGACTGTGAGTACCGCCTCCGCCACAAGGACGGCTCGTGGCGCCACGTCCGCGCCGTCGGCGACTGCATGAGAGACGCCTCGGGCAAGCCCTATCGAATGATCGGCATCATCGAGGACATCACCGATCAAAGGGCCGCGCTTGAACTCCAACGAAAACACGAGGAAGACCTCCGCCAGACCCAAAAACTCGAAGCCGTCGGGCTCTTCGCCAGCGGTGTCGCCCACGATTTCAGCAATCTGCTCGCCGCCATCCGAGGCTACGTCAGCATCGCCAGAGGCTCCATCGCCCCGAGCACCCAGGCCGCCAAAGCCCTCGAGCAGGTCGAGAAGGCCGCCGCCCAGGCCACGGGCGTCGCGCGATCGCTCCTCACTTTCGCGAAAAAATCCGACTCCCACTTCGAGCCGATCAATCTCGCCTCGGTCGTGAAGGACACCACACGCCTTCTCCGACGCATGCTCCCCGCGGGCATACACACCGTCATCGACACGCGCTCGGCCACATCGCTCTGGGTCCGCGCCGATGCCGTCCAGATCCAGCAGGTCGTCATCAATCTCGCGATCAACGCCAGGGATGCTATCTCAGATTCCGGTACCATCCGTATCGCGGTCGAGCCGTCGCCCGAGCCACCCACCACCGACCACCCAAAGATAAAGGCCACGCCCACTCACGTCCGCCTCGTCGTCGCCGACACCGGCGCCGGCATCCCCGCCGACATCCTCCCCCGCGTCTTCGAACCGTTCTTCACCACCAAACCTCGAGAATCGGGTTCCGGGCTGGGCCTCTCCATCTGCCACGCCATCGCACGCGATCACGGCGGCTCCATCGACGTCACCTCAAGGCCAGGCGAGGGCACCACCGTCTTCGTCACGCTTCCCACCATCCCCAGGCCCGCCACCACCACCCTCGTCGCAGGCCCCAGGCCCACGGCCTGCATCGTCCTCGACGATCCCCACATCCGAGGCGTCCTCAACGCCATGCTCACCAGCCTCGGCCACGACGTCCCGCTCGTCTCGGCGACGGATGCACGCCGTTCCATGCTCGATCCCACGGCCGATATCGATGTCGTCCTCGTGGATGAGTCGCTTGTTCCGGACAACTTCACCACATGTCTTGCCGGGCTTCGTGCCCGCAACAACCGCCGACGATTCGTCCTTGTCGCGAATCCCCGCGAGGATCGCCCGCCCGCCCCCGATCCGCTCGTCTCGTTCCTCGTGCGCCCATTCCAACGCGACGACCTCAAGTCCCTCCTCGAATCCAAATCAGCATCGACGGGAGCCACGCGATGACCGGCCCACTCACCATCGTTGTCGCCGACGACCATGCCCTCGTGCGCCGGTGCCTCGCCGAGATGCTCACGCGTCCGCCCACCCTCCAGGTCGTCGCCGATGTCTCAACGACCGATGAGGCCATCACCGCCGCCATCCGTCATCAGCCCGACATCGTCATCCTCGACATCGATATCCCAGGCGTCGGCTCCTTCGAGGCCGCGAAGATCATCCAGTCACGCTGCCCGAAGACCAAAATCATGTTCCTCAGCGCGTTCTCCCACGATCGGTACATCGAGGCCGCTCTCAAGGCCGGGGCTATGGCCTATGTCACCAAGACCGATCCCCCCGAGGTCCTCGTCCGAGCCATCCAATCCGTCGGCCTGGGCAGCACCTACTTCTCCCCCGAGGTCCAGGATCGCCTCGTCATCGAGTCCAACGGCGTAAGCCTCAAGTTCACAGCCTCCACCAAAGTCTCCTCCCTCACGCCCCGCGAACTCGAAGTTCTCCGATACGTCGCCAAAGGCATGTCCAAGAAAGAGATCGCGAGCACCCTCCATCTCTCGGTGAAGACCGTCGAGAACCACGTCGCCCGCGTCATGGGCCGCCTGAACATCCACGACAGGGTCGAACTCGCGCGATTCGCCATCCGCGAAGGCCTGGCCGAGGCATAGTCGAACTGAATATCAGCTCATTTCTTCGAAGAAACGGCTTGGTGTACAACTGAACAATCCCTACTCAAGGGATTGAGTTCAGATAACGGAGTCGTCAATCCAATATCAATGGGGTAGAAGTCCTCATTGGTCAAGCCATTACGTCGCGCCGATACTCACCAGACCTCAACCGCACTCCCCCGAAGAGGTCGTGTGGATGAATGCGAGGTCTACAAGATGATTGGCACAACCATGGATGAATCTGGACAGGCAACGGCGACTCGGACGACAACGCTCGTGTGCCAGCATTGTGGCATGCCTGTTTCCCCTCAATCGGGGATGATCGGTCTTGAAGCCAAAAGCCTCCTCGATAGACTCAGCGAGGCCCAGCGCCGCGTCCTGGTCCACCTTCTCGAAGGGCTTTCCGAACCAGAAATCGCCGACCGCATCCATCGGAGCCGCCACACGGTCCACGATCATACCAAGGCCATCTATGCCGCCTTCGGCGTTTCCAAACGGGTCCAACTCGTCCACCTCTTTGCCGGGGTCGAGCCGAAGGCCGTGGCCCCAGCGGTCTGACGCAGAATCTGTCCGACCGCGCCCGATCTTGACGAACTCCTGATACTCTTGGCGTTCCTGGCGCGAGCCTTGCGGTTCGCGTCGTGCCATTTCTCAGGAGTTGGACGCGCATGAACACGCCCGAACACTCGGACACTCGCCCGCCCGCCGAGATTCCTGCGCTCCCTCCCGACGCTACCCCAGAGCAGAAAGACCACCACTGGCACACCTATGTGTACCAGGGCGACCGCATGCCCCAACTCACGCTCCGGGCCGTCCTCATGGGGGGCATCCTGGGCATGGCCATGGCCGCCGCCAATCTCTACACCACCCTCGCCATCGGCTGGGCCTTCGGCATCGCGATCACCGCCTGTGTCCTCTCCTACGTCATCTGGACCCTCCTCCGCGCCATCAGCGGCAACTCCATCTCCCAGATGTCCGTCCTCGAGAACGCCTGCATGGCGTCCACGGCATCGGCCGCAGGCTACTCCACAGGCTCCACCATCGCCACCATGTTCGGCGCGCTGGTCTTGCTGAAAGACCCTGCCGACGGTCAAGCGCTCGACACGATCAAGACAATCGACGTCTCGCCGTGGTGGGTTGTCGGCCTGTTCACGCTCTGCACAGGCCTCATGGGCGTCTTCCTCGCGATCCCGATGAAGCGACAGATGATCAATCAGGAGCAGTTGCCATTCCCATCGGGAACGGCGGCCGCCGAGACGCTTCGAAGCCTGTACAGCAAGAGTCGCGAGGCCGTACGCAAGGCCTACGTGCTGATCGCGGGACTCGGGGCGGGTCTTCTCATCGGATTCCTCCGTGCGCCACAGGATGTCGTAGACAAAGTCCCGATTCTGACCAAGTTCTTCAAGTTGTTCGGCGGTCACGCCCCGATTCCGAGCGAGGTCCCCATCGGTTGGTTCAACCGTCTTTACGCCACCGATGCCGCGCCGAAAGGCCGCCATTCCTATGGCGCCGCGTTTGAGCCCTCGGCTCTGCTCATTGCCGCAGGCATGATCGTCGGTCCGCGCATCAGCACGTCCATGCTGATCGGCTCGATCCTTCTCTATGGCGTGGTCGGACCGAGAATGGCGGCGATGGATGCCAAGCATCTCGAACCAGGCGCGAACGCCGTTCACACGGCCATCGTGAGTCAGCAGAACTCGGTCACGGATCCGGCGACCGCCACCGACTCGTTCGTGAACGCCATCGTGGCCGCGGCCGCGGATACCAAAGTCGGAGTGCGATTCACCGATGCGCAGATCAACGAGTTACGGAACGCGGGCAACGACGCGCTGAAAGACGCAATCGACGCGAAGGAGGACGCGAAAGCACAGGTCGAGGCCGTCGCCGGCGCGATCGAAGGTGCGGCAACGCCTCTCGCGGCGGATCTTTACTCGAACCTCCCTGCCGAGAAGGCCAAGGCCGACGCGATCGCATCGGCAAAGTCAGGTGGAATGTCCGACGAAGACGCCGCCAAGGCGGGCGATGTGGCCTTTGAGAACGCCAAGTACCGGAAGAACTTCACGTGGTACTCGTGGTTCGGGCACGAGAACACGTTCAATATGCTCCGCTGGGCGCTCTGGGGTGGAACCGCCGTCATGGTTTTCAGCAGCCTCATGAGTGTGGCCCTCCAATGGAAGACCTTCGTCCGTGCCTTCAAGGGCGCTCGGGCCGGGGGCACGCCTGGCGCCGTGGACATGTCCGACATCGAGGTTCCGGGCTCGTGGATGGTTGTGGGCATGCTCCCCATCACCATCGCGATGGTGTGGCTCCAGGTCCAGGCCTTCGGCGTCGCCTGGTGGGCGGGTATCATCGCTGTCGCCATGAGTTTCGTCCTCTCCCTCGTCGCCAGCCGGGCGACAGGTGAAACCGACACCACGCCCATCGGGGCCATGGGCAAGGTCATGCAACTCATGTTTGCCTTCCTTGCACCCAAGAACATCGCGGCCAACCTCGCCTCCGCCGGCATCGCCGCCAACAGCGCGAGTTCGTCGGCCGACCTCCTTACCGATCTCAAGACCGGCTATCTGCTTGGCGCGAACCCACGCAAGCAGTTCATTGCCCAGTTTCTCGGCGTCTTTTTCGGCACGGTCGCGATCGTCCCGATCTGGTTCCTCATGGTCCCCGATCGCGAGAAGCTCGAGACCTTTGCGATGCCCGCAACGCGTGCATGGGAGGCCGTGGCGCGAGTGCTCGTCCAGGGTGTCGGCGAGCTCCCACCCTCGGCGATCACCTCGATCTTTGTCGGTGCCGCGATCGGGTGCGTTCTTCCCATCATCGAGCGTCTCCTCCCAGCCAAGGCGCGCCGGTTCATGCCCAGCGCCACCGGGCTAGGTCTCGCCTGGGTGATTCCGTTCCAGAACGCGCTGTCGTTCTTCATCGGGGCCATGATCGCCGAGATCTGGCGCGTGCTCCGACCAAAGTCACAGGAGCACTACAACGTCCCGATCGCCTCGGGACTCGTGGCGGGCGAGTCCATGATGCTCGCCTTCCTGGCCATCGCGGCAACCGCGGTGGGTCTTATCTGGGGCTGATTCTCGATGGACGCTCGACGTACGGCCCAGAGTGCTCGAGTCAATCCATGCGCGATCGTGTGAACCAGTGACGACGCTCGATCACGCCGCGCCCGACGTGACGAGCATCTTCCGATGCGACCACACGCTCAACGGAAGCGTGAGCAGGTACGTCCCCGCGATCGCCGCCAGCGCCAGCCACGGGTCGCGCACGATGAGCGCAAGGATGAGCCCCGTCGCCGCCAGCAGCGGCGCGATCCAGCCCCGCCGCAGCCGCATCTTCTTGAACGAGAACATCGGCACGCGGCTGATCATGAGCCACGCGATCAGCAGCGTGAACCCCGCAACCACCCACGAGACCCACGATTCCTTGGTCTCAAAGTCGATCGTTCGCGACTGCTTCAGCATCACCGGGATCAGCACGCACCCCGCGGCGGCCGGCGTCGGCATCCCCGTGAAAAACTTCTTCGCCAGCGCCGGCGGCAGGTCCCGACGCCCGGCCGAGTCCTCGGGCTCGTCGTCCACGCCCACAGGATCATTCGCCGCCGCCGTGAAACGCGCGAGCCGCAGCGCCGAGCAGAGCGCGAATGTCATGACGGCCGCCGTCACGTGCGCGTCCTGCTTGAGCGTCTCGGGATTCTTCGCGAGCCAGAGATAGAGCATCATCGCCGGCGCCACGCCGAACGCGACAAAGTCCGAGAGCGAGTCGAGCACCACGCCGAATCGAGACTCACCGTGCAGCAGGCGAGCCGTGCGCCCGTCGAGAGCATCAAAGAGGGCGGCAAATGCGACCGCCAGGAGCGCCTTGTTCCAGTTCGCCGAGTGCATCGACGTGTCCGGGGGAGAGGCAAAGGTCGCCTTGATCGCAAAGTGCATCGACGCCAGCCCCGCGCAGAGCGCCGCCGTCGTGATCACGTTGGGGATCACGATCCGCATCGGCACCCGCCCGTCACGGGCCGCACGCGTCGCCTCGCTCGCGCCGTTCGTCATCGCGTCAGAGTGATCATCGTGATCGGGCATCATCTCGTGCATCCGCTCAGGCATCCGGCTTCTCCGCCTCGGCACGCAGCGACCGATCCCCGCCGCCTTCATCCACGACCGCCGCCGACGCCGCCAGTCGCGCGAGCACCGTCTCGCCCGCGATCGCTCGATCGCCGACACGCACATTCGCCTCCGCGCCCGCCGGCATATGGACATCGACCCGTGAGCCGAACCGGATCAGTCCATATCGCCCGCCCCGGCCCAGAACATCGCCCACCCGCGCCCGGCACACGATCCGCCTCGCGATCAGCCCCGCGATCTGCACAGCCACGACACGCGAGCCATCTTCCTGCTCGAGCACCAGCGATAGCCGCTCGTTCTCAGCGCTCGCCTTATCGAGCGACGCGTTGAAGAACCTTCCCGAAGTGTGCTTGACGCCCACCACTCGTCCCGCGACCGGTGCCCGGTTCACGTGCACGTTGAACACATTCATGAACACGCACACGCGCAGCATGCCACGGGACTCGTCGTCGCTCAACCCCGCATCCTTCGGCGGCGGCACACGATCCACCGCGCACACCACGCCATCCGCCGGCGACACGACCACACCCGCATCCCCCGGCACCACGCGGATCGGATCGCGGAAGAACCACACGCACCACGCGCAAAGCACTAGGCCTATCGCCCCAATTGCCCACCCCACGCCCCCGAACCACGCAAATCCGCCCCACGTCGCCAGCGCGGCGCTCAGCACGAACACCGCCACGATCGCCCAGCCCTCTCGCGCCACCACCGGATATTTTCGTTCGTCGTTCTGCAAGCAACATTCTAACCAGGACTCCACGCACAACCACGTTACCGGACGCCATGGCGGGATGGACCCACGAGCGCGATCCGAGGAGTCCCGACGAACCCGACCCGATCCGGGGGATGATGTCCGCACAATCCACAAGTCGCGTTCCGAAAGGGACGAATGTCGTTTCGGGCGATTCCATCGCCCACGGAGTGATTCTGTCCCATGCCCGAGACGCCCTACGTCCTCATCTGCGACGACGACGCCCACATCCGCTATGTGGTCGCGGCCAAAGTACGCGGCGCTGGTCTCGAAGTCGCCCAGGCCCGCGACGGCCAGGAGGGCCTCGAACTCGCGCGCATCCGCGTCCCCAGGCTCGTCCTGACCGATTTCCAGATGCCCCGCCTCAGCGGGCTGGAGATGTGCGAGGCGCTCAAGGCCGACCCGCTCACTGCCGACGTCCCCGTCCTCATGCTCACCGCGCGCGGATACACCGTCGAGCCCGATCGCATGGCCAAGACCAACATCCGACGACTCATCGACAAACCCTTCGGCGCCAAGCAACTCCTCGAGACCGTCTGCGAGACGCTCGGCATCGAACTCGACCCTTCCACAGGCAGGGTCCGCCAGGCCGCTTAGGAATCTACCCGCGTGGAAACGCTCGTGCCACACCACAGACCGGCCTTCGTCACGCGATGCGAGTCGCTCGGCCTTCCCGTGTGGACGCTCGATGAATCCTGCGCCATCGCCGCCCAACCCGAACTCCACACCAGGCACCTCACGCCCGAAGTTCTCCGCTGGCTCGCCTCGCCCGCGATCATCCAACTCGTCATCCAGACCGCGGCCTCGAAAGCCCCAGACGAGCCAGGCCTTCGGTTCCTTCGGGCCGAGGATCGCTCCTCACCGGGTCGTTCCTTCGTGGCGCTCGTCCTCTCGCGAGAGTTTCTCGGGAGCGAACGCCTTGCGTCCGCGGTCACCGATCTGGGAATGGACCCCGGATCGTTCGGCGACGCCCTCGCTCCGCTCGCCTCACGAACCGCCGACGCCGCCGAGGCCGTCCTGGAGTGTCTCTCCCTCACCGCCGCCGACCTCGCCGAACTCGACGAATCCAAGACGGTGATCGACGGCTTCACCACCCAACTCACCGACTCCTTCGACACCATCGACTTCCTGTACACCGTCGGGCGCGGCATGCGCAACCCCGAGCACCCCGAACGCTTCGTGGAACTCGTCGTCGAACGCATCTTCACCTCGCTCAACTTCGAATGGGTCACCGCCCAACTCGGCGAGAAATCCAAAGCCGTCCTCTCTCTCCCCACGATCCAAAGGCACTTCCACGCCGGCGTCTTCCCCGAGGGCACAAAGAACCCGCGAGAGATCACCCGAGGCATCGTCGATCGACTCCCGCGCGAGGCCGCCTCGCACGTCCTCGACCGTGTCGAGGGCCTGAGTTCGGGCAAGGTCGGTCAGGTCCTCGTCCAGCCCATCGTGAAGGACGGCATCCCCTTCGCCGCCATTCTCGCCGGGGGCAAGCGAGGCAGCGACCCGTGCGTGAGCAGTTGGGACATCCAACTCATCGAGTCCGCCGCGGGATTCCTCGGCTCGTTCCTCGAGACCGTCTCGCTCTACGAGACCCAGAAGCGAACCTTCATGGGAACCCTGCGAGCGATCACCTCCGCGATCGATGCCAAGGACCACTACACCCGAGGCCACTCCGAGCGCGTCGCCCACCTCGCCGAACAGATCGCCAAGGGTTTGGGCATGTCCGAGGAACGCTGCGAGCGTGTCCGCGTCGCGGGCCTGGTCCACGACGTCGGCAAGATCGGTGTCCCCGAAGCCGTCCTCACCAAGGCCGGGCGACTCACCGACGCCGAGTTCGACGCCATCAAGCGTCACCCGCAGATCGGCTACGACATCCTCCGCGACATCCCCCAACTCGAGGACGTCCTCGCCGGCGTCCTCTACCACCACGAGCAGTGGGGGGGCTCCGGCTACCCGTGTGGCCTCTCGGGCGAGAGCATCCCGATGATCGCGCGCATCCTCACCGTCGCCGACACCTTCGACGCCATGAGTTCCACGCGGTCCTATCGCCCCGCGATGCCCCGCGAGCGCGTCCTCGAAGAGTTCCGTCGCTGCGCCGGAACCCAGTTCGACCCGACGCTCGTCCCCGTCATGCTCGCGCTCGATCTCAGCGGCTACGACGGCCTCGTCGCCCGCCACGCCGCCGGTGCCCCCGCGCAATCCAACCTCGCCGCCTGAACGCCCACCGCCTGTTGAGTTGAACTCATCCGTTCTTGTTCGGACGGATCGCCGCCATGATCGCCTTGATCAGGTCCTCGGGCGGTTTGTTGCACGCGGCCGGCGGCTCACACGCCTTCTTGCCCATCCGGATCGTCTCGGCATACGTCTTCAAATAGTCCACGCAAGGCGGGCACATCGCCATGTGCATGTCGAATCGCTTCGCCTGCTCGGCGGGCAACTCCCCATCCACATACGCCAGAATGAAGTCCGCACACTCTTTGCACGTCAGCCGTGGCTCACTCATGCCGCACCCCCGTGCGTGTTCGATTCGGTAGGACTCTCGGAGAACTTCGTATCGACCAGTTCCCGCAGCGCCTGTCGCGCCCGGTGCAGACGTGTCTTCACCGCGTTCTCGGACGCGCCGATCACCGTCGCCGTCTCGGCCGTGTCCAGACCCTCAACATCGCGCAACATCAGCACCTCCCGATACGTCTCGGGCAGTTCCTCGATCGACGCGCGAACAAATCGACGCATCTCCTCGCGTTCGATGCTCGCCAGGGCGTCCTGGTTCCACTCCCGAGGACGCTTCGAGTTGTGCCCATCGTCCGTGAATCTGGGCAGAAAATCCTCAATGGACCGCTCCGGGCGCCGCCGCCGCGAACGCAGTTTCATCAGTGACGCGTTGATCACGATCCGGTGCAGCCACGTCGAGACCCGCGATCCGCCCTTGAAGTCCTTGATGTGCTTGAACGCCGAGACATACGCGTCCTGAACGGCGTCGGCGGCGTCCTCGTCATTGCCCAACAGTCGCCGCGCCGTCGCCAGCGATCGGGGCATGGTCTCGCGGACCAACTCCTCGAACGCCGACTCGTCGCCCGTCAACAATCTCGGAACCAGTGCGTCCAGTTCGATCATCCGATTCGGCCTCGCGTTGCACGAGCGGCGCACCCCGCGCCCGTGTGGTCTGCTCTTCGAGCCGCCCCGTGTCCATACACGAGGCCGCACAGCATACGTCCCCGGATCGGGCGGCGTTCGAGCGGGCCCGCGGCCGCTACTCCTCGCTCACGCCAGGCAGCATCGGCTGCCCGCCCTCGGGAAGCCGGATGTTCCGCGACACGGGCTTGATCTCCGCGATCTCCTTCCCGCCGCGAACGCCCGCGTCCTCAAACTTCTTCAACGTCGGCTCGAGGCGCGACTCATAACTCCCCACGAACCGGTTGTAGTGATCGACCGCCTTCTCCAGCGAGCTCCCCAGTCGTCCCACATGCTCGAGCGCGCTCGCCGCCCGCTCGTGGAGTTCGCGTCCAAGGTCACGCAACTCGCGGGCCTCCTCGGCCAGGCGCCGCTCCTGAAACCCCACGTGCACCGCGCGAAGGAGCGCGATCAGCGTGCTCGGACTGGCGAGGATCACCCGCTGCGACGCCGCGCGCTCGATGAGGTCGGGCCGACGCGACAACGCCGCGTCCACGAACTGATCCCCGGGCACAAACATCACCACAAACTCGGGCGATCCCGAGTAGAGCTTCCAATAGTCCTTTCGTGCGAGAGCCGCCGCCTGATTCGCAATCCCGTTTGCGAACGCGTCGAGGTGCCGCTCGGCCTCCTCGGGTGAACGAGCCTCGAGTGCATCGAGATAAGGCTTCAGGTTCGCCTTCGCGTCGACCGCGAGCGTTCTCTCGTTGGGCAGTTTCACAACCATGTCAGGGCGAAGCATCTGCCCGTCGTGGTCACGCACGGATTCCTGCTCCGAGAAATCGCAGTACTCACGCATCCCGGCCAGTTCCGCGACGCGCTTCAGTTGCATCTCCCCATACATCCCGCGAACCTTCGGCTCACGCAACGCCGTCACCAGACGCCCGGCCTCCTGACGCAGCATCTCGCTCGCGCCGTGCAGTTGTCTGAACTGCTCTCCGAGCGTTGCCTTGTCCTTGGTCCAGTCGCTCTCGATCTTCGCGAGTTTTTCGTCGGTACGTTTCAGAGCCTCGCCGATGGGCTGGACGAGTTTGTCCACCGCCTCGCGCCGCTTGTCGATCTCCGCCGTCCCCGCCTGCTGGAGCGCCCCGAACTTCTCCGTCGCGAGTTTCAGGAACTCCTGCGTCGACGAACTCAGCGTCTTCGCCGCCAGCGAGTCGAACGTCGCCCCCATCTGCGCCGAGAGCCGCGCGATCTCGGCCTCCTTCTCCTGCTTCAACTCCTTCTCCCGCGCCAGCAGCGACACCTCGCGGTCGTGCATGCGATCCTGCAGCGCGCGCAACTCCGTCGCATGCCGCTGCGCCATCCCGTCGGCCTCGGCCTCCAGTTGCGTCACGCGAACCTCAAGCGCCGTCCCCGCGCGCGCACGGTCGTCGAGCTCCTTCTGCGCCTGGGCCGCCTCGGATCGCGCTTCCCCCGCCTCGCGCTCGGCACTCGTCCATGCCGCCTCCGCCGCCGCCTTCCGCGCGTGCAGCCACGCCGCCGCCGCCATCAGCACCGCCACCACCGCCGCCAGCACCACATGCCCTACGTCCATAACCAGGAGTGTACCCGATTCTGGTGCATGTTCGGATCAAGTCTGGGTCAAGTCTCTGCGATCCACCGCCATCTGCGCCCTGCCGATTTGACACCTCGGGCACCACGCCGAGCGGTCAGACCACGTCGAAAACGAGCCAAACTGCCCGTTCTTTCTCCTCATCCCCACAGAAGCCGCCCCAAACGCGAGGCCATGGAGCTGGTTGGCACGCCATTCGTTCCACAGGATCGGCACACGGCTTGCCCTTGTCCTTTGCACATGCTCCCGCCCAGCGGCCAACCCGACCAGCCAGCATACCGAATCCCGAACGGGACCGGCGGGAGGCTCAATCTGCTCCTGTCCTACGCCGGCTGGGAGCAGGACGCCTGGGTTGATCACTTGCCGCGACTCCTGGAGCCGATCGGCGTCTCCTCGTTCCGTGCCGGGACGGGTCGTCAGGCCTCCGAGGTCATCCGCAGCGTCCCCATCCACATCGCCGTCGTGGATCTCGGCCTTCCGCTCGAGGACTCGTGCGGGAGAGCGGCCGAGGTCGCCGAGGGTGGCACGCGCCTCCTCGAGTTGCTCTTGCGCCTCCCCGAGCCGCCACCCACGGTGGTCGTGAAGCGCTCACGCACGCATCGCGATGACCTCCGCGAGATCTCCGCCGCGCTTCGCGCCGGCGCCTTCGCCGTCGTCGATCGCCCACGCGGCACGGGGGACCTGAATCTCATGCTCGAGGTCATGCGCCGGTGCCTGACCCGGTTCTACCAAGGGCGCTGGCCCACAAACGTTGTCTGAGTTGTGTCCCCGGCCGGGATCGAACACGTCTCCGCCGGTCATTGTTCCACGAGTTGATACGAGGAGTTCATCATGGCGAAGAAGAGCAGCGTCCGTCCCCTCCACGACAAGATTCTCGTCAAGCGCGACGAGGCCCAGTCCAAGACCGAGAGCGGGATCTTCCTTCCCGAGTCCAGCAAGGACCGCCCTAAGTCCGGCACCATCGAGGCCGTCGGCACCGGCGCCCTCAACACCGACACCGGCGAGCGCATCCCCCTTACCGTCAAGAAGGGCGACAAGGTCATCTTCTCCTCCTACGCCGGGACCGAGATCAAACTCGACGGGCAGGAACTCCTCATCATGTCCGAGGACGACATCCTCGCGATCGTGGACTAAGCGATGACCACCGACCAGTTGCGCAAGGCGCTCGGAGAACTCAACGGCGAGCGTGACGCGGTCTTCGCGTTCACGAGCGTCGCCGAGCACGCCGGCCTGCTCACCGTCCATCGGGCGATGCTCATCCCCGACGAGCCCGACCACTTGGTCAAGGTCACCGACGGGCACAGCGTCTATCTCATCGACGCCGAACGCGTCGCGTATGTGCGGATCTCGCTGGGCAAGAAGGACCTGGCGCCGCGGATGTAGTCACCAGTTCAGCACCACCTGCGGCCACACGCCGCGACCAGAAAGTTCGAGAAAGGAACAGTTCCCATGGCAGCCAAATCCATCGCGTACAACACCGACGCGCGCGAGCGCATCCTCAAGGGCGTCCAGAAACTCGCCCACGCCGTCAAGGTCACCCTCGGCCCCTCCGGACGCGTCGTCGTCCTCGAGAAGTCCTTCGGCTCGCCCACCGTCACCAAGGACGGCGTCACCGTCGCCAAGGAGATCGAACTCGAGGACCAGTACGAGAACCTCGGCGCCCAGATGGTCAAGGAAGTCGCCAGCAAGGCATCGAAGGACGCGGGCGACGGCACGACCACCGCGACGATCTACGCCGAGGCCATCTATTCCGAGGGCCTGAAGAACATCACCGCCGGTGCCAACCCCAACGCCGTCAAGCGTGGCATCGATGCCGCCGTCGAAGCCATCATCGATGAACTCAAGAAGATGTCCAAGAAGGTCGACTCCTCCAAGGAGATCGCCCAGGTCGGCACCTGCTCCGCCAATCAGGATGAACAGATCGGAAAAATCATCTCCGAGGCGATGGACAAGGTTGGTAAGGACGGCGTGATCACCGTCGAGGAAGGCAAGTCCCTCGAGACCGAGGTCGAACTCGTCGAGGGCATGCAGTTCGACAAGGGCTACCTCTCTCCTCACTTTGTGACCAATCCCGCCGCCATGGAGTGCGACCTCACGAACCCCTACGTCCTCATCCACGAGAAGAAGATCAGCAACGCGAAGGAACTCCTCCCGATCCTCGGCAAGATCGCCGACCAGGGCGCGAGCCTCCTCGTCATCGCCGAGGACGTCGATAGCGAGGCCCTCGCCACGCTCGTCGTCAACAAGATCCGCGGCGTGCTGAAGATCGCCGCCGTCAAGGCCCCGGGCTTCGGCGACCGGCGCAAGGAGATGCTCCAGGACATCGCCACGCTCACCGGCGGCAAGGCGATCATGGAGGAACTCGGGCTCGAACTCGAGAAGATCGACCTCGCCGACCTCGGGCGCGCCAAGAAGGTCACCATCGATAAGGACAACACCACCATCATCGAGGGCGCCGGCAAGTCCGCCGACATCAAGGGGCGCATCGACATGATCCGCGCCCAGATCGAGAACACCTCCAGCGACTACGACCGCGAGAAACTCGAAGAACGCCTCGCGAAGCTCGCCGGCGGCGTGGCCCAGATCAACGTCGGCGCCGCCACCGAGGTCGAGATGAAGGAGAAGAAGGCCCGCGTCGAGGACGCCCTCCACGC
>CAZVMU010000005.1:0-214929 GCA_964628245.1 uncultured Phycisphaeraceae bacterium | reverse complement strand
ATTCGGCATTCGGCATTCGGCATTCGGCATTCGGCATTCGGCATTCGGCATTCGGTGGAGTGTCCACCGCTTCCTTCACCCACGAATGCGATCACGAATGCCGATTCCCGGACGCCGCGAGAGCCCTCGCCCAAAACCACCCGCCCGGTCGATACTCTGTTCCCATGTCCACGCCCGCCCCCCGTCCCGCCCCCCCACCCCCCCCCGCCTCCACCATCGAGTCCAAGCCGGCGGCCGCCCCTCGCCCCCACACGCGAGGAGGCGATCGCCCCTTCGAGCCGCGCGGCAGAAACGCCTATCTCCTCGGCATCGGCGGGTGCGGGATGTCGGGCCTCGCCCGCATGCTCAGGTCCCGCGGCGCGAGCGTGCAGGGATCGGACTCGACGCCGAGCGAGACGACCGACGCGCTGACTGCCGACGGCTTCGCCGTGACCTTCGACCAATCCCGCCAGTGGCTCCCGGGCGAGACCGATCTCGTCATCCACTCCGCCGCCATCAAGCCCGACCATCCGCAACTCCTCGAGGCTTTGCGTCTGGGCCTCGAGACCATGACCTATGCCGAGGCCCTCGGCCGCTGCATGGCCGCCCAGACCGCGATCTGCGTCGCCGGGACGCACGGCAAGTCCACGACGACCGCGATGCTCGGGATCGCCCTCACCGACGCCGGCCTCGACCCCACCGTCATCGTCGGCGCGACCTCGTGCCAACTCGCCTACGGCGCACTCGCGGAACCACGCGAGGGTCACGACGGGAATGAGATGGGCACGCCCACCGGCTTCCGACTCGGCGCTACCGCGATTCCCCGCGGCCTCCTCGCCGGCAAGCCGGGCCTGCTCCTCGCCGAGTCGTGCGAGTTCAACCGCTCCTTCCACAACCACCGCCCCACCCTCGCCTCCATCAGTTCCGTCGAGGCCGACCATCTCGATATCTACGGCACGCTCGACGCCGTCGTCGAGGCCTTCCACCAGTTCGCTCGCCTCATCCCCGCCGCCGAAGAGGGCGGACGACTCCTGATCGCCCACGAGGGCGCGCACCGTCGCGAGGTGACGGCCGGGCTTACCTGCCAAGTCTCGACGATCGGCTTCTCGCCCGCCGCGGACTATGTCGTCCGCGTCGATACCGAACGCCGCACCGCGACGATCACGCACGACCACCGCGAACTCGCGACGTGGACGCTCGCGCTCCCCGGCGTGCACAACGCCATGAACGCCGCGACCGCCCTGGTCCTGGCGACCTGGGCCGGGGCCGAGCCGGGCGTCGTCGCGCGGTCGCTCTCGCGCTTCAAGGGCATCGACCGGCGCACGCAGTTCCTCGGCGAGCGACCTCTCCACGCCGGGCAGGGCGTTGTCCGCGTCTACGACGACTATGGGCACCACCCCACTGAGATCGACTGCACCCTCCGCGCCCTCCGCGAGTTCGAACACCCCGAGCAGCGCGGCGGGAGGCTCATCTGTGTCTTCCAGCCCCACCAGCACAGCCGCACGAGACACCTCCTCGACGAGTTCGCCCAGTCGTTCTCACAGGCCGACATCGTGATCGTGCCGCAGATCTACTTCGTCCGCGACTCCGAGGAAGAGAAGGCACGGATAACCTCGAACGACCTCGTCGATCGCCTCCGCGCCCGTGGCGTGAGGGCGATGCACCTGCATCCCTTCGAGGCGATCCTTGAGCAACTCGATAATCTCTGCCGAGATGGCGACCTCCTCGTCGTCATGGGCGCGGGCCCCGTCTACAAAATCGCGCACGCCTACGTGAGGGCGGGGAAGCCCACCTGCGCCCGCGCGGCCACAACACCCAGGGCCTAAAACACACCGCGCTCTCTGCCATTGCCCATTGCCTTTTCCCCATTGCCTTCCCCCCCCATGCTTTCCTCCGCCCCCGACATCACCCGCGAGCACGCGATCGAGACCTGGTTCGGGATCGGCGGCCGGGCCGACCGCTTCGCGACGCCAATGACCCTCGACCACCTTCGCGCCTGCATCGAGATCGATCCCAATCTCCGCGTGCTCGGCGAGGGCGCCAACCTGCTCGTCGATGATGCTGGCGTCGCTGATCTCGTCGTCACGTTGAACTCCGGCGAGTTCAAGGCCATCGAGTTCGACGAGCGTGAACGCACGCTACGCGTTGGCTCTGGCGTCGACCTCCGCGCGCTGATTCTCAAGGTCGTGAAACTCGGCTGGGCCGGGCTCGAAGGCATGGGCGGCATCCCCGCCAGCATCGGCGGTGCGATCGTCATGAACGCCGGCGGCACGCATGGACAGATCTCCGATTGCCTCACCCGCGTCCACGCCCTCGACCGCGATGCACGAACCATCACCCTCGAACGTGACGAGATCGATTTCTCGTACCGCCACAGCGGGCTCAACCACCTCCTCATCACCAGCGCCGAGTTCCGCTTCAGAGCGGGCGACGCGAGCGAACTCCGCGAGACGCATCGGCGCATCATGGAGGCCAAGGGCGCCTCGCAACCCCTTGCCGCTCACTCCGCCGGCTGTTGCTTCAAGAACCCCATCACGCCCCATGATCTCCCGCCGCTTCCGCCGGCGCTTCCTGATGGTGCAAAGAAGGGCTCGCGCGTTCCCGCTGGGCTCCTCATCGATCACGCCGGGTGCAAGGGACTCTCGCGGGGCCTCTGCGTGGTCAGCCACCAGCACGCCAACTTCATCGTGACGCCCAAGCCGGATTCAGGAGAGAAGGCCGCCGCCCGCGACGTCGCCCGCCTCATGCTCGACGTCCGCGCCAAAGTCCACGACCGCTTCGGCATCACCCTCGAGCCCGAGGTCGTCATCTGGACCCGCCACGACGTCGGCCTCGACGCCATCGCCAACGACCTCTGACACTCTCTACCCACTCTCGTGGCACAGGCGTCCCCTCCTGTGTCTTCACACTCTTCTCATCACTCGTTGCAAGACCACTCCACACGCCCCACCATTGCTCTTCCCATGCCCAACTCCACAACAACCGTCGCCATCCTCGCCGGTGGCCCCGACGCCGAGCGTGAGGTCAGCCTCATCGGTGGCAAGGCCGTCGCTGCGGCACTCGCCGATCGCGCCGACCTCAAGCCCACGCTCCATGTCATCGATCGCCTCACCCTGGACGAACTCCGCGCCATCCCCGGCGACGTGATCTTCCCCCTCCTCCACGGCCCGTGGGGTGAGGGCGGCCCGCTCCAGGACCTCCTCGAAACCGATGGCCGGCCGTACGTCGGCTGCCGCCCCACGGCCGCCCGCTTGGCGATGGACAAGATCGCGACCAAACTCGCGGCGCTTGGATTGAACATTCCCACGGCTCCCGCCGCCATCCTCTCCACCCGCGACGAGCGCTGCCCCCTGCCCTTCCCCGTCGTCGTCAAGCCTGTCCACGAGGGCTCGAGCGTCGGCGTTCGATTCTGCAAGGATCACGCCGAGTATGCCTTAGTACGGGCCAGCGTGGTCGAGGATCTCCATCTCCACCCCACCCGCGTCCACATGATCGAATCGGCGATCCTGAACGCCCGCGAACTGACCGTCGGGATCCTCGATGGTGTTGCCCTCCCCATCGTCGAGATCAAGCCCGCCGTCGCGTTCTATGACTATGAGGCCAAGTACACCCGCGACGACACGAAGTACCTCGTTCGCCCCGAACTCCCCGCCGGGCTTGCCGACCACCTGAAGAGCAACGCCGTCCGGCTCGCCCGCGAGTTGGGCGTCCGCCACCTCTGCCGCGTGGACTACATTCTCGGACGTGACGGCACGCCAAATCTGCTTGAGGTCAACACCATGCCCGGCTTCACGAGCCATTCCCTGCTCCCCATGGCCGCTGCGGACGCTGTCGAGGGGCCTGGCCTCATATTTGCGGAACTCGCCAGCCGATTGATCATGCTCGCCCTTCGTGACACGCCCAAGCCATGACCACCACGCCGACCAAGCCCGATGCCGCCCCGTTCGATTGGGCGGTCTTTGTGCGTCTGTCGGCGTCGATGGTCGCGGTCGTGCTCTTTCTGGGCCTGGTCGCCGTGCTGGTGCTCGGCTCGAATCGCTTGCACGCCCGGGCCGTGGCGTTGGTCTCGCGAACGCCGTTGACTGTCGAGTTTGTTTGGCCGGCGGCGTCGACGTCCGATAACACCAAGACCTGGATTCCCGCCGAGACCCAGCGCCAGATGATGGGCAAGGCCGCCGAGATCGCCCACGCCAAGCCCGACCCGTTGTCCCCCGCCTCCCTGAACGCCATCCGCGCCTGGCTTGAAATCGAGGGATGGTTCGAGGGGTCTCCGGTCGTCGAACGGTCGGCCGGAAACGCCCTTCGCATCACCGGCATTTGGCGCACTCCGATGGCCCTGGTCAAGCAGGGCGATCGCGAGTGCTGGCTCAGCGCTTCTGGGCACCTGATGCCCGCGCTCTATCCCCCCGGCGGCCCGCACCCGCGCACGCTCGAGAATCCCTCTTCGCTACCACCGATTGATTTCGCCACGACCTGGGCCGGGAGCGACATCGATGCCGGGATCGACCTGCTCGCGCTCCTCTCGCGCCAGCCCTGGTTTACCCAGGTCGCGGGCGTCGATCTCGCCGACTATTCCACACAGGGCACGCTCACCATTGTGACCTCATTCGACACGAGGATCGTCTGGGGCGGACCCGTGGACGCCCCCAAGTTTGGCGACGCGCCCACGCGCGACAAACTCCGCAACCTCGCCTCGCTCTTCCAGGATCTCGGTCGAATCGACGGCGGCTACCCGCTGGTCTACGCCAACTCCAACTACATCCTCTACGACCGCTCGGCGAGCGCGGAACTCGCCCGCACGCAGACGCCCGGGCCCGTGAACCAGGCCCAGCCGCGCTCGACGCGCGCGCAATAGTTCATCATGTCGTCACGCCCTCCCGATCGCTTCGCCCACCGCCGCGGCGAGCCGCGGACCTTCGCCGCGCTCTGGATCGTGTATCTCCTGCTGATCACGATGACCACGATCGGCGCGGTCGGGCTTCTCGGGTGGATGAGTCCGGAAGTCTACCGGGCGAGCGCGCGGCTGATGATCTCCGCGACGGGTGTGGCGATTGGAGTTGTCTGGCCGCTGGTCCGGCTCAGCCAGGAGTGGCCGACGCGCGTCGCGCGCGCGTGCCTGGCGGATATCTTCATCGTGATCGTCTCGACGCAGGCGGTGATCTGGCCTCAGACTGCACCGTGGCTGGCGGCATGGCCGACGGAGGTCGGCGCGGTGCTCGCGGCGTCGCTGGGGGCATGGGCGTTCCTGATCGGCGGCGTGCAGTGGGGCGCGATGCGCTCGAACGCGAGCGCGTCGCGTGCCGTGTGGATGGTGCTCATCCTCGCGATCGTTCTCGGCATGCCCGGCGTGGCGGCGGCGCTGGGCGAGCGTGCGTGGCTGATGTACTCGCCGATCACCGGGGTCTTCGACGCGGGGAGTGAGCGACCGCTCTCGGGGCAGACGGCGTGGGTCGGGCCCGAGCACTGGCAGAGCGTGGTGTGGGTCCTGGCGCTGGGGGTGATCGTTTGGATCGTGGGAGGGTGGGTCGGTGGCGAGCGTGACGCGGCGCGCCTAGATTGACCGCTGGAACCGAGTGTTTCAGGCGCCTTCGCGGCGGTCGCTCGTGCGGCCCTTCCCGCGGAGGCTTGGTTTTTGCCCAGTGGGTATCTACACGAGTGAGGACGAGTCGCGATGGAGTTATTGACGCAGGCCGAGAAAGAGCAGTTGGAAGGGCGTCTCGCGGCGTTGATCGAGAATCGCCCGGTGCTCTCGCAGCGCATCGCCGAGGCTCGGGCCATGGGCGACCTCAAGGAGAACGCCGACTATCACGCCGCCCGCGATCAGCAGGGCCTGGAGGAGTCGGAGATCCGGCGCCTGCAGGACCGTCTGGCGCAGGTGCGCGTGGTGAGCGAGGAGCACTCGAAGGCCGCGGCCGGGGTCGTCTTCATTGGGACCACGGTGCGCATGAAGGATTTGGGCGACGACGACGAGGATTGGTACAAACTCGTGGGCGAGTCGGCCCCGATGCCGCCGGCGGATTATGTCGAGGTGACGGCGACCAGCCCGATGGGCGAGGCGATGATGAAGGCGCGCGTGGGGGACGTGATCCGCGTGAACGCGCCTCGGGGCGTTAAGAAGTTTGAGATAATGGAAATCAAGTGAGGGAGAGGCACCAGGCACTAGGCGTTGGGCACTAGGGGGGGAAGAGGCATCAGGCATCAGGTCGCGGGGTCATCGAATGAGATGAACAGGGGCGGGTTGGAGGTGTGACGGGTGGCGAGTGGCGTGGGCGAGCGCGGGTTTCCTGACTTTGCGCCGCGTGCGGCGTCGAAGCCGCGCGTCTGCGTTGTGGGGGCCGCGTGCTCCGAGTGGGTCCTTCGAGGCTCACACCTGCCGATCGCGAACGAGACGATGGTCGGAAGTGCCGGCGCGTCGGCCCCGGGGGGGCGGGGCGTCAAGCAGGCGCTCGCGGCGGCCCGGCTTGGGGCGCAGGTCGCGCTTGTTTCTGCGGTCGGTGATGACGCCGCGGGGAAGGCGATCCTCGCGACGCTCGAGCAGGCCGGCGTCGATACCACGCACGTTCGTGTGATCCCCGGGACGCCCACGGGGCGATGCGTCGTCGGGACGGTGGACCAGGCGGGCGCCCAGTTCGGCGATCACGTCCGAATGGTCTGGGCGGGCGCGAGCGGGACGCTCACGGCGGAGGATGCCCGTCACGCGGCAGCGACGATCGACTCGGCCGAGGTCGTGCTCATCCAACTGGAGATTCCGGCCGCGGTGGCGAGCGTGGCCGCGGCGTTGGCGCGCGCGTCCGGGCGTGCTGTGGTCGTCCATGCTTCGCCCGCGCGCGACGTGCAGGCCTCGCTCCTGAAGCAGACCGACGTGCTCCTGGTCAACCGCACCGAGGCGACGCAACTGCTCCGCATGGAGGGCGTCGCGGACGCGGCACGTCTGGCGATGCGCCTCCCGGAACTTGGGCCAACGACCGCGATCCTCACGATGGGGCCCAACGGCTCGGTGATGTCGCATCGCGGGAGGCCCAAGCGAATCCCGTCGCTCGATACCGGCTCATGGGATGGATCGGCGGCCGAGGACGCCTTCGCGGGCGCGATCGCCGGCGGATGGGCCCAGGTGCACGCCGCACGCGGACAGCAGGCCGAGGAATGGCGCTTGGTGGAATCGGCGACGGCGGCGGCGAGCGTGGCGGCGAGCCTGACACGAACGGCACCGGGCAAGACGCCGAAGTTCCCGCAGGCCGATGAAGTTGTGCCGAGGCTCTCGGGCGTGCGATGAGGTTCGCTCCGAGCGTAATCAGATGATGGGAACAAGGTAGAAGAAAGGAGACACAGGCGGGACGCCTGTGCCACGAGGTGGGGTAGGTCCCAACTCGGATTATCTATGGATTCTGCGTGGCGAGGGCGATGAGCGAAGAGATTCGAGTGGCGCGGTAGGTGTCGTTCGACCACAGATTCTCGCGTGTGGATGTCTCGGCCTCGGGGGCGTGATCGACGAGTCGGGTTGTTGGCACGGGCGATCGCGCGAGCGCGAGGCGGCGATTGGCCGAGGGCGCAAGCGGAAGTTCGGGCGAGGGCGTGAACGGGTCCGGAGCAAAGGCCGGAACGTTTACGGCATCCACCCGAGACGGCGTGGGAGAGGCGATGTGAAAAATCGCACCGGGCGGGAGCGTGGCAACCGTGGAGTCTCCCACGCGTTCATAGGTCGAGCGGGGGAAGGTGATGATGAGGCCGCCGCTGACGCGGGCGAAGAGTCCGTCGCCGGGCGTACCGAGGGTCTCGAGAGGCTGGATGCCGATCGCGGGCGTGGGCGTGACGCGATAGACGCGCTCGAAGTCGATGGGCTGACGCAGATCGACCGGCTCGAAACCACGACGTTGAAAGAGTGGCGAGGCGTCGGTGGTGTTCTGCTCCACGGGCACGAGTTGGAAGGGGCGCGAGACGCTGGGCTGGGCGAGCGCCGCGGGCACAGACGAGAGAGCGAGCACGCACGACGCGGCACGGACCAAGTCGATGGACGATGGTCCACGCATGCTCAGCCACCCCTCGTGAGGATGAAGAGGAAATCGACGGAGATGCCGGCGCGTGCGTCGTCGGTGGGAATCTCGTCGAGTTCCTTGCCCTGGGCGCGCCAGCGATAGACCGCATCGAGGATCGACTCGTTCCAGGCGTGGATGCCGACGTCGCGTCCCGGGACGAAGTCGACCTCGCGGACCTTGCCATCGGGCCCGAAGCGGACTCGCACGAGCGGGTTGCGAATCGGCATGGTGGCGCGCATCAGCGTGGTGACGCGCGGCTGGACGGTGATGATGCGGAGGCCCTTGGCGCTCAGCGGCCTCCCATCGGGATGCACGGGGATCGGCTGGTCGGTCGAGGGCGTGGACGAGGACTCCGAGGGCTGGCCCGGGAGTTGGTTGGGCGTCATCTCAGGACGCGGCTCGTTCTTTGACTCCGGTGGCGAGGGCTGGCCGACCTGGAGCGACGGCTTGGTGGGTGTTGTCGAGGACGGTGCGTCGGGGTGTGGACCATCTACGAGAGGCGCCGGAGTGGGTGAGTTGCTCTCGCTGGGCTTGATGGAGGTCAGAAACTTCAGGAGCGAGAATCCGTCGGGTCGTGCCTGGGTTCGAGGCTGTGGAGCGGGTGCGGATGGCGTTCCGACTTCGCGAGACGGCGGAGTGGAATCGGTGGTGGGGTCGGTCATCGGCTCATTGAGTGCCGGGCTTGGCGGATTCGCGGGTGAGTACTCGAGCGTGACGCCCGGGGCTGGCGAGAGCGCACCCTGCGTCACGGTGGAGAGTTCGCCCGTGGGGATGTCGTTGCCCTGGTCGTGCCCGAGCCATGTCTTGCTGGGCGAATCGGGCGCGTCGGGACTGCCCAGGAGGGTCTTTGGGGGCGTCGGGTCTGGCTCCGGGAGCATCACGATGGGCTGCACGTCGGCGAGCGATGTGGACACGGTGGACGCGCTCCACGTCTGCACGCGCGCGGTCACCAGCACAACCGCGAGATGGGCGGCAAGGCTGAGCACGAGACACGCGATGAAACGCTGCGAGGATGACACGGCTGGATCCCTGTGAATCGTAGCGGTCTGGGCCTCGGTTGGTTCGCGAGCCATGATCGGACGCGGCAGAGAGTTTCACGCGTGTGCAGGGCCGCAAGAAGGCTTCTACGCACTTCCTAGGATGCTCTTCGGCTTAGCGCGAGTCCGTGTTTGATCAGAGTTGGGCATTTCTCTGAGCCGAACTCGACATCGCATCGAGATCAGACGACAGGGAGACTCGGGATGGATCCACGAGATCGGGCGGCACGAGGGAGTGTGCGGGCGAGGAGCAGGGCGGGAGTCGTTCGCGCGGACGATCCGCCGGCGGACCTGTTTCTGCTGACGCGCACGCAGGCACGAGCCATCGATGAGCGAGCGGCGTCGGAGTTCGGCATGCCGACGATCGTGCTCATGGAGAACGCGTCGCGGCACGTGGCGGACGTGGTGTTGGAGATGGTCGAGCAGGTCGCCGAGCCGAGGGTGGTGGTGGTGTGCGGGACGGGGAACAACGGCGGGGACGGCTTCGCGGCGGCGCGGCACCTGTCGAACGCCGGAGTGAAGGCTGTGTGTGTGCTCATAGGCGAGTTTGCGCGGATTGAAGGAGATGCGCGCACGAATCTTGCGATTGCTCGCGCGATGGGGATCGAGATTCTTGAGGGAAGCGGGGACGTGGTCGCGCGCGCGTGCGCGGGGCATCGGCCCCATGTCGTCATCGATGCGATCTTCGGGACGGGACTGGATCGAGAAGTAGCCGGCGAAGCGGCGGCGGCGATTGGGGCGATCAATGCGTGGAAACGTGGTGTGGGTGAGCGCGGATTCGTCGTGGCGGTTGATGTGCCCAGCGGGATGGACGCGGACACGGGGCGGGAACTGGGCGAATGCGTCGTGGCGGATGTGACGGTGACGTTTGCGGGGCTCAAGGCGGGATTTGTGTCGCTCGAGGCGCAGCGGTGTGTGGGCGAGGTGGTCGTGGCGGATATCGGCGTGCCGGCGGCCTTGGTCGCGGCACTGGGGACTCGCGTCGAGATGCGAGGCGAGGTCGAGGATGTAGAGTCCGACGAGAACGAGACGCGGGCCATGCGCCGGCGTGGCGAGATGGGACACGACGACGGGCGTGGGGCCTAGGAGCGGGCTTACCATTCTTCATGCCCGTGCGGATGGAACTATCCCGGATCCTGATTCGCGAGATGACCGATCTCCAGGTGATCGAGTTGCGCGAGGTCGGTGAGGCTGGGGAGAACGGCTCGAGCGACGGGAAGGGCGAGGCCGGGCTTCGCACGTTTCCGATCGTGATCGGGCTTCCCGAGGCGCAGGCGATCGAGCGGCGGCTGAAGGGGATCAGCGTGAAGCGGCCGCAGACGCACGATCTTCTCGCGAGCGTGATCACGACGATGGGCGGGAAACTGGAGTCGATCTCGATCACGGATCTGTCGGACCAGACGTTCTTCGCGACGCTGGACGTGAAGAACGCCGAGGGGGAGATGGTGCACATCGACTCGAGGCCGAGCGACGCGATCGCGTTGGGGATCGCGGGTGGCGTGCCGATCTATGTCGCCGAGCACGTGCTGGACGAGGCGCTGACGGAGGAGCCGTGAGCGAGCCTCGGCGGGTGTATCTGACCGGGTCAATCGAGGGCACGGGCGGGCGGATCAAGCAGCGCCCGGAGGACTTTCTCGTTGACGAGATCCCGGCGTATGAGGCGTGCGGGAGCGGGGAGCATGTGTACCTGTTTGTGCAGAAGCGTGGCGTCTCGACGCTGGAGGTCGTGAGGATCCTGGCGGAGCACTTTGGCGTCTCGCGCGGAGCGGTGGGGTATGCGGGTTTGAAGGATGCGCGGGCCGTCACTCGGCAGGTGCTGAGCGTGCACCTTCCCGGGTTTCATGGTGATGTGGGCGAACGGTTCGGGATGATCCGCGATGAACGCGTGAGTGTCTTGTGGGTCGATCGGCACACGAACAAGATCCGGCCCGGGCATCTCAAGGGCAATCGGTTCTCGATCCGCATCCGGGAGGTCGAGGTGCGATCGGTGCTGTCGGCGAAACGGGTGCTCGATGTTCTTGGGCGCGTCGGTGTGCCGAATCGGTTCGGGGTGCAGCGATTTGGCGCCCGCGGGAACAACCACGTGCTGGGGCGGATGCTCCTCAAGGGAGACGGCGAGGGGTTCGTGCGCGAGATGATGGGCGCGCGCTCGGACGAGGATTTTTCACGGACGGGAAGCGGCTATTCGGCGGCGTGCGAGCGGTGTGCGAGAGGAGATCTCGAGGGCGCGCTCGCGGCGCTTCCCGAGTGGGCGCGGGTGGAGCGGCGGGTGCTGCGTGAGATGGCTCGTGGGAAGGATGCCACACGAGCGCTGCGGACGATCGATCGCGACTCGCGGGCGATGTATCTGTCGGCGGTGCAGGGAGCGGTGTTCAATCGCGTGCTGGAGGCGCGGCTTCGCGAGGGGACGTTTGCGATGCTGAAGGCCGGTGATCTGGCGTTCAAGCACGACAGCGGCGCGGTCTTTGGCGTGGATGAGTCTCTGGCGATGAGTCTGGAGACGAAGGAGCGAGTGGGACGGCTGGAGATCAGCCCGAGCGGGCCGATGTGGGGCCCGAGGATGATGCGGGCCGGGGGCGAGGTGGATCGGGCGGAGATCGGCGCGCTCGAAGCCGAGGGTTTGACGCTGGATGATCTTGGTGGCGATCGGTCGGGGATGGCGGAGTTGATGCCGGGGGTGCGGAGACCGTTGCGCGTCGCGGTGATGTTGCCCGAGGTGGAGGGCGGCGTCGATGAGCATGGGGCGTATGTGCGTGTGGCCTTTGAGTTGGCGCGCGGGGCGTACGCGACGGAGGTGCTGGAAGAGATCATGAAGGTGGAGGTTGGTGAGGGGAGTGGGGATGAAGGTGAGGAGGAGTAGATCGTGATTGCCGGAATGGAGTTTCGCAGCTCCTACGTTTGCGTCGCTCTACTTCGGTTTGATTTGTAGTGAATGGAGACACGGGCGAGTTGCCTGTGCCACGAGGTGAGGGAGAGGAGCGGGAGCATTGTCGATCGAGATGGTGTGCTTTGACTGGGGTGGCGTGCTGCTTCGGCATTGGCGGAGTTGGGAGGAGGGGTGCCGGGCCGCGGGGCTTGAGGTTCGTGGCGCAACCGCCACGGCCGAGTGGAGCGCTCGGCGGAAGCCGCTTGCCCAGGCGTATCAGACGGGTCGGGTAACGTGCGATGAGTTCTTTGCGAAACTGCGCGAGGCGGTCGAGGGGTTGTACTCGGCCGAGGAACTGCGGCGGATACACGACGCGTGGCTGATCGATGAGTATGAGGGTGTCGGCGAGGTGGTCGGACGGTTGGCGCGCGAGGGACGCGCAGCAACGGGGATGCTCTCGAACACGAACGCGTCGCACTGGCGTCGGCAGTTCCCGGAGAATGGAAAGCCGGCGGACTTTCCGACACCCGCGCTCCTGACACATCGGCACGCGAGCCATCTGTTGGGGCACACCAAGCCCGGGGCGGAGATCTATGAGGTCTTCGAGCAGGCGACGGGGTTCCGGGGCCAATCGATCCTGTTCTTGGATGACCTTCAGGAGAACATCGATACCGCGGCGAGGCTGGGATGGCGCGGTGTGCTCATCGATCATGAGCGAGAGACCGCATCGCAGATCGAGCGGGCACTCCGGGAGAATGGCGTGTTCGACGGCTGAGCGAGATTCAGCGGAGTCTCGCGGGGCGAGGCGTGGGCGTGCCGAGTGCTTTGACCACCATGGCGATCACCTCGCCCGAGTCGCCCGGCGAGGCATGGGCGAGAGCGGCGGACTCGGGTGCGGGATCGGGGAGGGCGGCTGGCGCACCCGTGGGGGCGCCGACGAGGTGGCGCATGGCCGCAAGGCTGGAGCGGACGACCGCATCGAAGGGAAGGGCCTCGAGGGTGAGGACGACGGTGCACTCGACGGGACGCACGTCGTCTTCGCGCGAGTCGTCGAGTAACTCTGGACGAAGATCGGCGAACGCACGGGCATAGGCCTCGGCGGCGGAGTTAAGCGAGACGTTGTTCACGCGCGAGGTGTCCGCAAGGCCCGCGAGTTCGTGGCGCAGCGGTTCGAGGGCGTCTTCGATCACTTCGCGTGCGAGCATCAGTCGCTCCGCGGACGCCTGGATGAGTACGGGAATGGCGATGGAGGCGAGAGGTCTCGCGAGTCTCTGCTCGGCGTGCTGGACATACGACGTGGGCGTCGATCGAGCGACGAGAAGATGGTGGCGAATGGCGAAGCGGTCGAGGCCCGCGGCGATGGGGACATTGATCGCGGGATCCGGGCCACTCTTCAGGATGTCGGCACCGAGGGCGGCGAGATACGCGGCCTCGTGCTCGAAGAGTTCGGGGCGGAGGATCGAGTGGAGCGGGGCGCACTCGGGATCGTCGGCGATTCGACGCGTGATCTCGCGCACGTCGACGAGGGGAGAGTCGCTGTCGAGATCGCCTGAGATGACACCGGCCTTCCAGAGCGGAGCCGCCCAGGCCCAGGTCCGCATCATCTCGAGGTATGAGTGGCTCGCGCCGGCCGAGGCCTGGGCCTGGAGGGCGTCGCGAGCGCCCGCGGGCACCGGGAGGAGCGTGACGACCTCGTCGGCGAGGAGGAGGGAGGCCATCGCGGGCGGCTCGCGGGTCGTGACGTGATAGGGGCTGACGACGGCGATCACGGGCGGCTCGATTCCTTTGGCTCGGCGGGGAGTTCCTTGAGTTTCGCGTTCGACTCGATCCAGGTGACGATCGCGTCGAGGTCTTTGGGGAGGTGCTGGAAGAAGAGTGACTCGTGTCCGCCGTCGCGGAGCCATCGCTCGGGTTTGCCCAGGCGTTCCCAGAGCACATCGCCGAGTTCGGTGGGGACGGCGAGATCAGCCTTCGCCTGGTACATCAGCATCGGCGTGCCCTTGAGGATCGTCGCGGTGTGGAAGGAGTCGAGGGGGGCGTGGGCGAGGTAGGCCTCGGCAAGATCGGAGCGGAGATCGGCGGTTGGCGGTGTGCCGCCCCAGTTGGTGACGATCGCGTCGATCATGGTGGCATAGTTGCTGAGTTCGCTGATGAGCCAGTAGTGGCATCCACCGCCGACGATGACACCCGCGGCGTACTTGACGGGCTCGAGCGCAAGAACCGTGGGCAGGGTCATGGCGCCGGCGCTGTATCCGATGGCGATGCGCGGCACGCTGACGAGTTCGGGGTGGGCCTTGAAGACGTGCTCGAAGGCGGCCTGGGCGGCGTAGGCGCACTCGGCGGTGCGATCGCCGAAGACTTCCGCGATGTGCCCGGCGAGGGAGGGGACGCTCTGGCGATCGGGGACGATGAACTCGGCGTGCTGCGTGAATCGCGAGGGCTGGGCGATCATGCGGAGGACGGCAATGTCGCGCGCCATGAGGCGTTTGGTCATGAGTTCGAGCATGCCCTCGGGGGTGCCGAGCATGCCGGGCATGAGGAGCGCGACGGCGCGGGGGTGCTTGGGGGTGTGAAGGACGAACCACGTGCGCGACGCTGAGGCCGAGGGGACGTGCGGAACGGCGACGTGGCCTTCGTCATCGACAGTCCGGTGCTCCGTGGCGGAGATGAAGACGAAACCCATCGCGGGCTTGAGTTTGTTCCGCTGGAGCGGGCCTGGCTCGGTGAAGGTGGCGATGAGGGAGTTTGGGCCTTCCCACGAGAGGCGCTGCGTGCCGGGGATCGACTGTGCGGCGGCGAGGATGGGGTCTTCCGGTGGTCTGACGTCGCGGCCAGCGGGGATGCGGCCCAGACTCCATGTGCCGCCTTTGAGATCGAGATCGACGATGACGCCGCGCGGCGAGTCGGAGCCATTGGGCGATGGCAGTCGATCGGGCCAGACTGGGGCGAGAGCGGGGAGCGTGGCGTCGATGGCACGGAAAACGCGGGGCGCTGGCGACGCATCATCTCTTGGGGAAGCATCGGCGAGTGGCGGCGCGTCACTCGCTGGTGGCGGCGCGTCATGGGCAGTCTCCGGAGTCTGTGCGCTCGCGGGGAGAGCGATCGACCATGCCGCCGCAAGAGAGAGCATCACATGAACGAATCGAAATGAATGGCTCATGACGCGTATCCCTTGGGGTGTTTCTCGAACCAGCGATAGGCGGTCGCGGCGGTCTGGCGGAGATCGGTGTGACGGGCCTTCCAGCCGAGCACGCTGGTGATCTTGGACGGATCGGCCCAGAGCTTGGGCGGATCGCCGGGGCGGCGCGGGTGCTCGACGACCTTGAAATCCTTCCCGGAGACCTCGCGAACGGCGTCGATGATCTCACGAACCGAGTATCCCTTGCCGATGCCCACGTTGAAGGCCTCGTTGGTCGTGGGCGTGATGAAGGCGAGCGCCCTTGCGTGGGCGTCGGCGAGATCGCTCACGTGGACGTAGTCGCGAATGCACGTGCCATCGGGCGTGGGATAGTCGGTGCCGAAGATCGCGACGTGGGGCGTGCGGCCGAGGGCGGCGTTGATGACGTTGGGGACGAGGTGCGTCTCGGGCGTGTGGTCCTCGCCGAGAAGCCCCTCGGGGTCGCAACCACAGACGTTGAAGTACCGCAGGGCGACGAAGGCGAACTCGTGCCCGGCACGACGGCGGGCGGTCGCGAAGTCCATGAGCAACTGCTCGCCCATGTGTTTGGTCCGCGCGTACGGACTCATGGGGGCGAAGGGACAGGTCTCCGGAACGGGGATCATCGACTCGGGTGGTTGCCCGTAGACCGAGCAACTCGACGAGAAGACGAAGCGCGTCACGCCGACGCGTTCGCACGCCGCCAGGAGCGATGCTGTTCCTGTGACATTGGCCTTGTAGTAGTCGAGGGGGCGTTCGGCGGACTCGCCGACGAGGGCGAGGGCGCCAAAGTGCATGACGGCCTCGGCGCCAGCGATTCGCATGGCGCTCGATATCGAGTCGGTCTCGTTCACGTCGGCCCTGAGAAACGAGACGCGGTCGGGGGCAAGGGATCGGAGTGCATCGACAGCCTGGGTGTGCCCCTGGTGGAGGTTGTCGATGATGAGGACACGGTGCCCGTCGCGCAGGAGCCTCGCGGTCGCGTGCGAGCCGATGTAGCCGGCGCCTCCTGTGACGAGCACATTCATGGAACGTGAGATTCCTTTCCGGTCGGCATGACCGGGCCTGGATCATGGTAGTGGCGGGAGGTCCAATCCGGTGGCCCGCCCGAACGGGATCATCGAGAATCGGAGTCGATCTGCTTCGGGGCGCGGATGTCGTAGGACGCCTCTGCGGACGAAGCCGGGTGCAACCAGCCGCCGAGTTTGAGTGGCACCTCGCGTCCCGACCGCGCGAGGCGCACGGCGAAGATCGCGAAGGCGACGCCGACGGCGATCATGGCGACGCTGAGCGCCTGCCCCCGGCTCAGACCCAGCAATCCCGCGACGCCGGGGTCGGGAAGGCGGACGAACTCGGTGGCGATGCGCAGGATGCCATAGACGATGAGGAACGCCGCCGCGATCATGCCGGGAGAGCGGGGTTTGGCCCAGATGATCCAGAGCGCGAGCAGCAGAACGGGTCCCTCGGCCAGTGCCTGCACGAGTTGCGAGGGCGCCCGCGCGTTGATGTAGGGCGTGAGGTCGTGGATCAGGTCGAGCCGACCGGGAAAGCCGCGATCCTGGATCGCTTCGATCATGCGCTTCGCGGCATGCTCCATGTCGCCATGGGGCGTGCGGAACTTGGCGATGATGGTGTCGAGCGCGCCCTGCTGCGCCTGTGAGAGATTGGTCGCCTGGCCTGAGGTGATCTCCTGTGGGTAACGCACGGCCCACCAGGGCGCGTTCTCGCCTGCATTGGCGACGATGCGCCCCAGCAACTCGCCGTTGATGAAGTTGGCGAGGCGTCCAAGCATCAGACCGAAGGGCGCGACGAAGGCCCACGCGTCTGCAAAGTGGAGATAGGGTGCGACGGCAGGTGCTTCGGTGGAGGCTTCGTTGTCGCTCGTTCCACTTTGTGCAATCACGGCCCGCTTCTCGCGTCGCCAGATGATCCACGTCGCGACAAGCACGCCGATCATCCCGCCGTGGCTCGCCATGCCGCCGTTGGTGATGTCGAGCAGGCTCCACCACGGCGCGGACTTGGTGAACGTCCACAATAGTGGACGGTCATAGAAGACCGCGTATCCCAGTCGTCCGCCGACGAGCACGCCGAGCATAAGCGTGAGCATGGCGTCGCCGAGCCGCTCGGGCGCGAGACGGACGATGCCGCGTTTCGTCAGGCGGAGGAGCACGAGCCACGCGATGACGAACCCGAGCGCGTACGAGAGGCCATACCAGCGGATGCCGAAGGATGGCGTGAACCGCACGAGAAACGGGTTGATGTCGTGGAAGTAGGCGGCGAGTGTGGTCATGGCGGGAGTGGCTGAGTGCTCTTTGGCGATTCAGGTGGTGGCGGGCACATCGATCCCGAAGAACCGGCGTGCGTTCTCGTTGATGGCGGCGTGGAACGTGTCCCACTCCTCGCCACGGAGTTTCGCGAGGAAACGTGCCGTCAGCGACGACATCCACGGCTCGCAGGGGCGCGTGCCGCGGTGCGGCTCGGGCGAGAGGAATGGTGCGTCGGTCTCGACCATGATCCGATCGAGGGGCACGAGGCGGGCCGCATCCTGCACGTCCTTCGCGTTGCGATAGGTCACAACGCCTGTGAA
Source organism: uncultured Phycisphaeraceae bacterium (assembly GCA_964628245.1). Taxonomy (GTDB): domain Bacteria; phylum Planctomycetota; class Phycisphaerae; order Phycisphaerales; family UBA1924. The sequence continues at coordinate 197,270 of CAZVMU010000005.1, read as the reverse complement.
CGAGAGGCACGCGCCGAAGTCGAGGACCATCCTCGCCTCGTCGGGTGTGCCTGTGAAACAGTGGAAGACGAACCGCGAGGGGTCGAGGGTCGTTGAGCGAAGGATCGGGATCAGGTCCGCGAAAGCCTCGCGGCAGTGGATGACGATGGGCTTGGCGATCCCCTCTCGAACGCACGACTCGATCGTCGCGAGTTGCTCGGCGAGCACGGAGTGCTGAACCTCTCGCGGCGGCTTGTCGTAGTGATTGTCCAGGCCGAGTTCGCCCCAGGCGACGCAGCGCGCGTCGGTAATGACCTCACGGATCGCGGACCAATCATGCGGCATCTCATCGGTGTACAAGGGATGCACGCCGGCGGTGCACCAGACGTTGTTGAATCGCTTCGCGACACTCAGGGCGTTCTTCGCGTCGTGATGGGTGGTGGAGATGGTGATGCAGCCGGCAACACCGTGCTCCCGCGCGCGGGCGAGGACGCCCTCGACGCCGCCGGCGATCTCGGTGGAGAGATCGGGGAAGGTGAGATGGCAGTGGGTGTCGATCACGGGGCAAGGGTAGTGGGCACTACAGTTCGGCGTCGCGCGGCGGCCGCGACTGGTCGGCAAGTCGATGACGATTTCTGGCCTGGTGCCGCCGTGCCCGGGGCGATGGTCGAGCAGAGTAGAAGCGTCTTTCTTGACGGCGGTGAAGCACAGACCTGTTGAGTTGATGGACATCAGCGATCATGGAAGGAGTCGGGCGATGCGAGTTGAGATTCTGAAGCGTTGGACGAGACGGGGCATGGGCATGATCGCCTTAGCCGGTGTGGCCGGCGTGACGATGGCCCAGTCCGCGACGCTCGAGCCACAGGCCGCACCGAAGACAACGATCGCGACCGTAGCCCCGGCGATCCCCTCGGTGGAGACCCACTGGTACATCGTGACCATCGGCGGCGAGCGCGCGGGGTGGATGCGAACTGTGCAGACAACGACTCCCGACGAGATCTCCTCGCTCAGCGAGTCGTCCATGCGGATTGGCCGGGGGAACACCGCGATGGAGATCGCGACCGAGACGATCTTTGTCGAAGCGCCCGACGGCACGCCGAAGTCCATCGTCTCCAGGCAGACCATGAGCAAGACGCCCGTCGAGAACGAGTGGATCTTCGCCAAGGACGGCATCACGCAGACCACGACGCAGGACAAGAAGGTCACGGTGAAGACCCTGCCGCCCTTTGACGAGGAGTGGCTCACACTCGCCGCGTCGGAGCGATTCGTGAAGGCTCAAGCCGCGAAGGGCGAGAAGACGGTCTCGTTCAGGACGATCGATCCGAGCCTGGGCCTGCGTCTCATCACGGTCACGCACACCGACGAGGGACGCGAGACGCTCACGATCCTCGGCGAGACGAAAGAGTTCCACAAGGGCCGCGTCACCATCGAGCAGTTGCCGGGAGTCGTGACCTCCGAGTACACCAACGACGTCGGCGACATGATCAAGACCGCGACCCACATGGGCCCGATCAGCATCGAGATGACCCTCTCCACGCAGGCCGAGGCGACCAAAGACTTCGCGCCGCCCGAACTCATGGTGCGCACGTTCGTCACGCCCGACCGCGCCATCTCCGACCCTCGCACGGTCGCCAAGGCCCGGTACCGCCTTGCCATCGATGATGGCACGATGCCCGAACTCCCGGCGACCGGCTCGCAGTCGGTGCGGCGTGAGAACGACCGGGCCTCGGTGATCAACGTGGACACGTCGTTCCCCAACGCCATCACGCCCGACGAGGCGAAGAACCCGGCGTGGCTTGCGACGAGCGCCATGACCGACCTCACCGACGAGACGCTCAAGGACCTGCACGAGCGTGCTGTGAAGGGCGCCAAGGACTCGCCACGCGAGCGGGCCGAGGCGATTCGGCGGTTCGTGCACGAGTACATCCGGCGCAAGAGCCTGGGTGTCGGGTTCGCGACAGCGTCAGAGATCGCCCGCGATCGCGAGGGCGACTGCAGCGAGCACGCCGTCCTCCTTGCAGCGCTCCTACGACTCGACGGCACTCCATCGCGGGCGGCGTGTGGGCTGATCTATGCCGACGCCTTCGCTGGCGCCAAGTCCATCTTCGGCTATCACATGTGGGCCCAGGCCCTGCTCGACATCGACGGCACAAAGCGTTGGGTCGATCTCGACGCGACGCTCCCCGGCAATACGACGTACGACGCGACACATATCACGCTGGGCGTCTCGAGCCTGAACGACACCGACGTGACCGAGTCGCTCGTGAACCTTGTGCCGCTGCTTGGGCGTGTGAAGATCGCTGTTGAGTCGACCGAGCCATGAGCGAGCACGCCTCACCTCCGCCAGACCAGCCCTCCCCACTGCCTCGCATCCCGGCGCGTGATCCGCGCGGGCACAAGGGGACGTTCGGCACGGTCCTTGTTGTTGGTGGCTGCTGCCGGGGCGATTCGCGGATGATCGGAGCGCCGGCGCTCGCGGGCCACGCGGCGCTTCGCGCGGGCGCCGGTCTCGTGCAGCTCGCGATGCCCGCGCCCATCATCCAGTCGGGTATCGCCCTCTGCCCCTCGGCGACGGGTGTCGCACTCCGCACCCACGATGATGGCTCGCTCATCGCCCACGAGGCGGCGGCCCAACTCGATGCGGCGATGGCGCGCGCAACCGCCGTTGCTGTGGGCATGGGATTGGGAGACGCTTCCGATGCCGCACCGATCGTGCTGCGTTTGATCCAGCAGGAAGACGCGCCGGTCGTGATCGACGCTGATGCGTTGAATGTGCTCGCGCAGGTCCCTGATCTCTGGCGAGACTTTCGCGCGGCGTGCGTGCTGACGCCCCATCCCGGCGAGTTCAAGCGTCTTGCGGCGGCGTTTCGAGTCGCCCATGATCCGACCGGGGTGAAGTCTCGTCCTCAGGCCGCCGAGGCCCTCGCGCAGCGGCTCGGCACCATCGTCGTGCTCAAGGGCGCGGGGACGGTCGTCAGCAATGGGCACGAGACGTGGATCTGCGAGCGTGGGCACGCGTGCCTCGCGACGGCGGGAACGGGTGACGTGCTCGCGGGCATCATCGCGTCGCTTGCGGCACAGCACGCGGCGTCTCCCGCCACATCGACGATGACTGTGCCTCGCCTCTCGCTCTACGACATCGCGCGCCTGGGCGTGCAGGCCCACGCGATCGCGGGCGAAACCTGGGCCTCGCGCCACGCGTCACCCTCGGGCCTGCTTGCCATGGAACTTGCAGACCTCGTCCCTGAGGTGATCGAGTCGCTCCGGTGGACCTAGTCGAGTTTCCGCGGCGAGACCGACGAGACCATGCGGATCGTCGGCGTCTGGAGCGATGAACCAATGCTCGCGTCGTCGAGGTCGTTGGGGAGCACGGTCAGGTCCACGGTCGCCTTCTTGAGCCTTGGGCCGACGTCGTACTGCAGCTCGAACGTCGCCTCCTTGACGCCGACGAGCAGGGGCCTGGCCTGCGTGGAGACGAGCGCGCCGCCCGAGTAGTCCTTCTGGACGTACCACAACTCGTACGTCCCGACGGTGGCGGTGTCTCGCCGCTCGATGCGGACGATCTGCTTGGTCCCCGCGCCGACGTTCTCGCTGGTGGTGAACTCGATGAAGGTGCTGCTGAGCGGGTTCTGGGCCGCGTTCAGGACGTCCGCGGGATAAGGCCCGAACTCGGTCCCCGTGCGGATCATCGTCATGAGTCGGTACATCACCATGCGTGTGACGACGTGGGTCGAGGCGCCCTCGCTCGTCACCTTGTAACTCTTGAACGACGCGTCGAGCGCGGCGAGAGCGGCGGCGAGGAGAGTCCCCGTGATCGCCAGCGAGATGAGCACCTCGATCATGCTGAAGGCGCGACGCGCGCGCGGACGACGATTCATCGTGTGCCCTCCCGATACGAGCCGGTCACCGTCGTGTACTGCATCGGGAGCATCACGCCGTCCGGCATGGACATGGTCGGATTGAATCGGATCGCGATGCGTCCGTAGCCGTTGAACGGCACGGGGGTCGAGCCGCTGGGCTGGACCTCATCAGGCCCGACATCGGCGATCCCGTCGCCGTTGGTGTCATAGCCGACGATCGGCACGCCGCCAACCAGCGGGAGCGACTCGGGATCAAAAGACTCCTCATCGCCGTCGTCGGGCCCGAAGTAGCCGATGGTTGAGTTGAATCCCGCGGGGTTCCCGATGGGCGCGCCCGTCGCGTCCTGCAGCGGCCCGGCGCCGAGTTGAGGCTTGAAGGTGAGCATGAGCGCCCCGTCGATCGTCGCGTTCCCGCGGACATCGATGACGCCCGCGATGATGACGCCCTGGAGCTGCAGGTCCTGCGACGCCGGGCTGTTGAACGCGCCCAGATCCACCGAATAGTGCGGGAGCATCAAGGAACTCTCCGCGATCACGTCCTCGTCCACCGACTCGGGGTTGATCGACGGATTGTCCGGATCGTCGGGATTCTCCTGGTAGAACTTCGTCGAGCCCGTGAACTGGATCTTGTTCCGAGAGTTGGTGTAGTTCGCGGGCGAGTCGCTCACGATCGACCCGATGATGCGGCAGTCGTGGAACCGAAGATTGTTCGAGAGCGCCTTGGTGTCGGTGATGCGCTTGCCTGACACAACTAGCGGATCCGGGAGGTTGTTGTAGCCCAGCGTGAGCGCCACCTCGTCGTCGGGAATGTCCGCCTTGTCCATCGGCGGCTGGGCCATCAGGATCATCTGACTCGGCGGCTTGGCGGAAGCCGGGAGCATGTCCGGATAGCTCGTCTCACCCGCGTCATCGCCATAGACCATCCGCGGTGACGCCAACTTGGGACGCCCGGACGAGGTGTCCATCGTCATCTTGCCATACTCACCCCACAACACATGCGTGTTGGTCGTGGTCGAGCGGACATAGGTCACGCCGATGAACGTGCAGTTCTTGAAGAGCGCGTTCGTTCCCGCGGGGATGATCACGTCCCGGAAGGTCATGTTCTCATAGACCGGGCGGTAGTAGTAGTCTGTGTGGTTTGGGGAGGCATACGGCATCTTCTCGAAGTATGCCGTCGACCAGTTGTCCGGGAGCCCGTCGAGCGGCGCCACGTCCGGATCGAGTCGAAGAAACCGCGGGTTGGGAGAGCCATCGGGCTGCGACTCGACATAGGTGGCGAGTTGGCCCGTCGAGATGCCCAGTTGCGTCGCGACCTGGTTGTTGAATGGCTGACCATCCGCCGCTGATTGCAGATCCGTCCGCGACGAATCGAATGTGTTGATGTCGAAGTCGGGGAGTTCCGTGCTCGAGACGCCATACCGCTGCGCCGCGACGCCCTCGCTGGGGATCACGGCCCCGCGGAGACGATCCTCGACTGCACCCTGGTTTGTCTCCCACGCCGACTGCGTCGCGCGGAAGGCCAGACCGCCACGCACCTTGGCGTAACGATCGCGATAATCGATGTACCCATCGCGATAGCCGAGCACCTGGTCGCTGTTGCCGTTGCGCCCGGCGGAACTCTCCGCGGCGTTCCAATCGTTCATGTTCCCGTCGGCGCTGTCCCAGTGTCCGTTGCCGTTGGTTTCGGTGTAGCCAGAGACCCCGTTCGCGTTGCGATCGGGCACGCCGCCGTCGATCAGGATCGAGAGGTTGTCGTCGACGGAGAACTCGGCGGCAAAGCCCGACGCCGGCGTCCCCGCGGTCAGCCCCGCCGAGAGCGTGAGTTTCCCGTCGTTGTTCTGGTCGAAGTGCTTGATGAAGATGTCGAAGTCGTCCACGAAGCCGTCGTTGGTCACGTCGGTGAAGGGGTTGACGGGGTTGCCCGAGCCATCGGTGTACGACTGGCTGGGCGAGACGGCCTGTCCCTCGACGGGGTGCCCCACGCGGAGACGCGAGTCGCCGTCCACGTCGTTCGCCTTGACCGCGGCGAAGAAATCGTCGAGCTTCTGATCGAGCACCGAGTTCAACCCGTAGAAGTCCGAGCGGATCACCATCGGGTCGCCGTCGTTGAATGTGACATCGGTGAAGGTGGAGCCGATGCTCCCCTCGACGTTCACGTTCTTCCCGATCATGACGCGGTTGGGGCTCATGATCGCGTGGTTCACCCGCTTGATCATGCGGAAGTCCTGCGACACCGTCCGCTTCACGGGCCGGCCGTTGCGGAGATAACTGAAGTCGTACCCCGTCGAGATCACGCGCACGTCCGTGCCATTCGCCAGCGGCGCATAGGTGATCTGGAAGCAGACCGGTGGTGGCCCGCCCGCGTTCGGGCTCTCCACCGCCACGCCCGGTGTGTACACCCAGTTCGTCAGCGTGTACTCCGTCGCACTCGTTCCCGAGGGCGCGTTGGTCAGCGCCACCGACGCGACGCCCGCCTCGGGCACCGTGTTCTGGTCCACCGAGTGCATCTGCATCAGCGCCGCCGCGACGCCCGACGGCGTTCCCAGGTCCAGCGGCCCGATCTTCGAAGCAATGACCACGTGCGTCCCGATGCCCCCCGAGTTCCCGGTCCACAAGTACGTCCCGAACGTGGACGTGATCTTGCTGTTGGAGACCACGAATCGACCCGCGGCGTCGGACAGCCGCGCCTTGGCGACCTCGAGCCCCGTCTCCGCGGCGCCCTGCGCCCGGATCACGCGGATGTTTGTCGCCGCCGTCGCGATGTTCCCCTTGCTGACGATCGCCATCGCCGCCGCCAGCGAGCCGAACATGATCAGGAGCATCATGGACAGCACGCTGGCGATGCCCGTGCGCTCGCGCATCTTGCGAATGGCGTCCCTAGTTCGTGCTCGACGTGTCGCGCTCATCGGTTCAACTCCTCGGCCTTCCACACTTGCCCACGCGCCAACTCCACGCCGCCCGATTTACGGGCGCACCCACGTCACCCGCGCAATCTCCTGCGGCGAGACGTCGTCCACACTCTGATACTCCACCACCACCGTCACACGGAGCGGGAATCCGTTCACGGGAATCGCCGGGAGCGACGAGGTCGCCGCCTGCGAGTATCCCGCCGCACGAACCGTGCTGTAGTTGTACGGATCGACCTTTTCCACGATCACGCGCTGCGACCATCCCTCGAGCGGGACGGGGTTGCCGGCGTTGGTCTCCACGACGCCGTTGATATCCACCTCGGGCACGACGTTGCCGTACGCATCGATCGGCCCGGGGAGCGTCCCGCCGTTGCCGAACTGCAGACCGTCGAGATCATCGATGTCGTCAAGGTCTGCGGCAGTAGCCTCGCCGGCCTCGCGTCCCCAGCCGACGAGCACGGGGCTGCCGCTGCTGTTGTCCACGAAGAGCCCGGTGACGGGATCGTGACGGGGGAGGCGGCGCGTCATCTCTCGAATCTCGTTCGCGAGAAGCATCGCCGTGCCGGCCTGCGACGACCAGCCATTGGTCTTGATGAACGAGGTCTGCGCCTCGACGTAGGCGAGGATCCCGACGCCGATGATGACCAGGGCCATCATCGTCTCGAGGAGCGTGAACGCCCGAGGCCCGCGCCGACGCCGGCGCACCGCTCGAACCGTCCCGGCGATGTCATGGAGCATGAGCCTTCCCTCCCGAGGGGACCCCGCGGTCCCTCGACAAGGAATATCGATTATTTCACGATCTGGCTCATCTTGAAGATGGGGAGAATGATCGCCATCGCGATGAAGCCGACGACTGTACCCATCATGAGGATCATGATGGGCTCGATCATGGACGTTGCCGCCTTGATCGCGTCCTTTAACTGCTTGGAGTAGAAGACCGAGATCTCGTCGAGGACCTCGCCGAGCTTACCGGACTCCTCGCCCGCCGCGATCATCTGCGTGACCGCCTTGGGAAGAATCGCATCCTTCATGAGCGCGTGCGTGATCTTCTTGCCGGTCTTCACGTGCGCGTGCACCTTCAGCCACACCGAGCGGAAGATCGAGTTCCCCGAGATCTCGCCCGTGATCGAGAGCGTGTCGAGCATCGGCACGCCCGCGTTGATCAACTGGCCCATCGTCTGGAGCGAGCGGCTGATGTACAGCGCCCGGAACATCCCGCGGAAGATCGGGACGCTCAGTTTCGCCTTGTCCACCCAGAATCGTCCGACCTCGGTCTTCGTGAACGCGAAGACGACGCCGCCGATGACCGAGGCGCCCGCGAGGAGCAGGTACCACTTCTCCACCATGAACTTCGAGAGCCCCAGCAGGAACTTCGTCGCCCAGGGGAGGATCTCCTCCTTGCCCTCGAAGACGCCCGCGAACTTCGGGAGGACGAACGTGAGCAGGAAGACCGTCACGCCGATCGCCAGCGTGCCGATGATCACCGGGTAGATCGCCGCGCCGACCACCATCTTCCGCGTCTCGAGCTGCTGCCCGATGTACGCGGCGATTCGATCGAGCATCTTCGAGAAACTACCCGACATCTCCGAGGCTCGGACCATGTTGACGTAGAGCGGGTTGAAGAGTTTCGGGTGCTTCGCGATCGCCTCCGAGAACTGCTTGCCCGACTCGACGTCGTTCTTGAGCTTGATGATGACCTTCTTGAAGCCGACGTGCGTCGTCTGCTCGCCGATGCCGTCGAGCGCCGCGCGGAGGTTGATGCCGGCGCGGATCATGACCGCCAGCTGCGTCGTGAAATCCAGGACGTGCTTCTGCGTGGGCTTCCCCGAGTTCGCCTCGCGGAAGCGGTCCATCAGAGACTTGGTCTCCTCGCTCCCGCTCACGGCGGTCAAGGAGAGGACGTGCGACCCCTGGTTGCGCAGCACCGCCGCGGCGGTCTGGGCCGTGTCGGCGGAGACGACCCCGACCTGCACCTGGCCGTTGGCGTTGCGAATCTGGTAGCGATAGTTGGCCATGTCTCACTGGACCCGCCGGGGTTCTCCGTGCGTCTCGCGACGCCGCGACTATTCCGACCGTCCAACCTCCTTTCCACACACCTTCGACACACTCAGGCCGCCAACTGACGCTCGAGCTTGTCCGGGTAGGCCGACTGCGCGATCGCGTCCTCCCGGCTGATCATCCCGTTGAAGTACGCCTCGGCGATCGACGCGTCCAGGCTCATCATCCCGATGGCGCGGTTCGTCTCGATCACGTTGGGAATCTCGAACGTCCGGCACTCGCGGATCAGGTTGCGCACCGCGGGCGTGCACAAGAGCGTCTCCGTCGCCGGGACCATGCCCGCCCGATCGATGCGGCTGAACAGCGTCTGCGAGACGACCGCCTGCAGCGTGTTCGCCAGCATCGAGCGAATCTGGTTCTGCTGGCCGGCCGGGTACATATCGATGATTCGTTCGACCGTCTGCGAGGCGTTCACCGTGTGCAGCGTGCTGAGCACAAGGTGGCCCGTCTCGGCGGCGCTGATCGCCAACGCCGTCGTCTCCAGGTCTCGCATTTCGCCGACGAGAATGATGTCCGGGTCCTGACGCAGCGCGTGCTTGAGTCCCGACGCGAACGTGGGCATGTCCTGCCCCAGTTCACGCTGCTCGATCACGCACTCCTTGCTCTCGAAGACGTACTCGACCGGGTCCTCGAGCGTGATGATGTGCTTGCGATAGCGCTCGTTCATCGCCTGGATCATGGCGGCGAGCGTCGTGGACTTGCCCGAGCCCGTGTCACCTGTCACCAGCACCAGCCCTCGCGGGAGGTACGTCAGGCGCGCGATGACCTCGGGAAGATTCAGCGCCGCGAGCGGCGGGACCTTCGTCTTGATCATTCGCATCGCCATGCCGACCTTGCCGCGCTGCATGTGCGCGTTCACGCGGTAGCGGGCCAGCCCGTCCACCGCGAAGGAGAAGTCGGCGTCCTTCTGCTTCTCGAAGGTCGCGAGCGCCTCGGAGGGAGCCATCTGCTCCAGGAACCGGCGCCCCACCTCGGGCGTGATCACCGGGAGATCCATGGGCGTCATGACCTGGTGCACCCGCATCACGGGAACTTGTCCCGCGATCAGGTGAACGTCCGACGCGTCCGCTTCATATGCCGCCTTGAGAATCTTGAGCAGGTCCAATGGGGGCCTCCATCCGGGCTAGCCGTGCCCCTACACATCGGTCCTTCGACCGCCCATATTGACCAAGCCCTCGCCCCCGATCCACCTCGCCCACACCAAACCCCATAAAGCGAGGCACAACCCGCACAACCGGCACAGTTCGCCCCGGCCCACCGGTGAGTCAGTCGGGATTCGAGACCAGCGCCTCGCGAGCCGCCACCGCGAGCCGGTCGCAACGCTCGTTCTCCGGGTGCTCGCTGTGCCCACGAATCCAGTGGAATCGCACATCGTGGGTCTGCATCAGGAGGTCGAGCGCCTCCCACAAGTCCCGGTTCTTCACGGGCTTGCGATCCGCGGTCACCCAGCCGCGCTTCTTCCAGTTCGCCATCCAACTCTTCATCCCGTCGAGGACATACTTCGAGTCCGAGAACAAATCCACGCCGGACGCCTTCGTGAGCGCCTTGAGCCCCTCGATCACCGCGCGAAGTTCCATGCGGTTATTGGTCGTGTCCAACTCGGCCCCGCTCGCCTCGCGGGCCGTTCCGCTCGCCGGGTGCTTCAGGATGTACGCCCACCCACCCGGCCCGGGATTCCCCGAGCACGCCCCATCGGTGTGCAACTCCACGCGTGGGAGACCGGCAAAGTGGTGAGTCATGGACCTTCCGTTCCTCTTTCGAACACTAGTGACGCAACCTCAACTTGCGGAAAGGGCAAACTCCAGGTATCTTATCGGACACCCTTTGGAGAAGCCACGTTGAAGACCTCGAACTCGCGTCATGACTCACGAAATGTGTGTGTGTGTTTGCAGCTATGACTGCAGTGGCCGGAGGTGATACATCCGCGATGGCGGATCCGATATGTCTCTCATGCACGGTTAGTACAGGTACACACTGTTCAACAGTCCTTCGGCCAGGCACAAATGATGCGTGGGGTGCGGAGTGCGGCGCTTCGGGAAGCTACACAACATCGAGTACGACTGGCCACAACTTTCAAGGCACTTGCCGTGTGGGTGACTCACCAATCACTCTGTCGTATACGTATGTGCTTCGGGATCAAGCTGGGATTACATGTGGAATCACGGCACCTCCATGCCAACGCTGCACCTTGCAGACGTGCTGGCCTAACTCAACCATCACAGTGCGTCAATGTGAGGTCGAGTACTATGTATTTGAACCAACCGGTGACGGTGATCGTATCTGCGGCCGCACGGTTGGCGCATGGCATCACCGCACCAAGATCGTGCAGCACATTTCCTTTCAATCAGGGGGCACCGTTGTCTGTTCTTCCTCCTGCGAAGACGCATCTTGCCATTGTCAATCACTCGGCCACAACTGTTCTTGTGACAGTTCGACACCAACAGGCACTCAACACGGATCCGAATCGAGCATCGTGCCGTTTTCGGCGATAGGAATTGATGCCACACAGTTTGATGACATCTTCCCCTTCTTTGGAGAAGTGAAGCGCATTGAGGACGCGTATCTCCGACAAGTCGTCGAGATTCGAGACACTCTTGTTCGAGCAATCTCACTGGAGCAAACGTCACCAGACAACGTGAGCATCTTCTGGGGAACACGTGGCGACGTCTACTCGGCTCATCCCACAGATGCCTTGCTCTTCCTAAACGAACTGTTGAACGAACTCGATCAAAGTGTGGGCAAATACGACCTGGACGGCAACGGCCAAATCGACAACGACGATATCGACATGTTCGATCAGATGGTAGATATCCAGGACATTCTGAGCTACTACATGGACAGTAGTGTCGATTTTTCTCGACTTGACTTCGACGGCGACAAGATTGTTAACGAACTCGATAAATGCAAACTGATCATGAAGCTCGGCTCGATCGTTGAGCAGTAGTTAGTGCGCGAGCCATGCCCAGTTCGTTCCCATTCACGCCCCAAGTCCCGCAGTGGTTGGGGTTCACTCTGATCGCCCTGAGCGTCCTCACCTTTGGTGGACCAGTTGTCGCAAAGTTCAGCATTCGTTGTCTGTTGCGGGCAAACGGTCACCCCTGCGCGCGGATTGCTCCGGCATGGCCCGCTGCCGTGGCCGCCTGGGTGCTCTTCCTTTGCTCGACGATCGCGGGTCCAAACGCACCATCAACGCTCCTCCTGGTTGATGTCTCCCTCCTCGCCCTCGCCGGTGCGTCAGTTATGCACGTCGTGCGACTCCGCCACCACAACCGGATCAAGCGACGAGCACTGGCACACGAGTGCCTCACATGCGGATACGCGCAGCATCCGGGCTCACCATCGATCTGTTCGGAGTGCGGCCAGCCTGCCTCACATCTTCCCCGACCCCCGTGCACAAGAGCGATTCAGGCGATTGTGCGCTCGATGAAAACGTTCCTGGTCGCGTTTGTCCTTTCTCTGCTCATTCCGGTTATCTACCTCGGCGACTGTGGCGGCACGGGAAGCGCGCCCTGGAGTGGCACTTGTTCGGGACGGGTCGATGTGCAATCGACGGAGGTGATGGCCCTCAATGGGCTCGGTATGCGATTGCCCTGGAGCCGCCGGCTCACACGGCTCGTGACCGGACACGACGAGAGCGTCATCAGCGCGTACGACATCGTGTCCGGAAACAATCGGGTTCGACTCTATGGCACGACCAAAGCGTTCTACACCGCTGATCGAACCCCGGCCGCATCGCATGAGCACGAGCCCGTGAGTTCATTGATTTCCGAAACGACGCCTTGGGCGACAACTGCCGACGCAAAGGCCATCGCCAACGTGCTCGTCCATTTCCGTAAACTAGTACATGGAATCTGGGGGCCTGCCACTGAACCGACTCGGTGGACCACGGTTGGATTCATGTGCTTTACTTGTCAAGTTCTGATGGGCTATGTGATTGTTCTTGGAACATCACGACTGCACGCACGATTCTACTCACGACGTGCGATGGAGACCGATCCCCATCCGACGTCCCGCGACGAGTGACGCCGCCGAGACCATCGCGACGCCGCCGGCCTCGCCGGAGCGTTCCGCGTCGAATCGAGCGAGAGCCAGGTCGTATGCCGTGGTGTACGCCTTGCCGAGTTTCTCCCAGTCGAACTCCCACGAGCGCCGATCGACCTCGTTGCGCAGCGCGATGCGATCACGCCGCTCGAGCGTGCAGAAGTCGAGCATCCGCCTCGCGAGGTCGCCTGCGGCATCTTGGAACGAGCGCCCACGGCGCTTCAGCACGGTCAGGCCCCACGCGTCGTGGTCCTGGTAGGTCTCCTGCGCGTACCTTCCGAACCCCGCGAGATCGCTCGTCACCGCGGGTACGCCCATCGCGATGCACTCGAGCGGCGTGTAGCCCCACGGCTCGTACAGACTCGGGAAGATCCCCATGTGGCAGCCACGCACGAACTGGTCGTACTCGATCTCCCACAGGCGATTCGTCGGCGTGATGAAGTCCGGGTGATACACCACCTTGACCGGGTCCTCCTCGCGATTGAGAAGGCCCAGCACGCGGATGTGGTTCAAGACCGGATCGTGCACGTCGTCCTCGAGGATGTGCGTCACGACCATCGGCAGGCAGGGCTGCCTGAGCGCGTGCTGAGCCCGGCGATACCGCAGCATCCAGTATTCGTCCACGAGATCGTCGAGTTTCAGGCGCCCACCCGACGCCGAGCGATAGAAGAGTCGCGAGCCGACGCCCTGGGTGATCTTCTCGCACACCTCCCACAACTCGTTGAGCACGCCGCGTTTTTCCATCGCGAGCGGGTTGATCCCCTTGGTCGCCCGGCGGGAGACCACGAAGAAGACCACCGTCTTGCCGAGGTTCCGCGTCTTAAGTTCCGAGTTCAGGCGTGCCATCGCCTCCAGGCAGAGGTCGAAACCCTTGTTGTGTGGCTCGAACCGCCCGCTCGTGAAGAAGTACAGCGTCCGATCCAGATCGAAGGAATAACTCGGAAAGAAGTGCCCCATCGTGAAGCGATGGATCCAGTCCTTGTACTCCTGGTGGAACCGCTGCTGGTCGTGCCCGGCGTTGTACATCCCGATCGACAGGCCGTTGGGCGTCACCACGTCCACCGATCGCCCGAGGAGCGACGCGCACTCCTCCGCCGTGATCGACGAGACGGTCGTGAGGACGTGGGCCCCGTGGGCGCTCGCCCGCTCGATGGCGTGCTGTGGGCGGATGTTGTACGCCGCCGCCTCGTGCGCCTGGTCGATCCAGGGCAAGCGGTCGTAGAGATCGTCGTGCGCCGAGGCGATGTACCTTCCCAGCAGCGTCGCGTGCGTCGTGAAGACCGTGGTCACCGACACGTTCCGATGGCGCAGCATCGGGATCGCCAGGCCGCTCATCCACTCGTGAAAGTGGGCGATCACCGTCCCCTCGTGGGCGCGCCTCGTGCGCTCCTCCGCGATCGCCTCGACCAGCCGCCTCGACGCGTCCGCGAACGAGACCACGCCATCGATGAGCCAATCCGAGCCGGGTGTCTCGATGCCATGGTCCTTCCAGATCGCGTACTTCGCCTTCGCCAGGTATTCCGCTGATCCCCAGTGCTCGAGTAGCAAGACCCTCGGCCTGCCGGGGATCAGCCACGTCCCGTGGTGCACCCGAAGACCCTCATCGCGAAGGCGCCCGATCACGGCCTCGAGCCACTCCGGAGCCGGTGCCGGCTCGAACTCCAGGCCCACCTTCCCCGCGTCATATGGGCCAACCAGCATGTACCGATCGCCCCAGCGCGAGCGGACAAACGGCACCTTCGACCGGATCACCTGATAGATCCCGCCGACCTGGTTGCAGACCTCCCACGCGAACTCCAGCAGAAGCCCCGCCTCGCCGGCGCGCGGCATCACGATCGTCGGCCGCTCCGCAGGGACGGCCCCCTCGCCGACGACGTCACGCGCCAGGGCCTCGTGGTCTCGTTGAACTTGTGGATCGCTCGGTTGCACGCCTAGGTCTTTCGGCTCGACGAACCCCGCGACTGAATCCAGAGGCGACGACGCGCGCCCGGACGATCCCATCGAGCGTGCGCCCGCCTGCTTCGTCGCCTTCTTCGACGGACGCCTGCCCATGACGACAGCACTGTACACACGGCATCCGCATCGCCGCATCCATATGATCGCGCCCATGCCCCCAACCACCGCCGAAACCACGAGCACACTGACCCCGCGCGTCCACCGATTCGAGGTCCGCGCCAAGCCGGGCCAGACCGATCCGCGAGCCGACGCCCTCGCTCGGAGTGCCGAGTCCCTTGGCCTGCGCGCCGTCGCCCAGACCGCGTCTGTCTACCTCATCGAAGCTCCGCTCACGAAGGACAACCTCGATCGCCTTGCCTCGCAACTCCTCGCCGATCCGGTCTGCGAGGTGGCGTTCCAGGGCGTGAATCCCACGCCATCGAAACACTCCACCATCGAGGTCCATCCGCTCCCTGGCGTCATGGACCCGGCCGCGCAAAGCGTGCGCGAGGCGATCGCCGACCTCCTGGGCATCGAGGCCGATGTTTCCACCGGGATCCGTTTCGACATCGATGGCCTCACCAAGGACCAAGCCATCGATCTTGCCCGCGCGACGCTCGCCAATCCCGTGATCCACCAGATCACGACCGCGCCCTTCCACCCGCAGAGCCTCCCCAAAGGCCACGCCTACTCGCTCAATCTCCGCCACGTTCCCATCCGTGACCTCTCCGACGAGCAACTCCAGTCGATGTCGCGTCAGGCGCACCTCTTCCTCAGCCTCGACGAGATGCGTGCTGTGCAGGCCGAGTATCGCACGCTCGGGCGTGAGCCGACGGACATCGAACTCGAGACCATCGCCCAGACCTGGTCCGAGCACTGCGTGCACAAGACGCTCAAGAGCACGGTTCGGTACGCGGGCGACTTACCCACTCCACAGACCGGGAAGCCCCGCCCCGGGCACACCATCAACCCCGACGGCACCGTCACCATCACCAACCTTCTGAAGTCCACTATCGCCGCCGCCACGCACGAACTCATCGCCGAAGGCGTGACCTGGGCGCTCTCGGTCTTCAAGGACAACTCCGGGGTCGTCGCGCTCGACGACCATTGGGCCGTCAACATCAAGGTCGAGACCCACAACCGCCCCAGCGCCATCGAGCCGTATGGCGGGGCCGCCACCGGCGTCGGTGGGTGCATCCGCGACGTCATCGCGACCGGCCTTGGCGCCAAGCCCATTGCCAACACCGACGTCTTCTGTGTCGCCCATCCCACGCGTGCCGCCGACACGCTCCCGCCGGGCACCATCCCGCCGCGCCGCATCCTCAGCGAGGTCACCGCGGGCGTGCGCGACTATGGCAACCGCATGGGCATCCCCACCGTCAACGGGGCCGTCCACTTCGACGACCGGTACGTCGGCAATCCCCTCGTCTTCTGCGGCTGCATCGGCCTTCTCCCGCGCGACCGCATCAAGGGCGCGCCCACCAGTGGCGATCACATCATCGCGCTCGGCGGACGCACTGGACGCGATGGCATCCACGGGGCCACGTTCTCCTCCGCCGAACTCGAGTCCAACGCCTCCACCGAGTTCGCCCATGCCGTCCAGATCGGGAACGCCATCGAGGAGAAACGCCTCCTCGACGCCATTCTCACCGCGAGAAGCGCCGGCCCGAATAGCACGCCGCTCTACTCGGCTCTCACCGACTGCGGCGCGGGAGGCTTCTCCTCCGCCATCGGCGAACTCGGCTCCACGCTCGGCGCCCAGGTCCACCTCGATCGCGCGCCGCTGAAGTACGCTGGACTCTCCTACACCGAGATCTGGATCAGCGAGGCCCAGGAACGCATCATCCTCGCTGTCCCTTCGAAGAACATCGACGCGCTCCGCGCCATCTGCACAGACGAGGGCGTCGAGTTCGCCGATCTCGGGCATTTTGGCACGCCTGACCAGGACCTCATCCTCTTCTACCACACGACCGAGGTCGGCCGCCTGCCCATGCACTTCCTGCACGAGGGCATCCCCACGCCCACGCGCGAGGCCGTCTGGCCCACGCCCGCAAGCCCGACGAAGCCGATTTCCGCCTCGCCCCCGGCTATCGCCGACGCGCTCCTCTCGCTCCTCGCCCATCCCACGATCGCCTCCAAGCACTGGCTCATCCGCCAGTATGACCATGAGGTGCAGGGGAACACCATCGTCAAGCCGCTGGTGGGTCCCTCGGGTCGGGGCCCGAGCGACGCCGCCGTGCTCCAGCCCGTGCCAGGCTCACCCGCCGGCATCGCGATCGCCTGTGGCCTCCAAACGCCCGTGGGTGACCCGGCCCTCGGCGGCGACACGTACGCCATGGCTCTCGCCGCCATCGACGAGTGCGTGCGCAACCTCGTCTGTGTCGGCGCCGACCCGTCACGCATCGCCATTCTCGACAACTTCTGCTGGCCATCCTGCGAGAAGCCCGCCAACCTCGCCACGCTCGTCCGCGCCTGCGAGGGGTGCTACGACGCCGCCCACGCCTATCGCACACCCTTCGTCAGCGGCAAGGACTCGCTCAACAACCAACTCCGCTTCACCGACCCGAACACGGGCGAAAAGAAGGTCATCGAGATTCCCCCCACGCTCCTCATCACGGGCGTCGGACGACTCGAAGACACGTCCCACGCCATAACGATGGATGCCAAGCGCCCCGGGCATGTCCTCGCCCTCGTCGGGCAGACCACGCCCGAGATGCGCGCCAGTCTCTTTGCCGAGCGCTTCGGCGTGCACGAGTCGTGGGGACCACTCGCCAACCACATCCCTTCGCCGAACCTTCGTATTGGCCCCGCCACCGCGCGTGCGGTGCACGCCATGATCGCGGGACAACTTGTCCAGAGCGCCCACGACTGCTCCGAGGGTGGCCTCCTCGTCGCCCTCGCCGAGATGCTCATCGCCACCACAGGCCCCGACGCCCCAACGCCCTCACTCGGCGCCGACCTCCTCCTGGGCCATGGGCACGCCTCGCCCCACCAACTCGCCTTCGCCGAATCGCCCTCGCGCTATATCCTCGAGATCCACGAGGACGACGTCGCTCGCGCGCGCACCATCGCCGAGCGCGAGCCGGGCGTTCGCTTCGAGATCCTCGGCGTTCTCACCGAGACAGGCCGCCTCTCCTGGCGCGATCAGCACCTCGACGTCGACGTCCGCGACCTCGCCAAGGCCTGGCTCAATCCCCTGGATTGGTAATCCGCCCGGCCCGCCGTGACACTCTCGTCACAAACATCGTGCGAACACTGAACCGCGATCGACATCGATCCGTTATACTTGTCGCCATGCCCACGGACTGGTCCGACGACATCGTGATTGCCGAACTCGCTGACGAACCCGCCCTCTCCGACGAGTTGACGGGGATCGTCCAGCGTCTGGAATCCAGCGAAGGCCAGAAACCAAGCGTCGTCCTGAACTTCGCCGGCGTGTCGTATGTCAACAGTTCCAACCTTGCCCAACTTCTCAAGATCAAGAGCCGCCTGAAGGAAGCCGGGCGGACACTGCGGCTGTGCTCGGTCTCGGACGATGTCTGGTCCGTGCTCATGGTGACGGGTTTGGACAAGGTCTTCCAGTTCCATCCAGACCCGATGACCGCTCTCGCGGCGATTCAGATCGACATCGCCAACGACGACGAGTCGCCCAAGGCCGACGGCCCGCGCGGAGGCCGGCGTTGAGCGACGACGCGCGCGCCGAGCCGGTCATTGCCCTGCGAAAGGTCCGCAGAACCTACTACCGACCCGATGGCACGGTTATGGTCGAGGCCCTGAAAGGGATCGACGCCGAGATCCGCCAGAGTGAGTATGTCGCGATCATGGGCGCGTCCGGTTCGGGCAAGTCCACGCTCATGAACATCCTGGGGTGTCTCGATCGGCCCAGCGAGGGCGAGTACATCCTGGGCGGACGCGACACGCGCCAGATGGAGGACGAGGAACTCTCTCGATTCCGCGGGCGGATGGTCGGCTTCATCTTCCAGTCGTTCAACCTGATCCCGCAGTTGACAGTCGAGGAGAACGTGGCCGCCCCACTGTTCTACCAGCGCGTCCCCAAGCAGGATCGTGCCGATCGCGCTCGACGGGTCCTCGAACGCGTGGGACTGGCCGACCGGATGGACCACCGCCCGCGTCAACTCTCCGGCGGGCAGCAGCAACGCGTCGCGATCGCGCGGGCGCTCGTCGTCGAGCCGACGATCCTCATGGCCGACGAACCCACGGGGAACCTCGACTCGACCACGGGCGGACAGATTCTCGGTCTCTTCGACGAGTTGCACGAGGCCGGCATGACCGTGCTTATGGTCACGCACGACTCGAAGATGGTCGAGCGCTGCGAGCGTGTGATCCGACTCCGCGACGGCGTCGTCGAAACAGACGAACGCGTGGGCGTGGCCGTCCGTGGCTAGAACAACCACTCGAACCTCGACCATCGCCGATGGTTGTGTCCACTCTCAACCTCAACTCCCGCGATGCTCGCGAGCCCTCACAACACACGCTGGCCGCCACCCGTCGTGGGCCCCACGCATCAGTCGTCGCAGAGCCGCCGACTGATGGCGCCCAAGGCAGGATCACTGCACGCCACCCGCCGGCCCGCCGGGAGTCCGGAAGATTCAGGGAAACGACCGGGCCCGCATCCCGCCCCTGTCCCGCCCGCGCCCCCCGCTCCGCCCATACCCGCCGGGTTTCCCTTGTTTCCCTTCCCTACCATGAACCGCTCGGCGTCTCGTGCGTCGAAAGAGGGTGTCATGTTCGGGTCGTGATTTCGGCTTGTGGCGCGCGCTCGCCGCCATAGGCCGTGATGGGGCCGACCGATTCGGCCCGCTGTTTGGGCGTGCTGGTTTGGGGGCGTTCTGATGGAGGTAGCGATGAAGATCCGTGCCTGTGCCGTGTGTGCTGGACTCGCCTCGCTCGCCATGCTGGGCGCGAATGTCGGTCTTCCCGTGGCGAACGCCGCTGCCCCGCTCGCACCCTTGCCTGCACCCACGTCCTACGACCCGCAGCGGGAAGGGTCCTCGACGCACCAGGCCGAAACGAAGAAACTCGAGTTTTCCGCCTTCGACAACGCCCGCCTCGCGACACTCACCGACTGGGCCAATGGCCCCGCCCTTACCCAGGGCGAGATCGAGGGGAAGGTCGTCCTTCTGGCCTTCTGGAACGACTTCATCCCCTCCGCCAAAGCCGCGGCCAAGACCGCCGAGAAACTCGCGAAAGAGTCGGGGGACAAGGGGCTGATCGTCATCCTCGCCCACGACTCGCGTGGCTGGGCCGAGGCGACCAAGCCCAGCGTTGAAGGCGGCACCCTCCGAGTGGCCCGTGACACCGACAACGCCCTGCGCAAGGCGCTCTTCTCGGATGGCGATCCCGATTTCTACCTCATCGATCGCGCGGGGTCCGTGCGCTTCGCCGACATCACCACCGCCTCGGTTGAGGAGGGCGTGAAGCAACTCCTAGGCGAGAGTGCCGACGACGCCAAGGCCGCCAAGGCCAAGTTCATCGCCGGGCCGGGCGGTCCGGTCGTCGACTTCGCCAACGTGAACAACAAGGCCGACTACACCAACCTCCCCGAGATCCCCTTCAAGGCCCCCAGCGAGGACGAGTACACGAACGCCAAGTGGCCGCCGCGCCCGCGTGACCGGAACAAGACCGACGAGGTCGCCGAGATCGGGGTGAAGCCCGCCAACGTCCCCGACGACGGATGGATCCCGGGCAAGCCCAATCTCAAGGGACGCATCACGTTCTACTACTTCTGGCACCCCGACTACTTCACCGGCGAGAAGTCCCTCGGGGTACTCAACAACCTCCAACGAACCTATGGCCGCGACGTCATCTTCGTCGTCGTGGTCGATCTCGACTCCTTCAACACCAATGTCTTCGGCGAGAAGATCACCAAGGAGCAGCGCGACCCCGAGCGCATCACCAAGCGCATGAAGGAACTCCACGAGAAACTCCACCAGCCCCAGCTGTACTTCCTCGTGGACTCCTCGGGCATCCTCTACAAGTCCATCCAGGAGAGCCAGAACGAGGTCCCCTTCCCCTACATCGCCATCGCCAGCAGCGACGGCAATCTGCGCTGGTGGCTCACGAGCGACTACATCGCTCCCCTGGCCGCGATCGACAAGATGCTCCGCGTCGATCCCGGCGTCCAGGCCCGCCGAAAGGTCGAGCAGGACTACATCCTCAAGGGCGGCAAGTAAGCACGTCTTCGCAGGCTCACCCCGAAGGACCAACGCCCGTGTTCGATGTCATCCTCGTCACGCCCGAGATCCCCAACAACACGGGGAACATCGGGCGGACCTGCGTCGCCACAGGGTGTGCGCTCCACCTGGTCCACCCGATCGCTTTTGACATCTCCGAGAAGGCCTGCCGGCGCGCCGGGCTGGACTACTGGCCAAGGCTTCGGCTCGTCGAGCATCCCTCCTGGCCGGAATACCTCGCGGCGCCTGCCCCCCCACCCCCGCGTCGCCGATGGTTCTTCTCCACCAAGGCCTCGCGTCTCGTTTTCGACGCCGATCTGAGGCCAGGCGATCACCTCGTCTTCGGCTCCGAGACCCGGGGCCTTCCCGACTCGACACTTGCCGCCCACGCCGATTCGCTCCTGCGCCTGCCCATGATGCCCGGCGAGCGATCGCTGAATCTCGCGACGGCCGTCTGTGCCGTGGTCTATGAGGGCATCCGCCAGTCGATCGCCCGACACGATCCGGAGGCCGACGTTTTCCGGTCATGAACGCACCGCACGTCTCTTTGTTCGCTTTCCGATAGGGCCGTCTCGCACAAAGATAGTCCGAAAATTGTCTGAAACCGGTGAACCCACTTTCGCTATTGGGAGTAGAACAATCATGGAGGCCATGGCACACCAGACCTCCTTCGGGAAAAAGACTCTCTCTCCTCGCAGCGACCGCCCCCGGTCGGCCCTGCCCGGAACATCCGGCACAGGGCACGACATCTTGGGGCGGTACGCTGCTTTTGGGGTCCTGCTCGTGGTGCCCTGGATCCTCGCGGCGTGCAACACGCCGGTCTTTGATCCACGCGCGCCGCGAAGCCAGTTCGACCGCTTCGATGCCGCTCGCGATGAGATTCCCGCAGAGTCGTACTTCGACGAGTTTGGAAGAAAACGCCCGAATCTGCGCGGCCTGCTGCTGGAGCACGGCACGTGAGTCAGCGTGATCTCGGACGCTCGCGCGACACAGCCGAAGACACGCGCTACATTTCAACGAGAAAGAGCGAGCGAGCCGATGACGTGGTGCCCTTTGGGGTGCCGCGACGTTCGAGTCGCTTCCGAACAACTTCGCGACGAACTCTCCACGGATGGGGTGACTTCTGGCTCGCCGAACCCGCACAACCACGCGCCACACGCCGACGCGCCCGAGCGCGACGCGGAAGGCCGCCACGCGCGCGATACGCCGCCCCCATGTCGTCATGACGTCGCTCGTTGGCGCGATGACCCTCGTCGGCGGGCTGCTCCTCGCGCTTGATCGAGCGCCCAGCGCCAACCTCGGCGGGCTCGCGCTCCCCCCACTCCTCGCCACGGGTTCTCCACGTTCCATCGAGGCCGTCTTCTCTGCCCCCAAGGCAGGCATCGAGAAAGGCCGCTGGCAAGCGATCGTCATCCACCACAGCGGCTCGCCCGTCGGAACGCCCGCGTCTCTTGAGTCCCAGGCCCTGGCTCAGAACCTCAAGGGCCTCGGCTACCAGTTCGTCATCGGCAACGGAAAGGGCATCGGCGACGGCGAACTCCACATCTCCCGCCGTTGGATCGACCAGACCCCCGGCGCCCACGCTGGCGGCGAGAACGCCGACTGGCTCAACACCTACTCCATCGGGATCTGCCTCATCGGCAACCTCAACCGCGACACGATCTCGCAGGCCCAGTGGGATCGACTCATGGAACTGGTCACTTCGCTGTCGCGCGAGTTGGGCATCCCCGCCGAGCGCGTGTACCTCCACAGCGACGTCGCTCCCACAACCGATCCGGGATCGTTCTTCCCGACGGCTCTCTTCCGCGAAGAACTCGCGGCCCGAACGTCGCGATAGCCGGCGGCCGGCAGGACCGATCACCATGCTTTGGTGGCGGTCTGGGCGAGTTTCTGCGTGCATCACACACGAACTTCACCGAACAATCATGCTGGGTGCAACCGGTGCACAGGTTCATCGGTATCGGAATGATCCCGAGTCCGGGTTCGCGGTGTGGGTGCGCCTCCGGAATGTCGGGGTTTGGAAGGGGTTTCCACACGGTGCCGGCTGGTTGATGGGCGCGGGCGGCGTATCCTTGACCCACGCGTGGGATTCGGGATTCCCCGGCTCTCCATTCGACGTCCTGCAGTGCGCAGGCCGTTGGTCGTGATCGGGTTCTGGTCTGGAGAATTTGGAGACCGAGAAAGAGCGGATGGAATCGCGGGTGCCGTCCAGATGGCGCTTCGTGGGTACGGCAGGAACTCTTGGGAGAAGGACGGCGACGTTCGTCACGCATGGCGCTACCGGTCACCGAGTACAAGCCTGGAGATCTGGTCGAGGGTTACCGGGTCATGGAGATGATGGGGACCGGTGCGGCCTCCATCATCTATCTCGTGCAGGATCCCAGGACCAAAGAGATCTGGGCGCTCAAGCACGTCGAGAAGCACGAGAACAAGGACACTCGGTTTCTCGATCAGGCGATCGCCGAGGCGGGGATCGCCGAGAAACTCGATCACAAGAACATCCGCAAGATCGTCCGCTGCATCAAGAGGAAGCGCGCGCTCGTGAGCCTCGCGGCGGTCTTTCTGGTGATGGAGTTTGTGGACGGGATCAGCATGGAGCGCCAGCCGCCGCGCCATGATCTGGAGTTGGCGCTGGACCTCTTCCACCAGACGGCCGAGGCCCTGGCCCACATGCACTCGCGTGGGTACATCCACGCGGACATGAAGCCCAACAACATCATCATCTGCGAGAACCGGGTGGTAAAGATCATCGACCTCGGGCAGTCGTGCGCCGGAGGGACGATCAAGCCGCGGATCCAGGGGACGCCGGACTACATCGCTCCCGAGCAGGTGCACCGCCGGCCGATCACGCCCAAGACGGATATCTACAACCTCGGCGCGACGATGTACTGGGTGCTGACCGGGGAGTACATCCCCACCGCCCTCGCCAAAGGTGATTCGCTTGTCAGTCGTCTGGACGACTCGCTGGTCCGCAAGGCCAAGCCCGCGAATCAGGTGAACCCGGCCATCCCCCAGCGACTCAGCGACCTCATCATGCGGTGCGTCGAGGTCGATCCCGACAAGCGCCCGGAGAGCATGGACTGGGTCGCCGACCAGTTGAACCTGATGCACGGCATGCTCCGCGCCAGGAACGCAACCCCCAAGGGCAACACGGCCGGAACCCCCGACCAGTCGCCGGTCGGACGCTGACCAGGTCCGCCGTTCGTGAGGCGGGCCGTTCGGCCTGACTCACTCGCCGGTTTCTCTTGCCGCTCGATCGGATGCGAGCGGCCCATAATGAATCTCGGTTTGGGCATCTCGGATCGGGCGTGGCGGATCGGGTATGGGCCCGACACCCAAGGAGACCTTCGTGGAGTCGGTGGTGAATCTCCAGGATGCAACGAGTGTGTGCGAATGCCTCCTGGCCGGGGCGAGCGCCAATCGCGGTGCGCCCGGACGCAAGGGATCCATCGACCAGATCGAGGCTCCGGGGACGCTGATCGCCACGGGCGACCTGCACGACAACCCGATGCACATGGAGCGGCTCTTGCAGGTGTCGGGCCTCGCTGAGGGTGCCGAGGCCCCGCGACACGCCGCGCCGGTGCATCTGGTGCTCCACGAGATCATCCACCCCGACCGCCTCATCAACGGGATGGACTTCAGTTATCGCGCGCTCGTGCGCGTGGCCGCCCTGAAGGCCGAGCACCCCGACCGTGTCCATATGCTTCTGGGCAATCACGAACTCGCGCAGATGATGAACACCGCGATCGTAAAAGACGGCGTGCGCTCGGTCGACGCCTTCCGCGCTGGTCTCGACTATGTCTTCGGCGCTGAGACCCAGCGCGTGGAGGAGGCGATCAACGAGTTCATCCGGTCGCTCCCGATCGGCCTGCGCTGCGTGACGCCCAGGGGGCATCTGCTGGTGACCCACAGCCTGCCGCCGCCCGCGGCGATGGCGCGATTCGACCCCTCGATCCTCTTCCGTGATCTCACGCACGAAGACTACGAGCCGCGCACCGGCTCGGCCCACCTCATGACGTGGGGGCGCGGTTATGACGCGGAACTCCTCGAGGACCTCGTCGAGTGCTGGGGCGTCAACGTCTTTATCCTGGGGCACGAGAAGGTCGAGTCGGGAATCCGTTACGTTCCGCCGAATGCGATCGTGCTCAACAGCGACCACGAGCGCGGCGTGTACCTGCCCATCGACCTCGAGACGTGGACGAGCATCGATGACCTTCTCGAGCAGGCCGTTCCATTGGGTTTCTGATTCAGCATCGCTGAAGCACGCACGACTCAGGTCGAGGACTTTGCGGGCGGCGTGATCCCGACGCGCTCGAGCACCTTCTTGAGGTCGCTCCAGACCTTCTGGCGATTCTCCGGCGTGTAACTGCGGAGGAGAAACGCGGGGTGGTAGGTCGGCATGACGGGGATGCCTGTCCCGTCGGGCAGAACGAGTTCACGCCACGAGCCACGCATCGCGGTCATCGTTTCGGTCGTGTGCAGCACGCACTGGGCGGCACTCTTGCCGAGGGTCACGATCGCGAGCGGGAGGACGATCGAGACTTGTTCCAAGAGATACGGCTCGCACGCCGCCGCCTCCTGGATGGTGGGTGTGGCGTTGTTGGGCGGGCGCGTCTTGAGGACGTTGCAGATGTACACATCGCCTCGCGCAAGACCCATCGCGACGACCATCTTGTCGAGGAGTTGCCCGGCGCGCCCGACGAAGGGGCGGCCTGTGCGGTCCTCCTCTTCGCCCGGCGCTTCACCGATGAACATGATGGAAGCGAGCGGATCGCCCTCGCCGAAGACGATGTTGTGCGAGTGGTTCTCGAAGGCTCTGTGTGGGGCGTCCTGCTCATAGCGGGCGCGGAGGGCGTCGAGGCGCTTCTGGATGTCCTTGGCCTTTCGTCCGACGCGGGCCTCGGGCGTCACGGGACGCGAGGGGGCCATGAAGACGGCGTCGCTCGCGGCGGGGGCCGAACGCGATGGTGTTGTCGGCGCAAAGTCGGCACGTGAACGTGTCGATGGGGGACGATCCGGCTTCGCCTCGACGACTGTGGCGGAGGCGGGTTCGCTGGCTGTGTCATCGAGCGATGTTGGGGTTCCCCCGTCGCCGTACACAGGCACGAAGTCCACGCCGAGCAACTGGGCTGTGCGCGCGTGCTGGCGAACGAGCGTGGTGAGTCGATCGTGGGTGTTCACGGCGTGTGCGTCGTGGAAGGCGCGGCGTTCTCGCTCGGCGTGCCGCCGGCGTTGGACGCTTCGCCGGGCGCGGGCATGACCTCATCGGGCTTTACAGGCTCGACCGGGAGCGCTTCACGGCTCGACCCCGTAGATTTGCTCGTGGGCCTGGTGTCCGCGGGCGGCTTCACGCCCTCGATCCCGCCTCGCTCAAAGAGCATCGGGGCGCCGAACGCGCCGATGAGCGCGCCGACCACAAACCCGACCGCCAGGCCGGGGAGGAAAAACTTCATCATGGGCGAGGGGGCATTGGACGGCTGTTCCATGGTCGTTCGCTCCACACGGTCGAGACTTGAGGATCAAGAGTGGATTGAAGGGTACTCGGGCCACGCTACCGGGGCATTATCGAAGTCGTCGGATCGCGTGGATCCAGCGGCCATAGTCGATCGCCGCCCGTACGACTTCCCACCTTGACGCGGGCAGACCCCGACCAAAGGCGGTGTGCATCCTCCAGGACCAGTAGACCCCGCGGAACCTGAACCGCGAGAGGAAGCCAAGTCGCAGCAACTCGAGGCCGCCGGCGATCGTGTCCCAGACGGTCCGGAGCATTCGATTTACGTCCCCGCGAAGGCCCGGCGGTACCACTCGATGGTCTCGGCGAGGCCCGACTCGAGCGTCGCGAACGGCTCGTACCCGATCAACTCCCTCGCGACGGTAATGTCGGCGAGCGAGTGGCGAACGTCGCCCGCACGGACCGGCGCGTGCGTGGGCGTGAGGTGGGGCTGGCTCTCGGTCAACTTCATCATGACCGCGGCGAGTTCGTTCAGGCTCACGCGCCGGGCCGTCCCGATGTTCATCACGTTCCCCTTGAGCGGCTTCGGCGCCGACCCCGCGAGCAGCGTGGCGAGCACGGCATTGGCGACAAAGGTGAAGTCGCGGGTCTGCTCGCCATCGCCGAAGATTGTCGGCGCTTCGCCCGAGAGGAGCCTCTTGGCGAAAGCGGCGATGACCGCGGCATAGGCACTATCGGCGGACTGGCGGGGCCCGAAGATATTGAAGTAGCGCAGGCACGCGGTGGACAGGCCGTAGCACTGCGACCATGTGTAGCACAACTCCTCGCCCGCGAGTTTGCTCGTGGCATACGGCGAGAGCGGCTGCGAGGGCTGGGTCTCAACTTTGGGGAGATTCGGCTGGTCGCCGTACGCCGAGGACGACGCGGCGAAAACGACGCGGTCGGACTTGGCCTTGCGAGCGGCCTCAAGGACGCGGAGCGTGCCCGTGGCGTTCACGCTCCAGGTGCGCTGCGGTTCCTCGACCGATCGCGGGACCGAGCCGAGGGCCGCAAGATGAAAAACAACTCGGGCGTCCTCGCAAGCGTCGTGGAGGGCCTCGTCATCGAGGATCGAGCCGTGAACGAAGCGGACTCGCTCGGGCTCGAGTTCGATGAGCGGGGCGAGGTTCTCGAGCGTGGAGTTGCAGAGGTCGTCGATGACGGTGACCTTGGCGCCGATGGAGAGCAGGACATCGACGAGGTGCCCACCGATGAA
Organism: uncultured Phycisphaeraceae bacterium; assembly: GCA_964628245.1. Classification (GTDB taxonomy): domain Bacteria; phylum Planctomycetota; class Phycisphaerae; order Phycisphaerales; family UBA1924. The sequence continues at coordinate 169,587 of CAZVMU010000005.1, read as the reverse complement.
GCCCGCGCCGCCGGTGACGCAGACGGGCTTGCCCTCGTAGTGCTTGCGGAGTTGGTGGACTCGATCCGCCGGGAGTTTCATGCGGGACGCTCACCCCTGTCGCCGCGTGGTATGACCACGACCTTGGTTCCAAGCCGACTCGCCGCGCGGGGGCACATCCCCACGATGGCACGGTGCATGGTATGGCGTGGTCTCGGCGTGGGCACGCGGTGGTCGACCCTTAGCACCCGGCCTGGAAACGCAGGAGGAAGAAGAGCAGGTCGTCCACGGTCACCCCACCGTCGGGCGTGCCGGTGTTTGTGCCGTCGTCGAGATCGGCGGCGACCTCGCCCAACTGGAAGATCTCGACGTAGTAGAGCACGTCATCGACGGTGACGCCGCCGTCGGGCGTGCCCGTGCCGCTTCCATCATCGACGTCGGCGGGACAGGAGGTGTCCACGAGCACACGGGTGACCCGCGTGGTGATCATGCCACACGGCGCGGTGATGACACAGTCGTAATCGGCCTGGTCGCCTGGTTGGGCGTCGGCGAGGACAAGCATCGCGCCGGTGGCGCCGTCGATCGGGGCGGCGTTCTTGCGCCACTGGAACCCGGATGGCGCGGTGCCGCCGGTCTCGACGCTTAGCGTGTACGACGCGCCGACGAAGGCGACGCCGCCGATCGGTTCGCGATTGACCCAGAGGCAGGACTGGACGGAGATGCTGTCGAGCCCAACGACGCCGAACTCGGTCGTGCCAAGGTTGGTGATCGTGAGCGTGGCGTCGTTGACGGCAGGCGTGAGGGTGAAATCGACTCGGCGCCAGGGCCGATCGCCGCTGGCGCGGACGCCGGTAGAGACGCCGGCGTTGGGCGTCTCGAAGGTCGAGTCGAGATCGAGGCACTGGACACGAAGGTCGCTCCCCGCGGCGGAGTCGAGGTGGAGTCGTACCAGGTTCGGCATGCCCGGCATGAGCGAGACGGGTTGCGAGATCGCGTCGCCGGAGTTCAAGGCGAGGGCAAAGTCGCCGTCGAGCACGCCGTAGCGTGATTTGTGGTAGAGATACGATGCCTCGCCGCTCGCGTCGGAGGTGAGCGACCACCCGTCCAGCAGAGCCAGGTCGTCGTCAACGAGATAGCGGTAGTTCGGCGTGGGCAGAAAGCCCGGGACCTCGAAGGACCCGTTGCCCACGCCGGCCCCGGCGATCGCCGCGGGTGACAACGAGAGTGCACAGAGCACAAGGGCACGAGACACGGAGCGCGAGGTCATGGGTGGATTCCGTTCCAGAAAACCCACAGCGGCCCGTTGAGGCCGCGATGGTGGATGTATTGGCTTAGCAGCCCGCACGCCAGCGCGAGATAAAGAAGAGCAAATCGTCGATGGTGACGGCGCCGTCCTGGGTGCCCAGGCCGTTGCCGTCGTCGAGATCCGCGGCGATGTCGCCGGCATTGAAGAGTTCGAAGAAGTAGAGGAGGTCGTCGACGTTCACGCCGCCGTCGGGCGTGCCGGTGCCCGTGCCGTCATCGATGTCGGCGGGGCATGCTGTGCTGACGACGACGCGGGCGAACTCGGAGTAGTAGTTCTCGCAGGGCGAGGTGATGACGCAGGAATAATCACCGGCGTCTGCGGGCTGGATGTCAGCCAGGATCAGTTGCTGACCATTGGCGCCCGGGATGTCCACGCCGTTCTTCCGCCAGACATACCCAAAGGGCGCGGAGCCGGCGGGCTCGACGGAGAGCGTGAACGTGGAACCGACGAGGGCGGTGCCTCCTTGAGGCTCGCGAGAGGCCCAGACACAGTTGTAGACGACGATGTTGTCGATGCCCACGCTGCCGAAGGCCTGCCCGTCGGGCGGGTTGGAGATGCGGAGCGTGGCGGCCTGGGATGGGACCGAAGCGATGAAGGGGAGATCGATCTTCTTCCACTGGCGCTCGCCCGCGGCCGGTGCCCGGGTGAGTTCGCCCTGGGTGTTGGGATCAAAGGTCTGACTAAGCGTGTCGCACTGGACGAGGATCGGTGAGCCGGCAGCAGGATCAAAGTAGATACGAACGAGGTGCGGGAGGCCGCCGAACGTCTGGATCGTGGTCTCCAGCGCGTCGCCGTCGTTCAAAGCAACGGCGTAATCGCCGTTGTACACGGGATAGAGGTTCCGAGAGAAGAGATAGGACGCCTCACCGACATTGTCATGGACCAGTGACCAGCCGGTCACCAAGGTCGCGTCGGCTCCGGTCAGATACCGGAAGTTGTCGGTCCCGATGCCAGGCACCTCGAAACTGTTGTTCTGACACAGGTTGGAATTCTGGGCCAGGCCGCTGCTCGCGATGAATGCCGCGGCGACCACCACTCCATTACGAACTGCTCCACGCATCATGATGCACCCTCACTCGGTGTGTGTTAGGATTCGTCGCACGTCGGGACGGACATCCTCCGTGCTCTCATCGGGGAACGTACACCAAGATCGCAGCAATGCCAGCAAAGTGCGGAATATCGGGCGCAAAAGATGCGGATTTTCTCGGGAAGCGCATGCCCGAGGGCACAGATGCCCCCGCTCAACGTCCGAGAAGTCGGGACTAGCACCCGATGTTGAATCGATCGAGGTAGTAGAGAAGATCGTCGATAGTGACCCCGCCGTCGGGCCGGCCTGTGGCGGTGCCGTCGTCGATGTCGGCCCGGATACCTCCCTGGCCGAAGAGCTGGACGTAATAGAGAAGGTCGTCGATGGTGACGCCGCCGTCGCGGGTGCCGGTGCCTGTGCCGTCGTCCTGATCGGCGACACAGAACGGCGTCTGGGGCGTCTGGTTCTCATAGAGCCGGATCGGCTCGTTCCCAGTCCAGTTGGAGCCGAAGAGGTCGAGGTCGCCATCGCGGCCGAAGTCGGCGAGGACGCCGTTGTGCATCCCGATGGTGTCGATGACGTGACGGTCCCACTGGAGGGCATCGCCCGTGGGGTTCAGGAACATGGCGATCTCGCGCGCCTGGGAGGTGTGCATCTGGCCGATGAGCAGGTCCATGTGTCCGTCGAGGTCGATATCGCCGGCTTGGAGCGTGTGCCCGCGTTGGAGATTGGCGACGATCAGGCGACGCGTCCATGAGCCGTACGGATTTCCCGGATCGCTTCGCGTGTAGTACACGGCGTCGGCGGTACATTCCGAGCAGGTCACGACGATCTCGTTGTTTCCATCGCCATCGAGATCGGCGACGACGGCCTTGATCTCGTCGACCATGTTTGGATCGATGACGCGTGCCGGCCAAGTCGTCGAGCGTGCGCCGGGGTTCTCTCGCCAATGCGTGGGGAGAATCAGGTCGAAATCACCATCGCCATCGACGTCGCCGCTGAACATGCCCTCACCGGCCAGGCCGGTCTCCACGCTGTATCGCGACCACTCGAGTCCGGCCTTCTGGTAATACACCACGGCCTCGGTCTCGGTGCGGATCGCAACGTCCATCAATCCATCGCCGTCGAAGTCGTGGGGCTCAACGTCCTTCACCCACCAACCGGGCGAGCCGATGACGTGTCGCGTCCACTGGGAACCAACGAAGGGGTCACCATCGGGAAGGAGAGGGTTTTCGAACCAGATGAGGTTATTGCCCGTCGGACCGTCACCCAGGACAATGTCCATGTCGCCATCGCCATCGATGTCGGCGGCCTCGCCATCGGTGGAGAACTCGACGTTCGGGGTGGCGATGATGGTGCGCTGCCACGTGGGATAGTGATACCAGTTGAGTCGCTCGCTCGTGCTCCCGCCGACGGCACCATCGAGATAGCCGTCGCCATCGAAGTCGGCGACCATTTTGCAATCGCCGGCGGTGTTGGGATCGACGATGAGGCGCACGAACGCGGGCGCTTCCTGGGCGCGGACCACCATGGCACTAGCGGTCCATGCAGCGAAGCACGCGAGACTCGTGAGTGTCAAACCACTCTTCTGTATCCGGATGTCGGTTTTCATTCGATCGGTTCCAACGCGCGGATGCAAGTGTTGGGCATGCCGCGGCCATGCCGACGAACCCTCGTGGTTCGCCAGCCTTTGGATGGGCCGATGGTACCGCTGATTCGAAAATTGTCACGAAAGATGTGTGAATTCACGCCCGCATTCGGTGTCTGTGCGTGGCTACTGGGATCATTCACCTCATGTTTCGAGAGAGTTTCTCTGCGCGCGCGGACATTCGGTGCTCTCCGTCTCTGTGTTCTCAGCACCCGATGTTGAACCTCGCGAGGAAGTAGAGAAGGTCATCGATGGTGACGCCGGCGTCGGGGGTACCAGTAGCTGAGCCGTCATCGATATCAGCCCGAGCTGCACCGAGATTGAACATCAGGATGTAGAAAAGAAGGTCATCAATTGTCACGCCGCCGTCGGGAGTGCCCGAGGTGGAGCCATCGTCGACATCGGCGATACACGACGGTGCTTCGCCAGAGACCTGGATGTTGTCGATCGCCCACCACCAGTTGTTCCCGGCGTCGAGGAGCGCGAAGTCGAGCGTCATCGACGTGGCGCCCTGTGGGTTGTTGATGTTGATGGCAACCGCTTCATTTGTCGCATCGGGCTTGAAGAACGCGCCCGCCTGTGAACGCCAGTCGAGCAGCACCACGGGGCTCCCGCCATCGAATCGGGCTGTCAGTTCTGCTCGCTGAACACCCTCGAAGCGCCAGCTTGAATCAAACTCCACGCGGACGCTCCCGGGCAGGACGCCCGAGAGAGAGATCTCCGGGGTGATCAGGTGGGCGTTGTAGGTACCGAGTAACGAGGGTGTGCCTCGATCGTCCCATTCGTCTGGATCCGCGACTGCGATGGTGCCGAGACCTCGAGTGAACTGGGAGCGATTCTGATCGGCCGCGACGGAGACCCACCAATCTTTCTGAGTGATGGCCCAACCTTCCCACTCGGTGACACCGATGTTGGGATCGTTAAATCCCGGGACGCCCGTGTCGTCGACCGTCCATCCGAGGGGCGGCGTGCCGCTCCACACTCCTTGGGCCGCAGGCTCGTTGACACTGGGTCCAAGGGGCACGGCCTCGAACCCTTCGACGAAGAGCGTGACGATCGAGGGACACGAGATGGGCACCGAGGGCGAGTTCACCAGATCGAGACCGACGGCGTGTCCGTCCCAACCCCACGAGGGATCGACGGGCAGTCCGAGGAATGCCATCACCGTGGGCGACACATCGGCGATAGTTGTCGGAGTCGGGATGACCGTGCCCGAGGCGGTCGAGTCGCCCGAGACGATGAGAGCAACGGTTCGATGTTCCGGGGAGTTGGCCCCGTGCGAGGTACCGCTTCCGCCGTGATCACTGATGACGATCACGAGCCAGTCCTCATTGAGGTACGTCGGTCGTGCCTGGATGGCCGCCATCACAGTGCCGACTCGTGCATCGATCTGCTCAATGGTGGCGATGTACTCCGGGACGGTTGGCGAGAAGCCATAGGTGTGTCCGGCATGATCGACATCGTCGAAATGCAAAAAGATCACGTCGGCGGCGTCCTGTGACACGGCAGTCACGCATGCGTCGCGGACCTGATCATCGGTCAACCCTGACAAGATGAGATCCGCGTTCCCCTGGAGGATCTGGGTGTTCACAGGCGACCAGTGGACGATTGAGGCGGTGCGCACGCGGGCGCACTTCTCGCGGATTCGAGAGAAGAAATGCGGGTATTGCTGATAGGCGTTGGGTATGAACGAGTTGCCCACGACAAGATGCTTGTTGCGATGGACGCCGGTCAAGATCGACGACCAGCCCGGACCGCTGATCGTGATGTCCTCGGCCTGGCAGCTCCAATCGACGGCGCCATCGGCGATGATCGCGTCGATGTTCGGAGTGCTCGCGGCGAGCAACGAGTCGGCGCGCACCCCGTCGATGCCCACAATGAGCACCTTGCGCTCGACGCCGTGAGAAACGCCGCTTGCCACAACAGCACCGAGTACCACGGCGACAAGCGGATGGAAGTTCCTGTGCACAGCACACGTCCCGGGTTTCATACTGGCAAGCTCCAACAGTGTGCGGGCACTTCATAGGAATCCGCACTCGAGATCCTCAAGTACGGTTCGCGTGATACTCGACATCGCGATCCGGATACGACGCCAACACCAGCAGGTTCCTGTTTCAGGAGATTCTGGATTGGAAATCAACATCTGGGAATCAGCAACCCTCGTTGAATCTAGTGAGGTAGTACAGAAGATCATCGATGGTGACACCGCCGTCAGGCGTGCCTGTGCCCGTGCCGTCGTCGAGGTCGGCGATCGTGGTATCCCCGGCGTCGTATCTCGCGAGGAAGTAGAGAAGGTCGTCGATGGTGGTGCCTCCGTCGGGAGTGCCGGTGGCGCTTCCGTCGTCGACATCGGAAGGGCACTTCACTACGACCTGGACCTGGATCGAGAACGACGTGCCGCAGACATTGGTGGCGGTTGCATCATAGAGCCCTGAGTCCGAGAACTGGGCATTGGGAATGACGAGGCTCGTCGAGGTCTCGCCTGTGATGTTGGCCGAGTTCCTTCGCCATTGGTAGGTGATGGGAGCGGTCGAGGTCGCGGCGATGCTGAGAGTCAGCGTGTCGCCTGGGAGGATCGATTGGGCGATCGGCTCGGTCGTGATCGTCGGCGAGGCGGAGCACTCGCAGGAATCGGGAAGACCGTTGTAATCGCTATCGATCTGGGTGGCGAGTTCGAGTTCCTTGCCGTCGTTGATGCCGTCGTTGTCGCAATCGGGGAGCGTCTGGCACTCGTCGGGGATGCGATCTGGTCGGGCGCGACTGCCGGCGTCGGCGAGGTAGGCCTCGAGATCGGCGAAGTCCTGATCGGTGGCGTTGGGGAAGACGCCGCCGGGGTGCGGGATGGAGAAGGTGAGGCGGTTTCGGATCGTTGTGCGGTTCTTGTTGCGGAGGTTGGGCCCGACGTCGCCCGTGCCGTTGGGCCCGTGGCAGCCGACGCAACTGGTGTTGAAGAAGAGATCGCCGGCGACGCGGATGCCGGTGGGACCTCCGTCGAAATCCTCGCTGAAACCCGAGGCGATGTCGCACTCATCGGGGATGCCGTTGTTGTTGCAGTCGTCGGAGGTCGCGTTGATGATGTCCTGGGTGTCATCGATGCTGTTGTTGTTGCAGTCGGTGATGGGGATATGGCGGTAGATCTTGAAGTTGTCCACGCCGCACTCGACGATCGAGGCGGTGCCCGCGTCGATGGCGAGGAAGCGGAGTTGCATGGTGGAGGAGATGCTCACGCCGGCGGAGTTGAGGTCTTCCTGGGTGACGGCATGGGGCGTCCAGGCGAGAGCGTTCGAGACGGCGTGTGAGGCGACACGTGTCCACGGGCCGGCGGCTCCGTTGCTCGAGATCTCGAGGAAGAGACCGTCCTGGCCGTCGGGGATGGAGAGGTTGTTGAAGTAGTCGTAGCAGAGTGTGACATCGCCGCCGGGCGTGCCCCCGCCGATGGAGATGAGATCGAAGATGGGCGAGACAAGGACCGTGGAGCCGCCGTCGACGTCGGACGTTGTGAGCGAGCCCGGATCGGAGTTCTCGGTGACCCAGCACAGGCCCGAGCCATCGGAGTCGGAGGTGGGGTCGAAGGCGTATGAAGGCGAGGCGACGGGCGTGCCGCGTTGCCAGAGACCATCGACCGCGGTAGATCCCTGGAGCGCCCAGCCCGAGTTGGTCTGGAAGTTGTCGCTCAAGACAAGCACGTCGGCGGCGGTGATCTCGCACGGGCAGCCGCACGCGGGAGGCGGCGGCGGCTCGACCTTGTAGATGGTCCCGGCGATGCTCACGATGTACATCTCGCCGGCGAGGTCCTCGCCGAAGGCGACGATGCTGCCGACGCCGGGAAGGAGGCTCGTCCAGTCGGTGATGTCGCCCGGGGCGGGTGCGGTTCCTGTCGCGGGGAAGGAGCGAACCCAGTTGGCGCAGTAGTCGGCGTAGAAGTACTGCCCCTGGATCGCGGGGATGGCCGAGCCTCGATAGACGATGCCACCGCTAATGGAACAGACGCCGCCGGCGTGGGAGACCGCATGAATCGGGCCTGTGAGTGCGGCGTCGCCGCAGGTGCAGCCGGAGAGCCCCGTGCACGAGTTTCCTTCCATGCAGCGCCAGCCATAGTTTCGACCGGCGACTGTGGCTGCATTCAGAATGGCGCTGTTGCCATCGGCGGGGTTCGCGAGTTGGACGGCGGGCTGAAAATCGATCTCCTCGAACGCGGCCTGGCCGACGTCCCCGATCCACAGGTTGCCATTGGCTCGATCAAAGGAGAATTTCCAGGGGTTGCGCATGCCCTTGGCCCAGATCTCATCGAGGGGATCGCCCGCGCCGCGGAAGGGGTTGTTGTCGGGGATGCAGGTGGCGTCGCCATCGGTCGCGGAGAGATCGTTGACATCGAGCCTGAGGATTTTGCCGAGGAGCGATGCGTTGTTCTGGGCGCGGGCGTTGGGGTCGTTGGCGCTCCCACCGTCGCCCATCGCGACATAGAGCATGCCATCGGGTCCGAACGCGAGGTGACCGCCGTTGTGGTTGGCGAAGTCCTGGGTGATCGTACGGAGGATCAAGGCCGAGGCCGGGTTGGCGGTGTTGGCGGCCGGCGTGGTCGCGGTGTATCGGGCGATGACGGTGTTGCCCAGCGTGTTGGTGTAGTTGATGTAGAAGTAACCGTTGGATTGGAAGTCGGGGTGGAAGGCGAGTCCCAGGAGGCCGCGCTCGCCGCCTGTGGACGCGAGCGTGGAGACATCGAGGTAGGGCGTCGCGAGGACCGTGCCGGCGATCATGTCATAGATGCGGATTCGCCCGCTCTGCTCGACGATGAAGCCGCGCGTCGCGTCGGCGGGGGCGTGATAGAACCCGACGGGCTGGCTGAGGCCCGTGGCGATGGGAGTCGCGGCGATCTGGGCAAGGGTCGGTGCGGCGATGAGCAGCGAGAGGCTCGAGAGATACGCGATCGATCTACATGGACGCATGTCGTACTCCATTGGGCGCGTGCCCGGGGCTTCGTTGGGGCACAGCCTAGCACGATTGGCCCGATCGATCGATCCGCCCATGTGCCGAACATCGAAAATCCGAGACGAACTGAGTGTCAATTGAAACGCCCCGGCGTCCAGAAGGACACCGGGGCGGCAAGGGAAGGCGGGACTTCATGTCCCGTCACACAGCGTGATTAGCAGCCAGCGTTGAAACGGGCGAGGTAGTAGAGGAGGTCGTCGATCGTGACGCCGCTGTCGGGCGTGCCCGTGCCCGAGCCGTCATCGACGTCGGCCGCGATGCTGCCGAGGTTGAAGATGTTGAGGTAGTAGAGGAGGTCGTCGATGGTGACGCCGCCGTCGGGGGTGCCGGTGCCGGTGCCGTCGTCGACGTCGGCGACGCAGACGAGGCAGGGGTCGTTGACGCCGGTGGCGATGTCGAGGTCGTCACTGGTGACCTGACCGTCGCCGCTGACGTCGCCGGTGGCCCAGGTGCCGGCGTTGCCAAGGTTGGTGTTGATGATGCCGATGTCGATTCCGTCGACGACGCCGTCGAGGTTCACGTCACCGAGGCTCGTGCCGAGGATGCCGGTGACGAGTTCGCAGACGTCGGCCTGGTTGACGACGAGGTCGCCGTTGATGTCGGCGGAGAGATCGAAGTAGACCGCCTCGTCGAGGTTGGCCCAGTTGGCCTCGCCATCGATGATGTTGGTGTTCTTCTTGAACTGGGCGTAGATGTAGTCGATGTCGAAGGCGTTGATGACGCCGTCGGCGCCGACGGGAGCCCAGCCCGGAGCGGCGTTGCCCGCGGCGTTGGCAAGGTCACCGCGGGTGTCGCCCGCGGCGTACGCGGCGGGGGTCGCCTTGGTGGTGGCAAAGAAGTTGTTGGAGCCCGTGAGGGTGTTCCACTCCGTATCGACCGCGGTGAATCCAGCCTTGCGATCGAGGCTGCCGCTCACGAGGTAGAGCCCGTCGGCGGCGTAACGAACGTCGGCGGCATTGAAGTTGCCGTCGGCGTTGTGGTCGCCGAGGACTTCGATGATCGCATCGGTCCCGGGAGCGCCGGCGAGGGGGCCGGAGCCAGCGGGAGCAACCCAGGCCGGGCCGGCGTTGCGCTGGCGGTAGGCCTTGAGCATCTCGGCGAAGTCGCCGGCGTCACGAGCGCCGTTGCCGTTGAAGTCGCCGGCGATCTTGTTGCGGAGTGTGAGGACCGCGCCGTAGGCGACGTTGGCGCCGCCCTGGCTGAGGTAGTTGCCGCCACCAACGACGCCGTCGGTGTAGGTGACGCCGGTGGTGCGGGTGGGCACGCGACCGGCAGTGGAGGTGTTGAAGGAGTTGAACGCCGCGTTGTTGTGGATGTTGTTGGCGAGGGTGTAGGTCTGGACGGCCGAGGCGAATCCGGTGTTGGTGATCATGGTCGTTGGGGTGACCTGATCGTGGAGGTTATCGAGCGCGGACAGGAGGAAGAACTGTGTCGCGGCGAACTCGCCGGGCATGCCGAAGTTCTCGGGATCCGCGGGAACGCTGATGAAGGCCGCGATGCTCTGGCGGATGTTGTTCATGTAGCAGGCCGCGGCGGGGTTGGCCATCTGGGGGGTGGAGGCGCCAAGTCCGCCGTCGGCGATGGACTCGGCGAGGGGATCACCGATGGTCGCGAGGACGGCCTGGCCACCGATGAGCCAACCGTCGCCGTGGGTCGCGTGCCCGATGGTGTTGTGGACGAGCTTGGAGGTCGTGGGACGGACATAGGTGGTCTGTCCGTAGATGTCGCCCATGGTGTCGGCGATCTCGAGGGCGCCGGAGGAGAGCCAGGAACCCGAGCCCGAGCCCGTCACGCCACGCTCGGTCCCGACGTAGCCGATGCCGAGGCGGGTGTTGCGGATGGTCTCTTCCATGCGGCCGTTGGATCCCTTGTTCGCAGGGAAGAAGTTGGCACCGACGAGGCTCTGGGAGCTGGCGGTGATGATCGGGCCGATGTTCTCCCCACGCCCGAACGAGGGGTCGACGCCGATGGAGTTCATGAAGGCGTTGCGTGTGCCCGAGCCGACGTCACGCGTGTGGGTGATGAGATTCTCGCCGGTGATGGCGCGGCCTGTGGTGAAGAGGTGCTGGAGCTCGGACATCTTGATCTGGGTGATGCCCGTGCCGAAGTTCACGACCGGGGCGATGGGGGCGAAGGCGAGCTCGTTATCGAAGATGGTGTTGGAGTTGGCAAGGCCGGGGTTGGAGGGATCGAAGTGGTTCCGCCCGTTGAGATCGACGAGCTGGTTGGAGAGGCCCGCGCCAGACGCGCCACCGGTCTTATTGACGGAGACGACGGGGTAGGTGCCGTAGCCCACTTCGAGAGGCGTCTTGTCCCAGTGGGAGGTCCCACCGATCTTGCGGGTGGCCCACTTGGTGGCCACGTCGAGGGGGGCGATGTCGATGCAGATCACGTCGCCGGCGCTGGTGAAGGGAGCGCCACCGGGATTAGTCGAGTCATAGAGACCGACCGACAGGCCACCGGTGATGTACTGCGTGCGGTTCATGTACGCCGTGCTGGCAATGCCGACGGGCGATCCGCCGGAGGACGAGGGCTGGCCGAGGATGCCGGCGGCGTTGTTGTGATCGCCGGTGGCGCAGGTGGGGTCGCCAAAGAGGGTGAGTTCGTTGAACCCGTTCACCGAACCGACGACGCGATACTGGACGACCCAGTCGCTCACGCCCGGGGTGGTGGGGGCGAGCTGGTCGATGACCAGGCTGCCGAGGCTGCCCGCGACGCCGTCGTTGTCGCAGTCGATGAAGTCATTGGTCGAGGCCGGAGCCTTGACGTAGTTCTCGAGGAGCGTCGCGCCGGAGATGTTGATCACCGTCTGCGCGTTCGCCGAGGTCATCGCGGCGCACGTTCCCGCCGCGATCGCCAACAGAGCCGAAGTCTTCACGTTTCTCATTTGATCCTCTCCCAAGGTAAGTCGGAATCCAAAGCCACACTCGTCCATTAACCCGGAGCGCAACCACTGCGCCCGAGCGCCTGTGCACGCCCTTTGCCACTCAACCACTGACCGGCATCGAACGAAAACGCGTCGAGCGGCTTCCCGCGCGACGCGTGGTGTTATGGACGAACCTTGTTGGTTCCCGTCAAGCTGTAGAATCGATCGCCCCAGCGACGGTTCTGGATCGTGTTCCAGAGCACGTCAAACTCGGCGTGCCCGTCGGTGTAGCCGAAGATCGCCCCGCCACCGAACTGGTCCTTCTTGCCCTTGTGGTGGCGACCAACAGCATTGATCGAGAACTCGGTCGCACCGTCGATGGCGCCTGGCGGAATGCTGCGCTCATTGAGGATGTCGCCCTGATCGGGGTAGCGGAAACGTGGGAGGTCGCCGTTCACCGGCTCGCTATACACGTCGGCACCGGCCGAGATTCCAGAGAAAGGCGTGATCGGTCGGTGGCTCTTGATGAGGCCCTGGTCGGTCTTGAGCGCCTCGTACGAGTTCGCGGAGTGGAACTCGCTGACCATGATCGTGCTGCTGGCGTTGGTCACCTCGGCGTCCTTCACGAGGCGATTGAGTCGGGCGCTCCCCGGCGAGGTGTAGAATTTATTGCGGGGGAAGAGGGCCGCGTTCCCGCCGAAGGCGATGCGCTTCACCTGGCGGTCCGTGGGGAAATCCGACGGGGCCGAGTTGCCCTGATCGTTGATCTGGCCCGGATCCCAATCCGACGCGTTCGGACCCGGATTCGTCCGCGGAGCGCCTCCCTTGGCGACCGAGGGGCACGAGAAGGCGCCCTCGGGCATCGACCCGTTGTCGCCCGCGAAGAGGGCCCCGCTCCAATGGATGTACCCGTTCTGCGGGTTGGGGTTGGAGGTCTGCTGATCCTGGAACCGCCAGTCATACCCACTCTGCGTGGACGCGTAGACATAATGCGGCGGGAAGTACTCCTTGTTCGACGCGTTATAAATCGCGACGCCTTGCGTCACCGAGCGGGCGTTGGAGAGCGCCTGCACCTGGCGGGCGGCCTCGCGAGCCGCCGCGAGCGAGGGGAGGAGGAGCCCGATGAGCAGCGCGATGATCGCGATGACCACGAGGAGCTCGATCAGAGTAAAGGCTGTGTTTCGTCGTGAAACGAGGCGTGTGCGGACCATGTGCGATGCTTCTCCCTTGCTTGGAGTGACACCCTTCGAGAGATCGATCGATGATCTCCTCGTGAGAGCGGCAAACGCTAGAGAGATCCACCCGCCGACTTCCTTTATGGTTCCTCGAAGACTGCGCAAACACGCCGCGCACGACCTGCGCGGCATCTTCATGCGGCGTTCGTGGGTGATCCAAACATGATGTGTGCGTCTCATGAAGTTCTCGTGAGCAGACCCGCGTCACGCGACGCCAGAGCGATCGCCTCGTCGTCCGGTCGCGGCGAGGCTTGACACGGATGCCGCCCCTCGTCAGCACCCCTGGGCGAAGCGCGTCACGAAGGAGAGCAGGTCGTCGATGGTGACGGCCACGTCGGGCGTGCCGTCGCCCGAGCCGTCGTCGACGTCGGCCGCGAGGTCGCCGGTCGCGTACCGATCGACGAAGAAGAGGAGATCGTCGATGGTGACGCCGCCGTCGGGGTGCCCGTGCCGGTCCCGTCGTCGAGATCGGCGGGGCAGCACGCGGGGGTCGCGAACCGGTATCGTGCAATGCTCGGCGAGATGACGCCGCCGGCGATCGAGAACGTCCCGCCAGCGATGAGGTTTCCGTCGCGATCGAGCGTGGATCGGGCGCTCGCGCGTGGCCCGAGGGGATGGACCCGTGCCGCGAAGACCGGGGCACGGGGAGGGGCGATCCAACCACCGGGAGGGAGACGCCTTCCGGACGATCGTGCGGCGATCCCGCGTGGACGCGCGGGGGCACCCCATGGAGTCGCGGGGACTCCGGGCGAGTCGGCCTCCGCGACGGGCGGAGTTCTTCCATCTCCGGCTGGAGTCGCCCCGTGGGCGCGCCGATGAACCGGTGGCCGACGCGCCGGCGCTCCGAGGGCTCGGCGGCGCCGCACGCCCCGGGGCGTCGGGGGTGCTCTCGGTCACGCGGGTGACGCCGGAGGAGGCGCGAGTCCCCCGCGCGGACGCGAGTGGATCGCCCGGGCGCGAAGGAAAGGAAGAATCATGCGCGTCATCCCCAAGTCGGTGGACGGGACCCTCGAGTTCTGCGGCACGCACGCCCCGGTCTGGGAGGCGGCGGCGATGGAAGGGTCCATCGGGATCACCCCCGCGCAGGTCGTAGAGTTACAATCGCTCACCACCCTGGCGATCGAGGCGAAGCGCACCGCCGAGGCGGCCCGCCTCGCGGCGATCACGGCGACGAGCGAGTCGAATGAGGCCCAGCGCGCCCTGCGCGAGCGGGCGCTCGTCCTGGTCCAGGCGATCAAGGCCCACGCGGCGCTCGCGGATGACCCCGACGCGGTCCTCGCCGCCGCGGCCCTGCCCACGAGCCGGACCACGCGCGGCGGCACGACCCCGCCCTCGACGCCGCGCGATCTCTCCGCGGCCCTCAACGGCGACGGGAGCGTCACGCTCTCCTTCACCGCCGACCACGCCGCGACCAGCGATGGCGTGCGCTTCGAGATCCGAAGGAAGATCCCCGCGCTGGGCGAGACGACGCCCATGGTCGTCGGCGCCACCCCCGGGACCACGGCGAGGTCGCGCCGCATCACCTTCACCGACACGACGATCCCGCCCGAGGCGGCGCACGGCGGGGCTGTCTACGTTGTACGACCCGCCCGGGGCGACCGTGCCGGCGACGACAGCCCCCCGATCGTCGTGCAGTTCGGGGTTGGGCGCGGCACGAACGCACGAACCACGGCGTCCCGCGCGAACGGCGCCCCCGCGATCACGGGCTACGCCGCCTGAATCCCCCCCCACGCGGACAGGACATCCCCGCGCCCGCCCCGGATGAACGCCCACGCGCCCCCGCGCCCCGCGCGCTCGTCCTCGTCCCCAGGGCCCGGTGCCCGGTGCCTCGTGCCCCGTCGTCAGCACCCCGCGTTGAAGCGGGCGAGGTAATACAAGAGGTCGTCGATCGTCACGCCCCCGTCCTGGAGTCCCGTGCCGCTGCCGTCGTCGACGTCGGCGGCGACGCTGCCGACGTTGAAGATGGCGAGGTAATACAGCAGATCGTCGATGGTCACGCC
Organism: uncultured Phycisphaeraceae bacterium; assembly: GCA_964628245.1. Classification (GTDB taxonomy): domain Bacteria; phylum Planctomycetota; class Phycisphaerae; order Phycisphaerales; family UBA1924. The sequence continues at coordinate 154,537 of CAZVMU010000005.1, read as the reverse complement.
GCCGTCGGGCGTGCCCGTGCCGGTCCCGTCGTCGACGTCGGCGACGCAGCCCAGGATCGGGCGGAGATGGACGATGCCCCGGGCGTTCGGGCCGCCGAGGGCGATGATCTCGGCGTCGCTCATCGCCTCGTCGGTGCACATGAAGTTCGCCACGTACACGCGCTCGCCGCGGCCTTGCAGGTCGGCAAAGAGGCAGACCGTGGAGGCCATCGGCGCGAGCGTGCTGGTGGGAGCCTGGGCCCACGGCGAGGGGAACTCGCCCCACGCCGCCCACGTCGCGGGGGGGACCGCCGTCCCCGTGGGGTTGGCCGAGGAGAGGTCGCCATAGCGCGGGTCGGTGGACCTCGTGGAGGCGTACACCCAGTCGCCCCCGGTCGTGCCCACGAACGTTCCATTGACAAAGACGCGCCCGGCCTTGGTCCTGTAGCCGTCGCTGCTGAGGGCGAGGCGGAACCACGTGTCGGGCGCGAGCGGGACGCCGAGGTACGAGTTCACATCGACGTTGTACCCGAACTCGGCGGCGGCGCCGACCGAGTGGATGAAAGAATCCGCCGACGAGTCGTTGTTGTGGTTGTCCTCGATCAGGGGCGTGACGAACTCACTCGACCACGACGCGGCGGGGATGAGCATGTCCCAGACCATGGTCCACTGCCCGAGGCGGTCCTCGGGCCAGGTGTCGCGCGTGTTGGGGAAGAAGGCGAGGCCGATCCCGCGGGACTTGGCCTGATTGGTCGGGTCCGCGAGGTTCCGAGGCGGGCTGGTGAGGTAGATCGTGTCCTCCTCGCCGTTGATCGAGGGAATCCCGAAGGAGGTCGTCGTGCCGAAGGACGACTGCTGACGTGTCACGTCCTGGGGCGTGGGGGGAGTGGGGTAGGTCGTCTCGGCCCCGGGCCCGCCGAGGATGGGCCCGAACGCGGGATCGTCGAGGTATCGCAGCTTTCCGTTCCCCGCGCCCGGGGCCAGGCCCGTCTCCTTCACCGACAGGAGATCGCCGTCGAAATGGAACTCCGAGGTCTGCGCTGGGGGGGGCGTGAAGGTCGTGAAGACCGCGCCGCCGGAGTCCACCGCGATCCCCAGGCCAAAGGGTTTCTGGATGTTGCGGATCGCGGCCTGTCCCTGGCCGGTCGCGAGGATCATCTGCTCGAAGGTGAGGCTGATCGTGAACCCGGAGAAGGTGCCGCCGACGATCTCGGTGTCGAGCGTGACGGGGATCGCGCCGCCGGGGTTGCGCATCGCGCCGCGCGTGATCCGCTGCTGCCCGGGGACGAAGAAGTTCAGGACATCGCCGAGCGGGGTCTGATTCGGAAAGAGCAGGCCCCCGAGGATCCCGGTCGTGTGCACCGTCGGGTTGAACTCGAAGAGGTAGCCCTCGGCCGGGCTGATCGTCCCCGCGCTCGTGCGCACGAGGTCCGCGGGGCTGGTCGAGAGCGAGGAGACGCTCGCGCCCGTGAAATCGACGCTCACCGTGGGCTGGGCGAGCGCGATCGCGGGCGTCAGGCCCGCCACCACACCCGTCGTCGCCACCCTCCCGATCCGCGCGGCCTCGACTCGTCGCTTCATCGCTCACCTCCATCATCCGAGCGGCGAATCGGCCCCGATTCCGGCGTGGAACGCGGGGCCATCGCGGGCATCGCTCGTCCACAGCATAGCAAATCCCGCCGGCCCTGCCGCACCCGCCGCCGTGATCGCCATGATCTCGCCCATTCTGCCGGATTCGCGTGCCCACGTGGGCCTCATCCACGGCGAGTCGGCCCACGCCCCGTCCGCACCGCCCGGATCGGAACCTGTACAATCCGCATTCCGTCCCCCACCGAACAGGAGGCGTGCATGCGAATCCCGCGGGCCTTCACGCTCATCGAACTCCTCGTCGTCATCGCGATCATCGCGCTCCTGATCGGCCTGCTCCTCCCCGCGCTCGGGGCCGCGCGAGAGTCGGCCCGTCGCGTCGCCTGCCTCTCGAACACACGCCAACTCGCCATCGCCTGCGGCGCGTACTCGAACGACACCAAGGTCGGCTATTTCCTCCCCGCCTTCTTCGACTGGGAGGACAACATCGGCTGGCTCTTCCCGGACTCCATCAGCGACTACACCGTCGCGATCTGTCCCTCGACGAAGAACCGCATTCGCTCCGACGTCACGCTCAGCAGCGTGCAGGGCCCCGAGGTCTTCGATCTCTACGGACGCGACTTCCTCCGCGACACCTTCTGGTCCGCCCGCGACGCCGCCGACAACACCGGCGGGCACAGCTACGAGATCCGCGCCTGGTTCACCGCCGGCAAGTACCTCGACGGCACGATCATCTATACCCCCTCGGGCGTCTCCCTCGGGCAGCAACTCGGCTGGCGCCAGAGCGAGACCCCCGCGGTCTTCGAGATGCAGACGATCAACGTCCTCAAGACCCTCCGCAACACGGCCCACCCCGACCGGTCGTACCTCTTCATCGACAACGACAACGACCAATCGATCGTCCCCAGCGTCGGCCGCCCCGATGGCATCAACAACTATCCTGACCCCTGGAACAACCACGGCAAGGACGGATACAACATCTCCTACGCCGACGGGCACGCCGCGTGGATGGGCACGGGCGAGAAACTCATCCGCATGTATCTCGACGCGTACGACACGCCGCCGACGAACTATCAGAACGTCTCGCCGTATCGCCAGCGCTCGTTCTCGTGGAACGGGGCGTCCATCCCGGAGTATTTTCTGCCGTAGGCGGTGAGGGCGAGGGCGAGGGTGCCATGAGGCGATGCATGACCGGGGCGATCACCTCGTGAGATTGCCGGCGGCGACAGGCAGACACGGCGTCGGTTCACTCACGGCTGCCGACGCTGAGTTCCGCCAGGGTGTAGCACGAGTGCGAAGGTCCACGGGAAGACGCCGATTCACGATCTGGAGATACTCAATCATGATCACGATGTTGGTCGCGGCGGCAGGCCTGATGTGCGGCATCCTCGCCCAGCCGGCGGATGCCTCGCCGAACGCGAAGCTCCCGGCCTCACCCACGCACGAGGCGAAGGATCCGACGCCTCCAGCACCACCGGCGCCAAAGGACGGTGCCACGGTCGTCAAGCAACTCGTCGCGGAAGCCGCGTTGCTCACGCCGCTCGTGGAATCCGGCGTCGCCCGCGAGTTTCTCGCGGCAGCGGGCGACCTTCCCGTGGTCGAGTCGCGCACGGTATACCGAAAGCCGGGATCGGCGATCACCGCCGCGACATGGGAGACGCTCTCGGAAGAGGAACGCGCCACGTACAGGCCACGAGTCTGCACCCCGGAGTTCTACTACTACACAGGCTATGGCTCGCCGCTGGTCTACTCGCGTGTCGTGGACCTGATGGGATTGCATGGCGTGCCATCGCTCGACGGGAAGCGCGTGCTCGATTTCGGGTACGGAACCATCGGGCACCTGCGACTGATGTCTCAGCGCGGCGCGGAGGTCCACGGCGTGGAGATCGAGCCGCTCTTTGAGGCGCTGTACTCGAATGAGACGGACGTGCTCGTCGGCACAGGACCACAGACCGTCTTCCTGCACACCGGCCAATGGCCAGCGGACCAGGAACTCACAAAGCACATCGCGTCACACGGTCGCGCCGGGACCTTCGACGTCGTCACGAGCAAGAACACGCTCAAGAGGGGCTATGTCCACCCCGAACCACCCGCGGGCAAGACGGTGGACGAGAGGATGCTCGTCAAGCTCGGGGTGGACGACGAGACATTCCTCGCCGCGGTGCACGCGGCTCTCAAGCCCGGCGGGCTCTTCATCATCTACAACATCTGTCCGGCCCAGTCGCCTTCCGATGACCCAACCAAGCCGTACCTTCCGATGGCCGATGGCCGAAGTCCATTCACACGCGAGCAGTACGCCGCCGCTGGGTTTGAAGTGATCACGTTCGACGGGGACGACCAGACGTGGGTGCTCGGATGCTGGAAGGCTCTGGAGTACGACGAGGGCAAGCCGAAAGAGGAGGCCGCCAAGGAGACTTTCGCGCACTACACGGTGGTACGAAAAAAGTAACGGACGAGTTGTGGCGATCGCGTCGACCGAGCTCCATCACGCGAACGCCGACACGCGAGATCCAACCAGATTGGTCAGCACCCCGCGTTGAATCGGGCGAGGAAGTACAGCAGATCATCGATCGTCACGCCGCCGTCGGGGGTGCCCGTGCCCGTGCCGTCATCGATGTCGGACTGGACAAACCCGATGTTGAAAATAAAGACGTAGTACAACAGGTCGTCGATGGTGACGCCGCCATCGGGCGTGCCGGACGTTGAGCCGTCATCCACATCGGCGACGCAAGGCACGCTCTGCTTCCATCGCGTCGCGGGAACGATCTGCTTCGGAATACTCTGGCCTTGGTAGCTCACGACAAGCCCTTGGTTGCCGCCCGCGTCGAAGAACTCAACGCGAACGAGATGGGGCCCCTGCTTGAGACCCACGAGGGGGCTGGCGATCTCGCGCATTCCGTGCTGCCCGTCATTGTCGACGAGGAGTGTGCCGCCCATCGAGAGACTCGATCCGTCGTCGCTGTTGGTGAAGAACGTGTACAGGTCCGTGGCGGGCACGTCGATGTACCCCTCGAAGACGGCGCCGACGTTGTCGAGAAGGCCCGACGTCGCGAAGGGGGCCGAGGTCGAGGGATAGTTGATCTGCGCCACCGTGTCGCTCGACGACGGTGTGAGCGTGGCAAAGTCGGGCAGGGCCGTGAGCGAGGCACCGAGGTTGTAATAGTCCACGTGCACGCCAAGCGTGCTGGCGCCGAGGGCGTCGGGGTTGCGATAGTTCGCGGGGTTGTAGAGATGTGCCACCACCGCCGCCGAGGCCGAGTTGCCAAGCCCATCCACGACGGCGTACGCGAACGAGTCTGTCGCGCTTGGGGGCAACGCCGACGGCGGCGTGTACACCAGTTCGTCGCGACCGCCCGGGCCGGTGCCCACACTGCGCACGATCGTGCCGCCCTGCGCACTCGACGCGTCAAACGAAAGGATCGTGAGCGACTGCCCGGTCGAGTGCCAGTCATTGGCGAGGACATCGACGGTCGCGGGAGCGACGAACTGGATCGGGCCGAGATCGTCAGCGACCGGGTGGCAGAGGCTCTGGTCCTCGACTCGGAACGAGGCCACCCACGTGTCCCACCCGCCACCCGAGGCCGATGAGCGGTTGTACTCGCCGACGGCCCAGAAGGTGGTGTCGTCCGCGGGATCGACGACGACGGCCTGATAGTCTCCCCAGCGACCGCCGCCGTCACGCTCACCGGGCTTCACGAGCACGGGGACGCCCATGCGCCCCGTCGGGTCGGTGGCGCGCCGGCCCGCGATCGCGACGCCGACGCGCTCGCTCGCGCTCGTGCGCCCCACGACGACGCCCATGTCGCCATCGCCATTGATCGCAATCGATGGGAAGAGCGTGTGATAGTCCAGCCCCGCGTCGATGTCGCCCGACTGCACGCGCGTCACGCCGCCCGATGCCGGCCACGAGCCCGTGTCGAACTCGTGCCAACGTGCCACGTTCCGCGCGTCGATCGACGCGTTGTTCACCATCACGACCTTCCCCGCGCGCCACGTGGGCATCATGATCCCCGAGTTGGAGAGCTCCGTCCCGTTGATCGTCGGGGCGGTGATCGCGCCGTTGTACGCCGGCGTCGTGACGTTTATGGAGGTCAACGTCGGCGTGGTGAGCGGGTTGGACATCGCGTAGAAGCGCACGCTCGTGGAGTTCTGGATGCGTGCGAAGAACGCCGCGGCGTTCCCCGGCGCGTCGGCGAGGGTGGCGCCAAAGTGCAGCATCGGCATCAGCGTCGAGATCCCCGATTCGCGGATCGTGAGGTGGGTTGCCGTCCCACCCGTGAGAAGAGGCGCCTTGTCGAAGATACGGAATCCCACGCCGCCGAAACTCCCGCCCGTCGTGAGCGAGAAGAGGTTCCCCGTCACGTAGTACGCGTACTGGTCGTACCCGATCCCCGGATAGTCCCACCAGACGAGGTTCGTCCCGATGTCGATGACGGCATCCGTGCGATAGCGGTACCACACGCCGTTGGGATCGCTGTCGTCGGAGACGGCAAGGTCCACCCAGGCCTCGGTCGTGCCATACTTCTCGAGGCACACGACGACGAAGCGCTGCGCGAGATGGTCGTAGACCACCTTGGGATCGAAGCAGAACGTGCTCGCGCCCTCGGGCTCAAAGAACCCCGGCGAGCCCTGGCTCCCCAGTCGCACGCGGAACTGCTCGGTGCCCGTGGCCTTGTCATAGAACGCGATGTCGGAGTTCACCGTGACGACGACATGCGACGGACCGACGGCGAGCGTCGGATCGGGAGGGTTCCACCCCGTGTTGCTGATCGCCGGGAACATGCGGTCCGGAACCGTGCGCGATTCGTCCATCGTCGCGCCGGCCTTGAGGTCGTTCGGTTCACCGTCGGCACGATCGAGCCGCCGCGCCTCTTCCTTGCCCCCCTCTTCCCCCAACATGGCGCCGACTCGGAACGACCGTGCCGATATGACCTCCTGCCCAGACTGGTTGGGAAGGTCGCGCGTGTCGAACTTGGCGGACACGACCGTCCCACGTGCGATCGCGCCTGGTTTCACGAGATCAATGGGGGGCACGGTCCGAGGCGCCGCCGCGCGCGGCACGAAGGGCACACGCTCCGGAATCCGTGCCGGCCTCTCCTCGCCGCCCGCACACCCGCCCATCAGTCCGATCCCAATGCCAAGCACAATTGACCAAACCACGCTCGATATTGACATCTTGGATCTCCTCGTTGACCCGCTCAGCATATCGGCACATGGTGAACTCGCCAAGAAGTATCGCCCTACGCCGTTCCCGCTCCCATCCCCGAACCTCAGGTATAGAAAAGACCCGAGGATAACTCCTCGGGTCCTTCGAGTTTCAATTCGATAGATCGCGAGGCAAAGCCCGTGGTCGGCTTACTTCTTGAACCCGGCCTTGAACGCGTTGATGGCGCTGTCGAGTTTCTTCTCGAGGTCGCCGTCGATCGCCTTCTTCTGGGCGAGTTCGTCGTAGACCGGCTTCGCGACGCCCTGCAGGTGGTTGAGCAGGCCGTCCTCAAACTCGCGGACCTTGTCCACGGGGATGTCATCGAGGAAGCCCTTGGTGCCGGCGTAGATGGAGACGATCTGGTCCACGACGTTGAACGGCGTGTACTGCCCTTGCTTGAGCAGCTCCACCATGCGGCGACCGCGATCCAGTTGGCGCTGCGTCGCTTTGTCGAGTTCCGTGCCGAGCTGGGCGAAGGCCTCGAGTTCGCGGGCCGCGGCGAGGTCGAGTCGAAGAGATCCCGAGATCTTCTTCATCGCCTTGACCTGGGCGTTGCCGCCGACGCGGCTGACCGAGATACCGACGTTGATGGCGGGGCGGACGCCGGTGAAGAAGAGTTCGCCCTCGAGGTAGATCTGCCCGTCGGTGATAGAGATGACGTTGGTCGGGATGTACGCCGACACGTCGCCTTCCTGGGTCTCGATGATGGGGAGAGCCGTGAGCGAGCCGGCGCCGTTCTCATCGCTGAGTTTGGTGGCGCGCTCGAGGAGGCGCGAGTGGAGATAGAAGACGTCGCCCGGGTACGCCTCGCGGCCGGGCGGGCGGCGGAGGAGCAGCGACAACTGGCGGTACGCGACGGCTTGCTTCGAGAGATCGTCATAGATGCACAGGGCGTGCTTGGGCTGGGTGCTCCCCGCGTGCTTGCCCTGCCACATGAAGAACTCGCCCATCGTGCAGCCGGTGTACGGCGCGATGTACTGCATCGGCGCGGGCGTCGAGGCCGACGCCGAGACCACGATCGTGTAGTCCATCGCCCCGTTCTTGCGCAGCGTCTCGACGACGCCCGCGACCGTCGATTCCTTCTGGCCGACGGCGACGTAGATGCACACCACCGCGTCCTTGGTGCCCCAGTACTGCTTCTGGTTGATGATCGTGTCGATGGCGACGGCCGTCTTGCCCGTCTTGCGGTCGCCGATGATCAGTTCACGCTGCCCCTTGCCGATCGGGATCATCGCGTCGATCGCCTTGATGCCCGTCTGCAGAGGCTCGGTCACCGGCTGACGCTCGGCGATCCCCGGGGCGATGATGTCCACCTTGCGGAACTCGCTCGACTGGATCGGGCCGCGATCGTCCAGGGGACGTCCAAGCGGATCGACCACGCGACCCAGGAGCGCCTCGCCCACCGGCACCTCGAGCAGGCGCCCCGTGGACTTCACCATGTCGCCCTCCTTCACGAGGAGGTAATCGCCGTAGATAACCGCGCCGACGGTGTCCTCTTCGAGGTTGAAGACCTGCCCCATGACCGCGCCCTCGGCGGTCTGGAACTCGAGCAGTTCGCCCGCCATCGCCTTGCTCAGGCCATAGATCCGGGCGATCCCGTCGCCGATCTCCACCACGCGCCCGACTTCCGAGACCTCGAGTTCCGATGAGAACTTCTCGATCTCCTGCTTGATGATGCTCGCGATCTCGTCGGTCTTGATCTTCAAGGGCGGATCCTCTTTGAAAATGGCGCCCGATGGAACGGGCACGGGCGTCGAATGGGCTGTGGAGTGCCGCCAGATCGCCCGGTTTGGGACATGGCCCAATCCGGCCCGAAATGCGGGGACCAACATTAGCCGCTCGGCAGCGAAAAGTCCCGCTCCGACCGCGATCGATCGGATTGTGTTTGGTGTCCAACCTGCTCGATCGGCACCCGAACCGGCTGCCAATTCATGGCCTCATGGGGCTGCCGTCGCCGCTGCCGTTCCGTTTCGCCGGGCGATCGTGAACGAGACCGTCCTGTCGGCGACCTCGAACCGAAGGCCCGTCGGCAGGTTCGAGAAGACCACGTCCTTCGAGGTGACCTTGCCCCCCTCGAGTTCCTGGAAGGACAACTGCAGGATCGCCACGACCGAGAGCGTCTTGTCCTGGATCTGCTTGATCAGGTCGCTCGGCCCGCTCACGCGGACGTCCTTCAAGAACTGGTCGCCCTGGGCCAGCGTGATGTCCCACCGGCTCTGTTCCGTGGCCGCGAGTTGGATGTGCACCGGCACCGATTGGAGCACGACCGACTGCGTCTGGTCGCGCAGCGTCAGTTGAACGCTGACGGTCCTTGGCTCGATGTACGCGTGGCGATGGCCCAGCAATCCCTCGGGCATCGTCAGGCTCACGCCCTCGATTTTCTCCTGACGCCCGGGAACGAGCCGCGAGAGTTCTCGCTCGCTGAGGACGGCCGTGCACGGGGTCTGCTCCCCGATCGACGACGCGAGCTCCGTCGGCACGCGCAGCGTCACGCGTGCCGGCGTCACCACCGGAGCGCCCTCGGCCTCGCCCCGCTCCAGTTCAACGAGCACCGGCACCTCGACCGCCACGAGCGTGCCCCGGTCGATCCGCACGATCGAAGGCTCCACGCCCTGCACCGTTGCGCCCGAACCGGAACCCACGCGCAGCGTCGGATGCAACCGGATCAACTGCTTCAGATCGACGTCGATCGCCCCGGACTCGCCCGGCATGCCCGGAGAAGAGGGATCAAACTTCAGGCCCGAACGCAACTCGCGCTCCGCCTGGTCCACGGCGTTCGCCGCGCCGGCGAGTTTGATCGTCGCCGAGACCACCTGCCCGTCCGTCCCCGCGGGCCTCGAGTTCGCCACGTCGATCACGCGTCCGTTCTGCGGATCCGAGCGGAAGGTCAGGTCGATCGTCACCTCGCGCGTGCGCAGCGTCTCGGCCTCGGCGAACACCCACACGAGCGTCGCCAGCACCAACACACCAAGCCACACGCCGATCTGACGGATCATGCCTTCCTCCAACTGGCGCCCGCATCATCCCGCGGCACGCTTGGGCTCTGGTTCTTCTTCCTTGACCGTGACCGCCTCGTCCGCGAGCAACCCGCCCACTTCCTTCTCCGCGTCGGCCTGGGCCGCTGTCTGTCCGCTCTGCACCGCCCCGCTCCCGAGGCGCTGCTTGAGTTCCTCGCGCAACTGCTCGGGGGTGTAGGGCCCGGTGAGCCGAGCACGCTCCGCGATCCGGATCGATCCCGTCTCCTCGCTCACGATCACGACAATCGCGTCGCACTCGCGCGAGAGGCCGACCGCCGCCCGATGGCGCGATCCAAGGCTCGCGCTGGGCATGTCCTCGGGCGCCGCCAGCGGGAGTTGCACCCCCGCCGCCGTCACCACGCGACCCTTCACGAGCACGGCCAGATCGTGCAGCGCCGACCCGGGGAAGAAGATCGTCTGGAGCAGCCGCGACGACAACTCCGCGTTCAGAGGCGTTCCGCCCTCGGTCAACCCGCGAAGACCCACCTGCCGCTCGATCACCACGAGCGCGCCGAACTTCGACTTGCTCAGATACCTCGACGCGTCCGCGATCTCATCGACGATCAGCGCGATGTCCTTGGGTGTGCTCCGGAAGAACGGTGCCTCGCCCAAGCGCACCAGCGCGCGACGGAGTTCGGGCTGGAAGATCACGATCAGCCCCACCGCCACCAGCGCCAGAACCTTGTCATAGAGCACACCAAGGCGCTGAAACGAGGATCCAGCGCCAAGGATGCGTGATCCGATCGCGACGACCACCACGAGCACGAGCAGGCCCTTGAGAGCCCCGGCCGCCCTCGTCCCCGCGACGAAGCGGTACAGCATGTAGATGAAGATCGAGATCAGAAGAATCTCGATCACCACCTCATACCACGGGTACGAACTCACCCGCGCGAGAAGATCCTGGAATCGCTCGGAACTGAACACGCCCGACACCCTTACGAGTTGCCTTTGAATCCACACCATCGCGGACGCGCGCGCATCCGCACCAAATCTCCCCCATTCCACAGTCTAGGTCGGACACGCCACACCCCGAACTTGAACCGACTATCCGCATCTTCAACCTTCCACAACCCCACCACTCTCGGTATCATCGATATTCAGTCCAAACCGAACGCCCAGACCCTTCGAACAGTGTGACCAAGCCCGGCCCAAGGAGACCTCGCGTGCCCAATCACCAACTCCGCTCCGTCCCCGCCCTCCTCACCCTCGCCGCGCTGGCTTCGGCCGTCCAGGCCCAGGTGTTCACACCAACCGGTCTCTCCTATCCCGAAGGTTTCGCCGCCCCGCGATACGCCACTGACCTCGAGAAAGCTCTCATGGCCGAGGCCCCCGGCGCCTGGGTCGAGCGTGGCCCCTACACCATGCCCCAAGGCCCTCTCATCTGCCCCGGCGAGTACGCCCCCGCCGATGGCATCATCCTCGCGTGGGAAGGCGGCACCACCCTCAACAACATCCAGGCCCAGATGATCAAGTGGATCACGACCACCGGCAACGCTCGGGCCTATGTGTCTTTCGACACCCTCAGCGAGCAGACCAGCCAACTCCCGGTGATCCAGGCCGCGGGCGCCGACATGGCCAGGGTCTTCCCAATCATCCGCACGACCGACGCGATCTGGATGCGCGACTATGGCCCGCGCTACTCCTATGAGGGCAACGTCCGCGTCACCTCCGACCACACGTACAACGTCACCGTTCGCGTCAACGACGATTCCTTCCCCGTCGGCTGGGCGCCCTTCAAGCACCACGCGCGATACGTCCTTCCCATGGTCCATGGCGGTGGGAACTACCACCTCAACTCCCTCGGCGAGGGCTTCGCCACCATGCTCATCGCCAACGAGAACCCCGCGCGGACCCAGCCCCAGATCATCTCGCTCTGGGAGGACCACTGGGGCCCCACCACCACCATCGTTCCCGCCTATCCCACCTCCGTCGATCTCACCCAGCACATCGACATGTGGGTCCAGATCATCGACGATCACAAGGTGCTCATCAGCGACTGGCCCAACAACCCGGGCACGACACAGGACGTCATCTGCGACAATCGTGCCGCCACCATGCAGGCCGCTGGCTGGGAGGTGTTCCGAGTTCCCGCGCGCAGTGTGTTCGTGGCTGCTGCGGGATACAACGTCCACTACACCTACACCAACCTCGTGATGTGCAACGACCTCGTGCTTGTTCCCACATACACCAACTCCCAGGTTGTCCAGCACAACGCCGAGTCTCTCGCTGTCTTCCAGTCCGCCTTCCCCACCAAGACCGTGGTCCAGATCCCCTGCGAGTCTCTCGTGCAACTCGCCGGCGTCATGCACTGCATCGTGATGCACGTCCCCAAGCACCTGGGCGAAGAGGGCGGCCTTGCCCCCACCGCCTACCTCCGCGCGCCCAACGGCGGCCAATCCCTCACTCCCGGCACACCATCGACCATCAACTGGATATCCGACGACGACAATGCTGTCGTCAATGTCGATCTCCAGTACTCCGCCGACGATGGCAGTAACTGGACAACCATCGCCAGCGCCATACCCGACAGCGGCACCTTCTCCTGGACCGTCCCCAACGTCTTCTCAACTTCGGTCCGCGTTCGTGTCATCACGCGCGATGCCGAAGGCCGCACCGGCCACGATGATTCCGACGCCGCCATTACAATCCTCGGCACCAACCCCTGCGTCGCTGACTTCGACGACGGCACAGGCTCGGGCACGCCCGACGGCGGCGTCACCATCGACGACCTTCTCTACTACATCGCCTACTTCAATCTCGGAGCCATCCGCACCGACATCGACGACGGCAGCGGCACCGGAACACCCGACGGCGGCGTCACCATCGACGACCTCCTCTACTTCCTCGCCCGCTTCAACCAGGGCTGCTGATACCTTCACAGCAACACCGGTCTTGGTAGCACCGCTCTTGGTGTCTCCTCTTCGTGGCACCGCTCTCCAGAGCGGTGTTGATTCACATTCAGCCAGCAACGAACTCCCAACTCACTCGGCACTTTTTCCACCCCCTTCTCGTGGCACAGTCGTCTCACCTGTGCCTTCATCTCCCGTTCCCCACATCGATTCCAACAACCTGATTCATGCCCTGCCGCACACCACCTCGCGGACAATCCGTCGCTGCGGGCTGGACATCGCCAGTTGTTTGAGTTCTTCGAGTTTCACCCATTCACCGGCCACACCACGCCGACCAATCCTCCTGGGTGCCCGCACCACAAACGCAGCGACGCACGCGCTCGTCTTGAACGAGAACTCCATCGCAACGCCGTGCGAACTTGACGCACTCTTCGGCAGTCCAAGAGATCGCTCGACCATGGCGGCCGACATTCGCCGCACTCCCGCAGCCCGCTCAACCGTCGGCAACTCCCAAAGCCCATGCCACAACGTCCCCTGGCGCCGTCGCACGAGCCACAGGCCACGCCCGTCCGTCACCGGTAGCACGATGTGCTCGATCTCGCGCACGCGGGCCGCAACCTTCGGGCTGGGAATCTCTGCCTGCCTGCCCTGCCGCCGCGCCTCGCACATCGTGCGGAGTGGGCACTCGCCACACTTCGGCGCCCTCGGCACGCACACCGTCGCCCCTAACTCCATGACCGCTTCGTTCAACGTTCCAGGATGCACGCGTGCCCTCGACGCGGCCTGCTGCAACATCTCGGCCCGTTCCCAGCACCATGCCATCGCTCCCGTCTCTGACGCGCTCCCGTCGCGCCCCTCGAAGCGCAGCAGCACGCGCACGACGTTCCCATCGACGACCGGCACACGCTCGCCGAACGCCTGCGACGCGATCGCCCCGGCCGTGTACCGCCCGATCCCCGGCAGTTCGATCAGTTCCGCCGCCGAACGCGGCACGCGTCCGTCATGCACGCTCACAATGCTTCTCGCCGCGGCGTGCAGCATCCGCGCGCGCCGGTAGTACCCAAGCCCCGTCCACGCCTCGAGCACCTCGCGCTCGCTGGCCGAGGCGAGAACACTCACGCTCGGAAACCGCGACACGAACGCCTCGAACTTCGGGATGACCCGCGAGACCTGCGTCTGCTGCAGCATCAACTCGCTCACGAGCACGTGGTACGCGTCGCGCGTCCTTGTCCGCCAGGGCATCTCGCGAGCGTGTGCGACAAACCACCGCGAGAGCGCCCGCACCACGCGGCCTTCACGCGTGCCGCTCACGTGGCCCTCTCGAGCAACGCCCGGATCCGCGGCTGCAACTCTCCCCACGATGCCTCCACGCTCTTCCGCACCGTCACCCAGCCGGGCGTCACCAGCACCCCCACCACGCCCGCAATCGCGAAGAGGGCCGAGGCCACGTCGTCATCTCGTGCGCCGTCAGCGCTCGAATAGGACCGGAGGCCATCCGCCCCCTCCTTGCTGCTCTTCCCTGGTCGAGCATCCGCGAGTGGCGTTGAGACCACCGCCTTCACCGCGTGCGGATTCGGCGTCTCCTGAAACTCCACCATTCGAACCGGATTCGCCACGCGCGATCGCCTCCACATCGGCACTCCACACGCCGTCGCGGAGCGTAGTCACCGCCTCGCGGGCGTTTCGTTCATCTGCCGTCCCATCTCCTCCACCACCAGCGTCACATACACCGGATCGTCCATGAATCCGACACGCACCACCGCCAGGCTCAAGTTCGGCGTGCTCGGCGAGACCGTGATCGAGACTTCCCGACCCTTGAAGTCCGACGCTCGGAGGTACCGCGATCCGTTCGCGCTCGTGTCCGACCGAATCCCCAGTTCCAGCGTGTTGAGCGCCGCGACCGCCGAGTCCGCCAGTCGATCCACGTCCGCCCGCCACAACGTCGACATCCGCCCCTGCTCATACGAACCCGCTCCGGCCTTCGCCAGGTCCATTCCTAACCCCAGCACCGCGCCCGGCGGCGTGAAGCACCCGCCCACCATCACCGCCCCCACGACACACACCACACACCCAATCACCCGTCGCATCCGGTGCGCCCTCCTCGATCGAACTCCATTCGCATGTGTGACCACGACAGATGCTAGCGGCACCCTCGCGCCAATCGCACGCCGCGATCCGCTACCATGCCACCACGAGCCAGCCTCCGCCACACCATGCTCCGCATCGCGATCCACATGCTCTTTGGCGATCGGACCAAGTACGTCACCCTGGTCCTCAGTCTCGCTTTCGCCGCCATGCTTATGAATCAGCAGGGCGCGATCTTTCTGGGCTTGCTCAACCAGGCGACCGGGCCGCTCCAGAACATCGAGCAGGCCGACCTCTGGGTGATCGACCCGCACACCGAATGGGTCGCCGAGTTCCGCCCGCTTTCTGACGAAAAACTCGGGCGCATCCGCAGCGTCCCCGGCGTCGCCTGGGCCGAGCCGCTCCTCAGCAGTTACGCGATCGTCGAACTCCCCGACGGCTCCTTCAAACGCCTCCAGATGCTCGGCATCTCACGCCAGACCCTCGCCGGACGACCCCCCGAACTCACCCAGGGCACCATCGAGGACCTCTGGATCCCCGACGCCATCATCGTCGAGGAGCAAAGCCGCGCCAAACTCGGCGGCGTCAACATCGGCGACACCATGCGCATCAACGACAAGCGCGCCATCGTCGTCGGGTTCTGCAAAGCCAAACTCGGCTTCGAGAGCAACGCCATCGTCTACACCACCTTCCCCAACGCCGTCAACTTCACGCCCCAGGAACGCAAGCGAATCAGTTACGTCCTCGTCAAGGCCAAAGCAGGAGAGGACGTCCGCCAGGTCCAGGCCAACATCAACTCCGTACCCGAGGTCGTCGCTCTCACCCGCGACGAGTTCCGCAAACGCTCCATGGACTTCATCGTGATCGCCACAGGCATCGGCGTGAACTTCGGCATCACCATCCTCCTCGGGTTCGCCGTCGGGCTCCTCCTCTCCGCCTCGGTTTTCTACCAGTTCACCATCGAGAACCTGCGCCACTTCGCCACGCTCAAGGCCATGGGCGCCAGCAACCCCACGCTGCTGGGCATGGTCGTCATGCAAGCCCTCATCGTCGGCACGGTCGGCTATGGCATAGGCGTCGGCCTCGCTGGCTCCTTCACCATCCTCAGCAACTCCCTCCAGGCCGAACTCGCCGCCTACTTCCCCTGGCAACTCCTCGTCGGCTCCTTCGCCGCCACGCTCATCACCATCCTCGTCGGGAGCCTTCTCTCCCTCCGGCGTGTCGCCACCGTGAGCCCTGGCGTGGTCTTCTCCGGCTCATGACGCCCTCCGCCCGCGCGCCCGCCAAACCCAACTCCTACATTTCCGCGATGCTCCCACTCACCATCGTCGAGCCAGCCCTCCGCCGAGAGACCGGCCACTTTCCGAGCATCGTCCGATCCATCGTCGAGACCCTCAAGCACGATTTCGGACCTATCACCATCTACGCGCACGCGAAGTGCACCGTCACTATTCCCGGCACGCGCATCGTCCCCTTCTTCCGCCGGCGGATCCGTCGCTTCCAATCCGCATGGCTCGCGAGAAAACTCCTCCCGCGCGAGGGCGTCGTCCTCTTCTCCACCGCCCACTCCACCGATTACATGGGCATCCAGTGGGCCTCGCGCCTCGTTCCCGCAATGAACGCGACGGTCCTGCTCTTCCACCACATGCACTACGCCAACCCCAAGCACGAACGCCGTCTCCGCCACGCCGCCCGGCGATGCCCCAATCTCATCATCGCCGCGCCAACCAAGGCCACCGCCGACGCCGTCCGCAACGAGGGCTTCACGCGCGTCCACGAGATCCCTTATCCCCACATCGACACCTTCATCAATCACGCCAGCGGCAGCCCCGATGCCACGCCCACCATCCTCCACCCCGGCGTCCCCCGTCTCGACAAAGGCCTCGCCGCCATCGCCGACCTTGCCGAGCGATTCCGTGACGAGAAGCGCGACATCCCCATCATCGTCCAGGTCTCCCTCGATCACTGGGGCCACCAGCAGGACGACACCAAGGCCGCCGTCGAGCGCCTGCGCGCCTCCGCGTACCCCTCTCTGCGTCTCATCGACGACTCGCCCGACCCGACCGGCTACGCCGAACTCTTCAAGGGTGCCATCTGCGTCCTCCCCTACGACCGTGAACTCTTCAAGGAACGCATCAGCGGCGTCACCCTCGACGCCCTCCGCGCAGGATGCCCCATCGTCGTAACAGCGGGCACCTGGATGGCCAAACTCGTCGATCAGCACGCGGCCGGCGTCTGCATCGACGACTTCTCTCCAACAACCATCGCCGCCGCCGTCGACACCATTCTCGCCGATCTCAAGGGCTTCCGCGCGCGATCCCTCGCCGGTGGCGATGCCATCCGACGTGAGCAGCACGCCTCGCCCCTTCGCGATGTCCTTCTCGCCGCGACCAACGCGAGCGTCCCGGCGTCCGCCGTCGCCGCCCCGATCACCCCTCGGTGACGCGCAACACTTCCTGGATCGTGGTGACCCCTCGAGCCACCTTGCGCATCCCGTCCTGACGCAGCGTCACCATGCCGCGCTCGATGCAAATCCGTCGCAACTCCGCCACGTTCGGGTTCCGCGCGATCATGTCGCGCAGCCCGTCGTCCACCGTGAGCAACTCATAGATGCCCACACGCCCCGAGTACCCCGTGTTGCGGCACTTGTCGCACCCCTTGGGCACCCAGATCTCGTCCGGATCGAAACTCTGCATCGCCAGGAACTCCGCGAGATCCTCGCTGGGCTTGTCCAACGCCTTGCAGCTCGTGCACAACCGCCGGATCAGCCGCTGCGCCAGCACCCCGTTCACCGCGGCGCCCACGAGAAACGGCTCCAGCCCGATGTTCACCAGCCGCGTGATCGAACTCGGAGCGTCGTTGGTGTGCAGCGTGCTCAAGACCAGGTGCCCCGTGAGCGCGGCCTGCACGGCGATCATCGCCGTCTCCGTATCACGAATTTCGCCCAGCATGATCACGTCAGGGTCCTGACGCAGGAGCGCCCGGAGCGCCATCGCGAACGTCATCCCGATCTTCTCGTGCATCTGCGTCTGCGTCACGCCGTCGAGGTGATACTCCACCGGGTCCTCGACCGTCGAGATGTTCATCGAGTTCTTGTCGAGCGTCCGCAGCGACGCGTACAGCGTCGTCGTCTTACCCGAGCCGGTCGGGCCCGTCACCAGCACGATGCCGTGGGGCGAGTCCACGATCTTCTTCCAGATCGTGAAGGTGTCTTCCTCGAACCCCAGGTTCTCCAGATCCACGTTGATCGACTTCGTGTCGAGAATACGCATGACGACCTTCTCGCCATACGTGTTCGGGAGCGTGGACATTCGCAGATCGAGCTTGCGCCCGCCGACCGTGCAGCGGATTCGACCGTCCTGCGGGATGCGCCGCTCGGAGATGTCGAGGTTCGCCATGATCTTCAGGCGGCTCGTGATCGCCGACGACATCGCCGCCGGCGGGTTCATCATCTCGAACAACTCGCCGTCGATACGGAATCGCACGCGCAACTTCTTGTCCGCAGGCTCGATGTGGATGTCGCTCGCGCCCTCTTTCACTGCCGTCTGGATGATGTAGTTCACGTACCGGATGACGGGGCTTTCGCCGGCCTCTCGCTCGAGGTCGACCTCCTCGCCGCCCATCTTCTTCTCGATCTGGACGTCGCCCTCGTCGACCTCGCTCAGGAGTTGGTTGACGTCGACCTCCTCCGACGAGGATGTCTCGCCCACGATCTCCAGCGCGCCCTTCACGTCGTACTGCGTCACCAGCACGAGCTTGATGGGCATCTCGCCCAGGCGCGCCTTGATCTCATCGAGCAGGTAGACGTTGTCCGCGTCCACCGTCCCCATGATCACGCGCGACCCCTCCTTGCGAAGGGGCACGACCATGTTCTTCTTGCAGAACTCTGGCGTCAACTTCTGCAGGAGACCGCCGTCGAACCCGCCATCGAGGCCCTTCTCGACGTCGATCCGCTCGAACGTCAGCCCCGCGAGTTCCGCCTTCGCCGCCTGCACCGCCGCCTCATCGACGCCCTGCTCCACGAGCACGTCGCTCATGCGGCGACCAGGAGACGCCCGGATCACGCCCTGAGCCACGCTCAGCCGATCCGCCGTCACCGCCCCCTTCGCCAGCAGCAACTGCCCCAACTCCTGCGAGGCCTGCTCCGTCTCCGCAGGCTGATAGATGTCCCGGATTGCCGGCCCGAGCGTCGGCGTGCTCGGCGTGTGAGGCCGACGCGCCAACTCGTTCTCACGAACCGGCTGTCCGTACCCACGCTGGTTCGCCGGCATCGAGGGAATCGGCGAGAACTCCTGCGGCTCGTTCTCGTCCTCGCGCTTCCCCTTCGCCTTCTTCGGGTCCTCCGCCGGCTTGCTCTCACCGACGCCCAACTCGTTCAGGATGTCGTCGATGTTGTACTTCGCCACGAAGCCCTCTCCTCATCCACACCAGCACACGCGAGAACTCACTTCTTCTTCGGGCCAGACCCGTTGACCTGGTCGAACTGGAGGTCGTATTCCTTTCCTTCGGTCTCGACCTTCACCGTCAGCCCCTCGATGGAGACGACCGTGAAGATCTCGCCGACCGTGTCGCCCACGCGGACCGTCTCGCCGTTGATGCGAGCCACGGGTGATCGACCGCCCAGCACGCTCTGCACCACCAACTTCGCGAGTTCGGCCTGGATCCTGGCCATTTTCGCCGCCTTCTCGCGCTCGGCAAGAATGTTGGAAAAGTCCGCCTTCGGGTCTTCCAGCGCGATCTTGCCCACCGCCTGCTCGAGCACAAACGGGCTCTTCACAAACTCGCCCAGCGCCACATCCAGCGGCTTCTGCACGCGGTACAGATCTTCCATGATCCGCTGATACGTCTTCGCCTTCTCGCTATCGACGTTCACCATCTTCAATCCCAGCGCCTCGTTCGCCCCGGCGACGTTCATGCCCGAGCGAAGACCCAACTGACGCATCGCCATCAGCGCCGCCGCGCTCACGCCGCCCACGATCAGCAGCATGACCAACTGCGACGGCCCGCGCATCCGCTTCTTCTTTCCGTTGTCCAGATCGAACATCCCCGGGAGCGCCGGCCTCGCCGCCGCGTTCTCGCCCGGAAGTTGGTCCTGAATGTTGCTCACTGCGCACCTCCCGCCGACGCCGTCGTCGCCGCTTTCCGCTCCTGGTAGTACACGCTCAGGGTGAACTCCACCTTGAGTTGCTCCTCGTCCTTCGACTGCGCCACGATCTTCATGTCCGGGATCCGCATGATCCGGGGCAACTTCTCCAGCGAGATCAGGAATGTCAGGATCCCGCGGAAGTCACCCATCACCTCCACCTCCAGGGGCTGCTCCTTGTAGAGCGCCGCCTGCAGGGGCTTGTTCGTCTTGATCGAGGGCGAGTTCAGCCCCGCCTGCACCGCCGTGTCGCTCACCTGGCGGATCACCTCCGCCATCTCGCGATCACTGGGCAAGCGAGCCTCGATCAACTGCACGCTCTGCTGGATCTCCTCGTTGGCCTGCTCGAGGTCGGCGTTCCTGGCGACCTCCTGGCGCAGCGTCTCCAGCAACTTCTCGCGGTGCTCGACCTCCTCGCGGGTCGTCTTGATCTGCTTCGCCACGGGCGCGAAGACCAGCATGTAACTGGCCAGCAGCATCCCCAGCACCACCCCGCCCATCGTCAACACTCGTACGGTGATATTCATGCCTTGCTCCAAGCGCTCCAAAGGGGTGTGCCGTGCTTACTCCGCCGTCGCTCCGCCCGCGGCGCTGGTCGTCGCCGTGGGCTTCGCCTTCGCGTCGTTCGTGCTCTTCGCCGTCGCCGTGGACTCCTTGAGAGCGGTCTTGGCCTGCTCCTCGCGGGCCTTGTCCTTCGCGCTCACCAGTTCACGCAGCGATTCAGAGAGCGACTGCGTGTCCACGTCCGAACGCAGGATCGCCGAGACCTCGAAGCGGCGCAGCGTCCGCTCCTTGTCCTTCTGCTCCTTGATGTACGACAGGTCCACGTCCTGCAGCACCGGCGACGTCCGCAACGACAAGAGGTAATCCGCCACGTCCGTGTTCGTCTCCGCCACGCCGCCCACCAGCAGGGAGTACTCATACTTCGGTGGCGTCACCTTCGGCGCCACCGTGTCCTGCCCGGGCTTCACGTTCGCGCCCGACAGCGACCGCACCGCCGGCGCGTTCGGAGGAGGCAGGATCGCCTCGATCCGCTTCCCCTTGAGCGTCACCGTCTCCAGCTTCATGCTCGCCGGCATGCGCAGCGTCAACTCGCCCATGAGCGCCCAGCGAGGGATCCGCTCCACGAGCGCCGCCGTCACCTCCGCCTTGTCCATCATCTTGGCGCGCTGGTCCTCGAGGACCTGGATCTGTTCGATCTTCTTCGCCTCGATCTGGTACGCCTCGTCGACCTGCATCTGCCGGCTCTTCAAGAGACGCCAGCGAGACTCGGCGACGAAGAACGCGCCCACGATCCCCGCGAGCACCACCGCATAGAGCGACAACATGAGCACGTTCGCCCGGAACTCTGTCCGACGTGCGACGTAATCCTCGGGGAGGAAACTCGCTCCCGTGCTCGTGGCGCTCGCCGACTTGCTGAACGAAAGTCCCATCGCACGCTCCATCCACGGGCAACCGCCCGCAAAGCCCTCACAATCCCTACAGATCCGTCGGACTGAGGCACAACCCCAGCGCCAACGCCCAGCCCGGCTGGGCCAGTCTCAGGTCCACCCCCACAACAGGCTCCTGCCCGTTCCGACCGACCCGTGCCATCGGGTCGGCCATCTGCGCGGGGATCTTCAATGCCCGCGCAATATGCGCACACAACCCACGTCCACGCGCCTCACCCCCTACAAAGACCGCGCGTTCGACACGCTTTCCGGGGTACTGCGTCGCATAATGCCGCAAACACATCTGCAACTCGTCCGTGAACACTTCCAGCAATTCCGTCAAATCCGCCTTCGGCGGCACAAACTCCTTCGAGTCCGAGATCCGCATGTCCTCGCTGAAGTGCGGGTGCGGCATCCCCGTCCGCCGCTCCTCCAACTCCGCCACGAGCGTCTCCTCGTCCGACTCGTCGATCTTCTTCCCATCGTGCCCGATCCGCGCCCGGGCGGCCTCGATCTTCGCCGATTCGGACGCGACGGCAGACGCGGCCGCGCTCGCCGCGGCCTTCGCCGCCACGGCCCCATTCACATGCGCCAGCGACATCTGCTCGTCCAGCGCGATCCGCTGCTCGTGCGCGTCGTCCATCTCGACCTTGAGTTGCCGAGCGATGTGCTCGTCCATCCGCCGACCGCCGAAGTCGATCACGCGCGCAAACACGAGATCACGCCCGTGCCCGATCAGCGCCTTCGTCACGCCCGCCCCGATGTCCAGGTACAGCGTCGCCCGATCGCCATCATCGGCTCGCCGATTCACATAGTCGAACGCCCGCAGGATCGCCGAGAACTCGCTGTGGATCCCCACCGGCTGCAACTTCGAGTCCTGCAGCGCCCGCATCAGTCGCTCGACGAGATCCCGCGCCGTCGCGATGCAGATCACTTCCGCACGATTCGACGCCAACTGCGGCGATCGCACCTCGATATGCCGGAACGCCAGCGCTTCCGCCGGCACGTTCAACTGCTGCGACAACGCGCCCGCCACCAGATCCGACACCGGGATCCCGTCCGTCTTGGGAAACTGGAACTGACGGCACATCGTCTGCCATCCCGGAATCGCGCACGACGCCCGACGACCGCGAAAGCCGCCCTTGCGGATCAGTCGCGGCAGGGCCTCGATCTGGAACTGCAGCCGCTGCGCATGATCCGAGATCAACTCCGGGGGTGTCTCCAGACTCGCCGCCGCAACCAGCGACAACGTGTCCGTCCCAACAATCTGCAGGATCTTGAGCGAGCCGACGCCAAAGTCGATCCCGATCGGAACCCCCAACGCCGCCTTCACGCCCAGGGTCTCGGTGACCGTCGAGCCCACGACCGCGCTGACGTCGCCGGCACGTTTCCCAAGCCGCGTCAGTCGTCGAAAGACCTCGATCCCCATGGCGTCCAATCTCCGTGATCACGCGTTCCACCCGGCAGAAGCCGAGCCGCAGCGGAGAATCGACGTTCCGGACCCACACCTTCACCTCTTACCAATACGACAGCCCCGACCACAAGCCCCCAGATCGTGCGGCCCACCCCCCCTGCATAACCCGCACACCTTCTCCACTCCCACCACCTTCCCTCCCTCGTGGCACGGGCGTCCCGCCTAGGCCTTCCTCGCCTACGCATCTTCACGCATGCCGATCACGGAACTCAACAGCACACTTCCCACCCGCTCCAACTCGCAGAACGCTCGCCCCACGTCCCATATCTGCCGCGATCGCTCACCCGTCGTATTGCTGATCACGCGCACCTCGCCCGCGGCCACGCCCAGTCGACCCGCCACCAGCGCGCACGCCGCCCCCTCCATCGCCTCGGCGATCGCCCCCGTCCGCCGTACAACCTCCCGCGCACCATCGTCGGTCCCAGAACACGTAGAAACCGTCGCGATCGCGCCCAAACGCGCACCGAGTGCCGCGCTCAATCGCAGCGAACTACCCATCTCCACCGGCACCGCGGACCCCTCGAAGTCGCCCAGCGGAAACCCCATCGCCGCACAATCCTGGAATCCACCCGTCGAGACCAACCCCTCGTCCGAGAACACACACGACGTGGCCACCACCACCTCGCCGATCGATGCCGCGTCATCCCCTGGCAACGCCCCGGCGATCCCCACACTCAGCACCAGTCCGTCCCGAGCCGGATCGATCACCCGCGCCACGCCCGCCGCGGCATTCGACTTCGACACCCCCGTCAGCACCAGCGACACACCCGCGCGCGCGTCCACACGTTCCCACACGCCCGGCACACCCGCCGAAATCCCAAGCCCCCGCGCGAGCGCGGCATATTCCTTCGCCGACGCCACCGCCAGCAACACCCCGTCTCGCCGGTTTCCTGCGTGTTGCACACCCATCCGTCACCCGAACCTATCCTCTGGCGTCCAAGGAACATATGGAATCGCCACGCGATCCTACGTGTATGGAGCACGACATGCCCAGCCCGAACTGCAAGCCCCATCGCCCCGCGCCTCGCGCGTTCGCCTGGGTCACGATCCTGATTGTCCTTGGTGTGCTCGCGGCCGGCGCGATTGCGTACCTCACGCTCCGACCCAATAAGTCCGCCGCCTCGGCCGCCTCCGAGACCATCGCCCCGGTGATGGACTCGTTCGACATCGTGACGACCGCCGTGGGCGAACTCGACTCGCGGAACAAGGTCGAGGTGCGAAACCCCCTCGAGCGCGGCGCCCAGATCATGTCCATTGTCGCCGAGGGCACCCGCGTCAAGGCCGGCGACCTTCTCATCCAACTCGCCACCGACGAGATCCAGCGCGAGATCGACACCGCAAAGGAGCAGGTCGAGAGCGCCAAGGCCGACCTCGTCGATGCCGAGAGCGAGTACGAGATCCAGGTCAACGACAACGAATCCAACGAGCGCAAGGCGCTTCTGGAGATCGAACTCGCCCAACTCGCCCTCAACCAGTGGCTCGAGGGCGAGGTCTCCGTCAAGCGCCAGCAGAACACCCTCGCGATCAACCGCGCGTCCATCGAGGTCGATCGTCTCGCCGACAAGTTCTCGCGCAGCCAACTCCTTCTCGACGAGGGCTTCGTGAGCAAAGACGAGGTCGACCGCGACGAGGTGGAATACATCGAGGCCATCTCCAACTTCAAGACGTCCAACCTCCAGGCCCAGGTCTTCGAGCAGTACGAGTACCCGCGCGAACTCAAGACCAAGCAGTCCACCGTGGACAACGCGATCGACGAACTCGAGCGCGTCCGCCTGCGAAGCTCGAGCCAACTCACCAACCGTGAGGCCACCCGCAAGAACCGCACCGAGCAACTCCGCCTGCGTCAGGAACGCCTCGCCAAGGCCCAGCAGCAGTTCGACGCCGCCACCATCCGCGCCCCGCGCGAGGGCCTCGTCGTCTTCCAGACCAGCCTCAACTCCAACAACCGCTGGGGCCAGGCCGAAGGCCCCCTCCAGGTCGGGCAGCAGGTCGCCCCCAACGAACTCCTCATCATCCTCCCCGACACCTCCGACATGATCGCCGCCATCCGCGTTCCCGAGGCCATCTCCGGACGCATTCGCGAGGGCATGCCCGCCCGCGTCCGCATCGACGCACTCTCCGGCCGCCAGTTCACGGGCACCGTCGAGTCCATCGGCGTTCTCGCCGAGACCGGCGGCTGGCGCGACCCCAACCGGCGCGATTACACCGTCAAGATCGCACTCGACACCGCCGACCAGGGCCAGCAACTCAAGCCCTCCATGCGCGCCGAGGCCAACATCATCCTCGGCTCGGTCGAGAACGCCCTGACCGTCCCCGTCCAGGCCATCTTCCAGGAGGGGCCTGTCCGCTTCGTCTACATCCACAAGGGTGCCAAGTTCGCCAGGCAACCCATCAAACTCGGGCGGCGCTCCGACACCCATGCCGAGATCCTCGCCGGCCTCTCCACCACCGACGCCGTCCTCATCCGCGAGCCGGGCCCCGAAGAGATCCTCAAGGAATCCTGGAAGACCGCCCAACTCGAGCTCGCCGGCTACACCCTCGGCGAGGACGGCACGCCGAAGTCCGCGGGTGGCCCAGGCTCAAATGGTGAACGCCCCCAAGGCCGACGCCGGCCAATGGGACAGCCGCCAGCCGACGCCAATCCCGCACCGGCACCAGCCGGCGATCCATCAACACCCGCCGCCGCGACGCCCTCACCGAGCGCCACGACACCACCGGCAAAGTAACTGCTTTTTCGACCTATGGCGATTTGTAAACGGCCTCACGCCGCCTCGCGCGAGTCGCCCGGCTTCCCGCCAGTCGGCTTGTCCTCGGCCCTCTCGTCCGCCGTGATCTCTGGCGCGGCGTTCATCATCTGCCGGGCCGCTCGCACGATATCGAACTCTCCGGCCTCGATCGGCTCGAAGAGATCGCCCTTCACGTCGAACCCCTCCGCTTCCACGATCGACAACTCGGGTGTCTTCGACAGGTCCACGACCTCGGCCTTCTCGTCGTCCCACCACGATGTTCCCTCCGCCCCTCCCAGAATCGCCACGCTCGGCCGGCACGGCGACTCCACCGACCAGTTCGTCACAACCCCGCGACGACGCTCCCTCTTCCCACGCGACTCCACCATCACCACCATCCCCGGTGAGAACGGCGGCGACACGTTCACCAGCGCCATCAGCACGTACGGATCGAACCGATCCCGAAGCGACGATCGCAGCATCCGCGTCAGCGCCCCCACCTTCGACATCCGTGGCGACAGGTGCGCGGCGGGCCCAACGCCATACTCCGGGAACCGCAGGCGGTCGAGCATGTCCGCCGCCGCGCAGATCCGCGCAAAGACGTGGATCTCCGACCCCTCGGGCGTGTGCACCTCGCCCGAGAACTCCGTCCGCGAGGGGAATCCGCTCCCGTCGAAGCCCTGGTGGTGGTGCAGCACGACGCCCGCCGACGCGGGGTCGAAGTCGCCCTGCAGCATCTCGAACCCGACCTGCACGTGCCGTCGCCACGCCTCGTCGCACTCGTCGCCGTGTTCCTCCCATCGCGCGAGCGTCGCCGCGTCGAGCTGCGTCATCCCGATGTCGTGCAGCATCGCGCCCACACCCAGCGGCGTCACATCCTTCGCCTGCGCCCCGCCCAGGCGCGCCCGCTCGTGCACCAGATGGAAATCCAGTTTCAAACCCATCAGCACGCTCGTCAGGCACACGTTGCACGCGTGACGAACCGCCGGCGCCCGGCTCATCGCCAGATCCGTCATGAACTGCCCGGAGAGCGGGCTTCCCGCCAGCGCCTCGATCACCAGCACCACCGCCTGACGCACCGTGTAGTAATCCAGGTGCGCGTGCGGCTTCTCCGCCAACTGGTCGATCGTCGCGGCCACCCGCCGGGTCATCTCGCCGCACGACACCAGAAGATCCGGCGAGATCATCCGTCGCAGGTGATCCAGCGGCGGAAACTGGATCCACAACTCCCCCACCGGCATCTCGCGCAGCCGCTTCAGCGTGTGCTCATCCAGCCGAGCCCCCGCGCGCAACAGCACCACGCTGGTCCGATGCGGGTGGTACACCGGCATCGCCAACTCCATCCCCGGCTCGGCCTGGGCCAGCGTCACGCGAAGCATCAACCACGACCATCGGCACGACGACCCCACGCCTCGCGTATAGGGCGCCTCACGATCGAACGCTCGCGGTTTCTCGGACCCTACTTCGCCGGCTCGGCCGCGGGCACGACCGGGATGATGAGCATCACCACCCGCCGCGCCGAGACCTGCGTCGGATCGGCACTCAGGAGCAGCGATCCCAGCCGGGGACGCTCCAGAAAGACCGCGCCCTTCTTCACCGTCGGCGGCAGATTCTCATCCTCCTCCGCCAGCCGCTCGGGAATGGAGTCCCATTCCGTCTTGGGATCCTCCGCCACTAGGAGCAGCGCCTCGCGCCCCGAGAGATCGCACGTCACGCCCAGACGCGTGAACGCGAGCCCCGCGTCGTACTCGGACTTCGGGCTTTCCTGCCCCAGCGCCTGCACCAGGTCCGACGCGGCCTTCGTGCGCTCCTCGTGCTGCAACAGCAACTCCAGGCGCAGCGACGCCGCCTTCTGCTCCTGGCGCGCCACGGGGTCGGGCGGCGCGAACCACCCGCGCGCCAGCATCCGGATCGAGCCCGCCGGCAACTCCAGCAGCCCGTTGTCCATCTGCACCTGCGACGTGCCCTCCCACGACGGGCCTGTCACGATCGGCATCCACTGATAGATCTGCCCGAGGATCTGCTCGTGCGTCGCCCCCGACGCGCGAAGCCGCTCACGAACGAGATCGAGTTCCCCAACGGGAATCGCCAGCACCCGAAGCCCGTTCGCCCGCCACAACTTGAGCACCGAGGGCTCCAGCGGCGTCACGCGCGTCTCATACGTCCGCAGCACCCCCGCGAGCGTCTCGGCCCCCGACATCGTCCGCGCCCGCGTGTCCCCCGTCAGCCACCACTGAATCTTCAGACCCACCGGGTCCTTCCGCTCCGCCAGCGAACCACTCGCGGTTGGCTTCGGCGTTCCGGCGCACCCGCCGAGCGACGTCACGCCGGCAAGACCCGCCGCGCAGAGCACCAGCGTGCACGCCGCTCGCATGAAGCCCATACACACAAAGTTGGTTCGCCTCGTCGTCATCGAGATTTCACGCCCGTGCCGCGTCCTTCGCCATCGGCTCGCACTCGTTGACTCGGTCGATCAGGCGGCGGATCAGGCCGAACTTGTGCTTGGTGTGGTGGAAGACCAGCCTCGGCAAATGCAGATGGTCGTCCTCGCCCTCGAGCGCGCCGCGCTGCGTGATCGTTCCCTGCTTCACGAGCACCTTGAACTCGTCGCCCAGGCGCGAGACGTCCTCATCCTTCAGCCGCGAATGGAGACGGATCACCAGGTCGTCCCTCACATACCGCGACGAGTGGTAGATCCGATAGAACCGAGTGAGCACGTCCACCGCCTGCTTCGCCGTGTCGCAGATCGTGTAGATCGATGGATCCTCCGGGCTGATCCACCCGCGCTTGAGCAGTTGCTCCTTGATCCACGCGTCCCAACTCCGCCAGTAATCTCCGCCGACGCCCTCGAGCATCACGATCGGCATGGGCGAGGCCTTCCCCGTCTGCACCAGCGTCAAAGTCTCGAACGCCTCGTCGAGCGTCCCGAACCCTCCAGGAAAGAGCGCGACGGCCTCGGCCTGCGACACGAACATCAACTTCCGCGTGAAGAAGTACCGGAAGTGGATCAGTTTCTCATCACCCTCGATCACCTCGTTCGCCGTCGTCTCGAACGGCAGGCGGATCGCCACGCCGAACGACGCGTCACGCCCGGGCCCGACATGCCCAGCCTTCATGATGCCCAGCCCCGCCCCGGTGATCGACATCCACCCCGACGCCGCCATCAACTTCGAGAACTCCACCGCCGCGGCATAGTCCGGATGCGACTCGGGCGTCCGCGCCGAGCCGAAGATCGTCACCTTGTGCGGGTCCTTGAACTTCCCGAAGACGCGGTACGCGTACCGCAACTCCTTCACCGAACTCGTGATCAGTTTCAGTTCGCCCGTGTCGCGCCCGTCGGGGATCAACTTGAGCGCCGTCTGCATCAACTCGCGAACCAGCCGCGCATCGAAACTCCCTGCCTTGCCCCCCATCTGCCCGATCAGCCCGTCGATCGCCTGCACGACGTCCGGCTCGTCCGCGCGCTTGATCGCCGGCGTGATCGGCCCGCCCGCCAACTCCGACTCCTGATCCACGGTCGGACCGATCTTCGATCCCGCTGGCCGTTCTTCCAATCCCATTCACTCACTCCACTACTCGTATCCGGATCGATCGGCACTCGCCTGGCAGCACGGGCCGCGTGCTGTTGCCGTCGGGGCCTCAAGCGTAGTCCCCGCCGCCGAATTCCACACCCGCGCCCTCACCAAAGCCCCCAATCGTGCTTTGTCCGGTGTCTGGGCGGTTTGTACGAGCGTTCAGGGCGCTCAATCCACTGGAGACGACCGCCGCGAGGGGTCACGCCCCCGATCCGCCTCGTCGATCTCTCTTTCGATTCGATCCAGCCGCTGGTCCTGTTCCGATCGCGTCCCAATCGCGTTCGAGACCACGCGCGAGGTCCCCGCGAACGTGACCAGCGAGACCTCCGGGTTCGATGCCGTCCCCTTGACCGACGCCGTGAACAACTCGCTCCGGATTCCCTCGAGAATCGTCGAGATCACGGGGATCCGAGTCCTGTTGCGCGCGCGGAATCGAAGATTAAGCGCCAGGTCGGGGAGATCCGCCGTCCCATAGCCGAAGAAGTCCACCGTCCGCGACGAGAACGTCACGCGCTCGAGGTTGATCCGGTCGCCCTCGAGATAAAACACGCCGCGCCCATAGTCCAGCCGCTCCGAGAAGGGCAGTTCCAGATTCGTCAGGCGGATCATCGCGACCAGCACCGGGATGTTCACGATCTGCGCCCCGCCCACAGTCACGATCCCGCGCCCGCGCTTGGTCGAGGGCTCACCCAGCGTGCCGCCCAACGTGATATTCCCATCGACGCGCCCCCGGCTCTCATCCGGCGACGCCGAGTCCATCTCCACGGACACCTCACCCTTGGTCTTGAAGTTCTCCAGCACCGACGCCAGCCGCACGTCCGACACTCGCAAGTCTGCCGAGTACGCCCGAGCGCCCCCAGGCCCCGGCGCGTCGATCGTCACCCCGCCACCCACGCGACCGCCGTGGCAATCCGCCGACACCAGCGGCACGATGATCCGATCCCCCGGCCCGCTCGCCACGCGCACACGCACATTCTCCACCCACACGCCCATCAATCGCGCCCGATCCGCAAGAATCTTCAAGTCAAAGTCCGCGGGGACACACTCCTCGCCCTTCTTCGAGAACGTGTAGCGGATGGCCGCGTTCGCGTCGGTCACGCCCACGCCAACATCCGCGCTCGCCCCCTCGAACACGACCAAGCCCGACGACGCCACCGCGATACCACCGGCACCGTCGTTCTCGCCATCGTTTCGCTCCGGCGTCGTCACCGACACCTGCCCATCTTCCACACGCACGTTCCCATCGCACGACACCGCCAGCGAGTCCATGACCTCCGTCAGCGCCGGCGGGAGCATTGACCGCAGATCCGCCGGCAGGCCGCGAGACTCCATCGAGAACCGCGCTTCCGTCGCCACCTCGCCGCTCTCGCGAGAGAGCCACGATCCCTCGCCACGCACCGACCACGCCTCCGAGATCGCCGCGAAGTTCCGCACACGCCCCGTTCCCGGCGAGAACTCGAACTCCCCCTCCACCGTTCCGATCTTCACCCGCGCGCCGTCCGCCAGCCCCGTGTCGACCTCGATCGAGTGAGGCCAGAACGTCCCCGACACCTCCGACGGTTTCTCCCCCCCCAGCGCGAACGGGTCCGTCGTCGGCGCGGCATTCGGATTCGGCGCCACACGGATCTCGAGATCGAACTCTCCCGTCGGCTTCAGCGACTCGTACCACTCCTTGGCCTTGCCACCAAAGTCCAGCGCCGCCCGCCGGACCAGGGGCGACTCGAACCGCGCCGAGTGGATCGTCAGCGTGAGGTCGTTGAGCGGATTGCTCATGTCCATCGTCACGCGCCCGCTCGCCCCCAACTCCGCGAACGACTCGTCGTCGGTCGCCACGCGTGCCCCAAACTCGCGGAACTCGAACGTCGTCGGATTGAGCGCCGTCTCGGGCTGGACCTCGGCCTCGCCCCGCGACTCGAATATTCGCACGCGACCATCCGCCAGTGTCACCTCGCCGTTGAGGTCCGTGGCCGCCACCCGTGTCCGCACGACCATCTCGCCAGACTCTCGAGCGCCAGATTCCCCATCGCCCCCCGCCCCCTCCGCCCTCCCTGCGCCCGCCGAGCCTTCCATCGTGACACGAATCCCCGCCTTGCCCGTCGGCTGATACTCCTCGCGGAGCTTCTCGATCGCCTCTGCCGCCTTCGTGGACATCGGCCGAACCAAATCCTCGACCAGCAGCGACACGTCCGCACGCTCCGAGACCACGCGCGACTCGAGCGACGCCATCTTCGAGTCCTTGAACCCCAACTCGGCGTACGCCACCACCGGCGAGACGCCCGTCTCCTCGTCGCCGCCCTCCACCACCAGCGTCGGCGGGCACACCTCCCCGGCCACATCCACGATCACGCGGTCGTTGGTCACCGCGATCGATCCCTGGAAACTCCGCCCACCCACGCGCGGCTCCAAGCTCTCCCCCACGATCGGCGTCGGCAGCATCGACAGGTCCGAGACCTGGAACCGCATGTCGTAGCCCAGTCGCTCTTTTCCAGTCTTCTCCGTCCGATCAAAGATCGATACCGACGCCTCATCGATCACGCCCCGAGGCGACAACATCTGCAGAAGGAACTTCGGCGGCACCTCCGCCTCCACGTCCGGCACCGCCGCCACCAGCATCGGATCGATCACCACATCCTTTGCCTGCACCTTGATCTCCGGCACGAACCCGTCCGGATCCGCCGCCAGCGACTCCAGATCGATCCGCGCGCTCAGCAGCGCCTCTCCCCCCAGCACCGACTTCAACCGGCATTCCTTCACCGTCGCCAGGTCGTTGATCTTCGTGATGACCAGCGAGTCCGCCACCAGCGGATACGGGAACGCGTTCGGCAACAGGCCCGCGTCGTCCACCGTGATGTCGAACCGGTCGTCCCACGTGCTCGTCTCGCCATACGACCTCGTGATGCGCACATCCACGTCCGCCGTGCCGCCCACGCTGAAGACCGGCGCGGTCGCGTCGGCATGCAGACGCACGCGTTCTCCCGGATCCGTGAGTGGCGCCCCCGAGTCGATCGCGCGAAGCCGCTCCAGCGCCCGATCGCGGATCTCGCGAGTCGTGATCCGCTTCATCGACCGCAGCGACGCCGCCCGGTCCTCGTTGAAGAGCGCGTCGATGATCGCCGACTTCGACCCCATCGCCCGCTTCGTCTCGACGTCCATCGGCAGGTCCCGCACCGCGATCTTGATCAGCACCTCCGCGTCGCTCGTCGGCGGCGCAATGCTCCCGCTCGCCTTGATCGTCGCTCCGCTCGGCGCCACGCCCTCGATGTTCACGATCCGGATCTCGCTGTCGTCGAACTCCCAGCGGCCGTGGAGTCGATCGAACACGTACGGGAAGCGCTCGAACGCCGCCGACCCGTCGCGCATCTCGACGCTCCCCTCGACGTCGATCCGTCCGGGCTTGCCCTCCACAGGATCCCCGCGCGTCACAATCACCTCCGCGTCGACGATTCCCGTAGGGTTCATGAACTGGTCCATCCGCCGCTGCACGAGCGCCGGCGCGAATCGTAAAATCTGCGGGTTACGCGTCAACTCAAAGTTTCGGCTCACCAGCCGCACCGCGAACGGCGAGATCGTCGACGTCCCCTCATACTCCATCTCGATCTCGTAGGGCAGTTCCTCCAACTTCCCCACGAAACTCCCGCGCACGCCCGTGTTCCCCAGGATCAGCGCCCCGCGCACATCCTCCATCCGTAACTTCTTCCCGATCTGGTGCGGCGGCAGCGGGATCGGATTCCCTGCCTCGTCCTCGCCCGGCTGCGTCTCGATCGGAAGCGTCATCCCCACACCCATCAGTTCGACACGCGCCTCGGTCTTCCCGTCGGGCGTGTAGCGGAACGTCGTGTCGCCGATCGCGCCCTTGAGCGCCAGATCCCGATACACCCCGCGCACGAACGACGGCACCGACTCCGCGGGCCACTGCTCCAGCGTCAACCCCTTGAGCGCCAGTTCCAGCCCCGTGCGATCGGCGCGACCGATGATCTCCACGCCCTCGGGGACGCCCGTCACCGGATTGATCTGCGTGAACTTGATCGTCGACTCGCCGCGTTTGCCGGGCTCGCGCTCCACGCTCCCCGCGACATCCAGCGACCGCAGCGGCGTGAAGACCCCATCTGCCGTGTGCTCTCCGAGTTGGATCACCCCGCGCCGCACCACCACCACCGGCGCCGCCCCCATCGACGAACTCGGCTTGGACTCGGGGACCGTCAGCCCCGACACATTCACATCGCCGGTCGCCACATTCTGGCTGATCCGAATCACCGGGTCGTCGATCTCCACCGAGCGGAACCGAAGATCTCCGCGCAGCATCGCCGGCCACACAGGCCGCGCCTGAATCTCGCCGATCCGCACGATCTCCCCCGCCTCGCCCTCCACACTCCGCGCCCGCACGGTCGCGTCGTGGATCACCACGCGACCGTTCGACAGGATGTCCACGCTCCCCGCCGATACGTCCGCGTTCAGCGTCGAGCCGATCGCCGAGCACACGATCCACCGCGGCACCGCCGTCCGAGTCAACACAAGAAACCCGATCCCCAGCACAATCACAACCGCCAACAGCCGCCGCCCCCATCGACGCCACCACGGCAGCGGCGCCCGCTTCGTCTCGCGAGAAGGCTCCACCGGCGTCACGCCCTCAGGTGTCGAAGTTGTTTCTGGTGTGGGTGTCTGATCCACGCGGTCAAGCCCCTTCATCGATCATAGAAGCACCCACACAGATGCACCCCACGGCTACGCTCCGTCATGGCCAAACGGCGCAAAGTCTTCGCCTGCAACGCCTGCGGCTCCGTCCAGAGCCGCTGGCTCGGCAAATGCCCTGATTGCGGCACATGGGACTCGCTCGAAGAGCAGACCCTCGACGACAGCGCCGCCAAAGACCCGCAGCGTGGTCTCGTCGAGGCCTGGGCCGATCTCAACGACGGCGCCACACCCGACGCAGGCACCAACCCCGCCAGGCCCCTCGACGATCTCGCCACGGCGACGACCAACGCCCCGCGACTCAACTCGTCCATCGCCGAACTCGATCGCGTCCTGGGCGGCGGCCTCGTCCCCGCCTCCATCGTCCTCGTCGGCGGCGAGCCGGGCATCGGAAAATCCACGCTCCTCCTCCAGGCCGCCGCCGCCTGGGGACGCGCCGGGCACACCACGCTCTACGTCTCCAGCGAGGAATCCGCCGAGCAGGTCTCCCTGCGTGCCGCACGCTTCTCGTCGAAGGCCCATCCCGGCGTCCTCGTCCTCGCCGACACCAACCTCGCCCGCATCGTCGAGCAGATCCGCAAAGCCAAGCCCCGCGTCGTCGTCATCGACTCCATCCAGATGGTCTACAAGGCCGACCTCCCCGCGGCCCCGGGGAGCGTCTCCCAACTCCGAAGGTGCGCCGCTGAACTCGCCTACCTCGCCAAGGCCTCGGGCATCGCCGTCGTCCTCGTCGGGCACGTCACGAAAGACGGCACGCTCGCCGGCCCACGACTCCTCGAGCACCTCGTCGATGCCGTCGTCTCTTTCGAGGGCGATCGATACCACGCCCATCGCGTTGTCCGCTGCCTCAAGAACCGCTTCGGCACGACACTCGAGGTCGGCCTCTTCGAGATGTCCTCCACAGGCTTGCGCGAACTCCCCGAGGGTGCCGCTGGCCGCGTCCTCGCCGCCAGCGACACGCCACGCCCCGGCTCGGTCGTCTCGCCCGCGATGACGGGAAGCCGCTGCGTGCTCGTCGAGGTCCAGGCTCTCACCGCCACGGGATTCCTCGGCGCCGCCAAGCGCAAGTGCTCGGGCCTCGACCCCAACCGCCTCGCCATGCTCATCGCCGTCCTCGAACAGCACGCCGGCCTGCGCCTCGCCGACCGCGACATCTTCGCCAGCAGCGTCGGCGGCCTGCGCGTCATCGAGCCTGCCGCCGACCTCGCCCTCCTCCTCGCCATCGCCGGTTCGCACTACAATAAAGCACTCCCCAAGGCCACCGCCGTCTTCGGCGAGGTCGGCCTCGGCGGCGAGATCCGCCCCGTCCCACACGCCGAGGCACGCCTCCGCGAGGCCCTGAGACTGGGCTTCAAGAACATCATCGCCCCCAAGGGCGTCGAGCCGATCACCGGCGTCACGCTCCACGCCATCAAGAATGTCGATCAGGCCGTCGCGCTGCTGGAGTAGCACCGCCACTACTTCATCAACACCCACACTACGATCAACGCCAGCGCCACCACACCAAACGCGATCACAATCCGCCACATCGCAGCCACCGGATCGGCGTACGCGGTCGGGCGATCGATCTTTGGGAACACCAGCCGCGTCTCGTGCCCGCACTCGGGACACTTGAGCGCGTTGTTCCGCACCGTCACCCCGCCGAACTGATAATCGCATTTCTCGCAGATCGCCTGGCGCGGCTCCAGCCCCTCATACGGCGCACGCCCGCCACGCCGCACAACCTCGGGCAGCTCCGGCGGGCGCTCTCCCACAGGGTCCGTCGTCACACCCCACCCCCCCCACCCCCCGCGTCCGCCCCGCCCCTCAACCACTCCGGCATCGCGCTCACCACGCCCTTCGAATCGACGCACGCCAGCGTCGTCTCCGCTGTCGCCGCGACCGTGTCCGTCGGCATGCCGCCCAGCGCCGCGTCGCGCTCCACCACCACAACCTCATACGAGTGCTGCAACTTCGCCATCCCGCTCTTCATCACCCGGCATCGCACCTCCACCACATCGTCGTACATCACCGGGCGGCGATACCGAACCTCCAGTTTCGTGACGACGAGGAACACCCCCGCGTGCTCCAAGGCCGCGTAACTCACGCCGCTCCCGCGCAAGAGTTCCGTCCGCGCCATCTCCAGCCACGCCACATACGCCGCGTGGTGCGCCACGTTCATCGGGTCGCACTCGCAGTACCGCACGCGCACCCGCACCGACCCCGACGACGCCGCCCGAACCACAGGCCCCGCCGCCTCGCCGCGCAGCCGCGCCCCGACCTCGCTCGCCCGCTGCCTCGCCCGATCACGCATCCCACATCCTACCAACGCTCGTGGCACAGGCGTCTCGCCTGTGGCGACCGCTTCAACTTTCATCCCCCATGCTCCATGACTCCGTCACTCGCGGCGAATCCACTCGCCTATCGCCCCACTACACTCCTCTCCCATGCTCTCGCCCAAGCAGGTCAAGACCGGCCTCGCCCACACCGATACCGCCGAGCGCGTCCGCCCCGTCGTCGCGGTCCGTCGGCTCACCGACCACGACTCCATCCCCAAGGTCACGCGCCTCCTCCACCACGCCTACGCCGCCCAGGTCGCCATGGGCCTCCGCCCCCTCGCAGGTCGCCAGGACGACGAGACCACCGCGCGCCGATGCGCTTCGGGCGAGTGCTACCTCGCCACGCTCACCGAAGAATCAGAATCCGGCCCCGTCGAACACTTCGTCGGCACCATCCTCTTCCACGAGATCGAGGACGCCAAAGGCCCCCCCTGGTTCGCCAACAACTGGGTCGATTCGTTCTCCCAGTTCGGCGTCGATCCCCACTACCAGGGCCATGGCATAGGCCAGATGCTCCTGGGCACCGTCGAACTCCGCGCCAGCCAATGCGGCGCGAAGGAACTCGCCCTCAGCATGGCCGAGCCCGACTCCAACCTCATGCGCTTCTACATGAAGCGCGGCTACCGCTTCATCGAACTCTGGCAATGGCCCTACACCAACTACAAGAGCGCCATCTTGAGCAAGGCCCTCGCCGAAGCCAGCGACTGACGCCACGAGTGGCATCGGTCACTCATCACAACTGATCCGCGTACGTCGCCAGCGACTCCGCGAAGCCGCTGTACTGCACACCCAGGTGTTGCCGCGCCTTGGTCGTGTCCGCCAGCGAGTCCTGCGACGCCATGATCGGCATCCCCTCATCGAACGGCAGCAGCCCGCCCAGCCCCACGTGCTTCGCCACCATCGCCCCGATCGACGCCACCTTCGCCGGCACACCCACCGGCTGCAGGCTCTCCTTCCCGTGCGTCGCGTCGCGCAGCGTCTTCAAGAGACTCGGCCACGACACCGTCTCGCTCCCCGCGAGGTTGTAGATCTCCCCCACCGCCTCCTCACGCTTCAGCGCGTTCACGAACGACCGCGCCACGTCCCCCACATACACCGGCTGCACCCGCGGGATCGGACGCTCCACCGAGCCCAGCGGAACCGTGTCGTCGGCCTTCTCTCCCACGAAGTACGGAATGAAGAAGTATGGCGGCTCGTTCCCCGACGCCAGACCCGTGATCATCGCGATGAACTCGCTCCCCTTCCCATGGATCAAACTCGGCCTGAAGATCGTCCACTTGAGCGACGAGTCCGCCACGATCCGCTCCGCACGCCACTTCGTCTTCCGGTACGCCGTCGTCCCCAGTTCGCTGACGCCCAGCGCCGACATGTGCAGATATCGATGCACGCCCAACCGCTCGCACGCCTTCACCACCGCGCGCGTCGATTCCACATGGCACTTCTCGAACGTCTGCCCGCCCGACGCCTCGCGGATGATCCCGATCAGGTGGACGCACGCCTGCGCCCCCTTGAGAAGATCCTCCAGGCACAACTCGTCGAGGATGTCCCCCGTGATCACGGTCAGTTTGTCCGAGGCCCCGAGCAGCCGCCGGGCCTCCTTCGCGTCACGCGCCAGCACGCGAACGGTGTAGCCTTCGTGCAGGAGTTGGGCGACGACGCTCCGACCGACAAACCCCGCCCCGCCCGTCACCGCCACCGTGGTGCTGCTCATGCGATCATCCTTCCAATATCATCCGTAAGCCCCGGCCTCATGCCGCTCGCAACCCTCGATCGTTGGTCCAGACACCACTCGGAGCAACTCGACCCCAACACATGGCATATGGAGGGTGCACCGCCCGCCTCCTCCTTCTCCTACAACCCCTCGTGCCCCACGTGTCCCGCCTGTGTCCTCCATAGTTCGCTCCGTATAGGAAAACCGCCCGCACTCCTCGGGGTATTCACTCCACACATGCTCTCCACCCACGCCCTCACCTTCGCCTACCCCAACGATCCAACCCGGCCCGTCCTGCGCGCCCTCGACCTCGAACTCCCAGCCGCCTCGCTCACCGCCATCATCGGGCCCAACGGCGCCGGCAAGTCCACCCTCCTCCGTCTCCTCGCCGGCGTCATGCCCGACGCCCGCCACGCCGCCGGCTCCATCACCCTCGCCGGCCGAGATCTCGCCGACATCCCGTTGCGTGAGCGCGCCACGCGCCTCGCCTACATGGCCCAACGCGGGAGCGCCTCCCTTGTCGCCTTCGACTTCACCGTCCTTGCCGTCTGCGCCCTCGGGCAGCACGCGCGATCGCCCGACCCCGCCTCCGTCCATCGCGTCCTCGAACGCCTCGACCTCCTCGCCGACGCCGACCGCGTCGTGCACGAACTGAGCGCCGGCCAGCAGCAGCGCGTCTCGCTCGCCCGCGCCCTCGTCCAGCTCGAGCAGCAGCAGCCCGAATCCCGCGTCCTCCTCGCCGACGAGCCCATCAGCGCCATGGATCCACGCCACGCCCTCGCCACCATGCGTGAACTTCAGTCCATCGCCCGCGCCGGCGGCACGGTCGGCGTCGTCCTCCACGACGTCACCACCGTCCTTCGCCATGCCGACCGCGTCATCGCCCTCAGCGACCATGGCTCCATCCTCGCCCAGGGCTCCACCCACACCGTCCTCGAGGATGGCTCGCCGGGCCAGATCCTGGAACGCCTCTACCACATCCCCTTCGAGTACTTCGGCGAGTCTCGCTCACGCGGCGCGTGGGTCCCGGC
Source organism: uncultured Phycisphaeraceae bacterium (assembly GCA_964628245.1). Classification (GTDB taxonomy): domain Bacteria; phylum Planctomycetota; class Phycisphaerae; order Phycisphaerales; family UBA1924. Next base: position 115,717 of record CAZVMU010000005.1, on the reverse strand, counting down.
CGACGTACAGTGAACCGAGGATCGCCGCCATGAACCAACTCATGCAGTTTCTCTCGTCTCTGAACCCGAAGACGATCTTCTGGATCCTCTTCGTCGCCTTCTCCGTCGGCGGGTGGATCCTCAAGCGAGTCAACGAGCACAAGGCCCGGCGCAAACTCATTATCGAACGCGAACGCCGCGAACTCGAACGCCTCCGCACCGGCGGCCGCGACGACGCCGACACTACCCTCTCGGGGCGCCCCGCCCCCACCATCGCCACCATGTCCTCCGACGGCAGTCCCGCCCAACCCACCTCGCGCTCCCTCGAGGACATCGCCGCCCGCCGTCAGGCCCGCCTCGAAGAACTCCGCCGCCGAAGAGCCGCCGAACTCGCCGGCGCAAGCGCTCGCGTTCCATCGTCGGTCCCGACCCCCGCGCCGACCTCGGCGCCTCCAACCCGGACGCCCTCGATCCCACCACCGGTGCCGACCCAGACTCAGATCCAGCGTCCCGTGCCGACCCACGCTCCGCGTCCGGTGCGGATGCCCAGCCGCATCCCCGGCAGCCCCGGCCCCACCGTGCCGCCCTCGCGCACGCCGCCCCCCACCTACGCCCCGCCCACACCCGTGCAGCGCCGCCAACCGCAGCGCCCGGCGCGACCCTCGGCCCCGCTCCCCCAGCCCATGTCCGACGAGGCGTACGCGCTGACCTCCGATCTTGGCGATCACTTCACCCGCGCCTCGCAGACCCATGTCGATCCCGCTGCCAAGGCCCCGCACGAAGAGCCAGACGCCCACAAACTCCGCCGCCGAATCGATCGCCCGGGCCTGTCCTCGGCACGCCGAACCAAACCCACCTTCGGTGTCTCCACCCGCGACCTCCGCAAGGCCATCATCCTCCGCGAAGTCCTCGGCCCCCCGATCGCCGAACAGGACGAGTAGCCGCACTCTCGCCACATCGGCCTCGCGATCACGCATCCATATACTCGCCCGATGCACTCTCTGAAGTCTCGCCCGACAGTGTCCAGACTTGGCGTCATTGCGGCCGCCCTTGGTCTGGTTCTCGCGTTCTCCGGCTGCGGAGCAGACTTCTCGGCGACGCCCGGGGCGAAGTCGTTGCGCGAGGTGCTCGCGGGGCCTTCGCCTGCCGATGCCGCCGACATGGCGCTCGACCCCTATGACCCGCAGCGCCGCTTCCGAGGGACGCTCCTCCTCGCCAACGCGAAGTTCGCTGGCGAGCCGCTGTACATGCAACTCTTCGCCGATGGCCTGCGCGACCCCGATCCCGGCGTGCGACTCGCGTCGGCCCGCGCGATCGCGAACCACGGCGTGCCGTCCCAGGCGATGAGCCTCGTGCCGCTGCTCAAGGACGACAACCAGGACGTTCGTCTCGAGGCCGCCAAGGGCCTGCAGCGTCTGCACGAGCCCAAGGTCGTGGACGCCCTTCTGGAGCGGCTGGACCCCAAGAAGGAGCCGCAGCCTGAGGTGCGTGCCGAGATCGCCGAGGCGCTCGGGCAGTACGCCGAGGGCCGCGTGGTGCAGGCGCTGATCGCCGCGCTCGATGACAATCGCCTGAGCGTGAACCGGCGTGCCGAGGCGTCGCTCCGCACGCTCACGGGGAACGACCTCGGGCTCGACCGCGGGGCGTGGGTCCGGTGGTCGCAGACCGCGGGCGAATCGCGCACGCTCTTTGCCGCCCGAGCGGCGTATGTCCACCCGGCGTACTACCGCGCGTACTCGTGGTGGGAGTATCTCCCCTTTGTGCAGGGGCCCAAGAACGAGACGGCCGGGCTTCCCAAGGGCTTCCCCGAACGCTTCGGCGGCTGAGCCGTTCGAACATTGGCTCATTTCTGCAGCGTGAACTCGTCGGTCAGGAAGATCGGCTCGCCCTCTTCGATCAGCTCGCGCGTGCCCAGCGCGAAAGCGACACGGACGCGCACCGCGCCCGGCGGGATCGACCGTCCGCCGCGCGTCGTTCCTTCGATCGTCTCGAGCACCCACGCGGGCGCGTCGAGTTGCACGCGATAGGTCCGTGTTGCGGGGTCGAAGAGGGCGGCGTTCGACTCGGGGTCGAGCAGTTCCGAAACGTCCCAGCGGAGTTCCTGCTGCTCGAGCGAGGGGTCCAGCCCGCTGGCCGAGCGACCCAGCGTGACCTGCAATCGCCCCAGGGCCTTGGCCGCGTCGCCATAGGCGTCTTTGAGTTCCAGGTGCAGCACGACGACGGGCCTCGACGGCTTGTTGGGCTGGGGCTGGGTCGTCTCGACGTGCGAGAGCGGGAAGATCCGGATCGAGGTTGGCACGAAAGGTGCCGTCGCGTTCATCGCGACCTCGGGCGGAACGACGCTGGGCCCACCGGCACATCCAGCGAGCGCCCACAATGCCACACCGACCGCCGCGCATGCCAGACTCGCCTGTGCATGGCCTCGTTCGAGCCTGTCGCTCGCACCGTGCATCGCTCGCGTTTCATATCGCATTCCTGCGGCGTCCTTGCATTGATCGAATCGAATCATGCCGCTGTGAGTGTATCGTTCTCCGGTGGTCGGGCCGACCGTCTGGGCCATCGTGTGCACGCCGCACCAGACATCGCCCACACGAGAAGGACGCTTTGAATGTCGCTCATCACACGATCGATCCTGCTCGGCCTGATTCTCTCGCTCGCGACCCTCACCGCGTGCGCGAAGGGTCCTCGTCATGCCGCACTCGCGGCATGCGACGACGCCCCCGAGTCGCGCATCCTCACGATCGATGTGGTCGAGGCCGCCCAAGGCCGAACCATCGAGGGCACGCGCGACCTTGCCCTGTTCCACGAAGGAATCGTCTACCGCTTCGCTTCGCCGAAGAATCGCGCGACCTTCGAGCGCGATCCCTCTCGCTTCGAGGTCGCCGACGGTGGCGCCTGCGGTCGAATGGGACCGCTCAGCGGCACGGGCGACGCCCGTCGCCACACCGTCCACCGGGGACGAGTGTATTTCTTCGCGTCCGACGCGTGTCGCGAGGCGTTTGTGCAGAGTCCCGCTCGCTACATCGAGACCCCCGATGAAAGGCCTGCGGGAACACCCGAGGAACTCGAGCGAGGCCGTGCAGTCCTCGCCACGCTCATCGAATGGGCCGGCGGCGAGTCGCGTATCCGTTCCATCACCTCCTATCGCGAACGGACCGAGCGGACCGTCGAATCCGCAGGAACAACCTATACGGTCACTCACGAGTTCGCCGCAATCGTCCCCGATCGATTCCGCGAGTGGGAATCCTGGAATGAGTCCTGGTTCTCGACGATCCGGACGGCAGACGGAGCGGCGATGGGGTCCTCGCGCCGACATGAGCCGATGGCGCGATCGCGCGCCAACGCCTTTGATCGTGTGCTGGCTCGACACCCGGTGGTCATTCTCACCGACGCCATTCGCGACTCAAGATCCGGGAGTACATTCATCGCGATCGCCAAGGGATCGGGCAAGATTGGTGAGCGGACCGTTGATCACCTCGTCGTCTGGACACGCGGCGCGACGACGACTCTCTCGATCGAGCGAGGAACCGGTCACCTTGTCCAAGCCAGGTTCCATGGACGCGATACGGGCACGAGCGTCGGTGAGATTGTCCGCGAGTACACCAGGGACGCGACCGTCGATGGCGTGCGGCTCCCTACCGCCTTTACGGTTTCTCACAACGGCGCGCGAGTGCCCGGGGCGGACTCTTCGATCGACGCCTTCGAGATCAATCCCATGCTCGAAGATGCCATCTTTGATTTAGCGCCGCCGCATACTCGAGACATGCCGTTGGCTTCGAGTCGATAGCGCGTCATTGATACTCCCACCGATCTTCACGCCACAGACACCCTCGGAGGTGAAGATGTTGTCGTCGCATCCGCCGCGGCACGGATTGTGAGACGCTCGATCGTCTGCGAGAAGGTCCGGGCGAGGTCGCGTTGGCTGGACTCGATGGCCGCGAGGGCCTTGGTGTTCTCGCGGAGGGCCTCGATGACGACGGCAAACGCGGCCCGTTCGTGCATCAGGGCGTCGTGAGCCTCGGCGATCTGCCGCTCACGCGCGAGCGCGCCCTTGCGCTCGGTCAGCCACATCCACCCGATCAGCCCGGCCGTGCCGAACTGGGTGAGCGAGGAGGCGATGTCGAGTGTGGTGGGATCCATGGGTGCGAGCAAGAGCACACAAGCGATGTTCGAAGGGGTGTTGCGTTGAAAGCCGGATGTCTGACAGGTCGAGGTCGAGTCGATTGGAGCCGGTACAGGAGTGCACAAGCGAGACGCCTGTGCCACGAGAACGAGCAGGTCGGCTAGACGAATCGGCGGAAGACGGCGGTGTAGGCGATCGAGTGAACGCGTCCGCGATCGACACGATCGGCCTCCTCGTACTCGATGAAACTCATGTCTGTGTGCGAGCGGCCTGTCTGATCGACGAGTGACGCGCTCGCGGGCGGGTGGGTGAGGAGCGTCGTGATCGCGTCGCGCAGCGTCCACAGGCCCGCCTCCGTCGTTGAGACAAGCCGCCCGCGCACGATGATGTCGAGTTCGCGCAGACCCTGGGGAGTCGAGCCTGGCGGCGGCTGGCTGATCACAAAGTTCGCGACGACCTCTTCGCCTTGCCTTCCGATCTGGAAGCGGTGCGGCCCTGAGCCGAAGATGTTCTGGGCGTTGTACGAACTCATGGGTGTACCTCGATGCGACTTGGTGTGGCTCGTTCGACTCGATAGGAAGACGTGCGTAACTCAGATCGGCGTGATCGTCACCGGATCGGCGGCTCCGGTCGGTGAGACGAGCACGAACTCCAGCGTTCGCAGCGCACCAGCACGCGGCGAGACCTCGTACGACACCTGCGTCACCACGCCCGTCGCGCTGAGGCTCCGGCGCCCCGCGTCGCTCCCGCTGGTGGAGATTGTCGCGGTGATCGTGCCGCTCTCGCCTGGCCTGGGCGAGTCGGTGAGCGGATCGATCAGGTCCTGCGTCACGCGCATCGACACGCGCACCTCGGGACAGTCCACGAACGCCACATGCGGCCCGGTGTCGGCGTGGTCCACAACGAGTCGCGTCGCGCGGCGCTCGATCACCAGGCTCTTGACTGGATCGAGGCTCAGGCCCGCGAAGACGACTTGCTTGGGGTTCAAGATGAGCATGCGGAAGGCTCCACGGCGGATGGTGCGAGTGGCACGACCTCAGATCCGTTCGAACTGGATGATGTTGAGCGTGCGAACAGTGTCGGCGACGCCGTCGCCATCGAGATCGAGTTCGACTCGGGTGCGCTCACGTTCCTGGCGATACCGAGCTCCGAGAGCGCGAGCACGCTGGGAGATCGGGGCGTTCTCCCCCGCCATCGCCCCAGCCGCCGAGAGGACCAAGTGCAAGGCTCCCAACGCCTCGAGATGGGCGAGCGCTCTCGGGTTCACGATTGCCGACTCCTGAGGCGTGAGTTCGCTCCCCGGCTCGATGCCGATCGTTCGCAGTATCTGGCGATGCACGATCGCGATCTGCGGCGTGAAACTCGTGATCGCGAACGGATTCGAGGGTTGGTCCGCCGGCACGATCGCCGGGTCGTCGATCGTGCCACGCAGGAGGGAGATCTCGGCGGTGGTGCCCGACGTGACCGAGAGTATCTCGTAGGCCACACCGTTGATCACCGCGACATGCCCCATCTGCACGCGTGCGGCGTCGAGGTCATTGTCGGTGCTGGTGATGTCGAGCGAGCCGGAGTTGATCTTGGCCGTGCCGCTACACAGTCGTTGTCCCACCCACGAGACGTCGCGGAAGATGGATGGCTCGATGGCGAGAATGTCACGATCGGTGGCGAACATGCGAGACCTCCCTTGCGTGCGTGCCGCGCCTCGGCGGAACGCGAGAAGTAACGAGACCGGGAAACCCGGAGGGCGCACCTGTCGGCGCGCCTCCGAGGAGGGGAGAGAGGGTGTGCAAGGCGGTAGAGTGAGGCGGAGGGTGCGACCCTTGCACGCACCGATCACGTCGTGCTGAGGCTTCGGATCAGGCCGTGCGCGTTCTCGTTGCGGAACTCGAGCGTGTACTCGCCGACAACCTGACCCGAGATCGAGTCACCCGTCGAGCCGAGGGCGCGATACTGGAAGCTGCGCCCCTGCAGCGGCATCACCTGTACGCGGCTGGAGTCGAGCAGGAGGAGCGTGTCCGCCGGGACCCAGCGTGAGAGAACGACGCGGCAGACGCCGAAGTCGCTCTCGTACAGGCTGACCATGCTCTTGAAGCGCGTCTCGCTCGCGGGGAACTCGCGGACGTTGGCGCCGATGAAGTCGTTGATGCGACGCTTCTGCGCGCCGCCGACGACGATCGTGTCGATGCGCCCGGCGGACTGGTCCCAGACCTGGCGCATCGCGTAGTTGAGGAGCGGCTCGGTGAGTTCGTTGTTCCCCGTGCCGCCACCTTGCGGGAAGCCGTTGACACCCGGTGCGAAGGCGTTGGTGGCGATCTGCTTCGTCAATCCGTTCATCGAGCGGCGGACGGTGGCGCTTCCCTGCGGGCTGCTCGCGGGGGCCGTCCCGTTGATGACGCAGTTCTCAAGATCGCGCAGGAGTTCACGCAGGCGCTCTTGCTTCTGGAAGTCGAGTTCGTCCGAGACACCGTGCGCCCGCACGGCCTGGAGCGTCCCCGAGACGCCGACGGTCGCGGAGAAGATCTGGGTGTAGTTCTGACGGCGGAGGCGCGTGGTGTATCGCGCGGACGCGGCGTCGGCCCCTTCGAGCCCCGCGTTCCCCAGGATCGTGAGGCGCAGGCTGTTGGAGATCGTGGACGCGGGCGTCGAGCCATAGCGGCGGACGACCGTGAGCACCGAGCCCGCGATCGCCGTCACCTGCATCACTTCCGCGGAGTTCCCGGGGCGCACGAGGTCGCCGACCTGGAATCGCGCCGCTGACGTCACGGTGATGCTCGTCGCGTCCTGGGCATTGGGCGTGAACGACGACTGGTTGACGATGTCCCAGTTGGGGATGAGCGTGTCCTCGCTGCTTACCCGTCTGATACCAACGCGATTCACCTGGCGCAACGAGATAATTGCGTCGGTGCGCAGGTAGCAGTCGGACGACCTGTTCGACGGTCAAAACTGCGACGACGGATCAATCGCGTAGAGACCCTCTCGGGCGAGCCATCGCGCCATGGCCCAACTCTCCTGGAATCGGATGTTTGCCATCGTCATGCCGTATTCACGGCAGAGCCTCTCGAATTCCTGGTAGGTCTTCGGCCTGCGGACAAACAGGATCCACATGAGCGCGGCCTCTGCCGTGAGGTACGTTTGACCTCCCTGCTTGTGAGAGGGACGCCGAATGACATTGCAGCGTCTGCACCGCAGCGTCATGTTCGGGAGTGTGTCCGCAGCGTCGCCGAGTTCTTCTCGAGGCGTGACGTGGTCCGCTTGCAATTCAAGCCTCGTGCCGCAATCCACACACTTCCCCAACTGATCAAAGTGCCATTGGCGGACGTTCTCCCAAGTTTTCCGCGGCGGAAAATGCTGCTGAAATGTTGCCTTGCTCGCGATGGACGTTCCGACTTGCGAGGGGTTCAAGTGTCCCAGCACAAGCGCTCCGACCTCTTCCCAATCGACGAGACCACTGTCGACAAGCCACTCGAGAAGCCCGAACCAGTTGGTTGAATCCCAGTCCTTGTCCAGCGCTGGATAGTCGGCAAACGTCTCGGGCTGGGTGCCTTCTTCATTCACTGCCTGATCCTTGGGCGTGCTGAGGATTTCTCCTTCCAGTCGCTCCACGATTTGGGGCAGAGTCGTCCCGAGGGCCGCGCAGATCGACCGCAGTTCGATCACATCGAGACGGCGTTCCCGGCGTTCGTACTTGCTGACATACGACTGATCCGTGCCAAGGGCCTGCGCCAATTGCACCTGGGTCAACCCCAACTCCTCCCGAATGCCCCGGAGGATGGCGATGAGTCGGTGGTACTCGGCATTGTGGATCGACCGTTTGGACACTACGAAGTGTTGACGGCTTGACTCGATATGCCAAAATCGCTTATTGTTCCGCGTCGCCGCCGGATAGGATTCACCCAATGCCCAAGCCGAGCACCGCAAGCACTCGCCACACCCGTACACAGCCCTCACGATTCGTCGCTGAGTTTCAGGCCGCCGTCGGTTCCGAATGGACCCCCGAACCTCGGCTTGTGGATGCCGTTGAGACGCTTGCCACGAATCTTGCGCCGCACGCGCTGCGGCCCAAGCCACTCCGACGCGCCGCGCTCGTCGCGGCGATCAACACGAAGTTGAAGGTCAATTACGAGGCGTTCCGCGACATTCTGGACACGGCCGCGGCTAGCAAGGTCTACTTCAACTACCACGAAAAGGTCGCGATCCAACAGTTCCTTGATGCCGGTGATGCCCGAGGCTTCGGCGACCTGCTCACTCGGCGCGCTGATCTTCCGGCCGGGACACGCGCCGAGTTGTTGGGCAGATTCAGCCCCGCCACAGCCGACAGGACACTGGAGGCATTCCGAGACACTGTCGCGACCGATCCACTTGCTGCGGACATCCTCCGTTCAGTGTTCCGAGCGTTTGTATTCGGGTGTTTCGACGTCGAGGCAGTGCATCGGCACTTTTCAGAGATGGCCCGCGATGAGGCATACCGACCCCACTACTACGACTACTTGGTCAACCACTATCCGGCGGCGTTCAAGCGACAGTGCGGACTGATCGCCGTTGCCGTTGACGACGCGATGCTCTCGAAGTGTGACGACTACCAACAGTTCCGAGACGTCTTGCTCGGGGGCATCCGGGCCAGTCACGAGCACCTTTCCAATCACTGCTTTTTTGCACTGTTAATCAGGCCACTCACATCGCCTGGCCCAGCCACGCAATGGAGAGTCTTTTCCGACGCCGTGCTGTTCGCCGAGAAGCACAACGCTGTTCGACTCGAAACAGGGTACTTCCACCCGGATCGCGTTCAACGCGACACCCTCGCCCACATCCCTTCGCTAGACCTGCAGGCGTGCCGCTTTGAACTCGCTGAGGAGGGCTTCTTTTTTAAGGATTGCTTCTGCATCAGCCGTACGTCACCTGGGACGAGCGAACACAGTGATGCGCCCAACGACCTCCTGCTGCTGTTCGAGAAGGATGAGCGCGACGAGACACCGATCCCGTGCCCAGCCTGCCGCTCCCTGAGTGTTCGTGGCAATTCGTACCCAGTGCTGGGTGTTCGAAGTTGGGAATGCCACAACCCGGTCTGTCCGGAATGGAGCAAGTACGACCGAGGCAATCGGTATTCACTGGCCTCCCTCATCAAGCAGGAGGCCATCGAGTGTGAGGCAGCCGATATCCCTCTTGCGAGTATTCGGAAGTGGAAGCGGGACGTGGTCAGGGTGGCGAATGACCGCGAGATCATCGAGATGCTGGTTCGTCACTACACGCTTGTTGGCGACCCCGTCGACTTGGTGAACTGGGATCTCGATGATGGCGACCTGCTTGGTCGCAGGGTTCATCGGTCTCGATTTGCTTTTCCTGCACCTGAAGCCGGCATTGCTGAGCGATTCATGAACGGGCCGTACTTCGCTCGGATGGGGCTCAGTTGTCGCCGACAGCCAAAGCAGACAAAATTCAAGAACCTCTCCTCAACGCCGGGGGTGGCAGTCTACAACGGCGATTCGGCGGAAGTTCTTCGGACACTCGGCACTGGTTCCGTCGACGGTGCCGTGACATCACCGCCCTACTACAACGCCCGCAGTTACTCTACTTGGAAGAACATCTACACATACCTTCACGACATGACGGCTATCGCAGAAGAAGTGTTTCGCGTTCTGAAGGACGGGGCTCCATTCCTTTATAACGTGTTCGACTACTTTGACAACGAGAACAACATCGTATTCTCGGCGATGGGCAAAAAGCGGATGATCCTCGGTGCCTACTTCATCAACTTGTTTCAGCGGGTCGGCTTTCAAGTGATCGGCAACGTCATTTGGGACAAAGGAGAGATCGAGGGCAAACGGGCATACAACAACGGGAACAACTCGCCGTACTATCAGGCACCCCACAACTGCTGGGAGCACATCATCGTGCTCTCAAAGGGGACGCCAGCGCCGCGCTGGCGGGAGTGGCCCACCACGCTTCGCAGCAAGCCCGTGATGAAGATGGTTCGCGGAGAGAACGTCCTGGGACACACCGCACCGTTCCCGGAGTCCGTGCCGGCGCTGCTACTTGACCGGATGCGCCCCGGCGAAACGGTTCTGGAGCCGTTCTCCGGCAGCATGACAACGGGCAGAGCAGCGTACAAACGCGACCTGAAGTCAGTGAACATCGATCGCCTTCGCGAGTATTGCGACCTTGGCATCCGACTTCTGGAACAGGAGACGCGAACGCTTGCCCTATTCGGGGTTGTCGATGGAGCGTCGGCCGTAGCGCGGACGTGAAGGTCCGGCCGCAAACGCCAGATCAATGTCGGTCCGAACATGTTCACGCTTGGTGCACCCAGCATCTGGCGCTGATGCCGCTTTGGGCGGGCTGTGACGGGGGACGTGGCATCCGGAGATGATCGGGCAGACACTTTTTCTTTCGCGGGCGCTGCGAATCGGCCTTCGCGCCGGAAATAAGGGTCTGGGGGTGGGCCTGTCGCCCGACGCCCCCCGGCAAGGAGACCACCGTGACCCGAATCGGATTGACCCTCGACGAGCACTTCGACCTCCGCGTGAAGCCCCGGGCGGGCGCAGACCCCGCGTTCCATGAGGCGGCCCAGGCGGAACGGGACCGGATGTTCCCAATGGCGACGGCCACGGCATCGCACCACCTGCGGTCCCGCGGCTACGACTGCCGCCCCGCGATTCTCGACGCGCTGGTCCGGCAGGGAGTGGTTCAGCCGTTGCAGCCGGACGCTTGGACGCAGGCCGACGTGGACGCCGCGGCAGATCACCTTGAAGATGCGGGCATCTTCACGCCCTATGCAGCGATGTGCACGGCCCTGGGGTGCCGGTACGCCGACTTCCTGCGCCCTCTCTGTGAGGCCGCGGAGCGTGAGTCAGCCAAGTACGGGCGGCCCGTGCGGCCTGACGATCAGCTGTTCACCATGCACCGCGTGCCGCCCCGCGAGGACTCCCCGGCGGTGATCTCCTTCACGCTGTGCGACGACATCCGCGAGAGGCTCGAGCGTGGCGAGGAGATCTGAATGCCCGATCCCTCACCCACAGAACTCGATCTCACGCCCGACCTGCTCGACTACGCGCGGCAGAAGGGTATCGAGATCGCCAAGGGCTTTCGCAATCCTCGGATCGACCCCGAGGACGCGGCTCAGCATGCACTGTTGCACCTGATCGCCAAGCCGCCGAGGTGGGACCCAGCCCGGGGGGCGAGCCCGACGACCCTGATCTACACGATCGTGCAGCGGGCCGTCATCAAGTTCGTCGAGCGGGAGGCACGTGACGTCCGGCAGTTCAGGACGCTGCGCGAGCCTGCGGAATCCTCGCTAGCGGCTGCTGAGGGCGTTCATCCGGATCCTGTTGGAACGGAGATCGCCAGCAGCCGCACCGTCGGACTGTCGCAGTCGTTCTGGGCCAAGGAAGACGTGCTCGACTACGTCGACAACGAAGACAGCCGCGCGTTGTGCAGGACGATCATGGAGTGCGATGGGAACGTCAGCGAGGCCGCGAGACGGCTCGACGAGAAGAAGAGCACGATCCGGTACCGGTTGAAATTGCTGATCCCGAAGCTGCTTGCGAAGGGTTTCAAGGTGGTCTCAGAAGGAGAGTTCCATGAACGCAAACACGGTCAAGGATGACCTGCTGCTCACGGCCGCCGGGGTCGAGATCGAGGCCGCGGGCAAAGATGCCCGCCCCAAGATCAGCGTCGTCGCCTACACCGGCCGCATCATGCGCGTTCCGGGCTGGGGCGACATCGCGATCGACCTTGCGGGGCTCGAGGCTGGGGGCCAGGTGCCCCTGCTGGCCGACCACAATGCCAGCGTCGGCAGCGTCGTCGGTCACGGTGAACCTGCCGTCGCCAACGGGCGGCTGATGGTCGCGGGCGTCGTCAGCGGCGCTGGCGAACCGGCGCGGCATGTCGTGGAGATGGCAAGGGGTGGTTTCCAGTTCCAGGCGTCGGTCGGCGTCGCGCCCACCGAGCACGAGCGGGTGAAGCCCAATCAGTCGGTCGAGATCAACGGGCGGTCGCTGTCGTCGCCGAGCGGATTCACGCTCGTGCGCAAGGGGCGGCTGCGGGAAGTCAGCATCACGCCGCTGGGGGCCGACGCGGAAACGTCGGTGGCCATCGCGGCTTCACGTCAAGGACGGACGAACATGGCAGACATCGCACACGAGGATCAGATCCGCGCCGACGAGCGCGACCGGCTGAAGGAGATCGAACTGACCTGCCGCCCCATCTTCGCCGGTGGGGGCGAGCGGGATTGGGGCGTGCACCAGAAGCGGGTGGACGACTTGAAGGCGAAGGCTGTCGCGGGCGACATGAGCGTCAGCGAACTCCGCGCGGGCGTCCTCGAGGTGCTGCGGGCCTCGCGCCCAGTGTTCTCCGGCGTCATCACCGGCGGCGGCTCGGGCCACATCCCGCGTGCCCGGGTCATCGAGGCGGCCATCCTCAAACGGGCGGGCTTCGCCGCGCTCGCGGAGAAGGCCCTCGGCCCGACGTGCATGGAGGCGGCGGACGACCTCCGCGTGGCCCACACCCTCGACCTCTGCCGCGCGGCGCTGCAGCACGAGGGAATCGACGCGCCTGCCGACCGCGAGGGCATGGTGCGCGCGTCGCTGACGACGCACACGCTCACCGAGGCGCTGGGTGCCGCAGTCAACAAGGTGCTGCTCGACGGCTATCAGGAGAGCCCGGCGACCTGGCGATCGTTTGCGGGCGTGCGGAGTGTGCCCGACTTCAAGACGGCCACGGCGATCCGCCCCTCGTTCACCGGCTCGCTCCAACAGATCCCGCCCGGCGGCGAGTTCAAGCACGGCAGTGCCGACGAGGCGACGACCCAGTACAAGGTCGACACCTACGGCAAGATGTTCTCCATCGACCGCCGCGACCTCATCAACGACGACCTGTCGCTGTTCGACAGCGTTGCCCGCGCGATGGGCCAGGCGGCGATGCGAAAGCTCAGCGACTTGATCTACGACACGTTGATGTCGAACGCCGGCGCATTCTTCGCGGCGGGCAACGGCAACTACATCACCGGAGCCGACACGAACCTGAGCACGGACGGCTTGAGCAAGGCGATCACCGCCATGCTCACGCAGCGGGACGCGGAGGGCAACGACCTGGACCTGCGGCCGACCCGATTGGTTGTTCCGCCGGAACTCCAGACGGTGGCCCGCGCCGTGCTGGAGAGCGAGTACATCGCGGCGCAAACAAACCTGCCGACCGGCAATAGCCTCCGCAACGCCGTCGGGCTGGAGGTCGAGCCGCGTCTCAGCAACACGAAGAAGTACGGCACCAAGGCTTCGACGAAGCACTGGTACCTGTTCGCGGCTCCGGCGGCGAGCCCGATCATCGTCGGGTTCCTCAACGGCCAGCAGACGCCGACGGTCGAGTTCTTCGGGCTCGACCAGACGGTGAACAAGTTGGCGGTGTCGTGGCGCGTCTACTTCGACTTCGGCGCGGCCCTGTGCGACCCGCGGGCGGCGGTGCGGAGCAAGGGCGAGGCGTAAACGGTCGGCGCTGGTGCGGCCGGGGGCGGTTGCGGGCTGCCCCCGGCCTTTCTCTCACACGGATCACGAATGACGCACGCCGCGCCGATCGCGGCGGCGCGATGGGTGCGCTCATGGACGAGCAGCAGGACATCCCGCCGTCCCAGATCCAGATCGGCGACATCGCCTTCGGCATCGAGTTCATCGACGTGCCGGATGCGGCCGCGCGGTGGGCAGAGGCCCTCGAGCACCTCAGCGCGTGGCTCCTGGCCGAATGGGAACGCGAGCAGATGGAAAGCGAGACGAAGTGACCGTGGCCAGAAACGACGAGTTCGGGATCATCGTAGTGGCGGGCCAGAGGTTCGCCCGCTGGTACGACGATGGACCATCACCAAGGCGGTTCGATGGCAGCGATCAAGTCGATGTTGAGCGGGCGTTCCGCCGCGGCTTTATAGAAGCGGCACGCGAGGTCGCGGCTTGGAACGAGCCTGATGACGACGCGTGCGAGGCGTCATGGGCCGCCCGCCGCAGCACATACGCAATGGCCCTCGTGCGCGTCCCGTCCGCCGACTACTTCGCCATCGCAGAGTCCGATAGGGGAACGTATCCGGACAGCGACCAGATCGTCTATCGCCTTGGGCACGCTGTAGCCGCCGCGGAAGCCCGCGGCCGCGACCAAGCGACGGCAATGACGCGCGACGCTTGGTTGCGCTTCCGCAAGCACGGCGCGTCGGATGACAGCATCAAGCAACTGCTGCCGATCTGGCTCGCCGAGGCTGAAGAGTGGGCCAGCAGTGACATCGATCCCGCGCGGAGCACTTGCCCGCCGTTTCTGGGCGACTACGTGCCGCCTGATGAGGCAGCAGCAAGCCTCCCAGAGGCTGTGCCAATTCCTGCTCCCTTTGTCAGCGCACGCCAGCTCATGGCGGCCTGCCCGGCGCTGCGGCCGCCGGTGATTGAGGGCCTGCTCCGCGAGGGCGAGACGATGAACGTGATCGCCTCGCCCAAGACCGGCAAGTCGTGGCTCGTGCTCGACCTGGCCATCGCGGTCGCCACGGGCCGACCTTGGCTCGGCCGCTTCGCCACGGTCGCCGGCGATGTTCTGATCATCGACAACGAACTGCATGGCGAGACGTCGGCCAACCGCATCCCGAAGGTCGCGAAGGCGCGCGGAATCGGCACCGACGAGTTCGCCGACAGCGTGTTCATCCGCAACCTGCGAGGCGGGCTCCAGGACATCGTCTCGCTCGGCTCGTTCTTCCGCGACATCGAGCCGGGCCGCTTTCGCCTGATCGTGCTCGACGCCTTCTACCGCTTCTTGCCCGCGGGCACGGACGAGAATGCCAACGCCGACATGGCGTCGCTCTACAACCACATCGACCGCTACGCCGCCGACCTCGGCTGCGCGTTCGTGCTGATCCATCACTCGAGCAAGGGCAACCAGTCGGGCAAGTCGGTGACCGATGTCGGCGCGGGCGCAGGCAGCCAAAGCCGCGCCACCGATGCTCACCTCGTCCTGCGGCCGCACGAGGAATCCGATGTGGTCGTGCTGGAAGCGGCCGTGCGGTCATGGCCGCCGCTCGATCCTGTGTGCCTCCGCTGGGCGTTCCCCGTCTGGGACATGGCCGAAGACCTCGACGCCAAGCGGCTCAAGGTCGAATCGTCGCGACGACGGCAGCGCGGCGAGCGCCCGCCGCCACCCGAGGACTGGACGCCCGAGCGCTTCGTCGGCGCGTTCGTGTCGGGTGGCCCGGCGCTGCGCGATGAGATCCTGCTGGCCGCCACAAAGGACCTCTCCCATGCCCAAGCCACCCGCCTTCTCAAACTCGCCGAAGCCCGGGGGCTCGTGCAGCGCTCCCAGCCCGGCCCGTCCGAGCGCGTCCGTTTCGTCGTGGCGCGTCAACCCGAGACTGGCCCGTGAGGGGGGGAGGGGGGTTGCGCGCAAACGTGTGCGCGCGTACGCCCCCCCCAGGGGGCGTACGCGCCTGGGGGGTGTGGGGGGAGAACGTGACCCCCCTCCCCCCCTTGGTTCCTTCCCGGCCGACCCGGCGAACCGACGCCCGCGGGAACAGCCGCGGGGATAGACAGACTTTGTTTCGCGTGTCCGGGCGGACTTTGCCCAGATGTTGCCCACTCTGGCGAGATGTCGCAGAAAGCCCTTGAACTTTCCGACCCATGACGCCCTGATGTGACCAACGCGGGTGGCGACACCACCCGCGATGGAGACCACGAACATGAACGCGAAGAAGACCACGAAGCCCGACCCGACCGCACCCGAGGCCTACGCCGCGCGGGCCAACGACATCGCCCGCCTGATCGACGTGCTGCAGATGGAACTCGAGAAGCACGCCGACGCCGCGAAGGGCGACCCGAAGTGCTGGGGACGCGTTGCCGACCTCGGCAAAGTCCGCAGCGACCTCATCGACATGGTCGGTTTCATGAGCGGGATGGATCGGGAGGATGTCGAGCGCTTCCTAGCCGACTGAGCACGCCCCGGCGCGGGGCACCGCGCCGCGGGCGATTCGCTGCCGCGTGTGCGGCGGTGTTTCGCAACCCATGTCTGGAGATGATCATGAGCACGAAGACGAAGAAAGCCCCGAAGACCGTCCGCATGTCCAAGAGCGCCGCCCGCGCCGAGGGCGCTACACGCACCAAGCGGAACCTGGCCAACGGGAAGGCGGCCGTCGGTTCGAAGCACGCCGCCGACAAGCGGCTCAGCGCCATCAGCGCCGCCGCCAAGGTGCTGGCCGACGCGGGCAAGCCGATGCGGGCCAAGGAGATGATCGAGGCGGCGAGCGCGAAGGGCCTGTGGTCGAGCCCCAAGGGCAAGACCCCCGAGGCCACGCTTTACGCCGCGATCATTCGTGAGATCGCCGCCAAGGGAAAGGCGGCACGCTTCAGCAAGGTCGAGCGCGGCCTGTTCGCCGCGACGGAGGCGGCATGATCGCCAACGACATCCGCTTCGCGGTTGGCTATGCCCGGCGCTCGACCGACCTGCAGGAACGGTCGCTTCCCGACCAGAAAGCGGCGGTCGAGCGCTGGGCGCGGGATCATGGGTACCGCATCCTGCGGTGGTTCGTGGACGACGCCATCAGCGGAACCAGCGCCCGGGGTCGCGACCAGTTCACCCGCCTCATCCATGAGGCAGAGAACGGGCGCGACTTTGACGCGGTGCTCTGCTATGACATGTCCCGATTCTCGCGCGGCGGGACCAACGAGACCGGCTTCTATCTGCACCGGCTCCGTCTGGCGGGCGTCGAAACGCACTTCACCGCCGAGGGCATCCCGGAAGGCGACGAGGGCGAACTGCTCCAGGGCGTGAAGTCGTGGCAAGCCCGCCAGTATTCCGTGAAACTCTCGCGCGACAGCATCCGCGGCCAGCACTCGACGGTGACGGTGAAGCACAGCGCGATGGGTGGTCGCTCCCCATATGGCTACGACCGCCAGTACGTGTCCGCCAACGGGCAAGTGCTCAAGACCGTCCGAACGCTCCCCGACGGCCGACGCCAGGAGTTCGGCCCCGACGGTCGGCACCTGCGCTTCATCGATCCGAAGGAGAAACTCCCCAAGAAGATGAAGTCGGACATCGTGCGGCTCATCCCTGGAGACCCGAAGCACATCGCCGTCGTGCGCGACATCTTTGACATGTGCGCGAAGGGGCTGGGCTTCCGGTCGATCCTCATCGCGCTCAACGCCAAGGGCATCTCCGGCCCGATGCACGCCCGGTGGAACCAGATGGCGGTGAAGTCGATCCTCCAGAACCCGTGCTATCGCGGGGCGCTCGCATGGAACCGGCGCACTTTCGGCAAGATCCATGAGGTGGCGTCCGACGGTTCGGCCATCCCGAAGAAGGTGGCGAAGACGACACGCAACCCCAAGGACCGCTGGATCATCATCGAGAAGGTTCACGAGGCGATCGTGCCGCCGGACCTGTTCTGGAAGGCGCACGAGCAGATGGCCAAGCGCCGCAATGCCGGTGGCCTGGCTCGCCCAACACAGCGCTACCTGTTGTCCGGGCTCGTGCGGTGCAAGCACTGCGGGCACAACTTCTGGGGCTGCGTCCTCAAGAACTCGGCCGGGGAGATCCGGTACTACGCCGACGGTGGGTACCGGGCCCAGGGCGCTGGCGTCTGCAAGGCGACGCACATCCAGGCCGCCGCGCTTGATGGCTGGGTGCTGGACCAACTGCAGGCCACCTACCTGGCCGACAAGGCGGGTGTCGCGCGGGCCATCGAGGCGTTCGTGAAGACCTGCTGCGGCCGCGCCGCCTCCTCCAAGGCCCAGCCGGATCGCAGCCGAGAACTGGCCGACCTGAACAAGCGAATCAAGACGACCGTCGCCCTGCTCTCGGACAGCGACCTCGCCGACGTTGGCGAACTGCGGACCGCGCTCGTCGATCTCAAGCGGCGACGCGAGACCATCGAGGCGGACGTGGCGAACAAGCCAGCATCCACAAAGTCAATCGACCCCGAGCGCCTCCGCGCCTGGGCACGCGAGCAGGTCGCGGGGCTCTCGCAGGCCCTCAAGCCCGGCACGCCGATGCTGGAGGCGCGCGCGGCCGTCCACGCGTTCATCCCGAAGATAGAGATCGACCCGAACCGAAAGGTGGGTACGCTCTACCTGCCGCGCGACACGTGCAGCGCCCTTCAATCAGCGTTTGTCAGACGGGATACGAGCGCATCCTCGATCCACTCGTGGACCGTGCTCATCGCCGATCGCTTGGGGTCGCCCAGGTGATCGAGCAGCGGCGTCTCGAAGGGCGTGACGATGCCGACGACATCGCTCACATCCTCCACAATCTCCGGGAGGTCCGTCCCGCCCGCATACGACGTCTTTCCTGTGAATGGCATGGTTGATCTTCCTTTCTTCGTGTGCGTTCAACTGCGAGGCACGCGCGTGCGTGCGGAACTCGTCTGTGGTGGGGTCGATCGTCGAGCGCCCGTGCAATCAGGCGCTCAGCGTGCCGTTCTCTTCTGTCGTGCCGCGCCGGAGTCTGAGGTATCGCAGGAGCGCCCCGCGATCGCCGGCGCGTGCGTCGTCGGCCGCGCGATGGAGCGCCGCCTCCGAGACTTCCTCCTGGTCCGCCATGACGCCCGAGGCGTGGACCTTCGCCCGCGATATCTCAAAGAGATGCGGCTTTCGACGCCTGAGATCACGAACGGCGCTCTCCACGTCCCTCGGCCGGCGGTCCGCGCCCGGGTCGGTCATCGCCTGCTCGATGAGCACCCGCGATGTATCCATGTCGATCGTGCGGCTCTCCAGCAGCGCCTGGTCGATCGCCCGGCGCCGCTCGCTCCGCGAGAGTTCCGCGGTCGTCTCCTCCAGCCGAGTACGCATCGAGGCGAGTGTCTTCTCGAGCGACTCGACCAACTCCTGCGCATGCACGGCCTTGGTCTTCCAGTGCGCCGCCTCCAACTCGCGGGCCATCGCCGCATCAACGGAGTCCGCGGGAGAGGCCGGCTCGCGCCCGGACTCTTCGGCGCTGTTGCTCTCGTCGCCTTCGACACGGTCCTCATCGCACGCATCCGGCTCGTGAGGTTCAATCACCGGATCGATCGCGGGCGTCGAATGGTCCGGGCCTTTTTCGCCAGGCGTAGTCCCGCTGTCGTGTGCCGAGGCCGTCGTTTCGTCGCGATCATGCTCTTGACGTGTCATCGCCTGCTCCTGTCTTTCGTTCTGTCCACGCTGGTCCGCGATCACCACCAACTCGCCACCTCAATCCGCCGGTCACGTCAGCCCCTCGTCCTCGCGCCCATACCCGAGTTCATCGAGCACGCGCTCCCGCGGCACGCCCAGCGTCACCTTCTCGCTCGCCGCGCGGATCGCCTGATCGACATCCACAGGCACGGGGTCCTCCCACTGCACGCGCACGTCACGGTCCGAGACCCGAGTCGCCAGCACCTCCGCCGCGTCGAGCGCCTGGAGGACCATCGCCGAGATCCGGCTCATCCCGCCGCCATACGTCACGCGCTTGCGGGCCGTCCGCGTCAAGAGTCCCATCAGCGTGATCCGCAGTGCCGTCGCGCTTGTTAGATTTCCGAGTTTCGCCCGCACCACACCGCTCGCCAGAGGCGGCACGCCCGAGGCCTTGTCCAGCGCCTCGCGGACCTCCTGGATGTGCTCGCGCTCGCTCGGACTGTCACCATCGCCGCCGAAGGGAATGACCTGCGCCTGCGGGTTGTCCGTCGCCCAGATCTGCCCGGGCCCGACGAACATCGTCTCGGCTCCCTCGATCCCCTTGGCGAGGAACATCTTGAACGACTGCAGCGTCACGCGATACGCACGATCACTCAGCCTCGTGTTCAGTTCGTCCTGCAGCGGGATCAACGGCTCAACATCCCCCTGCCCCGCATACTGGAACGGCTGCGCGATGTTCTGGATATGCACCACCGGCACCACGCCCGGCGTCAGCCCCCACGCCTCGTCCACGACGAGTTTCCCGCCCGAATACACCTGGCGATACGACGACGACAGAATCTCCACTGTCTCATCGCTCGCGGGTGCCGTCCCCTTGCCGTCGTTCCACGAGTTCGGCGTCCACTCTCCTCGCAGCCACGCCCGCACCGAGAACGACGACTCTCGCGCACTCTCTCGCTCGATCCCTCCGCCGCCCATCGCCGAAGCACTCATGCCCCCCGCCACCTGCTGACGAACGACGTACGCCCGCAGCGTGCGATAGTCGCTCGGGTTGAGCAATGCCACGCCCCGGCGCGGCTCGATCACCTCGATCCGCAGGAGATCCTCGTGACGGAGCGCGTGCAACAGCTCATCGAGCGCCGAGCCATCATGATCCATGCTCTGCGTCTCGCCGTCGTCATCGAACGGGATCGGTGCACCAGTATTCCCGTCACGTGCCGCGATCCGCCCCGCCAATCGTCCCGCCAATCGACGAAGCCCGGTCTCGTCCGCCCGCAACACGAGATCGACGTGCCCATACACATGCCCGAGAAGCGCCATGTCCTGCAGGAGCGCGATCCCTCCCGACCGCTCCCACACCGCGTCGAGCACGCGCTCGATCACGTCCCGCATCGCCGCCGATCTCGACGCCGAGACCAGGCGCACCGGCCGCCCGAACATGAAGTCCACCATCGTCTGCACGCGCCAGGCGATGTCGTTCTCCACAACAACCTCGCGCCGCTTCTTCGCCTGATCGAACGACCACGCCGAGAGCCCCGACCCAGGCCGCCCGACGATGCGCGAGGGAAGCCCCACCTCCTGCGCCAGGCGATACCACCGTCCCTGGCCCGTCGTGCTCGACGCGCCGCCGCTGCGTGATGTGGGCATGAGCGCGTTGCGGTAGTACGACCACAGACGCGAGAGCCGGGGGAGCGTCACCGAGGCGTGCTCATCGAGATGACGAGCCAGCGTCGGGCCATCCAACCCCGCGCCCTGGAACGCCTGCAACTGAAAACCCTGATTCGACATGCGGCACACTCCACGGGGCTTGGGGGCCGATCGCCGGCCGGTGCGTTGTGAGGAGTCTCAACTGGGCCGCTCCATGCGGTCCCTCCACCAAACACCCCCAAACGCCGCGTGTGCGCGCGCACACCACCACGTCTCGCGCACGAGCCGTGGTCAGTTTCTGTGTCCTTGTGGTCACATTCGTGTGGGCGTTTCTGCCGTCCACATTCCGCCACGCGAATGACGTGTGGATTACGCGGCGTGTCTCGCGGCCAGTCTCGTCGGCGAGATCGCGAGCGTCGTCACGTCGTCGGCCTGGTGCAGCGAGCCGGCCTGGGCGTCCAGGGCCGCGCCCAGTTCCATGATCATCCGCGGCAGGTTCTCGCCGTGGTGCGCCCGAGCGAGCCGCGTGAGTTGATCGACGTATCGACGGCTGGCCTTGCGCATCTTCTCGGGGGCGAGCGTGGGATCGGGGAAGGCGCACTCCAGCCCATCGGTGAAGACGAGCAGCGTCTCGTCGTCGCCCAGCATGGCCTCGGTCTGCGTGTATTCCGCGTCGGAAAAGACTCCAAGAAGCGGGCCGTCGGTCTCGACCTCGCGGCGATCGTCCTGGCCGACGATGATCGGCGGCGGATGTCCGGCACCGGCGATGGTGACGCGCCGCGAGGGGATGTGCACCACGCCATAGACGGCCGTCGCGAATCGGCTGGAGTTCTGGCGTGATTCGCAGAGTTTCAGGTTGAGCCTGGCGAGCACGTCGGCGGGATCGATGATCCGCGTGTTCAGTCCGTCGCCCGTGAACTCGCGTGTCACGAGATTGTGGCAGAGCGCCATCGTCAGGAGCGCGGCGGGCACGCCATGGCCCACGGCATCAGCGACAAAGAACCCCAGGTGCTCCACATCGAGCATCTCGACCGCGTAGACATCGCCGCTGACATAGTTCACGGGGCGGAAGATCACGCCGAGTTCCATCCCCGCGACTTTGGGGAGTTGGACCGGGATGAGTTCACGCTGCACGGTGGCGGCGAGGTGCAACTCGTCGTGGATCCGATCCATCTCCAGACGGATGCCGCCCTGGGCCCGCTGGAGGACGAAGAGATCGCTCGCGATCGCCTCAACCGCGGGCTGGCGCTCGCAGAGCGCATAGAGCATCGCGGCGAGTCGAGTCGGGCTGGCGTCGTGCGCCTCGAAGATCACTCCGGCACGCTGGAATCGCTGCCAATCGGCGGGATCCTGCATGAGAACGATGGCCGGGACGTTGCGAACGAGCAATGACTCCACAAGCCTGTCGATCTGGAAAGGCAAGACATCGGTTCCGAGCACGATGAGTGCGGCCTTGGGATGGCCCACCGGCCCGCGCGGCTGCGACTCGGCGAGCGACTCGCGGAAAACCTCGAGCGGGAGCCATTCGAGATGCGGCTGTGTGGGACGAGGCCAGGCGGCACGGACGCGTTCGGCCCAGCGGGTCCACGCCGTGTCCACGTTTCCGGACGTGACAAACGCCACGGAGTGCTCGCTCACCGATCCACGCCCCTTCCGGCCCGATCCGTGGGCCACGCGTGGAACATCGGCCTATGTCGCCCACTTCTTCAGGTCGGCCGCGGGAAGATCGATCTTGTCGCCGGGTTTGACCTTGAGGCGCTTGTTCTTGCCCTTTTCGGGGTCCTCGCCGATGTCGAGGGTGTTGCCCTTGAGTTCGATAACAAACTGGGCGGGATACTTGCTCGAGTACTTCTTGAGGCGGTTCTCGTAGGCGTCGTTGGTCTTGGCCCAGTCCGGGTAGCCCTCGGGGGCCGAGCGGACCTTCTCTTCTTCAGATCGTTTTTCTTCGGGCTGCATGGCGTACACGGCCGTCACCCGCTGCGAGCGGTCCAGGTAGATGATGTCGATGGGCACAGGGCAATCGCGCATCACGAACTCTTGTACCTTTGCTTCCTTGTCAGTGAATACGAAGATCATTCCACCGTCCGGTTTGATCTCAGTTCGATCGGAGAGCCCGTGGAACCGGGTTTTGATGTCGAGCGCGGCCTCGAGGTTGAACTCCTTGCCCTCGATCGTGACCTTGACGTGCGTCGGTGGCGTGTCCTTCTTCGCGTCGTCCTTGGTGTCATCACAGGACGCCAGCGGCAGGAGACACACCAGCCCGAGCACCATCATCGCGAGTTGGCGAGCAGCCATCGATCGTCCTCCATCGTGAACGTCACGGGGTTCTTCGGGATTCTACGAACATTCAGGGCGGCCTGGAACTCCCTGGGCGACATGGGCGCGAGGGTCTCCACAAGGCCGCACCACGCCGCGATCAGGCCGATGACCCGCTCGGCGGTCACGCCGCGATCGCGATAGGTCTCCAGGCGGGTGTCGCCGTGGCGTTTGGCGAGGCGCCGGCCGTCGGTTCCGAGCACGAGGGGGAGGTGCCAATATATGGGAATCGGTGCGTATCCCAGCGCTCGATAAAGCAACATCTGTCTCGCGGCCGATTCCAGAAGGTCATCGCCCCGGACCACGTGCGTCACACCCTGGCGGTGGTCGTCGACGACGACGGCGAGTTGATACGACGGTGTCGCCCGCTTGGTCCAGACGATGAAGTCGCCAATGGTCTCGCTGGGCGAGAACTCACGCGGGCCGGCGAAGTGGTCCTCGACACGCACGACACTCTCGGGCGTCGCGAACCGCCAGTTCGTCCCCGTGTCTGTGAACTCACGCGGCACAAGCGCCGGTCGAAACGAGGCGGGACAGCGAACCTCGTGCGTGCCTTCCTGAGGAGCCGAGGCCGCCGCGTCGATCTCGGTCCGTGTGAGTTCCGAGGGGAAGACGAACGCCCGGGACGCGAGGGATCGCATCGCCTCGATGTGCGGCTCTGGTTCCAGGCTCTGGATGATCGGGCCTGTATCCCAATCGATTCCGAGCCAGCGCAGCGTGTCGATGGTCGCGTTGATCACGCCGGGCTTGACGCGCGGGCCATCGAGATCCTCGATTCGAAGAACGATGTGCCACCCGGCCTGACGCGCCATCGCCCAGTTCACGAGGAACGTGCGCGCGTTGCCCAGGTGGAGCGCTCCTGTCGGTGAGGGTGCGAGTCGGGTGATTGGAGGTGTGGCCGGCACGGACGAATGGAGCGTACGCCGAGCCTCACGCGGCCCGCATCGCCGAGACGACGTCGCCCGCCCAGGCGTTAAGGGCTTTGACCAGCGAGAGTTTGTCGATGAACTTCGTCGCGCCGGAGTCGATGGCCGAGGCCTTCGTCTCGTCGTCGCTCGCGGCCGAAATCATGAAGATCGCGAGTTGCGGGCTTGATTGTCGGGTCGAACGCACCATGTCGTACGCCTGACCATCAGGAAGGTGGACATCGCTGATGATTGCACCGAGGCTCTCGGTGTGCTTCGCAATAAAGGCGGTGGCCTGCCTGATGGATTTCGCCCAGATGATCTCCACGCCGGCGTGACGCTTGAACGTCGCCTGGATCAAGGCGGCGGCGAGCGAATCGTCCTCCACCAGGAGAACCTTCTGTTTCGAGGCCTTGGTCGACGCGGGTGCCTCGGGCGTGGTCGCTTGAGGTGCAAGTTCGGGCTTGGAATGCGGCGCGGGATCTGTCCTTTGCGGTGATGTCGCCGGCTGGGTAGTCGCGGGCTGCGGCTCTGGGCCGGCGAGCGGCGCGGGGGGGCCCGCCATGTCGTCGATCTCTGATGAGTACACCACCACGCGATTGCGGCCCTGGCGCTTCGCGGCGTACACCGCGAGATCGGCCTGGTGGACGAGTTGTTCCGCCGTGGTCGCTACGCCATCCGCGAGATCGGTTGCGGAAACACCGACGCTCACGGTCACGGAGTGCTCCGACGGACCTCCGGAGACCGACGAGAGATCGAAGGGCGTTCGTTCGATCGCCGAACGCACGCGCTCGCCGACGGCCTGGGCGGCTTGCATGCCAAATCCCGGCAGGAGGACCGCGAACTCCTCGCCGCCATATCGGCACGCGACGCCGCTTTCGCCGACGGTGGAGGCAAGGCGCGAGGCGAGTTCCTTGAGGACGATGTCGCCGGCCTGGTGCCCGAAGGTATCGTTGATCGACTTGAACTTGTCACCGTCCATGAACAGAACGGCCATGCCGGTGCCGCCGGAGAGCGCCTGCTCGAACATCGCGGGGAGTTGTTCCTGCATGCTCGCCCGGTTGGTGATCCCGGTGAGCGGGTCGGTGCTGGCCTTGTGCTCGAGGCGCTCGTGCTGGGCCCGGAGTTCGGCAGTCTCTCGCTGCACGCTGATCTGGTGCTCCATGAGCGCGTCGTTCGCTGACGACATGATCGCCGTGATGTCGGGCGTGGGGCTGATGTCCTTCTCGAAGAGTCGCGCCAGTTCCTGGGCGGCGTCGGTGAGGCGGTCCATCATGGCCGCCACGTCGTGCTCGTCGCTCTCGAACCACTCGCGCGCCTTGCGCTTCAACTGCGCCACGAAGCGCCCGGGGGCCGGGGCAAGGATGGCCTCAGCCGCGATCCGGCCCAACGACACGCAACGCACCATCTTCTCGCATCTGGGGCTCGCGCTCTCGGGCTCGTGGTGCTTCTCGATGCACTCGACCATCGCCTCTTGTAGTTTCCACTTCTTCGCAAGTTCCGCGCCGACGACCGCGTGGTCGAAGCCGAGTTCACGGCGTTCGTCCTCTCGGAGTTTCTCGTGCGACTCCGCCTCGGCGAGCAGGGGCACGTACGCCTCGGGAATGGCGACGAACATCGCCATCATCCCCATGTCCTGGAAGAGCCCCGCGGTGAAGGCCTCGTCGGGGTCGCACGCCCGCGTGAACTCGGCCACGGTTCGCGTCGCGGTCGCGGCATAGATCGTGCGCTTCCAGTAGGCGTCGAGGTCGAACCCCTGGTCCTGCTGGATGTTCTTCGCCGAGTCCACCAGGCTGAAGCCCAGCACGAGCGACTTGACCGTGTTGAGTCCGAGGTACGCCAACGCGCGATCGATCGTCGAGCAGGGCTGCTTGAGGCAGAAGAAACTGGAGTTGACCGTGCGGAGGACCTTCGCCGAGAGCCCGACGTCGCTCTTGACGAGTTTCCCGATGCGCGTCATCGAGACCTTGGGGTCGCGCGTCAACTCCAACATCTGCACCGCGATGGTCGGCAGCGTCGGGAGGCTCTGACAGCCCAGGACTTGATCGAGTGAACTGCTCCCCATCGTTCTCGGGCCGGTTCGGCTCCCTCCACGCACAGATGGCGCAGGAGTATCGACCACGAATAGGGGGGTCCTTTGCTCAATTTGAACCCAAGCCCATGATCGGACGTCGGTGCCGAGCACAACGCCCTGGTGCCGAGTCCAGGCTATTCCAGATGACTTATCGGAGCCCGTATTCGCGGAGTTTCCGATAGAGCGTCCGCTCACCGATCCCCAGCAGTTTCGCCGCGTGCTCGCGGTTGCCGCCGGTCAGGCGCAGCGTCTCACGGATCGCTCGCTTTTCGATCTGCTCAAGGCTCGTCCCTGCGAGCGAGGCACCCACGCCCGTGCTTGCCGTGTCGTCACCGGCGTCATCGACCTCGCTGATGTCCTCGGGGATGTGCCGGACATCCAGCGTCGCCGCCACTCCCGACGGGCGATCCTCGCCCATCGACATCACCACCATGTTCTGGACGACGTTGAGCAACTGGCGCACATTGCCCGGCCAGGAGTAACTCGTCAGCCGCATCATCGCCGCGTCCGTCAGTTCGGGCACGCCTGCGCCCGGACGCAACTGCTCCGAAAACCTGGCGGCCGCATGCTGGATGATCCGTGGGATATCCTCGCGCCGCTCGCGCAGCGGCGGCAGGTGGATGTGTACGCCGTTGATCCGGAAGAAAAGATCCTCGCGGAACTTCCCCTCGCTCGAGAACTGCTTGAGGTCGCGGTTGGTCGCCGAGACAAATCGCACGTCCACCTTGCGCGAGTCGTTGCTCCCGAGTCGCACAAGATCGCCCGTCTCGAGGACGCGCAGCAGTTTCGCCTGCATCGACAGGGGCATGTCCCCGATCTCGTCGAGGAAGATCGTCCCCTTGTCGGCGAACTCGAAGACGCCGGGGCGATCCTTCTCCGCCCCAGTGAACGCCCCGCGCACGTGCCCGAACAACTGGTCCTCGAGGAGACTCTCGGCCTGGCCGGCGCAGTTGAACGCGACGAACTTCTCGCCCGACCGCTTGCTGTTCTTGTGGATCGCCTGGGCGATGAGTTCCTTCCCCGTGCCGCTCTCGCCCGTGATGAGCACGGCGATGTTCGAGGGGGCGACGGTGCGCACCGTGCGGAGGATCTTGCGCATCGGCTCGGAACCCGCGACGATCCCTTCGAATCCGTCGTGCTGGACAAGGTCCTTGAGTTGCCCGCTCTCGTGCCGGAGGAGCACCGTCTCGGCGGCGCGATTGACGAGACTACGGAAGACGTCGAGATCCAGCGGCTTCTGGATGAAGTCGAAGACGCCGAGTTTGAACGCCGCCCGAGCCGTGGGGACGTCGCCGTGGGCCGTCACCATGATGACCTCGGCGTTGGGCTGCATCGATCGGGCCGCCGAGAGCACCTTCAGCCCCGCGTCGCCGCCATCGCTCGCGACCGCACCGCCGGGCGTCGCGACTCCGGACGAGTTGGGCATGCGCAGGTCGGTGATGACGACGTCGAACGTGCCGTGGCGGATTTCTTCAAGAGCGGCGGGAACCGAGTCCACGATCGTGCAGACATGCCCGGGCCTTTTCAGGGCCTCGGCCATCACGTCCGCGTGCTCCACCTCGTCCTCGACGATGAGCACCTGGGCGGCGAGCCTTTCACTGGAACTCGGCGTGGTCATGCGGGAGAGAGTTTAGTCGACCGACGCGAGAAGTCTGGCGAGATCCCGCGAGGTCGCCCGGGCGCTCTTCGCCTTGCCTCGCCTGGATTTTCCTCGCGCCGAGCCGACAGCGGCCGCGTCGTGCACCGGCGAACGCAAGCGATTTGCCGCACAGAGCGCGATCGCCAGCGCGTCGGCCACGTCCGGCGGCGAGGGCGGCGCCTCCAGGCCGAAAACGCCCTGGATCGCCCGCTGCATCTGACCCTTGCTCGCGTGCCCGTGGCCCGTGAGTGACTTCTTGACCTCGTTGGGGCGCAACTCCACCAACTCCAGCCCGGCCCGCGCCACCGCCAGGAGCATCACGCCCCGCGCGTGCCCCATCACGACGCCCGTCGCCGGGTGCTTCCAGTGCGCGAAGACCTGCTCGATCGCCACGAGATCGGGCGTCATGCGCTCGATCGCCTCGGTGAGGTCCGCAAAGAGTTCCACGAGCCTCGACGAGATCGACCGGGCGTCGCGCGAGGTCGTTCCTTCATTTGCGGTCGTGTTCGCGCGTGACTTTCGTCCCAGGCGGAGGACGCCCGCCTCCACGATCGCCGGAGTGCCGGCCGGCGTCGCGTCGATGCACCCATACCCCGTCAGATTCAGTCCGGGGTCCAGCCCCAGAATCCGAGTCGTCGTGGCACGCGAGGTTGGTGCGCGTCGGGTCGGCATCAATCCCTCACACTCTCGGCACAAAGTGCTTCAGATAGTGAACCACGGCCCGTGCCATGCAATCTCCCTCGATGTTCACACGCGAGCCAGCACGAAGCCCGCCGAGCGTCGTCTTCGACAGTGTCATGGGAATCAGCGCGACCTCAAACTCCATCGCCCCGGCGTCCACCGTTGCCAGCGTGAGCGAGACGCCCTGCACGCACACCGAGCCGCGCGGCACCATTACCTCCATCGCCTCACGCGAGACGCGGACTCGGACACGCCGCTCCCCGCCGCTTGCGCCATCATGCTCACCGCCCCTGACCGCGACCACCTCGCCGACCTCATCGACATGCCCCTGCACGATGTGCCCACCCAGGAGCGTCGTCGGCGTGGCGGCGTGCTCCAGATGCACCCGATCGCCCGGCTTCAAGCCGCCCAGCGTTGTTCTCGACAGCGTCTGCGGGATCACATCGAAGATCAGAACCCCAGTGTCCGCCATTGGCTCGACCAGCGTCAGGCAGCATCCATCGACCGCGATGGAATCCCCGGGCTTGGGGCGATGGCTCCACCCGGCCACTTCGATAGACAGGCGCTCGCCACGGGGCGTCGGCGTCCTCCCTCGGACGATCCCCGTCTGCTCGATGATTCCCGTGAACATGCCGAACGGTATCGGTTCGGCATAGCGAACGCCAAGAGCCGCCCCTCACCACCCACAAGCCCCAGTCATTCCGCATGAATGGGATCCGCCCGCTTGACGTTCCCGAACCGGACCGACATACTGCTCCACCCCGAACACCCGCCGACAGGCTCGGCGTTTGGGAGGTGCGTGCCCGACCATGAGGTGCCATCGCCCCTCGGACCCATTCCGAGGCGGCTTCGGCCCCGACGGGCCTGGTCCAAGCCGGCCCGAAGAGGCCCCTAAGGAGATGCGAATGAGCCGTCGCTCGAGTCTGGTTGGGTGTGGGATCCTGGGCATGGGCATCGCGACGTCGATGGCGCTCACGGGGTGCGAGTCGCCGCAGTCACTGGGAATCGAGCCCGCCTCGACCCGCGGCTCCAAGCAAGCCGCCGCCTGGAAGGCGCAACTCCCACCGACGCGCCACGAGGAATGGGCGAAACTGGGCTACCGCCTCGATTGGCAGTCGCCGGTCTTCGTTCCCAACTCCGCCTCGCGCAACACCACCCGAGTGAAGGCCACGGCCGACGCCATCCTCGTGCAGGATTCCACGAGCACCGTCTCCTTCGTCGAGCCGGCGACGGGCCGCGTGCGTTGGGCGACCGAACTTGCCAATCCGCTCTCTCGATTCTTGAGCCTCGACCTTGATCCGGCGAACCCGCGTCACGTCCTTGCTTCGGCCGAGGGCGAACTCTTCGTCCTCGCGAGCGACACGGGGGCCTTGATCGAGCGTGAGCGCTTCGCCCGCGTCGTGAATACCGCGCCGGTCTTTGCCCCGGGACTGGCGATCTATGGCTGCAGCGCCGGCGAGATCCTCGCCCACACCGTCGGCACCGAGTTCCGCGCGTGGGGCTTCGACGGGCACTCGACCTTCACCGCCAATCCTGTCTATGTCGGCGACGCGATCGGCTTCGTCGGACAGAACGGCAACGTCCTCTTCCTCAACGCCGCCGGCTCCATGATGGGCTTCACCAAGATCTACGACGGTCCTGCCGGGCAGCCCGCGACCGATGGCGAACGCCTGTTCATCGCCTCGACCGACCAGTCCCTCTGGGCGATCTCTCCCAACGGGCAGACCGCCTGGCGCCACAAGACCCCCGCCAAACTCACACGTAGCCCCGTCGTCCACGACTCATTTGTCTACTGCGAACTCCCCGCGGGCTTCTCCGCCCTCCATGCCGACACGGGCACGCTCGTGTGGACCACGCCCAAACTCCACGGCGAGGTCATCGCCATCCGCGACGGAAAACTCGTCGTCTGGGAAGCACCCAACGCGACACTCGTCGATCCCAAGACCGGCGACATCATCGCTTCGGCCGAGATCCCCGAGGCGACGATCCTCGCGGCCGAGTCGCTCGTAGACGCCCCGATCTACGTCGCCAATCCCCACGGCACGCTGACTCGCTTCGTCCCGCAGAACTGATCCCACATCACCCGTCACCCAATCTCGGAGCGCCTCGACGCCATGCCCGACCTCGTCCGCATCCGCCGAGCGCTCCTCTCTGTCAGCGACAAATCCGGCATCGTCGCGCTCGCCCGCGTCCTCATTGAACGAGGCACGGAGATCATCTCCACCGGGGGTACCGCCGATCTTCTCGGTCGTGAGGGTCTGGCCGTCACGCCCATCGACCGCGTCACGGGCTTCCCCGAGATGCTCGACGGCCGCGTCAAGACGCTCCACCCCAAGATTCATGGCGGGCTTCTCGGCCGTCGCGACCTGCCCTCGCACGCCGAGCAGATGCGCGCCCACGACATCAGACCCATCGACCTGCTCTGCGTGAACCTCTACCCGTTCGAACAGACCATCGCCAAACCGGGGAGCACACGCGAGGATGCCATTGAGAACATCGACATCGGCGGGCCCGCGATGATCCGCTCGGCCTCCAAGAACGCCGCCGACGTCGCCGTCGTCACCTCGCCCGAGCAATACGACGCGCTCATCCGCGAGATGAAGACGCACGACGGCTCGACGACACTCGAGTTCCGCGCCTCCCTCGCGGCCCAGGCCTTCGCCCACACCGCGCGATACGACGCCGCGATCGCACAATACCTCGCCCCAGACACCGATCCGGACTCGATCTCGTTCACGCTCTCCCTCGCCTCGACGCTGCGCTATGGCGAGAACCCGCACCAGGCCGCCGCGCTGTATCGTGAGTCACTAACCAGCGAGGACGGCACGATCCCCGGTGCGCGCCAACTCCACGGAAAGGAACTCAGTTACAACAACATCCTCGACGCGGCCGCCGCCCTCGATCTCGCCTGGTCCCTCGCCGGCGCCTTCCCGAATCGCCCCGGCGCGAGCGTCATCAAGCACACCAACCCCTGCGGGAGCGCCGTCGCCGACACGCCCGAGCAAGCCGTCATGGAGGCGATCGCCGGCGACCCGCTCGCGGCGTACGGCGGGATCCTCGCGCTCAACGTCGAACTCACCCCGGCCGTCGCCGAGCGCCTCGCGGATAAGTCGATTTTCCTCGAGGTCGTCGCGGCTCCATCTTTCGCGCCCGACACAGTCGCCATTCTCAAGGAGCGCAGCGCCAACATCCGCCTCCTCGAGACCGGCTCCGCGCTGACGAGCGGCATCACGCGCCAACTCCGTTCCGTCCCCGGCGGCATGCTCGTCCAGGACGCCGACCTCCGCCTCACTCCTCCCGCCGAGTTCGTCCATCGAGCCGGCCCCAAGCCCTCACCCGTCCAGATCGACGCCGCCCGGTTCATGGAACCGGTGACCAGGCAACTCCTCAGCAATGCCGTCGCCATCGGTGGGCCATCGCCCGACGCTAAGGGCGCGTTCCGACTCTTCGGCGCCGGAGCCGGGCAGATGGACCGTGTCGCGTCATGTCGCATCGCCGTCCAAAAGGCCGGCTCGAACGCCCAGAATGCCGTCGCCTTCAGCGACGCCTTTTTTCCGTTCCCCGATGGCCCCAAGATCCTCACCGACGCTGGTGTGAAGACCCTGGTCCACCCGGGCGGCTCCAAGCGCGACGCCGAGACCTTCGAACTCTGCGAGGCCCACGGCGTCACCTGCCTCACCACCGGCATCCGACATTTCCGCCATTAGTCCGCCCCGCCAGACCCGTTCTTCGACCGAGAACGCAGGTATTCGCGCAACTCCAACGAAATCGGATTGATTGATCGGCCGATGTTCGCTAACAATCTACTCCGTGGATGGGCTCTCGTGCCCGCCATGAGGGATTCCGATGCGTCCACGACACGGCGGAGATAACACCCGGCCGGTCCGCCGCCGCGAAGATTTCGACCTTTGCGACGACCACGCCGGCCCATCGCTCGTTGCCGCCCTCTCGGGCAGCGCGGGTGATCCTCCCGCCCTGGCCTCCAGGGTCCTGGTTCTCAATCGTCACTACGTCGCCATCCGCGTGATCTCCGCGCGCCGGGCCTTCTGCCTGCTCATGCGTGAGATCGCCGAGATCATCCACGTCGAGCAATCCCCCGCCCGCACCGACGACGCCGGCACCGTCATCGAGGGGACCGAGAGCACCCGATTCATCAACTACGACTTTGCCACCTGGGCGGACATGGCCTCGCTCCAACAGGAGTTCGAACGCGATCGCCACGACTGGGTCCGCACGCCCCGCCTCGAGATCGCCGTCCCCCGCATCATCCGTCTCCTCGGCTACGACCGCTTCCCCGAGCAGATCGTCAAACTCAACCGCCGAAACCTCTTCGCCCGCGATCGCAACCACTGCCAGTACTGCGGCAAGCACTTCCCCACCAGCGATCTCTCCATCGATCACGTCCTCCCCCGCACCCAGGGCGGCGGCGACAGTTGGGAGAACCTCGTCTGCGCCTGCATCCGCTGCAACGCGAAGAAGGGCGGGCGCACGCCCGAGCAGGCCTCGATGAAACTCATCCGCCGCCCCGAGCGCCCCAAGCGAAGCCCCGTCATCGCGCTCCGCCTGGGAAACGAGAAATACCGCTCGTGGAAGGCCTTCCTCGACCACGCCTACTGGGAGGTGGAACTCCGATAAGTCGATTGGCGTTCGAATCGCGTGGTACTGCACGCACACGTCTCGTTGCGCACCGACTACATCCATCACGATCGTCCGGAAATCTCCGCTCTCTCGACGAGTCGCTCACCCCGACACGATCCGGCACGCGTGTTGTATGTCCGTGAGGCGTGTCCACCACATCGCCCAAACTTGTCGCCCTTGCAGGAGTCGTCTCCATTTCGATCCTGACGATTGCCGGCTGCGCCCACTCCACAAGCAATGCGTTCGCCCCGCGGCATGCCGTTCAACAGTCCCAGGCCGAACTCGTCTTTGCCGGGCCTGATGTCCAGGACAATCAGACCCTCGAGGACACCTACTCGACGTTGTGGTACGCCCGGCGAGACGACACGCTCGGCGCACCACCCCCGGGCGATCCCACGAGCACCCTGCTCTTTCCCCCGGCCCCGGCACCAAGCCTGAGTGACGCCCGCCGACTCTTCCTGTACACGCACTCCCCCGACACCTACATCTACTTCGACGATCGCCATGATCATCATCGCCGCGATCGCGAGTATCGCCGGCCCTCGACTCCACGTCGACCGGGCTATCCCAACCATCCAGGCTCGTATCCCTCGCGTCGCTGGTGAGCACGACTACGACCAACACATGAAGACGACGCCGGGCACGCTTCGCGCCGGCGTCGTGACACTCTCGAAATCACACTCCCCAAAAGTCAACGCCCGGGCGGCCTACACAGCCAACCCGGGCGTGGAACTCGTTGCGCGTCGCCGGCCAACCCCCCGGTCGCACGCCCTCCCGCCCCCATCGGGCTCTCCCTCACTCCCCATCACACGGAGGCTTGGGCCAGGCGTGGCGCCGACGACGCGCCCTTGGACCGAGTTCAGTCGAACAGAGCCGTCGTCTCGGGCTTGTCGACGCTTCGAAGCACGAGGGTCGTGTCGATGCGGAAGTTGGACTGCGTGCGGTGACGCTCGGCGAAGAAGAAGTTGAGCTTGTACTTCTCGCCGTCCTTCAGCCAGTTGAGCCGATCGAGCTCGATGGTCTGGCTGACCGCGGAGTGCACGCCGCCGATGTCGATGACGAGCTTCCCGTCGATGAACACCCACACGTCGTCGTCACCGGTGAAGGTGAAGGTGTGCCCGGCGCCGCGCTGATAGACGAACTCGCTCGCGAGCTCATAGGTGAAGTGGAAGTTCTTGCTGCCGCCCGAGCTGTTGCCCATGAGCTCGCCGTTGATCGGGAAGAACCCGCCATGACCAGAGTACATCGCGTCGGTGCGATCGCTGAAGGTATAGATCGGGGTGCCGGACTGCCGAACCAGCGTGATCGCCAGGGGCATCGAGACGTTCACGCCGCTCGTGTCGCGGAACCACTGCCCGAACTGGCTCTCGGTGCTCGCGATCGCCCCGCCCTGGGACGACGCGATCGAGCCCGCCTGATCGCCATCGCGCTTGTCGATGTACTCACGCGTCGGGATGATGTTCCGGCCCTGCGAGTCGCGGTAGTTCGAGTTCAGCTTATATCCGCTGCTCGCCCGAACGGGCTTGTTGTCGGTGTCGAGTTCGTCCTGGACCATACCGACATAGTGCCCGAATCCGCTCGAGGGCTGACGCTCAAAGTCCGTGTGACCGCCGGAGACCGAACGCTCCTTGAAGTCACGCACGACGCCCGTGAGCGTCAGCGTCGCGGGGAGGTCCGAGTACCGATCGTTCGATGTCCCCTCGCCCGACGCGGTCGCCCGCTCGGGGGTCATCGCGAGGCCCGCCGCCAGGCAGAGCATCAACGCGAACGGGGCACCCTTCCGAAATGCATTCACAAACTTCGCCATAGTCCTTCACTCCTTCCGGGGGTCCCCGGGCAAGACGTGTCATGCATCCCCCGGGCCACGCAGCACCGAAGGCTCACAGGAGAAGGTCAAATACATCCACTCCGCCGTCAACCCATCAAGGTGACATTCCTCGTCCGCCCTTCCGTCCATGCCGACTGGGCAACTCGGGCAACCCGTACCGCGTGTGCGGCCCCACCCCACCCGACGCCCCTCGCTCAGGCAACAACACACCGCATGACGCCTCACGCCACGCGGTGCCGGATGGTCCCCGTGTTCGTTCGATCACTTCGACGCGACCGAGGCCGCGTCCTTCGCCATGAGCCGGAGCGTCGTCTCGATGCGAAAGTTTGACTCGCTCGTGCGGCGCTCAGCATGGAAGACACGAAGCGAATACGTCCTTCCATCTTGCAACCCGCTCATCCGGTCCAACTCCACCGACTGCTCGCGTCGCGGGTGCGGCCCACCGAGATCGATCACCAATCGTCCATCAATGAACACCCACGCGTCATCGTCACCCACGAACGTAAAAAGGTGCCCCTTCCCGCGCTCATAGCGGAAGTTCGTCTCAATCTGCGTCGTGAAGTGGAAGTTCTTTCCCCACGTGCTGTAGTTGCCCAGCAGTTGCCCGTCGATCGGGAAAAACCCGCCGCGTGACGTGTACGGCGCATCGATCGATGAATCGAAGACGTACCGATTCGTCCCGCCCACGCGCCGGAGTCGGATCTCGATCTCCTGGGCCGCGTTCACGCCGGGCACGTCGTGGTACCACGAATAGAAGGACTCCGCCGACTCGACGCGCTTGTCCGTGCAGTCTCGAAGCCGCGCCTTGGTGTCGCCGCGGTTCTCGTCCGCCGTCCCGGGCCTGATGTTCTTCCCCGAGCGGTTCCGGGCCTCACCCACGATCTCCTGCCCCGATACGCTCCTGAGCAAGGGTGTGTTGTCGGGACCAAGACGATCCTCGACCAGTCCCACCCGCGTCTGTCCCGACCAGCGCTCAAAGTCCGGATGCCCGCTCGGATCATCATGCGGCTTGAAGTCGCGGATCTTCGCTTTGAGCACCTGCTCCGACGGAAGGTCCGAGAACGGATCGCTCTTCGAGTTCTCGCTCGAATCACCATCCTTCACGATCTCCGTCTGCTTCGTCGTTATTGGCTCACCCGCAGCGGACCATCCCGCCGCGACGAACGCCAGAACCATCAAGCCCGCCGCGATGTGCCTTCCGTGTCGATCCACGCCTCGCCCCCCAGCGCGATCCACGCGCCGGGATCGCACGCCAAGTGTGCCAAACCGCGAGCGCCACGTCCACACGAAGCACCAGACTCCCAGCGTCCACCATCAGATGCGCCCGCAGAGCCGGATCGAGCGAACACGATGGGGCGCCAAGAAGTCCGAGAATCGGGGTCAGTCGAACTTCCCCGTCGTCGCCGGCGGGCTGACCGCGCGAAGCATCATCGTCGTTTCCATTTTGAAGTTCGACTGGTTCGTGTGACGCTCGGCGTGGAACACCTTCAGCGTGCAAGCCTGGCCATACTCCAGCCACTCCAGCCTGGAAAGATCGATCGTCTGGGCCTTGACCGAGTGCAGTCCACCAAGGTCGATCACGAGCTTCCCGTTGATGAAGACCCACACGTCGTCGTCGCCCGAGAACGTGAAGACGTCGCCGCGCTGGTGGATGAACTCAGCCGTGATCTCGGTCGTGAAGTGGAAGTTCTTCCCCGTCGTCGAGTAGTTGCCGTACAACTCGCCCGTCAGCGGGAAGAACCCGCCACGCTCGACGCACTGCGCGTCGGTCGCCGAGTCGAAGACGTACTTGTTCGTCCCCGGCTCGCGCTTGAGGCTGAGCGGGACGCTCATGCTCGCGTTCACGCCCGGTGCCTCGCGATACCACTGTGCGAACGACTCCGCGGAGGTGATCCGGGGCGTGGTCTGGACTACCAGTTCCGCCGGGCGATCGCCCCGCTCCGCGTTCGCGAGCGCCGGATTGATCGGCCGTCCCTGAGCATCCAGGGCATCCATGGTCACGCTCGAGCCCGAGAGGCTGCGTAGCACGGGCTTGCCATCCTCACCAAGTTGGGACTCGACAAGACCAACCCGCATCGGCCCGGCAAAGGTCTCAAAGTCTGGGTGCCCGCCCTGCTCCTGCGCACTCTTGAAGTCACGCACGATGGCCGTCACCTTGAGTTCACGCGGGAGTGCGGCGTACTCATCCGTGGGCGTCCGATCGAGCGTCGGGAGATACGCCGAGCTGCCCTGGGGCGAGGTCGCCGTCCCGTCCGCTGACGGCGCATACGCCGCTGCCAAAGGCAATCCAGCCACGGCACCAAAGAGCGCAATCATCACACGATTCTTCATAATCAAACCTCCAACCCGTCGATCCGCCCGAGCAGAACCCTCACGGTTCTTGGGCTATCTCGCGCATTCAGGGTGATACGTCGGCGTATGGACCGCTCGGCACAATGGGCAGTTTCCCACTGGTGGTTTGGGCCTGCCGACCGTCCGGATCGTGACGGATGAGCGATCGACAACGCGGCGTGGGCGTGATGCGTCGAACTATGATCGGACCTTGGGCCCGCGGACTTCTCGGACGCTCACGCGCCGACGTTCGACGAGCCGACATCTCAACGCACCTCAAGGCATGGAAGCGGCGCATGGACACGTTCGTCATCGAGGGAGGGCGCAGGCTCTCGGGTCGGGTTCGCATCAACGGGAGCAAGAACGCGGCATTGCCGATTCTCGCCGCCGCGCTCCTCACGGATCAACCCGTCACGCTGCGTGATGTCCCGGACCTCGCCGACATCCGGAACATGGTCCGCCTTCTGGGGCAACTGGGCTGCACGCGGGACGATCTCCCCGAGGACGCCGACGACACGGCCAAACTCTCGCCCACGCGACAGGGATCGCTGATCCTCCATTCCACGGACGAGTCCCAGTCCCACGCGCGATACGAGATCGTGCGGACGATGCGGGCGAGCATCTGCACGCTCGGACCAATGATCGCCAAGCGCGGATTCGCGCGGGTCTCGCTTCCCGGCGGGTGCGCCATCGGTGAGCGGCCGGTCGATTTGCACCTGCGCGGGCTGGCCGCGTTGGGTGCCGAGATCACGCTCTCCTCCGGGGACATCATCGCCAAGGCGCCGCCCGGCGGCCTGCGCGGCGCGACCGTCTTCCTGGGCGGCACGTTCGGGAGCACCGTCCTGGGCACCGCGAACGTCATGTCCGCCGCCACGCTGGCGAAAGGCACGACCATCATCGAGTCCGCCGCGTGCGAGCCGGAGATCGTGGACCTCGCGCGCCTCCTCCAGAAGATGGGCGCGATCATCCACGGCGCCGGGTCGCCACGCATCATCGTCGAGGGTGTCGCGGAACTCGGCGGCGCCGACCATGCCGTCATCCCCGATCGCATCGAGGCCGGGACGCTCATCATGGCGGCCGCCATGACCAACGGCGATCTCACGCTCGACAACTGCCCCATGGACGCGATGCTCTCGGTCAACTTCGTCCTTTCGGCAATCGGCATCCATGTCGAGCCGGTCGAGGGGCTCGCCGCCCACGTGGTCCCCTCGTCAGCGCGGAGGTCCCCGACGGTCTCCCTGACCAATGGCGTGCACTCGCCGCTCGTCGATGCCGACGATCCGCTCCGCAAGACCGTCCGCGTCACCTGCGATCGCGTGCTTCGCCCGGCCGAGGTCACCACCCAGCCCCACCCGGGCTTCCCTACCGACCTCCAGGCGCAACTCATGACTCTTCTCTGCCTGGCCGACGGCAACTCCATCATCACCGAGCGCATCTTCCCCGATCGATTCCTCCACGTCGCGGAACTCTCTCGCATGGGCGCGAAACTCATCCGCCAGGGTTCAACCGTCGTCGTCTCGGGCGTGCGAGAACTCGTCGGCGCGCCGGTGATGGCGAGCGACCTCCGCGCCTCGGCGGGGCTCGTGCTCGCCGGGATGGCCGCCTCGGGCACCACGGTCATCAACCGTGTCTATCACCTCGATCGCGGGTACGAACGCCTCGACGACCGCCTCCGCTCGCTGGGTGCGCGAATCACCCGCGTCAAGGAAGGCGAAGCGCAAGCGGCAACCGAGGCCGCCATCGTCTGAGAGTCACTCCAAGAGGTCGCACAAGCACACAAGTCATGCGAGAAGGAATCACTCGCGTTCGCTGAGCGTTACGGACAACGCGTTCTCACTCGCACGAACTCTCGCTAGCCCCCGATGGCGGACATGGGACGGGCGGGCTGCGTAAACGACGACGATTGGATGCCGTGCCCCGGCTGCTTGCGCCAGGTGGCGTCGAGGAGGATCGTGGCGAGTTTGTGGTCGCTCGCTCCGGCGCGGAGGGCGGACTTCAGATCATACTCGGTCGTGGAGAAGAGGCAGGGGCGGACCATGCCATCGGCGGTGATGCGCAGGCGGCTGCACGCGCCGCAGAAGGCGCGCGTGACCGGAGCGATGACGCCGACGGTGCCTGTGTTTGACGATGGAGCATCGGCGAAGGCGAAACGCTCGCTGGTGGCGCTGTCGCACTCGCGGTCGAGGGGGACGAGCGGCCAGACTCGCGAGACTCGTTCAAGGATCTCATCGGCGGAAACGAGACGGGATTCATCCCAGGCCCGGGCGGAATCGAGGGGCATGGCCTCGATGAAGCGGACATCGATGGGGTATCGGCGGGCGAGGCCCGCGATGTCGGCGACCTCGTCCTCATTGAACCCACGCATGACGACGGCGTTGACTTTGACCGGCGTAAGCCCGGCGTCGATGGAATGCTCGATCCCCCGGAGGATGTCATCAGGAGTGCTCGTGCTCCGTGTGAGCCTTGCAAAGCGGTCGGGACGGAGGCTGTCGAGGCTGATGGTGATTCGGGTGAGGCCGGTCGATTTCCACGCGGCGAGTGTCTGTGGTGTTAGGAGTGAGCCGTTGGTGGTGATGGCGATGTCGCCGACGCCGAGGGAGGCGATGCGGGCGATGATCTCCTCGAGTCGCGGGTGGACGGTCGGCTCGCCGCCGGTGAGGCGGATCTTGGTGACGCCGAGGGAGACGCAGACGCGGGCGACGCGTTCGAGTTCTTCGGGGCTTAAGAGCGATGCGGACGGCGCGAAGCGAACATCCGGCTCCATGCAGTAGACGCAGCGGAAGTTGCAGCGATCGGTGATGCTGAGGCGGAGTTCTTGGATGGTGCGGCCATGGGAGTCGATGAGTCGATCTCGCTGGAGAGGCCTCGTGCCGGATGGGGTATCTGGGCGTGGACCATCATCCGACGGCGTGAGGCGCGACTCAACAAGGAGAGGAAGGGCGTAGCTCATGGCGCCTTCCCTGCGGCGAGTTCCTCGCGGCGCTGCTCGAGCCAGGTCCGCCACGTGGGGCTGAGCGATCGGCACTCAAGGGCGCGAGTGAGCCGCTCGGCATTGTCGTTCTCGAAGAATCGGATGCGGACGACCTCGGCGACGCTGAGATGGGCGGCGTCGGCACGAGTCTGGCGGATGGAGTCGCCGGCGCAGACGTGGCCCTCTTGGATCACCCGGGCGTAGAACCCGACGTGGTGGGACTCGAGGAATCGCTTGGGAAACTCCATGTCGCCCATGGCGATCCCGAGCATGGAGCAAGGCGTGCGCGGCATGCTGACCTCGATCTCGGCGCCTTCGGTGCCGACCGCGAATCGATCGCCGATGTGGACCATGCTGTCGCTCATGCCCTCGAGGGTGAGGTTTTCGCCGAAGATTCCCGGCGAAAGATGAAGAGGTGTGCCGATGGAGGCGGGGAGCGGCGCACCGGATTCCCATCGCTCGTAGACATCGCGGTCGATGCAGTAGACCGCCATTTCGGGGCCGCCGTGGTGTTTGGTGTCGGCGACATAATCGCCCTCGACGCCTGTGGCGGTGAGGCGGACGGGATTGGCGGTGGGTTTCTTGAAGATCCCGGTGGATGTGGGCTTGCCGCGTTGCTCGACGGTCCTGGGGACGGCGATGTTGACGGACACAACTCGCATGGCGCACTCTGCTCGAAGGGACAGTATACTGAGCGTGTGCGGGCCGCACGCGAATCGGCGGGCGACCCGCGAGTTGGAGGTGCCGCGATGGGGAACGAGAAGGACCTGGGGCATTCCCATGATTCGGCTCCGCGTGACGACGCCCATGGCGTGTCGCGGCGCTCGTTCATGAAGACACTGGGGCTGTCGGCGGCTGGGGCGTCGATCGCGGGAAAGGCGACGGCTCGGCCGGGTGGGTCGGCGAGTACTGCCGAGGGGGACGAGATTCCGATCAATGGGCCCGGACCGGTGTCGGTGACGCTCAAGGTCAACGGCGGTGAGATGAAGACCAGCATCGAGCCTGCGACGACGCTGCTCGAGACGCTTCGAATGAACCTCGGGCTGACGGGGGCGAAGGAGATCTGCGACCGCGGCTCGTGCGGCGGGTGCAGCGTGATGGTCGATGGAAAACTGACGGCATCGTGCATGATGCTCGCGATGGACGCGATCGGGAGCGAGATCACGACGGTCGAGGGGCTGGCCAGGGGCGACCGGCTCGACCCGGTGCAGGAGGCGTTCATCAAGCACGACGCCTTGCAGTGCGGGTTTTGCACGCCGGGGTTTGTCGTGGCGTGCCGGGCGCTACTCAATGAAAACCCCAAGCCGACGCTCGACGAGATCAAGCACGGGATCAGCGGGAACATCTGCCGGTGTGGGACCTATACGAACATCTTCAACGCGTGCCTCGAGGCGTCGGGGCAGGAACCAATCGTGGATGGGCCCGTGACCGGATGAGCCGGCGGGAGTTCACTTCGCGGTCATTCGGCCTTGCACCCGTGTCCGATCTTCACTTTGAACTGGCGCACGAAGGAATCAGCCATGTCCGAGACGAGCCAACCCACGGTGATGCCCACAACGAACCGTCCGCAGAACGCGAACGCCGCGATCAACGTGGACACGTCGCGTCTGGACGGCGTGGCGAAGGTGACGGGGCGGGCGAAGTACAGCCGTGACTATTTCCTGCCCAACGGCCTCTTTGCCGCGTTCATCCGATCGCCATATGGCAAGGCGACGCTGGTCGATGCGGATGAAGCCGCGGCGAAGGGTGTGCCCGGCGTCGTCGAAGTTGTGCTTGACGATCGCAAGGAGGCGAAGTACCAGGGACAGCCGGTCGGGTATCTGCTTGCGGACTCGCCCAATGCGATGAAGCGAGGGCTGAAGGCGCTCAAGGCGAAGTGGGAGTTCGAGGCGAAGCCCGGCTCGTGCCTTGAAGAGGTTGAGAAGATCCGCCCGGCGATGGAGAACGATTCGGCGAGCGGCGCATTCGAGAAGGCCGATCACATTCTTGAGGCCGAGTATTCCACGCCGATCCAGACGCACGTCTGCCTCGAGACGCACGGGAGCGTGGCGGACCATCGCGGCGAGAGCGCGACGGTATACACCTCGACGCAGGGGACGTACGCCGCACGCGACGGGCTGGCGGGGGCGGTGGGGCTGAAGGAGTCCGAGTTCGAACTCGTCTGCGAGTACATCGGCGGCGGATTCGGGTCGAAACTCAACGGCGCGGGCAAAGAGGGTGCCCAGGCCGCGCGACTCTCGGCGAAGCACAAACGCCCGGTGTATCTCTTCTGCAACCGCAAGGAGGAGCACCTGGACACGGGCAATCGCCCGTCGAGCCATGTCAGCGTGAAACTGGCGATCCAGAAGGATGGGACGATCCTCGGCGGGCAGATCCATTCGTGGGGCGGCGCCGGGGCGGGTGGTCGTGGCGGCGGCACATCGATGCCCTCGGGTCGCTATCGGTTCGGTGCGCGGGGCGATCTCGAGCGGACGCACGAGGATGTCGCGTTTGCCGGTGGCGCACCACGACCCATGCGGGCGCCGGGCGCGCCGCAGGGGGCGTTCGTTGAAGAACTGATACTCGACGAAGTCGCGACGATGTGTGACATCGATCCGATCGAACTTCGCCTGAAGATCGGATCCAACAGCGAGGATCGGGGCGACATGATGAACGAGGCCGCCAGGCTCATCGGGTGGGACCGGCGCGTGAAGACCGGCTCGCAGACCGGCGTGATCCGCCGCGGATTCGGGATCGGGCAGTGCAGTTGGCACCAGAGTCCCGCGACGGCCGACGTCGAGGTCATCATCAATCGCGACGGCTCGGTCGTAGCGAAGTCCGGGAGCCAGGACATCGGGACGGGAACTCGAACGGCCGTGGGCATCGGGGCGGCGGAGGGGCTTGGCGTGCCGCTCGCGGCTATCTCGGCGATGGTTGGACGATCGTCGTTTCCGATCGGGCCGAACTCCGGCGGCTCGGTGACGCTGGCGAATGTGTATCCGGCGTCGTTCCGGGCGGGCGAGGACGCGCGTGACAAGTTCCTCGCGTTCCTCGGGTCGTCGTTGGGTGTCGAGGCCGGGCTGCTCTCCATCAAGGGCGGGGACATCTACAACGATGGAAAGAAGATGCTCTCGTGGAGCGACGCGTGCGCCAAGATCGGCGACGCGATCGTGGGTCGGGGGCACAACGATCAGCGGACCCGGCGTGCCGACGAGGGCGACGGGCACAGTTCGGGCGTCCAGGCCGTCGAGGTCGAGGTCGACACGAGCACGGGCGTCGTGCAGGCGAAGCGCGTCGTGGCCATCCAGGCGTGCGGGCGGGCGGTCTTCCGCAAGGGAGCCGAGAGCCAGATCATGGGCGGTGTGATCCAGGGTCTGAGTTTCGGGCTCTTTGAGTCCAAGATCATGGATCGCTCGACGGGCACGATGGTGAACCCGAACATGGAGCAGTACAAGATTCTGGGGCCCGACGACATGCCGCACATCGTGCCGGTGCTCTGGACGAAAAATCAGACCAGTCCGCGATCGCTTGCCGAGCCGCCGGTGGTGCCGACGGCCGGGGCGCTGGCGTGTGC
Organism: uncultured Phycisphaeraceae bacterium; assembly: GCA_964628245.1. GTDB lineage: Bacteria > Planctomycetota > Phycisphaerae > Phycisphaerales > UBA1924. Next base: position 71,943 of record CAZVMU010000005.1, on the reverse strand, counting down.
GGTCTTCAACGCGATCGGCGCGCCGGTGCGGTCGCTCCCGATCACGCCCGACAAGGTTCTGGCCGCGCTCCGCGGAGGTGCCCAGTGAACGAGTTCTCCTTCGCCACAGTCCGGTCGTATGAGCAGGCGGCGACGCTCCTGAAGGACACGCGGTTCTCCCTCCCCATGCTCAAGGGCGGCGGGATGGACATCGTCGATCACCTGAAGGAAGGCCTCGCCGAGCCGGACCTGCTCATCTATGTGAAGCGAGTTCGAGATGGCGAGCCGATCACGCTCTCCACCAAGGCCGGGAAGCCGGTCCTGCGGATCGAAGCGTCGGCAACGATGGCCGAGATCGCGAGCAGCACGCTGATGCTCGAGCACGCGCCGGTGGTGGCGAACGCGGTGGGGAAGGCCGCGACACCCCAGGTCCGCAACGCCGCGACCGCTGCGGGGAACCTCTTGCAGCGCCCGCGCTGCTGGTACTACCGCCAGAGCGAGTTCGATTGCCTGAAGAAAGGCGGCTCACGCTGCTTCGCCGCCGAGGGCGAGAACAAGTATCACGCGATCTTCGGCGATGGGCCCTGCCACATCGTCCACCCGTCGAATCTCGCCCCCGCGCTGCAGGTCTGCGACGGCGTGGTGCACCTCACCAACAGCACGAGAGCGTCCATCCGCGTCTCCGAGTTGTATCACATGCCCGACCGCGGCATCCGTGACGAGCACAACCTCCAACCCGGAGAGATCATCACGCACATCACGCTCACGCCTCGTCCGCGCAGCGGGTTCTATGTGGTGAAGGAGAAGCAGTCGTTCGACTGGCCTCTGGCCTTCGCGTGTGTCGCGATCGAGACGGAATCCGGCTCGACGAAGATCTCGTCCGCACGGGTCTGCGCCGGGGCCGTCGCTCCGACGCCTTGGCCCATGCCGGAGGTCGAGAAGGCCCTCGTCGGCGTGGACGCGAAGGACGACGCGGCTCTCGCCAAGGCCCTCGCCTCATCCACTCGTGGCGCCAAGCCCATGACCCAGAACGCGTACAAACTCGATCTGCTCCCCGTCGTTCTCGCCCGAGCCACGAGGCTCGCCGCCGGCTTGCCCGCCCTTGCTTGATCCCGATTCTGCTCATTATCCGGAGCGCCGCCCATGCCAAACGACATGCCGAACGCCAAGCCGCTCTTCAAGCCCGTGCAACTGCAGGTTTCGTGCCGGAATATTCGGCACAAGATGATGTACTGCGACGAGCGTCAGGCCTCGCCGGGCCTGATCGACGACACCTCGGACACGCGGGTCTTCTTCTGCATCAAGACCTTCGACGCGCTGGGCCCGGACCATGAGCCGGTGTGCCCGAAGTCATGCACGCACTCCCGCGCGTGCTTCCACGCCTCGCCGTCCACAACGAGCATCGTTGGCGAACTCATCTGACACTCGATTCCCACGATGCCCTCTTGGCGAGAGAGAATCTCTCGCAAGTTTGCTCGCACCTCAACTTGAGCCTCTGATGGGGTGTGGGGAATCCCACAACTCGTCCAGCACGCCCTCGTGGCGGAGGAGCCAATCCTTTCGCCACACACCGCCACCAAAGCCGGTGAGCGTGCCGTCGGCGCCGATCACTCGATGGCACGGAATGATGATGGGGACGGGGTTCGCGCCGTTGGCCGCCCCCACCGCTCGCGAGGCGTTCATGTTCCCGACGCGCCGGGCGAGTTCGCCATAGGAAATCGTCGTGCCGAAGGGGATCTCGCGGAGTTCCTGCCAGACACGTTGGCGGAAGGGTGTTCCTACGGCATCCACCGAGACCTCGAACTCGCGCCTAGTCCCAGCGAAGTACTCGCGGAGTTCTCGGATCGCCTGATCGAGGACGAGGCGTGTCGCGTCGTCGCCGACGGCCGTGGAGTATCTCGCTTTGGCGTTGAAGTCGATCGCGACCACACCACGAACCGACGTACGCACGAGGAGCAGGCCGATTGGAGACTCGATCGTCGCGGACGCCAATGAGACCGCTGAGTCTGCATCCCGACTCATGTCTTTCGGTCGTCTCGATCTGTAAGTGCCTGGCGTCGCGCTCTCCATCGCGTCTCCTCCAACAATCCTCCGTGGCGAGAGAATCACTCCAACTCCCCGTGATCATTGGCCCGACGGCATCGGGGAAATCCGATCTTGCGGTTGAACTCGCACTCCATCTCACCGGCCAATCCCGCCCGGCGGAGATCCTCTCTGCCGACTCGGTGCAGGTCTTCCGCCACCTCGACATCGGCTCGGCCAAGCCCACGCTCGACGAACGCCGCGGCGTGCCCCATCATCTCATCGATCTCGCCGAGCCAACCGAACGGTTCACCGTCGCCGATTGGCTTGAGGCGTGCAACAAGACGATCGACGACTGCCGCGCACGCGGCGTGATTCCCATCGTCGTCGGCGGGACGCACCTTTCCATCAAGGCCCTGCTCGATGGACTCTTCGAGGGACCCGCGGGAGATCCCGAGTTGCGTGCGCAACTCGCCTTGCTTCCGCCCGAAGAACTCCGCGCCAAACTCGAGGCCGCCGACCCGGACGCGGCCGCACGCCTGCACCCCAACGATCTCCGCCGCACGATCCGGGCGCTCGAGGTTCACACATTGACCGGTCGCCCGATCTCGCGGCAGCAGACGCAGTGGGACGAGTGGACCCCACGCGAGATGAGTTCCGAAACCGACACGCCGCAGACGCCCGGAGCCCGTCGGCATGAGGCCCATCTGGTCATTCTCCAATGGCCAACGGAACTCCTCAATCGCCGCATCAACGCGCGCGTCAAAGTGATGATGGAGCGTGGCCTGCTCGATGAGGTCCGATCGCTCCACGAACGAGGTCTCTTCGGCCCGCAGACCCGCGATGCGTTGGGTTACAAGCAACTCCTGTCGCACCTGCGTGGCGAGTGCACGCTCGAGGACGCCGTCGAGACAATCAAGATCGAGACGCGCCGGTTTGCCAAGAACCAGCGGACGTGGCTGCGTCGACTTTCGGCCGCAGTGCCGGGGATGCCCAGACCGACCGTGATCGACGCCGTGAACCTGCCGCGAGATCAGTGGCTTCCCGTCATGATGGACTCGCTCAACGGCTCGCGATGAATCAGCACCCCGAATTCATCCGCACGAGGAAGAAGAGCAGGTCGTCGATGGTGACGGCCGTATCCATGGTTCCCGTGCCCGTGCCGTCGTCCATGTCGGCCTCGATGTCGCCGGTGAGGAACACGTTGAGGTAGTAGAGGAGGTCGTCGATGGTGACGGCACCGTCGGGGATCCCCGAGCCGGAGGCGTCGTCCACATCACCTGCGCACAGGACGGGATAGGTTGGCTCATCGATGACAATGAGGTCCTCGGGAAAGATCCCCGAGTCCAGGAACACGATGTACCGGGCGTGTCGCGCGCGGAGTTGGCGACGCTGGTGGGAGGTGAGCGTCGGCTCAAGCCATGGGTCGACGAGGGCGGTGAGTCCGAAGTTATGGTGGTGAGGCGTGCCGGTGAGGGCGTCGGTGTTTCGGATCACGATGGGCCTCGTGGTGACGCCGGTGATGGTCGCTTCACCGAAGCCGACGATGGGGGCGGTGTATCCCGCGACGAGTTCGACGATGGCGCCTCGTGATGCGTACGTGGTGTCGATGATCTCTCCACCGGCCGCCGTCTCACTCCAAGGTGAGAACGAGAGGGGCTCAAGTTCGCGGACCAGCCCGAGGCCGACGCCATCCTCGAGCGTGGTGTCGATCCCTTCCCAGGTGAGAATGGGCTTGGGAGAAGAGTGCCTGACGCCCAGCCCGAGCACGCGATGTCCGCCGCTGGTGCCATAGCCAAAGTCCGAGGCGAGGACGATGGGGCCTTGCTCAACGCTTCGTCGGAGGGGCACGTCGGGGATGGTGAGCGAGTACACTCGGTCCTGGACGCGCCACGAGTGCGTCGCCGTGAACGTCGCCGAGTCGAGAATGCTCGTGTACTGAGCCTCGGGAAGTGTGCCGAACGCCCCGTCGATGCGCGAGGCGCCGGTGTTGGTCTTGAGGTCGCCCCGTATGGAGCCGAGGAGGCCGCCGTGGTGAACGACCTCGTCGGTGAGCCACTGTGATTTCAGAGAGATGTCGAGGCGCGTCTTGAGGCGATGGCGTCCGACCGCGTCCCAACCTTCGCCTTCGTATGTTCGATACGCCGTCGGCTCACCGAGCATGAAGGGGACGAGCGTGGGCGTCGTTGATGCTTGAGGAAGTGGCCTGACCTGCTTGATCTCGAGGCCCTCGACACCCGGCCCGCCGGCGATCGTGGTCTTCTTGAACTCGATGTCCAGGAGATGGTCGGCGGGGCCGCCCTCCTGCACGAATCGCGCGGAGACCTCGGCGAGGAGTTCTGTGAGCTGCGTGTAGTCCGCGGGATAGTCCATGACGGTGTGGCCGAGTTGTGTAAGGTTGGAATAGGCCCGAATGTCGGTGTAGGTTCCAAAGGTCAAGCGATCGATCCGCACCTCTTCAGGAATCTGCCCCGGCTCGGGATTGGTGACGGAGTTGGCTCCTGGTTGAAGCGTGACATAGAGCGTGACGCTCCCGTTGACGCCTCCGCGGCGTTCGAGGACGGCAACACCGTTGGCGAGTTCGGTGTCGTCGGGGAAACTGTGATGCACGAGCACGCCCATGCCGACTTCGTGCTCATTGACTCCAAGGCGAAGGCGCTGCACGAAGGCGTTGTCGTTGTAGAAGGATGCGTAGACGCGCTTGATTGCGCGGAAGACGCCACGCTCGTTGGCCTCGGTGGGGTCGCACACGCTGGGGCCCGCGGTGTCCGCGTCGAGGTCGTCCTGCAGGCACCCGGAGTATGAGTCATAGAGGCCCGCGCCGGTGTACGACGCCGAGTCTTCGACGTTGGTCGAGGAGCGGAAACGGATCTTGGTCTGCGGGTCAAGTTCGTAGACGGGGCTTTGGAGTGCCGACAGAATCGCGGTTCGCAGCGCCGGCGAGAAGTCGGTCTGACTGCCGCGAATGAGGTCGCGGATGCCCGAGAGCGTGGTGGCGAGTGAGGCCGGCTCGGGCGGCCAGGTGTACCCGCTGAGCCGATCGTCGATCTCCTGGCGCAGCGTTCGTCCAGTGTCGAGCGTCTGAGCCATGAAGGCGTTCCAGAGGTCGAAGGTGAACGCGAGGCCCGGGCGTGTGGACTCGGGGATGGAGCGTCGGAGGAGGCCGTAGTTCGCCGCCTTGCCGCCGACTCGCGCGATGTCCGCCGGCGTGAGCAGATCGACGCCCAAGGCGATGGCGCCGGTGGTCTGCATCGGGGCGTATTGCAAGGGTGTCACCGCTTTGAGTTGCAGGAGTTCGGCCCAATGGGCTTCGCTAATGCCGGCTCCAGAGACGACATCCACGCGTGGCCTTCCGAAGTCTTCGCCGGCGCGGAACGCGACCCGTGTGCCGACTTTGGCCAGAGCGGCTTGCTGGTCGGTGGGGTCCACGATCGCAGCGAAGGGCGTGCCATAGGTCCGCGAGAGAATCGCCACGTGGGAGTTGGGCGTCGCGGGCGCGAGACTGATGATGCCCGCAAGGAAGGGAAGTTCGGCGGGAACTCCATCGGTGATGAGGATGTCGTCGGGACCGATGTCACCGCGTGCGTAGGCCTCACCGATGTTGCTCGCGGCGACGTGCCTGAGTGTTCCGATCGCCCAACCCTTGGTGTAGACGCGATTGCCCCAGGCCCAGCGCGAGACGCTGGAGACGGGGAAGCCGTTCGCGGCAAAGTACGCCGCGTCCTGCTCCGCGGCGGCTTGCTGCTCGAACGCGGGCATGTAAAACGCGTGGCGATCAGGAAGATCGAGACTCGCGGCGACGGCCCGGAGTTGGGCGAGTGCCTCCTCCCGCGTGTACACGTCGTGACGCACGAGCTGGATGCCGTATTCCGGAGTACTCCAGTTGCGCCCGGTGGGGAAGAGGACGGCACCGAGCATGGCCTGTTGGCCTGTGGCGTGGAGTGTGGCGGCGTCGTATTGCGCGCGCGTCATGCCGAGCAAGGGGCGCAGCCACGCCGAACCGAAATCGTAGTGGAATCGGATCTCTCGTGAGTTCTGGAAGTAGACGGTGCGGTGCGTCCCGGGTTCGGGCGTCTCGCAGGCGAGCATGGTGAACTTCACCCACTGGGCGTCGGCGCCAGGCTCGCCAGAGACGACGAAGTTGTCGAACGGATCCGAGAGCACGGATTTCCACGTGGTGCCAGCGATCGCGCCGCACTGGCCCAGCGTTTGGGCGCACCACACCACAGCGGCCAATGCCACAATCATGCTCGACGAACGCATCATCGCTTCGCCTCCCGGGCTTCGAGCCAGTTCCCCACGATGTCTTGTCCGCCAGCCCGGACCACATTGTGGCCTGAGCATTCACCCCTGCAGGTGCCAGTGGGCACCCGGCACGCGGACTTCCTCAGCCTACCCCAGATTGGTTCATGTTGCCATCTCTGGATGGTCACATCACCAGAGTTGTGACAATACTGCAGTCCAAATACCATACTAAACCCTAACCATACGGCGAATCCTTGACATTCTGACTCTTGCTCCCTTTCCTGTTCCCGCCGGCGGCAACATCTATATGTGGTCGCGCTTGGCATCTCGGCGTCGACAAGTATCCCCTATGGCCAAGAAACCTGCCTCGAAATCACCCTCGCGCACCAAGAAGACGACCGCTCCAAAGGGGGAAGGACCGGCGGCTACCGCAGCCAATGCTCCAGCGAGATCCGCCGCTCGGGGGCGACGGCGCGGGCCGGCCCGCGGGACAGGCTTCAGTACGGGCGACGCGAAGAATCGCCACTTGGTCATCGTCGAGTCGCCCTCGAAGGCCAAAACCATCAATAAGTACCTGGGCAAGGACTACCTCGTCCTCGCCTCGGTCGGGCACGTCCGCGACCTTCCCAGCAAGAACCCCAAAGGCGTCAAGGCCCCGGTGCCGGGCGTGGATCTGGAGCACCGCTTCAAGCCGACGTATGTCGTCAGCGAGGACAAAGAGAAGGTCATCAGCGACCTCAAGCGGGCGGCGAAGGAAACGCTGTCGTCGGGCCGCGAGGTCTGGTTCGCGACCGACTTGGATCGCGAGGGCGAGGCGATCGCGTGGCACCTGGCGCAGGAACTCGACATCAGCGCGAAGACGGCGAAGCGCGTGATCTTTGCCGCAATCACCAAGAGCGAGATCGAGAATGCCTTCAGCAACCCGCACCCGATCGATGAGGACCGCGTGAACGCGCAGCAGGCGCGACGGATCCTCGACCGGATCGTGGGGTATCAGGTCTCGCCGCTGCTCTGGAAGAAAGTGGCCCGCGGTTTGTCGGCGGGGCGTGTGCAGTCCGTCGCCGTGAGACTGGTTGTCGAGCGCGAGCGGGAGATCCGGGCGTTCATTCCCGACGAGGAGTGGTCGATCGGCGCAAACTTCGCATTGTCGCCGAGCGAGGCCGAGAAACTGGCTCCCGCGTGGCGGGCGTTCCTCGAGACTCGCGACGAGAAGAAGAATCCACCGACGGTCAAGGCCCAGAACGCGTGGCTGTCGGATCACCACGCCATCCGGGCGGAACTCGTCGAGTACAACGGGAAGAAGTTCGACTCGTCGATCCGCATCGACCAACTGCTCGGGGCGATCTCCGAGTTCACGCCCGACGCGATCCGCGACCGGCTCGATCGCGTCTCGGCGGAGTTCTCGACCCCCGAGAAGCACGACCTGAGCAAGGTCATCACGAGAATCGCGGATTCGCTTGGCCTGCGCGACGCGCGCGCCACTTTGCGTGATGAACCGACCGGGCGCGGGCCTGCTCGCTGGGTCCGCACGATCACGGGCAACCCCGATCCGTCCTTGAATTGGCTGGTCGATTCGATCGAGACCAAGCGGACGAAGGTTCGGCCCGCCCCGCCGTTCATCACGTCCACGCTCCAGCAGGCCGCGTCGAGCCGCCTCGGATTTGGTGCTCAGCGCACGATGCGGGCCGCCCAGCAGTTGTACGAAGGCGTCGAGATCCCCGGCGAGGGTCCCGTCGGCCTCATCACCTACATGCGTACGGACTCGACGCACCTCTCGGGTGATGCCCTCTCGATGGCGCGGACGTACATCGGCTCGACCTTCGGCGACAAGTACCTCCCCGACAAGCCCAACTTCTTCACCAGTTCGAACAAAGCGGCCCAGGAGGCCCACGAGGCGATCCGCCCGACCAATCCCGCGTACACGCCCGATCGAGTGCGGAACTCGCTCTCCCCCGATCAGGCGCGGCTCTATCAACTCATCTGGGAGCGCTTCGTCGCCTGCCAGATGACGCCCGCCGAGTGGGACTCGACGACGGCTCTCATCAAGGGTGGCAAGCCCGGCACCACGGCCGTCTTCAAGACCTCCGGTCGCGTCCTCGTCTTCGACGGGTTCTATCGCGTCTCGGGCGTTCCCAAGGGCGACGACCTGAACCTCCCCGCGCTCTCGACCCAGCAACCGCTGCACGCTTTCGACATCCAGCCGAGCCAGCGGTTCACCTCACCGCCCGCGCGGTACTCCGAGGCGTCGCTCATCAAGGTGCTCGAGGCCGAGGGGATCGGTCGGCCTTCGACATACGCATCAATCATCTCGGTCATCCAAGACCGTAACTACGTCGAAGCCCTTGAGCGGCGCTTCTACGCGACGGACCTGGGCGAGGTCGTGACCGACAAGCTCATCGAGGCTTTCCCCAACATTCTCGACGTCGGCTACACGCGCGAGATGGAATCGCAACTTGACAAGGTCGAAGAAGACCACCTCGACTGGGTCGACATGCTCGCACGGTTCTATGGCCCGTTCAAGAAATCGTTGGAAGAGGCCGAGACGACGCTCAAGCACGCGAAGGCGGAGACGACGCCCGCGCCCGACGAATACAAGTGCCCACAGTGCGGCAGCCCGCTGGTCTATCGATTCGGAAAGAACGGGCGGTTCCTCTCGTGCTCGACGTATCCAGAGTGCAACTACGCCAGCCCCGTCGATCGCGAGGGAAGGCCGCGGCCTGCCGCCGAGACGGTCGATGTCGCGTGCCCGAAGTGTGGTAGCGCGATGACCAAGCGCGTCGGGCGATTCGGGCCGTTCCTCGGCTGCTCGAAGTATGGCGACAAGACGGCACCCTGCGACGGCATCCTGAACCTCGATCGCAAAGGCCGCGCCGTCGCGCCCTCGGCTCCGGCGTACGCAACGGACATCCCCTGCCCGACGTGCGAGAGCCCGCTGCATCTTCGCACCGGGACGCGCGGCCCGTGGCTGGGGTGCTCGAGATTCCCCAAGTGCCGAGGCCGCGGGAAATGGAACGACCTCCCCGAGGAGAAGCGCGAGGAACTGCTCAAGGCGCTCGAGGCCCACGAGAAGGCGAACCCCGTCCCGATTATCAAGACGATGTCGGGGAAGGCGCTGACCGACTCGCATGGAAAGCCCTTGCCGAACGCCGAGCCGATCGGCGTGAAGCCGGACGATGTGCCAGTCGAGATGGAAGACGCGCCGGAAGAGTCGGCGGCGTAGCTCGACCCGGTGGATTCAGTTTCAGAAACCACTCGGCGCGGATTCCGAGTGACATACTCAGATCGATCGCACAAGGAGCCACTCCATGTCCCACGCCACTCCGCCGCAAGTCCCTGGAATGCCCCCCGCGAAGTCGTCGAAGATGCCGATCCTCATTGTCGTGCTCGTGGCGGCCGGCGTGCTCGGAGTTATCATGATCGCGGATTGCGCGGGGCTCCTCCTCCCGTCCCTTGGCAAGGCGAGAAACGCCGCCCGAATGATCAAGTCCGGAGTCCAGGCCGCCGCAATCTCGCAAGCATTGTCGGCGTACCAAGCAAACTACAAGTCACTCCCGGCACCCGCAGCGAACTGGCAGCAACTGCTCGTCAATGACGCCTACTTCACGGATGAACTCTGCGAATCCCCGAAAGCACCTCGCAAGGGCTTCGTGATTCCCCCTGGCACGCCCCACTATCTCGTCCTCGATCCTTCCACCGACACCGTCACGCCAAGCAACCCGATCCTCGTCATAGAGAATCCGGCGTGCGGCTACGAGACCTTCAGCATCGCGCACCAGGACGGGCAACTTGAGAACGCCATGTCACCACAAGCCTTCTGGACGCGGGTAGGAAAGATGAAGCAACTGGATGGCTCACCCGTCCCACCGCTCGTGCCCTAGGGAACACGAGTCGCGTGTCACCCCTCCAGATCACCATCCTTGTTCTCGCGTTCGTGGGCACCGACCTCGTGGTGATCGGCGTTGTTCTCTGGAGCGTGACGGGACAGATCCGCGAGTTGGCCAGGCGATTCCCCGCGCGCGACGCTTCGCCCGATGCGGTCACGCGCCGGTTCCAGTCCTTCCGCTTCGGGAGCGTCAGCCTCGGCGGGAGTTTCCATGTCGTCGTCGATGAAGCGTTTCTGCACCTCCAGCCCACGTGGTTCGCGCGTCGCCTCGCGATTCCCGCGATGAGCATCCCGTGGGACGAGATCCGTCTTCGCGACCGCAGACCTCGGAAGTTCAAGGGCATCCTCGGCCTCAGGGCCACCATCGGTGCCGGCCCAGGCGCGCTGGATCTCTCCGGACCAGCGTGGTGTCTGGAGTTTGCCGAGGCGCCCGAACCCGCGCGCAGCGACTCGGACTGACCGACTTCACAACCGACCATCACGGCCCGCGCAGGTCATCGATCGGAAACGCGGGGTTCGCGATCGGTCGGAGCGCGAGTGCGAGCAGTGCCCTCTCGAAGTCGTCGCCGGCGATTCGATTCGTGCGCAGTGTGCCGCAGCCCATGCAGCGGTGCACGATCGCCCACTCGCCGTGCGGGCGGACCTCGATGGCGATCGGCTCCATCGGGGCCTTGCACGCGGCCTTGCGGTCGCCGGTGCTCTCGTCGACATGGCGCGACCAGAGGCATCGCGGGCAGTGGTTGCGGTGCTTGGTGCCGAAGGTGGCCTCGGACGACGTGAACTTGCAGGTGGCGCAGGTGAATGCGTTATTGTGGGAACGCGTGTGGTGTGACATAGGTATGGATGCGTCGAACACCCGCGGCGGTGATGCCGCCGGGCATGGAGAATCGATGTGAGGCGATGCGGTCTCCAGTGGGAGGACATCGCACGGCGTGGATTGTGGTGGAAGAGGACGCGGGCGATCCAAACACGCGCGGCACACACCAGCAGTCGAACGCACGCAGAACACGTGCGAACGCCGGGTGTCAACGGACCGGGCGAAAGCGACAGGAATCGAGCCTGCCGGGGATCGCGGGATGGTTAGGCAATGGCGGCCATCAGCCCACAGTTTAGGAAGCGTGGATTGGTCCGGCCAACCCGCGACTGCGGGTCCGGAGCCCGCCGGGCGCGCTAGAGTCGATCGATGCACATGCGCCATTCCGATGTCGATCACGGACCGGCCGATATTCCGGTCACGTTCATCCTTGAGGACCCGCTCGGCCTGACCGGAAAGGACCAGCGCGAGTGGAAAGTGATGGCCGCCAACGGCGAGCACCTCCTCGAGGTCGCGATGGACCACGGGATCAACATCGAGCACGCCTGCGGCGGGGTCTGCGCCTGCTCGACGTGCCACATCTACATCGAGTCGGGCGGGAAGTGCCTGAGCGAATCGACCGAGGCCGAGGAGGACCGCGTTGAGGAAGCGCCGGGCCTGCAGCGCAACAGCCGCCTAGCCTGCCAGTGCACGATCGAGCGCCAGCCGGTCGAGCCGATCGTGGTCCGCGTACCCGCGTGGAATCGCAACGCGGTCAAGGAAGTGCCGCACTGAGTCGCGGTTGTTTTCCCTCCGACAATCACACAAAATGGAAACACGCACCGACGCGAGCCGGTGCGTGGAGTGCTCGCGACTGTGTCGCTTCAGCCTAGAACATACGGTTGATGCGGATCTCGTCCTGCTGCCCACGGCCGCGCGGGAGTTTCTCGACCTGCGTGGGCGTGAGAACTTTCTCGATGCGTTCCTGGAACTGGTTGTCAAGATCACGCTTGGCCTGGCGTGCCTCGATCATGGACTTCTGCTCGGCCGACTGCTCGCCGTCCGCGTTCTCGCCCCCACCACGCCGTCCGAACGGCATGTTCCCGATGTTGAACGCCATCTCGTTGGCCTCCTCGGCCTTCGCGAGACGATCGTTCATCGGTGCGACCGCCTTGGCGTACGCCTCCTTGATCTCCGCAAGTTGCGTCTTCTGGTCCGCGGTCAGATCCGAAAGTTTCTCTGCGCTATCGAGCATGCGGCCCACCGACGACGTGCGATACACCCGCGGGAAACTCGCCTTCTTGAAGGCCGAGTCAAAGGCCTCCTTCGAAGTGTCGGGAAGAACAGCCTTCACCTTGTCGGCATACCGGCGCTGGAGGTCGCGGACGCGGACGCTCGCGGCACGCCCCCTCTCGATCTCGGCTTGGGCCGCCTCGGCGTTGCCATCTCGGAACATCTCGCCAACCTTCGAGGCGACCTCGTCATAGACCTTGTCTCGGGCCATGAGTTCGCGGTCGAGTTCGGTCTCGTACTGATCGAGGACCACCACGGTTGGCGCCTTGGCGCCGTCGTCGAGTTTCAGGTCATCCACGATCTCGATGAGATCGACGTTCTCCCCGCTCAGCCGACCGCGGGGAAGCGACGCGTCGCGATTGCGGGTCCGCTCGATCTTTGGCCACAACGCGGCCTGAGGCTCGGTGAGAATCAGCTGGACATCGCCAAAGAACGCTTTCTCGGCCTCGTCGGTCTGCTTGCGGGCGGCCTCCATGGTCTCGCGGAACTTCGCGAATCCGGAGCCGTCGCCGCCCCCGCCACCCTCGCGCATCTCGTCCCGCATTTCGCGCATCTTCTCGCGAGACTCTTCCTGGATGGACTCGACGCGCCCGCGGTAGCCGTCAAACAGCGTCTCCACGGCACTCTTCTGGTCGTCCGTGAGCGAGAGAATCTCGGCGTATCGATCGATATTGCGGGTCGTGATGGTGGCGCGCTGCATGCCGCCCGGGCCGCCCATCATGCGACCGCCACCGGGCATAGCCATGCCCTGCCCGCCGCCGCGACGACCGCCGCGCTGCCCGGGCTGGGCCTGATCGGCGTTCCCGTTTCCATTGCCGCGGGGCTGTCGTGCACCAGGTTGGCGAGCGGGGGCCTCGTCCTGAGCGAAGGCGGCAGGAACATGACCGGCAAAGGCGAGTGCAAATGAGGCTGAGACCGTAAGAATCGTGCGGTTAAGGCGAGATGACATTCGAGTTTGCTCCTGGACCGGCTGTATCTAAAATGGCCGGCGTGACAGATCGGGAGCGGCATCCAAGAGCCGCATCAAAAAGTCTTACCCAACGTGGAACGCTGGATTCTTCGGCGGATTGCTCCGCGTCATTGGAGATTCACTCTCAGTTCTGATGCCCCGGACCCGAACGCAAGACGAACTGCCCGTGTCCAGGCGTTCCAACGTGATTCCCATTCTCATAGACCACAGTCCCACGGACCATGGTGAGCGACGAGAACCCATGGAGCGTCATGCCCTGATACGGCGACCAGTCGGCCTTGGAATAGAGCGTTGTCGGGTCCACCGTCAGCGAAGCCGCGGGGTCGATGATCGCAAGGTCGGCATCGAACCCCGGCGCGATGGTCCCCTTGCGGTCGCCCAGCCCCATGACGCGTGCGGGATTCGTGCAGCAGAGTTCGACGAGCCGGTTCATCGAGATCCGCCCGGCCTTCACGCCCAGCGTGTACACGATCGGCACCATGGTGTCCAGGCCCGGCAGGCCCATAGGTATCTTCGTGAAGTCGCCGCTCCACATCGCCTTCTGCTCACGGGTGAACGAGCAGGTGTCGGTGGAGACGACGCAGACCTCGCCATCGACGAGCCCTCGCCAGAGCCGCTCGATGTCGGCGGGCGTCTTCACCTGCGGGCAGCAGGCATAAAGGTGACCATCTGGCCGCTCGAACACGGAATCGTCGAGCACAAGATACTGGGCGCACGTCTCGGCAAGCACGGGCACGCCCCGCGACTGCGCCGCTTTGACAAGATCGGTTCCCTCCGCGGTGGACATGTGCACGATGTACAGCGTGCCCCGCGTGTGATCGGCGAACTGGATCGCCCGCTCGATCGCCTCCGCCTCCACGATGGTGGGGCGCGTGATCGCGTGAAGCCGTGCCCCGAACTCTTTCATCTGCGCGGACGTGTGATGACGAGCGATGAAGAGATCGAGAATGCGGGGCGATTCCGCATGCAACAGGAGCATCGCCCGAGGCTGTCGCTCGGATTGGCCCAGCGATCGCACCTTCTCGAGCGTGGCATACAGCATCGCGTCGTCGCTGTTCCACCCCTCGCTCTCATAGATCATGAACTCCTTGAACGTCGGCAGGCCCATCTCGACACATTCAGAAATCTCATCGATATGGGATCGATCAGTCAGGGCCATGTGCCAGGAGTAATCCACAAGAGACTTGCCACGAGCCTTCGCCAGCCACGTCTCGTGGGCGTCCTTGAGCGACTGCCCCTTGGAAGGAATCGCGAAATCGATCACCGTCGTGATCCCGGAATGGACCGCGGCCCTGGAGCCATGCTCGAAGTCATCGCACGAAACCGTCCCACAGAACGGCAACGCGAGATGCACATGCACATCAAGCGCGCCAGGAATGACGTGCTTCCCCGAAGCATCGATCACGCGAGCGCCCGGCGAAGCCAGCGATCCTGGCGCAGCAACAGCCGCGATCCTGCCGTTCTCAACGCCGATATCGGCGACAAACGAAGACTGGGTGGTGTGGACCGTGCCCCCGGAGATGATGGCGTCATATCTCACGTCTCGAGTTCTCCCGTGAATGTCTCGATCTGTGATGCCGCGCCGTCACTCGCGTGGCGTCTCACCCGCGCCGATCTCACCAAGATCGACGACAGTCCCATCAGGGAAGTAGCAATCGGCATTGAGACGAGCCCCATCAGGCCCCAGACTCGTGAAGACCAGGCACGCCCGGGCGAAGGTCCGGGCGTAGTCAAGGTCCCCCTCGCTCGGGCCCGCGTACTCGTCGCTCGCCGCCGACTGCACGTGGAAGTGATAGTGCGCGAGCGCCAGTGCCCCGGCCTTGAGCATATCCGTGGACGCCACAAACCGCCGATCGCCCAAACGCTCCGACGGCCGAGGCGTGAACGCCGCCACCCGAGCGGGCTCACCACGACCCACGGCGAACACCAGCCCGCCATACTCCGTCGTCCGATCGCCACGATCGAGTTTGACCTGCCGGAACAGGTCGTCCCGAAGAGACGCTTCATCGAGCGAGAGATCGATCGCCAGCAAAAGCAAAAGATCGGCTCGCGAGAGACGTTCACGCGCCGACGCCCAGTCCTCGAGCGTCACCTGCTCTCCCGGTGAGGTCTGCCGCCGATGACTCACCCGGCGCTTCAGCCGAACATCGAGCAGCGTCGCGAGTCGCGGGGTGGAGAGCGAGAGCCACGACTCGTTGATGGATGCCAGCGCCTCGACTGCCGGCACGTGCCGTAGCTCGAGAAGCCCACCCTGTGAGCCGCGAAGTCCGTGACGATCGATCTGCTCTCGGAGTCCTTCGAGAACTCCGCCCTGTCCTTGCGTCTCCCCGAGCTGTGCGGCCCAGATGAAATCGGTCGTCGTAAACGGCAGAATGCCAGTGTGCTCGTGGAACGTGGCGATCGACGCCAGGGAGGTCCAGCCTGAGTCTCGCAGCAACGCTGCCGCACGCGTCATCGACGGATCGAGCCGGGCAAGCAACCCCCAACACTCGGCCTGCACGCCAGAGTCCACCGCCCCCCCACCCTCGCCGTCCGCCCCCAGCACCGACGATGCCGGATCGACAATCGCGATCTCTGCAAGGTCCGCCAGCGAGCGCTCCGGATGCAGTCTCGACAAGGCTACCGCCTCGGAACGCGTCGCGTCATCCACCCCACGCAGCGGACGCGCAAGACTCCGAAGCAGCGGCACGGTGCACTCGATCCACCCATTTTCCCCGGCTGCCATCGACATGGCCACGACCATCTCGCGACGAGGTTCGGTCGGGAGATTAGCCGCAACCTGCGCGCGCAGCTCTGCACGCTGCCGCTCATCTCCAGAAACCATCGCCTGGTTGAAGACACGCACACGCCGATCGGTTGCGACCCGTGGCTCCCAAAGCGGGCTCGGCTCGTCCGTGCTCGCCGTCACCATCCGAGGCGGCGCAAAGCCCGGCGACCGGGCCGAACCCTTGGAGACAGCCTCCAGTTGCCCGAGCGTGCGGCCATTCCCGCCATTCGAGCAGGCGGCCAGCAGGAAACCCAGGATGGTGAGCGGGAGGAGTCCTTTCCGCGCCGAAGAGATCTGCATCATGCGACCCAACCGTATCGCCCTAATCCCCGCGATGGCCCAGCCACGGGCGAAACTCCTACCATCAGGTGTGGAATCTTCCGTCCAAAGCCCATCGAGCGACCTCCGCGAGAAGATCGACCGGGTCCTCCGACTGATACGTCCCGCCGTTCAGGCCGACGGCGGCGACCTCGAACTCGTAGACATCACGCCCGAGGGCGTCGTCGAGATCCGCCTCCACGGCGCCTGCGTCGGCTGCCCCTCGAGTGCCGTGACCCTCCAATCCGGGATCGAGCGGAACCTCAAGGCCCACGTGAGCCCCTTACTCCGTGTCCGAGCGGTCGAGTAATCCGTACCCGATCCAAACGGATTCGGCCGGTTCTCGGACCGATCGGCGAGACTTGCGCGACAATTTCGCTCGTAACCCGTTTCACGATTGGGCACTACGTGGTATAACCTAATGACGGTGGTGCCTTGGGCTTCGCTTGCCCCAAGGATGGGAGTGGTGCCATGCTTGTTATCACGCGGCGTGAAGGTGAGGAAGTCGTCATTGGAGATCCGCGCAACCCGATCGGGGTTGTTCGCGTGGCCTCCGTCAAGGGTGAGCGCGTCCGCCTCGCCTTTGAGTTCCCACGCGATGTGGAGATCCATCGACGAGAGATCGCCGAGCAGATCGTCGCCCAGGCGCCTGAAGTGATCGCCACGATCAAGCCCAGCGGCACGGGCGAGTAGTCCCGCGACTTCAGTATCGGGGTTTGATCACGCGGGCGATTGCGAACCCGTCGTAGCCCTTGCTGCCCAGTGTCTGAACGCCGGCGGCCTGAACACGAGTGTCGGTCTTCATTGTTTCGAGGAATCGGCGCACGCCCTGCACGCGCGGGTCCGAGCTGTGGGCGTTGACCACCTCGCCATCACGCACGATGTTGTCCACAATGACGAGCGCCCCAGGACGCGTCAGCGGCACGACCAAATCGAAGTACGCCGCGATGTTCTCCTTGTCGGCGTCGATAAAGACAAAGTCGAATGTCGACTCATGAGTAGATCGAGAAGCGTTTCGCTTCGCAAGCGTGCCCAAGGAATCGAGCGCCGGACCGACAAGGACCTCCACGCGATCGGCGAGAGCCGCGTGCGTGAGATTCTCCGTGGCGACCTTGGCGTGATGCGGGTTGAGTTCAAGGGAGACGACTCCTGCCGAGGGGTCGTTGGGCAATGCGCGCGCGAGATGGATGGTGGAATACCCACCCAGCGTGCCGATCTCGAGGATTTGCCGGGCGCCAATGGACGAAGCGAGCAGCCCCAGAAACCGCCCCTGTTGGAGCGAGACGCTGATCGGTGGCAGACCTTCCTTCGCCGAATGTTCGAGGCATCGATCAAGGGCGGCGTCACTCCCGCCGAGTGTCTCCGAAAGGAGATCGTCCACGCGCGTGCCGAAGTTCTGCCAGGCGTCAAGTTCGGGTGGCGTGGTCGGCTGAGACATCGGAACTCCTTTGCTTGGAACTGTGCAAGAAAACTCTACAACAGACTCATACGTCACGAGGCAGACCGAAGCAAGCAGCCCGACCGTCAGGGAAGGCCAAGGACAGCCGCACAGAAATCCTCAATCTCCGAGTGCGGTTGGCAACCACGCACACATACGCGTGTGAGCATGGGTCATCCAAGCCCGGCGTCGCTCCATGATTCATTCTGTCACGCGAGCATACGAGCGGAGTGTCGATCGACCGCCCGCCGCATCATCTGCCCGATGAACCACAGGGCAGGCCGCGTGATCCTCGACTTCGGATACATCTCGAACGACCGCACAACAACAGGGACCTCAGAGTCGTTCGTTGATGATGCGAACTCTCGCTCGATCGTCCATCGCTCAAAGAAATGGGTCGAGAAGCTCGAGAGCGGTTTCACAAAGCCATCCATGCGTATCTCGAGAATCGACTCCGGGTCCCACCTGGTGATGGACTCGGTGTAGGTGTCGCCACGCATATCGGTGACGGCAAAGACCGTGCCGACGAACTCTCGGTACGCGTCACAAAGCGTGCCGAGCGTAGTCCTGGGAGCGGCCCCCACCCCGTGAACGATGACCAGTTCTCAAGATTGAGTATGGCGTCGGCAATCTCTTGGAGTGTCGTGCGCGAACGCCGACGGCAGGCGAAGCAGACAGGAGCGGGTGCCCTCACGGTGCTCTGGGTCGCGTCGCCACCGGACATTCAACCCTCCAACGCGAGTCTTCAGGACTTCTTCGCGATCACCTGCACCACCGACGATTCTCCAGAATGGTGCGCCCCCTCGATCACATTGCGAACAAGCGACGCCTCATGAATGACGGTGATCGAGGGATCGCCCGCGCGTAGATCGGCGAGAATCGCCCCAAGCGGCGCAAGCATGTCCGGGTCCTTGGGCCCGCCGGTCCCGCGGCGGATCTGGTCCGGGGCGTACGCCTCCAGGATGAAGACCCCACCGGGTCTGAGCCACGACACAAGACGCCGAAGCACGCGCGAGCGCAGCGGCGAAGGCAGGTGCACAAAGATCGACGAGATCACATCAAACGACGCCGGGGGTGGATCGAACTCGTTCAGATCGGCGACCATGATGTGGAGCGCGAGTTTCCGATTACGTGCTCGGCGTTGGGCCTTCGCCAAGCCAACTTCACTCTGATCGACCGCGGTCGTGTCAAGCCCGAGCGATGCGAGAAAGAGCGCGTTTCGTCCCTCGCCCGCGCCAAGGTCGAGTGCTCGGCCTGCCCTTGGCATGAACTTCGCGCTCGCATCCAAGAACGTGTTCGGCGCCTCTCCATACACCGACTCTTCGCCAGCATATCGCTCATTCCAGAACTCTGAGGACATACCCGACCGTAGGACTCTTCTGGAACCTCGATCGACCAAGGCAGGAATCGGCCGCCAGAACGGTGATCTCATCTAGGTGTCCGGGGGTGAATTGACTTCTCAAACCGACTGGTCAATACTTGCATTATGGCGTCAGCAATCCATCGTTCTTCACGCACGCCCAGGGCCGCGAATCGCCAGCGGGCACGCCTGGATCGAGTCCTCGATCCCGCCATGCTGCGAGCCCTCGCCGAGCCGACAAGGGCCCGATTGCTCTCCTGCCTGCTCAAATGCGGCCGATCCTGCTCGGTGACCGAAGTCGCCGAGTGCTGCTCCATCGATTTCTCGATGGTCGCCCGGCATCTCTCCATCCTGGCGAGCGCGAGGCTGCTCCACGCGGAAAAGCAAGGTCGCACTGTCTGGTACACCGCCGATGCCGAGGCCCTCGCCACACGCTTCCACGCCATCGCCGAAGCGATCGAAGAGTTGAGACCCGCCGACATGTGCAACGACGGAACCTGCTGCGACAACTGTGGAGAGACCTCATGACTTGGCAGCCACACACGCGTCCGCGCGTGATGTTTCTGTGCACGGGCAACTCCTGCCGAAGCCAGATGGCCGAAGGGTGGGCTCGCCATCTGCTCGGCGATCGGATCGACGCGTGCAGCGCCGGAACGTCGCCGCATGGTGTCAATCCACTCGCCGTGCGAGCCATGCAGGAGCGTGCCGTCGACATCTCGGGGCACACGAGCAAAGCCGTCGACGCATGCGATCCGCCGAAACTCGACCTGGTCGTCACGGTCTGCGGCCACGCCGACGAGAACTGCCCCGCGTTCCTCCGCCAGTCGACGCGCACAATGGTCGTCCACCACGGCTTCGACGATCCCCCGCGCCTCGCCTCAGCCGCATCGACCGATGAGGAAGCAATGCCCCACTATCGGCGCGTGCGAGACGAGATCCGAGAGTTCGTAGAACACACGCTACCGGGGCTCATCAACGACCAAAAGAACAAGGCTGCGTACTCAGATTCACATCCACGCTGAAGGAGCATCACAATGTCAGAGTCAAAGAACGGTTGCGGCTGTGGACCCGACTGCTGCGGCAACAAAGGCTCGGCGACCACCACGAGTGCCACGGCAGATCGCACCCGCGATGCCGTACGCGAGGGCTACGCCGAGATCGCCCGCAGCGGCCAATGGTCGGGCGTAAGGCCGGCCTCGGCCCAGATGAAATCCAATGCCGGATCATGCTGCAGCGACTCATCAGGCGGCGGCGGATGTTGCGGCCCAACGACGCTCACACCCGATCAGGTCGCCATCGCCGTGGGATACTCCGAATCCGAGTTGAGCACACTCCCCGACGGCGCGAACATGGGCCTCTCCTGTGGCAATCCCACGGCCCTTGCCTCCTTGAAACCCGGCGAGACCGTGCTCGATCTCGGCTCTGGAGGCGGGTTCGACTGCTTCATCGCCGGGCCACGCGTCGGGAAGAACGGACGCGTGATCGGCGTGGACATGACCGCCGACATGGTCGCCAAAGCGCGGCGCAACCTCTCGAGTTACCGCGAGCGGAGCGGCCTCGACAACGTCGAGTTCCGCCTCGGCGAGATCGAACACCTGCCCGTGGCCAACGCGTCCATCGATGCCGTCATCTCCAACTGCGTCATCAATCTCTCGCCCGACAAGCGTCAGGTCTGGCGAGAGATCGCCCGCGTCCTCAAGCCCGGCGGACGAGCGGCCGTCTCCGACCTCGCCCTCGCCAAGCCCTTGCCACAGAGCGTGCGAGACGACCTGGAAGCACTCGTCGGATGCATCGCGGGCGCGGAACTCGTTTCTGAGATCCAGACCGCGATCGAGGCGGCGGGATTGTCAGAGATCCAACTCACCGCCAAGCCGCAGTACATCGAGGCCATGACACAGTGGCAGGATCCGCTCTACCAGAAGATCGCGAGCGCACTTCCCGCAGGAGCCGCGATGAGCGACTATGTCGTGAGCCTCGACATCACGGCACGTAAACCCGGCTGAACAACTCGGCCAGCACGCACCAGAAGTCGCGTCGCACGCTGCAGCACACCACCTCTCGCGGCGTGAACAGAGTTTGACTCAACGCGATCCAGGTCGGCTGAACCCCTTGCCGTTCCGCCGAGCCGACGCGTGAGGCTTCGCCCTCGGGTGATTCCCATGATTCGCCCCGGACTTCGCTCCTGATGTTCCGCCCGACTTCTTCGGAGCATGGCGATCATGCCCATGCGCCGGCTTGCCCGAGTGCTTCGGCGCGGCGTTCGGATGAGAGTTGGCGCCCACAGGTCGTGCGGTCCGCGAACCTCCGGATTCACCCTTGCCTGAGAGAGGCTGGCCCGCATGCGGCTTCCTCGCGGGCGGCTTCTCGCTGTGCGCATGCCCACCTTGAGTCGTGCCTATGGGCTTCTTCGCGGTCGGCGGCGTGGCCCGATGCCGGGGCGGTTGAGCCGGCCGATCGTGACGAGCCTCGTGCCGGGCCTCATGGAAGTGCTCGCCGTGCTCCGGCGGCGTGTGCTGGGGGACATAGTCGCTCGGCAACTTCGTCGGCGCGATCACCTTCCCCGTGAACCGCTCGATGCCGCGGAGCAGGCCCCGCTCGTCGCCGCTGCAAAACGAGATCGCGTGTCCCGTTGCGCCCGCACGCCCCGTGCGGCCGATACGGTGCACATACGCCTCGGGCTCCATCGGCAGGTTGTAGTTGAAGACGTGCGTGATGCCGTCCACGTCAAGCCCGCGCGCCGCGACGTCGGTCGCCACGAGCACCCGGGCCCGCCCGCCACGGAACGCGTCGAGGGCGCGTTGACGCTGCCCCTGCGATTTATTCCCATGGATCGAGTCCGCGGCGATGCCCCCGCGCGACAGCCGCTTGGCGAGTTTGTCCGCGCCGTGCTTGGTCTTGGTAAAGACAACGGCCCTCGATATCGCCGCGTTCTCGAGCAAATGCGCCAAGAACGCCGGCTTCTGCTCGCCAGGGACGTGGTACAGCGTCTGCTCGATGAGCGGCACCGCCGAAGCCACCGGCGTTACCGAGACCGTCACCGGATTCTTCAGCATCGCGTTCGCGAGTTCGCGGATCTTTGCCGGCATGGTGGCGCTGAAGAGCAGCGTCTGGCGCTCCTTGGGGAGTTGCCGCCCGATCCGACGGATCGGCTCGATGAATCCCATGTCCAGCATGCGGTCGGCCTCGTCGAGCACGAAGAACCGGATGCCGCTCAGATCGACGAACCCCTGCTCCATCAGGTCGAGCAAACGCCCGGGCGTTGCGACGATGACATCCACGCCAGCCTGGAGGGCACGTGTCTGACGGCTCTGCGACACTCCGCCGTAGATCACCACCTGGCGAAGACCCGAATGACGCCCGTAGGTACGAATGCTCTCCTCGATCTGCACCGCGAGTTCACGCGTCGGCGCGAGAATGAGCGCACGAGCGCGCCGCGAGTCACCCTTGGACGAACCCTTCGGGCGCTCGCTCGAATCGCTCTTCGCCGCACCCTCGGTCCCTGGGACACGCGGCACAGAAAGCCGATCGATGAGCGGGAGGGAGAACGCGGCCGTCTTTCCGGTCCCCGTCTGAGCGCACCCGAGCACGTCGCGCCCCTCGAGCAGTGGCGGAATGGCCTTCGCCTGGATCGGCGT
The DNA here is from genome assembly GCA_964628245.1 of uncultured Phycisphaeraceae bacterium. Classification (GTDB taxonomy): domain Bacteria; phylum Planctomycetota; class Phycisphaerae; order Phycisphaerales; family UBA1924. The sequence continues at coordinate 49,240 of CAZVMU010000005.1, read as the reverse complement.
CGGCGTGTGATACCCCTCGGCAACGAGGGCTTTGAGAATCTGAGGCGAGAGTTTCAGGTCGGCAAACGTGGTCAAAGAACGATCTCCATCACCACGCGGCAGGAACCGCGAGGCATGACTTGGGCAAATCCGGAACCAGTTGAAAATGGTGCAGGAGTGGCCGGCTGGGCGAACACCCGTCGAGTACGCCGACGGGCGTGCCAGCGGATTCTCGCGACTGTGACCGGCCGAAGATGTTCGGCACGACGTGCGAGGCCACCGGCGATTGATTAACACTATAGGCGACATGGGACGTGGACAAAGTCACCTAGTTTCTAAATCTTCGCCGATGGAGCATCGAACGCGGGAACTGCTTCGTAGCGCATGGTCCTATATCGCCGTCCCCCTTGCGCGTGTCCCACTGATTCCGTAGGTGAAATAGCATCCCCTCACAATCGACCTCCTGCTACGGCCTGCCGATCTTGTCCCACACCTCCTGAAGGCGCTTGGGCGACACGGGCACGCTCGTCCTCAGCTCCTGCGCAAAGAGCGACACGCGGTATTCCTCCACCATCCAGCGAAAGAGGGTGAGACTCGCGTCGGTCACGCCGGCACGCTCATGGAGCGCCATTCGCGCCTTCGCCGCATTCCAATACGGCACGACCTCCGCCATCAGCTTCCCGTCGCGATCCAGTCCAGCCCCACTCCCCATGCGATTCAGTCGATGCCACACACCCGCCAGAAACCGCGGCACATGCGGCGTCCACTCCGCCGGCGTCGACAACAGAAACCCCGGCGGGAGCAGATGCGCGATCTGGTCGCGAATGTCGGCCTGATGACGGGCAAACGCCGGAGCCGTCTGTGATTCCATGAGCAATCGTGCCGCCTGATACGTCGTGAGAATGCTCGAGGCGAGAGCCGTGCACTCGTCAATCGCACGGGCGATCGAGTCATACCCACGATCAAGACGCTTCTCGAACTCCGCCTGCGTCCGCGGAAGGTCCATGGGCAGCCCGAATGCCCGCTCCGTGATCAATCCCATCAGGTCGCTCTTGAACTGCTCACCCGGACCCAGCGTCGCGTGCTGCGTGGCGAGGGTCTCAATGCTGCTCCGCGCGTACATCCGGTGCTTGATCTCGCGCCCGGCACGCAGTTGAAAGAGCCGCCGCATCCCCGCGCGGGTCATCTCCTCCGCGCGTTGCGGCGTCTCGAAGACCCGCAGACCCACGCTCGACCCCAAGTCCTCCAGCCCCGGATACGCAACAACGGTCATGCCGCTCCGGCGAATCGAGACCTCGCGTGCAAGATCACCAAAGTCCCACGTGGTCACGCCGTCGCGGTGATAGTCCTCGCCGCCGATCTTGCTGAAACTCGCCTGGACTTTGTGCCCGAGGCTCCGCTTGATCTCATCAAGGTCTCGCCCGTGCGCGATCACTTTCCCCCGCTCATCCACGACGCGGAAGTTCATCTTCAGATGCTCGGGCACGATCACCTGATCCCAGAACTCGCGGGGAATCTCGACGTTGGAGGCCTTGAAGAGGTGATCGCGGATAGCGTCGCGGAGGTCGCCCACACCGAAGGGGATCACGCCCGCGATCTCGCGCGACGCCTCACCAGGTGGCCCGACGTGACGCCTCGCGCTCTTGGGGATCGCCCGCAGAATCGCCTCGACCTTCTCCGCCAGAAGCCCCGGCACCAGCCACTCGGCCTTCTTCACGTCCACCTGATTCAGCGCCTCAAGCGGCACATTCATCGTGACGCCGTCGCTCGCCTCCCCCGGCGCAAGTTCATACTCCAGGTTCAATCGGCTCCCCGCGACCTCGACATGGTCGGGGTAGTGCGCCTGGCTGACACTCGCGGCGTCGTGCAGCATCAGATCGTCGCGCGTCATGATGAGCACAAGGGCATTGTCGCGCTCGGCCGTCTTCCGCCACGCCTCAAACGTGTCGAGGTTGAACACGCCCTGTGGTATCCGTGCGTCGTAGAACGCAAACCGCGTCTGCTGGTCCACCAGCACGTCGCGCTTGCGGCTCTTCTCCTCGAGCGCCTCGACCTCCTCCTGCAATCGCTGGTTCTGACGCAGAAACTTCGCGTCGGTGTTCAACGTCCCCTCGACGAGCGCCCCATGGATGAACAGATCGCGGCTCTTCACCGGGTCGACAGGCCCAAAGTGCACGCGCCGCCCCGACGCGATCTCCAACCCGAAGAGCGTCACCGTCTCCAGCGCCATCACCCGCTGGCCTTCTTCGTCCCAGTACGGATCGGAATACGACCGCTTCACGAGGTTCTCGGCCAGTCGCTCGATCCACTCCGGCTCGATCCTCGCGACGCCCCGAGCGTACAACTTCGTCGTCCGCACCAGTTCTGCCGCCACAACCCACTTGGGCTTGCTCTTGTAGACGCCCGACGCCGGATGGATGAGGAACTTCGTCCCGTGCGTCCCGCTGAACTCCCCTTGCTCACCCTTGCGACCGACGCTCGTGAGCAGCCCACTCAGAATCGCCCGGTGCACGGCCTCGGGCGTGGCGGGCCGGGGATTCTCCTTGAAGCCCATCTCCGTCACGAGCGAGTGCAACTGCCGCCACACCTCGCCCCACTCGCGCAGCCGCACCCATGACAGGCAGTTCTGCTTGCAGAGTTTCTGCATCTTGCTCCGCGACAGGCTCTCCTCGTGCTCGCGATAGAACTTCCACAGGTTCAGGCTCGCCCAGAAGTCGGAGTTCTCGTCCTTGAAGCGCGCGTGCGCCAGGTCGGCGCTCGCCTGATCGCCCCTCCGATCGCGTGGGTCCTGCGTCGAGAGCGCCGCCGCGATCACCAGCACCTCGCTCAGGCAATGCTCCTTCACGCTCTCGACGATCATCCGTCCCAGCCGCGGATCGATCGGCAGGCGCGCCAGCCGACGCCCCATCTCCGTGATCTCGTACTCGTCCGTCACCGCTCCAAGTTCACGCAGCGTCTCGTACCCATCGCGCACCATCCGCGAGTCCGGCGGCTCCACAAACGGGAAGTCCTCCACCTTCCCCAGACCCAGCGCCTTCATCTGCAGGATCACGCTCGCGAGATTCGTCCGCACGATCTCGGGGTCGGTGAACTCCGGGCGGCTGTCAAAGTCGCTTTTCGCGTACAACCGCACGCACACACCAGGCCCAAGCCGTCCGCAGCGCCCCTTCCGCTGGTCCGCGCTCGCCCGGCTGATCGCCTCGACCTCCAGCCGCTGCACCCGCGTTCGTGGTGAATACCGATTCACCCGCGCCTCGCCCGTGTCGATCACGAAGCGAATCCCCGGCACTGTCAGCGACGTCTCCGCCACGTTCGTCGAGAGGACGATCCGCCGGCCCGAGTGCGGCTCGAAGACCTTGTTCTGCTCCTCCACGCTCAGCCGCGCGTACAGCGGCAGGATCCGCGTCTGCGGCGGATGATGCCGACATAAGGCCTCGGCACACTCCCTGATCTCCCGCTCGCCGCTGAGGAACACCAGCATGTCCCCATGCCCAAACGTCGACGCCTCGTCCACGGCCCGGCACACCCTCGACGGCAGATCCGCCGCATCGAGTCCGTCGCCATCCCCGCCCTCGCCGTCCGCGCCATCCTCGTCGCCCACCGCCGGGCGATACAGCACCTCCACCGGATACGTCCTGCCGCTCACCCTGATGATCGGGGCGACCGAGGCGCTCCCCTCGAAGTGCCGGACGAAGCGCTCGGGGTCGATCGTCGCCGACGTGACGATGACCTTGAGGTCGCGCCGCTTCGGAAGGATCAATTTCAGATACCCCAGCAGGAAGTCAATATTCATCGACCGCTCGTGGGCCTCGTCGACGATGATCGTGTCGTACTGCTCGAGCAGCCGATCCGATTGCGTCTCCGCCAGGAGCACGCCGTCGGTCATCACCTTGATGAGGTTCTCCGGGCTGGTCTTGTCGCCGAAGCGGACCTTGTAGCCAACCAGTTTCCCCAGCGGCGTTCCGAGTTCCTCGGCGATGCGTCCCGCCACCGCCCTCGCGGCAATCCGTCGCGGCTGCGTGTGCCCGATCGTCCCCGCGATCCCGCCCCCGAGTTCCAGGCAGATCTTGGGCAACTGCGTCGTCTTCCCCGACCCCGTCTCGCCGCAGACGACGACGACCTGGTGCCTCCGAATCGCCTCGGCGATCTCCCCGCGCGCCTGGCTCATGGGAAGGTCGTGTGGAAACTCAATGCGAGGCTTCGACGCCCGCCGCGCCGCCCGCCGCGCGATGCTGGACCTGAGATGCTCCTCGAGACGCAACCCATCGCCCGAGCGGCCTCGTCCCTCACGAAGGTCTCTCAACCGCGACCGCAGCCGCCGCTGATCGATGAGCATCGCCTCATCCACCATCGCGAGCAGCCGCGAAACATCTCCCGATCCACCCCCACCTCCACCCACACCACCCCCCCTGCCCCCACCATGTCCTCCAACACTTCCCCTCCCGTTTCCTCCTCCGCGTCCACTGTCTTGCTTCTGTCTCCCTCCGTGTTCGCCTTGACCGGGTGCATGCGGCGTCCCCTCCGGGTTCGGAGATCCCGTCGGCGTCGGCGGTGTAGAGGGTGGCCCATCACTCACGACGAATCGTAATGGGGCCACGACTTCGTCGCCGTCCAAACGTCTCAAATCAGTTGCAACTCTGTGTTGAACGCATGTCCTGGTATGCGCCTGTATGGACAACTGGGCTGCAGTCCAGTCCGCTCGAGAAGCGCCAGATCACGCTAGTCCTCGTCGAAGCCGGCATCCACGAGCGCCTTGAGCGACTTGCACGCCGCCGCCGCGTCCTCACCCTCGGCCTCGATCAGCAGTTCCGACCCCTGCCCCGCCGCCAGCATCATCATCTGCATGATGGACTTGCCGTCCACCTGGGTGTCGCCCTTGGCGACCTTGATCTCGGCCTTGAAGGTGGAGGCGCGATCCACGAATGTCATCGCCGGCCGGGCGTGGAGGCCCAGCCGATTGACGATCTTCGCGATCACCGAATGCTTCTCCACCGTTCATGCCCGCCCGGGCGTCGTACGCCCCTTTGACTTCCTACGCGCTCAATCGACCCGCCTCAACCCGCCAGATGCTGCTGGTCCGCCTCGTCGAGCAGCGTCCGCACCTCCTCGATCGAGCCCGATTGCCTCAGAAACCTGCGGAAGGTGTCCTTGCTCAGGTTCTTGAAGATCACCTCCATCGCGTGGAGATGGTCCTCGGGCTTGTCCTCGGGGGAGAGGAGCAGGAAGACCGAATAGACCGGCTGCTTGTCGAGGGAGCTGAAGTCGACGCCTCGCGCCGAGAGTCCTATCGCCGCCGCCATTTTCTGCACGCTTCGGTGCTTGACGTGGGGGACGGCGACGCCCTTGCCAAAGCCCGTCGAGCCGCGTTTCTCTCGCTCCATGACGCGCGAGACGAGTTCGTCGCGGACCTTGGCCGACGCCGCCCCGGAGGAGACCAGGGCGTCGATGAGTTCGATCACGACGCCCTCACGATCCTGGGCGGTGAGAGACGCCACGATCGCCCCGTTGGGCACGAGTTCGGTGAGTTTCATCACGGTTCCAAGGCTCCTGCCGGACCCGACGCGCCCTATTCGAGTGGCGCATCGCGGTCGAGTTCGAATGATCCCACACGGCGAGTGTCAGTGCTTCTTCGACTTCTGTTCCTTGTAGTCCCGCAGTTGCCGCTCGCCCTTCTCCACGACCAGGTCGATCGCCGCGTACACGTCGGCACCCTTGGCGTGGGAGATGAAGTCGTCGTGGTGCTCAACATCGATAATCAACTCGACATCGAAATCGCCATGGTGAGCCGCGTTCACCTTGCTCACCGTCAGCGCGATCGACTGCACCGCGTTCTCGAAATACTTCGTCAGCTTCCCGGCCTTGCCCTCGGCATACTGGCGGATGGCGTCGGTCACCGGAACATTGCGACCCACCACGTCGATGCGCATGCTGCACGTCCCTCCATGAAGACCAACAACCCCGCGACCCGGGCGGAGGACATCGGCCATGCCCATCATAGTGGCTCGATCGCGCCCGTCCCGCCCGACGTGGGGGGAGACGCCGAGGCGGAGTCACTCACCCTTCAACACGGCCACCGCCGGCGAGCCTTCCGCCGGGCGACCACTCTCGCGAGATTCGAGGATTCGAGCATCGCTCGATCAATGGGCCTGGGCAGATTCGAACTGCCGACCTCACCCTTATCAGGGGTGCGCTCTAACCAACTGAGCTACAAGCCCTCAACGCCCAGTCTCGGGCGGGGGAGGAGTGTACGCCCCGGTCGGCAGGGTGTCATCCACCACCAATGAACCCTCGTCACCATCGCCGAAAGCCCCGCCCCCCGCCTCCCATCCCCCTCCGTTCCGAACCACGTTACCCCCGGGGATGGAACTTCTGGTGGATGCTCTTCAGGCGGGCCTTGTCCACATGCGTGTAGATCTGCGTCGTGGCGATATCCGCATGCCCGAGCAGTTCCTGCACGACACGAAGATCGGCCCCGCCCGAGAGCAGGTGCGTCGCGAAACTGTGCCGAAGCGTGTGCGGGTGCACGTCTCGAAGACCGGCCAGGGCGGCATGGCGCTTCACGATGTACCACACCGCAACCCGCTCCAAGGGCCGACCCGTCCGCGAGAGCAGCACGCGTCCCTTGTCGTGCCCACGCTTGGCCAGGTCCGGTCGGCACTCGGCGAGGTACTGCTCCAACGCCCGACGCGCGGGCAACCCCACCGGCACCAGGCGCTGCTTGCTCCCCTTGCCCATCACCCGGAGACACCCGACACCCGCGACCCAATCCGAGACCGAGAGCCCCGCGGCCTCGGAGGCCCGCAGGCCGCTTGCGTACATCAGCTCCAGCAACGCTCGATCCCGAAGCCACAGCGTGGGCGACTTCACCGGCGCGTTCTCGGGCGCAGGCGAGCGCAACAGCGCGGCCACTTGCTCGAGCGAGAGCACGTCTGGCAGGTTCTTCCATCGCGTGGGTCGATCCAGAATCTCAGAGGGGTCCTCGGTCGTCAGTCCCGTGGCGCGCGCCCATCGGCAGAAGACGCGGATCGTCGCCATGTGCCGGATCACCGTCGATGCCGCGTGCCCCCGGCGGGCCTTGAGTCCCTGCACGTGCGCGATGAGATCGCCCTCGCCGATCGCCCACGGCGTGATCCCCGCGGCGCCGCGCGTCTCGATGAGGTCCTGGAAGAGATCGCGCAGGTCGCGCGTGTAAGCCGCGAGCGTGTTGGGCGAGAGCCCGCACTCGAAGGCAAGGAACGCGCGGAATCGCTCGAGCGCGCCGAGCGACTCGGGTGAGACCTCCCCCACGACCTGGACCACGCTGCTCACGCGCGCAGTATACCGCGGGGCATGAACCAATGAAACGACCGAGAACACGAACAACGCCCGGCGTGGGAAACCACGCCGGGCGTCTGGGTCAGAATCTCACGCGTCTCTCGCTTCTCGGGGCTTAGCCGAGGAGCTGCAGCGCCGCCTGCGGCGCCTGATTCGCGAGCGAAAGGATGTTGGTCGACGCGTTCACGAGGATCTGCGACCGCGTGAGCGACGCCGTCTCCGACGCGAAGTCCGCATCACGGATGACGCTCTCGGCGGCAGCGGTGTTCTCGATCGCCACGCCCAGGCTTCGGACCGTGGCGCCGACGACGTTCTTCTGGAACGCGCCGAGTCGACCGCGGAGCGACGAGACCTGTTTGATGGCCTCGGCGACCACATCCTGCGCGGCGGTCTTGTCGCCGTTCACCACGTTGTTGGTCTTGCCCGACGCCAGCGTGTCCAGGAACCCGACGGCGCTGTTGCCCAGCTTGCGTGCGGCGACATCGATGATGCCGATCGACACGCGACCGACGATGTCCACGCGGCTGGCGAGCTGGAAGTCCGCCCCGCCACCGGTGATCAGGAACGCCGACCCGGTGCCCACGCTGCCGAGGGTCTGAGAGTTGGTGTTGTCGAGCGTGAGTTCCACGTCGAGGAAGTCGGTGTTGATGCGGGCGGTCTTGCCCTTCGACGTCGCAAGAACGCCATTGATCGTCGCGCCGACATCCTGCCCGGCGTCACGGACGGCATTGGTCGCTGCCGCGAACTCGACCTGGGTGCCCGCGACCGCGGTGGAGAAGTTGTTGCCGGTCAACTGGTGGATGCCGCTCGACCCGCCGGCGATACCCGCGGCGTTCACGACCTTCACCGAGACGAACTCCTCGGAGCCGAAGTTCTTGCTGTTGAGCTTGAGACCCGTGCCCGAGACCGTCGCCTGGATCCCCGTCACGTCGGTGAACGAGTTGATCGCGTCGCGGACGGCGCTCAGCGTCGTGCCCGTGGCGAAGGACAACTCGCGGCTGCCCTTGCTGCCCGCGATCTCCAGCACCAGCGAGGAGCCCGCCGTCAGCGCGAGGCTCGTCGCCCCGGCCGAGAGGAACAGACCCGCCTGCTGGGCCGACTGCGTGACCTGCACGTCGACCGCGAGGGACGCGCCCGAGTACTTGGCGCCGTTCACGCGAATGTCAGAGACACCGCTGACGATCCCGCTGGTCTTGAAGTCCATGTTGCCGTTAAGCAACTTGATGCCCTGGAAGTTCGTGGCGCTGGCGACGCGGTCGATCGTCTGCAGGATCGAGTCGATCTGCAGCTGATTCGCGGCTTTCTCCTCGGCGGAGAGGCCGGCGCTGCTCGCCGACGCCGTCACCAGGCCCTGGAGTTCGCTCAGGAGGCTCGAGACCTCCTGCAGACCGCCCTCACCAATGTTGACCACCTGGTCGGCGCGCTCGGCATTGCCGACGGCCTGGTTGAGCGCCTTCTGCTCCGAGCGCAGGTTCTCGCTCGCGATCAGGCCCGCGGGGTCGTCCTTCCCGCGGGAGATGCGAAGACCCGTGCTCAGACGCTCGAGCGCGCTCGAAAGGCTGGTGTTGTTTTGCGTCAGCACTCGCTGGGCAATCAACGACTGGACGTTCGTGTTAATCCGACTCATGGAAAATACCTCCGTGACCCTAATGTGCCGCGTCCGTCGCGGCGACGCGTGAGACCCTTCTCGCGAGCGGCACCTTGTCGCTCACCGCGGCGGGAACGAGCACTCGTTCCAGGCGCCGCGAGGGATCGCGTCGCCGCGAGCCCCGAGAACCAACACACCCGGAACGTCCGAGCATGTCGATTGGCTTATCGGGGCGTCCCCGGCGCGGATTAAGTCGGACACTCCGAAATCGCCGGAATTCCGTCCCGGGCGTCACGAACCGCGCAAGTCTCGCGCCCTTCACACCCTCACTGTGGGGCATGATCCATGCCAAACCGCGTTATCTGGACCCCACCACGCATTGCGCGCACGAAAACGCCCGGGTCAGATGACCCGGGCGTGGGTGAGATTTCGTCTCTCAGACTCGTCGGATTAGCCGAGGAGCTGGAGGGCCGACTGCGGCTGGCTGTTGGAGAGAGCCAGGATGTTCGTCGCCGACGACACGAGGATCTGCGACCGCGTGAGCGCGGCGGTCTCGGTGGCGAAGTCGGCGTCGCGGATGACGCTCTGAGCCGCCGCCGTGTTCTCGATCGAGACGTTCAGCGAGCGGATGTTGGCCCCGATGACGTTCTTCTGGAACGCACCGAGACGCCCGCGGAGCGAAGAGACCTGCTTGATGGCCTCGCCAACCACCGACTGGGCGTCGGTCAGGTTGCCGTCGACCACGTTGTTGGTCTTGCCCGAGGCGAGGCTGTCGAGGAAGCCGAGGCTCGAGTTGCCGAGCTTGCGAGCCGCGATCTCGGCGATGCCGAGCGAGACCTTGCCGCCGATGTCCACCTTGCTGGAGAGCTGGAAGTTCGCGCCACCGCCGGTGATGGTGAGGGCGCTGACGCTCGAGAGCGTCTGCGACGCGGTCGTGCCGAAGGTCAGCTCGACATCGAGGAAGTCGGTGTTGATGCGGGCCGTCTTGCCCGAAGCCGTGGCCTTCACGCCGTTGATCGTGGCGCCGATGTCCTGGCCCTGATCACGGACGGCGTTGGTCGCCGCCGCGAACTCGACCTGGCTGCCCGCAACCGCGGTGGAGAAGTCCCCGGCGGTCAGCGTGTGGATACCGCTCGACGCACCGGTGATACCGCCATCGTCCACAACCTTCACCGAGACGAACTCGGCCGAGCCGAAGTCCTTGCTGACGAGCTTGATGCCCGTGCCCGAGACGGTCGCCTGCACGCCCGTCACGTCGGTGAACGAGTTGATCGCGTCGCGGACGGCGGTCAGAGCCGTGCCCGACGTGAACGACAACTCGCGGCTGCCCTTGCTCCCGGCAACCTCGATCACCAGCGTGGAGTTCGTCCCAAGGTCGAGCGCCGCGGCGCCGGCCGAGAGGAACAGACCAGCCTGCTGGGCCGACTGCGTGATCTGAGCTGTCACGGCAAGCGACGAGCCCGTGAACTTCGCACCGTTGACGCGGAAGTCCGTCACGCTCGACGAGATGCTGCTCGTCTTGAAGTTAAAGTTGCCGTTGAGGAGCTTGATCCCCTGGAAGTTCGTCGTCGACGAGATCCGGTCGATCGTCTGGAGGATCGAGTCGATCTGCAGCTGATTCGCGGCCTTCTCCTCAGAGGAGAGACCGGCGGAGCTGCCCGACGCCGTCACCAGCGACTGGAGCTCGCTGAGCAGGCCCGAGACCTCCTGGAGGCCGCCCTCGGCGATGTTCACGACCTGGTCGGCGCGCTCGGAGTTATCCACCGCCGTGTTCAGCGCCTTCTGCTCGCTGAGAAGGTTCTCGCTCGCGATCAGCCCGGCCGGATCATCCTTGCCGCGGTTGATCTTGAGACCCGTGCTCAACCGCTCGAGAGCGACGTTGAGGCCCGAGTTGTTCTGGCCCAGCACGCGCTGAGCGATGAGGGACTGGACGTTCGTATTGATGCGAGCCATGCGATCCTCCGTGAAACGGATTGAAGATGAGTCGGGCGGACGATCCCCGACTCTCACACAAGGCTTCCCCGAAACGATCGGTTCGGCCCGGGGCGGCACGTTCCTTCGTCCGCCCCAAAGCCCGGGCACACGCCCAGGCCGCCTCATCGATCGGCGTCCAACACTCGCAACCCAAGTCCACACCACCACCCTGCCCGCACGCACAACGATCAGCACGATTGCACGCTCCGTGCCGCACATGACGACTGCGCCGTCCACAACGAAAAAACCCGCGGCACAGGCCGCGGGCTTCTCGGACATCAGAGGTTCTCGGGCGAATCACTACCCGAGCAACTGCAACACACTCTGCGATTGCTGATTCGCCAGGGCCAGAGTCGAAATCCCCGCCGACGACAGGATCTGGGCCCGCGTCAACTTGCTCGTCTCGGCCGCGAAGTCAGAGTCACGGATCTGGGACTCACTCGAAGAGAGGTTCTCGAAGCTCGATTGCAGTGATCGGACGTTGGGATCCAGGACGTTCTTCCCAAAGGCGCCCAGCCGCCCGCGAAGAATCGAGATCTCGTCGATCGCCTTGTCCAGAATATTGCTCGCCGTGGTAAAGTTGCGGTTCTGGAAACTGTTGGCGATGTCGTTGGTCTGCCCGCTCTTGATACTGGACAGGAACTCCACCACGCCGCTCGTGAGCGTCCCGCCCAGATTCGTCGCGGCAACCGACTGGATGCCCAGGTTCGCCTGCTGCAACGCGTTGATATCGGGCCCAAGTTGGAACTGCGACCCGCCGCCCGTGACCCGGAACTCCGTCGGCGTCGCCCCAGGGAGCGTCGCGAGGTCTTCGGTCAGGAGCAGACGCATACCCAGCGGCCCGGAGTTCACCTGGATCTCCAGACCGTTCCCCTTCGCGAGGTTCCCGTTGACCAAGGCCGACACGTCGCGTCCGATATCGTTGTCCGCGGTTGTCATCGCCCCGCCAGGACCCGTGAGCGCGGCCCAGGGGAACGGCGTCCCCGACACGATCGGTTCGTCATCCTCAAACTTGTACGTCTGCCAGAACCCAGTCGTCGGGCCACCAAGTCGCTTCACCGAGACGTACTCGTCCGTGCCGTAACCGCTGGACTTGAAGACCAGGCCCGACGCGGCGTTGTTATTGATGAGTTCGGCCGTCACCCCGGTGAGCGAGGTGAGGTTGTTGACCGCCTGGGCGACGTTCGCGAGCGACTGTCCCGAAGAGATGGTGATGACCTCGACGCCCTTGGCGCCGCGGACCTCGAGGTTGATCGCCGAGAGCGTCACGCCCGCCGGCGTCGTGTTGCCGTTGTAGTACAGCGCCCCGACCTGGGCCGAGTTGATGACATCAACGGTGACGGCAAGGTTGTCGGTCTCGAGAAAACTCGCGTTGTTCACCCGCGCCAGGCTGATCGCGCTAGCCCGGACTCCGGACAACTTGTAGTCGAGCGAGCCGTTGAGCAACTTCAGCGAGCCGAACGACGCCGTGTTCGAGATCCTGGTGATCGAGTCGATCGCCGAGTCGATCTGGAGTTGGTTGGCGTCGCGTTCCTCGCGCGAGTTCGCGCCGGAGTTCGCGGCCTCCACCACCAGCGACTTGATCGAGTTCAGGAGGTCGTTGACCTCGGTGAGCGCGGCCTCGGTCGTCGAGATGACCGACCCGGCTCGCTCGCTGTTCTTGATCCCCTGGTTGACGCCCTGGATGTTCGATCGCAGGCGTTCCGAGATGATGAGCCCCGCGGGATCGTCGCTTCCGCGATTGATCCGCAGGCCCGTGCTCAGGCGTTCGAGCCTGAGATTCAACTCATTCTGCGTCTTGTCGAAGTTCGACTGCGCGATGACGCTCGCGATGTTCGTGTTGATGCGTGCCATGGCAATCCTCCGTGATCGCGCTCCGTTCGTCCGTTCCTTCCGTTCGCGTGGACGCTCGTGTACCTCGGTTCAACACCCCGCCCTAGGCCCCCGTGGCCTGCGACGGCGGACGGGACGATCCGCCCTCTTCCACTTTCGGCATCATCGCCGACGAGCCCGCCGTCAGACGCGACGCGCGCCCGACACGGTTCCGCAGCGGCCCGGGCGAGATCGCGCCCGAGATCGCCCCGAGCGACCCGCTCAGGCGCGACGCCTGCTCGTTCTCCGTCCGGATCGCCTGGTACACCTCCTTGCGGTGCACCGCGATCCGCGTCGGCGCGGTGATCCCGAGCCGTACCTTGTCTCCCCGAATGTCCACGACCGTGATCTCGATCTCGTCGCCGATCATGATCGTCTCGTCACGCTGTCTGGAAAGCACCAGCATGGATCCGCTCCTTGAATCCCGTGTCGTCGGCCGGACCGGCCCGTAGAACCGAGTAGCACGCCGTAGCGCAGGGCGAGGATTCCGTTCCCGCCCGCAAGGTCTCTCTCATCGATCCCAGACTCAGGCCGACATCGCCCGAGCCGCCGCGCCCACACGCATGAGCGAGTGGCGCGTCGTCCAACGCTTCTCCGCGAGCACCATCTGCTCGCCCGACTTGCTGATCGTGTTGATCACCAGGGGGCCCTGAAGGTTGCCCGTCAACGTCTGATCCACCTTGTTCACGATCACAAAGACCTGCGCGTCCTCCAGACGTTCAAGCCCAAGTTCCGACATCTGCTCCGGGCGGATCGGCACGGAATACTCCGGCACGAACAGGCTCGGATCCGTCACGACAAACGCCAGCGCCGGATCGTCCACCGACTGCAGCCAGAAGAAGCACGTGTCCTCCCCCGGCTCGAGCAGACAGAACCGACGCCGATCCGAGAACCCAAGTAGCCCCTTGGGGAACTGGATCACGCGATCCTCCGCGATCTCGATCGTCCCGAAACGCGTTGTCCGAACCTCCATAGTCCTGCTCCGCATATCTCGGCCCGCTTCCAAGCGTCCAAAGGACCGACCCCGCGGTGGGATCGGGCGACGTCCTGTCTCGCCGAAAGGCTCAGGCCGATGAGCCTCCGGGCGTAATCCGCGCCCACGTGGGTCTCCCCACGACCGCGTCCTTATCGCAGGAAGTCCAGCAGCGTCAACTGCTGTCCCTGCGCCGTCACCCGCAGCGACGCCTCCAGTTGCGTCTGCAGCAGGCTGAACCTCGTGGCCGCGGCGGCAAAGTCCACGTCACGAAGGTCGCTCCGGATCGATTCGTCGATCACCGCGCGATCCGACTCGCGCGACGCCGCCGACTCGACCCGTTGCGCATACCCCCCCACGAGTCCCCGCGTCTCCGCGAGCCGTGAAAGAGTCTGCTCGATGTTCTCCCCCGCAAGTGTGATGCCAGCCGTGTCCGAATCGTTCAGGGCGTCGCGAAGGTCGATCAGATGCGTGAAAAGGCTGTTCACCCGCACCTTCGCCGTGTCCGCGCCCTGAAAGCGACCAGTCGCCGGGTCAAAGGTCGAGTCCATCAGCCCGAGTTGGGCCGCCGCCGGAGAGTTGTTCTTGTCCGTCACCGTGAGCGCCCCGGCGAACGAGGGGTCCTGGACCAGGAGCATCCCATTGGTCGTTGAGGTCAACCCGATCTGCAACGCCGTCGTCGGCAGGCCCGCCGAGGTCAGCGCCGCCGAGATCTCCGACCGCATCCGGGTCATCACCGTGTCCACGGTCGCCATGTCCTCCGGACGAAGGTCGATGTCGATCGTCGTTCCGACGGGATCGCCCAGCGTGATCGTGAAGTCGATGTCACGCCCAGGATCAGCGAGGCCTGTCGTCGGGTCCACGTTCCCATCCACAATCTTGACGCCCCTCCCGTCGTTGAAGTCCGCGATCCGCGTGTCACCCGAGAACGAACGGATTCCTAACCGTGTAGCGGTCATGTTCGACCCGAGGACCTCCTCAATCGACATCGCCTGGTCCCGCGACCCGGCCGTCTCGTTGAGCACGTCGATGCCGTTGCCCTCGGCATTGATCACGACCCGGATCCCCATCCCGGAACTCTCGATCGCCGCCCGGATGTCCTCCAGGGTTGTGGCTGTGGACAGGTCCACCACCGCCGTCTGCCCGAGGTTGTTGATCCGGATGGACCCGAGCGCCCCCGTCACGCCCTGGACCGCACCGATCGGCGTCCGCCAGGTCAACTTCGGGCGAAGGTCGGGCGTGAACTCCTGAGTCGGGTTGATCGTCTGCGCCGGAATGCGACGAAGTCCCATGTCGAGGGCCGAAGTCCCCGACGCGAGATCGAAAAACTCCAGTGTGCCGCCGGATCCGTTGGTCAGATCGAAGTGCAGCCCGTCATTGGAGTATGAGATTCCGCCAGGTCCGAGCACCGTCTGCCCGCTGTCGGCCTCATACTGATCGATAGCCCCGGTCAGCCGCTGCACCACGTCGCCGATCGTGTCCGCACCGGCAAGATCCACCTGCACGCGAGGCCCGGAGTTGAACGAGAACTCCACCGTGCCCAGCGAAATCCCCGCGCCGCGGGCGCCGCCAAAGTCGGCAAGACGCGTGTCGGCCGTGGGCCTCGGATTCAGATCGACCGATCCCTTCACGCGTGCCGCGGTCGCCGTGATCGGATTCCCCGACCCCAGCGTGATGGGCACATTCCCCGCCGAGACGGTGTCGGTCACCAGCCCCGGCCCGTCGCCGATGTACCGGTACCCGCCGCCGAAGGTCGCGATGGGCGGGCGCGAGGTGATCGACCCGCCGAACAGGTACCCCGCCGGCCCCTGGCGCTGGGTCGTGTTCATCAGACTCTCGAGGAGTTGATCCACAATCACCGCCTGTTGGCGGCGCTGCTCCGGGTCCGAGAGGACCGACAACTCCGTGCTCGCGATCGACCGCGCATCCAGGGCGATCGTGTTCGCCTCATCCAGCGCCGAGTCCAGCACGTTCAGATTCGAGGTCGCGTGCTGGAGGTTCCGCTGCGACTGCTCCGACCGCATGAGCCGCTCGTTGAGCACGCCGATCGTCGCCGCCTTCACCGGATCATCGCTGGGCTTAGAGATCGCCACGCCCGACGACAACTGCTGCTGCGTCTTGAAGTACTCGAGGTTCGTGCGCCCCAGATTCCCCAGCGCCAGGCGCGACCACAGCAGGTTCGGCACTCGTGAGATGTTTCCCGGTAGGATCGTCATGCCCATCTCCTAGACGAGATTGATGAGTTGCTGCGTCAACTCGTCCACGATGCTGATCAGTTTCGCCGAGCCCTGGTAGAGCCGCTGGTAGTTGATGAGATCGATCGATTCCTCGTCGATGCTCACGCCGCTGAATGAGTCGCGCTGCGCCATCAGGCTCTCGCGCACCAGGCCCGCGGCATTCGCCCTCGTCTGCGCCCCCGCGGCCTTCACGCCCAGCGCCTCGCCCGTCGATCGCCACGACTCGCTGATGCTCTGCCCGCCCAAAGTCTCGAACGTCTGGTCCTGCAACTGCGCGATCTTGAGCGACGTGCCGTTCTCGATGAACGCGCCATCGACGATGCGGCCGAGCGTCAACGTGCTCGGATCGCTCACGAGATCCGATCGCACGCCGATCGATGCGGCATCGGTCCCGGAGAAGTACGAGTTCAGCCCCAGCATCGCCACCACGTCCGACGAATCCTCGCTGAACGAAAAGTCGAATCCGTCCTGGGCCTGCACGCTGAGCCGGCCCTCGGGCGTGATCGTCGCCGTCAGCCCGCTCACCCCGCTGAGCGCCGTACGGATGTCCTCGAGCGAGGTGTCGTCATCGAACCCCGGCGTTCCCGCGTTGGTGACGCCATCGAGATCGACGCTCACCCGCACCGTCTGCGTGGTGTTCGTCGAGAGGTTCCGCACGACCACGTCAAATCCTCCGCTCTTGGCGCCATAGGGCAGCGCCGCCGCCGACACGTTGTTCGGGTCGTTGAGCGCCATGGCCTGCTCGGCGAGCGTCATTCCAAAGGTGCTCGTCGCCCCGGTGATCCCTGCGAGATTCCGGCCTGTGCCGTGCAGGCGATTGACCTGGAAGATCAGTTGTCCCGCGACCTGGTCGAGTTGCCCGAGGATGCGATCGACCTCCTCGGACCTCCCCGAGAGCATCCCGCCGATGATCCCCGAGGAGATCTGGATCGAACTCGCATCGTCGCGCGTCGAGATCGAGAGTTCCGTCGAGCCATCAACTGTCACACGCTTGAGTTGCAGCCCGCGCGACGTCCCACCCAGGACCACCGGCGTCGAGCCCACGAGCACGTCGTACCCCTGCGTCCCGTGGTCCACCACGGCCACGTCCATGTACTCGCTCAGTTGCGTGACCGCCTCGTCACGCTGGTCGCGAAGCGAGTTCGCCGTCCCCCCCGCGACCTCGGCGTCGGCGATCTGCCGATTGAGGTCCGCGACCGTGTCCATCAGGGCGCTCGCCTGCTCGACGGCGGCCGACAACTGCCCGTCCAACTGATGCCGCTGGTCGATGAGATCCTGCCGCAGCCCGCGCATGAACGAGGCGAGCTTCTCGCCCTGCTGCACGACCACGCCGTTCGCGCTCGTCTGGTTCGCGCTCTCCGACCACACGCGGAAGAACTCGCCCAACTCGCCCGAGAGGCTGTTGTCCCCCAGTTCGCCCAGGGTCGCCTCGATCTGCGAGAGAATCTGCGCCTGCTGGCGTGCCGCCGCCCCCGAGCCCGCGCTCGACCACAGGCGCGCCTGCAACGCCATGTCCACCTGACGCCGGATGTTGTCGATCGTCACGCCCCGGCCCACGCTGCCCAACGGCGGCGTGCGCGAACCCGGCGTCGGCGACAGGTTCATCAACTGCCGCGAGTACCCAGGCGTCGCCGCGTTCGCGATGTTGTTGCCGGCGACCTGGATCCCCACCTGCCCGGCAGAGAGACCCGAACGACCGATCTGAAGCGCCGATGTGAGACTCATCGTCCGTACTCCTCAGATCTAACTCTTCAAGTCCAGAGACGACACGACCGCCCCGGACGCCTCGACATACCCGCGACGCGAGTACGTCCCCGCGTGGCTCAACTGCTTCCCGACCTGGCGGACCAGACCGTCCATGTGCGCCGCGAGCGTCGTCGCCGCTTGCTTGATCGTCGCGCTCAACTCCAGCCAGAGCCGCATCACCCCGCGGAGATCCTCGGCCTTCCGCACGAGCGCTCCACGCCGAGGCTCGCCCACGTGCCCCGCGATGTCCGTGAGCGCCAGCGACTTTCCGGGCACGACGATCGTCCCGCACGCGTCACGCACCAGCGTCTGCCGATCCCTATCGAGCAGCGCGATCTCGCCAAGGATCGTGCCTTCCGCGTTCGTCAGTGCTTTGAGTGCCGCCGTATCCGCCAGGCGCAGCGCCTCGCGGTGGGCGTGTCCCAACTCCACAAGCCGTGCGTATCGATCGCTCAGGCCGTCGAGCAACGACTCCAGTCGCGCACCGACCGATTCGAGCGTGATCGGTGTCGATGCCTTCGCGTTCGTGTGCTTCGGATTGGCCGACTTTGCCGCCACGCTCATGCCGTTTGCTCCACACGGCTGCCCACCTGGGGTGCCACCCCATCACGTCGCAGACGCTGTGCCACGTTGTCCACCAGACCCCAGTTCGACGAGTGCACCAGACGCCGCGCAAGAATCGCGTCCATCATCGAGCCGAACGTGCGCTCCGCCTCGTTGGGCTTGAACGGCTCGGCGGCCTGGTTCGACGACCGCATCTGCGACAGAATCGGCTGCACCAGCGCGATCGCCACCAACTCCTCCGCACTCTCGCGAGCCTCGTCCTTCTCGCCATTCTTTATCGTTTGAGAACTCGTGGTCGTCCCTACTCGTCCCAACACACTCTTAAAAGACGCCTGATCGTCGCTCATCCGATCACGCGACACCCCAGCCGAACCACCGGGCGTGCCCGCACCAGAGGCGCCCATGCGCCCGATCGAATCCAGTGCCATGTCTCCCACACGTACCATTGCTGCGTTCCCGCTCCTAGAACTCACAGACTCAGCAAGAACTCCGCCTCCACCAATGCCCATTCCCCGAGGCCAGATGCCCGTTGCCCGATGCCTTCTCCACAGTGCCTCGTGCCCGGTGCCTGGTACCTTCCGTCTAATCCACAATCAACTCCGCGTGCAGTTTCCCCGCTTTGTGCAGCATCTCGAGGATGTTGATCTGCTCCGGCGCGGAGATTTTCAGTTGCTTGAACGCCGCCAGGAGTTCCGACAACTTCGCGTTCTCCGACTCGCGCCCGCGCGTTCCCACACCCACCCACTTGCCCTGCTCTATGAGCGGCCTCTGCGCCGAGGGCGTCGGCGAGGGTGTCACCGTCGTGATGCTCAGGTCTTTCTGCGTGATCGCCACCGGGCTGATCTCGACGTCCGCCGTCACGATGATCGCCCCGCGGCGTGCGTTGTAGATCACCCGCGCCCCAAGCCCAAGGAGACTCGGGTTCACATCGGCCGACTCGACCGCCGCGATGAACGCCGCCTTGTTCTCCCGCTCGTAATCCGGGATCTGCACGCGGATCGTGCGATCATCCACAACCTTCGCGACGCCCGGACCCTGGGGCTGTGCCGCCGCGTTGATCGCCGAGGCGATCTCCGTCGCCGCCAGATACCCGACGAACGCCGGATCGATGATCATCTCGAAGGAGTCCTCGATCGCCGCGGGGATGACCTCCTTGATCATCTGCGCCCCGCCGCGGATCCGTCCCACCGTCGGCGTCCCCGTATCTTCGATCTCGATAGGTCCCTCGGCGATCGCGAACGGCTCCACGTGCGACGCCGTCGGCCCGCGCAGCGGCGCGAGATACAGCATCCCGCCCTTCAGGCTCTTCGCGCTGTTCACGACGCTCACGATCGCGTCGAATCGATCGTCAAACCGGGCCCCGGCCTCGGGAATCGTCACCGACACCGTCACCAGCGCGACCGACTTGCTCTGGCTGAGTTCTTGCAGGTTCTGTGGCGCATTCCCCGAACGTGTCAGCGCCGCCGCCAGCGGGCGGGCGACGACCAACTCCTTCCCCGAGTCCCCCGTCGCGTTCAGGCCGACCACCAGCCCGAAGCCCTGGAGTTTGAACTGCCCGTGGCCTTTGAGCCGCGTGAGATCACCGACCGTCGTCGCCTGAGCCGTGCTCACCGCGAACGTCATCGCCACGACCAATCCAAGTATCCATGCACGCATGGCGAGCCTCCGCGCCGGCAACCACACAACGCACTCCGGCGTGCAAAGCCACCACGCAACCGCCATGCCATGTCATTCGATACCCCGAGCAGGCACCACGAATGCCGAATCACGAATCACGAAACATGAACGTCGACTCCTGATGCCCGATGCCCGATCCCGGTTGTCTAGAAGTTGAAGAGAAACTCAAACAACCTCGGGATCAGCCCCTTCGTCGCGCTGTCCTTCACCTGTCCCGAGTTCTTCGAGATCAGCGTCAACTCCGCCAACTGCGTCGAGAGCACCGTGTTGCTCTCGGTCACGTCCTCGCGGCGGCATTCCCCAGACAAGCTCACCACCTGCTCCTCCTCGTCGCGCTTGATCGTCCGCTTGGCCTCGATCACCAGCACGCCGTTGGGCTTCACGTCGATGATCGTCGCCGTCACGCGATCCGTGAAGCGATCGTCACGCGTGTAGGTCCCCTCGCCCTTGAACTTGCTGGAGTGCGAGACATCCGTCCCGACGATCTCGCCGCCATCCTCGCTGGTGAGCTCCGCCTCCAGCAGTTTCATGAGGTCGGGGAACTTCTTGAGCGACGCGCCGAACGCCGCGTCCTTCTTCGTGTCCAGTTTCTGCGATGCCGACTGCTTGCTCGACTCGGCGATGATGATCGTCACCTTGTCGTGCACGTTGAAGTCACGAGGTTTCGGCGGCTCCACGATGATCAGACTCACCGCGCGCAGCCCGGCGCTAGGGTCCGGTGCCCCATTCTGATCCACCGCCGGCGGATCGGTGTGCTGGAGAAGCATCTGCGCCAACGCCACGGGCGCGAGCGACGCGCCCATAGCAAGTCCTGCCATCGCCGCCAACCGCACGATTCCATGCGTCCTGGTCATCGATTCGTCTCCAATGCCGCGCCCGACAGTTCCGGCGCGACCTCCACCACCACATGTCCGCGCCCCGCCACGCGCGCCCGGATCGTCTCCTTCGCGCCCGGCGTCTTGCACTCGATCATCTCCCCCTCACGCCCGGCGCCCAGCGCCACCGCCGTCACGCGAACCACGAACAATCCGCTCAGACAGTCCACGGCCACGCTCTCCCCCTTGCGCACGACGATCGGCGTCTCGACCGCTCGCGACGAGATCACCTCGCCCGTCCCCACGCGCGACCGCACGACCGACCCCGCTGCCATCGACGATTCCACAGGCGACTCGGCGATCCCTGTCCATCGCTCTTCGACCGCGACCTCGTCCACCCGAATCTCGTGCCCCCGTTCCATCGTCTGACGCGCCACCGCCACCGACCGCCGAACCAGCACGCGCCCGCGCACCGTCCCAGTCGCGACGACGCGATCTCGCTCGTACACCCGCACCACGAGGCTCATCCGCTCCGACTGGCCCATCGGCTGCACCGTCATCGTCCGCCCTTCGAGCGACACCCGCGCGAGCTCCGTCGGCATCTGGTCCACCTCGATCCGGACGCCATCATCCTCCACGCCCACCAGCCGAGCCAGTTGCATCGCGATCGCCCGCACCATCACGTTGTCGATTGCGACTCGTGATGTCGATTCCTTCCCGGTTGATCCCTTCGCCGCTCCAGGCTCGGGCGCCTCGATCGCCGCCTTCACGACAACCCGGCACTCGGCCCCCGAGAGCAGCAATCCGCCCCAGTTGATCCACGACTCACCCTTGAGCGCTCGCTCAACGTCGCGCACACCGATCGTCGCCCCACCACTACGCCCGCTCACCACCACGCCCCCCAATCGCTCGGCATTCGGCCCCTCGATCGACGCCACATCCGCGAGGCGCACCACGACGCCCGAGTCCACGAGCGCAACCTCGCGAAGCCGCACGCGATCCGCACCGTCGGCGCCCCCGAATCCGACCAGCACGCCCAGAATGAGTCCCGCGATCACGCCCATGGGTCCCCTCACTTACCGCGTCAACTGCCCGACATTCCGAAGCGTCTCGTCCGCGGCCCGGATCGACTGGCTGTTCATCTCAAAGGCCCGTTGCGTCCGGATGAGGTCGATCAACTCACGCGTCGGATCCACGTTCGACGCCTCGAGGAAGTTCTGCGACAGTTTCCCTCGGTTCGCATCCCCGGGGAATCCTGTTGTCGGCGCCCCCGACGCGTCGGTCTCGGCAAAGAGGTTCTCGCCCACCTGCCGAAGCCCTGCTGGGTTCACAAACGTCGAGATCTCGATCCGCCCCGCCTCGGTCACGTTCGTGTCACCGGGCACCACATAGGTCACCAGCCCGTCCGCCCCGATGCTGATGTCCTGGGCCTCGGGCGGGATCGTGATCGACGGTTGCAGTCGCCGCCCCTGGTCGTTGGCCATCACGATCTCGCCGTCGCGATTGAGCGCGAGATTCCCCGCGCGGGTATATGCCACGCCGCCGCCAATCGCGTCCTCGGTCCCCACGACGAGGAACCCCTCGCCATTGATCATCACGTCCAGCGGACGGCCCGTGAACTGCGCCGATCCCGACGCGAAGTCGAGTTGTGTCCCGCTCACCCGCGTCCCCAGGCCCACCGAAAGCCCGATCGGCCGCTGGTCCCCGTTCGCGTTCACGCTCCCCGGCTGCGCCTTCTCCACATATAGCAAATCCTGAAAGTTCACGCGGCTGGACTTGAACCCCGCCGTGTTCACGTTCGCCAGGTTGTTCGCCGTCACGTCGAGCGCCGTATTAAGCGCCGAGAGCGCCGACGCCGCCGATTGCAGTGCATTGATCGCCATTCTTCGTCCCTCATCACTCGACACCGCGCCTCACGCACGTCGCCGTTCGGTCTTCCTCGCCTTACGTCAGCCTCGCGAACGTGTTGAATAACTCCCCATTGAGCCGGTCGATCTGCCGCATCATCGAGATGTTCGCCTCCACCTCGCGCGACGCCGACGTGATCTGCATGATCGTCCGAACCTCATCCACCCCCGACTCCTCGACCGACCCTTGGATCAATCGCCCGGAAGCCTCGGCAAACTCCGTCCCCACCTTCGCTTCCAACATCCCGTTCCCCAGCGGGCGAAGCGCCCCAGGATCCACGACATCCACAAACTTCAGCGTCGCCACCACCGCACCGTTCTGGCTGATCCGCCCGTTCCCGTCGATGGTCACGTCTCCACCAGCCGCGATCGCGATCGGCGACCCGCCGGCATCGAGCACCTCATACCCATCCGTCGTCACCAGCCGCCCCGCCGGATTCCGCGTCATCCGCCCATCACGCGTGAGCGCGAACGCCACATCCTCGCCCTCGCCACCATCCTCGCCGCCAGGCCTGCGAACCGCAAGAAACCCGCGCCCCTCGATCGCGACATCCAGCGGGCCGCCCCGCGGATTGATGGCTCCCTGACCCGCGTCCACCCGATTGGGCGCGAGCAGCACGCCCCCCTGCAGACGTTCCAGCAGCGCGTTCGAGGGCATCTGCGTCTGATCGTCCTCGATCCGTGCCGCCGACCGCTGACGCGTCGCGGGGATCATCGCCTTGAACCCCACCGTGCTCGCGTTGGCGAGGTTGTTCGACAGCACATCCTGCCGGTACATCGCCGTCAGCACGCCCGATGCCGAGATGTTCATGCCCAGGTCCACGACACTCGCCCCTCAAAGGGCGTGCCACGCCGCGCGTCATCTCCGCCCGGCCTCATGAGCCCCCTATCATCAACCGATCAAACCACAAGCCCCGGCCTACGATGACATCGCCGGTGCCAACGGAGGACTCCCATGCCGCTCTATGAGTACATCTGCGAGGCCGATGGCACGGTCCTCGAGCTCATCCGCCCCACCGCCCAGGCCGACGCCCCCGTCGAGGATCCCGAGGGCAAGGGCCGGACCTTCACACGCACACTCTCCGTCTTCGCTTCCAAGAGCGCAAACGCCTCCGCAAACTCCCCTTGTGGCGGCAACGGCCCCGCCCCAGGCGCTTGCTGCCCCTGCGGCAAACGCGGGCACTAGGCCGACTGTATCGCGCATTATTTGCGCTTCTTGACGGCTCCGATCGCCTTCACCGCCGCCTTCTTCACCGCTCCGTGCACGCCCGTCGCCTTGATCGCGTCGTTGATCTTGTCCGCAATCCGGTACCGGATGTTCTCCCGGATCAAACTGAACGCCTCGCTCCGCACCAGGACCGGGTCGATCACGCTCGTCAGCGGCGGTGTGAGCGCAACATCCGCCGGAAGATGCGCCGTCCCCGTCGCCTCCGCAAGCCGAACCTGCAACTCGCGCACCTGCATTTCGAGCGCTCCCACCCGATCCTGCGCCGCTAACTGATCCCACAGGATCATCCGCGCCGCGATCGACGGGTCCTTCGCCAGACGGGCGTGCTTCTTCATCAGATACGCCCGCAGCGCCTGCTGCCGGGGCAGCACCTCGGATCGGATGAGCGATCCCTGGCGCAAACGATACTTCAGGAGAAACTCCGGGATCGCCACGCCGCGGTGCCCGTGCTCCACGAGCGTGCACCACAGATCCCAGTCCTCGAAACTCGTGAGCCACTCGTCGTAGCCGCCGACATCGAGCACCGTCTGGCGATGCAGGATCGACCCCGCGCCGGGCCCGCCGATGTTGTGGTACGGCAGCAAGTCCGGATCACCCGCGAGCGGGATGTATCCCGACACCACTTCCTCGGGATTCGTGTAGAAACTCGTGAACATGCTGCTCGCCCACGCGAGGTGCGGATCTCGCGCGACCACGCGCAGCAGCGTCTCCACATACTCCGGCACACAGAGATCGTCGGCATCAACGGGCAGGACCCACTCGCCGCTGGCCGCCCGGAACCCGGCATTCCGCGCCGACCCCAGCCCGCCATTGCGCTTGTCGATGATTCGATACCCCTGCGCGCGCAACTCGTCCAGAAGCGAGATCGCGTCCGTGTCCGTCGAGCCGTCGTTCACGATGAGGAGTTCAAAGTCCTTGTGCGTCTGGTTCTTCAGCGACTCGAGCGTCGCGGGTAGGAACTCCGCCACGTTGTAGAACGGCACGATCACCGTCGCGCTCGGGAGTTTCTCCAGCCTGGGGCGTGCCGCCACACGCTTGCCGTCACCATCGTTCCCCCGGCACTCCTCGATCACACGCTCGAGTGAGGCGCCGACGTGATCGATGCCGCTCAACTCTTCCGCCCGTTCCCGGGCCGACGCCATCAACCGCGATCGCATCGAACGATCCCGGATCGCCCGCTCCAACCCGTCGGCCAGTGATGCCGGATCGTCCGCCCGCGTCACGATCCCATCGACGCCATCCCGCACCACCTCGGGCAAGGCCCCGGCATCCGACGTTACCACGCAAGCCCCGACCCCCATCGCCTCCACACACGCCAGGCAGTAACTCTCCCACAAGGATGGAAAGCAGCACACACCACCATCGGCGATCGATCCGCGGATCGCCGCACCCAGCCCCTCGCGATCGCGTGCCTCCTCGATCGTGAACCGATCTCGGAATCGCCCGCTCATGCGACGCTCGAGGTGCTCGCGCATCGAGCGTCCGAAGGGTCCCGTGTGCGTGTCGCCGCCGATGAACTTCACCCGCGCGTCCACGCCACGCTCAAAGAGCAGGTGCGCCGCGTCGACAACAACGTGTGTTCCTTTGCAGCATTGATTCCGACCGACACACACGATCGTCGGCACTCCCCCCGCCTCGGCTTCGCCACGCCCAAAGTCCCTGCGGATCTGCTCGAGATCGATCGGCAGTCGCACGATCCGCGTGGGCCCGCGCTCCTCGCCCCGCCTCATCCCACCGAGGTCCCGAGTCACGCGATCGATCATCGCCTGAGACGCCGACAGCACGACATCCGCCTCGCGGATGCTCCACTTCTCCATGTGCTCGATGTGCGCGTGCTCCGTCGGCAGCGTGTGCTTGCGATCCACTTCCAGGCACGTGTAGTGCGGCGTGTGCAACCGCACACCCAGCACGCACCCCGCGAAATCACCCAGCGTCCTTTTCGCCCGAAGCGACCAGTACCCCTCGCCGGCGTACTCGGGAAACTCGATGTAATCAATCGGCGTGCGCGCGTGCAACCCGCGCAGGGTCTCCAGCACCGCCATGGAGTACCTGTTCGCATGGCTGTAATACGCCCCGGGAATCGCCGCGTGTCCGCGATGGATGTCCACCTCGTGCGCCACCACGCCGGGCAGGACCTCGCGCAGACGCACCGAGAGATGCTCCGTCGGCACCGTCACCACATGCACCTCGTGCCCACGCGACACCAGCACCCGCGCCATCTCCAGCACGTACGTCGCCAGACCGCCACCCACAAACGGCCTGACCTCGCGCGACACCAAACACACACGCATCAGAGACTCCTCACCACCGTGGCAGGTCGGCTCTCCGAGCCGACATCGACTCTCTTCTCCATATCCCTCAGGCCAACAGTCGCGTCACGGAACACTCCGCAGGCCATGACTCGATCCACCAACGAAGATGATAGTGGCAACCTCACCACGGCCCATTGGGCACGCCGGGCGGTCCTCCACAAACTCCAAGTCCGAGCGAACGTGCCTCGACGAGACCAAGGCAGTCTGGGTAGGCGTCGATTCGGAGAATCGACCTACCTTGACGCCGCCGCTCGCTTAGCCTGGATCGCCTCCAACCGCTTCTTGTGGATCTCCCGATCAGGCTCCAGCACCGTGAGCGCATGGATGTGTCGCTCGGCTGTCTCCAGGTCCCCCGCCCGCAGCGCGATCGTCGCGGCATACTCCCGCACGCTCGGTCGATACGGCGCGATCCCCACCGCTCGCTCCACCCGCGCGCTCGCCGACGTCAGATCGCCTTCTGACGCGTATAGCCGCGCGAGTTCCAACGCATACGCCGGCGAGTGCTGCTCGCGAGCATCCAGAAACTCCAGGTGCGTTATTGCATCCTTCGTCTCCGCTCCACTCAACGTGTCCTGATCCAGAAGGTGCTTCGCGAGCACGCTGTGAGGCATGGGGTCCACAGGCCGCGCCACTGCGTATCGCTCGAGCAGCCCCTTGATCTCCTCCGTCACCGCACCCTTCGACTCGTCCAACAATCGATCGATGAGCATCCGCAGCACATCGGGATGCGTCGGATCCTGCTCCAGCCAAGACCGCAGCGTCGCCATATCGACCATCTTCTCCGCCGACTCGGCACTCATCGACTCCGAGCCGGAGGTCACATCCGTCACCTTGATGTCGACGGGCGCATCCACGGGCCGACCCGAGGAGTTCGTCACACCCTCTTCCCGCGCACCATCCATCAACTGCTCGATCGTCTCGCGCCCAGGCCCCGCGATCATCCCCCACGAGATCGCCTGCTCCCGCGCCCACGCCTTGAACGCCACGAGGAACTCCTCGCGCGACACGCCCAACACCTCGCGAAACGCCTCGGGCTCGCGCTTCCCGCTCGCGTAGAGATCCATCAGTTTCAGGGGCGCCTCGGCCCCAAACCGCTCGATCATGTACTCATACATCCACGCACCCTGCGCATACGCCAGCGACCGATCGCTCGGTTTCTCCGGCCTCGCAAACGCGATGTTGATCGTCTCGAAGTCGAACAGATCCTCTTCCACCAAGGACTTCGTGAGCAACTGCACCGTGTTGTAATCGCGCGGGTGATCCTCCAGATACACCGCGCTCGCCTCGGTGAACCAGTGCGGCAGGCGATTGCTCGTCCGAGACAGCGTCACCGTGTGCGTGAACTCGTGCTGCACCACACGCTGCCAGTCGTACGGCCCCACGAGATGGTCCGTCCCCTCGCGCGGCGCCTCCATCGCGATGATCGGACCCGTCGCCGCCGCGATCGTGTGCAACGCCGGCATCCCCGTGATCCGGACGCTGAACCACCGATGGTTCGGCATGAGTTCCACGAGCGTCTTCCACGTCGGCTCGTGCCGAATCCCACCGGGACCGTCGCCAGTGACGCGCGCGTAGATCCGCTCCAGCGGCGCGAGCATCTCCTTCGCCACGATCTCGTCCTCGCCCGGCTTGTATCGCACCAGGAAGTGCTCGCTCTCCACCGTCGCGAACGAGCCCAGATCCCGCACGAGTTTCAAGGAGTTCTTCGCCCGCACGTTGAACGAGTCGAGCGCCATCGCCTTCTCGAGCGCCTCGCGTGCCTTGTCGTCGCGACCCGCCTGCACCTCGAGCAAGCCCAGTTCCAGCACAGGCTCGGCCCACTTCGGCGCCCGCCTCGCCGCCTCCTCCAGATACCGCGACGCGTCGGCATATTGGCGCGCCCCCGCCAAGGCCGTGCCCACCTCAAAGTACGACTCGGGACTCCCCGGCGATATCTCATCAAACGCGGTCAAAAGCTCGTCAACTTTGGGAAAGTCGTACCGCAGCGACTCCGCCGCCGCCCGCAGCGCCAAGACCTCGCGCCACGCCGGCTGCCGCGCGACCTGCTCATCCAGGATCGCGATCGCCGAGGCCGGATCTCCCTGTCGCAGCCGCGCCCGCGCGACCACCATCGCGCCCAACCCCGACGCACCGATGGTCGCCTCGCCGCTCGTTCCGCTCGCCAGTTCATCCAGCCGTGCCGCCACGCGCTCGGCCCTTGGAAAATCCATCGAGTCCACCGCCATCAATCCGAGCAGATGCCACGCCTCGGCACACCGCGGATTCAATGACAACGCCTTCAGCAAGGACTCGCCCGCCTCCTGCGGATTCCCCTTGTCTCGCAGCAGAATCGCCTCGGCCAGCAGACCCTCCCACGACATCGTGTCCAGCCGATCACGCACGCGCCCGAGCACGTTCATGATCTCCTGATATCCAGAGGCCGGATCATCCGCGAGCGCCGCATCCCGCGCGCGCAGCATCAGCCCGCGGGCGGCCGCCACCACCGCCGCCGCGTCGGCACTCTCATCGCGCGCCATCGCCGCCAGCCCCGCCGACGCCTCGATCGCGCCCTTCGAATCCCCGCGTTCGATCGCCGCGAGCGTCCGCAGGTACGCCCCGCGTGCCGACGCGTCGGTCCCCAGCAGCATCAATCCGCGATCCAGATCGCCGCGCCGGATGCACGCCTCGGCACGATCCAGTGGGTCGGCCCCCTCGGCCGAAAATGCCGCGTCGCCATATCGCCCATCGATCAACGCCGCCCGCGCCGCCGACGCCGGATCCGCCAGATCGGCCTCGGTCCAGCACCCGTACCGCACTCGCAGCGCGCGACGCTCGGCCTCGGTCAGAAACTCCCGCGACACCAGCCGCGTGACGCTCTCCGAGGGTGGAATCACCATCGGCTCGACGACCATTCGCCCGCCTGCTCCAACCGTTACGCTCGTCGACTCCGGCCCATCCGCAACCGCCGGCACCCACGCCACGCCGATCGGCAACCCGACCGCCAGCCAGATGGCCAGAGCCACACGACGCCCTCTCACCCCGCCACGCCGTTCCATCGATCCGTGTCCCACGCGCACGCCTCCATGGCCATCGCCACCTCATCCATACTCATCGGCCTACTGCTCGATCACCTTCCACCCTTCCATCGGCGACGTCGAGAAGACCCCCTCCTCGATATTCGGGTTCAGTTCCACCCCCACCAACTGCATCACATCGATGTTCTCCGCCCGCGAGACCGCCCGCGCCATCCTCGGGATCAAGGCCGCGTCCTTCGCGTCCGCCGCCGGCTTGTACCACAACCGAATCTCCGAGTGCTCCGCTTGCGCGTCCTTCGAGACCAGCCGCATCTGATACGACCCCTTCACAAAGGCCTTCGACGCCTCGTCCTCGACGCCCTCCGCCGCCGGCAAGAGCGAGACCTCATACCGCGCCAGAATGTCCTCGCGCCGCTGCCCGATCGGGATGGGCATAGGTCCCTCGCCCAATCGCATCGGGTCGCTCCGCCTCGCCTCGCCCGCGATCTTCGTCCGCGTCATCCGCTGCTCGCCCGGCTCCTTCTCCGCCAGCCACGTCCCATCGAACACATAGTGCTTCGGCTCCTTCTCGTGCCGGCTGCCGATCGTGAGTTCTTCAAACGTCGCCGCGAATGCCCGCGTCCCCTTCTGATCGACAACGGCCCCAGGCTCGCGATGCTCGCGCGTGTCGCGGTAGTACAGCCGTCCCTTCCGCACGTGCGCATCCCCCCCCAGCCCGAACTCCTTCATCCACACGACCTCGGCCGTCAGCGTGTTCAGGCTCTTGTCCGCCGTCTCAAGCGCCCACAGGAACTCGTCCGCCGTCGCGATCTTCCGCACATCCTCAACAACCACCGGCACCACCACCCGCGCGTGATCCACCAGCATCGGATCCACCACAGGCCCATCGCCGCCAGGCTGGGACGTGGTCGTCGGCGCGAGTTGGGGCGCAGGCTGTGGCATAGTCACCGGTGCCGCCGGCGGTTGATCCGCCCGAGCCACCATCACCGCACTCGACGCCGCCAGCATCACACCAAACATCCACCAGTTCATCCCACGCATGTGTGTATCTCCAACGAACCACCCCCGCTCCCACCAACACTACACTTCAAGACTCGCCGAACCCGCCTCAAGCACATCCACGGAGAAGTTTCGATGCACGCCTCGACCCGCCGTTCCCGCCTCGCTCTCGCCGCCCGTCGCCCCTCGTTCGGCATCTTCTCGGGCCAGAGCCTCGCCCTCGCCTCGCTCCTCCTCGCCGCCTCGGCCTTTGCACAACCCGTCGCCACCAAGCCACTCGACACCGCCCCCTCGGGCAAGTCCCTCGTCGTCCCCAAGGAACTCGCCACCAAGGGCACCCTCTACTACGCCCTCACCGGCACGCTCCACCAACTCTCCATTACTTCCACCACGCCAACCAACAAGATCACCGCCAAGACCATCCACGTCATCGGCTTCCTCGTCGCCGGCCCCGTCAACGAACCCGCCGCGTTCCAGACCGGCGAGTGGCACCTGAGCGTGGACAAGATCGCCACAGCCAACGCCGAGCACGACGCCGCCCTGAAAACCCTCCTCGACGCCGCGAAAAACCCCACAATCGTCCTTCGACTCACCAAGCCCGCCGAACTCAAGCCCATCGAGTCCAAGATCGACAGTGTCAAGGCCTTCAAGGCCACGCTCGACACCGAACTCACCCTCGCCGGAGTCACCAAGCCCCTCACACTCGAGGCCACCGCCTCCGCCCGCGAAGAGTCCGACCTCACCAAACTCGCCTTCGATGGCGACGTCATCAGCCTCCGAACCTCCATCAAGGTCACGCTCGCCGACTTCGGCATCACCGAGGACCGCATCAAGGCCGCAGGCCTCGAGGGCAAACTCGCCCCCACCATCGAGTGCAACCTGAACCTGGGCATGTCAACCGTCCCTCCCGAGAACCAGACCGACCGCTCCAAGCCCGCCGCGGCAGCCCCAACCCCCGGCTCCATCCCCGCAACTCGCATCGAGTCGCCCACAAAGCCCGAGTAAGGCAGACTCTTTGCCCCACAACTCCAGTCCTGTGCACGGTTTCCGCTTGCACTTCACCATATTATCGGACGATACGTGAAACGCGCAGATTTCTGTTGCCAATCACTAACTCGTTCGATATATTGTTTGGAACCACTAGCCTCGGCCCGCATCCAATCCAATGGCGACAGCCGCCAGCGGAACGGACACGCGAATCCAATGTCGACTGGCGAAGTGTCGGACATCCGCCCTCTGGGGGCCGCTCGTTTTCGGGAAGGAGTTTGCCATGAACACCAATCGATCCATGCTGCGTCGCTCGCTCATCGCCGTCGTCGGTGCCACGTTCCTCGTCGGCGCCACGGGCTGCAACAACGCCGGTGAAGGGTTCTTCTCCGGGGCGGCCGCCGGCTCACTCGTTGGCATGGGCCTGGGCAGCCTCTCCGGAAACATGGGCAAGGGAGCGGCCGCGGGCGCACTCATCGGAGGCCTCGGCGGCGCCATCCTCGGCGACCAGAACGCCCGATACAGCGGCCGATCCTACTACGGCGGCGGCGGAGGCGGCTATTCCGACGGCGGCTACTACTACGAGAACTCCTACAGCTCCTCCTACTCAGCCCCACGCCACTCCAGCGGCTACCGAGGCGGCTACTACCGCAGCCACCGCTCCACGTGGTATTGCGACTAACTCGCGTTTGCCATACCCACACAAAGTAGAAGACCCCGCGAACCGCGGGGTCTGTTCATTTCCTGAGTTGCACTCTCAACGATGCCGCGCCGAAAAGTCGCTCACATCGGCTTCTTGCTGATCGTCACGTCGTACACGTGCAGCAACTTCTCCTTGTCGAACACCATCTCCTGGCGCGACATGCCGACGATGTCGTACTCGGTCGTCAGTTCGATCGCGTCCACCGGGCACGCCTCTTCGCACATGCCGCAGAAGATGCAGCGGAGCTCGTCGATCTCGAACTTCACCGGATATTTCTCGCGGTCCTCCCAGGGGCTCTCGCCCGCGGTGATGTGGATGCATCGGGCCGGGCAGATCGTGGGGCACATCATGCACGCCACGCACTTCACTCGTCCCGACTCATCGCGGTTCAGGCGGTGCACCCCGCGGAAGTTGCTGGCGTTCTGCCCGCCCTGCTCCACGGGCAGGTGCTCCCGGCGCTGCTCGGGATACTGCATCGTCCGGCTGGTCCGGCCTTGCCCGAACGACGTGAAGAAGTGACGCATCGTCGTCCCGAACCCCTTCACGATCGCCGGGATGTACACGGCCTCGGAAGACTTCATCGCCGCCGGCTGGATGGGCAGAACATCGGTGTCGCGGATCGCCATGGGTCGATCGTAGCGGACCGCCACCCGCGAAATCCGCCCATTTCGCCACACGATTCACGCGCGGTTTCCACGCATCCCGCGAGCGCCCGTGGTACGATCCTCCCGTATGCCCCCAGGGAAGGGACAACGCCCGCTCTTCGATCTGGTCGCCGGAGCAGACCAGAAACTCCGCGAGCACGCGGAGTCCAAGCGCGCCCGCTGGTCCGGCGACAAGCCCGTCATCGGCGTCGAACTCCAGCCCAAACCGCAATCCCTGCCCCAATCTGAGCCGCAAACCAGCAACGAATCCGAGTTTGGCGAAGCCGAGTCATCGGCCGTGGACTCCGCGCTCGACGCCTCCCTCGATGCCGAGGCCATCGATCAGGCCTTCAGCGATGCCGAGCCGACAACGTTCCGTGAGCGCCTGAGTGCGCACACGATGCTCCTCCCGCGCAACGCCCTGTGGATCGGGATCGCCGGGATCGCCATCGCCATCGTTCTGGTTTGGGTGATCGCGTACTCAATGGGCCGCAAGGACACCGAGAAGGAACTCATCGGCTTCACACCGCCGCCCGACACCAACACCATCAAAGAGCCAGGCGAGTTGGACCCGGGCACCAGCCCCAAGCCGATCCCCAATCACCCAAAGCCTCAGCCGCCGATTACACCTCAGGGCAAACCAGACACCCAACCAAAGCCCCCACAAGCCCACCCGCCGTCAACAAGCCCGATCCTGACCCACGCCGGGACCCAACTCGCCGACCCGCGTGAGCCAGGGAGCAACTACCTCGCCCTCGCCATATTGACGCGTGAGAAGGCGGAAGACGCGATCGCCTTCCTCACCCAGAACTCCGTGAAAGCCTTCGCCCTTCCCCTCGACCCGACCGCTTCGCGCTCCAACAATGCTGACCCAAGTCAGGACCGCTACCGCCTCTATGCCCTCCCGGGTTTCCCCGGAGGCAAGGACTACAGCCGGAGCCAGGCCCAACGCACCGAGTTGGTCCGCACGCTCAACGACCTCGGCACCCGCTGGCAACGCGAACGCCGGGGCACCTCCAACTTCCGGTCCTCCAACTGGGAACGCTACGACCCCCAGGGGTGAACCCCAAGGGTCCTCGCTCGATATCCCGGTCGGCTCTTTGGCCGCCCATCGCCCGCCTGTTGGAGTTTGTCATGAGCCTCGATCCGTCCCTCCGCGTCTCCAAGAACCTCTCCGGCAAGCGCTCCGTCCTCACCCGGGCCGAGCGCATCGCCAAGATGACCGCCGACAAGAAGTTCGACCCCAAGAAGGACAAAGCCCTGGGCATCCCCAAGACGCTCACCGGCCGCTGAGTCGCGGCTCGTTTTCACGCTCAACCGTCCTCGATCCTGAATGCTCGAACGACGAGGCACGGGGTCGTGTGTGTTTTCTTTGACCCCAAACTCGCGAGAGCCAGCCGTGACCGCAGCACCCGCCGCGACCGCGCGACCCAGCCGCACCACCACCCCGGGCGACGGGTTCGAGCGATATCAGCGTTTCTTTTCCGCGCCCCCTGCCATCGTCGTCGAGTGGCATGACGACCAGACCAGCGCGCGAGGCTGGCTCGCCATCAACTCCCTCCGAGGCGGCGCGGCCGGCGGCGGCACCCGCATGCGCGACGGCGGCAAGCGTGAAGAGGCCGTCTTCCTCGCCAAGACCATGGCGACCAAGTTCAATGTCGCCGGCCCCGCGATCGGCGGTGGCAAGTCCGTCATCGATTTCGATCCCCACTGCCCCGCCGCCGTCAAAGAAGGCGTCCTCCGCCGCTGGTACAAGCACGTCGCCCCCTACCTCAAGCACTGCTACGGCACGGGCGGCGACGTCGGCGTCGATGAGGTCTCCGAGGCCACCAAGTACATCGCCGAGGAAGTCGGCAACATCCACCCGCAGGAAGGCATCGCCCGCGGGCACAGCGTCTATCAGGCCGATGGCGAGGGCCCCGCGCCCAAGATCGATCGCTTGAAACACGGCGTCGAAGCACGCGTCGATCTCCGTGATCTCCCCGGCATCCGCGCCGGCGCGTGGATGATCGCCGACGTCATCACGGGTCTTGGCGTCGTTCGCGCTATCGAGCGCTTCGCCCACGTGCGTGGCACACCCCTCAAGGGCCAGCGCGCCATCATCGAGGGCTTCGGTGCCGTCGGCGCCTTTGCGGCGTACTACCTCCACAACCTGGGCGTGAAGGTCATCGCCACTTCTTCGCGTAATAACCATGGCGGCATCCGAACTGCCGTCGATCCCAATGGCCTCGACGTCCTGAGCCTCATCACCTCGCGCGACGGCACGACGATCGCCCCGCCGAGCAAGGACAAGCCCTTCATCTCCGACACCGCCGGTCCCGACGCCATTTTCGCCCACGACGCGGAGATCTTCATCCCCGCCGGCGCCTCGCACACCATCACCCTCGAACGCGTCGAGATGCTCAAGAAGCGCGGCGTCAAAGTCGTCTCCTGCGGCGCCAACAACCCCTTTCACGCCGACCAGAGCAAGGGCGACCTCGCCTCCTGGGTCACCGACATGCTCAACGTCCAGCGCGTCGCCGACAAGCACATGGCGATCATCCCCGACTTCATCGCGAACTGCGGCATGGCCCGCGCCTTCGCCTACCTCATGAACAAGGGCGGCAAGACCGACGCGAACGCCATCCTCGACGACTGCAAGAAGACCATCGACGCCGCGGTCGATGAGATGCTCGCCGGGTATCCGAGCAACACGGGCCTGCTCGACCACGCGTACACGATCTTCATTCCAGAACGCTGAGCCCCAGCGGCGCGCCGATTACCCGCGCGCCGGCGTCAGCAACCCATCCGGATCCTGCAGCAGCCGCACGATCTCGGCGAGCGCCAACGCCGCCGTCGCTCCATCCACCACGCGGTGGTCGCACGCCAGACTCAAGGGCAGCAGCAGCCCCGCGCGGAACGAGCCCTTGGTCACCACCATTCCCTCGCGGGCCCGGCCCACCGCGAGAATCCCCACCTCCGGGTAGTTGATCACCGGCGTCGCAAAGCGACCGGCGTGGCTCCCCACGTTGCTGATCGTGAACGTCGAGCCCATCAACTGCTCGCGCGGGATCGAGCGATTCCGAGCCGACTCGGCGATCGCCCCGATCGACCGCGACAACTCCAGCACGCCCA
Source organism: uncultured Phycisphaeraceae bacterium (assembly GCA_964628245.1). Lineage (GTDB taxonomy): Bacteria > Planctomycetota > Phycisphaerae > Phycisphaerales > UBA1924. The sequence continues at coordinate 13,593 of CAZVMU010000005.1, read as the reverse complement.
GCCGATCGGCGTCCCGGATCACCGGGACCATCAGCCCGTTGTCGGTGTCGGTCGCGACGCCGAGATGGACGCTGCGATGCTGCACGATAAACGCGTCGCTCGAGGAATCACCCGGCTTCTCCTCAACCGTCGCGTTGAGCGCGCGGAACTGGCTCTGCCCCAGAACGCGAGCCACGGCCGACGCGACGAATGGCAGGAACGAGACCTTCTCGCCGCTCGCCCCGGCGAGGCGACGACGAAGCCCATCCAGCCCCGAGACATCCGCCTCGTCCATCACCGTAAAGTGCACGGCCTGATTGATACTCTCGCGCAACCGATTCGCGATCGTGCGACGAACGCCACGGAATGGAATCCGAGTGATCTCATCCGCTGAAGGTGCCGCGGGCGAGCCAGCACGCGTCACAGTGTGGCTGGGAGGCGGGCTGATGCTCGAGGGGCGAGGCGAATTCGCGGGCATCCGCGCCGGCGCGCTTGGTGTCGCGACGGCACGCCCGTTTCCGGCGTGAGATCCGTGGCCCGATCCGCCCGACCCCCCCATCGCCGCTCGCACGTCCTTCTCCAGCACGCGCCCGCCGATCCCGCTCCCAGCAACCGAATCGATTTCGACTCCGAGATCGCGCGCCAGACGCCTCACCGCCGGAGTCGCCAGGGCCTTGCCGCCGGCGCTCATGCCCGCCAGTTCGCCGCTCATGCTCCCCACCACCGTCCCCGCGTCCTCACGAGCGGACGGCTCGGGGACATGGTCCATCACGTTCCGCGGCACGCTCGCGGGCTTCTGCTCCACCTGCCGCGACTCGGCGCCCTTGCTCGCCCCCCCGCTGCCCTCATAGGTCACGAGCACGTTGCCGACCTTCAAGGTCTCGCCCTCGCTCCCGTGGAGTTCCTTGATCGTCCCTGCACGCGGGCTGGGTACCTCGACCAGGGCCTTGTCGGTCTCCATCTCCGCGAGGATGTCGTGCTCCGCGACCGAGTCGCCGGGCTTCACCCGCCACTTGATCAACTCGGCCTCATGGACCCCCTCGCCAAGGTCGGGCAGGATGAACTCGTTCACGTCCGCGGACTTGTGGTGCGCCATAGCCCCAAGTGTAGAGCCAAAGCCCCGGAAAGTGGCAATGCCGATCAAGGTGGTCCGCCTCTCACGCCAGCCATCGCCCGCCATCCACCCGCACGATCTCACCCGTCACATACCGCGCCTCCAACGCCAGCCACCGCACGACCATGGCCGCATCCTCCACTGTCCCCGCTCGCCCCAGCGGCACGCGCGACAGGTACGCCTCCTGCATCACCCGCTCGCTCTCGGACCCACTCTCGGGCCACGCCACCACGCCCGGAGCCACGCCATTCACGCGCACCGTCGGCGCCAGATCCCGCGCCAGGCTCCGGACCAACTCGACGAGTGCCGCCTTCGACATCGAGTACGCCACGTGATCCCGCCGAGGCCTCCCCATCGCGTGGATGTCCGCCATCGCCACCACCGAACCGCCGCCTTCGAGCGGGGACGCGGACAGCAACCCCGCGAACCCCGCCGTCATCACGAGGGGCGAGATCGCGTTCACACGCATCACACGCTCGGCCTCGTCCGCGTCCATCGCCCCCACCGCCATCGGCCCGTACACCGACGCGTTGTGCACCAGCACGTCCAGCCCGCGCCCGTGCCCCCATCGCGCGGCAAGATCCACGCACGCCTGTTGCACGCGCCTCGGATCATCGAGCGAGAGTGCGATCGCCTCGCCGCCGACGCCGAGCGACGAGATCGCCTCGGCCGTCGCCTTCGCGTCACGTTCCGAGCGATCGAACGTGATCGTCACATCGAGACCGACCCGCGCCAACTCCAACGCGATCGCCCGCCCGACACGACGTCCCCCGCCCGTCACCAGCGCGTGCCCGCGGCTCACGATCGCCCCTCCTTGGAATCGCCCGCGTCTTCCTCCGAAGGCCCTTCCGCGAACTGGCTCTTGAGATCCTCGACGCTCATCGGCTCGACCCTTCGCGCCGACTCCCGCCACACATCCCCCTTCCCGGAATGCGCCTTCCCCGGCGTCACGCTCTTCTCACTCGCACCGCGCCCGCCGCCACCTCCGCGCTCCCACGACCCCCGGCGCAGCATGAGCAACAAGCCCACCAGACCCACGACCACCACCGCCGTTGAGCCCAGAATCACCGCCAGCCATCGGAGCGACGCGATCTTGCGATCTCGCTCCGCCGTGGTCGTCGATGCCGGCGATTCCTGACTGGTCGGCCCCTGCATCTCCCATCATATTGATGCCGAGTGGACGCTCCCATAACCCGAGACTCCACGTTCGGGCGTGCGGACTGGATCGGTCGCGCCCCATTCACCGACCGTGATTTGCTCGCCCCCGCGATCCTCCAACGCCCGCCTCGCCGATCCTCCATTCGAGCGGCCCGACCACAACCACGGGCCACTGTGGAGGTTCTCTCGTGATTCCCCAGTCCCCACCCAACGCTCCCGCCGGCACCCCTGGACTGCCCAACCTTCCCACCACCAACGCCGCCGGTGGCCCACCGCCGCTGCCGAACAACTCGCGCCACCCGCGCGTCCCCACCATCCCGGACCCCACCGCAGATCCCAAGGGCGGCTTCCACATCCACACGGCCACGCTCTTCCTCGCCGCACTCGCTCTCGGGAGCAAGTTCTTCTTCATGCCGACCGAGGCCTGGGGGAGCATCTCCATCCTCTTCACCAACGTCGTCCTCTTCTGGATCGTCTCCACCGTCGCCTTCATCATCGTCGGGTGGTTCGCCTACATCCTCTTCGCCAAGAACAACGCCGTCGGCAATGCTCTGACCTGCCTCCTCCTGGGTGTGATGACCGTCTTCAACACCGCTGCCGGTACCGGGCACCCACTCGCCCAGGCCCTCGACGAGCGCATTGCCCAGCAACTCGTCTCGCCCCAGTCCGCCAACGCCGGCCCATGGCGCGCCGAGTACCAGAAGCCCTCGCCGAACGAAGCCACCATCACCTCGCCCAATGGCAAGGTCACGATCACGCCCTCCGACCCCAAAGCACGCGGCCCCTTCACCCACGCCGATTCCATCCGCATCGTCGCCGACGCCTCCCAGCGCGTCGGGTCGCTCACCGGCGAACTCGACAACGACCGTCTCACGCTCGGGCCCAAGGGACTCATGAATCTCGCCAGCGTCGCCGACGCCAATGACATGGGCGAGCGGGTCACACGACTCGAGTCCTTCCAGACCCGCGCCGAGGACGCGCTCGATCAACTCGACAAACTCGATCGCGAACTGCGGGTCGCCTATCGCGAGGCCCGCGCTCCCGAGGCCGAACTCACCGATCTCGTGGATTCCACGGTGAGGCAACTCGACCTCGACAACTCCAAACTCGCCGTCGAACGCCACATCACGTTTGCCAAGTCCGGCGTCCGGCTCCTCAACTTCCTCAAGGCCAACTGGGGCTCATGGCGCGTCGATGAGAACACCAAGCGCGTGGTCTTCCGAGACCCCGCTGCCGCCAACCGATACTCACAGCTCGCTCAGGAGTTCTCCGCGGCTTCGAAGACCCAGTAGCCATATTCCTCCGCAGGCCTCTCACGAAACAAGCCCAGGCCCTGTGCCGGGATACACCGTGTCACCGCCATGCCCAGGAATTCAACGCCGTGTGGAGCCATTTGGCGCCTCCAAAGGTTTACACTGGCTGGACTTCGGATTCTGACCCGTATCTTGTAAGCGTTCCAATCACGCGATTTTCGCGTAATTTTCATTCTTTTGAGTTGACGTATATCACTGGATGTGGGACGATGATCCTCGGGTTTTCGCTGGGATTGCCGTCGCATGAATCGCCGGTGCAAATCCGGCAAAACCCTTGGATTTTTGCCGTGATTGCCATGACTCCAGCCACGTCCACAACCGCCACCAGCCTCTTCATCCCCGAGACCATGGAACCGGTGTGGGCCGCCCTCACCGACGACACCACATCGGGCGTTATCGTCGTCGAACCCGATGGCACCATCGTCTTTGCCAACTGGCTCGCCGCCCAGTGGGCGACGCGACCGGCCCACGAACTTGTCGGGCGAAACCTTCGCGAGTTATGGGACGAGGCCCTCGCTCGCGAGCGCATCGACCTCGTTCGCGAGGCCGCCACCACCGGTCGCCCCATCACCGTCGATGGCATGATCCAGGGCCGATGGGTCCGCATGGTCGTCCGACCCTTCCCTTTCGACCAACTCAATCGCCGGCGGGTCCTGCTCGTCTCACGCGTCGCCACGCCCTCTGATCCTGTGCAAACTCCCGCCGACGATCAGGGCGTCGTCCGCGCGCGCGTCGATGATTCCGGCCCCCTCGCCCAACTCACCAATCGCGAACTCCAGATCCTCCGTCTCATTGGTGCCGGGCTCTCCACCCAGCAGATCGCCAAGAAACTCCACCGAAGCACCAAGACGGTCGAGTGGCACCGCGTCTCCCTGGGCACCAAACTCGGCGCGAACAACCGCGTCGAACTCGCCCGGATCGCCATCGGCGCCGGCATCGTGGACTCGCAGTCCAATGACGAGATCATCGAGGACGACGACTCCGAGGCGTAACCCGCCACATACAGCCGTCATCACATCAGTATTGATGTTCACCCGCGCCGGCGGGACTATTCTCGATAGATCCATGCGACGTGCACGCTCGACAACTCGCACCACGTGGCTTGGCGTCATTGCCACAATGCTGTCGGCATGGGTCGCGATCATCGCGCCCCTTTCCCATTCACACGCGCACGAGTCCGATTCGCAAGCGTGCCATGCCGCAGAAACACACGGGCACTCACACACCCATTGTGATCTCGACCACGACCACGAGCGTGACACGCCCGCACCATCCCCTGACGACTGTCCGCTGTGCGCGTTCCTCGCCTTGCTTCCGAACACCTGGGTGATGCCGAGCGTGGCCCCCTTGCTTACTCCCATCACGCTCGTCTCGTTTGTCACGCCTGTCTCTCGCTTCTGGACTGCGAGCCTCGAACCAACGCTCCCGCGACCACGCGGCCCGCCGATGCTCTGATCGCCCGCTCGGTTCGTCGGTCCAATCTCACATCTCATCCACAGTCCATGTGGCTCTTGCCGACGCGTCTTCGCACGCGCCCGCATGCCATGCCCATGCTCGGAGTGGTCCCATGCCTCCCAAGAGTGCGCGCTCGCACGCGTTCACGCTGATCGAGTTGCTCGTCGTCATCGCCATCATCGCCCTGCTCATCTCGCTGCTCCTGCCCACGCTCGCCAACGCGCGACGCGTGGCGCGGCAGACGGTCTGCCTGGCGAACCTGCGATCCCTCGAGACTGCTCAGACGCTCTATGCCGACGCCAACAAGGGCTTCCTTGTCGACGTCGGTCTGGCGCATGGAGGATCGGGCGCACCCCAACTCTCGTGGGTCAACACCCTTTCCGACTACTACGGCACACCCCTGGCGATCCGATCGCCCGGTGATACGAGCCCCTACTGGCCCACATCCGCGGGCGGCCAGGGCCTCACGATCAACGGGCAACCCCGACAAACCAGTTATGGCATGAACAACCTCCTCTCCCGGACCTTCAACCCGGGACTCTCACCCAAAGAGCCCTTCGACCGGCTCCAGAAGATCCCTTCTCCCGAACGAACCGTCCAGTTTCTGCTGATGACCAAGACCGGGGACTTTGCCGTTTCCGATCACACGCACATCGAGAACTGGGGCTCGGGTGATGCATCGGCGACACGGGCCTCGACCCAGATCGACATCGCGGCATGGGGCGGCAAGCCCGCCTCCACCGCGGCCGTCTCCAACTGGGGCTACCTCGACGGCCACGCCGCGTCTCATCCGTTCCGGAATGTCTACACCGATTGGTCGCACAACTCGTTCCATCCACTCGCCACACCGTGATCGTGCTCTGACACGGTCGCTCCGATTCCATAGGGAACTCACATGAACTCCATGACTCACTCGTGCTGCACCCTTGCCATGGCCGCCGCCGCCACGGCGTTCGTCCACAGCTCGCTCGCGCAGCACGCGGGCGACATCCTGCTCACGCTCGAAGATTCCACGATCCGAACCTACTTGCTCCCCGACGCCGAGCCGCCATCACCCGATCGTGTCTTTGCGAGCGAACTCGGCGAGACCACGCCCTTGTACACCGATGAACCAGGCTTCGACTCTCTCGAGGGCGCCTTTCCGCCCGATTCCACCATCGGATTCCGTGTCCTCGCCCCCGTCATGCTCTGGAGCAACGGGAACTTCGACACGGTCTCGCCGTCCACCTTCCGCATCGAGTTCGGCCCCCTCAGCGTGGACACACAGACCACGCCCGGCGTTGTCGAGGGTTTCTCACTCAGCGTCAACGCCATCGGCGAGTGGCACCGCCACCTCGGCTACACCATCCAGTCGCCCGCCGATGTCGGCGTCTATGCGATGGAACTCCAACTCTTCTCGTCCGATCCGTCGATCGAGGACTCGCTGCCATTTTGGATCGTTTTCAACCAGAGCGACGACGAAGAGGTCCATGACGAAGCGATCGGTTACCTCCGTGCCATCGTGACGCCGTCCTGCCCCGCCGACCTCGACGACGGCACCGGCACCGGAGCGCCCGACGGCGGCGTCACCATCGACGATCTCCTCTACTACCTGTCGGTCTTCAACACAGGCGCCATCGAGGCCGACCTCGACGACGGCACCGATACCGGCACACCCGACGGCGGCGTCACCATCGACGATCTCCTCTACTTCCTCGCTCGATTCAACCTTGGTTGCTGATCCCACGCGGAGTAGAGTCCTGCCTTGAAAACGGCACTTCACATCCGAGATCTGCAGTTCAGTCACGTCCAGCGCGAGCGAGAGCCGCGATGGACGCTTTCGCTTCCCGCGCTCTCTCTTGAGCCTGCCGAGCAGGTCCTCCTCACCGCGCCATCGGGCAAGGGCAAGAGCACCCTCCTCCAACTCATCGCCGGCCTTCTCGATCCATCCTCCGGCACCATCGAGATCGCCGGCACCGCGATCCACTCCCTCCACGGTGCGGCACGCGACCGCTTCCGCGGCGCCCATCTCGGCATGATCTTTCAGACGTTTAACCTGCTCCAGGGCTTCTCGGCGAGCGAGAACATCCTTGCCGCCCTCATGTTCTCCGCCATCCCACCCAAGGAGCACGCGTCGCTCGCACGCGACCTTCTCGCGCGCCTCGGTATCGAGCGCGCCAACGCTCCCGTTGAGACGCTCAGCATCGGGCAGCAGCAGCGCGTCGCCGTCGCGAGGGCCGTGAGCACGAGGCCCGCGATCGTCCTCGCCGACGAACCGACCGCGAGCCTCGACCCCGAGAACGCCGCCGCCGCGATGGATCTCATCCAGAACGCATGCAGGGATTCGGGCGCCGCGCTCCTCTGCGTCAGCCATGATCCGTCGATGACGGATCGGTTCACTCGCCGGGAACGACTCGGAGGATCGGCATGAGCGACTGGACGATCATCCTGCGGAGCCTTCGCACGCGCCTTTTCTCCACGGTCACGACGTCGCTGACGGTCGCCGTCGCCGTGGCGCTCCTGCTCGTTCTTCTTGTGCTTCGCGCCTCGGCCACCTCGGCCTTTGAACGAGGCAGCGGCGACATGCACCTGCTCGTCAGCCGCGAGTCCAGCCCGCTCATCTCCGTGCTTTCCAGCGTCTTCTACGCCGATCCACCCAAGCGATCGATGACCCTCGACCAGTTCGAGAGCCTCAAGGCCTCGCTCCCCCTGGGTGACAACGGCTACTGCATCCCCCTCCAGCAGGGCGACAGTTTCCGTGGCTTTCCCGTCACGGCGACCACGCCCGAGTTCTTCTCAAAGTTCAAGCCCAACCCGGGCGAGGCGTGGGGCTTTGAGCAAGGACGATCGTTCGATAAGCCCTTCGAGGTCGTCCTCGGGAGCGCCGTCGCCAAGGCCACCGGCGTCGGGCTGGGCGATCGACTTTTCCTGACGCATGGCATCGCGCAGTCACGCCAACTCGGCGACGCCAACGCCATGAAGCCCCACGAGCACTCCGACTTCGCGTACACCGTCGTCGGCATTCTCGCGCCCACCGGTGGCAGCCACGACCGCGCCATCTTCACCGATCTCACCAGCACGTGGATCATCCACGCCCACGACCGCCGCGAGCGGGATGATCCGTCGATCACGACCACGACGGCCCAGGATCTCACGCCCGCCGATCAACTGCTCAATGTCGCCTACGTCCGGCTCGCCACTCGCGCGGGCTCCAACACGCCCGCCAACCTGCCGCAGGTCTTCGACTCGCTCCGGCGCGGCGGCACGTTCACCGTCGCCAGCCCCGCCGACCAGATCAAGAACCTCTTCCGCATTGTCTCCAGCGTGGATCGCGTCCTCGTCGCGATGGCGGTCGTCGTGGTCTTCTCGAGCGCTATCGCGATCATGCTCGCGCTCTACAACTCCATGGAGCAGCGCCGGCGTCAGATCGCGATCCTGCGCGTGCTGGGCGCGAGCCGGGCGCGGATCTTCTCGCTCGTGCTCACCGAGTCGGCGCTCCTGGGCGTGATCGGAGCCATCGCGGGCGTCGTCGTGAGCCTGGCGGCGGGCGTGCTGGTCGCGGGCGCAATGAGGACGCAACTGGGCCTGGTGATCACGCCACGCCCCGATCCGCGCGTGGTCCTGGGCGTCGCCCTCGCCACGGTCCTGCTTGCCTGTCTTGCCGGGATCATTCCTGCAATCGTGGCCTATCGCACGAGCGTCGCCAAGAATCTCAGGCCCATCGGCTAGCATTGCATGCCGAAAGGAATGCCGCGTTGAAGATCTTCTGGTCCATTCTGGTGCTGCTCGCGATTGCTCTCGGCGTCGCCCTTGTCATACCCGGCAAGCGAGAGGCCTCGCCGTCGATCACAGACACAAATAGCGAGATCATCGCCAAGGATCACGCGTTCGAGACACCGCCAAAGGCGCCAACTCAGGCCACAAGCTCCACCAATGCGCCCGCAGCAGTCACGAAGCCGTCGCCTGCGACGCCAGCCGTGGAGTACCGTGCGTCCGAAGGTGTTGTTTTCGCAAATCCAACGATCGACAACACGACCCAGGCTCCGGCGACTCCCGTAAAGCCCGATCCCGCTTCAACGACTCCGGCCGCACCACCACACACAAGCGATCCCGGCACTCCCACAGGCAAAGAGAACTCCGCCAAGCCCGACGCCCCCGCCAAACCCTTCACCATCATCGATTCCAAGATCGAGAAGAAGCCCGACGGCTCGCTCCTTGTCGATGACCGCTTCGTCATCAAGGGCGACGGCACCAGAGAGAAGCCCTACGAGATCACCTGGGAACTGCTGACCTCGGCCGAGAAACTCTACAACCCGCGCGAAGGTAAGAAGCAGATGCCCAGTGCCGTCGCCATGCTCGATGGCAAGCACGTCACCATCACCGGCTACGTCGCCTTCCCTCTCTACGTGCAGGATCCCAAGGAATACATCGTCATGCTCAACCAGTGGGACGGCTGCTGCATCGGCGTCCCACCCACGCCCTTCGACGCCATCGAGGTCCAGACCAACACCGCCGTCAAGGGCGACGACCGCTTCGCCGTCTCCGGCACCGTCAGCGGCATCCTCGGTGTGAAGCCCTACACCGTCGGCGATTGGCTCGTGGGCCTGTACATCATGGACGATGCCGCCCTCAAGCCCGGCGAGTTCGGAAACTTCGGCGGGAGTTGATCCGTTTCTCGGCTTAGCACACGCTCGCGATCACGATTGTCGCGTCCATGCCCGCCGAGAACTTTGACCCGTTCGAGAGTGCCGCGGGAATCAGCACCGTCTCTCCCATCGTCACCGGCACCGCCTCGAACCGCGCCCGTGCCGGGAGTGCCTCGATCGTTCCGCTCCCCGCCAGCACCATGACCACCAGCGGACCGTGCGCGATCGCGTGCCCCTCGCCGTGCGCGACGAGGTCCATGCTCTTTCCAGCACTCGGGCGAGCCTCGTCCAGCGAGAAGAACGGCGTTTTCACCAATCTCGTCCGATCACCCGACGAGGGATCAAACCGCGTCGCCTCGGGCGCCCGCGCGAACTCGATGCACTCCATCGCCTGATCGATGTGCAACTCTCGACCCGCACGACCCCAATCAAAGACTCGGAACGTCGTGTCGCTCGGCGTCTGAACCTCGGCCACCAGCACACCCGCACCCAGCGCGTGCACCGTCCCGCTCGGCAGAACGTGGCATTCCCCGGCCACCGCGTCCACGGCCCCGAGATCGTCCTTCACCGCACCGCTCGCGATCCGGGACTTGAACGACTCGGGGGTCACGCCCTCGCGCACGCCCTTGTAGATCTTCGCGCCCGGCTCGGCGCTCAGCACGTACCAGCACTCGGTCTTCAGGTGCGCGTCCGGATTCGACGCGGCATACGCCTGGCTCGGATGGACCTGGACCGACAGATTCTCGCGTGCATCGAGGAACTTGATGAGCAGCGGAAACCCGCCGCGGGTGCGCCGCCCGAGCAACTTGTCCGCCCACAGCCCGATCGCAAAGTGGATGTCCTTCCCCGCGAGCGGCCCGTTCCTGATCTCCGACCGCTGCGCCCCGCCCCCGGCCCCCGAGGCCGAGGTCTTGGCGAGGTCCGCGAGTTCCCAACTCTCGCCGACTCTCGCCCCCTCGCCCACCTTCTTGCCGAAGGCGCGCAGGCGATCGCCCCCCCACACTTTGTCCATCAGGATCGGCTCGAAGATCAATGGATAGGGCTGGGGCATGACCACGCTCCCTGCGGCCTGTGAACGAACGCACACTTACTCGAGCGCCATGCCGCTCACGGTCGCATCGAACGCGATCCGCTCGGCACGTGTCCCCACGCCCACCAGCCCCTGCACGCGGCAGACGAACCGCTTGCGCTGCATCCGCACGTTCTGGTTCAGGATCACCAGGTCGTCCCCGGGCACGACCATGTTGCGGAACGCCGCGTCCTCGATGCGCAGGAACGCCGCGAGCGTCGGCGCGCCCTTGCGGACACTGAACATGTAACTCGCGAACTGGGCCGCCGATTCGATCATGAGCACGCCGGGATACATCGGCTTCCCGGGGAAGTGCCCCGGCACCCAGAACTCGTCGTCTTTGATGTGCTTGAGCCCCACGCCCCGCGTCAGGTCGTCGCTCAGCCACACGACCCGGTCCACCAGCGCCATCACGCCCCGGTGCTGGTTCCAGCGCGCGATCTCGTCTTTGTCCGCCCGGCACGCGCCGAGATCGACGCCCGAAAGATCAAAGATCGAGTCGTGCTTCGAAGCCGAGGTCTCACCACCCGCAGACGAGCCTGGCTCATCCGAACGCGGCGAAGGATTAGATACGGCGTGGCTCATGGGTTTAGGTCAAACAGGTTTGTCTCTCGTCACGTTCCACAATCAGTCGATGCCTCGCCCGAGGCAAGATCATCCCCACATACGATGACGCCCCCCGCCCCCCGCCCCCCTCCCCGCGCGAACTCGCGGCAGGGCGACACCGCCGCGTCCGTCGTCGAGGCCGCTTCGCTTCCATGCTGCTCAGCGTGGGGGGCGCTAAATCCGGCTCGACTCGGGTCTCCCCGAACACGATCCGGACTCATGCCGCCGACTCGCCGATCTCACGACGCCTTGGACGTGTCCCGCATGTCCAGGATCTTCTGCCGGACTTCCTGAGCGGCGTTCTTCACGTCCTGCATCGCCTGGCGAACCCGCGTGCCGGCGGCTTTGTTCCCGCCCTCGGCCTTCTGCAGGTCGTCCTCGTGCTCGGCCAAGATCCTCTTGATGCGCTCGTATGCTTCCACGCCCGGCCTCCCTTGCTGGAAATTCGGCTCACGCACCGGGATGACCCCGGCACGAAAGCCCCGATCGCAGGCAGCCGTCGCCACCCGCATCGGCCATTCTACCCCCAAGCCCCCCACCACGCCCCCCCGCCGCCCCCTCCGCCGCCCCCCCAGCCCCTCCGAGCCTTGCCGGGCCTCAACGCAGGGCTCACACCAACCAAAACACGAAACCCGGCCCGGGAGTGCTCCCGAGCCGGGTTTACGTGGATCTTCTCCTGCCCAGGGTGCCATCAGTCGGCGGCTTTGGGCCGACTGATGCGTGTTCCACCCGACGCGTCGTGTCCCTCACCATCGCTCGGACTGTTCGGCCGAGTCGGCGGGAGCGGATCGATGGCCACAGGTCCCGTTCGATCCCCCCCACCCCGCGTGCCACGTTGCCGACGACCACGCCCAGTCCTCGGGCCGCGGGACCAGGCCCCGGCGCACGGGGTTCTCATGGATCTCACGTAACTTCTCGTCGAACTCGCCGAGACTGTAGATGTTGCGGTCGTACCCGCCGCCGCGCGGCCAGAATCGGATTGTTCCATCGGCGCCCCGGATCTCCGCGATGGACCCGGCGTCGCGCTCGCGCCACCACCCGGTCGTCTCCTGTGCCGTGGACCGCTTGAGATAGTGGAGGACCTTCGCGACCGGCCCGTCGGGCAGTCGCGGCCACAACAGAAGATGCGCGTGCTCGGGCATCACGACCCAGGCATAGAGATGGATCTTCCATCTCACCCGCGTCCGCTCGAGATGGCGGGCCAGACAATCGCGAGTGTCGGGATCCGAGAGGAGCGGCCTGAGTCGGGAGCACAAGAACGTGAGGAATCGAGCGAAATGGGGTCCAAAGTGCCGTCGGAGGTGTTTTCGTGGGGGAGGCGGGGGTGGGGGCGAATCGTCGGACGGGACGGTCATGGCGTCAGCGTACACCTCGCATCAGTCGGCCCAAAGCTGCCGACTGATGGCACCCAAGGCAGAGAGCGATCCATGCCACCCGCCAGTTCGGCGAATCGCGGTAGATCGGGCCGTGATCGGCAGCGGCCATGCAGATGCCCAAGGAATTCGCGCACTTTCCTTGTAATTTGCCCAAAGTGTTGTACGTTCCCCAAGTGAGTGTCAGGGCCGGGTGGTTGGAGCGGGATGGGGGTGGCAGGCTAGGGAACCGGAGGGTGTCTGATGCGGCACAGAACGGCACAGAAGGGCATGGGACTCGCGGTCGCGGCCAGCGTTTGGGCGGCGGTTGGGGGTGTCGGCACCCTCGCGGGGCTGGCCCTCGCCCAGACGCCGAGCCTGCGGTTCATCCAGCCGAGTCCGGGGTATCAGCGTCTTTGGATCGAGGACATCGCCGACGACGGGTCGATCGTGGGCGTGAGTTATAACGGCCAGTTCACCGGCTTGGCGGAACCGGTCTTCCGCGAGACGCCCTCGGGCGTGCGGACGGAGTATGGCCTTGGGAACTACCCGCGCATCTCCGGCGATGGTCGCGTCGTGGTCGTGAACAATACCGGCCCGAACATCGTTCCCACCGTCTTCCACGACGACGGCACGATCTATGGAACGCCGACGATCTCGTTTCTCGGTGGCATGGGCAAGGGACGAATCATCAACGTGGACCATGACGGGAGCACCATGATCATCGGGGCCGGAGGTGAGCACGCGCCCGGTGTGCCCGCCGAGGGCGTCTTCGTCTGGAATCGCGACAACGACAGCGTGCGTCGGGCGCCCTATCCGTTCGAGAGCACGTGGGAGCAGCACGGCTCGATCAGTTCCGATGGACGAATCGTCACGGGCGCCATCGGACCGGACCTCTTCGGGCCGGTGGAGTCCTATGTCT
>CAZVMU010000004.1:0-255865 GCA_964628245.1 uncultured Phycisphaeraceae bacterium | reverse complement strand
TCCCCAACCTCCCCTCATCCCTTATCCCCCCCGCGACAGGGATGATTCGGCACGCGCGGCGGACGCTCCTCCACGCGAAAGGAGCTCTCCAATCGGCGAAAGGAACGATCCAGCACGCGTGATGAACTCTCCACGACGCGTCGCGGACGATCCCACACGCGTGATGGAGTCTCCAATCGGGGTCGTGGACGTTCCAACACGCGTGATGGAGTCTCCAATCGGGGTCGTGGACGTTCCAACACGCGTGATGAACCCTCCGGCACGCGTGCTGGACGACCCAATCGTCGTGCTGGACGATCCAATCGGCGTGATGGACGATTCCTCACGCGGTTCTGGCGACGTGGAACCCCGCCTGGGCCGCGTTCTCGCGTGAATAAGTCGCGCGGACGTGGTCTCGAGGGATCGGATGGGCCGCGCCTGAATCCTGAGCCGCGGCTCAGGCGCGGGCGGTGGCCGCCGCCTTCACGATGCCCACGAACTCCACCGCCTTGAGCGACGCGCCGCCGACCAGGCCGCCGTCGATGTCGCCCTGGGCGAAGAGTTCCGCGGCATTGCCCGCCTTCAGGGAGCCGCCGTACTGGATCCGCAGGCGCGCGGCCCGCTCGGTGCCGTAGAGGTGGGCCACCAGCTCTCGGATGTGCGCGTGCGCCGACTGCGCATCGTCGGGCGTCGCCGTCTTGCCCGTGCCGATCGCCCAGACGGGCTCGTACGCGATCGTCAGACGCTCGAGCCAGTCGCCGGGAACCTCGGCCAGGCCCGTCTTGATCTGGCGGCTCGTCACGATGTCCTGGTGCCCGGCCGTCCGCTCGTCGAGCGTCTCGCCCACGCACAGGATGCACTCGAGTCCCGCGTCGAGCACGGCACGCACCTTCGCGTTCACCACCTCGTCGCTCTCGCCGATGACGTGCCGACGCTCGGAGTGCCCGCACAACACGACCTGCACGCCGCAATCCTTCAGCATCGCGATCGAGACCTCGCCGGTGAACGCGCCGTCTTCTTTGAAGTACGCGTCCTGGGCGCCGAGCTTGATGGCGCTGCTGCGGTCGCGGAGGATCGAGCGGACGAGCAGGAGATATGGATACGGCGGGAAGACGGCGACGTCCACGCCATCGATGTTCATCAGCCCGTCCACCACGCCCCGCGTCAGGTCGGACGCCGCGGTGCGGTTGGTGTTCATCTTCCAGTTGCCGCCGACGAAGGGCCGACGCGAGCGTTCGTGATCATGTGTCATGTGCCCCAAGGGTACACGCGGCGATGGCGCGGGGCGGGCCGAAAACAACGAGGTTTCACCCCGCGTGTCGGCATTCAACAACAGGTCGCCCGACCGTGAGGGAGGGCCTCGCCGCGCTCGTGACGCCGATGGTGGGCCCTCCCTCACGGTCGGGCTGCTTGCGGGCACAAGACGAAAACGCCCGCGAGTCTCCCGCGGGCGCGAAGGTCACTTGGATGTCGATCCGCACGCGATCGGGACGACTCAGGCCGCCAGGCGGCGCTCCAGGTCGGCGACGCGCGGCTCCCACTCCTCGAGCTCGTCCTGCTCATCGATCAGATCACGCAACTCCGACGACTCGCGGATCGCCTTGACCGCCTCCGCCGCGCGCCGGATGAGCGACGCCTCGGGCGAGGGCTTCCCCTCGACCCACCCGTGGATCTCCTCGGGAAGGTCCGTCCCGCGCGCGCCCTTGAGCGCCGCGACAACCTCCGCCGCGGCCAGAGCGCACCACGCCTCGGGGGCCTCCGCGTACGCCTCCTTCGCGTTCAACACACGCTCGAACGCCTCCTCGATCAAGGCGGCGTCGTCCATCTCCACAAGATCCGCCGCCCAGTCGGCAGCGTCGTCGTTCTCAAAGTGGCCAAAGCCCCAGGCACCCATCTCGTCCATGTCCTTTCTCCTCGCGTCCAGATCCCCACTCGATCAGGTCCCGAACAAACCAGGGCCCACGAGGGCAAGCCAAACGCGGCGCACCATCCTTGAACGGAACCATCGGCCTGTCCAAAGGACAGGCACGAAAATCAGCACAAAAACCTCGATATCCATCGCCGGATCCACAGGCCGCCGTGCGTCGCGTCCGGGTCCCCCGACTTATGGGAAGATCCCGCGAACTTCGTAGGCCTTGGCCAGCCGCTCGAGCGCCGCGATGTACGCCGCCGTCCGGAGATCGACGTTGTACTTCTTCCGCGCCACGCGCACGCGCTGGGCCGCGCGGACCATGTGCTTGTTCAGCGTCTGGTCCACCTTCTCCAGGTCCCACGACTGGAACGTCTTGTTCTGCAGCCACTCGAAGTAACTGACCGTGACGCCGCCCGCGTTGCACAGGATCGCCGGAAGGATCTCGACGCCCCGCGACTGCAGCACGCGCTCGCCCGCGGGGGTGGTGGGGGCGTTGGCGCCCTCCGCCACGACCTTGCAGTTCAGCATGCTCGCCTCGGGCTCCTGGATCATCTGCTCCAGCGCCGCCGGAATGAACACGTCCACTTTCGCCTTGTAGAACTCTTCCTTCGAGCACTTCGTCGCCTTGGGATACGACGAGACGCTCCCCTTGGTCTCGCAGTGCGTCGCGAGGTCGTGCGCGTCGATCCCCTGATCGTTGCGGATGAACCCCGTGTGGTCGGCGGCCGCGATCATCTTCGCGCCCTTGTCCTGGAAGATCCGCGACGACCACGAGCCCACGTTGCCATAGCCAAGCGTGCTGAACGTGCACTGCGCGGGCTTCAGGTTCAACTCCGGGAGCATCTCCACCAGCGTGTCCACCACGCCCTGCCCCGTCGCCTTCTCTCGCCCCAACGACCCGCCGTACTCGATCGGCTTCCCGGTGATCACGGCCGACGGATTCTGACCCGCGACCTCCGACAGGAACGAGTACGTGTCCGCGATCCACGCCATGTGCTGCGCGTTCGAGCCGACGTCGGGCGCGGGGATGTCATAATCCGGCCCGATGTTGTGCGCGATCGCCGACGTGAACCGGCGCACGATCCGCTGCATCTCCGCCGCCGAGTGGTCGCGCGGGTTCACCTTGATCCCGCCCTTGCCCCCGCCATACGGCACGCCCACGAGCGAGCACTTCATCGTCATCAGAAACGCCAGACTCTTCACGTCGTCCAGGTGCACGTCGTGGTGGAACCGCAACCCGCCCTTGTACGGCCCCAGCGCGTTGTTGTGCTGAACCCGGTACCCCTTGAACAGGCTCCACTTCCCGTTGTCCATCAGCACCGGGAAGTGCACCATGATCTCGTTCTTCGGCTGCGCCAGCACCAACTTCAGGTACTGCGGCAGGTCCATCACATCCGCCGCGTGGAGCATGCAGCCGACCGTCTGGCGGTACAGATTGTTCGCGTCCGTGGGGAACGCCAACTCATCAAAGACCGGGTGCGCAAAGCCAGCCGATCCTTCGGCGGCCAGAGGCCTCTCAAGTGTCGCGGGTGTCATGGGAAACGGTTCCGTATGCAACGGCCACCCTCGCGCCCCGTCCCGAAGGCGAACCCGCCAGGGATCCACGCAAGGAATCTGAAAGTGGGAGAGAAGCGTAGCGGTCCCTTCCCATCCCGTGCAAACTTGACGCCAAAACTTCTTCCACTTTCGTGATTTTCCGGGTCGCCGTTCTGGTCCAGACCCGGGAAGATCCCTCGCATGACCAACACGCTCATCCTCTACAACGCCGCCGACCTCATGTGGGCCTCCAAAATCAAGGCCACCGCCGAATCCCTCGGCCTCGCCGCGCGCCCCGTCCGAACCCTCGACATGCTCGAGGCCCGACTCACCGACCCCAACCCGCCACACCCCGTCGCCCTGCTCGTCGATCTCGATTCCCCGCCCGAACTCGCCCTCTCGCTCATCGACCGGGCCCGAGAGTTCAACACCTCGCACACAGCCACAAGTCCAGACGCCAATCCCCCGCACTTGACGCCAAACACCTCCCGTCGACTCCGAATTCTCGCCTGGGGCCCCCATGTTGCCAAAGACCTCCTCGACGCCGCCAAGTCCCATGGAGCCGATGAAGTCATGACCCGCGGATCCTTGAATCACAACCTCGATCAGGTTCTTGTTCGGTTGGCGTCACACGTCTGACCAGTTTTTTCTCTGATCAGTCCCACCAAATCCGGGCGCGATCCTCCTCCCTGTCGCCCACTCACATGGGGGTTGGGTGGAGGTATTCCATGAAGATGATCAGTCTGAAGAGCGGTCTGAACAGAGTCCTCAATGCCACGACTCGAATCGCCCGGCGATCCCTCGTCACATGCGCCTTCGTCGCTCTCGCCACGCTCCTCCTCGCCCTCCCTCCCTCGGCACGCGCGCAAACCACCTTCGACATCACGAGCGACAGCCGCTACGCCGAGTTCAAGGACGCCCTCACCGCCTCACAGATCGTTCTCCTCGAAAACTCCCTCGCGCCAAACCCGCGACTCCTCGCCGTCCTCGCCGCGGCCTCCGAACTCGCGCGACTCAACCCGAGCGCCTCCACCGATCAACTGGAACAATTCGCCATCACCTTCAACACCGCTCTCGCCACCTCCTTCGCCGACGATCCCGATCTCAACCGCCGCGGCAACTTCATCGCCGCCGTCCGCTTTGTCGCGCGCGTCACGCCCACCACCGAAGTCCTCGCTGGCCTCGACTTGAACATTGGCGAGTCCACTCTCGAAGCCCTCGGCCTCGACCTCGGCAGCGCCTCCTACCGCCAACGCTCCGTCCAGCACCAACGCTCCCAGGTCGTCGATGTCGCCCAGAACGCCGTCACGACACGAACCCTCGTCGCGGCCTTCATGGACGCCCGAGTCTCCCCCGCGATCGCCGCGTTCCTGCGCTCCCAGAACATCGAGCCATTCCCCACGCCTGCCGTCCTCGCCAGCGCCTTTCCCGAGATCGCTGGCGCTCGCGTCACCATGCCCGCCACCTACGCCGACTACCTCACCGCGCGCTCCGCGAACTTCGCCGACGCCAAGGCCCTCAGCCTCGCCGAACTCGCCACCGTCCGCGGCGCGATCGACACCCACCTCCAATCCGTCGCCGCCGAACTTGCCGCCGATGGCGACACCGGCATGTGGGCGCGATACACGCCTACCCCCGACCCCGCGCTCATGGCCCAACTCGCCCAGCGCCTCCAAGACGAAGCGCGTGCACGAGCCGTCAGCCGTGCCCGCCTCACCATGAACAACTTCCTCCAGGCCCAGGCCCTCGATCCCGGTGTGCACATCGGCGCCAACCAACTCGAGGATCTCGCCGCCATTACGCTCCAGACCGAAGAGACCACAGGTCGCGTGTCCGCCGGCCTCAACATCGCTGGCGGCATCATCGGCGCGGGTGTCGCCTTCGCCGCCGAAGGCCCCGGCGCCATCGTCGGCGGCGTCGGGCTCCTCCTCGGCGTCGCCAGCGCTATCACCGACCTCGTCGGCGACGAGACCGGCCCGCCGCCTCCCGAGCAGCAGATCTTCGACCAGATCAACCAACTCCGCCAGCAGGTCGAGCAGGTCCGCCTCGAGATGCACGCCCGCTTCGACGCCATCGACCGCCAGCTGGAAGTGATCTACGCCACCATGTCCGACTCCTTCAATCTCATCAACGAGACCCTCCGCCGTGTCGAGGGAAGCCTCAGCGAGATCCAGGTCTCGCTCTACGGCGTGCGCTCCGCCATCAACCGGCTCGAGGCCAACCTCTACGGCGTCCTCGCCGACGGCTTCCAGCAGGACCTCCTCATCGACATGGACTTCGGCCTGGGCCACCGCGCTCGCACCGGCTTCGATCTCGCCTACTCCGGCGCCGGAAACTCAACCTACACAGGCCTCGAGAGCACCTTCTACACCTGGGCCACCACCATCGCCGCCGACAGCGGCCATGCCGGCCCGACCTCCCCCAACCTCACCTATGGCCCGACCGCCATCGATCAACTCGCCGACTTCCCCCTCGGCTTCAACATTAACAACCTCCGCGCCTTCCCCACCCAACTCGGCCTCTCCTCCCTCAGTTCCCAGCGCCTCGTCGATCCCACCACCTGGTCCTTCGTCGCCGACGCCTACGCCCAACTCGGCCGCGAGAACCCCTGGTACTTCGCCGCCATCAACGCCACCTCGCCCCAACGCCTCAACGACATCATCGCCAAGGGCGAGACCGCCCGCGACGCCATGCGGAACGCGAAGAGCGCCGCCCTCTACAACCGCCTCCTCGACGACTTCGACGCCCGCGTCCCTGCCATGGCCGACCTCCTCGCCCAGCGACACACCGCCAACGTCGCCACCCTCTTCCCCGAACTCGCCCCCCTCAACGTCTGGCTCGACGAGACGCAACCCATCGTCCAGTTCACCAGCCCACCCGTCGGCCTGCTCTCCAGCACCTGGGCGACGGTGTACGACCCCAGCGGCGGGAGCAGCCAATACCAACTCCGACCTCCGGGCGGCGCCCGATACTGGGGCCTCATCCACCCCGCCATCGGCATCGCCACCAAACTGCGACTCAACGTCCCCGACCTGCTCCACCCCACCGTGACCACCCTCGCCGGCTCCGGCTTCACCCACTCCTGCCAGGTCTCCGTCAATCCCGTGGACACCTCGCAGACCCAGTTCGACCTCCACTACACCTACAGCACCTCATGGCGCGGACAACTCGTCGCCATCGTCCGCAACGTGGTCCGCATCTATCACAGCGATGGGTGCATCCAGTGCGCCGAGTACTACGCCCTCGATGCGTGGAACGGGCAGATCGCTCAAACATGGTTCGACCCCCCGGGGACCACGTACAACTACACCGGCGGCGCACGAGTCCTCAGCAAGATCAGCGGCTCGGTCGACTACCGAGGCCACATCGACGACATCATCGCCGCCGCCCACGACGCCCTCGCCACACGACGCACCACCGCCGCCGGGGTCCTCTACGCCGGGCTCGACCAGGCCGGAGCCCTCCGCGACGCCATCGACGCCGCCCAGGTCCCCGTCTCCATGCTCGACGCCTACCTCTCCCTCGGCGCCCCCGAGTCCTTCGTCTCCAGCGACATCCTCCGCGCCGGCATCCGGGGCGGTGGCGCGAACGGCGGCTACGGCGGCCTCGGCGACGGCACCCTCCGCGAACTCATCCTCGCCGACTCCAACGTCAACTTCGCCTCCTCCGCCGACATCCAGGCCGCGATGAGGCAACGTTCCGACGCCCTCCGCGCCGAGGTCGACGCGATGTTGGAGAGCGCACCTCCAGAGTCCCACGACTACATGACCTGGTCCATCGCCGGCCTGCGCGACCTCCGCACCCTTCCCACCCGCCTCACCGTCCCCGATCGCTACGCCGTCACCCCCAACCAGTCGCTCGTCGTCCCGGCCGCCTCCGGCCTTCTTACAAACGACGCGGTCCAGGGCCAGGACATCTCCCGGGCCGCCACCATCATGACCTTCCCGACCCACGGCTCCGTCACCCTCCACCCGGACGGCTCTTTCGAGTACACGCCCACCCCCGGCTTCACCGGCCTCGACACCTTCGCCTACCGCGCCAGCGCCACCATCACCGTTCCCGGCCAATCCTCCATCGTCGTGAACGCCAACACCGCCAGCGTCTACCTCCTCGTCGGCCAGTCCGTCCCCACCTGCGTCGCCGACGTGGACGACGGCAGCGCCACGGGTGCCCGGGACGGCGCCGTCACCATCGACGACCTTCTGTATTACCTCACCATCTTCCAGGCCGGCCATATCGACGCCGACCTCGACGACGGCACCGCCACGGCCACCCCCGACCAGGCCGTCACCATCGACGACCTCCTCTATTACATCGAGAGGTTCCAGTTGGGGTGCTGAGGCGAGCGCCGAAGGATGAGGAGGTGAAGAGGCACGCCGGGTGCCACGAGTCGGTCGCCCCTGCGATAGACAGAGAGGACTGACTGGTGCCGGACTCACGGAAACGCCCGGGGCGCCCTCACCGATCGTTGACTACTCGCATCAGTCGTCCCTACGCAGACGACAGATGGCACCCAAGACAGGCTCAACCCATGCCACCCGCCGGAGCGGCCTCGCGAGGCGTCCTGCCGCCGGATCTCACGATCGTGCGGATCGTGAGGGCGATTCAGTCCATGACCGAAAAATCCGGAAAATTCGTCTGTGGCGACTCGCCCTCCCGCCCCCCCCTCCCCCTCTTGCTCAATCGCTCATCACCGCAGGTTGCGAGCCACTTGCATCAGTCGACGCCGAAACGCCCATCGCTGGTGCCGCCCACGGAGGGCACCCAAGACAGAGTCAACCCAAGCCAGATGTCTCTATGGAGTACGTGGATCGAGAGGACGTGGAATGAAAACGCCCCGTCCATGTGGGGCGGGGCGGAGAGGTCATTGTAAGTTGCTTCGCGCGAACGTGTGGTCAGTCCATCTCAGTTCGCGTGGCCCTCGGCCTTGTCGTCCTTCTCGTTCTTTGCGGGGGCCGTTGGGATCTTCTCGCCCATGTCCTTGAGGAGGGCATCGATCTTGTCGGTGATGCCGGGGTTGGAGGGGTGCATGCCGGCGTGGCGGACGACGCCGCTCGCGTCGATGATCGCCATGCTGGGGATGCCCCGGACGCCGAACTGCGGGTTGAAGCAGGACTCCTCGCTGACGGCGACGAGCCAGGTCATGTCCATGGCCTTGGTCCACGGGGCGAGCGCGTCGATCTCGTTCTGGACGGTGATGTCGCGCTTGCCCTCGAGGGTCTTCTCGCCGGTGAAGTTCTTCGGATACGAGACGCGGCCCTGGGGGCTGGTGACGCCGAGGACGACGACGGGCGAGTCCTTGTATCGCTCGACCATCTCGCGGAGGTGGGGGAAGGAGGCGATGCACGGCCCGCACCAGGTGGCCCAGAAGTCCACGACGACGATCTTGCCGCGGAGGTCGCCGAAGGAGTGGAGCGTCTTGCCCTGGTTGTTCCAGGTGAAGGTGATGGGCGGGGCGGCGTGGTCGAGGAGCTCTCCCTTGGCCCAGGCGCCATCGAAGAACTGGACCTGGCGAGCGAGGAACTTGCGTTCCGCCTCGGGACGGGTCTCGTCGTCCTTGGCCTTGTTGAGCGTGGCGACCGCGCTCTGGCGGATGCGGGTGCGCTCGGCGCTGGGGACCTTGGCGTCGTCATCCAGGACGGCCTCGGCGAGTGTCGTCAGCGCGCGGTAGTTCTTGGGGTCCCAGTCGCCCTTCACGAGTCCGGCGAGCGTGGTGAAGACGCCCTTGTCGGCGAGGGTGGCCTTTTCGGGGAAGTTCGCGGCGTCGACGAAGACCTGCCCGCCCTGGCCCGCAGCGAGCGCGGCGGAGAGGCCCGGGTGCGTGGCGGCGGCGGTGATGGCCTCGGCCATGGAGGCGAGGTACGCCTCACGCGGTTCGCCGCGGCCGGGGCGTTTGACGAGGCGCGGGGCGAGTCCCGCGGCGATGGCGCCATCGGCAGTCGGCTCGGCGGCGAGTTGCACGACGCGCTCGCGGAACTTCTGGGCCACGTCCTCGGCGCCCGAGTTCGCGAAGGCGAGTTTTTCGAGTTGGGCCCCGGACGCCTCCGAAAGGTCGATGCCTTCAAGGGCGCGGGCGACGACGTCGCTGGTCTTCTCGCCCCGTTCGGCGGCGCGGAAGACTTTGACGGCGTTCTCGACCTGATCCTCGGACGGCGGAACCGCCATCATCGGTGAGGTCAGGACAAGGCCGAAGGCGCACGCCGCGAGCGCGAGCCGGAGCGGACGGCGAATCGACGACGTGATTCGGGCATTCATGGGTCAATCTCCTTTGGGCGAAGTATATCGAAGCGAGCATTCGCGCACCTGCGGAGAACTGGAGATCAGCCCGGCTCGAACCTTGCGGTGAGGTTGAGTGTTCGTGTTTCACTCGCATGGGGCACTGTGAGCGATACGATCGGTCTGCTGTACCCTGTCCCGTTTCGTATCCCAAGCACGAGAACCATGAGCATCCACTGGCCCATCGTGAAGTCTCTGCTTGCGTCACCCGGGCGTGTGGCGATCGTGGACGATCGCGGCGAGCACACGGCGGGCAAGGTCCTGGGCGGGGCGTTGCACATCGCGTCGCTCATCGAGAGCACGAGCGGGTCGCCAACAGGCGGTGGGAATCCGGGCGAGCCGCGGGCCCCGGTCGGCGTGCTGATGCCCACGGGCGCCGGGTTCGCGATGGCGGCCCTCGCGTCGTGGATCCTCGGGCGAACCGTTGTGCCGCTCAACTACCTCCTCAAGCCCGAAGAGTTGCAGTACGTCATCGACGATTGCGGCACGGAGGTCGTGCTGACGGTCGGGGCGATGCTGGACTTCATGAAGTTCACGCCTCGGGTGGCGAGCCTCGTGCGTCTGGACGAGCAGAATTTCGACGGCGTCCCCGAGGCTCGCTGGCCGGCGATGATGGACGATGACGACCTCGCCCTGCTGCTCTACACATCCGGCACCAGCGGCAAGCCCAAGGGCGTGATGCTCACGCATGGGAACGTCGTTGCCAATGTCCACCAGATCGTGGAATGGGTCGGAATCAAGCATGGCGACGACCATGTCTTTCTCGGCGTGCTGCCGCAGTTCCACACATTCGGGCTGACCGCGCTGACGATCCTGCCCCTCTCGCTGGGGTTCAAGGTGGTGTACCTCGCGCGGTTCATGCCCGGGAAGATCGTGAAGGCGCTTCGGGAGCATCGCCCGACGCTGCTGATCGCGATCCCATCGATGTACGCGGCACTCGCCAACGCCAAGGACGCCACGCCCGAGGACTGGGCCTCGCTGCGGTTTGTGGTGTCCGGAGGCGAGCCGCTGCCGCAGGGTGTCTTCGAGCGCCTGCGCGATCGCTTCGGCGTGACGCTCAACGAGGGGTATGGATTGACAGAGACGGCCCCGGTCTCGAACTGGTGCAGGCCCCAGGACTTCAAGCGTGGAAGCGTGGGGATGCCGCTTCCGCGCGTGACGGAGCGGATCGTCGATGTGAATACGGGCCGTACGCTCGGACCCAACGACGATGGCGAGGTGCAGATCAAGGGCCCGAACGTGATGCAGGGGTACTACAAACTGCCAGCGGAATCGGCCGGGGCGTTCACGAGCGACGGGTTCTTCCGCACGGGGGACATCGGTCGATTCGATCTCGACGGGCACCTGTACATCACAGGGCGGCTTAAAGAGATGATGATCGTCGGAGGCGAGAACGTCTTCCCGCGCGAGATCGAGGAAGTCCTCAACAAGCACGCCACAGTCGCGGCATCGGGCGTGATCGGCGTGCACGACCCCGTCCGAGGTGAGTTGCCCGTGGCCTTTGTCGAGATCCGAGAGGGGGGCGAGTTCGACGAGCGAGAGTTGCAGGCCTGGTGCCGCCAGTCACTCGCCGGGTACAAGGTGCCCGATCGGGTCATTCGCCTCGATGAACTCCCCAAGAACCCGACGGGCAAGATCATGCGGCGGGAACTCAAGAATCGTCCCGAACTCAAGGACGGGACGTCGGCATAGCGACGAATGCCCATGCGAGGGGGATGCACGCAGGACGAATCGTGATTCGGCGTCCTACCTTCTGCCTGCGTGTCGAGCCAGGAGCCAACATCGGAGACATCGTCCGGAGAGACGCCGGGGAGTGGCGCGTCCGCGCCGACCGGTCGGAACCGGCGAGCGGCGGCCATCTTTATCTTTGTGACGATTCTGCTCGACGCTCTCGGCATCGGGCTGATCATCCCCGTGGGGCCGAGGCTCGTGGAGGAACTTCTTCCCGAGAAGGATCCAGCCTTCATCGCCGAAGCCGCGATGCTGCAGGAAGACGTGAAGACCCGGGTTGAGGCGGCCGTTGCGGCCCCAGGTGCCAATCCGAATCCATCGAGTGAAACGAAGCCGATCGCCGCATCCGATGAGTCCACACCGGTCGAGAGTAAACCCCAGGCGATTTCGCGCGAGTCCAGGGCCGCGCCGTATGTCGGGCTCCTTGGTGCTTCGTACGCGGCGATGCAGTTGATCTTCGGGCCTTTGCTCGGGACGCTCTCGGACCGGTTCGGTCGCCGGCCTGTGATTCTGCTCTCGCTCGCGGGATCGGCGATCGATTTCTTCGCCCAGGCGCTGGCGCCCTCGCTGTGGTTCCTGTTCATCGCGCGAACGCTCAACGGCATTTCCGGCGCCAACATCACCGTCGCGAACGCCTATATCGCCGATGTCACGCCGATCGAGAAGAGACCGGCGGCCTTCGGGATGATCGGGGCGGCGTTCGGCCTGGGATTCGTGATCGGACCGGTCGCGGGCGGCTTGCTGGGCGACATCAGCATCCGTCTCCCCTTTGTCGTCGCGGGCATCGTCACCCTCGCGAGCGTGGTGTATGGCGTCTTTGTGCTCCCCGAATCCCTGGCGATCGAGCATCGCGCGAGGCACCCGCTCACTTTCTCTCGGTTGAATCCGTTCGGTGCGATCCGGAACTTGCGTGAATATCCGGGCGTTCGGAGAATCGCCGCGGTGTCGCTGCTCTTGAATCTCGCCCAGTTCGGCCTGCACACGACGTGGGTGCTGTACACCAAGTTCCGCTATGGATGGAGCACGACGCAGGTGGGGCTGTCGCTCTTTGTCGTGGGCATCGGGGCCGTCATCGTGCAGGGCGGGTTGGCGCGGAAGATCATCCCTCGCCTCGGCGAGCGCCGCAGCCTGATCTTCGGCGTGGCGATCGCCGTCCTTGCGTATCTGTGCTATGGACTGGCGCCGCACGGCTGGATGATCTATGTGCTGGTCGCGATCGCCTCGCTCGGCGCGGTTTCACAGCCTGCATCGCAGGCCCTCATCACGCGACAGGTCGGACCACGCGATCAGGGGCGCGTGCAAGGTGCCTTCGTCAGCGTCATCGGGCTTGCTTCGGTCTTCGGGCCGATTCTCGGCGGATTGGTGTTCGCGCACTTCACGGCCGAGGGCCGGAGCGTGGTCGTTCCCGGCGCGCCGTTCTTTGTGGGTTCGGCGTTGTCGCTGATCGGGCTGATGGTGGCGCTGACGATCCCGAAGATTGACGGGACGCCTACACCGGTGAAATGAAGCCGTGATGACCGTGAAGCCGAGCGATCGGGTGGCGCGCAGAAAAAAACCCACGTCGAGCGACGCGGGTCCTTTCGAGCGATGATTTGAGAAGCAACTCAGCGGCGACGACGGCCGGCGAGGGCGCCCGCGATGCCCAGGAGGGCGATCGAGGCCGGCGCGGGGATCACGGTGCGGGTGATGAAGGTGCTCGTTCCGCTGGCGGAGTCGTTCGCCGAGAGGGTGAAGGAGTAGGACGCCTGCTGGCTGGAGATGATCCCGACGGGGACGAACCCGAGGAACTCGCTATCGGTCGCGGATCCCGGAGGCAACCCGACGGAGAATCCGGGAACGAGGTCGGCAAAGACCGTGGGTCCGGGGATCGCACCGTTGAGGTTGGCACGATACACGTCGCCACCGCCGTAGGCGCCGCTTGCAAACGCCAATCCGCTTCCGTCGCTGTCGGTGACGGTGAGTGAAGCGCTGGCGAACGCCTCGCCATTGAAGGGCGTGTAGGTCAAAAGGCCTGAGGTGATGGTGAAGATCGTGTCCGAGGAGGACGCCGTCACCGAGAAGTTGATGTTGACGACCGGGTCCTCTTCGAAGCGAATGTGGAGCCCGTCGATGGCGGCGACGAGGGCATTGGTCCCCGCCTCGCGCATCTCAAGCCCGCCCGCCGGGGCGTTCCACTGCCATGCCCCGTCTGTCCATGTGGCCGGCGCGTCCACAAACCACGAGGCCGAGCTGGTCCCGTTGGTCGCCGAAATCTGGATGGCGTGTCCGATGACGCCAGCGTTGGCCGTCGCTCCAGCCGCAAGGGCGATCATGCTCGCAAAGAACAACTTCATCCCTGGTCTCTCCTCGTATGTCCCAAAGCATGGAACGCCATGCATTGGGTGTCTCTCGTGTTCACACTGGGATCTCTCGTTCCCACTTCAGACGCTCGCCACATTGGATAGCGTCCGATACTCGATAACTTACCGTGACAACAGGTATCGTGTCAAGTGTGAATCATGTGAAAATCAGGAAAAGCCTGACACAAAAACACTTACCAACGGAGTGATGGGTCGGTTGGTGTTAGGTGTTCGTCAGCGAGGAGATCCTTCGCCAAGCGATCCATGGCAGCGCGTTCTCTCTTGGATCGGAGCTCTTGCCTGATCCCTTCGGCACTTGGGGCGACTGCGGGGGCGGGATCCATTCCCTCAAACAAGGCCACTCCAACGCTTGAATCGAGAATGAATAGGGGCGTGAGTTCGCCGGGGTTGAGGCCACGGAGAAGGTCGCGGAGGACCGAGGGGACGGCGGGGTCTTCGAGGGCGAAGGGCTCGAGTCTGCCGGCGTTGGTGGCTGAGGCGTCTGTGGAGTAGGTCGCGGCGAGTTCGGCAAACCGAGTTGTGCGGTCCTCAACGGGTGTCGATTCCAGACGGCGGCGGAGGTCGCTCGCCTGCTCGCGGGTGCGGGTGATGATGACGCGCGCGCGAACACGCGGGTCGGCGCGGAGCGACTTCTCGCGCTCGATTTCTGCCGGAGAAATGGAGATTTCGGGGGCGACGAGGGCGCGGAGCGCAGCGTTGCGCAGGAGGAGCGCACGGTACCGCGTGGGACCGAGGCCCCGTTCGCGGCGGATCTGGAGGATGAGACGCTGGGCCTCGTCGGCATTCGTTCGTGCACCCTTCGCGACGTTCTGCAGCAGTTCCTGCTCCTCGCGATCAAGGTCCTGGTCGTGGATGGTGAGGGATTTGGCCTTGAGTTCACGGGCGAGGGCGCGATCGAGAGCGACTTCCTCGGCGATGGCCCGGCCCTGGGCTTCGAGGAGTTGGGTCTGGATGTCGGCGAGGGTGATGACGCCGCCGCTGGAGGTGGTGGCGAGTGGGGTCGTGCTTGGTGTGACCAAAGGCCGGATTCGTGGGCCTGGAGCGTTGAGCGTCGATTCGGGTTGTGTGCCCCGGAGGGCCTCGCGTGCGGAGTTGGGGATTTGGTGCTGCGTGGCGCACGAGGCGAGCATGAGAATCGAGGACGAAGCCGCGTGGTACACACTGAATCGAAGTCGAGTTGGACTGAGGTGCTGGATCTGAGAGTGGTTCATGCCTGGATTTGGGTTGCGGCGTCTGAAACGGTCTGGTACCATGGACGCATCGTGTGTTTGGACTTTGCGCCGGGGTGATTCTATCGACGGGCTTTCATGGTCTGTCGGGGCGCGGAAACAGGGGTTGTATGCGAGCACGACAAGGTCGGGGCTTTACGCTCATCGAGTTGCTGGTGGTGATCGCGATTATCGCGCTTTTGATCGGACTGCTGTTGCCCGCGCTCGCGCAGGCAAAGCGGTCGGCGCGATTGCTCAAGTGCCAGAACAACCTGAACCAGTTGGGGACGGGGATATCCGGCTACGCGGCGACGTACCTGGACAAGATTGTGTCGTTCAGTTGGACACGAAAGGTCTACGCGACCAGCCAATACGCGGACTTGCGTCCGGCGGGGGGCTTGTTCGCCGAGGATCTTCGCGCGGCAGCGGCACAGGCGACGGACATCATGCGCCGGCGTTCGGGTCGGAGTGACATCCCGTGGCCGACGAACTGGATCCCGTACATTCTGTACAACCACCTGGCGCTCCAGGACTTCATGGACTTCAATCTGCCCTCGCCGTGGGTCGTGTGTCCCGAAGACTCGACCCGCATGCGTTGGTGGAACGTTCCGGCGTTCCGGACGAACGCGGCGCAGCCGCAGCCCGCGGGGACGAACTCGCAGAACTGGCGCTGGCCGTACTCCTCGTCGTACCAGTTTGTGCCGGCGGCGATGTCGCCCGATCGCGGGGATGGCACAAACAACACCTTCGCCCAGGCCACAACGCACTATCAGTATCAGTTGACGCAGCCGGACCCGAACCGGCAGAACACGCTCGGGAGGCGCCGACTCGGCGATGTCGCCTATCCGTCGCAGAAGGTCGTGCTCTATGACGCGGTCGCACGGCACTTCGGAAAGCGTGAGTGGGCGATGGAGTACCCCGAGGCCAAGCAGCCACTGCTTTTCTTTGATGGGCACGTGGCGATCTTCCAGACCGGAACGCCGACAGGTCCCGCGGGCAACCGCACCGGCAACTCGATCAATCCCGGATTCAATGTCCGCTCGCCACGAAGCACCGCACCGACGGTGTACAACTATCAGCCTCAGGCCTGGGAGCCACCACTCCGCAACGGCACTCGTGTTGGTGGGGAGTCGGTCATCGGCTATCTCCGTTGGACACGCGGCGGGCTGAAGGGCATCGACGTGCAGGCGGCCGAGATCAACACGTCGAACTGGTAACGCCGACTCGCTCCCCCGAATCGTTGTGTCTCCATGCGTCTCTCATGACCCCAGAGGTTTGAGAACCTCCTCGGGCGTTCGTACGCTCTGGGTGCCTCGCGATCGAGAGACAGGCGCGTGGGCACAAGGAGCGTGCGCATGAAGGTTCTGGTCGCGGACAAGTTCGAGGCGGCGGGATTGGAGGGACTCAAGTCGCTCGGCGCCAAGGTCGAGTACCACCCGGGCCTCGGGACGGAGAAACTCCCGGGCGCGATCGCCGAGCACACGCCCGAAATCCTCGTGGTCCGCTCGACCAAGGTCCCCGCGGGGGTCACCGCCGAGGCGAAGGGGCTGAAGGTCATCGTCCGCGCGGGCAGCGGCGTGGACAACATCGATGTCGCGGCGGCCCGGTCTCGCGGGATCAAGGTCTGCAACTGCCCGGGGATGAACGCGGTCGCCGTCGCCGAGTTGGCGTTCGGCCTGATGCTCGCGTGCGATCGGCGGATTCCGGACCAGTGCATGGCGGCCCGCGAGGGGACGTGGAACAAGAAGGAGTATTCCAAGGCGCGGGGGCTCAAAGGGACGACGCTCGCGGTCGTCGGCGTGGGCGCGATCGGACAGGAGGTCATCACGCGCGGCGTGGCGTTCGGCATGCGCGTGATCGCGTGGAGCCGGAGTATCACCGAGCAGCACGCGCGGGCACTGGGGTGTGAGTTCGGCGGGACCGACACGCCAGCGCTGCACGCGTTGGCGAAGCAGGCGGACGTGATCAGCGTGCATCTGCCGCTCGCGGACTCGACCAAGCACCTGTTCAATGCGGAGTTCTTTGGGTGCATGAAGCCCGGGGCGATCTTTGTGAACACGAGCCGCGGGCCGATCGTGGATGAGGCCGCGCTCCGGTCGGCGGTCCAGTCGAAGGGGATCCGGGCGGGGCTTGATGTGTACGAGGACCAGCCTTCGGCGACGGAAGGGGCTTGGTCGAACGCGACGGTGAAACTGCCGGGGGTCGTGGCAACGCATCACTGCGGGGCAAGCACGGACCAGGCCCAGTTGGCCGTCGCCCTTGAGGTCGTTCGGATCGTGCGAATCTACAAGGAATCGGGGCGGGTCGAGCACGAGGTCGGCGGTTGACCGGCTGGCCCGGCCGGGTCGCACGAACCGAACACAGCGGCTAACCTACGGTCCGCCAATCCCAAGGTTTTCACGGGGATTGGTGGATGTCGCGCCGGCTGGGGAGGGTGGTCGACGAACCCGTGGTTTCTTTGGGCCTATTGCGTGACTTTGGGAGACAGAAGTGTCATCGAGCAACGGCGGCACACTGGCGAGAACGACCGAGGGGCACCCGATGTGGCGCCGCCTGCTGCTGGCCCAGGAGTCGGGTCTGATCCTCGTGATCGTGCTGATGATGGTCGCGTTGTCGATCTTCTCGCATCCGATTCCATCGCGTCACCTGGACCCCGAGACGGGGCAATGGGTGACGACGACGGTCAATGCGTTCTTCAACACGCAGAATCTGGTGCTGGTGGCGACGCAGGCGAGTTATACGGCGATCATGGCCGTGGGCATGACGGCGATCATTGTGCTGGGTGGGATCGATCTGTCGGTGGGGTCGATCTATGCCGTGAGCGCGATTGTGGGCGCGATCGCGCTGCGCGCGCTGGAGCAAGGGGCTGGAGACGCTGGGGCCGGTGCGGCCGTGTCGATCGCCGTGGGATTAGGCGTGTGCGTGCTGACTGGGCTTGTCTGCGGCGTGGCGAACGGGGCGATGGTGGTGGGGCTGCGCGTGCATCCGTTCATCATCACGCTGGGGACAATGGCGGCGCTTCGCGGGCTGGCGTTCATCATGACCAAGGGACAGTCGGTGAGCGGACTGCCCACGTCGTTTGTCGCGGGGTTCATGAAGTTGCCGCTGACGATCGGAGCGAAGGGGTCGCTCGCGGTGTATCCCGTGCCGGTGGTGATCATGGGCCTGGTTGCGATCGTGGGGCACTTCGTGCTGACTCGGACCGTGCCCGGGAGGCAGACGTTCGCGATCGGGGGGAATGAGACGGCGGCGAGGTATGCCGGAATCGGCGTGGGGCACGTCAAGATTCTGGTCTTCGCGGTGATGGGGGCGCTCGCGGGGCTTTCGGCGGCGGTGTACATCGGGTACTACGGTGCGGCGACTTCGGCCGCGGGAACGGGCGACGAGTTGACGGTCATCGCGGCGAGCGTGATCGGCGGAGCGTCGCTGTCGGGGGGGCGTGGGAGCGCGCTCGGGGCGGTGCTGGGCGCGGTGCTCATCCAACTCATCACCAACGCGATGATCATTCTGAGTATTGACACCAACTACACACAGGTGGTGATGGGTGCGGCGATCGTGATCGCGGTGGTGCTGGATCAGTTGAAGACGCGGCTGATGCCCACGGGGCGGTAGCCGCGATCGGGGCATCGTGTATTGGACGGGAATCACTGGAATGTCCGACGCAGAGTGAACGAGCAAATCTGAGATTGGTAGCACAACTCACATTGACCAGAACAAGGAGCTTGTTATGAAGAAACGTGTGAATGGATCGGGTGTCGCGGGCTCGTGGCTGCGTGTGGGCGCGGCGATGGCAATCGGCGTTTTCGCCGCTATGGGAATGCAGGGATGCGAGCAGAAGCAGAACCCGCCCGTGGACTCTGCGCCCAAGACGAGCGAGTCGGCGCCAAGCCATGGCGCCGCGACAAATCCTGGCGAGGCGAAGCCTGCCGCGACGGCGGACTCGGTGAAGGGTGACGCGCCGAAGGTCCGTCCGTTGCGGATCGGCGTGATCGCGAAGTCGCAGTCGAACCCGGTCTTCCAGGCGGCACGCACGGGGGCGCTGGCCGCGGGCGCGGAACTCTCGAAGAAATACGGCGTGAAGATCGACGTGATCTGGCAGACGCCGACGAATGAGGACGCGCAGAAGCAGGGGCAGTACATCGAGCAACTCGTCGGGCAGGGCGTGGACGCGATCTCGGTCTCGTGCACCGATGGCGACGTGCTGAAACTCCCGATCGATTCGGCGGTGGATCGCGGCGTGCTCGTGGTGACGTTCGACTCCGACAGCCCGAAGTCCAAGCGGTTCGCGTACTACGGCATCGACGACGAGGCGTGCGGACGCGAGGTCATGAAGCAACTCGCCAAGGCGATGGGCGACACGGGCGGGCCGATCGCGATCCTCGGCGGGAATCAGACGGCCCCCAACCTCCAGGCCCGCATCCGCGGCGTGAAGCAGGAACTCGACTCGCTCAAGGCCAAGGGCTTCACGCTCAAGGACGTGTACTACCACAAGGAGACCGCGCCGGATGCGGCCGCGATGCTGCAACAGGTGCAGACGGCAAACCCGGACATCGCCGGATGGGCGATGGTGGGGGGATGGCCGCTCTTCACGAAGGATGCGCTGACGGGTGTCGCGGGTCGGGCAAAGGTGGTGTCGGTGGACACGCTGCGTGAGGAACTCGCGTACGTCGCCAAGGGCGAGGTGCAGGCGCTCATCGGGCAGGACTGCTATGGCTGGGGGCACGAGTCGGTGCGGATCGCGGTCGAGAAGTTGCTCGAGGGGAAGGACCCGCCAAGCCCGGTCGTCCACTTTGATCTCCAGATCGTCACGAAGGACAACGTGAAGGAGTATGAGGGGATCTGGGATAAGTGGCTGGAGCAGAAGTGATGAATCTCCCGGCTCGCTCGAAGGAGTGTGCCGGGCTTTAGGTGATGGTGCATGTTTCTTGAGGCACGGCACATCTCGAAGCGGTTCGGCATCACGCAGGCGTTGGACGACGTGAGCGTGTCGTTCGAGGCGGGCGAGGTGCACGCGCTCATGGGCGAGAACGGCGCGGGCAAGAGCACGCTGGGGAAGACGATCGCCGGGCTGTACAGGCAGGACTCGGGCGTGGTTGTGATCGACGGGCGGGATCTCTCGCCAGGCTCGATCGAGGACGCCTTCGGGGCGGGCGTGCGGATTGTGCACCAGGAACTGGCGCAGTGTCCCAATCTGAGTGTGGCCGAGAACCTGAGCCTGCACGCGATGCCCTCGCGGTTCGGGCTTGTGGACCGGCGTCGGATGCGGGAGCGGGCGTCGCGCCTGCTCGCGAGGCTCGATCCCACGATCGATGTCGAGGCGCCCCTGGGCGTGCTCAGTCCAGGTCGGCGGCAGATCGTGCAGATCGCCAGCGCGCTCGATGATGGAGGCGATTCGGCGATTGCCAGGCACTCGTCTCGTGCGCGGGTCATCGTCTTTGACGAGCCGACGAGTTCGCTCTCGATGGGCGAGGCGGATCGGCTGATGGAGATCGTGCGCTCGCTCGCGGGTGAAGGGCTGACGATCCTGTATGTCAGCCATCGCATGGGCGAGATCTTCCAGGTGTGCGACCGGGTCACGGTCCTTCGCGATGGCCGATTCGTCGCGACCAACGACATCAAGGCGATCGACGAGCCGACGCTGGTGGAGCAGATGATCGGGCGGAGGATCGAGACGGCGAAGGCCGGGGAGTTTGGCTCGCGTCCTTCGGGTGCCGAATCAGTCGCCAGGAACGGCGCAGCGAGCGAGGCCGGGGTTCTGCGGGCGATGGCTGATGGCGTTGTGGGGCACACGCCGCCGGGAAGAGTGTTGCTCGAAGTTCGTGGTGTGTCGTCGCCCGGCAAGTTGTCGGAGGTCTCGTTCGAGGTCCGCGCGGGGGAGATCGTGGGGATCGGCGGACTGGTGGGGGCGGGAAGGTCAGAGGTGCTCGACGCGATCTTTGGGTTGGACTCGCGCGCGTCGGGGTCGGTGCGTGTCGATGGCTCGGTGGTCACACTCGGAAATCCTCGCGCGGCAATCGCGGCGGGGATCGGGTATGTCCCCGAAGATCGGCGGAACCTGGGGCTTTTCTTCCTGCTGGGGATCGACGAGAACATCGTGCTGCCCGAGATGCCGCGGCTGGCTCGTGGGCGATTCGTTCGGCGTTCATCGAGCGAGCGAGGCGTCGTTCGCGAGAAGATCCTCGGCTTCCACGTGAAGACCGCGGCGGCGTCGAACGTCCCCGGAACGCTCTCGGGGGGCAACCAGCAGAAGGTGCTCATCGCGCGCTGGATGGGCAAACGCACGCGGGTGCTGCTGCTCGACGAGCCGACGCGTGGCATCGACGTGGGGACCAAGGCCGAGATCTATCGGCTTGTGCGCGAGGAGACGAACCGCGGGACGGCCGTGTTGCTCGTCTCGAGCGAGATGCCCGAACTGCTGGCGCTCTCGGATCGCGTGCTGGTCATGGCGGGCGGGCGCATCACGGGCGAGTTGACGGGCGACGCGATGACACAGACGAACATCCTGCGGCTGGCGACCAAGGAAGAACCCGCGATCGCTTAGGGCGGGGAGTCGGCAAGCCTCTGGCGCCAGCGATCCGCATCCGCAAGGTGGCCTGCCGCGTCGTAGTACTCATAGAGGTGCGTGGCGACGGCGCGGAGTTGGCCCTGGAGCGTCGGCACGGTCGAGAGGAGGGCGTCGAGCGACGCGGCCGTCGATTCTCCCTGGGAGAACTGGCGGGTTACTCGAAACGCTCGGAGGAGGTGCGCCTTGGCGAGAACCACGCCCATGGAGTCTTCGCCGAGTTGCGGCGAGAGGATGGAGATGGCGCGATTGAGATTGGGGATCGCGCTCTGGGGGTCTCCGGTCTCCAGTTGGAGTTGGGCGTAGTTGCGGAGCGTTGTGCCGAAGAACGCCGAGGTGGAGCCATAGACGCGCTCGGCGCCGGGCATGGCCTGGGCATAGAGGCGTTGGGCGTCCTCGAATCGGTCACGTTGGAGGTACATAAGGCCGAGGTTCGTCTCGCTCTGGATGACGAGCGGGTGGTCGGCGGGGAGGTGCTTGAGGCGCAGTTCGAGGGCTTGCTCGAGGCGCTCGATGGCCTCGAGAGCATCACCCTTGAGCCGGCGCACGACCGCGAGGTTGTTGAGGCTCTCGGCGGCATCGAGTTCGGCCTGGGCGTGCTCGGCGCCGGTCGAGCGTTTCATGATCTCCTGGCGAATCCGCAACGCGGTGCGATGGTCGGCCTCGGCGTCGTCGAGCTGCGACATGGCGCGGTGGATCGCGCCCAGCGTGTTGTAGCAGCGGGCGGTGTCGAGGTTGGCCTCGCCTCGGAGGCGTCGGTGGGAGTTGAGCGCCTCGGTCGCGAGCCGTGCCGCGCCGTCGAAGTCTTCTTTTCGGAAGAGGACCTCGGCGAGGTCGAGCTTGCTCTCGGCGATATCGTGATGCCCTGGCGGAAGGAGGGCCTCTCTTCGCGCGAGAGCGTCGCGGACGGAGGTCTCGGCTTGGGTGATCTCGCCGAGTTCGAGCCAGGTCCTGCCGATGCTGCTCTCGACGGCGGCGTGGACAAGGGGTCGATCGCTGAGCTCCGAGTCGGCCTGGATGAGGGCGTGATCGAGGACGTCGGCGACACGGGTCTCACGTCCTCGGGCGATAGGCGCGGGCGGGCGGAGCATCTGCGAGAGGAATGCGGTGATGGCTTCGGACTGGTCTCTGGCGGAGTAGGCCTCGTCTCGCTGGTGTTTCACGCGAATGGACTGGGCGATGTAGATCCCGATTCCAGCGGCCGCGACAGAGGTCAGTGCGCAGGCGAGTGTGTTGCGGCGGATGAACTTCGACGCTCGGTAGGCGAGCGTGTCGGGCCGCGCGAGGATGGGGAACCCGTTGACGAATCGGTCGAGATCGGCGAGCAGGGCTTCGACGGAGGCGTATCGGCGGTGGGGCTCCTTGCGCATCGCGGTGGTGATGATCGTGTCGAGGTCGCCGCGCAGGGCTCGAGCGTTAGATGGAGATACGGTGCTTGGGAGCGGCGGCGTCTGCTCGCAAACAACGCGTTCGAGTTCCGCGGTCGTGCGCGAGGCGAGGGAATATGGTCGCGTGCCCACGAGGAGCTCGTAGAGGATAACACCGAGTGAGTAGACGTCGGTGGACGTCGTGACGATCTGCCCGCGGATCTGTTCGGGGCTTGCGTACTCGGGCGTGAGGAGTCGCTCGGCAGGTGAGGTGTAGGTCTGGTCGAGGCGTGATCCTTCCTTGAGGACCTTGGCGATGCCGAAGTCGAGGAGTTTGGGGACGCCATCGGGGGTGACGAGGATGTTACTGGGCTTGAGGTCGCGGTGGACGACAAGGTTCTGGTGCGCGAACCGGACGGCATCGCAAACAGTGCGGAAGAGCGCGAGGCGCGCGGGAAAGTTGAGAGTGTGAGACGCCACGAACTCATCGATGGGGATGCCGGCGATGAACTCCATGACGAGGTAGGGCCTGCCCGACTCGGTGACGCCGCCATCGATGAGGCGTGCGATGTTGGGATGGTTGAGGTTGGCAAGTGTCTGGCGTTCGTGGACAAAGCGGCGGAAGATCTCGTCGGTGTCCATGCCCCGCTTGACGATCTTGACGGCGACTTCCTGCTCGAACTGTCCGTCGACACGTGCGGCACGATAGACGGCGCCCATGCCACCGGTGGCGATCTTGGAGGTCAGTTTGTACGCGCCGATGACGACGCCGGAAAGGTCCTCGGCGAGTTGCGGCGTGTCGAAGCCGAGCGAGTCGAGGTTGGTGCCCAGGGCGGGCGTCGCGAGGAACTGGGTCACATTGGCGGCGTGCTTCAGCAGCGACCTGGCCTCGCGTTCGACGGCCGGGTCCTCACGTCCGAGCGCGACGAGGGCCCACTCACGCTCGCTGGGTGAGAGCGTCAGCAGGCGCAACACGGCGTCTTCAACGCGGCGTAGTGTGTCGGCGTCCAGGGAGGCGTCCTCCGGTCGGGCCAGTGTCGCGGGCATGCTCCCCGTTCATGCGGAGAAGGCGACGCGACCGTGGCAGATGGTCAGGGCGACGTGGTCCGTGGCCCATTCGTAGGCGAGCGAGCGTTCGTCGGCGTGGCGGAGCAGGACCAGGTCGGCGCGAAGGCCCGACTCGAGGCGGCCACGATCGGAGAGGCGCGGATCGACAACGCCGAGCAACGCACCGGCGTTGGCCGTCGAGGCGACGATTGATTCCTGGGGTGTCAGCCCGCAGAATCGCACGGCGGCGGCCATCGCGACGGGCATGGCGAACGCGGTGGCCGAGCCGGGGTTGCCGTTGGTGGCGATGGCGACGCGTCCGCCGAGGTCCGCGAGGGCGCGGAGATCGGCGAAGTCGCCACCGGCGCGGGTCGCCATGTGCAGACCGGTGCAGGGGAGGCCGACGCCGAAGGTGGACGACTCAGAGAGTCGCTGGAGATCGTCTCGCGTGCTTGCTTCGAGGTGATCGACGCTCGCCGCGCCGAGGCGAATGGCGTCGTCGATCATGCCGAGGCTGTTGAACTGGTCGGCGTGGACGCGGATGGGATGCCCGAGCGACCGCGCCTGGGCGAAGAGTTGCACGCACTGCTCACGCGACCATGCGCCTTTCTCACAAAACGCGTCGATTGCCACGCCCGGGAACTCGGCGTGAACGGCGGGGAGGGTCTCGTCGATCGTGCGCTGGACAAAGTCGGGAACGTCGGCGTCGATCGCGTGCCCGAGCAAGGCCGTGGCGACGATCGTGCCCGGCCAGCGAGATTGGGCCTCGTGGATCACCCTGAGCATCTTGAGTTCGTCGCGCGTTGAGAGCCCGTAGCCGGATTTGATCTCGATGGTCGTCGTGCCCGCGCGGAAGACGCGATCGAGTCGCTCGAGCAGCAGTTCGAGAAGGGCGTTCTCGCTCGCGTCTCGCACAGCCCGAACGGTGGACATGATCCCGCCGCCGGCCTTCAGGATATCGAGGTAGGGCGTGCCCGCGAGTTTCATCTGCCACTCGTCGAGGCGATCGCCCGCCCAGCAGAGGTGGGTGTGGGGATCGATGAACGCCGGCATCAGGACGCGTCCCTTCGCGTCGATGATGGTGGCACCGGCGGGCGGTGCGGGTGCAGGATTGTGCGGCGTATACGGCGTGATGCGCACGATCACACCCTGATCGATGAGCACGTCGGCACGCGGAATCGCCCCCACGTCCGAGAGGCGCTCGCGCGTGCGTGGGCTTGGGCCCTGGCCCATCGTGAGGACGCGCGCGTTGGTGATGAGGATCGACATCGGGCGACTCTAGCGGGGGCGCTGGGCAAAGCCGTGGAGGAACGAGAGGAAGAGATGGGCCGCGAGACGCGCGGTCCGTCCGTCCTGGTCGTGCTGCGGCGAGAGTTCCATGAGGTCGAAGCAGCGGACCGAGGGCGTGCGACCCGCGGCGACGGCGGCGGCCTGGGCATCGGCGGCGCTCCAGCCCGCTGGGTTGATCGCGCTCACACCCGGCGCGTGCGCCGAGTCGATCACGTCGAGATCGAGGCTCACGAAGCATGGCCAGACGGGGAAGTCCTCGGGCGTGCGTGGGCGAGACTCGGGTGTGTGGATGACGCCGTCGTGATCGGTGAACCATCTCGCGTGGGCCTCGGTGGTGACGACGCGGTTGAGGCCGAAGACCTGGAGGCGGCGTGCGAGTCCGTCCTCGATGAGTTTGCGGAACGGCATACCCGAGCCCGGCTCGGGGCGGACGTCGAGGTGGGCGTCGAGATACACGCCGTCGAGTGTGCCGTGCTTCTGTGCAACGGCTCGGACGAAGGGGAAGGTGAGGTCGTGCCCGCCGCCGATAGCGATGGGGAAGAGGCCGAGGTTGAGGATCTCGGTCACGACCGCGGTGACCTTGTCGTGGGTCCTCGCGAGGGCAGCGGCGTCGGTGCCCTCATCTGGCTCGATGTCGCCCGCGTCGAAGACCTTGGGCCAGGTGATCTCGGGCGGATCGGCCACGCCGTAGCGGGCGAGGGCGGCGCGGAACTCTCTGGGGCCTTCGCTCGCTCCGACCCGGCCGCTATTGAGTCGCACGCCCAGATCGTCGGGGAGACCGATGATCGCGATGTCGCACCCCGTGGGTGATCGGCGCTCGATAGCGGCGGCGAAGCGTGCGGCGGGGATGGAGTCGGGCCACGACGGCGGGACAAGCCCCGCGGCGATCGGTCGCACGGTGGTGCTCATGGCTCAGCGTATGCGAGCGATGCTGCTGTGGAGATGGCGTGGCAGCCGCAGGGCGAAGAGGATCAGAACCCGGCCTCGGCCTTGGCGGTCCACAGCACGAACGCGAGGATCGTCAGGGCGATCATCCCCAGCGCGCGGGCCGCAGCGAGCCAGCGGGAGTGGCTCTCGGTTGGTGTTGTGGTTGGCTCGGGCTGCGGCATCAGGCCGGCACCTCAAATATTAGCGTCACGCGGAACGGTCCAGACCACGGCATGCAACCCACGCGCGATTCGACACACCCATCCCATTCGCGGCGATCGTCAAAGGCGTTGCGGCGAACAGGACAAGGCATGATAATCCATTGGATGGCGACGACGCAAGCGTGGTTCCTGCTTCATGGACGTGCCGGGCAGATTCGGACACCTTTGCCGCGGGAACGCGAGGTTATCGGGAGTTCGTCACGCGACCGTTGGCATGACCCACGGCTTTGGCGTGTCCTGGAGCAGGCCGAAGTTGTCGGGCCCCGTCGACAACGCGATCCCAATCGAAGGCCGGGCCGGGGTCGATCTTGTTGGACTGGATGTGGAAGTGCCCGATGAGGCCGCGATACGACGCGAGGGCTTCGGCGTTGAGCGCGTGGGTGATGAGGCGGCCGTTCTCATCGCGCGGATAGTCGCACTCGATCCGTGGGAGCACGGCACAGAGCGCCGCCGTGAGACGAGTGAGCGACTCGTATTGCGCCTCGGTCAGGTCATGCATGACGTAGGGAGCATCCTGGATCTCGCCCTCGATCGGGCCTGGGCGGGCGGTGAGCGCCACGAAGTCCGGCGTGCGAACACCACCATCGCCATACGACGCGGGAAGCGTGACGCGGCAGATCGCGGGATTCTCCGGCGTGGGTGAACGAGGTGTTGACGATGGCGGGGAGCCGCTCGACTCGACCGGCGCGTACCACTTCTCGAGGATCTCGGCCTTTGCGGGTGGATACGCGCCGATGTTCGCGATCTCGATGCCGACGCTGCGATCGTTCGAGGTCGTGGCGTGCCAGGCTCGCTCCTTGACGTCGAGCGTCTGGTAGATCGTGCCGTCGAGATCGAGCATGAAGTGGACGGAGAGCCCGCGGACGTCGTGGAGGACGCGGAAGCACTGGCGGCTTGTGCCACAGACGTCGTAGTGGATCACGAACTGGTCGATGGTGCTCTGGAGCGTGGTGAGATCCCACCCGCCGCCGCGAACGCGTTCGAGCGTGCCAGCCTCGAGCCCGGCCTTGCGCAGTCCATAGCGATTGGGTGTGAACTTGGCGTCAGGCGTGTAGTCGGCGGCTTCGATCGGGACGAATCGGCGTTCGACGCGATACGCGTCATAGCCGCCGGGATCGGTCCAGAGCACGACAGGGGCGCCGGTGTGGAAGTATCGCCCGGCGATGACGATCTCGTCACCGGTGCGATGGAGTTCCGTGGCGAGAGTCGGGCGTGTGTGGGCGCAGGCCCCAAGTGTGAGAGTGATCACGATCGCTGAGACAATGGCTGTCGCGATACACGAGCCACGAAGCAAGATGAGTCGTGATTCGTTCATGGAATGGTGCATGGAGGTCAGATCTTCCAGTACAGGCGGCGTGTGTCCAGGGCCATCGCCACAATGACCCATGTCGCGACGTGGATGGACGAGACGAGCAGCGACGCCACGCCGGGCGATTGAACCAGGGATTGCAATGCATCGGTGGCTCGGACGGGGAGCGTCGCATCGCCGAGATGGATGTGGTACACGACCTTGCCCAGCATCACGCTCGCGATATAGAGCAAGATCGCGTTCCTGCCGAGCGCGGTCCAGGGTCTGGTCCACGCGCCGGATCCCGCGCGGACCCGCTCGCCTGCTACAAGGCACAGGCCCAGCACGCACGAGCCGAGGCCCGAGGTGTAGAGCACAAAAGTCGACGTCCACAGTTGCTTGTTGCGAGGCATGATCGGCCCGAGGAAACGCCCCGCGAGCACCATGATCACGCCCACAACGAGCAAGACAATCGCGGCACGAAACCGGTCACGCTCCCGACGCACGATGTCGCCCAGCATGTAACCGATCGTGACGCCCGCCGCCGCGGGGATGGTGGCAAGGAGCCCCTCGGGATCGAATCCATCGTGGGGCATGAGGAGGTGGTTCCGTCCGAGGAGGAGGCGATCGACGTGTCCCGCCATCGTCGCGGCCGGCTCGTCCCACCACGGCGGCCCCTGGCTCTCGAACCCGGGGACGGGCACGAATCGCAGCAGCGCCCACCAGCCCAGGAGCGCGATGCTGATCCACATGAACTGCATGCTCCGCGGGAGATACACGCCGATGACACCCGCGATGGCATAGGCGAGGCCGATGCGTTGGAGCACACCGGGCACACGCCACGTCGAGAAGTGGAACCCCGGGAGGAGTTCCAGGAGCATGCCGATGAGAATCAGGATCGTCGCTCGCTTCAGCACGCCCATCGAGATCACGGCATTCGGCGTTCGCTTCTCGCGCCGCGACGCGAACGAGAGATTCATCGAGACGCCGACAATAAAGAGGAAGAACGGAAAGATGATGTCGGCGAAGGTGCACCCGTGCCACGCGGCGTGTTTGAGGGGCAGGAACGCCCTCTCGATGTCGCCCGGATTGTTCACCAGGATCATCGCGGCGATCGTCAAGCCGCGGAACAGGTCCAGACCCACCACGCGAACCGATCGGCCAAGGTATCTCGCGGTTGGAGGCGGCATGGAGTGAGTGGTTGTCGCGAACAAAGCTCGACGGTGGTCAGGCGATCAGGTTGAGGAAGGTGTCGCGGGTGTGTCAGAATTGGGGGACGTTGGCTTTGGCGCATCAGGACTTGGCGCGTCGGGCGTGGCCCCATCAGACTTCGTGGGATCGGGCTTCGCATCGGCTTTCGACTCGTCCTTGGTCTCCTCCTTCACGGGCACGCGCGGGAGGAGCGCCGG
Source organism: uncultured Phycisphaeraceae bacterium (assembly GCA_964628245.1). GTDB lineage: Bacteria > Planctomycetota > Phycisphaerae > Phycisphaerales > UBA1924. The sequence goes on along the minus strand of CAZVMU010000004.1, from coordinate 226,752 downwards.
CGCGCACGCGAGGCGGTACGCCGTCACCGCGGCGCACGTCGCGGATTGGCGGAGGTAGACGGGAATCGCCAGTTCGAACCGATCATGCTGGGTGTGCCAGCCGAAGGCGTAGTCGGCACGCCCGACCTCTTCCCAGAAGAATCCGGGCACGCCGCGCTTGAGGAACGAGGCGTGGTCGCTCCCGCCACTGCGCATCGTCTCAACGCTCTTGATGTTGACGTTGAGCGCCTCACCCGAGACGTCGTCAAAGAAGAGATTGTTGACCGGCGCGGTGGCGGCGGCGAGGGTCTCGACCATCTCCGGGAGGCACTGCAACCCGCCCTCGCTGTTGGTCCCGCCGTCGTCCACAAACACTGCCGAGAAGCGATCGAATTCGTCGACGTGTTTCTCCGCGTACGCCAGCGAGCCGAGCAATCCCTGCTCCTCGCCCGTCCAGTTGATGAATCGGATCGTCCGCCGCGGCCTCGCGCCGACAGTCGCGAGGATGCGAGCGGCCTCGAGCGTGACGGCCGAGCCCGTGCCGTTGTCCGTGCACCCCTGCGAGCCGGTCGTGTCCCAGGAATCGAGATGGGCCGAGATGATCACCACCTCATGGGCAAGGTCCGTCCCGGGGATCTCCGCGATCGTGTTGTACACCGGAACGGGCCCGGGAAGGAACCGGTTCTCAAGATTGATCTCGGCCTGAAGGACCTCGCCGTCCGCGAGACGCGAGTTGATGAAGTCGTAGTCCTCGCCGCTGATAATGGCTTGCGGCTCGGGGGCGACGGCGTTCGCGTCCACCTCGCGCCAGTTGCTTGGGGCGCCGGTCCAGATGCGCTCGTCCCGGCTCGTCGAGATCCACCCCGCAACGCCCGCGAGGGCCACGCGATCGGGTATGGCGAGTTCGTCGATCGTCTTCCCCTCGGAGACCGCCTTTCGTGCCGCCGAGCGCATCTCGTATCGCGTGCGCACCATGTTGCGGATGCCACGCTGCCCCACCGAGGGCGGCGCCTGGATCAGCACCCACGCCCCGGCGAGCGAGTCCTTCATCTTTTCAAACTCGGCTTCGTCCTTCGGCTCCTTGACGATTGGCCCACGAACGCTCCCCGACGTGCCCGCGGTCCACGCGAGCGTGGTGATGGTGAGATCACGCACGGCCTCAACAGAATCCTCCGCCGGCGGGTCGCCTTCCTTCGCCTCACGCCGTGGCGGCTTGACGAGGAGGACCTTCCCCGTGTTGGCGACACGCTCGAACGACGCGCCGATCGTCCCCCATTCCTCGAGGTGCACGTTGGATAAGCCCCACTCGACGTACTTGTCGTGTGTCCACCGGTTGGCGGCGAGCGCATTCGGCGATCCCGTCAACCGCGGGCCGATGTGCTCGCAGAGATACGACAGGTGATCCATGACTTGGTTGCGGTGCAGTCCCTCATCGAGGATGGCCTCGACGATCGCCGAGTCGCCCATGGAGTGCCCGACGTCGGGCATGCCCGCAGGCTTGCCCTCGATGACCGGAGCCCACGACGCCGCATCCCCGCCGCCGGCAGCCGAGCACGACATGCAGACGATCGCAAGCACGGCCGAGAACGACCTCGCTCCGAAGACCAATGTACCCTGACGCATGCTGGCTCCTGGACGAGTTTGGCGAAAACGGGGGAGTCGAGTCGAGAAGGCGGCCCATGGCGGCGGACAGGCCCGGACAATGGCGACGGCCACGGATACGCCATGGCGGAGTGTACCAAACGGGCGGCGATCGTGGAGTGTGAAGGCTAGACTAACCCCCTTGTGAGCGGACGGTTCCGGGCATTGTCGGGCCCGGTGCCGGTCCCAACACACGAACCCGACCCATGGCCCCGACCCATGGCATGACGCCCAGGCGTCCGCCATGCCCAAAGTGCGACACGGAGCGAAACGTCATGTCGAGCAGCGCGACCCAGGAGCGTCCCAACACCGTCAAGATCTCTGACGCCGGCCCCAGCCGCAAGAAGATCCACATCGAGATCCCCGCCGCCACGGTGGATGAGAAACTCGAGGAGTCGATGGGCACGCTCGTCGCCGCCGCGGCCCTCCCCGGGTTCCGCCCCGGCAAGGCCCCACGGGCGCTCGTCGAGAAGCGGTTCGGGCAGAGCGTGCGTGGCGAGGCCAAGAACCAGCTCGTCGCCGCCGCCTTCTCCAAGGCCGTCGAGGACAATAAACTCGCGGTGGTGGGGGACCCGACGAGCGAGTCGCTCGCGAAGATCGATCTGGAGCCGGGCAAGCCCCTCTCCTTTGAACTCGAGGTCGAGGTGATGCCCGAGTTCGAGATGCCCGCGTTTGACGGGCTGGAGGTCCTGAAACCCGCGATCGAGGTCACCGACGAGATGGTGCAGAAGGAACTCACCAACATCTGCATCAACGAGGGCGAACTCGAGTCGCGAGAATCCGCCGAGGCTGGCGACTACTGCACCGGGCACGCCATCATGAAGGGCAAGGACGGGACCGAGTTCTACAACATCCCCGGCGCTGTCATCCAGGTCCCGCCGAAAGACAAGAACGGCAAGGGCATGATCCTGGGCGTCGTCGTGGACGACTTCACCAAGCAGATCGGCTCGCCCAAGCCAGGCGCCGACCTGACCGTAAGAGTCAAGGGCCCCGAGAACCACGAGGTCGAGGGCATCCGCAACAACGACCTCGCGATCACCTTCAAAGTCGATCGCGTCGATCGCATCGTGCAGGCGACCCCCGAGAAGATGGCCGAGATGTTCGGCGTTGCCGACGAGAAGGCCCTGCGTGACGCGATCCGCGAGCGCCTCAGCGAGCGCGCCACCGTCGAGCAGCAGTCGCTCATGCGTCAGCAGGTCGCCAAGCACCTCGTCGAAGAAATCAAGATGGACCTCCCCCAGCGCCTCACCGCCCAGCAGGCCGTCCGCACGCTCGAGCGCCGGCGCATGGAACTCATGTATCGCGGCGTGAAGCCCGCGGAGATCGAGGAGCACATGGCGGAGTTGCGTAACGCCTCCGCCGCCGTCGCCGTCCGCGATCTGAAACTCTTCTTCGTGCTCTCCAAGGCCGCCGAGGATCTCAAGGTCCGCGTGGACGACGCCGAGGTCAACCATCGGATCTTCATGATGGCCCGCGAGCGTGGCGTCCGCCCGGAGAAGCTCCGCCAGGAACTCATCCAGACCAACCAGGTCGGGGCCGTCTTCCAGCAGATCCGCGACCACAAGACGATGGACGCGATCCTCGCGAAGGCCAAGACCAAGGATGTCTCCCTCGATGAGTTCAACAAGAAGTTCAGCGACAAAGAAGGCGACGCCGAGGCCAAGGGCGCCAAGTCCAAGAAGAAGTCCTGACGCTCGCGTCAGACATCAAGCCATAACGACATGGCCTGTTCCCCAGCGGACAGGCCATGTTTCTTTGATAGTTCGGTCACGCCGAATGTCGAGGCCGAGGTGACCAGGTCTTGCACTGTGTAGATCTTCGAGCAGAGTCAGGCGACCGTGTCGTCGCTCACGTCGTCGCCGGCATCCTCAAGAATGTCGCTTGTCCCAGCCCGGGCCGCATCGTCGTTTCGTCCCGAGAACGCCAACGAGCCGCACTCCGGACAGATCGCGCCATAGTGCCCGTGCGGCGTGTCCTTCACGTCATGCCCGCAGTGCAGGCACGTGGGGCTGGCCAGCCGAGACGCCGTCGTATTGATCACCATCGCCACCGCGGCCACAATCGGCGCCAACACCACCCACGCTGGGAGCGCTGTCATTGACAGCACGCCGAGCGCGGCCAACAGAATCCCCACGACATACGTCAGCACTTTCAGGCGTGTCTTGGAGAACCATGTCATCCGCGCGATCCTCGTCTCTTAGGGTCGAGCGCCCACGCGTCGACCCACGGCCTCGGGTTGTAGGCCTGATATCGGCCCGCCGCCAACCTCGGATCAAGCCAGGGCGTGGAATTCACGAAGCCCAGAATCAGCGAAGCCGGGCGTAACGGCCCTTGCCCGTCAGGCAAACTACCCAGTGTCGTGGAACAGGCGTCCCGCCTGTTTCTACCTCACTCCTTGTCTGCAACGTCCTTCGAAATGCGACTCAAAGCGGGCGATAGACATCGATCATCTGGTGGATCCGCCGGGGGTTGGGGACGTTCTCCATAACAATCTCAGTGTTGGAGTCGGCGGCCGAGTCGATCTCGACGGTCCCCACGCCGAAGACCCGCTGCCAGAAGGACTGGCTCGTGCGGAAGTTGCGGATGTCGCGGTGCAGAACCTCGGTCGTGCGCTTGCTGAAGATCCCGACGTGCTCGACGGTCCGCTTGGTCGTGATCTGCAAGTACGACCCGATGATGGAGAATCGCCAGACCGCCATCCACGCGGCGGCCAGACCGGCGAGCGTAATCGCGATCGCGCCGAGGGGGAGCAAACCGGCCGACAGAGCCAGCACGCCGCCGATGAGTCCGACCACGAGCGTTGCACACAGCGCCGCGAACGTCCCGGGCTTGGAGCGGATGATCGAGGGGCGGATCACGCAGACCTCGACCTCGGGTCCGCGAGCCGGTGGTAACCCGGCCTTCACCGCCCGATCCTCGCTCGATGCGTGCTCGTTCGTTGACTCCCGCGTCTCGTCGTCGCCCCCACGTTGGCGAGAACTCGATCCAGCCGAATGAACCCTCGGCGAGTCGGGTCGGCCGGACAAGGGCGCGAAAGTCACATCGCCACACTCCGGGCACGAGATCTTCTGCCCGGCCTTGTCGGCCTCGACCTCAAAGAGCAGTTCGCAGTTGTCGCAACGGACGGCGAGCACGGGTCACTCCCAATGCAGCGTGGGTGGTGGATAAGGGGCAAAGTGGGGCAATCCCCGACTCACGCTGCACGCCATGATAGTTGGGAGGCTCGCCCGTTTCGTTGCAGCCGGCATCGTGCCCACCGGAAACTCCGCGATCCCCCCATCTCTCAGTCACCACGGTCGTCGTGTCCGATCGACTACGCTGCTTCCGCTATGCGCATCCTCATGGTGAACTGGGCTCCCATCGCCCTCGGCGCCTCGATGGGAGGCGGCGTCAACGGATACGCCTACGCCCTCGCCCATGAACTCATGGACCGAGGACACACGCTCCTTGCGCTTTCCTCAGGGCTCACCTACTCCCCCGACGCCTGGCTCCGACGCCCCGGGCCCATCTCCATACGCCAACTCGACAATGTCCAGGGCATCGAGACCTACGACGTCGTGAACTCCCCCGTCGTCGCGCCGTCGTGGTTCCAGTTCAGAAATCCTTTGGGCGAGGTCGCCAACCTCGAACTCGAGTCGAAGATTCTTGACCTCCTGCGCTCGCTCGATCTCGACGTCGTCCATCTGCACAACATCGAAGGGCTGACGGCCGGCGTCATCCCCGCGATCAAGGCCATGGGCGCCACGGGCAAACGCCCCGCGATCGTCTACAGCCTCCACAACTACCACACGCTCTGCCCCCAGATCTATCTCATCCAGAACGCCGCTCGCGTCTGCGAGAACTTCGAGAACGGGCACGCCTGCGTCTCGTGCGTCAACGCCCCGAGTCATGTCGCCGAGATGAGAACCCGCGTCGATCGATCCCTCGCGCGAGTCGTCTTCGCCGATCCAAAGGTGGAGGGCCAGGACATCGCGCTCCCCGTGCTCGAGTCCGGAACGAAAAAATGGCTCGCGGGGTTCGCGTCAACTCCCAAAGCCGCTCACCCCGTTCCAGAGCGATTCGAGACACCCGCATCAAGCGCCTCCACAGAAGAAGCAGTCGGCACTCCCTTCGACAACACCATCCATGCCGAACCAAAGTCGACGCGTGAGCCCAACGAGTACGCCAGGCGCCGCTTCGCGATGGTCCGTGCTTTGAATGCCTGCGATCGCGTCCTCGCCGTCTCCCGCTTCGTCGCCGACAAGTTCGCAAACCTGGGCGTCTCACGCGACCGAATCGAGACCCTCGCCATCGGCACGACCATGACCACCCACGCCACCGCCATGCTCGATTCTCGCGGAAAGATCTACAAACCACCCGAAGCCTCGCACACGGGCCTCTCCCGTCCAATCCGTCTCGCCTTCCTGGGCTACCACAACATCGCCAAGGGCCTCCCCGTGCTCGTCGCCGCGCTCGAGTCGCTCGAGCTCTCGATCGCCCGTGCCTTCGACCTCAGCGTGCACGCCAAAGATGTCGCGAGCATCACGCCCAGACTGCGTCGCCTGGCCTCGAAACTCTCGCGGGTCGTCGTCGAGGGCGAGTACCACCACCGCGACATCCCAATCCTCGTGAAAGACATCGACCTCGGCGTCGTTCCCAGCGCCTGGTGGGACAATGGCCCGCAGACCGTCCTCGAGTTTCTCGCCTGCGGCGTCCCCGTCCTCGCCTCCAACGCCGGCGGCATCCCCGACGCGATCACCCACGCTCACAACGGCCTGCTCGTCCGGGCCAACGACGTGGCCGCCATCGCCGAAGCGCTCCGAGATCTCGTGGCCAATCCTGCAACGCTCGCCACCCTCCGCGAGAACGTGAGGCCCCCCAAGAGCATGACCGACCACGCCCCGGAAATCGAGCGGATGTACACCGACGCGATATCGCGCCGCGACGCATCGTCAAGCATCACGTCAACTTAAGCGCGTAGAAGATCGCCGTGAACAGCAGATCCGCAATCACGATCGACACGACGCTCTGCACCACAGTCCCCGTCGTCGCCTTGCCCACGCCCGCGGCCCCGCCCGAGACCTTCAGCCCGTTCGCGCACGCGATCGCGCCGATAAGCAGCCCGAAGACCGTCGCCTTCCCCACACCCGTATAGAAATCCACGAGTTTCGCCTGGCGCAGCGTGTTGTCGATGTACGTCGTGAGCGGGATGTCCAGCACGGTCACCGAGATGAAGAGTGACGCGAGGATCGCCACCAGACTCGCGACCACGCCCAGTGCCGTCATGCTCAAGATCGTCGCGAAGACGCGGGGCACCACAAGAAACCGCACCGGATTGAGCGCGTGGGCCTCGAGCGCCTCGATCTCTTCTGAGACGACCATCGTCCCGATCTCTGCCGCGATCGATGCCCCCGCGAACCCCGTCAGCACGATCGCCCCGATCAACGGGCCCAGTTCTCGCAGCACCGCGACCGCGATGATGTTCGCCACAGCGTCGCGCTGCCCGAACTCATCGAGCGGCGGTGCGAGTTGAAACGCCAGGATCAGCCCCACGCACCCCGACACGAGCGCCACGATGAAGATCGACCGCACGCCGACGCGCACGATTTGGGCGACGATCGCGTCACGCCCCATCCGCACGCGCTTGCGGACCAGCCCCCGCCACAGCCAACGGGCCGCCTCCAGCACGAGCATGACCACCCGCCCGACGTGCTCCAGCAGGCGAAGGAAAAGCCCGCCGGTTCGCTCGATGGGCCGGAAAACGACCGCCAACGCGGCCGGGCTCGAGTACGTGGGTTTGGGGGCGTCGCTCGGCATGGATGCCAAGGTTCATCGACGTTTCCCGCGAGTTCTCTGCACGAACCCGTATCCGAACAGAACGCCGGGTCGCGAGCACGTGTTTCACATCGCCGTTCACGACGCTACTGCTCGATCGCCTCATCCAGCGTGTCCGTGATCGTGAAGACCGTCGTCAATCGGGCGATGTCGAAGATCGCCCGCACACGCTCGTTCAGCGAGCACAGGATCAGGGGCGTCCGCGTCTTGCGCGAGAACTGCAGCGCCTCGACCAGCGTCGCCACGCCCGGCGTGCCCATGTAACTCACCCCCGTCAGGTCCACGACCATCTTCGAGGGCTTGGTCTCGTACGCCTGCTTGATGTGGTTCTTGAAGGCCGGCGCCTCCTGGTACCCGATCTCACCCGTCGGGGCGAGGACGGCGGCACCATCGCGATTGAACACCTTCACCGACAACGCATCACCGCTCGCCATGGCAGCCTCCAGATTTCATCGATTGGTTCTTCGTCGCCGGTGAGCTGCTCGACCCGTCGTCGCACTCCGGATCGGGGCAGCACTCGAGTTTCTTCGCCGTCGGCCCCTGCTTCTTCAGCATCTCCAGCCGCATCCCCGCCGGCGAGCGCTGCTGATACCTCACCTCGTCCATCACTTCCTTGATGATGTGCACACCCAATCCCCCCGGACGGATGTCGCACAGATCCCGGCTCTTGATCGTCGCCGGATCAACCTGCCTCGCCTCGTCCTCAAGCACGATCTGGAGGTGCAGATCCGGCTCACCCTGCCCCGCCGCCGTCACTTGATACGGATACAGCGACATCCAGATGTGTCCGTCAGTCCTCTTGTCGTATCCATGCCGAATCACGTTGCAGAGCGCCTCGTCCACCGCGAGCGCGACCTGCGAGCAGTTCGCCTCATGGAACCCAAGCCGCCGGCAGACCCCGTGCACAAGTTCCCGGATGCCGCTCAGGAAGATCGGATTGCTCGTCACCTCCAGACGCACCTCGGGTGTGGCGCTTCGTGACGTCGGAATGAGCGGGTTGAGACTCATGGCCACTCTATCGAGACTTCCCCAGACCCTCCGCCTCGACCCACGCCCGCCAGCGTTCGACGGCCTCCACGCGGGCGACACGCGAATCACGAGCATCGTATCCGAGGTCGTTTCCCGTCAGTCGCGTGAGTGTCTGGATCGCGAGCAGCCGCGTCGCCGGGTCGTCACTCTCGAGCATCCGTACCAGATCGGGGATGGCGCTCCGATCCTGCGTCGCCGCCGCCTCGACGATCGCGGCATTCCTCGCGGCCGGCTCGGCCGAGTCGAAACTCGCCTCCGCCGTTGGCCTGCACCCGACAACGGCGAGCGCCGCAGCCCCGAAACCCACGCCGATTCCGACGCCGCGCCATGAAACTGTGAAAGTGTACCGCACGATCAATGCTACCCCGCGCCTTGGGACCATCTCCCCTCTAACCTTCTCCCTTCCTCTATCGGACACCCATCCGCATGACCCCAGCCCAGGCCGCACATTCCGAAGTGGTCCCCATCCTCGATTTTGGCGGACAGACCGCCCAACTCATCGCACGCCGAGTCCGCGAAGCCGGCGTCTTTAGTTGGCTCGTCGCCCCCTCCATCTCCGCCGCCGAACTCAAGGCCATGAAGCCCAAGGGCATCATCCTCTCGGGCGGTCCCTCAAGCGTCTACGACCCCGGCGCGCCAAAGTGCGACCCGGAGATCTTCAAACTCGGCATTCCCGTCCTGGGCATCTGCTACGGCATGCAACTCGCTTGCCACCTCTTGGGCGGCAAGGTCCGCAAGGGACACGCCCGCGAGTTCGGCCGCGCCGCGATCACGATCCACGATCGATCCGACCTCTTCGTCGCCGTCCCAGATAAGACCACCGTCTGGATGTCACACGGCGACATCGTCGAATCCATCGGCGATGGAAAGGTCGATGTCCTCGCCACCACCCACAACTGTCCCAACGCCGCCGTCCGCCTCTCCACGCCCGCGACCAGGTTCCTCGGCGTGCAGTTCCATCCCGAGGTCACGCACACGCCCCATGGCACGGACATGATCCGAGCTTTCCTCCACGACGTCTGCCAGTGCCAGGCCACATGGCGGATGGCCGACTTCGCCGATTCCGCCGCCCAGCGCATCCGCGAAACCGTCGGCGACAACCACGTCGTCTGCGGGCTTTCCGGTGGCGTGGACTCCGCCGTCACCGCCGCCCTCCTCCACAAAGCCATCGGCGAGCAACTGCATTGCGTCTTCGTGGACACGGGCCTCCTCCGCAAGGCCGAGCGCGAGTCCGTCGTGACGACCTTCCGCGATCACTTCAAGATCGATCTGCATGTCGCCGACGCCGCCGACGACTTTCTCGGCGATCTCGCCGGCGTCACCGATCCACAGGACAAACGCCGCCGCATCGGCGCGCGATTCGTCAAGGTCTTCAAGCACGCCGCGCGAGAGTTCCCCAACGCGACCTGCCTCGCCCAGGGCACGCTCTACCCTGACGTGATCGAATCCGGCCATGGGCACTCGGGACAGGCCGCGGGTATCAAACTCCACCACAACGTCGGTGGCCTCCCCGCCGATCTCGGCTTCACGCTCGTCGAGCCGCTCCGCGAACTCTTCAAAGACGAGGCGCGCCGCCTCGGTGAGGTCCTCGGCCTTCCCTCAACGATCGTCTGGAGACACCCCTTCCCGGGTCCCGGCCTCGCCGTCCGCGTCCTCGGCGAGGTCACTCGCGAGCGACTCGACATCCTCCGCGAGGTCGACGAGATCTTCATCGAGGAGATCGTCGCCGAACGCCTCTACCAGTCGATCAGCCAGGCCTTCGCCGTCCTGCTCCCGGTGCGAAGCGTCGGCGTGATGGGCGACGGTCGGAGTTACGACAGCGTCGTGGCGTTGCGTGCCGTCGAGACCCAGGACTTCATGACCGCCGATTGGTCGCGCCTTCCCCACGAACTCCTCGCCCGCGTCAGCACCCGGATCATCAACGAGGTCAACGGCGTGAACCGCGTCGTCTACGACATCTCCAGTAAACCGCCAGCGACGATCGAGTGGGAGTGAGCCGTCGCGACCACCTATCCATCACAACGCGCGGGAACTGCGCGGTTTCGCCCGATCGAACCGTCCGAGAACGCTATCTCTGTAGAAATTGACGCAGATTGTCCAATTTCTAAAGCCCGAGAAGTGGTCACTTGAATTGGGGTTGTCTATCCTTTTGGTCCGTAGTTACAGCGGATGGACCCGCTCGCTCAATCGTGTGGCTGATTGGACGTCGAGAGAGGCCGCGAATCGCCATCGCGGCGGGGTCAACTTAGTGAGTTTTTTACACGTTTCAACGTTTTTCAAGGAGTCCGACATGAGGAGTCTGCGTTCTATCGGTCTGGGGTTGACGGCGATCGTTCTCGCCGCGGCCTCGGGATGTACTGATACCGGGTCAACGGCGTCCACGACGACCAAGACCTTCAACCACAACAAATACGCGACGGCAACCGCCGTCTCGTCGAGCGCGGCCTCGACCAGCGCCGCGAAGCCCGCCACGGCGAGCACCTCGACCGCCGCCAAGCCGGCGACCTCGAGCACCGCTGCGGCTAAGCCCGCCGCGACCTCGACCGCCTCCACGGCCTCGACCTCGTCGGCCACCACGACCGCCGCCGCCAAGCCCCCGGTCACCAACAACGCCAGCACCACCACGGCCTCGAGCCTCGGCGGTCGCGGCATGGTCACCAGCGCCATGGCCTTCCCCACCGGCGATCGAACCACCAGCGTTCTCCTCCTCGAGCGCGACTTCCCCAACGAGGTCCGCCTCAACCAGCCCTTCTCCTACACCATGAAGGTCACCAACCTCACCCGCAACTCGCTCAACGACGTCGTCGTTCGCGATCAGTGCGCCTCCAACTTCCAGATGACCGGCTCCAACCCCGGCGCCGTCGGCAAGCCCCCGGAGCAGATGACCTGGGCCCTCGGCTCCTTCGGCCCCGGCGAAGTCAAGACCATCACCGTCGACGGCAAGGCCACCGGCCAGGGCCAGCTCACCAGCTGCGCCACCGTCTCCTACAACTCCTCTCTCTGTCTCGCCACCAACGTCGTCTCCCCCGACCTCAAGGTCGCGATCTCCGCGCCCCCGGTCACGTCCGCCTGTGACTGCTACCCCGTCAAGATCGTCGTGACCAACCCCGGCACGGGCACCGCCAGCAACGTCAAGGTCAACTACAACAAGCCCGAGTGCCTCGACTGGTGCGACGGCAAGGCCCCCAACTTCGCCATCGGTGACCTCCGCGCCGGCGAGTCCCGCGAGATGACCTTCACCGTCAAGCCCACCAAGGCCGGCGCCTGCTCGAACAGCGCCACCGCCTCCGCCGACGGCAGCCTCGCCGCCTCGAGCGAGACCGTCTCCACCGTCGCCAAGAAGCCCACCCTCGCCCTCGCCATGGATTGCCCCAAGGCCAACTTCATCGGGCGCGACTCCACCTACCGCATGACCCTCAACAACACCGGTGACGGCGCTTGCGGCCAGACCCGCCTCGTCGCCAACGTCCCCGCCGGCGCCCAGATCGTCGGCAGCAGCGACGGCGCTCGCGTCTCCGGCAACCGCGCCGAGTGGACCTTCGCCAACTTCGCTCCGGCCGAGAGCAAGACCGTCACCCTCGTCCTCCGTCAGGCGGCCGCCGGCACCCTCGCCGTCGATGCCATGGCCGAGTGCGGCTGTTCCGATCGCGCCACTGCCAACTGCGTGACGACCCTCCAGGGCGTCCCGGACATCGGCACGGGCATCGCCGACTTCGACGGCGTCCGTGACATCGGCGAGGAGCACAAGTACACCTTCGTCATCAAGAACCAGGGCCAGACCAACCTCACCAACATCAAGGTCGTCGGCAACATCGACGAGGGCTCCCAGTTCATCCGCTCCACCTGGGCGGGCGGGCAGCAGGCCGCCGGCAACTCCATCACCTGGAACATCGGCACCCTCGCCGTCGGCGAAGAGAAGACCTTCGACATCTTCGTCAAGGCCACCGCCGCTGGCGAGCACGGCATCGAGACCACCACGAGCTGCAACGAGTTCAAGCGGACCGTCCGCAACGACGAGCAGTTCAACGCCGTCCCCCAGTAATCAACACCATCTCGCCGAACACTCGGCGATGACACCATGACACTTCAACCGGCGGGCCCCACAGGGTCCGCCGGTTTTTTTGAGAAACCTCGCCTCAGCCTTTCTGGGTACACCCACACTCAGTGTGGGGCATCCTCAACGACATGCTTCTGCAGCGATGATCAACAGTTCAAGGCGCTCTCGCGGTCACCCACGATCCGCAAGCCCGCGCATCGCCTCGATGTACGCCGCGCTCGGCTCCACCTTCCGCCGAACCATCGCCGCCCGCGCGACCTCCAGGAACTTCTCGAATCGATACGGCCGGTGCTGCGCCTGCGTCGTTCCCGCGGCATCGGTCGCCCACGTGAACGCCGGCAAGCACCCACTCGTCGGGCTTGTTGTCGCGAGCATCGATCCCGTCCCGACGATGCACCCCGTCATCAGCCGCGAGCAGATCGCGGTCTTCACATGATCACCCAGGACCGCGCCCAGGAACTGCTCCCCCGTCCGCTCGTTCCGCCCTTCAGGTGTCGCCCGGCCGATCACCTCGCCATACGTGTTCAGCAGGTTGCTGTTGGTCGTCCCCGCGCCCAGGTTCACCCACTCGCCGACGTGCGAATCGCCAAGATACCCATCGTGCGCCTTGTTCGCGAACCCCTGGAAGATCGTCCCGCCGACCTCGCCATTGACCTTGCACCACGGCCCTATCGCCGTCCCCGCGCGGATCGTCGCCCGCTCGAGCACCGTCGAGTGCTCGCCCACCACGCACGGCCCGATCAGCATCGCGCCCGGCCTCACCACCGCGTGGTCGCGGATCACGATCGGCCCGTGCTCCATGTCCAGCGTCACTCCCGGATACACGATGCCCGTCGATTCCACCCACATCGGCGCCTCGCCCAGCCCCAGCGTCCCAAACGGCGGCTCCATCGTCCGCCCTTGCAGCAGCAGGTCGATGTCCAACGCCAACGCCCGATCGCGAAACGTCCGCACATGCCACGGGCGCGACATCAGCCACCGCCCCGGCTCACGCACGATCTCCAGCCCCTCCAGCACGCCCCGCGCCGATTCATCCTCATCCCGAGGCCTCATCAGCCCCTCGATCACACGCTCCACGCGATCCCAAGGCACGAGCGCCCCGATCAGATCCCCCTCTATGCCGTCGATCTCTTCCACCAGTGCCTGCCCGGGCGAAAGGGCCGCAAGCGTCCCCGGCGGCACGGGACACCGCCCATTGATCACGCGCACCACCCCGCCCGCCGCATCATCGGCGCCGCGTGCCGGCGCGTTCACCAGGTCACCATGCCGCTCCCTCGTGATCACTTCGAGTCGCAGGCCCACGCGCACACCCACGACGTCGATGTCGTGCATCCGCGAGAGTCGCTCGAGCGTTGTGAGCGCGCCGGTGCGCACGTCGAACGCCGCGCGGAGATCCGTGAGTGGTGCGAGCAGTCCCCGGTCGTCGTCGTACACAATCGTGGCTGTCATGAGGCCCACAGTGTACGGGCCGCCGTGAATCCGATAGTGTCGGGAGCCGCTAGAACCGTCGCGACCCCGGGCGGTACGCCATCGGCGGGAATCCCATCACGCCATGCAAGGGCAGGAGCAGATACGACAGGCCCATCGCGACAATCCCCGTGTACACCGAGCCCGCGAGACGCGTGCCCACCTCGTGCGAGGCCTGCCAGTCGATCGCGTCGCCGAAGATTCGGTGCACGCTCAGGATCGCGATGACGATCGACTGGGCCGTGACGCTTCCCAGGATCGCCAGCACGCCGTACGCTATGGGGTTCTTGCGGTTCATCACGCCCCGCAAGGACAGAATCAACTGCATGGCGAGGAAGAACCCGAGGGCGTTCGGCCCGACGATGTACGCCGTGCCACCGACGCCGCCGACTTTCGGATAGCCCCACAGAAGGTCGCACGCCAGCCCAAGCAGGATCGCGCTCCATAGCGCCGCGGGCACTGTCGCCCACACGCCGACCCACGCGACCAGGGTAAAGACCAGACCAGGCCGCAGCGTCTTAGAGCCGATCGAGAGCGACAACGCGTCGGAAAGCCCGCCCTGGGCACCGAGGAAGAGCCACGCCAGCACAAGAAAGGGCAGGCCTCTCATTCGGCGCCCTGCTTTCCGCCCGTGCCAGCGTCGCCCGTCTCGCTCGGGATCACGCGCAGAAAAACCTCGCTCACGCGATCCAGCGGCACAATCAGCGGCTCCACGACCACACTCACCCGACCCAACTGATTCGGCGAAGGCTCCACCGACACGACCGTCCCCAGCACCAGACGCTGGGCACTCCGGGGCCAGCCGAAATCCATCAGATGCACGGCCTGTCCAACCTTCGGCTCGAGCGTCTTCCCCGAGGCGTCGGCCTTGGTGTCCACGATGTCGCCGCGCAGACGATTGTTCCCGACGGCGACGAGTGCGCACCGGAGGCTCTCGGTCTTCGTGCCGTCGATGTCGATCAGGATCTCGCCCCCGATCTTCTCGCTCGACTTCGCCGTAATCGGGCGGACCACGCACGTCCGCGACTGCAACTCCACCACGCGCCCGATGATCTGCAGCCTGGGTCCGACGGCCACCGTGTCGCGGTCCACGCCAAGCGAAGTCCCCGCACGCACGCGAAGCCCGCCCCCGGGGACGTCCATCGCCGTCCCATACACCGACGCGCGAATGCTGCGGACATCAAGGCCCGTGTCCAGCCCCACGAAGAACTTGGCGTCCTCGAGGAGTTTCCTGTAGTTCTCGGCCAGCAACTCCTGCTGCAACGCCCGCGCCTTCCAGCGGGCCGCCTCCTCCTGGGCCACACGCAACTGCTCGCTCGTCTCGCGACCCGGCGGCGGACGCAGCACCCGCGCGATCTTCGAGAACGGCCACATCGCCGGAGCCACCATCGGCTCCACGATCGCGCGAGTCGACGCAGCCCATGCCGTCCAACGGATCGGCAGGAGTGCCAGAACCACCAGCAGACCCACCACAGGCCAGATCAGGCGGCTCGTTGCGTCGTGCTGGTCTTGTGCCGGCGTCATCGCGTCATGCGGATCCGCGCTACACGTTCGAGAGTTGTTCTCGGGCGGATACGCCGCCGCCCGGAATGTGTCTGCGTCGGTCTACGTCGTCAGGCCGCTCTCGAGCGTGTCCTTCCACTCGTCGAAGTTCTCGAGGAACGTGGATGTTCCCCGCGCGACGCAGGTGAGTGGATCGTCGGCGAGGCCTGTCGCGAGACCCGTTGCCTTCTGCACCATCTCGGGGAGGCCCCGGAGCAGCGACCCGCCGCCCGCCATCACGATGCCGTTGTCGACAAGGTCCGCCGCGAGTTCGGGCTCGGCCCGTTCGAGCGTCCGCGTGATCGCCTCGATGACCGCCTGCACCGGCTCCATGAGCGCCTCGCGAATCTCGTCGCTCGTGACGCTCGTTTTGCGGGGAAGGCCCGAGATCATGTCACGCCCGCGAACATCCATCGCGGCCTCACGCTCCAGCGGCGAGGCGGAGCCGATCTCGATCTTCACGCGCTCGGCGGTCTGCTCGCCGATCATCATGTTGTACGTGCGCTTCATGTGGTTGATGATCGCCTCGTCCATGTCGTCGCCGGCGACGCGGATGGACTCGCATGTGGCGATATCGCCCAGCGACATGATCGCGACCTCGGTCGTCCCGCCGCCGATATCGACGATCATCGAAGCCGTCGCCTCGGTGAAGGGAAGCCCCGCGCCGATCGCTGCCGCCACCGGCTCGGCGATCAGGAACGTCTGTCGCGCTCCGGCCTTTGCCGCCGACTCATAGACCGCGTGCTTCTCCACCGCCGTGATCCCGCTCGGCACGCTGATGACGACGCGCGGCGGGAACATGCGGCTCTTGCCGTTCACCTTCCGGATGAAGTAGTTCAGCATCGCCTCGGTGATGACGAAGTCCGAGATCACGCCGTCCTTGAGCGGGCGGATCGCCGTGATGGTGCCGGGAGTCTTTCCGAGCATCTCCTTCGCGACCCAGCCGACGGCCTCGCCGCCCTTGAGCACCTCATTCGTCCCTTTGCGGACCGCGACGACGCTCGGCTCATTGAGCACGATTCCCTGGCCACGAACCGACACGAGTGTGTTGCACGTGCCAAGGTCGATACCCATGTCGACACTGAACAAACCCATCAAGCGATCGACTAGGAACACGGCAACTCCTCACCCGCCTCCGGCGGGCCGGACAATCCAGGATCACAAATCCATGCCCCCAAGCGTAGCCGCGCCGTCCTCCCCAAGGCCCGGTGTTTGATGCCCGCAAGTCTCGATTCCAGCATTGTTTGGCAGACTGGGCGGAACATTCCCGCGATCACCCCGCCGAGGGTCGGAAACACTCAGAATACTGAATGCGCGCCTGGGCCTCGAATAGCAAGGCACCGGTGATCACGTTCAAGCCCCGGGATTCGCCCGCGAGCACAAACTCTGTTCGTTCCGGCTCATAGATCGATTCCAGAAGCACCGTCTCCGGCCCAAGCCGGCTCACGAGTTCGGCGATCCCGGCATTCCCAAGTCCCGGAAGGTCGAGCGTGTCCGCCGACGTGGACTGGATCAACGCCGAGACCCCGGCAAGATCGGCAAACGTCGCCACCGTCGCCCGCCCGCCACCGATCTCACGAACCAGCCGCTCGGCCCGGTCGCGAGAGCGATTGAAGACGAGCACCTCGGCTCCGGCCGCCGTTCCAGCCCAGACCGCCGCCCGGGCAAACCCCCCGGCCCCGATCACGCCGATCCGCCGGCCTTGCCACGAGCCAGCCTCAAGCCCGAGCAAAGACGCGATCGAGCGCGCGTCGGTGTTCGTGATCGACGGTGTTCCCGAGTTCGAGTGCCGCCACAATGTGTTGGCGGCCCCGATCGCGCGCGCAGAATCGTCGATCGTCCATCCCTGTTCGATCGCCAGGCGAACCAAACTCTCCTTGTGAGGCGCGGTAACCGCCATGCCCCGGAAGTCGAGGGTTGGATGCGCGAGGAGTTCCAGAGTGCCGGCCTTGAAACTGATGTATGACGATTCTGCGTCGGTGTCGCCGGCGATCCGGATGGGGACGAGTCGTGCGTTCAGGTTTGCGCGCGCGAACGCGTTGTTGTGAAAGCCCGGCGAACGCGAGTGGGCGACGGGATCGCCGACGATGCCGAAGACTCGTGTGCGCGCGTCGATGGTTCGGAAGGTGTAGGTGTGGATCAGGGCATCGAGGGCGAGTTGCCCGTGGGCGGTCAGGGTCTGGTCGGTGAGGCCGGCGTAGGTGATGGCGACGCCGAACTTTGGGGCGAGGATTCGGGAGAGCGTGCCCAGATCGCCCATGGCCAGGGCAATGGTGGGGAGGTCGAGCGAGTGTGGAATCGCGAGGGCCTCGAGGGAGTCGTGGAGGTTGCGCGCGCGGAAAGCGATCTTAAGCATGACGCTCGAGAATCGGGGCGAACATGTGACTACTTGGTCACGCATCGCGAGCAGGCGGCGGGAGAGATCGCGGGGCGGCAGGTCGAGGTTGTGGTGCGAGAGAATCAGGCCCGGGCGGGTGGTCTGGGGAGATGTATGAGATTTTGGTGCGAGGGCAAGCACGCGAGGCATGGCGGCGTGCTCGATGTCTACGAATCTCGGCGGGTGTGTGCCTCGGGGGTAGTCGGTGAAGGCGAGATTGGCCAGGAACTCGATCCGGGCGTCCTCGTCGTGGACCTGCTCGACGTCTTCGGCGAGAGAGATGCCGCCCTCGTCCTGGCTACGGAAGGTGGCGATGACGGGGAGGGGCGAATCGGAGATGAGGTTGCGGGCGAGCGTGGCGGCTTTGGCGGCGTCGGTCGCGAGGACGTCAGCGAGGAGGTGCCAGGCGTCGAAGCGGAACTCGACGAGGTCGGCGCCGCGTGTCTTCGCGGCGTTGGCGTGGCGGAGGGCGGCCTCGGCGCTCTCGACGGGAATGGACGCGCAGAGGAGCGTCATGACTTGGAAATCGTGTAGCGCACGCCGAGGTTGGCGAGTTCGGCGAGAACGCGATCGACGAGGCTGGGGATCTCGGCGAGGCGTTCCGGTTCGACGACGCCCGTCTGTGTGACGAGTCCCTGCATCATGGAGCGGGCGACGACGGCGGCGGGATAGGCGGTGGTGCGCGCCATGCTGGTGTGGACGACGCGCGTGTGGCCGACGTCGACGGCGAGGGCGCGGTCGCTGAGATCGGCGCGGAATGTCTCGGGCTTGTGGTTCAACACGCCCTTGGCCTCGACGCGCATGACGGTGAGGTCGAGGTCGCTGGTGATCTCGCGATCGGCGCAGGTCGCGTGCTCGTGGGGATAGGCCCAGTGCGGGAGAAGGAGTTTCGCGGCGATCTCGATGGGGGCGATGTCGCGCTCGACGCCCGATGTGTCGCGGACGCGGATGGGGGACTTGGAGAAGAGGCCGAGGGATCGGAGGAGTCGCATCTGATCGGCGTGGCCGGGGTAGCGCAGGGTCTTCTCGACCATGGTGGGGGTGGTGTTGGTGCGGAGGAGGGTGCGCAGGCCATCGGTGTTGAAGGCTTCGAGGGTGCCGACATCGTGGAAGTCCACGAGTTCGACGTCGGTGAGGGCCTCGAGGGTGGTGTCGTGGGCGAGGCGGCGGAGTCGCGCGGGTCGGGTGTATTCCTCGATGACGTCGAGGGGCGAGAAGGCGGCCTTGTACTCGAAGGGGCATGAGCGGATGATGGGCAGGCCGCCGACCATGATGGTGATCTCATCGCAGCGATCGAGTTTCGAGGCGAGGTGGGCGCTCAACAGGTGCGACATGCCTGGGGCGACGCCCATGTCCGGGACGAGCGTGACGCCCTTGGACTTCGCGTGCTCGTGGAGAGCGATGGGGTCCTCGGGGGCGAAGGAGATGTCCACGGCGTTCTTGCCAGCATCGATGACGGCGTGCATCGCGGCGAGGCCGAGCGTGCTGGGGAGGGCGCCGACGACGAAGTCGGCCTTCGAGGCGAGCGTGTGGACGCGGGCGGGATCGGCGAGGTTGTCGGTGGCGACGGAGAGTCGGGATTCGACGCTGCTCCCAAGGCTCTTGGCAAGGGCGAGTGTGCGGGCGCCCGCGTGTTCGCTTGCGTCCACGGCGTGGATGCGTGCAGTGTGGGGGCAAGCTCGGGCGAGTTCAGCGGCGAGGAGGGAGCCGATGCGGCCGAGGCCGAGGACAAGGATGGTGGTGGTGGGGGTGGGCATGGATTCGAGAGTGTTGGAATGAGATCGGCGTGTTTTCGAACAGTGTGCACGAGAGAGGTTGTCGCAAGGAGTAGACACAGGGGGAACGCCTGTGCCACGAGGGTTGGTAGGTTGTGGTCTGCGACGTCTGCGAGACACGCCTCGGAGAGGCGTGTCACCAGTGAGCATCCCACGATTGGCTACCAGCCCGGGGTCCAGAGGTAGTAGGCCATGGGTTTGGCGAGGTCGGGGAGGCCTATGGCGTGGGGGAGGTCGAGGAGGGCGACGCCTGTGCCGGGGGATGAGGAGGCTCCGGCATAGGGGCTTTGGACTGGGGTTCCCTCGGCGACGTATTTGACGAGTTGGGCGTTGGGCGTATTGGCGGCGAGTTTGGCGGCGTCGAAGGCGTCTCGGAGGGTGCCGACACGATCGACAAGGCCCAGGGCGAGCGCGGCGTCGCCGGAGAATACACGTCCGTCGGTGGCGGTGGCGATGTTCTCTTTCGCGAGCGCGGTTCGGCGTTCGATCACGAGGGCCTTGAACTTTGCGAAGTACTCGTCGACGGTGGACTGGATGATCTGGGCGTGGGATTGTCGCGGCGGCGTGAGTGGATTGGCCATGTCCTTGTTCTCGCCCGAGGTGTAGGCGTGGGCCGAGACGCCTATGGAGGTGAGGGCGTCGTGGACATTGACGGTGGGGAAGATGACGCCGATGGAGCCGGTGATGGTTGTGGGCTGGGCGATGATGGAGTCGGCGGCGAGGGCGGTGTAGTACCCGCCGCTGGCGGCGATCTCGCCCATAGAGGCGATGACGGGCTTGTGGGTCTCTTGGCGGAAGCGTGTGATCTCGGAGTACAGCGTGTCGCTCGCGGTGACGCTCCCGCCGGGGGAGTTGATGCGGATGATGACGGCCTTGACCTTCGGATCGTTCTCGGCGAGGGTGAGAGCGGCGACGAACTGGTCGACAGGGTTGGGACCTGGGCCCAAGAGGCCGGACTGCGGCGAGTCGATAATCGTGCCCCGGAGTTCGATGATGGCGACTTTGTCGGTGCCTGGGCCTGGGAGGACGCGGGCTTCCTGGAGTTCCCGGTTCTGGCCGAGTCCGACGTTGACGCTGACTTTGGGATGGCAGGCGGCGAGGGTGGCCGATACCGTGAGGATGAGAGTGGTGAGGACTTTGGTGGCGAGCGTCGCGCGGGCGAGGCACGGGAGATTGCGGCTCATGCGAGAGGGTACGGCGTGAACGAGGGGCATGGGCCGAGTGATGCGGGGGAGAGGACGCCGCGGCATGTGCCGGTGTTGCTCGAGGAGACCCTGGCGGCGCTGGACTTGAAGCCGGGCGAGGTCTTTGCGGATCTGACGGCGGGGCTTGGCGGGCACGCGTCGAGGGCGGCTCACGCGGTCGCTCCGGGCGGGACGGTGATCCTCAATGACGTGGATTCGACCACGCTGGGGCAGGCCGAGGCGAGGGTGCGGCGGGAAGTTGAAGGCGTCAACGTTGTGACGATCCAGGGGAACTTTGCGCGGGGGGGCGAGTCGATCGTGGCGAAGGGGCTTGCGGCGGATGGTGTGCTCGCGGATCTCGGGTTCTCGTCGGACCAGATGGACGACGGCTCTCGGGGTTTTAGTTTCATGCGTGAGGGCCCGCTGGACATGCGGATGGACCCGACGCTGTCGATAACCGCGAAGGACCTTGTGGCGAGCCTTCCGGAGCGGGAACTGGAGCGAGTTCTGCGCGAGTATGGCGAGGAGCCGATGGCGAGGAGGATCGCACGAAAACTGACCGTGGAACGGGCCCGCGGGCCGATAGAGAAGACCACTCAACTGGCAGAGGTCGTGCGTGCGGCGGTGGGACATTCTGGCGGCGGATCGGGAGGGAAGATCCATCCGGCGACCAAGACGTTCCAGGCTCTTCGCATCGCGGTCAACGACGAGTTGGGAGTTCTCGACGCTTTGCTCAGCGCGGTGACGCGGGGGGCGAGATTGGCCGGTTCGGATTCGGGTTTGGGTTCGGCCGGCGCGTGGCTCCGGCCTGGGGCGAGGATCGCGATCATCACGTTTCACTCGTTGGAGGACCGGATGGTGAAGCGGGCGTTCCAGGAGGGCGAGGCGGGCGGGTTGTGGGTCGTCCACGATCCGGCGGTCGTGATGTCGGGCGAGGCCGAGGTTGAACGGAATCCCCGCTCGCGATCGGCGAAACTCCGGTCGGTGCGGTTGGCGGTGTAGAGTGGGGTGGTGCGGGCGGCGGGTCGAGAGGCTCGCGAGCCGGGTTTCTGGGCGCGACCTGTGGGTATGGACACCCACCGGCGTGTTCGTGGTCACTTTTGGATTCGGCCGAGTCTCGGCCCGTCCAGGGATGGATGGCACAGCGTGACGAGAGAACTGAAACTGGCGCTCATCGTGGGGTTCGTGGTGGTGATCCTGGTGACGGTGCTCATCAGCGATCACCTGTCGCAGGCGAACACGACGAAACTCGCGACGAGCGATGTGCAGGCGCCGGCGCTCATCCAGCCCACCGAGACCCGCAACTCTGAGTCGAGGCCCGATCCGGTGTTTGCGGGTCGAGTGCCGCCTTCGCCGGGGCCGTTGATGGAGACGCCAAAGACGACGCCCGGGCCTGTGGTCGCGCGGGGTGAGGTTGGTGATCAGGGGGCGCCGCGTGTCATGCGGCTCACGCAGGGCGAGAACTCGAATCTCGAGGAAGTGGTTCGTGAACTCGGGGGCACGATCAGGGATGGCGTGATCGGGTTGCCACTGACGGAAGTGCACACGATGGATGGCGCTGGCGGGACAGTGCCGGGGCGTGAGGTGGCACAGGAGTCGCCGAAGGTTGGGGGTTCGAACGACACGACTGTGGTGAAGCCGGTTGTGAAGCCGGTCGGGACGCTGATTTCTGAACCTCAGATCGACCTCAAGCCGGTGGTCAAGCCTGAGCCGAAGAATGCGGTGGAGCCATTGGTGTTCCACACGGTGGCCGAAGGTGACAGCCTGTACAAGATCGCGAAGCAGTATCTGGGGAATGGGAATGAGTACCGGAAGATCATCGCGGCGAATCCTGGTTTGACGGAGGGCTCGCCGATCAGGCCCGGGCAGAAACTGCGGATTCCGGCGAAGGCGACGGAGTTGGTCTCCAAGGCTGGCACGACTCTAGAGTCGACGCCTCGCGGCAATGAGTCGGCGGCGAAGACGGCACCCGTGAAGCCCTCGCCGGCGAAAGCGACGAAGAGTGTTACGCCTGAACGGTACACGGTGAAGGCCGGGGACACGATCTCTCATATCGCTCAGTCCGTGCTGGGGAGCGTGCGGTACGCCGACGCGATTCTGGATGCGAATCCGGACGTGGATGCCGAGACCATGGCGGTGGGGACGGTCCTGAAGATTCCGGCGGTGAAGTGATCTCGCGGAAACGTCACGAACGGGAGCGGGCGGCATGAGGTCGCAGTTCACTCAGCATGTGGATCGGGCTCGGCGGTCGCAGGCGCGGTCGGTCTTCGCCAAGGGGATCGTGCTGATCGCGGGGCTTGGGCTGATCGCGTGCGGGCTGTTGGCGCAGCGGCAGTCTCGGCTCCAGGCGGGGAGTGAACTGACGCAGGCGCAGTTGCGGATCGGGCAACTCGACGAGCGTTTGTGGTTCATCCGGACGGAGATCGCGTCGCGGGTGTCGCCGGCATCGTTGCGTGATGATTCGTCGATGCGGGCGGGGCTGACCCCGATGATTCCGGAGTCGGAGCAGGAGCCGGCCCGGACGGCGGCTCGATAAAGGGGGGACGATGGCGACACAGGTGGGACCACGCTGGCCGGCGCGCGCGATGCTGATCGTGCTGTCGTTGGTGCTTGTGGGGCTTCTGGGGCGTGTGGCGCAGTTGCAGCTTCGCCCCAGCGAGCGGCTCGATGCGCAGAACAAGGCGCGGGTGTCGAGCGTGCGTGAGACGCCGCTTCGGGGCGACATGCTCGACCGCCGTGGACGGCTGATCGCGGGAACGCGGTATGGGTATCGCCTGGTGATCGATCCGACGCTGCTGAAGGATCCGGACGTGGCGATCGCGTGGATGGCCGAGACGCTGGGCGAGGATGCGGAGAAGATCGCCGATCGGGTGCACGGTGTGCTGGCGATCAATGCCGAGCGGATGGCGACTTTGGAGCCGGCGCCTCGGCCGGCGGCCGCGGGATTGCTCTCGACGATTCTTGCGAAGGCGTCCACCGAAGCGGATGACTCGACAACACACGACGCGAAGAAACCGATTCGGTATCTCGTGATGTCCGATGTGCTCCCTGGAGCGATCGTGGAGCGTGTCCGGGCGACGCGTGTGCCTGGGGTGATGCTCGAGCAGCGACCCGTGCGTGAGTATGCGGCGGGCGATGCGGCGGCGTCGATCGTCGGGCTGGTGGGCTTTGAGGACAAGGGGCTGATGGGGGCCGAGTTGCGTCTGGACGACGAACTCTCGGGAGAGGCGGGAAGAATCTCGTACGTGCGCGACAAGCGCGGGCGTCCGCTGTGGATCGAGCCCGGGCAGGTGGCGCACGGCGAGGTCGGGGCCGATGTGCGGCTGTCGGTTGATCTCGAGATCCAGCGGATGGCGCACGAGGAACTGCGGCGCGGGATCGAGGAGGCCGACGCGGCAGGCGGACGGTTGGTTGTCGTCGATCCCGTGAGTGGCGAGGTCCTGGCAATGGTGGACATCATCCGGGATCTGCCGGATCTTGTGGAGTTTCCCTGGATTCCCAAGTCGGACCGAACCAGTCATACGCGGCCTTCGGGTGTGCGGTATCGCACGCTCAAGGCCGATGACGGTCGGCACAAGCACCCCGCGATGGGCAGGAACCGTTGCGTGGAGGACGTGTATGAACCCGGCTCGACGTTCAAGCCGTTCGTGTGGTCGGTGATCACGGAACTGGGACTGGCGCGGCCCGACGAGGTCTTCGACACCGAGGGGGGCAAGTGGCACACATCGTACGGGCGGTACATCGAGGACGTGACCCGGCGTGACGAGATGACGTGGTGCGATGTGCTCGTCAACTCGTCGAACATCGGGATGATCAAGGCGGCCGAGCGCCTGTCGTGGGGACAACTCCACGAGGTGCCCGTGCGATTTGGGTTTGGGAAGCCCACGAACATCGGGTTGCCGGGCGAGGCGAGCGGGATCGTGACGCCTCTGCTCAAGTGGACGAAGTACTCACAGACGTCGTACGCGTATGGGCACGAGGTGGCGGTGACGCCGGTGCAGATGGTGCGGGCGTTCAGTGTGTTCTGCCGGCCTGGCGAACTTGCGGGGACGTTGCCTCAGATCCGCTTGACCGCGACCTCGCCCTCTGCCGGGGCGCGTGAGATCGGGGCGGCGGAGTTGCAGTCGGGAGTCGTCTATCGCGTGCTCCCGGCATCGGTCGCGAGATTGACCCGCGATACCATGGGGCGGGTCGTGGATGGTGTCGAGAGGAAAATGAAGGAGCGGTCGCTCAGCGGCATGCCCGAGTCGGGCTGGCGTTACCGGATGTTCGGGAAGTCCGGGACGGCCGAGATCCCCCTAGGAAGGGCCCCCGAGGGGATGCGGGCGCCGGACGGAACGGCTGGGTATTTCGACGGGCAGTACAACTCGTCGTTCATCGGCGGGGGCCCGAGCGAGCAGCCGCGTGTTGTGATGGTGTGCGTGATCGACGATCCAGGACCCGAACGGATAGCGAAGAAAGAGCACTATGGCTCGGCAGTGGCGGGTCCGGTGGTCCGGCGGATGATGGACCGGACGCTGACATACCTGGGGATTCCCCCGTCACCGGTGCTTCCTGATGGTGCTGGAAAGGCTCCCTAGATTGCCAGGAAATGTTGCGTCCGGACCCGGTGTATGCCCTTGGCGCACAGGCGATTTTGGTGTATTCTTGGGGCAGAGACAAGCCCGGGCCCGGTGGAACTCATTGGTCCAGCGGAACGGGAAGACATAGGAGGGAGTCCATGAAACTGGGTGTTTCCTTTGGTGTGGTCGCGTTGTTTACGCTTGCGGGTACGGTGATCGCGCAGCCGTATTACCTGCGTGGCCCGTTCAATGGTTGGTCTGGAACGGGAACCGAGTTGCTGGATCAGGGCGGGGGCAAGTACTCTGCGACGGTCGTCGGCTTGATCGCGGGGAGCGGCTTTGAAGTCAAGGCGACGACGGACGACTGGTCGTTCGCTGGGCCGAGCAACGAGTTTGATCCCCCGGGCACGGTCGGGAACAACTTCCTGCAGCAGGTTGGGGCGTCGGGCTCGATGACGATCAACTTCTTCCCGCAGACGTCGTGGTCGGACGGGTGGGGCCCGAGCGCCACGCTCCGCGTGGGATTCGAGGACACGCACGCTCACGCGTGGGACATCATGGGTAGCTTCAACGGTTGGTCTAGCCCCGCGGCGTTGATGTCGGATCTGGGCAGCGGTTTGTACAAGGCCACGATCGCCGCCGCTCCCGGCAGTTACGAGTTCAAGTTCCGCAAGGAGAACGACTGGGGCTTTGCGATCGGTCGCACGTTCGAGAACAACGGCGCGAACGCGTATGGCACGGTGAACCCCGGTGACAACGCTCTTGAGTTGTACCTGGACCTTCCCAACGGTCGCTGGCGGGCGGTCTCGGTGCCCACGCCGGGCGCTCTGGCGCTCGTCGGTGTCGGCGGACTGCTGGCGGGCGTTCGTCGCCGGCGCTAAGGGCTGGGCATCGCCTCGCGTTTCTTGATTGACATTTCATCACGCACAGGGCACGCCCGGAGTCACACGGCTCCGGGCGTGTTTGTTTCTGCGATGAGCGATGAGCCAGGATGAGCCTGGTGGAGATCGAACTCGACGACCTAACTGATCGCGCGCTGGAGGCTCACTCAGGGCGCTGGGGCGACGGGCATCAGGGGGGACTCGCCGGCGATGATCCTGGTTCGTGCGCCGAGCGACGTGGCCTTGGCGACGAAGTCGGCGTACTCGCGCTCGAGGACGGGCAGGGGCTGATTGGTGTAGAGGAGCAGCAGTTCCGGGCCGCGTCGGCGTGAGCTATAGAGCGAGAGGGCGCGCGAGCCGTAGGCGTCCTTGAAGTGCTTCACGAGGCTGGCGTCGGCGGCATCGTGGACCATACTTCGCAGGGCGACCTGGTACTTTCCGTCGCCGGCCTCGTTGAGAAAGTGCACGAGGGCCCAGACCTGGGCGTAGTAGTCGAGCGCACCGTCGGCGCTCCCTCCCCCTCCTCCGCCACCCCCGGTCATGAGATCCTGGGGCGCGGTGTGGAGGAGTTGCTCGAGGGACATGAGCCTTCCTGCACGCGCGGCGGCGCGGAGGGTGTCGAAGCGTTCGGGGTTGGACCAGGGCGAGAATCTCGGGAGCGAGTCGCCTCGGCGGCCCCAGCGGAAGCCCTCCATGTACGTCGCGATGCCTTCTTCGAGCCAGATGGGGAGCGGGGCGAGGAAGGTGGATTGGGTGTACTGGTGCCACCCCTCGTGGGCGGCGATGACGAGGGTGTCGCGTTGCCCGATGTAGAAGTACATGGCGCGTCCGCCTGCGGCGAACCCGCCGCGCTGGATCCGGAGGTAGATCTCGGCGTCGTCGCCCATGGAGCGCCGCGTGAGTCGTTCCCACTGGGGGCGCGTCTCCATGAGGAAGGTGTCCATGCGGCGCTGGGGCCTGGGGAGGGGGCCCAGGGCGGTGGTGTACCACTCGAGGGCCTGCTCCAGGAATCGCGGGACGCGATCGGTGGTGGGCCCGTGGTCCATGGTGGTGAAGATTCGGTAACTGGGCGTGGCGATGAGGCGGCCGGTGGTGCCGTCCTCGAAGGTCCAAGTTCCTTCGTGAGGGTCGGTGTCGGCGTCATCGTGGCGGCTTGGGGTGGTGGCGACGACGCCTGGGTTGGCGGGTGGAGTGGCGTTCGGGGAGCACGCGACGAGCGACGCCGTGGTCAGGAGCGCGAGCGCACTTCCGAGAGAGGACTCGACGAACGAGCGGAGGGTGCGATTCTTCACTCGTGGCATCGGGGCTCCGGTGTGGAGGGCGTGGAGTCGAAGTCTAGAGAGGGTTGATGGCTTGGCGGTGTGCATTCTCAGTGGCCGCTGAGGGCCTTCCTTTCGTTGATGGCCGCCGCGAGTTGGTCTTTCGTCTGCTGCACCATGTGGGGCGGGGCCTTCTGGGCGTAGCCGGGGTTGGCGAGGCGGCCCTCGAGGGTGGCGATGGTCTTGGAGAGATCGGCGAGGCGCTTGGCGTGGCGCTCGGCCTCGGCGGCGGCGAGGGCTGGATCATCGGCGGCGGTGGCGATGCCGGTGATCGACCACTCCCCCCCTTCAAAGTTGAATGATGGGACGCTGGCAGGGGCCGCGTCTGCGGTGATGCGCTCCATATTGGTGAGGTTCATCACAAGGCGCTGCTCCTCGTCTGTAAGGTCGTGGAGCGCGGCGGCGGAGGGAGCATGGAGCGAGAGCGATTGCTTCGGCGGGACCTTGTGCTGGGCGCGGACCTCGCGGACGAGGGTGATGAGCGACTGCACGCGTGCGAACCTCGTCTCGGCGGCGTCGTCGAGGAGAGAGGCGTCGAGGACGGGCCAGCCGGCGGTGACGAGGAGGCCGGTGCGAGACGAGCCAAGCGCGACGCCGGTGATCGGGGCGGTGGTGATGTCCTTGAGTTTCTCCCAGATCGTCTCGGTGACGAAGGGCATGATGGGGTGGAGGAGGCGCACGATGGTCTCGAGGGCGTGGGCGAGGACGGCGCGCTGCGAGTGACTGTCGGCGATGGTGGGCTTGATCGCTTCGAGGTACCAGTCGCAGAGGTCGTTCCAGAGGAGGGCGTAGCAGGACTGGGCGTAGGTGCTGAACTCGTAGGCGTCGAGCGCGCGGTCGATCTCGGCGGTCGCGCGGGCGAGGCGCGAGAGCATCCAGCGATCAGACAAAGAAAGAGACGGAGTTCCTAAGTTCCGGAGTTCCGAAGTGGTAGGTTTGGTCGAAGTGGTAGAGAGAGTGTCGTTGGTCGACAGGAACGTGAGGGCGAAGCGGGTGGCGTTCCAGAGTTTGGTGGCGAAGTTTCGTCCGAGGTCGAACTTGGGGCTGGTGTTCTTGCCGGTCGCGGGATCGCGGGCGACGGGCATGCGGACGTCCTGGGTCTGCGTCGTCATCTGACAGAGGGTGAAGCGCATGGCGTCGGCGCCGTGGGTGGCGATGATGTCGAGGGGATCGACGCCGTTGCCCAGGGATTTTGACATCTTGCGGCCCTCGCCGTCCTGGATGACGGCGTGGATGAAGACGTCACGGAAGGGGACGGGGCCAAGGCCGTGGCCGCCATTGATGATGGTGGCGGTGGTGCCGTTGCCGGTGGCGTTCGGCCAGTCCTGCGGCATGAGGTAGCGGTTGAACATCACCATGCGGCTGACCCAGAGAGTGATGATCTCGCGGGCGGTGCAGAGGGTGGAGGTGGGGTTGAAGGCTCTCAAGAGATCGGTGGCGTCGGGCCAGCCCATGGTGGACATGGGCCAGAGGGCGGAGGAGAACCATGTGTCGAGGACGTCGGGGTCGCGAACGAACCCGTCTGCCTCAAAATCGCGCATCTGGCCATCATCGATCGCACTGATGTAAATGTCGTACTCGCCGACCGTGCTTGGCACGACTGGCATGAGATCTCGCTTCGGATCAACCTCCTTGCCGTCACTCACTCGAACAAACCGCACGCTGGCCGACTTCCACGCCTTATCAACGACGTCGTCGAGCCCGGTCCGCCCGGCAAGCACATCGACCCAGTTCATCTCGTCGAGACGGACGCGTTTGCTCCACACCGGGATCCGATGCCCCCACCAGAGTTGGCGGCTGATGCACCAGTCGCGGATGTTGTCGTGCCACTGCTCGTAGGTTTTGGCGTAGCGGTCGGGGTGGAAGGTGAGGGTGTTGTCTCTGGTGGCACCGCTCCTGGTGGCACCGCTCCTGGTGGCACCGCTCTCCAGAGCGGTGTCCTGAACGCCCATCGCCGCCAGCACCGCATCACCAACCCTCAGCCCCGAATAGGCATCGCCCCGTGCGCACAACCCCTCTTCGACGGGGTTCAGGAGCATGTATTCCAGGAAACTCCGGAACCAGGCCTCGTCTCGGACGATGTGGTCGAAGCGTTCGTCCTGCCAGAGGTGGCCGGTGCGGTTGTGATCGGCGTTGATCCGCCGGGCCGTGTACTTCTTGATCGATCCGACCCAATCGCCGAGTGCTTCGGTGGGTTTGACGATGCAGTGGACATGGTCGGGCATCACGATCGCGGCGAAGACGGTTGCCCGCTGGGAATCGTGGAAGAGCGATTCGAGGATGGCGCTTAGGTCCTTCGGCGTGAGGTTGAAGTCGTCCGAAGCGATTCGCCAGGTCACGAAGTAGGTTGCTCCGCGCATCTCGATGTGCGGGAGGTTTCGGATGTGATTCATGAAGTCGGGCGAGGGCTTGCCCGGGGGGTAGGGATCCATCGAGGTGAAGCCGGCGGTGCGGAGGTGGGCGTAGTTGAGGGAGTTGAGGTGGTGGAGGAGGGTGGAGATGGAGGGAGAGGGGTGTGGTGTGGTTTGAGTTCGGACACCGCTCTGGAGAGCGGTGTCACCTAAGGCCCGGACACCGCTCTGGAGAGCGGTGCCACCTAAGGCAGAGCTACTGAAGGCAGGGCCATTTGTGAGGGCCTCGTTTGCCGCTTTGGCCATACGTGGATCGGTGACCTTCACGTACCACTGGTCGGAGAGGTACGGCTCAACGATGGCCTTGCTGCGGTCGCTGTGCTTGACGCTGTGGCGGTGGGGCTTGCTGCCTTCGAAGAGGGGCTCGTGTCCGACGGTTCTGGCCTTGAACTCCTCGATGGTCTTCTTGCGGGCCTGCTCGCGCGAGAGGCCGAGGAAGAGTTTGGCGTCGCCGGTGTCCGACCATCCATGCATGTCGCTGATGGTGGCGTCGGGGGCCATGACGTTGATGAGAACGGGGTTGCCGAGCGCCTCGATCGTCTGCTTGTGGCGCTGGCCGATCTCGTAGTCGTTGGGGTCGTGCGCGGGCGTGACCTTGAGGAAGCCGGTGGCCATCTTGGCCTTGGGGTCGTTCTTCTCCTCGTCGGTGCGTGCGAAGCGCTCGGGGAGGACGACGTAGGAATCCTCGACGATCGGGATCAGGCGGCCCACGAGGGGGAGTTCGACGTGCAGCCCCTTGAGCGCGCCGGCGCGCGGGTCGTGGGGGTTCACGGCGACGGCGGTGTCGCCCAGGTAGGTCTCGGGGCGGGTGGTGGCGACGGTGATCCACGCCTGGGACTCGGTAGGATGAGCGCTCGCTCCCTCGTAGCCGCGGCGGGCGAGTTCGCCCCAGGTCATGGGCTGGGCGTCGGCGCGTTGGTTTCCCTCCTCGATGGTGCGCTCGAAGTTGCCCAGGTGGACGAGCGGGTAGCGGAGGTAGTAGAAAGCGCCGTCGATTTCTTCGTCGTAGCACTCGTCGTCGGCGACGGCGGTCTGGAGGGCGGGGTCCCAGTTGACGAGGCGCTTGCCGCGGTAGATGAGGCCGTCACGGAAGAGACGGAAGAAGGCCTCTCGCACGGCCCGGGCGCACTGGTCGTCCATGGTGAAGCGCTGGCGGGCCCAGTCGCAGGAGCAGCCCATCTTCTTGAGTTGCGAGGTGATGATCGCCTCGTACTCGTCCTTGAAGGCCTGGATCTTTTCGACGAACTGGTCGCGCGTGAAGGCGTCGCGAAGGGGACCCTTGAGGGCACCCTCTTTGCGGAGGCGTTTCTCGACGACGGCCTGGGTGGCGATGCCGGCGTGGTCGGTGCCGGGCATCCAGAGGGTCTCGAAGCCCTGCATGCGCTTGGCGCGGACGAGGATGTCCTGGAGGGAGTTGTTGAGGGCGTGCCCGAGGTGGAGGGCGGCGGTGACGTTGGGCGGCGGGATAACGATGGCGTAGGGCCTGGCCTCACCGCGGAGGACGCGCTCGGGATCGGCGTGGAAGGCGTTGGCCGACTCCCACTTGGACCAGATGCGGTCCTCGTGATCGATGGGGCGGTACTGCTTGGGGAGTTCTGTGGTTGGAGTGGATTCGTTGGACATGGTGGAGGGCGTTGGGGGGTGTGGTTCTGGATCTGTTCTGTCAGAGAGTGTGTGGAGTGCTAGTGTAAGCGATGGCGGGGCGAGGGCCTTGCCGATGGATGGGAGACGGTGTGAATAGGAATGGGCGATTGGATCGTCCGCCTTGCTGCTATGCATGGAAGTGAGCGATATGGGCAAGACTGAAGGCAGTTCGGGATCGGCGGGGTCGGGTCGGCGGTCGATGTCGGCGGTTCTTGTCGCGGGGTTGACGATCGCGGCGGGGGTGGTGCTGACGCTCGTGCTGCGCGAGGCGCTCAAGCCTGGGGACGCGAACGCGGCCGGGACGAACGGTTCGGCGAGCGGGAATGTGGCGGATCAGGCGCTGAATGCCGCGGACACGTACATCAAGCAGGGCGAGCCTGGGAAGGCCGAGGTGATTCTGCGGAAGGCTCTGGAGACATATCCCGAGGATCAGCGGATGTACGTGCTGCTGGCGGAGGTCCTGATCGGGCAGCGTCGGCTCCAGGACGCGTACGACCAGTTGGAGAAAGCGATCGCGTGTCCGCCGCCCGCGACGCATGAGGCGTCGATCGAGTTCACGGCGGGGAACGTCGCGAGCATGATGGGCAACGCCGAGCGTGCGACGATGCATTATGCGGCGGCGCAGTCGCTGGACAAGACCGATGCGCGGTATCCGCTCTATCTCGCGCAGACACTCATCAAGCAGAACAAGATCGACGACGCGAAGACCAATCTGCTCATCGTGCTGAATCTTGATCCGGACAACGCGATCGCGTGGGGAACGCTCGCAGAACTGGAGTATCGCGGCGGGCAGTTCGGGCTGGCGAGCCAGCATGTGGCGCGGGCGCGGACGCTGGACCCGCAGAGCCTGGTGTGGCGGATCCTCGAGGCGCGGATCGGCGTGCGACAGAACAAGGCCGAGGAGGCGTTGTCGCTGCTGACGGCGCTCTCGGAGGCGCAGCAGCGCGAGCCCGGGGTCCTGGATCTGATGGGGCAGTGCTATGGGCTTTTGCGTCGGCCGGTGGAGGCGGCGGGGTTGTACTCGAAGCACTCGCTGGCCGACCCGACGAACGCGCCCCTGGCGCTCGAGGCGGCGGTGTGGCTGGAGAAGGCTGGGAAGATCAAGGGCAACGACGGTGCGATCGGGTTCGCCAAGCGGGCGATGATGCTGGGGGACGATCACGCGAAGGCGATCGTGGAGCGGTTGGAGAAACTGCCGTAACACTGGTCACACCTTACGTGACGGGCAACTTAGCGCAACCTTGACAGAAGGTCGGTGCTTGGTGGGACGGGTTCGGGCACAATTGGTGCCGGCGGTTGGGTTGGACCCTGTCGTTGGCCGAACGGGCCGGACTCGAATCAGGTTCCTACGCAAGGACCGCACGCGTGACCAAGCCAGAGATGGACAGTTCGTCGGTGCGTCCTACGTCGGACAAAGGCGATGCAGGGGGGCGCGGGCGACCGGCGACTCGACGGTCGGTGTATGTGGCCGACACGACGGCACGTGCGGTGATCATGGTGGGCGGGTTTGCCGTGCTGGCGGCGGCGTTGGGCATCTGTGTGTACCTCTTCGCGGCGGCGTTGCCGTTGGTTCGTGGGGCGACGACGGATCGTGTGTGGTCGGGCCTCTCGGCTCGCGATGCAGGAGCAGAAGAAAAAATCGGCGTCTCGCACGCCGTGGGTGATGAGTACGCGCGAGCGGTGTTGCTGCTGCCATCGCCGGGTGTTGGCGGGGAGTTGGTGGTCCGAGGGGTGATGGCGAGTGCCGGGAGATTGAGCGCGGACGGCGGTGGAGCATCCGTTTCGCCCGAGTTCTTCCGTATGGGCATCGCACCCGAGGGCGACGAGGGTGAGATCGCGCCGAGAGTGACCTCGATCAGTGACGTGGACTTTGTGGGCAACGTAGGGGTAGGCCTATCGGACGGACGCGTGCGCGTCGGGACGATCGGTTTCACAACGACGGTGCTGACGCTCGAGCAGGCGCCGATAGAGGCGAATGGGCTGGCGATCGGGGAAGCGGCACCCGCGAGGATCACTCGCGAGAACGACGACGGCGAGACGGTGTCGGTCTCGGGCGTTGTCGAGCGATCGGGCGAGGCTCAGGTGCGGTTCATCGAGCCAGTGGTGGAGTTGTCGCCGCCGACGTTGCCGGAGGGCGCGAGCGATCGTGAGGTGATCCGGGTTGACGTGCGGTCGCTGCCGACGGGAGAGAAGTTCGTGCTGGCGCTCGCGGCGGATGGGATGGCGACGCTGAGCACCGCGCGCACGGTTCGGCCGCTCGGTGGCGGGACGCCAAAGACGACGCTGAGCAGCGAGTCGTTCAGGGTGTTCGTGCCAGATTCTGCTCGGAACGTGGCGCCGGACTGGTTGTTCGTGACGACCGATGGCGTGAATGTGCTGTCGGTCTGGAAGGACGGCACGTGCGAGCGGTTCACCAAGCGCAAGGATGAATCGGGCGAGGGTTACAAGATCGAGAGTGTGGAGCGCGTGCCGCTGTTTGCGGACGATGGACGACGTTCGGTGACGGCGGCGATCATGCTGCTGGGGGGGCAGTCGTTGGTGGTGGGAGACTCGACGGGCGAGGTGCAGGCGTTCACGCCGGTTCCGAGTGACGGTGGGCTTCATCTCGTGCGCACGGCGACGTTCGATGTGGGGAGTGAGGTCCGGACGCTCTCGACGAGTCGGCGCGTGCGGGCGGTGGTGGCGGGGACGGGCGATGGACGCGTGGTGATCCACCACGTGACGAGCGACAAGCGATTGGCGGAACTGAAGATCCCGCGAGCGACACCGGGCGGTGAGAGTCCGGGGGTGCTGGCCGCGATTCTCACGCCCAAGAGCGACGCGATCTGGGCGATGGATTCGTCCTTCGATTCCGCGCTGTGGCGAACGGATCTCAGGCACCCCGAGGTGAGTCTTGGGACGCTCTTCGGCAAGGTGCAGTACGAGGGGCTGGCGAAGCCCGAGTGGGTGTACCAGTCATCGGCCGCGGGGGATGAGGTCGAGCCGAAGTACAGCATGGTTCCGTTGATCTATGGCACGCTGAAAGCGACGCTCGTGGCGATGCTGATCGCGATCCCGCTTGCGGTGTTGTGTGCCGTGTACACGAGCGAGTTCATGCGTCCCTCGACGCGGCGCGTGGTGAAGCCGACGCTGGAGATGATGGCGTCGTTGCCGTCGGTGGTGCTGGGATTCATCGCGGCGATGGTGGTCTCGCCTTGGGTGGCGGAGCATCTGGTGCGCGTGCTGGTGGCGTTGATGGCGGTCCCGGTCTTTGTGGTGCTGGGTGGGCACGTGTGGCAACTCATACCTATGTCCTCGGCGGGAAGATTCGGGCCGACGCGGAAGATGATGGCGACAGCAATGGTGATGCTGCTCGGCGTGGCGCTCGCGTGGGGGCTTGGTCCGGCGTTGGAACGCGGGTTGTTCGACGGCGACATGCGATTGTGGCTGGATGGGCAGCGTGGGACCGCGTGGCCTGGGTGGTGGGTGCTGCTCTCGCTCCCGATGATCGGCGCGGTGTGGTATGGCATGCATCGCCGCGAGATACGTCGGCGTCGATCGGGCCAGGCCGGGGCGACACCGGCGACTGCACCGCGTGAACTCGCCCGCTTTCTTGCGATTGTCGGCGCGGGGCTCGCGAGCGCGTTCGTCGTGGCGTACGCGATGCAGGCGATCGGGCTGGATCCACGCGATTCGCTCCTGGGGACATTCACGCAGCGCAACACGCTGGTCGTCGGCGTGATTATGGGGTTCGCGGTTGTGCCGATCATCTACACGATCAGCGAGGACGCGCTGCGGAGCGTGCCGTTGCAGTTGCGAACGGCGTCGCTGGGCGCGGGCGCGACGCCGTGGCAGACGGCGGTTCGCGTGATCCTTCCCGCGGCGGGGTCGGGCGTCTTTTCGGCGTGCATGATCGGGCTGGGTCGCGCGGTGGGCGAGACGATGATCGTGCTCATGGCGACGGGGAACACGCCCGAGATGTCCATGAACATCTTTTCCGGGCTTCGGACGCTGGCGGCGAACATCGCGGTGGAGTTGCCCGAGGCGCCGCCGGGGAGCACGCACTACCGCGTGCTCGTGGCGTGCGGGCTCGTGCTCTTCGCGATGACGTTCATCATCAACACCTCGGCGGAGGTGGTGCGGCAGCGGGTTCGAAAGCGATTGGCGGCGTTGTAGCGTGGCGAGTGGTGGTCGATGTGAAGGCCCGGTTGATCAGGAGTGAATGAGTCGCGTGAGTGTGGTATCGACGAGTGCGGTGGAGCGAGGGGGCGCGGCAGGGCGTCCGGTGCATCGTCGCGCCTCGACGCCGTTGAGCGCGCATGGCGAGCCGGTGATGTGGCTCATGAGCGGGGCGCAGGTCCTGTGCCTGGCGATGATCGTGGGGCTTGTGGCGTTGGTGGTGGTGCAGGGGACGCGGACATTCTGGCCCGATCGGATCGACCGCGTGGAACTCGGGAATGGCTCGGCGTTCCTTGGGATCGAAACAACGCGGGAAACACTCGAGAGGCTCGAGGGCGAGTCGCGCTCTCGTACGCTCTATCGGGTTGGCAATCGTGATGTGAGTGGGACGCCGTTCCGATGGGTGGACGATGCCGATGTCACGAGGGTCTCTCGGCCGGCCGATGCCGTGCTGGTCGAGCGCATGGACTGGGGTGTGTTCCTGGGGATGCCCGAATCGATCACCAGGGGTGAGGAGACATTGGCCTCGGGCGCGTCCTTGAAGGAGCGATCGTCGTCGCTCCTCGACGAGGCACAGGCCCGACGCGAGTCGATCAAGCGGCTGGAAAAGGAGGATCTCTCGCGCGTGAATCGCGGGATCGAGCGGGAACGGCTGCGAGTGCGGCGTGCGGAACTCGATCTCGAGCGAGCGCACACCGGTGGTGTGATCGGGTTGTCGATGCCCGTCTGGATCGCGCTCGTCGTCGCGGCGTTCGGCGCGGGGGTGGTCGCGTGGAGAGCGGTGCGACGGACCGCGACCGGAGCTCTGGCACGCGCGGGGCATGTCGTCGTTGTGCTCGCGGCGGTGGTGCTGGTGCTTGCGGTGCTGGTGGAGAGTCCCTGGTCGGGGTCGGCGATGACTTCGTCTCGGCTTGACGAGATCCGGCGGGAGACCGCGGCGGAGACGGAGCGGCTGAACGCGGAGTACTCGAGAGTTCTCGGCGAGATCGAGACGATCCGCAGCGAGGACGCGAAGGTCCGGATCACGATTCGTGACGTCGCGACGGGGCAGATCGCGCCAGTGCGCCAGGGTTCGACCGAGCCGATGCTCCTGTCTCAAGTCGTGCGGATTGTCCCGGCGAACTCGATGACTCTGGGGGAGCGACTGGGCTTGTACGTGTCGCGTTGGTGGGAATATGTGTCATCGGAGCCGAGGTTTGCAAACCAGGAGGGGGGCATCTTCCCGGTGATCGTGGGGACGGTGCTGTTGACGGTGTTGTTGTGCATCGTGGTGGTGCCACTGGGTGTGATCGCGGCGTTGTATCTTCGGGAGTATGCGAAGCAGGGTCCGCTCGTGAGCCTGGTGCGGATCGGGATCAACAACCTTGCGGGTGTGCCGAGCATTGTGTATGGCGTCTTCGGGCTTGGATTCTTCTGCTATCTGGTGGGTGGATATGTGGACGCGGGGCCGACGGGGAGCGGATTGACGGCGATGCCTCGAGTCCCGTGGTGGGCGATGGTGGTCGCGGTCGTGGCGGTGCTGGGAGTGGGGACGTGGCTGTTGAATGCCGCCCGGGCGTCGGTGCTCTCAGGGGGCGACGCGAAGAGCAAACGGGTCATGCGACTGGTGGCGGGAGGAGCATGGACGGCGGCAGCGGTGGGCGTGGTGTTGCTCGTGGCACGGACGCCGTATTTCACGGGGTTGTTCGCCGAGCGATTGCCGGCGCCGACATTCGGAAGCAAGGGTTTGTTGTGGGCGGCGCTGACGCTGGCGCTGCTGACTCTTCCAGTCGTGATCGTGGCCACAGAAGAAGCGATCGCGGCGGTGCCCCGGAGCGTGCGCGAGGGGAGTTACGGCTGTGGCGCGAGCAAGTGGCAAACGATCCATCGGGTGGTGCTGCCGCAGGCGATGCCGGGGATTCTGACAGGGGCGATCCTGGCGATGGCGCGCGGCGCGGGTGAGGTGGCGCCGCTCATGCTGGTGGGGGCGATGAAACTCGCCCCCGAGCCGCCGATCAACGCGGAGTTTCCGTACGTCCACATGGAGCGGAGTTTCATGCACCTGGGGTTCCACATCTATGACCTTGGGTTCCAAAGCCCGGATTCAGAGGCGGCCCGCCCGATGGTGTGGACGACAACGCTTGTGCTGCTGGTCATCGTGATGATTCTCAATCTGTCGGCAATCCTGCTCCGGGCGCGGCTTCGAGCGGGAGCGCGGGGGGCTAGTGTGTGATGGAGTCTGTTTCACCCATGTCCAAATCGTCACACCCAGGTTCAACAGACGCGCCCGTGCAGGCTGTCGATGTCACACGGCGTGGAGCGGGACTGGGGCGATACCGGATCATCGAGGCGATCAAGGACGGGCGAGAGTTCCAGCCCGCGGTCCACGCGTTGATCCACAAGCAGGAGCCGGTGCTGGAGATCGCGGCGTTCAGCCTCTGGTACACGAAGGCGCAGGCACTCCACTCGGTGACGATGCCCGTGCCCCGGGGGAAGGTGACGGCGCTCATCGGGCCCTCGGGGTGTGGCAAGTCCACGCTCTTGAGATCGGTGAATCGACTGAATGATCTCATCGATGGCGTGCGGATCACCGGGACGATGTCCCTCAACGGCTCCTCGGTCTATGACCCGGCGGTCGACGTGATCGACCTGCGGAAGCGACTGGGCATGGTCTTCCAGAAGCCCAATCCCTTCCCGATGTCCATCTTTGAGAACGTGGTATACCCACTACGGATCGATGGCGAGAATCGCAGACGCGTGCTCGAGGAGGCGTGCGAGCGGGCGCTGCGGTCGGCGGCGATCTGGGACGAGGTGAAGGATCGGCTTGGTGAATCGGCGCTGGGCATGTCGGGCGGGCAGCAGCAGCGGCTGTGCATCGCGCGGGCGGTGGTGGCCGAGCCGGAGGTGCTCCTGCTCGATGAGCCGTGCTCGGCCCTCGATCCGATCGCGACGCTTCGGATCGAGGAGTTGATCCACGAGATCAGCAGTCGGTACACGGTCCTCATCGTGACGCACAACATGCAGCAGGCGGCCCGAGTGAGCGATTTCACGGCGTTCATGTATCTGGGGCGACTGGTGGAGTTCGGCCCCACGAGTGAGGTGTTCCAACGACCCACACTTCCCGAAACCGAGGACTATGTGCGTGGACGTTTCGGGTGATGTCCGGGTGGATGAGCGGGACATATAGAATGGTCGGTCTAGTTTGCTGACTTTCGCCGTTGACGTGGAGTGGTTGGCCCGATAGTGAGACTAGGATGTCCCTTTGGTCGGGGCGTTGATTGGTCTACGTTCGGTGCGCGCGAGAAGGCACATCGAGAGTCAGCGACGGAAACCGTTATGTCTGGCGATGCACAAGCAGGGGCGGGCCACTCGAAGGACAACCAGCAACCCTCGGCGATTCGATCGTCGGTCGGGTCGTCCGATGGGTCGCCCGCGTGGGGTGTGGGTGAGTCGGTGAACTCGTGGAGCGCTGAGTATCTGGACGGCGAGTATGCGCGGTTCAAAGCCGATCCGAACTCGGTCCCGGAGGATTCGAGGCGGTTCTTCCAGGGGTTCGATCTGGCGCTCGCGAGCGGCGGGTCGGCGCCCGCGGCGGGGGCGGCGTCGCCGTTCCAGTCCTCGGTCAACAAACTCATCAACGCGTATCGCGAGTCCGGGCATTTGTGCGCGAAGGTCGATCCGTTCGGGCGCGAGCGTGAGCGTCCGGAGATGCTGTCGATCTCGTACTGGGGTTTGACCGAGGCGGATCTGGATCGTCGGGCGTCGGTGACGGTGGTGAACAAGCCCGAGAGCCGCACGCTCCGCGAGATTGTCGAGCACCTGGAGAAGACGTACTGCGGCTCGATTGCGCTGGAGTTCATGCACATCCGCAACCAGGAGGAGCGTGACTGGTTCCTGGACCAGTACGAGCGTCATGGCGGGATGGTGCCTTTGACGGCGAGCGACAAGACGCATGTGCTGGAGCAGTTGGCGCGCGCGGAGACGTTCGAGGCCTTCTGCCAGAGGCGATACGCGGGCGAGAAGCGATTCAGTCTTGAGGGCGGGATCTCGCTGATCCCGCTGCTGGACCGCGCGATCGAGCGGGCGGGGGATCTTGGTGTCGAGGAGATGGTGCTCGGCATGCCGCACCGCGGGCGGCTCAACGTGCTCAACAACACGCTGGGCAAGTCGTGGGAGCAGATCTTCACGGAGTTCGAGGACAACTGGGAGGAAGGATTCGCTGACGGCGGCGGGGACGTGAAGTACCACCGAGGTTATTCGGGGACGCGCACGCTGCGCAATGGGCGAGAGATGCGTCTGGCGATGGCGAGCAATCCGAGCCATCTGGAGTCGGTGAACGCGGTCGTGCTCGGGCGATGCCGGGCCAAGCAGCGGGTTCGTGGCGACCACGAGCGTCGGCGCGTCGTGCCGCTGCTTATCCACGGCGACGCCGCGGTTGCGGGGCAGGGCGTGGTCGCCGAGTGCCTGAACTTCTCGCGGCTCGAGGGGTACACGGCGGGCGGGTGCGTGCACGTGGTCGTGAACAACATGATCGGCTTCACGACCGTGCCCGAGGACGCGCGGAGCACGACGTACTGCACGGACGTCGCGAAGATGATCGACGCGCCGATCTTCCACGTGAGCGGTGAGGACCCGGACGCGTGCGTCGCCGTGGCGCGCTTGGCCGTCGACTACCGCCAGCGGTTCCGCAAGGATGTGTTCATCGATTTGTACTGCTATCGCAAGTACGGTCACAACGAGCAGGACGAGCAGGCGTTCACGCAGCCGCTGCTGGCGGCGATCATCAAGGAACGCCCCACGACGCTCACGCTCTACAAGGAGCGGTTGCTCGCCGACGGGGTGATCGACCAGGAGCAGAGCGCGGCGATCGACGCGAAGATCAACGCGGCGCTCGACTCGGCCCAGGAGGCGGCGAAGAAGAAGGCGAAGGATCCGACCATCGACCCGGGGAGTTTCCGCTGGGTGGGGATGACGTCGAAGTACACGCACGAGCCGGTGGAGACGGGCGTCCCGTTGGAGACGCTGCGTGAGATCTGCACGGCGATGGGGAGCGTGCCCGAGGGGTTCACGGTCCATCCGCGCCTGGAGAAGTTGCTGGCCGATCGCAAGTCATTGATCGAGACGGGCAAGGTCTCGCACGCCGACGCGGAGTTGATGGCGATCGGGTCGCTGTTGCTCGAGGGGACGCCCGTGCGGTTGTCCGGGCAGGACAGCCGTCGCGGGACGTTCACGCAGCGTCACGCAGTGATCCGGGACTTTGTGAACGCGAGGCCCCACGTGTCGCTGAACGCGATGCGGGAAATGGGCGAGTATGGCGTGGGGAAGGAGCCTGGCACGACGGGGGGCGACGGTCGACCGCGCCAGGCGGAGTTCTGCGTCTGGGACAGCCCGCTGAGCGAGGTCAGCGTGATGGGGTTCGACTATGGCTATAGCCTGGCGGACCCGAACATGCTGGTGATGTGGGAGGGACAGTTCGGCGACTTCGCCAACGGGGCCCAGGTCATCATCGATCAATACATCGCGTCGGCGGAGATCAAGTGGGAGCGTTGGAGTGGGTTCACGCTGCTCCTGCCGCATGGCTATGAGGGCGCCGGGCCCGAGCACTCGTCGGCGCGGATGGAGCGGTTCCTGGATCTCTGCGCGAACGACAACATGCAGGTGGTGTACCCGTCCACGGGCGCGCAGATGTTCCACCTCTTGCGTCGCCAGGTTCGTCGGGCATTCCGCAAGCCGCTCGTGGTGATGACGCCCAAGAGCATGCTGCGCGAACTGACGAGCACAATTGAGGAGTTCACGAAGGGTTCCTTCCGCGACGTTTTCGACGACCCGGCGTTCGGGGCGGCGGACGCGAGGCGGGGCGTGAAGCGGCTCGTTTTCTGCTCGGGGAAGATCTATCACGAGCTCGTCGCGCGACGCGAGGCGACAGGACGCAAGGACATCGCGTTCGTGCGCATCGAGCAGTTGTATCCGCTGCACGCGAAGGCGGTCGAATCGATCCTGGCGCTGTATCCGAGCAACGCGGAAAGAGTCTGGGTGCAAGAAGAGCCGCGGAATGCCGGGGCGTACCTGCACATCGCCGATCGATTCCGGACGCTCTTTGGCGTAGAACTCAAGTACATCGGTCGTGAGGCGAGTTCGACGCCGGCGGTTGGCTCAAAGCGGGCGCACAAGTATCAGCAGGAGGACATCCTGCGGTCCGCGGTTGGCGCGGCCCCGGGTGGCAAGCCCGACGCGAAGGCGCCGGCGAACGGGCAGGCTTCCGCGAAGACCTCGGCCCAGCCCGTGAAGCAGCGGTAGGTGTTGAACATTGACAGTGTGAGCACACGAGGAAAGACATGGACATCGTCATCCCCACTATCGCCGACTCCGTGACCACGGGCGTGATCGCGCGCTGGACCAAGAAGGACGGCGAGTATGCAG
The DNA here is from genome assembly GCA_964628245.1 of uncultured Phycisphaeraceae bacterium. Classification (GTDB taxonomy): domain Bacteria; phylum Planctomycetota; class Phycisphaerae; order Phycisphaerales; family UBA1924. The sequence goes on along the minus strand of CAZVMU010000004.1, from coordinate 184,513 downwards.
AGCGCGACGAGACCGTCATCGAACTCGAGACCGACAAGGTAATGATGGAGATCGCGGCCCCCGCGGCGGGCGCCATCACCCAGGTCGCCAAGGTCGGGCAGACGGTGAAGGTCGGCGAGGTCGTGGGAAAGGTGGACGAGTCGGCGGCCAAGCCCGCGAAGGGTGCTGCGGGGAGGGCTGAGGCCCAGCCCGAGACGAAAACGTCCGCGAAGAGCGCGGCGGCAGAGTCCAAGGCGGCGAGTGGAGGCCCGGGCGAGCGGGGGAGTTCCTCTGGTGCGACGGCCGTCGCCGCACCGCCCGGTGATGACGACATTCGCGCCACGCCTTTGGCGAAGAAGCTGGCGCAGGAGCACGGCGTCGATCTCTCCCGAGTCGTCGGCACGGGCGCGGGGCATCGCGTCCGCGAGCAGGACGTGCTCGCCTTTGTGGAAGCGAAACGAACATCGGCGACGACGAATGGACACGCGAAGCCGGCGACGGCTACTGCGACCAGCTCACTCGCGGGCATGTCCGGAGATCGGGCCACGAGCCGTGAGCGGATGTCGCCCCTGCGTCAGCGCATCGCGCAACGCCTCGTCGAGGCGCAGCACACCGCGGCGATGCTCACGACCTTCAACGAGTGCGACATGACCGCGGTGATGGACCTCCGCAAGTCGTACAAGGATGAGTTCGAGAAGAAGCACTCGATCGGCCTGGGGTTTATGGGCTTCTTCGTGCGGGCGTGCGTCGCCGGGCTGAAGGCGTTCCCGCTCGTGAACGCGTCGATCGTGACCGACGAGAGCGGTGCGCCGGCGGTCGAGACGCGAAACTATTGTGACATCGCGGTCGCCGTCTCGACGCCCAAGGGCCTGGTCGTGCCCGTGATCCGCAACTGCGAGCGGAGGTCGCTTGCCGAGATCGAACTCGCGATCAAGGACCTGGCGACGCGAGCAAAGGACGGCAAACTGGGCATCGACGAGATGCAGGGCGGGACGTTCACGATCACCAACGGCGGGATCTTCGGCTCGCTCATGAGCACGCCGATCCTCAATCCGCCGCAGTCGGGCATCCTGGGCATGCACGCGATCAAGAATCGGGCGATCGAGCACCCGGCCGGATCGGGTCAGGTGGCGATCCGCCCGATGATGTACCTCGCGTTGTCGTATGACCACAGAATCATCGACGGGGCGCAGGCCGTGCAGTTCCTGGTGCGCGTGAAGCAGGCGATCGAGGATCCGCAGCGGCTCTTGCTCGAGATCTGAGCCACTCGATCATGCCACGCAGACTAGAAACCGTACTAGCGCATGAGATGGGCGTGGAGCCCTCGCGTCGCGGCGCGGAGCATGTCGTACATGAGGTCGAAGCCGCTCTCGCCGCCGTAGTACGGGTCGGGGACGTCGAGTTCCGGGCCGGTCACATCCTTGAGTCTTGGATCAAAGGATCGCATGAGGTGGACGCGATCCTTGGGCGCGCCGCGCGAGAGGAGCGTTCGCCGATTGGCGTGGTCCATGGCGAGGATCACATGGAAGCGATCAAAGTCGGCGCGGTCGAGCGTTCGCGCGATATGCGAGAAAGGGAGCGCGTTCTTGATCGCGACGGAGATGGTGCGTGGGTCGGCGTCCTGCCCGACGTGCCAGTCGCCCGTGCCGCAGGAATCGATGTCGAATCGGTCAAGGGTGCCTTCTTCGTTGGCGTGGTGGATGAAGAGCGCCTTGGCGAGCGGTGAGCGGCAGATGTTCCCCAGACAGACGAAGAGCACGCCGACGGGCTCCTTCGACGGGCGTGTTCCAGACATGCTCATGGCGTGGTACTTTCTGCGTGAGTTCCCCCGGCGGCGAGGCCCGGATCGAGCGTGGCGACGCGGGCGGCGTGCCAGAAGAGTCGAATGACACGATCAAGCCCCGCGGCGTCTGGTCGCGTGTGTTGTTCGCACGACTCGGCGAGCGTCTGAATCGTGGAGCGTTCGGCGATCAGCGAGGCGATGCGACGGGCGAAGGCCGAGGGGTGCGTGCTCGTGATGTGGAGCGACTCGCGGAGTGGCTGGGGGAGGCTGTCGGGGTTGGCGGAGAGCACGGGCTTGCCGCGCGCGAGCGCCGCACGGATACTCAACCCGGCCATCGCGTCGTCTTCGATCGTGCCGGCGCGGAATCGAGAGCCGAGGGCGTGGACAAGGATGTCGCTCTCACCGATGGTCTCGATGAGACCATCGGTGAGGTGCAGTCCGCTCTCGATCACGGGGCTGTTCTCGCGGAGCGAGAGCGCTCGGTCGAGATCGGGGACGGCCCTGGGTAGGACAAGCGTCGCGCGAACGCCCGAACTTGAGAGAACCGCGCCCAGAAACAGGAAACTCACACCATGGATTCGATCCTGACGTCCGGCGAGAATGCCGATTCGGATGGGGTCGTTGGCTCGGCTCGTGTGTGTGTGATCGCTCGGACGGCGGGTCGCGTGGTGGCGTGTGAGGTCGAGGGCGGTCGTGTCGGCGAGGACGGCGGTGATCGTCTCGGCGTTCGGGATCCTGGGCCCCGTGGCGAGGGCGTGGATCTCGGCAGTCTCCTCGTCGTAGAGCGTGACGAGCGCGTCGCGGAGGTCGATCGGCGGAATGGACCAGCCCGTGAGGACGCGCGCGCTGGAGCGACCGTAGAACTGGATAATGTCGTATCGGTCCTGCGCGCGCAACCAACGCGCGAGGGCTCGGCGCGCCATGGCCGTGGAACCGGCGGGTGTGGGAATGCTCGCCGTGATGCTCAGGCCGCTGCGTTGGGCGGTTTCGGCGTTTAGGGTGCCGCCGAGGACGAGGCACTCGTGGTCGGCGGGGACCGAGCGGATGATGTTCTCGACGAGCGTGAGGGTGATCTCGGCGGTGGTGTCGCTGTCGCGTGCGCGTGGCGCGAGGACGCCGCGATCGACGGGGAGAGACGGCTCGGGATGGACGACGTGCAGGGCTCGCACGGGGGATTATCGCCCCTCGGTGGCGGACTGGTCCACGCGGTGCTTGTAGAAGAGTTGGGCGATGGCCTTGCCGGCCTGCTTGGCGGCGGCGTTCTGGGCGGCGTAGAGGTCGGCTCCGGCGGTGGGGACCTCGCGCGTGGAAACACGGATCGTCGCGGTCACGGGAACACCCTTGGGGTCTGGGGGCCAGAGGCGCGGGTCGGCGTCCTTCTCGACGTCGAGCACTTTGGCGCGCATGGCGACGATTGGGGCGAGTTGCTGCCCGTCCTCGGAGAGCGTGAAGCGGTCGATGCTGACGTAGACGATGACGCGGGCCTGGACGGCCTTTCCGAGATCGACCAGCGGGGTGACGTCGTCGGCGCGATCGCGAGAGGTGACGACATACGCCGCCCGGCAGTCGATGACGTTCTTGAGGTCGGCCTCCTTGAGAAGGATGCCTTGGGCTTCTTCGGCGATGGTCTGTCGGAGGGCGGCGCGGGGGAGACGGCTGGAGCGGTCATCGACGAAGATGAGCGTGGGGAGGTTGGCGTCGAGGGTGTGCTGCGCGGGATAGGTTGGTGGAGGCGAGACGATCATCGCGATGGGAGCGACGATGTTGCACCCGGCAAGAACAAGCATCGAGACGAGGAGTGTTGCCGCGAGACGGCTGCTCGTGCGTCGAAGGGATCGTTGAGCGGTGGCGGTCATGGGCTTCTCGCTTTGGACGGACGACTTCGTGGTGGGGCGTATGTGCTAGTAGTCGATCTCGTTGGCTTCTTCGTGTTTGTAGAAGAGCCAGGCGCAGCGGTCGGTAAGACGGGCGAGGAGGGCGCTACTGACAAATCGTGCGTCGAACTGGTCGGGGCCATAGCCCGGTTTGGTGGGGAAGCGGACCTGGACGAGTTGCTGCCAGGCGACGGCGTCCGGGGCGACCGAGTCGGCCTCGATGACGGAGATGGTGGCGGAGGCCATGCCCGACCACTCGTAGTTGTTCCCTGGCTCGCGCAAACGGTAATCGATGATCTCGATGACGATGAGTCGCTGGACCCCGCCGAGATCCTGCGCGGTCGTGCCGTACGCCGCGGCGACCCAGTTGGGGTTGTCGTACATGTACTTGAGGCTCTGCGGCGGCGGGATGAATCCGGTGGCGCCGGCCTCGTGGTAGAGGCGCTGCGTGACGCGCCCGAGGAGTTCGTTGGCGAGGTCGGGGTACTCGGCCTCGACGACGCGCGGGGCGGAGGCCAGTATGGCGAAGGACTTGCCCTTGAGGCCGGTGTACGACGGCTCGACGGTGTGGGTGCCGGTGCGTTCCCAGTTGCGGAGCATTCCGCCGAAGAGCGCGCCCGCGCCGCAGCCCGACATCGCGAAGAACGCGAGCGCGACGAAACCGATCGCGAAGCGACGGCACCAGGGAGCATGCTGCACGAGAACGCCTTGTGAACGGGGAGTGTGGGTCATCGGGGCCTCGGTCGGCGTGTGGATTGGACGGCTCGTCTTGGGCCTGTCCCTGTTCGGTTGGGGAGCGATGGTGTGGGCGTCTTTGGGCCCTAGTGCCACGTCGCCCACTTGTATCCCCACGCGGCGAGCAGCATCACCAACCCAAGCGTCATCGCCCGGGTCGTGACGAGTGTACGCCCGACGCGGTAGACCCGTGAACCGGTGGCCGCCGAGTAGGCGCAGACCCAGAATCCGCAGCAGGCGAGGAGGGCGAGGACGGCCCCAAAGGGCTGGACGACAAAGGACCGCCAGAGGTGCCCGTGTGTGGCCTCGGCGAAGGCGGTGGTCATGCCGCAGGTCGCGCAGGGAGCGTTGAAGGCGGAGGCCCAGGAGCAGGAGGAGAGTCCCAAGGCACGATGTGTGCCGTGGCCGGCGGGGTCGGGAGGGAGGAAGGCCGCGACGACCAGTGGGGCGAGGAAGGAGAGGGCGACGATCGCACAGATCGCTCTGGTCTTGGCGTCGGTCCTGTCGGGGCTCGTGGACATGTCGCGCTAATCGAACTTGAAGACGCCCTTGCGATAGCCATAGAGGTAGGCGACGACGGTGGTGAAGAGGAAGAAGAAGATTCGGATGAGCCAGGTGAGTCCCTCGGTGGTGTGGGGAGCGAGGTTGGGGAAGGTCGTGGCCCAGGGGTACAGGAAGATGATCTCGACGTCGAAGACGAGGAAGACCATAGCGATAAGGTAGAAGCGGACGTTGAAGCGCTTGCGAGCGGTGCCGACGGGGTTCATGCCGCTCTCGTAGGTTTGGCCTTTGAGCGTGCCGGGGCGCTTGGGGCCCAGGACGTTGGTAATGACGAGATTCATGACGGCAAAGCCGACGGCCATGAGGATGATGATGATCACCGGGAGGTATGAAGAGACGGCATTCTGGGGCATGGGCAAGCGTAGGCGGGGGATGTTCGGAGTTGTCTCGAGTTGTTCGGAGTTGTGCGAGGGGGCCTGGGGATTCGCCCTATCTTGGGTGATGCGGATTCTGGTCTTTGGGCCTTTGGCGAGAGCGGCGGGGGCATCGAGCATCGTGGTTGACGTCGCGAAGGGGGCTTCGCTCGCCGAGGCGCGGGCGAGGTTGACCCAGGCCCGGCCAGAGTTGGCGGCGATGGTGCGGGCCTGCCGATTTGCCGTGGATCACTCGTTTGTCGCGGACGAAGAAGCAGTCCAGCCTAACGAAGGAGATGAGGTGGCGTTGATTGGGCTGGTGAGCGGGGGGTAACCGCGACGGAGTTTCGGCAAGGCTTGGTATCATCACGACATGAACCCGTCACGGATCTACGAGTATCTGGCGAAGTCGCGATCGCGCATGTTTGAGACGCTGCATCGGTTGACGCTGGAGCAGTATGAGCGTGTGCACCCGATCGGCCTGGGGACGATCGGGACTACGTTGGCGCACATGATGAACTCGGAGTGGTACTACATCGAGCGGCTGGAGGGTCGGGAGACGCCGCCGTATGCGAAGTGGCCAATCCAGGACGAGACGCCGCCCGGGCTGGGGGAGATCGAGAAAGAGTGGGAGCGGCGTGCCGTGACGACGAGGAGGGCGCTGACCGAGACGCGCGACTGGGAACGGGTCGTGACCTATGTCACCGAGCCCAACGAGAAGGGTATCCGGCGGCGCGTCACGGCTATGGCCGGGGACATCGTGACGCAACTGATGCTGCATGAGGTGCACCATCGGTCGCAGGTGATGGCGATGGTGCGGCTGCTGGATGTGCCGGGGCTACGGATCGAGGATCTCGATTACAACTCGATGATGTACCGGATTGAAGAGGTAGGGGCGTGAAGACGGACGGCTTTGTGGCGTTGTGCAGCGCTAGCGGGCGTACTCGATGGCCCTGGTCTCGCGGAGGACGGTGACGCGGATCTCGCCGGGGAAGGTGAGTTCCTCGCTGACGCGTTTGGCGATGGAGTGGGCGATGAGGAAGGCCTCGTCGTCGGGGACCTTGGCGGCATCGACCATGACGCGGACCTCTCGGCCTGCCTGGATCGCGTAGGCCTCGGTGACGCCCTTGTGGCTGAGGGCGATGTCCTGGAGATCGTTGAGGCGCTGGACGTACTTCTCCATGCTCTCGCGGCGGGCACCGGGGCGGGCAGAACTGACGGCGTCGGCGGCCATAACGATCGGGGTGTAGAACGTCGTCGAGGGGATGTCGCCGTGGTGTCCGCCGATGACATTAAGGATGGGTTCTTTTTCGCCGTGCTGGCGGGCGAAGTCCATGCCGATCTTGGGGTGTCCGCCTTCCATTTCGTGGTCCATCGCTTTGCCGATGTCGTGGAGGAAGCCGGCGCGTCGGGCGATGGTGCCGTCGAGCCCGAGTTGGTCGGCGATAATCTGGCTGAGGAAGGCGACCTCGATGGAGTGTCGGAGGACGTTCTGGGCGTAACTGGTGCGGAAGTGGAGTTTGCCCATGGCCTCGATGACCTTGGGGTGGAGGCCACGGAGGTTGACCTCGAGGGCGGCGTCCTTGCCGGCTTTCAGGATGCGATCGTTGATCTCGCTTCGGGTCTTCTCGACGACCTCTTCGATGCGAGCGGGGTGCATGCGCCCATCGGCGATGAGTTTCTCAAGGGACTCGACGGCGATGGCCTGGCGGACCTTGTCGAAGCAGGAGACGACGATGACGCCGGGGGTATCGTCGACGATGATGTCGACGCCGGTGGCTTTTTCGATGGCGCGGATGTTTCGGCCCTCGCGCCCGATGATGCGGCCCTTCATGTCGTCGCTGGGAATCGCGACGCTGCGGACGGTGCTCTCGCTGGTGTGCTCGGTGGCGAATCGCTGGATCGCCATGAGCGTGATCTCACGGGCCTTGTCCTTGGCCTCGTGCTCGGCGTCCTCGGTGATCTTGCGGACGACCTTGGCGACCTCGTGGCGGTTTTCTTCCTCGACGCGGGCCATGAGTTGCTCGCGGGCCTGGTCGCGAGAGAGGCCGCTGACCTCGTGGAGTTTCTGGGTCTGCTGCTTGATGATGCTGGAGAGTTCGTCGTCACGCTCGGCGAGCCTGGCTTCCTTCGCCTTGAGCGCGTCGGCGGCTTTGGTGTTGGCCTGCTCGCGGGACGCGAGTTGGTCGTCTCGGCGGTCGAGCAGGTCCTCGCGCTTGGCGAGGCGCTTCTCAATCTCGCGTATCTCGGCACGCTTGGACTCGGCCTCGGCGTCGAGTTTTTCTTTCCGTTCCAGGGCATCGCGTTCGGCGTCGACGCGGATGCGTTCGGCCTGGACCTTGGCCTCGGACTCGGCCTTCTCGACGATGGACCTGGCGTCCTGCGCGGCCTTGGCGAGTTTGCCCGCGGCCGCCTTCCGGGCGAAGATGCTCCCCGCGGCGATTCCGATTACAAGGCACACGATCGCGGCGATGATGGTGACGGTGTCGCCGGCGGCGAGAGTAGGAATGAACATGCCCGGCCTCCCAAGTCGAACGGGGTGACGAACGGCGCGAAGGACCCGGCACGCGGCACGAAGCCGTGTGCGGGACAAGCCAAACGCGAGGAGACCCTGGGACTAAACCGTGTGGACAACGCCTCCGCGATCGGCGCGGTCGCAGGAGCGACGAGGGCCGATCGACGTGGAACCGGATTAGGCGTGCGTGTGGCGCGGCGGAGGCGCCGAATCGCGGGCCATGCGGAACTCCAGAGACGAAGACTCGTGGCGCTCGTGATCGACTGTCGGCCTGTGTGGGCCTTGCCGGCGCGGGCGTCACGCTCAAACGGTTCTGTCCTTGTCCGGCGTGCTCGTGAGTGCGAGACGCGCCGCGGACCTTCCTTGCGACGACCGCGTCCCGCACGCCGAGGATTTTCCGTGGCTTGCGAACCGCGAATCGCAGGCTATGGTACACGCCCCAGATTGCCGGGGTTCGGCGATTGATCGCTCCCCGCGACCCGAGGACTTCACCTTGCATACACCAAACAGTCGGTTTCTCGTGCTGGTCGTGATCCTTCTGGTGACAGGTGCTCTGGGTGGGTGCCAGTCTGAGCCTCGCGTGGATCCGACGTTGCTGCGGATTGTCCCATTGACCGACGGGATCGATGCCCGGATTGGGCTGGATGTCGAGGTTCGGAATCTGCGCGGAATCGTTCAGGTCATTGAGGTGCCGGGGACGGTCGAGGCACGGGTGCGGGTGCGTGGATATGGGCGAACAGGGGAGGCAAAGCCGGGCGAGGCAGTGATCCTGCTGCGAGAGGGTCGGCCGACTTTGAATGTCGAGGCTCGTGGGACCGCGCTCGACCCGACACCGACGCAGATTCTCATTGAGGTGCCGAAGGTGCAAGGCGTGCGCGTCGTCAACTCGGGCGGGAGTGTGTACGTGTACGGCGGGGCGGGTCCGATCGCCGTGACCAATGACGTCTATGGCACGATCCGATCGGACGGATCAGGTGGCACCGGTGGCGACGTTCGCGCGTATCTCACACGGGGCGTTGTGGGGGACATCTCGATTCTGAATGGCGTGGGGGATGTGAGCCTGACGCTGCCGTCCTCGTCGTCGCTCGCGTTCGATGTCGAGACGCTGGAGGGCCGGGTCGAGGTGAACTCGGAAATCCGGCCGACGCGGGTGGTCTCCACGAGCAACGCGTGGCGCGGGGTGACGCATCTGGGCGAGGCGAATGTGGTGATCCGCACGACGCGGGGGAACGCGTCGGTGTCACTGTTGCGCGAGGTGCGCTTGCCGCAGCCGGTTGTTCGGTGATGCTCGATCAGGCGGCGAGGGAGTCGCCGTGCTGGATGAGCATGGCGTATCGCATGATCTGGCTGACGACGAAGTCGCGGTGAGCGGTGTGGAAACTGAAGTCGAAGGCCCCGCCGATGTAGACGTTCTGCTCGCTGTCGAGGTGGGTGTGGGCGATGCGGACGGTGATGCCCAGGGGCGAGGGGATCGTCGGGGTCAGATCGACGCGCATCCAGACGAGTTTGCTGCGATCGACGGCGGAGGTCTCGGATTTGTCCACGAGAAGGCCGACGCCGCCGCCACCCAGATTGATGAGGTGGGCGGAGTAGGGCGGTGCGACTTCGGGGAGAACGAGATCACGCGGCTGGGTTTCGGGCGAGACCCGGCCTGATTCCATGTCGAGGATCATGGCCTTGTTGGCGACCTCGGCGGCGACGATGCTCGTGGGATCGAGGAGCGGCCAGCAGGTGACCTTGGGAAGGCTGAGTTCGACGGTGGAGACGCGATAGAAGTCACGCCGGCGGCAGCGCTCGACGGTCTCGGGCATCTGGAGCGACATCGCGGCCTGTGGGAGTCGGAGGTTGTCGTTGACGATCTTGGTCCGGAACATCCAGCGGTTCTGCCCGATGGACATGACGCCGATGAGGGGCGTGCCCGCGGCGAGGGAGAGTGGTTGGCCTGCGGCGGTGGGGCGCTCGACGACGATGCTGTCGGCGGTGACGTCGAAGATGCGGACGCGCAGGACGAGGTCGGACCCCTTGCGCGAGGATTCGGCGGTGCGGTCCACGGAGATCTCGATGCCACCACCTCGTTCCTTGATCTGGTCGAGGCAGTCGCGCCAACGTTCGGTGCGCGATCGATTTGCGGGCATGGAGCCTCCTCCGGCTCTAGAAAGTGTGCGTGAGCCGAGGGGTGGTATCGACGGATCGATAGTTCCCCTTCAGGGGGCATGGGCAGATTGAGTGGTTTGGTGGCCGATAACCGGCGTCATGGGCGGCGCGGCGGCGTGGTCAGGGCGTCGATGCGGGCGAGGGCACGTTCGGCGGCGGAATGATCTTCGCGCGTGGTGCCGTGGCCGAACCAGGCCTTTGCGCAGACCTCGAGCACGCGAAGAGCCTCGAGAGCGAGCGGCTCATCCGTGGCTCGCAAACGACGAGCGAGGTTCCACGCCGAGTCGGCTGACTCCTTGATCATGCCGCGGCGTTCGAGGAGTCGGAGAAGGCGGGCGTAGTAGCGAGCCTCGTGGCCATGACCTGCGGGTGCGACGCGTCGGCGTCGGCCGTGGAGTCGTTTGACCATCGTGCGCCAGAGCCACCAGGCGACGACGCCGGCGAGGAGAACACAGACGCCCAGGATGAGGCCGAGACCCCATGACCCGAGACTGGAGAGGTAATCGGAGATCGAGGTGAGCCAGCGACCGAGGAAACCGCCTCGGGTGAGGAGGCGCTGGCGTGTGGTCTGGTCGAAGCCGACGAAACCTGTGGCCCACCAGGTGTTGAGCCCGTCGAGCCAACGATCGAAGGCTGCGAGGACGCGCCCCTTTGGCTGGAGGATGTCGGCGAGCGTGGTGGTGGGTGTGGCATCGAGTGTGGCCCAGGTGTCCTGACCAATGCGGACCTCGACCCAGGCATGGGCGTTGGACTCACGGACGACGAAGGCGTTGTTCGCGGGGTTGCGCTCGGAGACGAGATAGCCCGCGATGACACGAGATTCGATTCCGGCGCTGCGACAGAGGGCGGCCAGGGCTGAGGCGAAATACTCGCAATGACCCTTCCGATCACCGAGCACGAACCACTCGATCGGGTCAACGCCCGAAGGCGGAGCGAGGATGTCGAGCGTGTACGACCCTGTGGCTTTGAGTTCCGACTCGATGGCGCGTGCACCCTCAAGGTCGCGGTCAACAGGACGAGTGAGCGGGCTTGGGTCGAGGCCGGCGCGGGTGAGCATGTGACTTGCTGTGTCGGAAAGACGAGCGAACTGGTCTGGAAGGACGCGGCGACTCCAATCCCCCGATGAGAAAGGCTGAGAGATCTCGCACTCGACGCTGTAGCGGATGCTTCCGGCGTCGCCGGCGATGGTGAGGGCGCCGGTGCGTGCGTCGAGTCGTGCGTTGAGGCCGGTTTGGGGCGTGCTGAGGCTCAGGGGTCGCCAGAGGGAGAAGGCCGCTCTGGAATCCTGAGTGGATGCCCTGGCGAAAATCTCGACCGTCGCGTGACGAGCGAAGGGTGGCGGCTCGTGCTCGCCGAGGAACGACGCATCGCGGAGGCGCGAGACGACGTTGGGGATGAGCGTGACGGGGAGCGAGGGTTGGTTTGAGGCACGCCAGGCGCCGCGGGTGTAGGTGTCGAGGACGGCACCGCGGAGGTAGATCTCGCCGAGGGTGCCTCCGAGGTCCTGGATGATTCCGTCGGCGCGGACGTTGGCCTCCATGACGATGCTCTGGCTCTGGGAGATGAGTCCGGCCTGGCCGAGTTTGACGGTGTCGGTGAATCGTGAGACGCGTCCGCGCGAGAGGGCGCCGAGGCCGCTCATGCCCAGGCCTCGCGGGAGGGTGACGAACACGGCGAGGCTGATGAGGAGGCTGGCGAGGATGATGCTCCAGGCGATCGTGTGGAGATCACGCCAGGGCGCGCCGGTAGTGGAGGGACGCGCGGTGTGCGATTCGTTGTGGCGACACTGCACCGAGGCGGTGTAGACCTGGAGGAGAATCACCGAGTACACGAACGCGGGAACCGAGAGGACCATCAGCCCCCAGACGGCAAACGCGACGCTGTTGACCATCGACCCGATGTCGAGGAAGAGCGAGATGCTGAGGATCTGCGCGAAATCCACAGGCTGGCGTCGGTCCCAACACTTGAGGACGATGATCGCGGCAAGAAATCCCGAGAAGGGCGACACGCGGATCGCCTGGAGTTGCCACATGCTGAACGCGGCCCAGAGGACGATGAGCGAGAGGATGATGCCGACGGCCCAGCGTGGGAGGCCGCGACCTGGGCGTGATTCGGTGTAGAGCCAGCCGGCGATGGCGAGCGTCACGGCGAGAAAGCCACGGATGACCGAGCCTTCGGCGGCGGCGTACGTGAGAAGGCTGAGGATCACGACGGCGAGGACGGCTGTCTTGAAACGGGCTGTCATGGTCATTGTGGCCGGCGTCATCGCGCGGATCTCCCGAAGCGAAGGGCACGTATGACGGATTGGAGCCAGGCTGGGAGATGAGAGGAAGAACGCCTGGTGTGTTCGGCAGGAGGAGTTGGTGCGTTCGACCATCCGGGGGCGTCGAGGACGTCGTTGGACGTCGGGTCGAGGGTGGCGAACCGCGCGTGCCGCGATGCGGAGACCCAAAGGACGTGATCGGATGGCGCTGGGTGCAGGCGTGATGAATCCGGCGAGGCATGAAGAGAGTCTTGCTTCGCGAGCACGTCGTACAGGCGTTGGGCGTGGGGGATGCCTGAACTTGGTGGCACAACGCTTTGCCTGGTCTCCGGAGCAAGGGTGAGGCCGACTCGGTAGCCGCGTTGCGACGCCAGATTGATGAGGCCGGCGGCGACGCTGAGTGTGCGCTGCGTGGAGAGCGAGTCCGTGGCGTGGTCGATCCCTATCCAGAGGATGGGCGCGCGGTCGGCGAGGGTCTCTCGCACGACGGGGCGGTCGAGGCGTGCCGTGGCGCGCCAGGCAACTCGGCGTGTGCCCTCACCCGGGCGGAGATCGCGGAGGGAGAAGAACTCGTCACCCTGGCCGCGGCGTTGCATTGCCGTTTGGCCGACGGGACGCGGGGCGCCGACGTCTTCGAGGATGTCGGCACGGACGGGCGCGATCCAGGGGCGGATGACGATCCCGACATGCTGCTCGAAGACGATGCTCTTGCGCATCAGGCCGAAGGGGAAGGTGGAGGAGACGCGAAAGCGATGGAGCGTCGTCGAGCCCGCGTGCCAGGTGTCAGCAAGGATGGTGATCGTGGTTGTGCACCGTGGGCCAAGGTGCTCGACGAGAGAGGGCTTGGGCAAGGCGAGGGGTGATTCGGCCGGAGCCTCGGCCTCAACAACGAGAGCAAAGCACGGGAAGAGTCGGCTCCGATTGGTGAGCGAGGCGCGAACGTGGAGCGACTGACCAGCGTGGACGGGGTCAATAGGCTCAACGGCGAGTTCGAGGCCCATCAGCCCGCCGCCGCTGACGATGCCGGAGACGAGGATACCGGCGACAGCGATGCCGAAGGCCCAGAAGAGGAGGTTGTTCTGGGAGTTGATGGCGCCGAGGAGGAGGAGGAACGTGATGCCGACGTAGAGGACTCCGGCGGGCCTGGGGAGATACCGGCGGGCGACAGGGATCGCAAGGCCTGGTCGGTGTGTTGATCGCACGGGGCACTCCGGTCGACGCCTCGCACTCGATAGGCGGGCGTGCCGCGGACATTGTTCGTGTGGAAGGGCGTGCCGGGTTCAGGGAGTCCTCGTGCGACGCCTATTCGAGCCAGTCCTTGGCCTTGAGGCGCTGGGGGACGTACTCCTCGGTGACGAAGGAGATGCCCCGTTGCACGAGGGATTCAACTTCCATCTTGAACCCGTTTCGGAGCATGAGGTCGATTTCCTTCTGCCACCCCTTGTGCTCCTGGAACCAGGGATACGCGGCGATCTCCTTGGCGCGCTTGATGTCGTTGTCAGACAGGTCGATCTTCACGGCATCGGGGAGGTTGCACTCCTTGTAGTCCTTGGCGCGGATGCCGAGGAACTTGGCCTCGGGGATGGCCAGGCGCGTGGACTCGAAGGCGAGGGAGATGGAGCCTTGCTTGATGACCGAGTAGATGTAGTGCCCCCAGGGGTCGCAATCGAGGACGCAGATGATGGGGAGTTTGAGTTCCTGATTGAAGCGTTGAAGGAGCCGGCGGACGCCTCGAGGTGGTTGCCCGCCGCCATGGGTCAGGATGCAGTTGTTCTTCTCCCAGAAGCGATCTTCGTTGAATCGATTCCAGACGGTGCCCTTCTCGACGTGGAGGACGAACTTCGCCTCGCACTTCTGGAACTCGAAAACGTCTGGCTCGACAATGCTGGGGATGCCATGGCCGCCTCGGCCGGAGGCACGGCAGTCGATGCGATCGCCGCCGTCAATGATGGTGATGTTCCCCGCCATGACGCCGCGATTCTCGGCGAAGATGTGGAGTTCCTCACGCAAGGCGCCGAGCGAGACCTCGAGATCTTCGAGGATCGGATCGCTCTCTTCCTGGGTGTCGAACGTGTTTTCTTTGGTGCCGGCCACGGTGTGCTTGGCGGCGTAAAAGAGCGATCGGAGGCTGGAGGTCTTGTCGGTCTCGATCAGGTCCTTGATATTGCTCGCGTGGAGCAGGGTCTGCATGAACTGCTTGGCCTGATTGAGGTTGAAGAGTTCACGCTGGGCGGTGGCGTCGCCCATCTCCAGGATTCGCTTCTTGCGATTCCAGTTGGTGTTCGATCGAGTTCGCAGCGGGATCTCGAGCGTCGGGTCCTTGCCCTTGAAGGTGCGACCGGCGACGTCGTCGGCGAACGAGACGATCTTGCCGAGCGTCTTCGCGTCACGATCCTTGAGCTTTCCCGTGCGAGTATTCCGGGTGGTCGGGGTCTTCGATGGTTTGCGGGCCATTCCGTTGGCTCTCCGGGGTGGACGTGGATTGAGACTAGGGTAGACCGAACGGTCGAGACTCGATCGGTGGGGCAATGAGTCTCACTTCCGGCCGAGGAGGAAATAGATGATCAGCCCCACCACGGGCAAGAGCAGGATGAGCAGGAGCCAGAGAACCTTTGAGCCCAGCGGCTTGGACGAAGTCAGGATTTCATAGGCCGCGATGAGAAACAGGACGATATGAACGGCGAACAGAATTTCTCGTAGCATACAGCATTCTTGGCCCACCGGATGTTCATGGTGCGGGCTCCCCGTTTCTCGCGAGAAACACGAGGTGCAATCAACGTGCTTTGCCGAGCGCTGCCAGCGCACGCTCGAGGCATGAAAGTTCTTCGGCGTTCAGCTCATCGATCCCCGGGACGTGCACGCGCAGCGATTTGAGCAGCGACCGTCGGACGCGGGCGCCCTCGGGTGTGAGTGTGAGGTGCTTTACCCGGCGATCGGTTGTGCCTTCCACGCGGGCGACCAGGCCACGCTCTTCCAGGCGATTGACCACGCCGGTAATGTTCGAGGGGTCGCAGGAGAGGCACTGGGCCATGCACCGCATCGCGGTGGGGGACTCGAGCGACATGATCGCCTTGGCCTGAACAGCGGTGAGTTCATACCGTTCGGCGACGGCGAAAAAATGTATCCTCAATCGCTCGAGATACTCAAAGAGAAGCGTA
Source organism: uncultured Phycisphaeraceae bacterium (assembly GCA_964628245.1). Taxonomy (GTDB): domain Bacteria; phylum Planctomycetota; class Phycisphaerae; order Phycisphaerales; family UBA1924. Next base: position 169,138 of record CAZVMU010000004.1, on the reverse strand, counting down.
ACGACGCGCTCGCGTTCAGGGATGGTGCGCGTGCGTGCCGAGGACGAGCGTGGTGGGGTGTTTGAAACACGCACGCCACGAGTGTAGGCCAGATACTTGATTGCATCAACTATTTGGTGTACGCTTGCGTCTCCCGACGCCGAGTGAAGCGACGGGAGATGCTCGAAGGAGAATCCATGAAAGCGAAATCCGTGGTTGCGGGCGTCGCGTTGGTCTGCGCCGTGCTGCTCGTGGGGGGTGTGCTGTTTCTTGTGAAACTTGCGCGCACGCCCAAGCCCGAGGGCTCCGGCCCGCCGCCGGTCGCGGTGGGCGTGGGTGAATCAAAGGAAGAAATGTACCAGCCGCAGGGACGGCTGGTCGGGACCGTTGTGGGCAAGCGGACGGTGATGCTCGCCAACGAGGTCGTCGGCGTGATCACCCACGTGGGATTCGAATCCGGCGACAGCGTCGATGCGGGGCATGTGTTGCTCACGCTCGACGACGCGACCGAGCGTGCGGACCTCGCGGCCGCGGTTGCGGCCAAGCGACTGGCGGACGCCTCTATTGAGGTCGCTCTCGCGAATGTGAGCGTGGCGCAGGCCGACATGGAGTTTGCGCAGTCGAACTATGACCGGTATCGCGACGCGAAGTCGGACTCCGTGCCGCAGACCGACGTGGACCGGGCCCGGACGGATCTCGAGCGGGCTCTCGCGACGCTGGCTCGCCAACGGTCGGCGGTTGAACAGGCTCGTGCCGAGAGTGAGCAGGCTCAGGCGCGTGTCCACCAGATCGAGACGGTCATTGCGAAGAAGACGATCCGCGCCCCGTTCAAGGCCCGCGTCGGCATGCGATCGATGGACGAGGGGCAGTATCTCGCTGAGGGGACGCAGATCGTCGACCTTACAGAGCTGACCGGCACGATCTACATCGATTTCGCCGTGCCCCAGGAATATGTCGGGCTGGTGAAGCCGGGGACGACGGTCACCGCGCGATCGAACATCATCGGCGCCGGTGACGAGAACACGGCCCAGATTGAGGTTCTCGCGATGAACGCGACGGTGAACCCGACGACGCGAAACGTGCGCGTGCGCACGAGCGTGCCGAATCCCGGGTTTGTGCTGAAGCCAGGCATGGCCGTCGATGTGGAGGTTCCAATCGGGCCGGCGCAACCGAGCGTGACGATCCCCGCGACGGCGCTGCGACATGGAGCGTTCGGCGATCACGTCTTCGTGCTCGAGAATCCTCCGCCCGCGCCCGCGGGGGGTCCTGGTGGGGGCGCGCCGCCGGTCATGCCCACAAGCATGAAGGCGACGATGCGGATGGTGAAAGTGGGGACGAATCTGGGCGATCGATTCATCGTCGAGTCGGGCCTGAAAGCCGGCGAGCGGATCGCGACGGAAGGGTCATTCAAGTTGTACGACGGGGCCATTGCCTTGGACATGTCCGCTATGCCACCATCGCCCGGTGGTGGTCCTGGTGGCGGACCAGACGGAGGTTCAGCCGGCGAGGCCCCGGGTCATGGCGCGCCAAAGGCATCCGATGGACCGGTCGAAACTCCCGCTCCAAAGAACGATGAGTCGAAGGCGAACGCGGGCTAATCCAGACACGCGTCGATCGTACGAATACCCGCACTCTTGAGTGGTCAGGCCACGCAGCAAGCCATGAAGTCATTCACCGACATTTTCATCAAGAAGCCTGTGCTCGCGATCGTCGTGAACCTCATCATCCTGGGGATGGGGTGGCGGGCGATCTCGAATCTCCCGGTACGCCAGTATCCGCGCCTCGAATCCAGCGCCATTATCATCACGACGGCGTACATCGGCGCGAGTGCCGAGACCGTCCGCGGATTCCTCACGACGCCGATCGAGAATGCCGTCTCGGCGATCGACGGGATCGACTACATCGAATCGAGCAGTACCGCGGGGATCAGCACGATCACCGTGCACCTGCGCCTCAACCACTCGAGCACCGACGCGCTCGCGGAGATCTCGGCCCGATTGAATCAAGTCCGGAGCGAGCTCCCCGCGGAGTCGGAGTCGCCCGCGATCCAGATCCAGCGGACGGACAAGCCCTACGCGACGTTCTACATCAGCATGACGACCGACACGCTGTCGCTGTCGCAGATGAACGATTACATGGTGCGCGAGTTGCAGCCCGAGTTGCAGTCGATCCCCGGCGTGCAACGCGTGGGGATCGAGGGCCCACGCACGCTGGCGATGCGCATCTGGCTGGACTCAAACAAACTCGATGCCTTCGACGTGACGCCCTCGGAGGTCGCGCTCGCCCTGCAGCGGAACAACTTCGTCGCCACGGTCGGGCGGAGCAAGGGGCCCGAGACGCAGATCGACCTGATGACCGACACCGATCTTCGCGGCGAGCAGGCCTTCCGCGATCTGATCGTTCGCGAGCGAGAGGGCACGTTCGTCCGGCTGGGCGACGTGGCGCGCGTGGAACTTGGGAGCGAGGAAGCGACGGGACAGGCCGGGTTCAACGGCGCGCCTGCGATCTGGTTCAGCGTGTGGCCGTTGCCGAGTGCGAATGAACTCGACGTCGCTACGGCGCTCAAGGAGAAGATCGCGCAGATCAAGCCCACGCTCGCCAAGGGCGTGACCATGACACTCGCGTTCGACGGCACGTACTACATGGACCACGCGATCGATGGCATCATCCACACGCTGATCGAGACCGTGGCGATCGTGGGGGTGGTGGTCTTTCTGTTCATGGGCTCGGTGCGGACGGTGCTGGTGCCAATGGTCGCGATGCCCGTTTCGCTCATCGGCGCGTGCCTCGCGATGATGCTCATGGGATTCTCGCTGAATCTCCTGACGATCCTCGCGATCGTGCTGGCCGTCGGGCTGGTGGTGGACGACGCGATCGTCGTCGTCGAGAATGTCGAGCGTCACATGCACGAGGGGAAGTCGGCGATGGAGTCGGCTCTGATTGGTGCGCGGGAACTCTTCGCGCCGATCATCTCCATGACGATCACGCTTGCCACGGTCTATGCGCCGATCGGGTTCCAGGGCGGGCTCACGGGGATGCTCTTCCGTGAGTTTGCGTTCACGCTCGCGGCCGCCGTGATCATCTCGGGGATTGTGGCCGTCACGCTCTCTCCGGTGATGAGCGCTTGGATGGTCCCGGCCGAAGGTCGGCAGAGCCGCTTTCAGCGATTCATCAACGGTCAGTTCGACGGGATCCGTCGGGCGTACACCGGTGTGCTCGAGTTTGTGATGACGTTCCGCTGGTTCGTGGTCGCGAGTGCCGTGCTTGTGACGGCAGCGGCCCCGGTGCTGTACGCGGGCTCCAAGACCGAACTCGCGCCGACCGAGGACGAGGGCGTGATCTTCTGTTTCATCCAGTCGGCTCCTGATGCGTCACTGAAGTACTCGTTGAAGGGGATCAAGCAGGTCGCCGACGCGTTCGACACCGTTCCTGAGAAGAAGTTTTCGTTCCAGGTGCTCATGAGTCCCTCGATGGGCTTCGCCGGCATCCAGGTTCAGGACTGGGAGAATCGAGAACGAACGACCGAGGAGATCATCAACGGCGATCCCGAACAACATGGCGGCGATGGTCTCTTCGCCAAGGTCTTCAGTGTTGCGGGGATTCAGGCGTTCCCTCAACGCCCGCCGCCGCTCCCCGGGGCGGGCCAGTTCGATGTCGAGTTGGTCGTGACGAGCACGGACTCGGCCGAAGATATGGCGGCGTACGCGGGGCAACTAGTCGGGGCGGCGTTCGGCTCGGGCAAGTTTCAGTACGCGGATAGCGATCTGAAGATCGATCTGCCGCAGACACGCATCATCATCGATCGCGAGAAAGTCGCCGATGCTGGGCTGGATCTCGCGAGTGTGGGGCGTGATCTTGCGGTCCTGCTCTCGGGTGGCTACACGAATCGTTTCAACTACCAGGGACGCAGTTACAAGGTCATTCCGCAGGTCGAAGATGCGGCCCGCGCGACGCCTGATCAGATCCTCGACCTCAAAATACGCACACCCGACGGTGGTCTGGTCCGTGCGTCGTCGTTCGTGACGCTGGAGACGGTGGCCGCGCCCCGCGCGCTCACTCGGTTCCAGCAGCGAAACAGTTTCAAGGTCTTCGGCGGAGCCGCCGCGGGCGTCACCAAAGCCGAAGCACTCACCGCGCTCGAGAACGCCGCGAGGGGCATGCTTCCCGCGGGGTACTCCATCGACTACGCCGGCGAGAGTCGGCAGATCCGCAAGGAATCGTCCTCACTCGTTGGAACGCTCGGTCTTGCCCTCGCTCTCATCTACCTCGTGCTTGCGGCCCAGTTCGGGAGTTTCCGCGATCCGTTGATCGTGCTTCTCGGCTCGGTGCCGCTCGCGATCACGGGGGCGCTCATCTTCACTTACATGGGCCTGACGACGATCAACATCTATTCACAGGTCGGGCTGATCACGCTCGTGGGGCTGGTCGCGAAGAATGGCATCCTCATCGTCGAGTTCGCGAATCACCTGCAATCGACGGGTCTCGACAAGTTCGCCGCCGTCAAGCAGGCTGCTGCGACGCGACTCCGCCCGATCCTGATGACCTCGGCGGCGACGGTCTTCGGGCACTTCCCTCTGGTGATCGTCTCGGGCGCTGGCGCCGAGGCGCGAAACAGCATCGGCACGGTGCTCGTGACGGGCATGACGATCTCGACGCTCTTCACGCTCTTTGTGGTGCCTTGCATCTACACGATTCTTGCAGGCTCGCACAAGCACGCGGCGAACATGTTCGAGCCCGCCAACGCGAAAGCCGAGGGGTCATCGAATGGAGTGGCGAGCGGGGCGCGAGCGGTGCCCGTCTGAGATCTTCGGTCAGGTGCTCGACTTCGACTGGAGATAGTCAAGTGCCGCCGAGGCCACGGGGGCATAGACCGACGCCGGGCCGCCGCCCATCATGACGGCGACACCGACGGCCTCCATGACTTCCTCAGGCGTCGCCCCCGCGTGCAGCGACTTCTCCACGTGCAGATAGATGCACGGCTCGCAGCGGACGGCCACTCCGATGGCCACCGCGATCAGTTCCTTCTGCTTCACGCTGAGCGTCCCCTCTTTCATGAGGCCCATGAAGAAAGGGGCGAAGGACTTGCTGATGTCTGGGGCGCGGGTCTTCATCGCGCCGTTGGCCTTGGGCCAGTTCTGGAAGAAATGGGCGGGATCGGGGATCATGGCGTCTCCGTGATAGTGTGATGGTGAATGGTGACGAGAAAACTCGGGGTGGTCAGTTGTGGCATGAGCCGCAGCACTCGCGATCGCCGTTACTCGACGCGGAGGTGCCACGGTTCCAGGGCATCATGCCGATGAGCGAGGCCATGGGGCACATGCCGCTCGAACCGGCGAAGACCAGCCCCGCGCCGATGATGGCGGGAAGGATCAGGAATGCATCGTGGACGAGGTAACCAAGGGCGAGTCCGACCAGCACGACGACGCCGATGAAGGCCTGGGTCTGGCGCATCACACCATTGGAGTGGACGGCACCAGACGGCTTGGAACTCTTCGAGGTTTCGAGGACAGGCGGACGGGACGTGACGGTGGTCATTGTGAATCTCCATATGGGATCGCGCCCCCAAGGGCGTTTCCATACGTTGAGAGGCGTTGGGTGCTCGCGGGGTTCCCGGTGTGGACAACGCTTGATTCGGCAGGTGTCTCACGCCGCGAAGTGCGACTGGAGTCGTTGCAAGATGACCGCCTTGGGGACGAACCCGGCCCACGCGTCCACAACGCGCCCGCCCGAGACGATCGCCAGGGCGGGGATGCTCGAGACCCGGAAGGCAGCGGCGAGGCTCGGGTGCTCGTCTACGTTGACCATCGCGATCCGCGCCTTCCCGGCGAGTTCCGGGGCGAGTCGCTGCAACTCGGGCTTGAGCATTTTGCACGGCGGGCACCACTCGGCCCAGAAATCCACGAGCACGGGGACGCTGGAGTTCAAGACGTCCTGCTCAAACGTCTCTGGGGTCGGCGTGAGAATCGTGCTGTCGGTCGTGTTCATGAGTTCTCTCCGATGCGGTGTTCGATGGTGTGGGAGTGTCGTCGAAATGTGAGGCGTCGTTCGTGAAGCCGTGATCTCAATGGCCTCGATCAGAGTCCACGTTCAAAGGCCGGGAGGTGGCGGTCGCGTGACGCGGCCTGGAGACCGAGGAACGCCTGGCGGATGTCCGGCTCCTTGATCGTGGGTATGAGTGTGTCGTAGAGGGCGATGTTGTCGCGCTCGGCCTGGGCCGCGGTCCGCTTGCACTCGCGGAGCGTCGAGGCGACTTCGGGGATGTCAAGCTCACCGGCCTCGGGCACGGGCACGCCATGGCGTTCCATGAGTGCGACGACGACGGTCTGGTGCTGGCGTTCGGCACGGACGATGTTCGAGAAGGGGCGGACATGGCCGTGTACTGCCATCACCGCGGTGTAGAACGCCTCGGCGCGACGCTCGTCTTCCAGGGCGGCACGCAGGGCGTCGGCGATCGCGGGGCTGACCGCGCTGGAGTCTCCCTCGGGCATCGCGACCATGCAGCAGCCGCGGGTCTCAGTCATCGCCGCGGTGGAGGCCGGTTTGTGGCTTGTGCATGCGGTGAAGACGAGGGGGACGGACACGATGGTCATGAGTATGGACTTCATCTGGGTTCTCCTGTGTGGTGTCACACTTTGGAGGCGATCCGCGGCCGCGTGGTTCCCGATGAAGTGCTCGATGTGCGTGCCGGACGCGTAACTCGATATCAATCGGCTTCGACGCGTGTGCCGTGGCCGGGGACGTTCTTGTAGAGCATCCAGTAGACCAGCGGTATCACAAAGAGCGTGAAGATTGTGGAGGCGATGAGGCCGAAGATGAGCGCCCACGCGAGACCCGAAAAGATCGGGTCGATGGTGATCGGGATCGCCGAGAGCATCGCCGCCGCCACGACGAGGAGAATGGGGCGAAGGCGAACGGCCCCGGCCTCGAGGACGGCATCGAGGAACGGCCTGCCGCGCCGTATCGAGAGGTGGATGAAGTCCACGAGGATGATCGATTGGCGAGTGACGATGCCCGAGAGAGCGATCATGCCGATCATGGCGGTGGCGGTGAAGAAGACGGGATCAGCGAAGCCGCCGACGGTCTTTCCCGTGAGCAGCCCGAGCAGCCAGAACCCGGGCATGATGCCGACCATTGTGAGGGGGATGGAGAGCATGACGACAACAGGGATGACGAAGGACTTCGTCTGGGCGACAAGGATGACGTAGATCATGACGAGGGCGGCGGCGAACGCGAGGCCGAGATCGCGGAAGACATCGAGCGTGATCTTCCACTCGCCCTCGCCGGACCAGACGACACGTGTGCCAGAGGTGGTGCTCCACGGGATGCCGCCGCCACGGATCAGGTGTGAGCGGCCGGTGAGGGGGCGCGGCTGTGTGCTGTCGGCCCAGCCTCCGGCTTGCGACGCGGCTTTGGCTGGCGCGGTCGTCTTGGCATGATCGGCCATGACATCGACGATGACATCCGCGGGCGGGCGGCCTGCGGTCTCGGCGAAAACGTACGCCACACGCTCGAGATTCTTGTGATAGATCGTCTGCTCGGCGGGGCGAGTCTCCCATCGCCCGATCTCGGCGAGCGGCACGAGCGGGGCGGATGGGTTCATGCTCGAACGCACCTGGATCCGCGCGAGGTCCTCGATGCTGGACCGGTCGCGCATAGGCAATCGCGCCTGGATCGCGAGAGGCTGTCGCTCGCTTGGGTCGTGGACGACGCCAGCGTCCAGCCCGGAGATCGCGCCGCGAACCGTCTGCGCGATGTCCATGACGGAGACACCGCTCAGTGCGGCTTTCTCCTGGTCTGGGGTGAAAACGACTTCCTGATGAGCCGCCTCGACGGTGCTGTCCGGCTCGACGACGCCGGGCTCCAGGGCGAGGCGGTCGCGCACGAGAAGGGCCGCGTCGCAGAGCGAGGCATACTCCATGCCGTCGCGTCGATAGACCTCGGCGGCGATGGTGTCGATGACGGGTGGGCCCGGCGGTAGTTCGACGATCTTGACGCGGACCCCGGCGCCGCGGGCGATCTCGGTGATCGCGTCGCGCTCGCGCAGGCCGAGCGTGTGGCTGGCGGTCGAGCGCGACTTCTTGCCGACGAAGTTGACGCGGATCTCGGCCTGATGGGGCAAGGAGCGCAGGTAGTAGTGTCGCACGAGTCCGTTGAAGTCCATGGGGGACGCCGTGCCGACGTAGGCGGTGGTGTCCGTGACCTCGGGGAGTGCGGCGAGCAAGGACTCGATGCGGCGCGTGGCGGCGTCGGTGGTTTCGAGCGGTGTGCCCTCGTCCGCGTCAATCTGTACGAGGATCTCGGCCTTGTTGTCGAAGGGGAGCATCTTGAGCGGCACCTGGCGGAAGGCGGCAAGCATCGCGGCGGCGCCGGTCAGGATCACCACGGCGCCAAGAAACAGAAGGCCGAGACGCCTGGACTCGAGCAGCGGACGCAGCAGCGGAGCGAGCAGGCGATACTGCGTGCTCGTTCGGGCCTGGGCAAACTCGTCGGCGTGGTCGGCTCCGTGCGCGTTGTGGTCCCAGCGGCGCTTGCGGAGGAGGTGGAAGGCGAGCCAAGGCGTGATCGTGAAGGCGACGACCATCGACATCAGCATCGTCACGGGGACGTTGAGCGCCATGGGACGCATATAGGGGCCCATCATCCCCGTGATGAAGAAGAGTGGGAGAAAACTGGCGATGACGGCGAGCGTCGCGGAGATCAACGGCGGGCGGATCTCGCTGACGGCCTCGAGTGTGATGGCTCGGGTCGCCTTCTTTCGCAGTGCGAAGTGTCGGGCGATATTCTCAACGTCCACGATCGGGTCGTCCACCAGCAGGCCGAGCGACAGGATGAGCGCGAAGAGCGTGACGCGATTGATCGTGTACCCCGCGAGCAGGTTGACGGCGAGGGTTAGACCAAAGACCACGGGAACGGCGACGGCGACGACGAGCGACTCTCGCCACCCAAGGCCCAGCGTGAGAAGCGCCACCACGATGAGGATCGCGACCCAGAGGCCCTCGACGAGTTCGGAGACCTTCTCGTTGGCCGTCTGTCCGCTGTTGCGGGTGACGACGACATCGATCGCGTCGGGGACTATTTCGGCGCGGAGACGCTCGGCCTCCTGGAGCACTGCGTCGGCGACATGGACGGCGTTGGTTCCCTTCTTCTTGGCGATCGCGATGGTGACGGCAGGGACAGGGTCGGAGGCGGTCGTGGCGTGTGGTGACGTGGCGTGGTCGATGGCGGCCTGGTGCGACTCGCCCACGACCGTGCCGGCGTGTCTGGAGTGGCTCTCGAAGCCACGGGCCGGTCCCCAGGCGTGTCGGACGTAGGTCGATCGCTCGGCGGGGCCGTCCTCGATCCTTGCGACATCGCGGAGGAGGATCGGGGCATCGTTCGCGACGCCGATGACGAGGTTTTCCAGTTCGGTCCGATTCTGGATCACTCGTCCAGCGCGGATGGTGAGTGCGAGGTCGTCACGCTGGATGTCGCCCGAAGGAACCGAGGCGTTCGACAGGCGGAGTGCGTTCTGGACATCGAGCAGCGAGAGCCCGCGAGAGGCGATGGCCTCGCGGTCGATGTACGCGGTCATCACCCGCGGCAGGCCACCCACGATCGAGACGCGCGAAGTGTTCTCAACCGAGGCGAGTCTGGCGGCAAACTCTTCCGCGACGCGGCGCAGCGTGTGCTCGTCGGCTCCCGTCGAACTGTCGGCGGCGGCGTTGCTCCTGGCGCGGAGGGTCAGCGTGACGACAGGCACATCGTCGATCTCGACGGGTTTCATCACCCAGCCCGCCACGCCGGGGGGGACGAGGTCCTTGCTCTCTTCCAGTGTCTTGAAGAGTCGCACGAGCGATCGCTCGCGGTCCTGTCCGACGTAAAACCGCACCGTCACGATCGCCGAGTCCGTTCGCGACATTGAATAGACGTACTCGACGCCATCGATCTGGTAGAGGACCCGTTCGAGGGGTGTCGTGACGAGCCGCTCAACCTCCTGGGCGGAGAGGCCAGGGGCGCTGACGTACACATCCGCGAGCGGGACGACGATCTGCGGGTCTTCCTCACGAGGCGTGACGAACAGGGCGGCGGCCCCGACGGCGACGGAGATGACCAGGAGGATCAGAGAGAGATTGGAGTGGAGGAAGGCGTGGACGATGCCGTTGATCCAGCCGCCATGCGAGTCAGCGCCCTTTGCCGTGGGAGTGGGTGTCGTCATGGCGGGTCAGTTTCCTTCCGTGGGGCGTGCGAGGACCGCATCGCCCTCGCGCAGGCCGGCGAGGATCTCCACGTTGTCATCGAACGTGCGTCCGAGTCGGACCGCCCGCCGTTCGACACGGTCGCCGACGACGGCGTCCACAAGGTCGAGCTGCCCGACGGACTGGATGGCGCTTGTGGGAATCTGGAGCACGCTCTCCTCGCCGACGGGAATGAGGAGCCGGCCGTACATCCCCGCGTGGATCCCGTCGGGGCATGGGCCTGTGACCTTGACCTGGAAGGAGCGTGTGGTCTCGTCAGATTCGGGGACGATCTCGCTGACGAGTCCCGAACAGGAGTGCCCGAGGGCGTCGAGAGCGACGCTGACGCTCCCGCCGACGCGGAGGTTGGAGGTGAGGGACTCTCGGACGCTGGCGACGAGTTGCATTCGTGTGGGGTCGAGGAGGGTGACGACGACCTGGCCTGGGGCGACGGTGTCGCCCAAGTTGACGCGTTTGTCCACGATGACGCCCTCAATGGGGCTGGTGATGGTCGCATAGCCGAGAACGGTGGTGGCCTCCTGCTGAGCGTCAGTGGCGCGGGCGAGGGCGGCCTGGGCGGATTTCTTCGCGTTGCGCGCGCGTTCCATATCGAGATCGGCGATGGCTCCGCGATCGAAAGCCGACTGGAGCCGGGATTCTTCGGATATGGCCTGATCGAGCGAGGAGCGGGCTTGTTCCGCGGCGGATGTGGCCTGGGCGAGTCGGAGTTTCAAGTCGGCGTCGTCGAGGCGTACGAGAACCTGGCCGACGGTGACGCGCATCCCCGCGATGGCGTCCACGGCGGTAGTGCGGGCGAGGATGCGCGAGGCGACCTCGACGCGGTGCACGGGCTGGATGGTGCCCGGGGCGCTCTCGACGCGCGGACGGGTGACCCGCGTGACGGGCACGATCTCGGCGCCCGAAGGAACGGTGCGGTGGCGGGCGCCGGCGTGGGCGCCAGCGTCCACCTTGGGCTTGAAGGCGCCCATGAGCCAGAGCATGAGGATGGCCACCCCCGCGAGAAACGCGAGCGAGGTGCCGCCAAATATCAGCCATCGGGACGATCGCTTTGCAGTGGTTGGTGACGCCAAGAAGTGCTCCACGGTTGGGGTGGTGTTCGCGTGTTAGAGGCGGCTGTTCGCGGATGGGTTCCGGGATTCGTGGTCAACTCATGTCGCGGTTTGCCAACCGGTCATACGGCATCCGAATGGCCCGGAACGAGAAGGCCCCGGGAAGACTCCAAGGTGTGGACCACATTGTGGCCCGTCGCGTGTGGAGGCGTCAAGCGCCTCCGACCGATGCTCTCTTGGGATCCGGGCGTTTCGCCCTGCCACACAAAGGAGTCACCATGGCGCTCTGTAAGAACATTGGCTCGCTGGATCGTGGGATGCGTCTGGGCGTGGGAATCGTCGCCCTCGTGCTCGCGTTTACCTACTTCGACGCGATGAACGGCGGCATCGCCGGAATCGTCGCGATCGTGGTGGGCGTCGTCATGCTGCTGACGGCGGCACTATCCATCTGCCCGGCGTACATTCCGTTCAAGATCAACACGTGCCGAACCGGCGAGAACGCCACGAAGTAATCATCGAGCCGCGCGACGAGAATTAGAGACCCTGCCCTTGGGCCGCTCACCTATCCTGACACGAGTTCGCGTTTGACGTGGCTTCGTCCGTGACGCTTGTGCTTCAGTCTGTTGCTGGTTCCGTGAATCGGACTCCGAAGCGCCCGATTCACGGATAGCACGAAGGATCGACTCGCGCACGCGGGCGGGCATCGTTCCTTCCGCGAGGTGGGCGCAGGTGTTCTGGGCGAGATCCAACTCTGCGAAGACCGATCGGCACCGCTCACAGACGACCGACTGCCCGATGGGAAAGCCGCGTCCCTGGTCCATCGCCTCCAGTTTCGCCTTGAGGAGATCGAGGCAGACCTGTCGCTCATAGACCGGTTGCACGGCCTCGTGCTTGGGAACGCGTTGTCGCTCCATGATCGCCTTGCGAAGAAGGAGCCGCGCCCGGTGCACTCGGGTCTTGATCGTCTCAGGCTTGACGCGAAGCGCCTCGGCGACCTCGTCGATCGAGAGTTCGAGCATCTCCTTGAGGACCAGCGGCACGCGGAAGTGCTCGGGAAGCGAGACGATCGCCTGGTGAACGGCCGTCTCCGACTCGCGCCCAATGACGGCCTCGACGGGCAGATTGGAGTCGCTCGATGGGAAGGTCAGATTCTGCGACTCGCCCCACGGCATGAGTTGCGACATGGCCGGGACGCGCCGGTCGATGCCGCCCTTGCGGCGCAATCTGGCCTTGCACGATCGTGCGGCGATCGCGTACAACCACGTTCCCGGGCTGGAGTTCCCTTTGAAGGTGTGCCACTTTCGGTAGGCCTGGAGGAAGACGTCCTGGACCATGTCCTCGGCGTCGGCGGCATTTCCGCAGAGGCGCGAGGCAAGGGCGTACAGACGCGGGGCGTGGGTCTCGACAAGCCTGGGAAGAGCGATCCCGGCGTCATCGCCAGCGCGAGGGTCGGTCGCGGATGGTTCGGGAACGTGAGGCATGGCCTTGGACTTTGGAGGTTGGGACCGGATGGGCACGCTGCACAGTAGGTGATGCGGAAGATACGCCGGTCCTGTGTCGATCTTGCTCCTCGCTCCTCCCTCCCCCTAGGTGCGGGAGCGTTCCTCACGGCTGCCGGGTTGTCTGTCATTGTGGCACAGCGTGGGGCTGGGATCGTCGAAAGGAGTGCTGAAACACTCTTCCTCACGCATCCTGGAGACGGTCCATGTCGATCTCAATGAGCAACGAAAAGAAGGCGATGGGTCTATCGGTCAAGATCGTCGCGCCGGCGGTGGTGGCGATCGTGGCCGCGGTCGCGGTGAACTATGTCGTCTTCGTTCGCGGATACGCGAAGGACGCCCGCGAGGCGTTGATGGACAAGGCGGCAGCGTTCACGGCGGTGGCGGACGAGGCGAAGAACCACGCCTCAGAGTTACAGAGCAAGAGAGCGTTCGACACGCAGTCGCTCCTGGCCGAGGCGCTCGAGGAGGTCTCGCACGGCAAGGGCTACGACCAGACGCGGTTCTATGAGACGATCCCCGTGGTCGTGGGTTGGACAGCGGCGGGGAAGGCCGCGGAACGCGAGCACATCGACTTCAAGGTGGCGGCATTCGACGCTCGCAACCCCAAGAACGAGCCGGCGAGCGGGACCTTCCGCGCCGAGCTCTTGCGAGATCTCGAGGCGCAGGCCAAGAACGGCGGCGAGATGTCGCTGGGTCGAATCGATGAGAAGACCAACACGCTGCACTACATGCGGGCGATCAAACTCGATGAGTCGTGCATGCTGTGCCATGGTGATCCGGCGCGCTACGACGAGCGTGATGCCAACGGAAAGTTCGATGGGAAGGATCCGCTCGGCTTTGCCATGGAAGGATGGAAGCCCGGGGACACGCACGGGGCCTACGAGGTCTCGATGCCGCTCGCGACGGCGGATGCGCACGTTGCGGGATTCATCGCCAACGGGTTGTGGGTCACTATCCCCACGATCGCGGTGGCGGCGTTCGGCTTCGTGTTCTCACTGCGGCGCATGGTGACCCGCCCGCTCAATGGGCTCATCGAGCGAATCAAGGACGTGGCCACCGGCGATGGCGACCTCACCCAACGCATCAACATGAATCGCGGTGACGAGATCGGACGCCTCGCGCACTGGTTCGACACGTTCGTCGGGACGCTCCATGGCCTCATCAAGTCCGTTGCCGACTCGACGAACTCTGTGGCGGCGGCGGCGACGGAAATCGCCGCGTCGGCGGAGGAGATGGCGGCGGGTCTGACCGAGCAGGAGCGTCAGACCTCCCAGGTCTCGGCGGCCGTCGAAGAGATGGCGGCGTCGGCGACGGAGGTCGCGCAGAAGTCCGAGGCCACGTCGAAGGCGGCGGGGGACTCACGCCACCAGGCCGAGGAGGGCGGTCGCATCGTTCAGGACACGGTGGAGGAGATGAAGTTGATCTCGGGGGAGGTCACGTCGTCGGCCGACAGCGTGCTGGACCTTGGGAAGAAGAGCGAGCAGATCGGCGCCATCATCGGCGTCATCAACGAGATCGCCGACCAGACCAACCTCCTCGCGCTGAACGCGGCGATCGAGGCGGCCCGGGCGGGCGAGCACGGTCGCGGGTTCGCGGTCGTCGCCGACGAGGTGCGCAAACTCGCCGAGCGCACGACCAAGGCGACCGAGGAGGTGGCGCAGAGCATCAAGGAGATCCAGAACGGCACGGGCGAGGCGGTGCAGCAGATCCAAGCGGGGAGCGGCCGCGTCTCCAAGGGCGTGGACCTGGTGAACTCCGCGGGCGGCGCTCTGGCCAAGATCCTGGACGGATCACGGAACGTAGTGGAGATGGTGTCGTCGATCGCGGCGGCAGCGACCGAGCAGTCGTCGGCGACGGAGGAGATCGCCCGCTCGGTGCAGCAGATCTCGGCGGTGACGCGAGAGAGCAACCAGGGGGCCAACCAGGCGGCCCAGGCGGCCCAGAACCTCTCCCAGAACGCCGAACAACTCCGGGCCATCGTCGGCAAGTTCAAGGTGTGAGTGTCTGGACTCGTTGACTCGTGCAGGCTCCGTCGAGTTGGCGGGGCCTGTTTCATTTCCGTTGGCCGGGGTTTATGTCCCAGCGTCGGGAGGCCGATAATTCTGCATGGCCCGACGCGTAGACCACGAGATCCCCCTTTCCAAGCCCGACATCTCCGAACTTGAAGAGCTTGCCGTGCTCCAGGTCCTGCGGTCCGGCAGGCTCGCGCTGGGGCCTGTCTCAGAACAGTTCGAGGCTCTGGTGGCGGACCGGGCAGGATGCCGATACGGCGTCTCCTGCTCGTCGGGCACGGCCGGTCTGCACATGGCCCTCCAGGCGCTGGGGATCGGCCCGGGCGACGAGGTCATCACGACGCCCTTCTCGTTCATCGCGTCGTCAAACTGCATCTTGTTCGTCGGCGCCAAGCCAGTGTTCGTGGACATCTGTCCGAAGACGCTGAACATGGACCCGTCGCTGGTAGAGGCGGCGATCACGCCCAGAACGAAGGCGATCCTCGCGGTCGAAACCTTTGGCAATCCCGCGCACATGGACGCCTACGCGCAGATCGCGGCGAAGCACGAGATCCCGCTGGTCGAAGACTGCTGCGAGGCCCTGGGAACGCAACACAAGGGACGCCCCGCGGGGCACTTCGGACGGATCGGCGTCTTCGGGTTCTATCCCAACAAACAAATCACAACGGGTGAAGGCGGGATGGTCGTGACCGACGACGAGCGACTCGCGGAGATGTGCCGCTCGCTGCGGAACCAGGGGCGTCCGATGGCGACCACGGGTCTTGGCCCGCAGAGTCCCTCGCATGGCACAGAAGGCTCGTTCGGGGGCGTGCCGGCAGGATCATGGCTGCGTCACGAGCGGCTGGGGTACAACTACCGCCTCAGCGAGATCAACGCGGCGATCGGTGTGGCGCAGATGCAGCGTCTGGACTCGATCCTAGAGAAACGCGGCGCGGTGGCCCGTGCGTACATCGACCGCCTCTGCGGGCACTCGCAACTGGTGATGCCCACCATCGAAGAAGGATCGGAGATGAGTTGGTTCGTGTTCGTCGTCCGGCTCGCGCCGACGTACACGAGCGAGGAGCGAAACAGGATCGTGCGGGGCCTGCGGAACCACGACGTGGGAGCCGCGGACTACTTCCCCTGCATCCATTTGCAGCAGTTCTATCGCGAGCGATTCGGGTACCGCCCGGGGATGTATCCGATCGCCGAGAGCGTGAGCCAGCGGACGCTCGCCCTGCCGTTCTACAACTCGCTCACGTCTCGAGAGATCGACCTCGTGGCCCAGACCTTGGAAGTCATGATCGAGCGCGAGAATCTCTCGCGAGGTTGATGTCGTCCGCTGAGTCTCGTATCAACCTCGGGGTTCCGAGACGCGAATGGCGTCCAGTCCACGGGCGATGGCCGCAACGTCGATGTGGTCACAGACCTCGACGCCGCCGCCAGTCAACGGAAGGACGAGCCGCACGTGAGCTGCGGTCGTGCTCTTCTTGTCCCTGGCCATGTGCCGAGCGAACTCGCTCGCATCGGGCACCGTGGCATGCCGTGTCGGGAGCCGAAATCGGTGGAGCAGCGACCGGACACGCTCGGCCAGTTCGACAGTCTCGTTGCGAGTGGAACACGCCGCGATCAACCCCAAGCCGACGGCCTCGCCATGGAGCAACTCACCGGATGCTTCGAGGACATGAGCAAAGGTGTGCCCGAAGTTGAGCCACATTCGGCTAGGCGTGGTGCGTGACTCGGGACATTGTGGTGATGTGTCGCGCCGCTCGAGAGGGTCGCGCGAGACGACAGCGGCCTTGATGGCAACGTTCCACGCGACGAGTTCGATGACGGTTGGAGAATCGAGCGAGAGGATCCCCTCGGCGTTGGACTCGAGCCAGTCGAGAGGATCATCGGGTATCGAGCCGCTGAGGAGGCGATTGAGCCGCGTGCCCGGAGCGGCGATCAGCGCATGCTTGACGCACTCGGCAAGCCCGGATCGGAACTCTCGCGGCGGGAGCGTGCGGAGTGTCTCCACGTCGGCGAGCACGAGCGCGGGCTGATGGAAGGTACCGATGGCGTTCTTCAGGAGCGTGCCGTCGCTCGCATGTCGCAGATTGACACCGGTCTTCCCACCGACGCTGGCATCGACCATGCCAAGGAGCGTGGTGGGGAGGGGGATCCACGCGACGCCTCGTTTGTGGAGTGACGCGGCAAGCCCGGCGAGGTCCAGAAGCGCACCGCCACCTATGGCAACCACGCGACCGTCACGTGTTAGTGGCGGGTCAAGCGAAGCCAGCGATGTCAGGAGTGTCGTCAGTGATTCGGGAGTCTTGCACGACTCGCCCGCGTCGAGGGTAAGGAGGCGGGTGTTGGCGTCGAGGCCAAGCGACCGGGCAATCTCGCGGGCAAAGGGCTCGATTGGGCGATCGGCGATCACAACGCTCTGTTTCGTCGCCCCCAATCGATGGGTGATGGAGTCCCTGAGGTCGGTGCCCACCACGACGTCATACGACACCGTCTCAGCCGCGGCCGCCGAGGCGAGTTCAACACGGATCGTGCGGGCCTCGGGCATGTCGTATCACCGGGATTTCTTGTCGGCGCCCAACCCGGCGCGATCGCGGGTCTGCTGGTCGGGGCGCTCCCATTCGACACGGTCGGCGTCACCCCACAGCATCTCCAGGTCATAGTGGGCCCGGGTATTCGGCTCGAAGAGATGCACGACGAGGTCGATGAAATCGACGAGGATCCAGGAGGCGTTCTCGTCCACGCTCGACGCAAAGGCGCGATAGCCGTACTTCTGACCGAGTTCCTCGACGTGCTCGAGGATCGACTTCATCTGGCGGGCGCTGGTGCCCGAGGCCACCACGATGTAATCCGTCACCTGGCTCAGGGCGCGGACGTCGAGCAGCACGACATCGTCGCACTTGTCGTCCCGGACCATGCGGGCGGCCTCGATCGCAAACTCCCGGGCGACGGCGGGGTCAGAAGCCACGATGGGGGCGGTCGCCGCGGGCACGAGTTGGGTGGTCTCGGCACGGGCCAATGTCTCCGCCTGGCGCGGTTCGGCGTCGGCGGTCTGGTCCTTCGTCCGTCGGGTAGGCATGCGGGACCATTGTAGGTGGTTTGGCACTCGATGTGTGCACCGCCTCACTCCGGAAACGCCCCCTCTCGCTTCATAGAATGGGGGTATGAAAATCCACGAGTATCAGGCGAGGGACCTCCTGAAGTCGTTCGGCATTCCCGTGCCGTCGGGCCAGATGATCACCAGCATCGATCAAGCGTCGGGCGCGTTCAAGGCGGCCACGGCCGGACAGCCCACGCCGCTCGCGGTCGTGAAGGCCCAGGTCCACGCCGGCGGACGCGGCAAGGCGGGCTTTGTGCAACTCGTCAAAGCCGCTGAGGACGCCGAGAAGGCCGCGAGGTTCATGTTGACGACGCGGATGAAGTCGCCGCAGACGCCGCCCGAGGGGTTGGAGGTGAAGCGACTGTTGATCGCCGCGGGCGTGGACATCGCCGATCGAGCTGGCGGCGGCAAGGAAGAGTTCTACCTCGCCATCACCACCGACCGCAAGACGCGACGCAACGTGCTGATCGCCTCACGCGAGGGCGGCGTCGAGATCGAAGAAGTCGCCAGGAAGAACCCCGGCGCGATCCACAAGTTCCCGCTCCACCCGGTGCTCGGTCTTCAGGCATTCCAGGCGCGCCAGGCGGCATTCGCCATTGGCCTCACCGGCAGACTCGCCAACCAGGCCGCGGGCATCATGCTGAACCTCGCGCGTCTGTATGTGGAGAAGGACTGCACCCTCGCCGAGATCAACCCGCTGGTCGTCGCGACGGATCCGTCGAAGGGCGCCGACCCGATGGTCCTCGCGATCGACGCCAAGTTCAACTTCGACGACAACGCCCTCTTCCGCCACAAGGAGATCACTCAACTCCACGACGCCTCGGAGGAAAACCCGGCCGAGGCCCGCGCCCAGAAGTTCGGCCTGACCTACATCGCCCTCGACGGGACGATCGGCTGCCTCGTCAACGGCGCCGGCCTCGCGATGGCCACCATGGACATCATCAAACTCCACGGCGGGGAGCCCGCCAACTTCCTCGACGTCGGCGGCGGCGCAACCGAAGAGGCCGTCACCGAGGCCTTCTCCATCATCCTCGCCGACGCGAAGGTCCAGGGCGTGCTCGTCAACATCTTCGGCGGGATCATGCGCTGCGACGTCATCGCCCAGGGCATCGTCAACGCCGCGACCAAGCACAAAAACGCCGACGGCAGCGTGGGTTTCAAGGTCCCGCTCGTCGTCCGCCTCGAGGGGACCAACGTCGAGGCGGGTCTGAAACTGCTCGCCGACGCGGGCACGAAGCTCCCCACGCTCCAGGCGGCGACCGACCTGACGGACGCGGCGAAGAAAGTGTGCGCCGCCGTCGCGAGGTGAATCCAAAGGAGTATGCACACGCCAGCGACTGTGACGATCGGGATCGCGGGGATGCACTGTGCCGCGTGCGAGGGACGTGTCGCCGCCGCCATCCGCACGATCCCCGGCGTGAGCGACGTCCACGTCTCACGCACGGGCACCGAAGACGCCTCGGGCCCGCACGCGACCGTCGTCTCCGATCGTGAGATCTCCCTCGAGTCGCTGCGTCACGCCGTGCGATCCGCGGGCGACAAAGAAAGGTCGTACGACCTCATCGAGCCTCACACGACACCCACGGCCGCTCCTACCGCCACCGACGGCGAGCCGGCCAACGAGTCCCTCTACCCCCTGGTCCTCATCGTCTCGTTCATCGTCGGCGTCGTCGCGATCGTGGGCCTGCGTCGCCCCGAGTGGTCGTGGCACGAGTCCATGCTCGACTTCATGGCCGGGTTCTTCGTCGTCTTCTCCTTCTTCAAGTTCCTCGACCTCCGGGGCTTCGTCTTGGCGTACCGGATGTACGATCTGGTCGCGGCCAAGAGCCGGGCGTACGCCTTCGTCTATCCCTTCCTCGAGTTGGCCCTCGGCGTCGCATACCTCACGCGCTTCCAACTCGACATCACCAACTCGGTGACGCTCGTGGTGATGGTGGTGGGGACGCTCGGCGTCGGGCGCGCGGTCCTGAGCCGGCGCCGCATCCGTTGCGCCTGCCTGGGGACGGCGCTCAATCTGCCTATGACGACGGTCACCATCGTCGAGGACGTGGGCATGGCGCTCATGGCCGCCGCCATGCTCCTCTGGCCTGTGCTGTCTTAGTCAACCGCCGCTTATGGCGTGGTCGTCGGCGCGGGAGTCGGGGTGGGCGCTGGCGTCGGCACCGGCTCCGCGGTCGGGACGCCATTGGGCACGGGCAACTCCTCGGGCGCCCGCGTCACGTTGAGCGCCTTGAGCACGTCGTCGGTGAGATCCAGGGTCTTGGGCCAGCGGACGACGGTCCGCGCCAGGACCTCTTGCCCCACGCCGTTGGAATCCATCGAGCGGAACTTCGTCGTGTCGAGGCGCGAGGTCATCACGAAGGCGATCCCGCGATCCTCGGCGAGCGTGTTGATCGCGCCGACGGCCAGGGCGTACGCCTCCTTGATCTGGTTGGTCTGGAAGTCCTCGAGCGCCTGGGCCTCCTTGTTGGCGGCGGCGCGCTTGTCGTTGTAGTCCCTGGCCATCGCGTCGTACTCGGGTGAGCCTTGCGTGATGGGCGGGTTGGCGGCCTGGGCCTTCTCCTCGATCTGCTGCATCTGGACCTGCAGCGCTGAGATGACATCGCCCGCGGCCTTGTTCCGCGCATCTCGCGCGGTCTGATAGGGCGTGCTCAGGACGATCGCCTCGACGACCGCCAGCGTGTCCACGACGGCCATGGACGATTCGGCCCCCACCGGAGCCCCCATCGGAGCCGTCACTGCGGCCCTCGGCGCCAGCCCCAGCATCGACGCGACCGCCCCTCCACCAACGAGAAGTCCACCAACACCCACGCCGACACCGGCGGCGGCAAGAACGAGCGTGCGAGCACAGAGACGAGAAGCCATGGCGGTCCTTTCGATGGTGGAAGGCAGGAAACACACGAGGAAAGCCCCGTTCGCGGCCCGATCGTAGTGGCTCGAATCTAGCCACACGAGGAACACACGCTCGCGGACGTCACACGCATCGTTCGGCCTACGCTCGGCTATGTCGGACCCGGCCCACCCCCCACAATCCACACCTTCCACCCCCCCCGCCCCCGACACGCGCACCATCGCCGGCCTTCCCAATCTCCGCCTCTTCGATCACCCGCTCATCCAGCACAAACTCACGCAGATCCGCGACGAGCGCACCGGCTACCAGTCCTTCCGCGCCCTCCTCGCCGAGATCGCCGGCCTCATGGTCTTCGAGGCGACGCGAAACTTCCCGACCCAGGACATCACCGTGCAGACGCCGATGGAGCCGACCGTCGGCAAAGTCCTGAAGGGCACGATCACCGTCGTCCCCGTGCTGCGCTCGGGATTGGGCATGGCCGAGGGCGTCCTGGGCGTCATGCCCGAGGCCCGCGTCGGACACCTCGGCCTCGCGCGCAACGAGGAGACCCTCCGCCCCAAGACCTACCTGCGCAAACTCCCCCGCGCCCTGGGCGATGGCCCCGTCGTCCTCGTCGATCCCATGCTCGCCACAGGCGGGAGCGCGAGCGCCGCGATCACGATGCTCAAGGAAGCCGGCGCGAGCGACCTGCGATTGCTCTGCCTCGTCGCCGCGCGCGAGGGCGTGAAGCAACTCCTGGACGACCACCCCGACGTCGTCGTCTACGCCGCCGCCCTCGACCGCGAACTCAACGCCCGAGGCTTCATCATCCCGGGCCTGGGCGACGCCGGCGACCGCATGTACGGCACCACCTAAGGACTTGGCGGCGAAGTGAATGACGAAAGAGCGTCGATCCGAGTCGCGACACCCGCGCACAATATGGGATATTGAACCACGCATCGATAAATATCAAACGATGTCCGGGTCCAGCCGAGACCTTCAAGCACCGTTCGAACGATCTCGGGACAAGAAGGAACGTGCGGCGTGCGCATGAGATCGAGCGTGCTCCCCATATGCACGATCTCTTCGATGACCGGGAGCCGGTCGTCGTCATTCCTCGCCCACGCTCGATCAACGCTGCGGAGGTTGCCGAAGGTCTCAACACGTGCAGTACGAGGATTCGACCATCCTACTGGAACGAGAACGTCAATGATTGCCGTTTCGGTGGGTACTCGGCTGAGGCTGATGCTTCCCCACCACGGCTGGGGCATTGGACCGATTGAGCGGCTCACATCACGGACAAAGTAGCTGACCTCACCCGCACGTCCGACGACATCGATCTCAAACCGAGTTTCGAGCTTGCCTTCCTCGACCTCGACGGTGCGGAGATTCGGCAGCGGTGTCGTCGAGAAGGGTTCAAGGATGTCAATTGTTCGGCGCTCCAAGGGCGTGGGTAGGCCGTGCCCGTCCTCGACGGTGGACCACGTGGACCGGCGTCCGATGACGTGTCCGCTCGCGCTCGCGCGTAGTTTTCGGAGCTTGAGATATCCGACAACCTGAACACAGTCTTCGGACACTCCCGTAGCACCGGTGTGAAAGATAGAAAGGTTGTAGTGCGTCTGGGCCTGAACTCCCCACACAGCCATATTCCCGCGATAGGCCGCTCGACGCTCCTTGGTGTGCACCTGGGCGGCTTCTGTACGCAGCCCTCTCGCCATCGCGTCGAACTGTCCCCGATCGGACGCGTGACGCTCCACGAGTGAATCAAACGTTTCGAACGACGTACGGATTTCTGTGGTGACGAGGCGAGGAACGCCAGCAGAATCCGCCGCACGCAGAACTCGCTCCAACGCTGATCGCGTGGGAACATCGGGGGCGGCCTCGATCGGATCAACCACTGTTCCCACTCTGAGCACTTGCCACGCAAGGGCCTTATCCAGTCCAAGCACGCGCTGGAGATCTCCGGTGCTATGGATCGGTGACGGGCACGATTCGAGAAGAACTCCGAAGCTGGCACGAAGTCGTGTCAAGACGGCCAGTGTCTCCTCGCGGAAACTCGAAGTCGGGTCAACATCGTCCGAATCTGAAGTTAACCGACCAACTCGCACACGGGCTCGAGGAGATCGTGAGACGATGGAATTCTGATTCTTGTGCATTGCTGGGACTCAGTTTAGACTCTGCACTACACACTGTCAAGAAAAGGTTTTAAAAACCGCATTGACAAAGCAGTGCCCGTCAGGTAATCTGCGCTGCCTGTGAGTGCCAATACCGAGTCAAAGGAGAATCTCATGCGTGGCAATTCTGTGAGTTTGAGTCAGACCACTTCGAATCTGCGGGGATGGTTGCTTGCTGGATTACTTGCCGTGCCCTGTAATGCGCAATGCCAGTATGACTGGAACACGGATCTTGGGCAGAGCATTGGACTCGTCAACGATGCGGTGATGCATGATGACGGCTTGGGTGGCGGAGAAACGCTGTATGTTGGTGGGTGGTTCACCCGGTTCGGGCACCCGCCGTCGGGGAGCACGCTCCCGCCAGCGATCCGTTCGGTGGCGAAACTGGGTCCATCGGGCTGGGAAGCTCTGTTACCGGGGCTAGGAACGTATCTTGGTCTACAGCCTGGTCGTGTAGTTGCCGTCGCGAGCTTCAACGGCGAGTTGTATGCGGGCGGCAACTTTGTGCAACCCTACACCGGGCCTGGGCAGTCGGAGTTCAATCCGCCATTCACGTTCAACAACATCGCTCGTTGGACGGGCACGCAGTGGTTGCCGCTTGGATCATCCGGGTTGTCGGCTGCTGGACTTCAGTACGCTCCAGACACATACGTGAGGTGCTTCCATGTGCACGACGACGGCTCGGGATCAAAGTTGTACATCGGTGGGGATTTCACGTATGCCGGTGGCCTCTACAGCTCCGCTTTGGCCCGATGGGACGGTCAAGCGTGGTCCACGATCAACCCCGCGACCGCTCCTGGAATCCGTGTGAGCGCCCTGTGCACGTATGACGACGACGGCGATGGACCCAATCCGCCATACCTCTATGTTGGAGGGAGTTTCGATACGTTTGAGGGGATTGCGGCGCATGGACTGATCCGATGGAATGGCACGGCATGGTCGGCGGTCCCGGGGTGGTCGCCCATCGCCAACTCAGGCGTGTATTCCCTAGCGGTGTACGACAGTGATGGTGACGGTCCCAGCGTACCGAAGTTGTACATCGGTGGGCAGATCACAAACTGGATCGCACAACCTGAACCTTCCGGGAACAAAAACCTGGCGTGCTGGGACGGGTCTCAGTTCACATTCCCGATCACGATTCCATTTCACATCGGTAGTGGGGCGTTTGTGACGGCCATGGCTGCGGGGCACGAGGGTTCGCAACCGGTGCTCTACATGGGCACCGAACACTGGACGTTCCAGGGATACCAAGGCTTCCTCGACGCGATTCCGTACAGCGTGATGCGATACGACGGACAAACGACCACAACTGTCGGCGGCGGGCTGGGCAATCCCAACGCGCCGGCACCCGAAGAGTGCTGCGATTTCCCGATCTTCGCGGGCGTGTATTCGATGCTCCCCATCGAGACTCCAGAGGGACCGGGCCTCTTCATGGGTGGCGGGTTCAACGAGCTTGATTTCGGCACCACGGCCGCGAAAAACATGGTCGTCTGGAAGCCGACAGCTCGGAGCGCGGACTACAACGGCGATGGAGGAGTGACTATCGACGATCTCCTCGAGTATCTCGGTGCATTCAATGCGGGCGTGATCGAGGCGGACTTCAATGGTGATGCCGGCGTGACCATCGACGACTTGTTGGGGTATCTCGCATCGTTCAATCTTGGGTGCTAGGCACAACGAAGCCCTTCTTCTTCGTGAGCAGCGGCCGTCAGACTCCGATGTGAGTTGGCGGCCGTTGTGCATGTGCCGTTTGAAGTCGCGAGACACACGCCTCCTCGACCTCGTCCACCGTGATTCGGCGCATAATGTCGGCCGAACGGCTCGCGTCGCGGTGGCGGACACGCTCGCCTGGCTTGAGTTTGCTGATCGCGTCGTGGGCGCGCTGGTAGGGCCCGCTGATCTCGGGTCGGGTCGGACCCATGAGCGCCACCAGTGGCCGATGGAACGCGCACGCCACATGCATCGCGGCCGAATCGTTGCACACGACCAGCGCCGCCCGCTCGAGCACCGCCATCCACTTCGGGATGTCCGTCGCGCCGACGAGATCGACAAGGCGCTTCTCGTGCCTTCCTGCGTGCAGGAGCGAGGCACACGCCAGCCGCTCGTTCTTGGCCCCGACCACGACCAGTGCGTCAAGCCCATGCTCCTCGGCCCGTCCGAAGAGTCGCCGCGCGAGTTCGGCGTATCGGTCCATCGGCCAGGCACGGCCGGCACCCCGCGTCGTGGGGGCAAAAACGATAAATCGCTTGCCCTTAAGCCGCGCGTCGCTCTCGGCAAAGTCGCGGGCCGCCTCTCCGGGATAGAGCCGAAGGTCGGGCGAGCGGCCCTGGTCATCGGATGAGGGCGGGACGCCGATGGCTCGGAGGAGTTCGACGTCGCGATCGATGTGGGAGAGGCCCCTGGCCACGCGGATGCGTTCGTTGTAGAAGAGCCAGCCTCCCTCGCGGGCGTCGGCGAAACCGACCTTCCGCTGGGCACGGGTGGCGCGGGCCATGAGGCCGCTGCGGAGGAGGCCTTGGAGATCGATGGCGAGGTCGTAGGGGTTGCCGTCATCACTCACGGCGAGCGTGGCGAGCCAGTCGCGGATGGGCCTGAGTTGGAGGCGGCGGAGGTGGTTGCCGATGGCCGCGCGAGGGAAGGGGATGATGCGATTGATCGCGGGGTGGTGCTTGACGGCGGGGATGAAGGCCTCGGCGACGACCCAGTCGATGGTGGCATCGGGGAAGGCGCGGCGGAGGCTGGCGGCAGCGGGGGCGGTGCGGACGACATCGCCCAAGCTGCTGGGACGGATAAGGAGGATGCGCCGCGGCGGATCGCGGCGTGCGGGAAGTGGAAAAGAGTCGGACATCGTGGAGTGGAGTCGCGGACGAGGCGTCGGCGCGAGCGTTCAGGCGGGGTAGACGGCGCTGGTGCGGTCGGTCTCCCAGACCTCGACGGATCGGAGGATCGGCGCGGCGTTGTGCGGGGTCGCGGTGGCGGCACCCTCGATGGCGGGCTTGAGGCGCTCGAAGAAGACGCGGGCGATGTTCTCGACGGAGGGGACAACGCCGCCGTTCTGAGCGTTGAACTCGGTGGTGTCCTCGTTGAGGTGCTTGTGGTCGAAGGGGGTCAGGATGGTCTCATCGACGATCTGTTCGAGCGCAGCGAGGGAGAGGGCGAGCGTGCCATCGCGATGGACGGTGACCTCGACGCTTGGGCGGAGGCGATAGTTGTGCCCGTGCCCGCGCGGGTTGTTGCACTTACCGAAGAGGCGGCGGTTCTCGTCGTCACTGAGTTCGGGGACGTGGAGACGATGGGAGGCGGCGAAGTCGAAGGTCTGGCGCATGACGACGCGCGATGGGGAGGAGGGGGCGTTATTGGTTGACGGAGACATCGTGAGGGAATAGTACGGCGTGATGAACCATTCGATAGAGAGGAGACGTGCGCCGGCGTCGTCGCGGAGGGCGGCGATGGCGCTCGCGATGCGGGGCATGATGGTGAAGAGCAACGCGGCGGGTTGGGGGGCGTGGTCGCCGGATGTGTGGCGGCGGGCGATCTCACGGATCGCGAGGTCGCGGACGACGCGGTCGATGTCCTTGATGTCGATGAGGTACTTGGTGCGCGGGCCGACCTCGCCCTCGACCTTGACGAGGAACTCGCCGAAGGAGCCGGGCGAATCCGCGATTGGGGACGAGGCGAAGGAGTTTTTGCCCCTGGGCAGGTCGCCTGTGCCATCCCAGGATGCGGTGCCGAAGCGGACAATACGATGGAGACGTACCACGCTGGAGGGTACGCGGCGTGTGCTCGTTGATTCTGAGTGACACGACCGGTGGGAGGTCGTCATCAGAGGCATAGCCATGGCGGGAGAGGGGCGGAGTGGCTGTTGATTGGCCCAGCAGAAGAAGGAGACACGGGCGGGGTGCCTGTGCCACGAGGGTGAGTAGGCCTGGAAGATCCGAGAGAGCCTGTTGCCTGGGAGTCAAACGATGAACACGACGAAGACGGTGCTGGCGATGTGTGCGATGGTGGGTGCGGTGCTCGGCACGGGGGCGATCGCGTCCCGGGTGGACGATGGCGCGAAGCCCGCGGGGGAGAAGGCACCGGCGACGCCCCCGGCGACTCCGGAGACGAAGCCCGATTCGAAGCCTGATTCGAAGCCCGAAGAGAAGCCGGTCAGTCCGTACGTGCTGGATCACAAGGCGAAATCGATCGATGGCAAAGAGGTCGATCTCGAGACGCACAAGGGCAAGGTGGTCCTGATCGTGAACGTGGCCAGCAAGTGCGGGTTCACGGCCCAGTACAAGGGGCTGGAGGCGCTGTACAAGGCGAAGAAGGACGAGGGGCTGGTGATCCTGGGGTTCCCGAGCAACGATTTCAAGCAGCAGGAGCCGGGGAGCGACGCGGAGATCAAGGCGTTCTGCAGCGAGAACTATGGCGTGACGTTCCCGATGTTCTCGAAGATCGTGGTGAAAGGGGAGAAGGCGGACGCGCTGTACAAGGATCTGGCCTCGCAGCCCTCGCCGGTGGGCGGCGAGCCGGGGTGGAACTTCACGAAGTATCTCGTGGACAGGAACGGGAACGCGGCGGCGAAGTTCGACAGCCGCATCAAGCCGGATGACTCGACGCTGGTGAAGCGGATCGAGGAGTTGCTCGCCGAGAAGGCGAAGTAGATCGCGAACGCGACGCGTGTCCGCGGATGGTTTTTCGAAGTGGCCCCGCTCGGATTCGAACCGAGGACCAAGCGATTATGAGTCGCCTGCTCTAACCGCTGAGCTACAGGGCCGATCGGTGTTCCTTGTGGGGATCACCGCCCGGTCACGATAGCCCCGGTGGGTCGCTGCATCGCGCTCCGGCGGCGTTACTTGACGAGGAGCATCTCGTGGTAGGTCGGGAGGGGCCAGAGGTCTTTGGGGGTGCGGGCCTCGAGTTCATCGCAGGTCTCGCGGACATCGGTCATGGCCTTCTTGACCTTGTCGCGGACGTGGCGTGCGTGCTTGAGGGGGTCCTCGTCGTGCGTGCGGGCCTTGTCCTCGAGGGTGTCGATGGCATCGGCGAGCTTTGCGACGAGTTCGGCGTGCTCCTCGAGCATGGTGCGGATGGACGAGGCGTCCACATCGACGGCCTCGGTGGCGGCGACGGCCTCGGCGAGGGACTGCTGGTGCTGGATCGCCGCGGGGAGGATCAGCGTCTGGGCCATGAGGAGCATGGTCTCGGCCTCGATGGTGATCTGCTTGGTGTACTTCTCGAGGAAGATGTGCATCCGCGACTCGAGTTCGACCTTGCTGAGAACGCCATGGGCCTCGAAGAGATCGATGTTC
This sequence comes from uncultured Phycisphaeraceae bacterium, assembly GCA_964628245.1. Taxonomy (GTDB): domain Bacteria; phylum Planctomycetota; class Phycisphaerae; order Phycisphaerales; family UBA1924. The sequence continues at coordinate 140,972 of CAZVMU010000004.1, read as the reverse complement.
TTCTTGGATGCCATGGTCTCGATGGCGGAGACGGACTCTTTGAAGTTGGGGAGTCCGCGCTTGGCGGCCTCGGCGTGCCACTTCTCGGTGTAGCCGTCCCCGTCGAAGAGGACTCGCTTGTGCTGCTTGACGATCTTCTGGAGGACGCTGCGAACGGCGGAGTCGAGGCGTTCGCTGGGCTTGGCCTTCTTGTTCGCCTTCATCGCTTTCTCAATCTCGGCGACGACGAAGTGCATGCTCTCGGCGACGATGGTGTTGAGGACGGTGGAGGGCCAGGCGGCGACCTGTGACGAGCCGACGGCGCGGAACTCGAACTTGTTGCCCGTGAAGGCGAAGGGGCTGGTGCGGTTGCGGTCGCCCGAGTGCCGGGGGATCTGCGGGAGGGTGCGAGCGCCCAAGTCCATGAGACTCTCGCTCTTGGTGGAGCGGGGCTTGCCCTCTTCGATCTGGCGGATGATGTCGGTGAGCATGTCGCCCAGGTAGATGGACATGATCGCGGGCGGAGCCTCGTTGGCGCCCAGGCGGTGGTCGTTCGACGCGGACGCGACCGACGCGCGGAGGATGTCGGCGTGGCGATCGACGGCCCGAATAACCGAGCAGAGGACGACGAGGAACTGGAGATTGGAGTGGGTCTGGTCGCGCGGGTCGAGGAGGTTGACGCCGGTGTTGGTGGAGAGGGCCCAGTTGACGTGCTTGCCCGAGCCGTTGACGCCGGCGAAGGGCTTCTCGTGGAGGATGCACTGAAGCCCGTGACGTGGGGCGACGCGCTTGAGGGTCTCCATGACGAGCATCTGGTGGTCGCAGGCGACGTTGGCGGTCTCATAGAGGGGCGCGATCTCGAACTGGCCCGGGGCGACCTCGTTGTGGCGGGTCTTGATGGGGACGCCGAGGGTGTACAACTCGCGTTCGGCCTCGGCCATGCAGGCGAGGACGCGCGTGGGGATGGAGCCGAAGTAGTGGTCCTCGAGTTGCTGGCCCTTCGGCGGGCGAGCGCCAACGAGGGTGCGGTCGCAGGCGATGAGGTCGGGGCGGCGGAGGTAGAAATCGCGGTCGATGAGGAAGTATTCCTGCTCGCAGCCGAGGGTCGCGGTGACCTGGGTGACGCCGGAGTCGGCGCTGAAGAGTTTCAGCACGCGCATGGCGGCGGCCGAGATGGCGTCCATGGAGCGCAGGAGGGGCGTCTTCTTGTCGAGAGCCTCGCCGGTCCAGGAGACGAAGGCGGTGGGGATGCAGAGGGTGGCGGTGCCGGCGTTTCGCGCGACGAAGACGGGGCTGGTGGAATCCCATGCGGTGTAGCCGCGGGCTTCGAAGGTGGCGCGGATGCCGCCGGAGGGGAAGCTGGAGGCGTCGGGCTCGCCGCGGACGAGTGCGGACCCGGTGAAGAGATTGATCGCGCCGCCCTGCCCATCGGGCTCGAGGAAGGCGTCGTGCTTCTCGGCGGTGGAGCCGGTGAGGGGCTGGAACCAGTGGGTGTAGTGGGTGGCGCCCTTCTCGACGGCCCAGTCCTTCATCGCGGAGGCGACCGCGTCGGCGACCTCGAGTTCGAGTTTGGCGCCGTGTCCGATCGTTGCGACGAGCCGCTTGTAGACGTCCTTGGGGAGACGCTGCTGCATGACGCGGAGGGTGAAGACATCCTCGGCGAAGATCTGGTCGGTGGGGGCCTGGGCGTGGGCCTTGTCCCGGCTGTTGTGCATCATCGCGACCCCGTTGTGACCATTCGAACCGCCGCGCGACCACCCGCTCATGGGAGACTCCTCGTGTGGGCTTCGGATTTCGAGCGTTGGGTGGGCGATCCATCGCCCCCTAGGGAAACGTCATATCGGCATGCCGAACGCTCGCGAACCGACGCCACGAACCTGTACAAGATAGGCGTTGGGTGTGTTCGGGATCGGCGTTTTGCATGTTTCAGGCGAGTTTCGTGGCGTGACTCGCACTGGAAAACGTTTCACGGCATGGTTCTGCGACGTAGATCGGGTCGCAGGGCCGTCAAACCGGCGCCGAGGCAGGCCGCGGCGAGGATCAGCCATTCGCCATGGTCGCCCAGGGAAAGTGACGTTGCCCACGCGACGAGGCGTCCGGAAACCATGCCGGCGGTGATCGGAGACAGGCCGAGGAGGGCGATGCACGTGAACGCGACGGCCGAATGACGAGCGTCTGCTGGGGCGGATTCTTGGATCGTCGTGATGGTGCCACGGAGTGTGAGCATCGCGCCGGTGGTGATCAGGGCGAGGGCGCCAGCCTGGACGCCCCAGTTGGCGGCGGTGCCAATCGACCACCAGAGGAGGACGAAGCCGAGGGTGAGCAGGCCGGTTGCGACGAGGACGGTGTGCTGGAGTGCTCTCGTGGCGATGAGTATGAGGCTCGCGGCGAGAGCGGCGATCAGGGTGAGCAGGCCGACACGATCCGCGGAGAGTCCCGCGGCGGCGCTGGCGGTGCTCCAATAGATCCATGCGACCCACGCCGAGGCGAGGGCGATGGTGCTGGAGAAGAGGAGGCGAACGAGTCCCGGTCGGAGGAGTGCGCCCACGGCGACTATGAACGAGAGCGGGTGGTCGAAGTCACGGCGAGGTTGTGACGCTCGCACGAAGGCAAGCGTGAGGATGCCCGCGATGGATGCGAGGACGCCGGAGACGATCGAGACATCGTGGGCGAGCGATGGGGCGGTGGGGATCCGATCGCCTGCGTAAAAGGGGAAGGACGCGTGCCAGCCGCCTGGAGTGCGCAGATGGATGACCTCGAACGCCCAAACGCCGAGCCACCAAGAGGCGCAGCACACGGCGAGGATGATGCTGAAGGATTTGACCGAGAGCACGTCGAGCGTGATGGAGAGCAGGTGCGAGACGCCCGACATGAGGAAGATGGAGGAGAGAATGGTGAGGACGAGGATGGTTTCGTGCGTGGGGGCGTGGACCGTGGCGACGCGCAAGGCGCCGCCGATCAGGAGAAGGACGCCAAGCACGATGCCGGACTTGAGGAGTCGGTCGGGGAGTTGGCCCGCAAGGAGGGGCGCGGCGGCGACGCCGATGAAGGCGCCGAGGCCTGTGGTCCACGCGGCGTGTGAGGGTGGGATGCCCAGGCCACCGAGAAGCGGATCGCTGGTGAGGTTGAGGGCGATGTGGTGGAGCCACATACCGTGCGAGGCGGCGAGGAACGCGGCGACGAGGCCGAGCGCGATGGAAGTGAGTCGCGAGGGGCGAGGAAGATTCGATGCGGGATCGGTTGTGGCCTGGTCGATGGGCATGGGGGTCTGTCGTGAAACGTGGGCTTGGGAATGGGCTTCTTGTCGATGGGATAGATCGGTCGGAGTGAGGCCAGGGGTTCAATGCGGGCGTGCCCACTAGAATCGGACTTCACCCTCGACGGAGCGTGGCATGAGGCGAGTGATTCTGGTTGTGGTTGGCGTGATGGTCGTCCTGGCGTCGCGTGCGGTGGTCGCGGAATCGCCGCGTCATGCCGACGACGGTGCCGACTCGATTATTGCTCCGGGAGTGCCCGGTTCGTTGGTGGTTTTCGGGGATGGAGACGTGGTGTGGACGGCTCGGGATGGTGCGGCTTCGGTCGCTGTCATCGCGCGGGCGAGAGTCGGCACGGGAACACTGGTCGCGTGCTCGCACGGCGGGTATGTGTCGGACTCGGCGTGGGAGGATGCGGGAACGCGGGCATTGATCGAGTCGCTGCTGCCTCGCGGGCGGCGTGATGGAAATGGGGGCGAGATTCGCGTGGCCGTGCCCGACGAGAAACTGCGGGCGATGCTCGCGGCCTCCGGGTATGACGCGAGTGTCATGCCCAAGAAGGGCGAGTTCGGCGCGGCCTTGGGGGAGGCTGATGTGCTGATGTTGCGAGAGGCCAATCCGAGCGAGGCCGAGTGTGCCGCGATGGAGGGATTCTTGCAGGACGGCGGCACGATCGTGGCGGCGCAGACCGCGTGGGGCTGGCTCCAGACCCATCCGGGGAAGACGCTCGAGCAGAACACGTTGCATCGGTTTGCGGCGAGGCACGGGATCTCGTTTACGAGCGAGACGATTGATGTGCCGAAGACCAAGCGATTGGAACGGGCCGAGGCGTGGCCTTTGGTGGATGCTGACGAGGCGCTGCGGAGTCTCGAGGGGCTGGGCGATGGCGTGGCGCTCTCGAAGGATGACGCGGTGCAGATCCAGGCGACGCTGACGCTCGCGGCACGATCGATCCCTCGGGATGATGCGTTGATCCTGCCCCGACTTCGGGCGTTGCGCGAGCGAGCGGGCGGCGTGGTGGTCTCAAAGAAGTCGCCGGTGCGTGAGCGGGACGTGCTGAAGCGTGTCGCGATCGTGGTGGACGAGGCGATGCGAGAGGGGACGGAGGCGGAGGAGATCAAGACCGATCCGTCGGCGGGAGAGTTCCCCGGCGCGGTGGCGATCGAGGCGGAGCGGGTGACGCGTGAAGTGGAGATCGACGCGCGCGTGCCGGGGTGGCACTCGACGGGCTTGTATGCGCCGGCGGGTGAGGTGATCCGTGTCACGGTTTCTCCGGGCGCCCCCGCGATGAGCGTGCAGATTGGTTGCCACACCGATTCGATCGCGAAGAAGGATCACTGGGACCGCGTGCCGAGGATCACGACGAAGCAGGTGTTGAAACCCGGTGAGAATCGTGTGGCCAGCGCGTTTGGCGGGCTTGTGTATCTGATTCCCGCGAGCGATCGCCGTGGGGTCGCTGCCGACGAGAGCGCGGTTCGTGTCTCGGTCGCGGGCGCGATCGAGGCGCCGCGGTTCGTGCTTGGGGTTACCGATGTTGACGCCTGGCGTTCCAGGATCCGCAACGCGCCCGGGCCTTGGGCGGAGCTGGAGACGAGCACGGTGATCGTGAGCGTGCCCTCGTCGCACGTTCGAAATCTCGATGATCCGCGAGGCGTGCTGGAGGTGTGGAACAAGGTGCTCGATGCCGCGGCGGACCTGGCGACGATACCGCGAGAGCGTGACCGGCCTCAGCGCTATGTCACCGATGTGCAGATCAGCGCGGGGTACATGCACTCGGGGTATCCGATCATGACGCACCTGGATGCGGCCGACGAGATGGTGGAGGAGGCGAAACTTCGCGCGGGGTCGTGGGGACTTTTTCACGAGCTGGGGCACAACCATCAGCAGGGGACGTGGACGTTTCATGGAACCGGCGAGGTGACGTGCAATCTCTTCTCGCTGTACATCATGGAGACGGTGTGCGGCAAGGACGAGGGCACCGGACACGAGGCCCTTTCGAAGCGTCTGGCGCGGCGGGCGCGGTATCTGACGGAGGGTGCCTCGTTCGAGAAGTGGTGCTCGGATCCGTTCCTCGCGCTGACGATGTACATCGAGTTGCGCGAGGCGTTCGGGTGGGAGGCGTACAAAGGAGTATTCGCGGAGTATCGTGATCTTCCGAAGAGCGAGCGGCCGACGACGGAGCAGGAGAAGCGTGACCAGTGGATGGTGCGATTCTCCCGGCAGGTGGGGCGGAATCTCGGGCCGTTCTTCAAGGCGTGGGGCGTGCCTGTGAGCGATGAGGCCGTGGCGTCTGTGGCGTCGCTCCCCGAATGGATGCCGGCGGACTGGCCGGACGTGAGCGAGACCTCGAAGTGAGAATGCGGACCTTATGAGCAACCACAATCAGAAGCCGTTTGATCCGACGCACCCCGACCCTGGCGCGCCGAAGCACTTGCTCGACCACACGCTAGGCGAGGTGTGGGGGAAGGCGACTCGAACGCTGGAAGATCGGCGGTTCCTGGAAGGCCCGCGCACGAGGACGGACGAGTTTCTTCGCGCGTGCCGAATCTTCGTGGAGTTCATCCGGGGCTTTCGGAAGTTGCACTTTGTGGGGCCTTGCGTGACGGTCTTTGGCTCGGCACGCTTCGACGAATCGACGTGGGCGTATGCGACGGCGCGCGAGGTGAGCCGGCAACTCGCGGACGTCGGCTTCACGATCATGACGGGGGGCGGCCCTGGGATCATGGAGGCGGCGAATCGCGGCGCGCGCGACGCGAAGGGGCGGAGCGTGGGGTGCAACATCCAGCTCCCGCACGAGCAGCATCCGAATCCGTACCTCGACCGATTCGTGGAGTTTCGCTACTTCTTCGTTCGGAAGGTCATGCTCGTGAAGTACTCGTACGCCTTCGTCGTGATGCCCGGCGGGTTCGGGACGTTGGACGAGGTCTTTGAGTGCATCACGCTGATCCAGACTGGCAAGATCTCGAACTTTCCGATCGTGATGATGGGGCAGGAATACTGGAAGCCGCTGCGGGAGTTCATGACCGAGCGGCTGCTCGAGCGAGGCGCGATCAGCCCGTCGGATCTGGACCTTTTCACGTTCACGGACTCGCCCGAGGAGGCGGTTGACGTGATACGCAAGGCGGCGGGGGACAACGCGGAACTGCTCAGGAGCCTGGGGCCGACGCGGTCTCGGCTCTTGCTGGAGTCTCGATTGCCGGAGCCGAAATCGACGAGTCCAACGCACGCCTGAGTTCGGCGAGGAGCCGCTCGATGTCGGCGGATTCGTGCATGGCGTTGACGACGACGCGGAAGTAGCGCGGCGCGGGGCCGCCGGGATAGTCGATGACGGGGGCGAGGACGCCGCGCTCACGCATCGAGTCGCTGATGCGGTCCATCTCGGCGCGGGGTTCCATGACGAAGGTGAAGATGGGGACGTGGGAACCCGCGCCCTCCCCAGCGGCGGTGTCGGGGACGCGCAAGCCGAGTTCGAGAAGCCCGAGGCGAAATCGCGAGACGTTCTCGCGGAGTCTGTCCACACGCCACGGCTCGGTCGTCAGCACACGCACGGCGGCGCGGCAGCCTTCAGCAATGGCGGGGGGGACGGGCGTGGAACCGCGATAGACGCCCGCGTGCTCACGGACGGTGCGGATGAATGTGGATCGTCCCATGACCGCGCCGCCATAGCAGCCGAGTCCTTTAGCGAGCGTCGTGGTGATGATGACGCGCGGGTCATTCAGGGCGAAGTGATCGACGGCTCCGCGGCCGGCGCGGCCGAGCACGCAGAATCCATGGCAATCGTCGACGAGCAAGGCCGCTCGTTCACGCGGGAGGGCAGCGAGAAGATCACGCAGCGGGGCGACGGCCCCATCGGCGGCGAAGACCGAGTCGGTGAGGATCGCGACGCCCGCGTCGGCGTATTTCTCGATGAGCCATGCCGCGCTCTTCGCGCTCAGGTGCTCGAACTCGAAGACCTGCATGCCTGCGGCGGTGGCGGCGTTGCGGAGGCTTCGGTGGGACTTTGAGTCGAGGAGCGCCACGCCGCAGCTTCGCGCGAGCGCCTGGCAGGCGGCGAAGTTGGCGGTGTATCCCTCGGCGGTGAGGATGGCGGCCTCCTGATCGACGAAGGCCGCGAGTTCGGTCTCGAGCGCCTCGTGCGACAGCGTGTTGCCGGTGGTCTCGCGCGAGGCGGTGGTGCTGAGGCCGAAGCGCGTCAGCCCATCGCGCACGGCGCGCTGCACGTCCGGGTGGAAGGAGAGGCCGAGGTAGTTGCACCCGGCGAAGGCGAGCACGTCGCGCCCTTCCAGGCGCACGTGTCGCGCGTCGCACGATTCCACTGGGATCCGTCCCATGGGTCAGTTCCTGTGTTCGTTACACGCGGTGAGGGGTCAGGTGTCCGCTACTTGCGGCGGTGTGGCGGATGGCGCCGATCGAGGCCATCGTGTGCAAACCCGGCGCGGCCTCGATGATCCTTGGCAACGCGTTGACGGCGATGGCGCAGGTGGCGGTATCGCCGTGCACGCCGCCGGGGATGGAGACCTCAAGGCGCGGCTCGGCGTCGATGATGACGCGATCGATGGGATCATGCTGGCCGATGGCGGCCTGGAACTCGAGGTGGACGACGCACTGGTCGTCGTGATAGCCGCGCGCGGTCTGGCGCACACCGGATACTTTGCCTTTGGCGATCGGCCCTAGGGCACTGGGGAGTTCGCGATCGGCGTGGACGGGGGCGATGTCCTCTTCCCAGCGTTCGATGGGGAGGCCGACGAAGTGGGCGATGAAGTGGAGCGACTCTCCGAGGCCGACGTGGCGGAGCGAGCCCTCGCGGACGCGGGCGGCGAAGGCGTCGTCGTCAAGCCCGGCACCAATCTTCTGCTGGAAGGGGATGCGCCGCGTGGAGGCGTCCTGGAGTCGTTGGACGGTGACGCGTCGGAGTCCTTTGCAGACGCCGCTCAGGACGACGGGGAGCGTGTCCATGAGGAAGCCGGGATTCACGCCTGTGCCGAGGAGGCGCCCGCCGTGGCGTTTGGCGAGGTCGTCGAGTTCCTCGGCGAGGGCGACGTGGCGGAGCCAGGGGTAGAGGAGTTCCTCGCAGGTGCTGACGACGGCCTTGCCGTGCTCGAGGAGCGATCGAAAGGTGTCGGCGCATTTGGCGAGATCGGAACTGGTCGCGACAATGGCAGCATCGACGGCGGCCCAGTCGTGGACCTCGTCGAGCGAGCCCACGACGGTGAGGCGCGGGTCGGCGTTGGGGATGATCGAGGCGACGCTCTTGCCGATGAGCGCGGGGTCACGATCGACGACGCCGACGGCGTGCCCGACGCCACGCTCGATGGCCTCGCTGAGAATCCGCCTCCCAAGTGGTCCCAACCCGACCTGCACAAATCGCATCATGGTGGGCGAGTGTAGCCGGGGCGGGCGATCGCTCACGAGCGAGGCGTGGGAGGATCAGCACCCGACGCCGAAGCGCGCGAGGAAGTAGAGGAGGTCGTCGATGGTGACGCCGCCGTCGCGATGGCCTGTGTTAGTCCCGTCGTCCACGTCGGCGTTGGGGCGGCCCAACTGGAAGGCCTGGATGTAGTAGATCAGATCGTCGATGGTGACGGCGTCATCGCGGACGCCCGCGCCCGAACCGTTGTCCACGTCGGCGGCGCAGCCTGTGTTCGAGCCAACGCCGAGCGTGACGCCGGCGCTGCTCGCCTGCCCGCACTGGTTGGAGACGAGGACGTCGTATGACCCGGCGAGCTGATCGGAGTAGGAGAGGATGGTGAGGTTGGGCGAGCCGGTGCCGATGAGGTTGGGGCCATCAACGAGGAAGGTTCCGTCGCGTCGCCACTGGAAGGCAACCTGGGCGGAGGTTGTGACCTCGACACTGAGCGTGACGGGCTGGCCGACGATGGCCTCCACAGGCTGGGGCTGCCTGGAGATGGACGGGGCGAAGACGGAAGTCTGCTCCCAGGTATCCTGCATCTGCCCGTAGTCCTGAAGGTAGCCGGCGAAGAGGACGATGCGCTGGCGCAAGGTGTCGAACGCCGCCGGGGAGGCCTGGCGTGCGACGCCGATGATCTGGGAGATAAGGACCCACTGCGATCCGGTCCATTCCCAGATGTCCTCGCCCTCGCCGACGCGGGTGCGTCCGCCGAGGAGGACAACGCGGTTGACTTTGGTGCTGAAGACCATGGAGTGATGGACACGCGGTGCGGGCCCGCTGACGGGGATGAGGGTCCACTGCGTGCCGTTCCATTCCCAGGTGTCGCCGAGGTAGCCGCCGTTGCGGTCGGGCCTGCCGACGCCGCCGAAGAGGACGGTGCGACCTCGAATCGGGTCGAAGGCCATGGTGTGCCCGTAGCGATAGGCCGGGCCGGACTGGGTGACGCGGGTCCAGGTCGTGCCGTTGTACTCCCAGGTGTCCTGGTCACGGGCGCTCCCCGCACTGACGCCGCCGAAGAGGACGATGCGTCCACGCTGGGTGTCGTACGTCATGGCGTGGAGATATCGCGCGGCCGGGGAGGCCGGGGGCGAGACCTGGGACCAGACGCGCCCGTCCCACTCCCAGGTGTCGCCCAGGAGCGTGACGGTGCCGTTGGTGGCGAAGCGCGCGCCGCCGAAGAGCACGACGCGGTTGCGATTGGTGTCGAAGACCATGGAGGCGCCGAAGCGTGCGGACGGTCCTGACGTGGCGGCGAGATTCCAGGCATCGCCGTTCCAGACCCAGGTGTCGCCGAGAAGTTCGGCGTTGAGGCCTCGGTCCTTCGTGTGCCCGCCGAAGATCACGGTGCGTTGCCGCAGCGGATCGAAGGCGATGGCGTGCTCGGTGCGTGAGGGAGGTCCGCCAACCGAGCGCAGGGTCCACTCCGTGCAGTCCTGGGCCAGTGTGGAACGCGGGGTGAGAAGAAGGCCGAGACAGATTCCTATGAGGACAACCGTGTACTTCAAGGTCACATCTCTCCGAAGGGGGAGAGTCCGCTCTGTGGCGCGTGGCTCCGCCATGCCGCCTGTGAGCCGACCCGGGAGCCGAGCGCCGCGTCATGCGGTCGGTGGCTCCCTTGTGAAGACGGGCAACGTGGCTTGAGCGATACGGCCTGGGCCAGTCGTTCCGTCCTGTCGCGGTGGTGGGCTTCAGCCCGCCGCGTGTCCAACACCAAACCTCCGAGGTTTGGTGACCGGGATTCAGCACCCCGATCCACGAGTTCTCGGAATCTATTGGGAGTCGCGTCCGGCGTCAATGGGATTTTTAGGACCAATGCGGAGGAAACCACCTTAAGACGGGATGGGAAAAGACCCTAATTGACCTGCTTTGACACGAATGTTCTAGGTATGGTTGGTTGCGAGGAGCGACGCACCCTTCGCGGCATGGAAATCGTCGTGGCCGGTTTGCAGCGTCCAGTTAGGTCGGGCGAGCGAGGTGAGTCTGTGCTCGACACGTTGGAGAAGGTGAGGAAGGGCGTCGTTGAGGCGGATGCCCAGACCGCCCAGCAGCCGGACGTGATTTGGACGGTAGAGAGCGTGGGCGATACGGACCGCTCGCGCGAGGGCGGCGAGTTCCTGGGAGTTTGGAGTGAACATGCGCGGGGCGTCCTTGGGCATGCATGCGTGGCGGGCACAGATGGCGCGGAGGCCGATGTAGGCCTCGAGTCCGCCCTGTCCGCCATCGGGGGCGATGGGGGCGTCCGCATCGAGTGAGACGTCCCATTGGCCCATGTGTCCGGCGGAGGTGCCGGTGACGTGGAGCGGGATGCCGTCGTCGAGGACGCAGGCGCCGACGCCTGTGCCGAGGGAGACGCCCAGGACCCGGCCGGCGAGCGATTCGAGCGTGGCGATGTGGTGCGTGGCGGCGTGGGCGTCGGTGGTGATCACAGGAGTGCGAGAGGTGGTGATGCGCGCGCGGGCGAGGAAGTGGTCGAGGCGCAGGCCGACGAGGGCGGGGATGTTGGCGCTGGCGGCGATGGCGCGCGCGTGGGGGTCGTAGACGCCTGGAAGGCAGAGGCCGATGGAGTCGTGGGAGGTTCCGAGAACTGCGGCGACGTGGGCGATGGCGTCGATGAGTTGATCGAGGGTTGGTTTGGTGTAGGCTGGGCTCTGGGCGACGCGGGCCAGAGAAGAGCCGTGATAAAGGGCGGCCTTGACGCTGCTGCCGCCGATGTCGAGGCCGAGGGTTGTGGTTGGCATGGTCGAATGGGGAGGGTGGGAGGTGTTCGGGTTACAGAGAGGTTACGGCGTGGAGGCGGTGGTGTGCGTCTAGTCCCTTGTGCGATGCTGCTCTCACGGTGGCGAAGCACGAGCGAGCGGTGGAGGGGACGCCCGGTCGATGGCACGAATGGAGGTCTGGTATGAAGTATGGCACGAGTTGGACGATGCGGGCGTTGGGCGGGCTTGTCGCGGCGGCTTCAATGGGCGTGTTTGGTTCGTCGAGCGTGGCGCAGGTGTCGTCGATCTCGGTTGATTCTCGTGTGGTGATCGTGCCCCAGGTTCGGATGACGCCGCGTCGCGTGCCGACGGCGTATGTGGAGAGCGTGGGGCTGGAGATCTCGATCAAGGACCAGGTCTCGACGACGGTGATGGAGATGTCGGTGCGGAATCCATCGGGGGCGGCGCAGGAGGCGCAGTTTGTCATTCCCGTGGCGGATGGCGTGACTGTGCGGTCGCTGCAGTATGACGGGGTGGGGCCGGAGCCGACGGCGAGAGTGCTTCCCGTCGACGAGGCGCAGCGGATCTATTCGTCGATCGTGAACTCGATGCGAGATCCGGCGCTGGTGGAGTTTGTGGGGTACAACCTGATCCAGACGAGCGCGTTTCCGATCCCCGCGGGCGGGGTGCAGAAGGTGACGCTGACGATGGAATCGATGCTTCCCGCGGTTGGGGAGCGTGTGGACTACTTCCTGCCCCGTAGCGAATCCGCTGGGCTTGGCTCGACGCGGTGGGAGGTTCGCGCGACGATCGAGGATGCTCGTGGGATCGCGACGGTGTATTCTCCGTCGCACTCGATCACGACGACGCGCGAGGGGGCGAACAAGGTGATTGTGCGTGCGGCCGAGAGCGTCGAGGCGGGCGGGGCCCGCGGCTCGGTGCGGTTGTCGTATGTGCGGAATCCATCGAAGAGCGAGGGGTTTGCGTCCACCTTGATCGCGTATCCGGACCCGACGATGAGCGAGATCGGCGGCGGGTACTTCATGCTGGTCGGATCGCTTCCGAGCGGGATGAGCGAGGACCGCGAGCCTCTGAAGCGAGAGGTCGTGCTGGTGCTCGATCGGTCGGGGTCGATGCGTGGCGAAAAGATCGAGCAGGCGAAGAGTGCGGCGATCCAGGTGGTGGAGGGGCTTGAGGACGGCGAGACGTTCAACATCATTGATTACTCGGACACGATCGCGTCGTTCGCCGCGGCCCCGGTGGTGAAGGACAAGGAGTCGGCAAAGAAGGCCCGCGAGTACATCGCTGGGCTGAAGGCCGGGGGCGGGACGAACATTCTCGATGCGATGCTCGAGGCAACGAGGCCCACGCCGGCGGAGAACTTCGTGCCGATCGTGCTCTTTCTAACGGATGGCTTGCCGACGATCGGGGAGCGGAGCGAGATCAAGATCCGCGAGAAGGTCGAGGCGTCGAACACGGCGAAGCGCCGGATCTTCACGTTCGGTGTGGGGAGCGATGTGAACTCCCCGCTGTTGAACGCGATCGCCACGAAGTCTCGGGCGGCGAGCACGTTTGTGCTCTCGAACGAGGACGTGGAGGCGAAAGTGTCGCAGGTCTTCAAGCGTCTTGCGGGGCCGCTGCTTGCCGAGCCGAAGCTGACGGTGTTGGGAGCGGATGGGATGCCCGTGACGACTCGATTGCGTGAGGTGATGCCGACGAATCTGCCTGACATGTTTGATGGTGACCAGGTGATCGTGCTGGGAAAGTTCATGGGCGGGCAGGAGCCCGTGCGATTCCGGCTGGAAGGGAAGGCGGGGGGCCGGGTGGTGTCGTATGACTTCACGGGCGAGGTCACATCGGCGTCGGCGCGGAACGGGTATGTGCCCCGATTGTGGGCGAGCAGCAAGATCGGGATGCTGCTCGATGAGATCCGCCAGGCCGGGGCGGGTGAGGTCGATCAGGGACGGATGAAGGAGATCGTGGACGAGGTGGTGGCGCTCTCGACAAAGTTCGGAATTCTGACGGAGTACACGGCGTTCCTGGCGACGGAGCCGGAGAACGTCGCGTTTGACACTCGCGGCCTTCGAGCGAACATCGATCAGGCCTATCGGCGACTCGAGACGCGGAACGTCGATCGGTCCGGGAGCGCGGGGATCAATCAGGAGGAGAACCTGAAGAAGCTCGGGTCGGCTGGCGCGCCCGGGGCGTCAAGAGGACCAGCCGCTCAGGAGGTGGCCGGGAAGCAGTGGTTCTACGACAAGGACATGAACGTCCGGCAGGTGAATACGGTGCAGAACGTCTCCGATTACACTTTGTTCTGCCGGAACAACGTGTGGGTGGACTCTCGTATTCTGGACAAGGAAGCGGAGAAGCCCGACGAGGTGGTGGAGTTTGGAACGGAGGCGTACATGACGCTGGCGATGGAGCTCTCGATGCAGAATCGGCAGGCGGTGCTCGCGCAGGAGGGCGACGTGCTGCTCCTGTGGAACAGCAAGCGTGTGCTGGTTCGCGGGCCACAGGCCGAGGCACCTGCGGGCGGGAAGTGATCGATGACTCGGTTCTGTCTCGGCGGGCCTGATCGTCTGCCGAGGCTTTGATTCTCTCGCGGGGTAGGGCGTCGGGGTGGATGTGGGAGGGGCGGTCTCTTGAATGAGGGGCCGTGTTCAACATGAAGCGGGGTGCCACATGCCGCTGGGACGAGTGCTTGTTGTTGAGGATGACGCGGCGATTCGTCGCGGGTTGGTCGATGCGCTGAAGTTTGCGGGGTACGCAACGCTCGAGGCGGGGGACGGGGCCGCGGGATTGGACGCGGCAACGGGGGCGGAGATCGACCTGATGCTGCTGGACATCCTCATGCCGAAGATGAACGGGTTTGAGGTGCTGGCGGAGGTCCGGCGGGCGAAATCGACGCTGCCGGTGATCATCCTGACGGCGAAGGGTGAAGAACGGGACCGCGTTCGTGGGTTGCGCGAGGGTGCGGATGACTATGTGGTGAAGCCGTTCAGCGCGAACGAGTTGTTGGCGCGGGTGGAGGCGGTACTGCGGCGTTCGGCGGAGAGGCCGAAACTCATGCGACGCTGCGAGATCGCCGGGCGGACGATCGACTTGGAGCGGCGAGAGGTCGTGGTCGATGGCGTGAGGACGTCGCTGACGGAGCGTGAGGCAGATCTGCTGGCGTTTCTGATTGCGAACCCGGGGCGTGCGATCTCGCGTGAAGAGTTGCTCCTTCGGGTGTGGGGCCTGGATCCGCGCGGGATGCATACACGCACGGTGGACATGGCCGTGGCGCGCGTGCGTGAGGCTCTGGGCGACAGTGCGGGGACGCCGAGCGTGATCCAGACGGTGCGGGCGAAGGGGTACATGCTGGTGAGTGAGGCGCAGGAGATCGGTCGATGATCCGACGGCACGGCGTGCTGCTGGCGTTCGTGGCGTGCACGCTGGCCGTGGTGGGGGCGATGGCGTGGCTCACGTGGCACGCGCTGCGGATGGAACGGAACGAGCGGAAGGCCCGCGACGCGGCGCTGTACCAGGACACGCTGCGGGTGGCGCTCTGGCGGATGGACTCGGTGGTGTCGGCGATTATGGCGCGAGAGGTGGCGCGGCCATACTTCGAGTATCAGGCGTTCTATCCGGCGGATCGAGCGTACACGCGGATGTGGGAGGAGGTCCGTCCCGGGGACGTGCTGGTGCCGTCGTCGCTCTTGCGGCAGCACGCGTCGTTTGTGCGGCTTCATTTCCAGTGGTCGATGCGTGATGGGTGGACCTCGCCTCAGGCGCCGAGCGGGAACATGCGCGACATGGCGGAATCGACGTATTGCACGTCGAACGAGGTGATGCGGGCGCAGCAGGACCTGGATCGGCTCCGTGAGTGCTTCGTGTCGAGCGGGGCCTCGTTTCGGGTGTCGGAGTTGTCGTTGAGCGACGACGTTTCGGACCGAGGGCCGTGGATTGGCGGGTTGATGACGACGCTCGCGACGGATGCGAGGTTGGATACGCAGGTCGATACGCCGACTGCCGAGCAGTCCTTTGGGTCTAGCGAGCCGACGACGTTTGCGAAAGAGGACTTTGCCCGGCGGAGCGCGGCGGCGAACATCATCAACGAACGGCAGCAGGCGTATTCGCCATCGGCGTCGCGGGTGGAGAGTTCGAGAGCGGTGGCAGGAACTCGAGCGTCTCCTGGCGTGCCGGTTTCGGATCAAGTTGGCGTGTTGACGAAGGCGGAGCATGCGCGTCTCGCCGCGGTGATGGAGAACGCCTCGGATGATGTGGCGAGCCTGGCGCTCACGCAGCTTCAGGCCAAGGATGTGCTCTCGCTCGGGGGCGACACGCTCGAAGACTCGGCGTCGGTCGCGGTGGGGATGTTCCGCCCCGCGTGGTTGAGCGGCGCTGGGGACGAGGCGAGTGAGTTGGTCTTCACGCGTGACGTTCGCAAGCAGGACGCGTATGTGGCGCAGGGGTTCTGGATCGATTGGCCCACTCTGCGCGCAGATCTTGTGTCGCGGGTCGATGACTTGTTCTCGGAGGTGGAGCTGGTGCCAGATCCACTTCGGACGGCGGACCTGGCGCACCGGATGGCGACGATCGATGCGGCGCTGGTGGCGACGCCTCGGAAGCGGTTGATGCCCGTTTCGGCGTCGTGGACGCCTCTGGAGACGGGGCTGGTGCTGGCATGGATCGCGGTGGTGGGGGCGGTGGGAGCGATCGCGCTGGTGCTTCGGACCTCGACGGAACTCGCTGAGCGTCGTGGTCGGTTTGTGTCGGCGGTGACGCATGAGCTTCGGACGCCGCTGACGACGTTCTGCATGTACTCGCAGATGCTGGCGGACGGGATGGTGCCCGAGGGGGAGCAGACGCGGGAGTATGTTCGGACGCTCAAGGGCGAGTCGAAACGATTGGCGGACATCGTGGAGAGCGTACTCGAGTATGCAAGGCTTGGGAGAAGGCGTGTCGCGGGGCGTGTGACTCATGAGGCGATCACGGTGAACGAGTTGTTGGAGCGGCTGGAAGAGCCGCTGCGTCGGCGGGCGGAGCAGTGCTCGATGGAGTTGGTGGTGGAACGATCCGGTCCGGGCACGGCGAGCGTTCGGGCCGAGCCCGGGACGATCGAGCGGATCCTTGCGAATCTGCTGGACAACTCGTGCAAGTATGCGAAGGGTGCGACGGATCGACGGGTGCACCTTCGCGTGCTGGTGGGGGGCGGGGACCTCAAGATGATCGTTTCGGACCACGGGCCGGGGATCGAGTCCGGGGAGCGAACGAAGATCTTTCGGGCGTTTGTGCGCGGCGAGGCGCAGTCGAGCGGGACGGTCTCGGGGCTTGGGCTTGGGCTCGCACTCTCTCGCGGGCTGGCGGACGACCTTGGCGGGTCGCTGCGGTTGACCGAGCCCTCGCGGGCGGAGTTCACGCTGACGGTGCCGCTCGCGTCGAAGTGAGCGTGGAATCAGAAGTCGGCGGGGAGGCCGCTGGTTCGCAGGAGCGTGCGGAAGGCGTCGCTGAAGACGAAGTTGTGCTCCGGGAACTGGGCGCCGGCAAGGTTCTGATCGACGTGGCTGAACATGAGGTCGATGGTGCCGATCTTCACCAGGGTCGGGGAGGGGTCGGCGTGGTCGAGGAGTTCGACGGTGCCCTTTGTGGAGGCGCCGATGTGGTCCATGCGTTCGATGGTGGCGGTGTAGCGGAGGGTCGTGCCCGGGGTGGCCTCGCGGGAGAGTTCGACGCCGCTGACTTTGGCGAGGACGACCTTCTCTTTGAAACTGCCCGCGTGACCGACAAGGATGCCGGCGGACTGGGCCATGCCCTCGATGATCAGGGAGGCGGGCATGATGGGGAGCGCGGGGTGTGCGCCGTTCGCCGGGAAGTGGTCGTGGAGGTGCTCCTCGGCGAGGGAGACGTTCTTGATGGCGACGAGGCGTTCCCTCGGGACGAGTTCCACGATGCGATCGATCCACATCCAGCGCATCTGGAGATTCCTGGGAGGCCACGTTCCGGGATCAGGCGAGTTTCTTCTCGACGAAACGAACGAGGGCGTCGACGGTGAACATCCGCCCGACCTTGGTGAGTTGCGGGTCCTTCTCGAACTCGGTGAAACTGAGGTGGGGGAGTTTGGCCTTGAGTTCGGCGATGCCGTGGGGCGTGACCTTGCCGTCTTTGACGTACTCGGGGTTCTGGGCGACGTTGTCGGGGAAGAGTTCGCCCTGGGCGATCTTGAAGCCGAAGGCCTGCTCGAGTTTGAAGCCGATGTCGAGGAAGTCGATGGACTCGGCGCCGAGATCGGCGGTGAGAGAGGCCTGGGGCGTGACGTCCTCTTCATCGGCGGCAAGGGCGTCCACGATCACGTCACGAACCTTGGCGAAGATCTCGTCTTTGGACATCGAAGGCATGGGATTCCTCAAAGAGACGACGGAGGGGAACACGATCGTGCAAGTCTATGGTCGCGAGCATCGCGTGACGAGTGGGCGACACGCTTCCGCATGCTCACCCCGCGTGGCTCGGGACTGTTGTGGGGCGGAGGGAGAACCGGCCTGAGGCGGCGGCGGTGTCGTCTCCGCCGGCGATCGTGATGGCGCCCTTGAACTCGATGGGGTCGAGGGATTCGGATGTGGGCGTGCCGAGGCGTGTGACCTCGATACGCATGGTGTCGCCGGGGCGGACGAATCGGCCGTACTTGAGCGCGCGGACCCGACCCAGAACCCAGGGCTTGGGCGATATTGAGTCGCGTTCGATGTGGCGCCGGGCGGCTTGGACCATGGCCTCGAGCATGAGGACGCCGGGGAGGACGGGGAAGGTGGGGAAGTGGTCGGCGAGGTACTCCTCGCCTGCGGTGACGGCGCGGACCGCGATGAGGCGCGTGGCGTCGGCTACCAAAACCTGATCGACGAGTTCGAATCGCATCGGATGAAGCGTAGTTCGGCGTGTGGCCGTACGCTGTGCTGTGGCGGCGATCGTGGACAATGCCGTGTGCCTTCGTCAGTGGGACTGGTCGGAGACCAGCCAGACAGTCTTGCTGCTCACGCGCGAGCATGGCGTGGTGCGTGGACTCGCGAAAGGGTCGCGGCGGCAGCCCGGGCGGTTCGGCGGGGGGATCGAGTCGGCGACGCGGGGCGAGGTCGTCTTCCACCCCAAGCCGGCGCACACGCTGGCGACGATCGCGGGGTGGGACGTGCTCGAGACGTTTGCGGCGGCGCGGTCGAGCGTGGTCGGGTTTGCGGGTGCGACGCTGATGATCGAGGCGACGCAGCGAGGGATCAGCGAGTCGGACCCACACCCGGCGGTCTATGACGCGCTCGTCGAGGCGCTGCGGACTGCGGATCGCGGGTCGGCGTGCGTGGCGGAGTTTCTGTGGCGATTGCTCGTGGACACGGGGCACAAGCCGGAGTTGGAGAGGGACGTGGCAACCGGTGACGAAGTGCCGCGGGGACGCACGATTGGGTTTGATCCACTGCTGGGCGGGGTGACCAGAGATCCGGGGGCCGGGGCGACTTCGGGGGTGTGGCGGGTTCGAGGGGAGACTCTGGAGCACGTGCGCGGGCTTGAACGCGCCACCCCCTCAAGTTCACACGCGAGGCGAGGAGATGAGGTTTCGGACCGTGCGGCCCGGCTTCTGGCTCGATACATCGAGGCGCAGTGGGGGGTCGGGCTTGTCAGCCTGCCCGCGTTCTGGAGCACGTCCGAGAAGGCGGCTGAAGTCGGAGACGGACCGGACCGATGAATCGGAGCGGTATGTGAGTTTTTACGTTCTCGCGAGGCCAACGGATGGCTGTGTCGAGGAAGGCACTGTTGCATGGATAGCACTCTGCTAGAAAAGGTTTTGTCGTGCAACTCGCTGCCCTCGCTTCCGGCGGTGGCGGTGCGGGTGATCGAGTTAACGTCGGACCTGAATGTCTCGCTCGATGAACTGGCCAAGTGCATCCAGAACGACCAGGGGCTAGCGGCGAAGATCCTGCGGACGGTGAACTCGAGTTTTTACGCGTTGCGTCAGCCGTGCGGCTCGGTGCAGAAGGCGCTGGTCATGCTCGGGTTGTCTCCGGTGAAGACGCTGGCGCTGGGGTTCTCGTTGATCTCGTCGGTGGAGGCGACCCGGACGAACGGTTTCGACTATGTGTCGTATTGGCGTCGCGGGTTGTACACGGCGGTGGGCGCGAAGTGCTTTGCGGAGAGCACGCGTCGCCCGTTCGCGGACGAGGCGTTCCTCGTGGGGCTGCTGCAGGACATCGGGCAGATGGCGATGTACATGGCGCTGCGCGATCGATACCTGCAGGCGGTCGCACCGGCGAAGAAGGATCACTCCAAGGTCGCGGGTCTCGAGGCGACCGCGTTTGAACTGGGGCATGCCGAGGTTGGCGCGATGCTGGCGGAGCGGTGGAAACTTCCGACGGATCTGGTGGCGGCGGTGCGGTTCCATGAGCGGCCGACGGCGGCACCTCAGCGGATCGCGGACCTGGCGAGAACAGTGGCGCTGGGATCGAGTTTCCATGACTCCATGACGGACGCGGACCCGAGCGCGGCGCTCGCGCGGTTGTATCAGCGGGCCGAGCAGTGGTTCGGGATGGACGTGGGTGCGGCTCGATCGGCGGTGCGTCGTGCGAACGACGGCGTTCGGGAGTTGTCGTCGCTCTTCAGCCTGGACACAGGGTCGTTTGTGGATGCGGATCAGGTGCTGGAGCGGGCAGAGCGAGAGCGTGTCGAGTTGGATGTCGTGCCGGGGGAGCCTGGGCCGGAGGTGCTGAACCTGTTGACGAATGAGCCTGAGTTGGACCCGCTGACCGGGCTGCTGGCGCGGAGCGCGTTCGACGGGGCGCTTCGACAGGCGATGAAGGACGGTCGAGCCGCGGGGCTGCCGGTCTCGCTGCTGCAGATCGGGGTCGGGTCGCGGGGGACACGGCTTCCGACGGACATGCTCGAGCCACGGGACGAGGCGGTGATCGAGTTGTCGCTGGTGCTGACGAAGTACTTTCAGTCGCGCGGGATGGTGTGCCGGCTGAGCGAGGATATATTCGCGGCGATTCTGATGGGGACGGCGCGGACGCAAACGCTGTTCGAGGCCGAGCGGTGCCTCGCGGAGTTGCGTGGCGGGACGTTCGGGAGGCGTGGGGCGTGGGCGGCGATCGGTGTGGCGTTCGGGGCGACGGAGACGGAGCCGGGGCCGACGAGCGCTCGTGAGTTGGTGATTGCGGCGACGAAGTCTTTGGGTGAGGCGTCGCGCCTGAAGGGCGAGCGCGTGGTCGAGCACACGGTGGCGAAGGCGGCGTGAATCAGGAAATCAGGCCGGGAGCAGGCGCCCGATGGTCGTGGGTGCGAGTGGGAAATCGCGCACGGTCTGGCGGATGCTGTCGAGGGTGACGCGCCCGATGCGGGCGAGTTCGTCCTCGATGGGGATGTAGTCGTTGAGATAGAGCCAGTTGGCGCCGAGGCGGTGCATGCGGTCGCCCGGGCGTTCGGCGCCGATGGTGGCGCTGGTGGCGAGTTTGTTGCGGAGGCGTTCGAGGTCCTGGGTTGTGGCGGTCTGGGCGACGCGATCGAGTTGTTCCTTGGCCTTATCCCAGACCGTGTCGAGGCGATCGGGGTCGGCGGTGGCGAAGAGAACGTAATCGCCGTGCCCGTCGTGAGCGGAGAAGGACGCCTGGGCCTCGTCGGCGAGGCCCGGCTCGATGAGGGCCCAGTGGAGGAGGCTGTTGTCGGGGGCGCCCAAGAGCATGGCGAGGAGAGCGGCGTCGAAGCGTCGCTCGTCGGTGTAGGCGGGGGCGTCGGCGATGGTGAGGATGTAGCCGCGAGTGATCTTCTCGTCGTGGAGGGTGAGTTCGCCTGGTGTGGTTCTGGCGTGGGTGGCGTCGCGGCGGGCGCCGGTGCGTTTCCATGAGCCGCAGAGTTTCGTGACTTGATCGACGATGCGCGGGAAGTCGAGTTTGCCAGCAAGGGCGAGGACGGTGTTGTCGGCGGAGTAGCGGTCCTCGAAGTAGGTCCGCATCTGGGAGGCGGTCAGGGCGGTGATGGTCTCGTTGGTGCCCAGGACGCGATGGGCGAGGGGTGTGGAGGCGAAGTGGCTCTCGATGCAGGCCTCGTACAAGACCCAGAAGGGGTTGTCCTTGTACATGGCGATCTCTTCGAGGATGACGCCCTTCTCGGTGTCGAAGTCGGCGGTTCGGAGGGCGGGGCGGAGCATGCGAGCGAGGAGATCGACGGACTCGGCGAGGTGCTCGGGGATGACGTGGGCGTAGAAGCAGGTCATCTCGGTGCTGGTGAAGGCGTTGCTGCGCGCGCCGAGGCGGTCGAATCGGCGATTGAGTTCCTCGGCGTTGATGTCCTCGGTGCCCTTGAACATCATGTGCTCGAGGTAATGGCTGACGCCCATGAGGGCGGGGGCCTCGTCGCGGGCGCCGGTCTTGACGAAGAAGCCAGCGGCGGCGCTGTGGGCGGAGGGATCGACCTCGGCGATGATGGTCAGGCCGTTGGGGAGGACTGCTTTCTGGAAGTTCATCGGGCGAGTGTAGAGCGGATGGGTTCGAGGGCGTGTCGGAGTGCGCGCACGACGGCGGCGGGGTCTGGCGAGGAGCAGACGCAGGCGGAGACGGCGACGCCTTTGCAACCGACGGCGGCGAGTTGGGCGATGTTGCCCGGGGTGATACCGCCGATGGCGCGGTGGGAGACGTGGGCGAGGAGCGGATCGGCGAGGATTGTGGCGAGGTAAGCCGGGCCGGCGACGGATTTGTCGGGGCGGGTGGTGCTGTGGAACATGGGGCCGAGGCCAAGGACACGTGCGCCGGATTGGAGGGCGGTTCGGGCGAGTTCGAGCGTGGGAGTTGTGGCGCCGATTTCGAGTTGGTTTCCGGCGAGGGCGCGGGCGGCGCGGATGGGGAGGTCGTCTTGGCCGAGGTGGACGCCGTCGGCCTGGGCGGCGAGGGCAATGTCCACGCGGTCGTTGATGACGAGCCGGGCGGTGTGCTCGCGGGTGATGGCTCGGGCACGCTGGGCGAGGGCGAGGAGATCGGCGTCGGCGAGAGACTTCTCGCGGATCTGGATTTCTTCGGCGCCGGCTTCGAGGGCGGTACGGAGGACGTGCTCCCAGGGGTGGATGGTGCAGAGGGATTGGGTGAGGAGGAGTGTGACGCGGGGTTGGATGACGGCAGTGGCGGCGTGGAGGCTGAGCGAGAGGCGGCGGTGGAGTTCGTAGGCGTCGTAGCGGGCGTGCTCGATCTGGCGGGCGGTGTCGGGCGCGGCGAGGGCTTTGGCGGACTCTTCGAGGGTGCGTAGGGCTTCTGTCACTCGGCTGGCGTTGGCGTCGGCGAGGGCGGCGAGGTTGGCGCGGTTGTATTCGCCATGGGATTGCACGGCGGTTCCGACGTCGTTGGGCGTGTCTCGGGAGGCGAGGAGTTCGGCGTGGTCGAACGGGAGGGTGTTGAGCGCGGTGGTGAGGGCGTGTCGAAGGTGCTTTGCGGACTCGGCGTGGGCGCGGTTGTCCATGGCGAAGCGGGCGAGGTCTTCGAGGACGCGGAGGCCCTCCTTGGCGCGGTTGGCGCTCGAGTCGATCATGCGGGCGAGGGCGTCGGGACGCATGGAAGAGGGTACGGCGGGTTGCTCACGGGTCTTGGCCAACAATGGTGGTGTGAGTGACGCACGCGGGGACAACACGGGCGAGCGACGGGCGGGGCGTTCGGAGGAGCGTGCCTCGGGGCCGATTTCGCTGGAGCACTCGGCACCGATTCCACGGCCTCGGCTCCCTGGCGGGGTTGTGATGCGGCCCACGGCGGATGACTCGATCGATGCGATGCTGGCGGACTTGCTGCTGCACGCGACGAACTGTGTGCGGCAGTTTGGTGACTTTCATCTTGCGGTGAGTGCCGAGTCGGGAATGGTGAGGCCGATCCAGCGGTTGATGTATGACCCGCCATTGCGAGGGTTTCCGTGGATGCGGACGCGGGTGTGGGCGGTGAACGAGGTTGGTGTTGGTCTGGCGGATGAGCGGAGTCGGTCGGGAGTGCTGCGTGAGTTGATCGCGGAACAGTCGGGGATGCCGATGGATCAGTTCCATCCGATTGATGGGGCGATTGAGGATGGCGCGGCGCGGTATGAGGCGACTTTGAAGGAGGTTCTGGGGTGGCGGGAGAAGGGGCACGACCGGCTTGATGCGGTGCTTGGCGTGCTCGATGGGAATGCCGGGGTCTTTGGATGGGCGACTAAGGAGAATGAGAGCGGGGAACGGCTCGTCGTCGAAACTATGGATAGCGAGGGATTGAGGCGTGTGGCGATGTCGCCCCGGCTCGTGAACTCGGCGCGATTGATCTGCGTGCTGCTGGCGGAGCGCGATGGGGAGGCGGGGGCGCGGGCGGCGATCGAATCGCGCGAGGCGCCGGCGCGTTTGCTCCGGCCTGTGGGGGGTGAGTTGCGGTGGTATGCGCACGAGTCGCTGTGTCGGGCGCTGGCGAGTGAGAATGGTGCGGGGGCGGGCGGTGATGGAGATGGACGCGGATGAACCTGTCGGTCAAACCCAACGAGAACATCACGTTCGGCATCCGGCATGAGGATCCGGCGCTGGTTGTCGTGGAGAAGCCGGCGCGGCTGGTGACGCAGCCCGGGAAGGGGCACGAGGACGACACGCTGCTCAATGGGCTCTTCGCACGCTGGGGAGCGCAACTCCAGAACCTGGGGGGTTCTCGCGACTTTGGGCTTCTGCATCGGCTCGACCGCGATACGAGCGGATTGATTGTGATCGCGTTGACGACGGGCGCGTATGACGCGATGCGTGAGCAGTTCGAGGGACGCGAGGTGAAGAAGTTCTATTGGGCGGTGACGGCGCGCACGCCACGCGAGGCGCACGGTGTGATCCGCAAGCCGATCGCGGAGTTCGAGGGGATGCGGGATGGGTCGAAGATGAAGTTGGCGCGGGTGTCGTCCTCGGGGAAGGCGGCGGTCACGGCGTATCGCGTGCTGGCGGAGTCGGCGGTGGGGGCGCTTCTGGAGTGCCATCCTGTGACGGGGAGATTGCACCAGGTGCGCGTGCATCTGGAGGCGATCGGGTGCCCGATCGTGGGCGATCCGTTGTATGGCGGGAAGGCGCAGACGGGATCGCGGCTGGGGCTGCACGCGCATCGCCTGTCGTTCGAGCATCCGGTGACGGGCGGGGTGTTGGATGTGCGGACGGGGTGGCCCAGTGATCTCAGAAATCTGCTTCGGCGGCTGGAGTTGCCTCGGCCTGATCTTCGGTTGACGGGGGATGACGGGCCTAGGGCGACAGGCACCGCATGAGATCGGCGGCGGCGGAGTCGGCGAAGAGGAAGCCCTGATCGGTGAGGGCGAGGCGGCCCTCGTCGGGCTGGAGCCAACCCTGGTGGGTGAGGCGTGAGATCACTCGGTCGAGACGCTCGCGGCTCGTGGGGGTGACGCGTTCGGCATTGGCGAGGATGGTGTTGCGATCGAGTCCTTCGCGCAGGCGCAGGCCGGTCATGATGGTCTCGGCGAGGGCGCGGCGGGGGTCGGGGGTTTCGAGGTCTTGGATATTGGTAAAACCGGCGTCGTCGATGGCGAGGTAGTCGTCGAGGCGCGGGGAGTTCTTCCAGCGATGACCGGCGACGTAGGCGCTGGCGCTTGGGCCGGCGGCGAGCCATTGGTGCTGGCGCCAATAGGCGAGGTTGTGACGAGACTCCTGATCGGGTCTGGCGTAGTTGCTGACCTCGTATCGATCGAGGCCGGCGGCCCGGAGAGTGCGGAGGGTCTCGTGGTGCATCTGGACCTCGAGGTCTTCATCGGCGGGTGCGAACTCGCCACGCTTGAGTCGAGCAGTCATGGCGGTGTTGGGCTCGTAGGTGAGGCTGTAACAGGAGAGGTGATCGACGCCGAGCGCGAGGGCGGTGTGGAGGTCGGACTTCCAGTCGTCAAGGGTCTGGCCTGGGATGGCGAAGATGAGATCGACGGAGTGGCGTGGGATACCGGCTGCCTTTGCGAGGGTGATGGCGCGGGCAACGTTGGCGGGGTCGTGCCAGCGCTCGAGGGCTTTGAGGTGGGTCGGGTTGAAGGATTGGGCGCCGAGGCTGAGGCGATCGACGCCGCCGGCGATGAGAATGTCGAAGAGTTCGGGAGTGGCGGTTTCGGGGTTGCACTCGACGGTGAACTCGCCACGGCCTGCGCGGATGTCGGTGAGATCAAAGTGGTTGTTGAGCGTGGTGAGGAGTCGCGACCAGAGTTGCGTGCGGAGGAGGGTGGGGGTGCCGCCGCCGATGAAGATGGTGTGGAGTGGGCTTGATCTGGTAAGCGGCGCGAGGGCCTCGAGTTCGCGGATGAGGCGGTCGGTGAAGGGTTCCTGGCGGTCGCGCGGGTCGACGATGCTGTAGAAATCGCAGTAGTGGCACTTGTGGAAACAGAAGGGGACGTGGATATAGAGGGAACGAATCGGGGTTGAGTCCGTCTGAGAAAGGGCGTGTTCGATGATGGCCCGGGGTGTGCCCTGGGTTTGATTGCGGATGGGGATGGAGATAGGCTGTTGCACGTGGATTCGGATTGTGGACGGGGCGTTTGGTTTGTCCGGGCGGCGGTATGGTCCGCATGCCATTCACGAAGGCTCGATGTGGCACGGAAGCGCCGATCGAAAGGCGGGAGTGCATGACAGTATCACTGGTTCTGATTCGTCCGGACGGCGGTCAGCAGGACGTGCCGGTTCGGCATCAGTCCGAGGTGATCGGGCGACACTCGGATTGCAAGATTCGTGTGCCGGATTCGAGCGTGTCACGCCAGCACTGCGAGATCACGGCGACGGACTCGGGGGTGATGATCCGCGACCTGGGATCGAGCAACGGGACGTTTGTGAACGGGAAGCGCGTCGAGGGGTTGATGGAGTTGAACGCGGGTGATGCGCTCCTGATCGGGAAGTTTGTGTTCGTGGTCAGGGTTGACGGTCGGCCTGAAGAGATCAACGCGGAGGACGCGTTGGAAGATGCTCAGCCGATCTCGAGCACGCCGAAGTCTGTCGCGAAGTCGGCCCCGAAGGCACCTTCGGGGCCTTCGAAGGGGCCGCCGCCTGTCCCTGGAAGGCCGAGCCTTCTGGAGGGCGTGGAGAGCGAGTTGGACAAGGAACTCGACCGCGAGTTCGAGATGGACGACAGCAGCGTGATGGACTTTGATTTTCTGGACGACAAGGACGCGCCGAAGCTTTAGCGCGGGGCGCCGCCCGGCGTGGACTTGGGGCCGTTGGTCACGCTGGGGACGCGGATGCTGCTCCCGCAGGCCTTGCACTTGACGGTCTTGCCGCGTGCCTCGGCGGGGACCGAGAGGACCTTTCGGCAGGCCAGGTTCGGGCACATCATTCGGACGTAGTTCTCTTCACTCGCCATGTCGATTGCCCTAAGTCGCGGGCGGTGCGTCGGAGGGGTCTCCATGGTGAGGCCGACCCGACGCCCGTCCGGCACACGTTGATCGACCACGGGATCCTTGGACTTCACGTCGAAGGGCATTGGGACGGGAGATTCGCGGTCTTGCCGAGGCTATCGGTCCTGCCAGAACGATTCGATCCCCTACCCTGTCGCGTCGCTTCGGGCGAGCCGCGGCGTTTACTTCGGCGTTCCCGTGAGGCATTCGAGGCTTTGCATGGCTCTGGTAACGAACACGCAGACCGGTTCTCGCACGCCAGCGACGGCGGTGGTTGGGCTCCAATGGGGTGACGAGGGGAAGGGGAAACTCGTCGACATGCTGGCGGGGAGCCATGACGCCGTGGTGCGGTTTAACGGCGGGGCCAACGCTGGGCACTCGGTGGTGGTGGGTGGGACGCGATTCGCGTTGCACCTTGTGCCGTCGGGGATTCTGTATCCGGGAAAGCCGGCGATCATCGGGAACGGTGTGGTTGTGGACCCGGAGAAGTTGATCGGAGAGATTGAGGGTTTGCGCGCGCGGGGCGTGGACACGTCGGGGCTGGTGCTTTCGGACCGGGCGCATGTGGTGCTGGACTACCACAAGGCCGAGGACGCGCTGCGCGAGGATCTGCTCGCGGAGAGCGAGGGGTCGGGCGGGGGCGGAAAGATCGGAACGACTCGGCGGGGGATTGGACCGGCGTACGCGGACAAGGTGCATCGGGCGACGGCGGTGCGTGTGGGGGACTTGCGGCGGCCTGATGTTCTGCGGACACGGGTGGCGATGTCGGCGTGCATCAAGTCGGCGGCGGCACGGGGGCTGCACTCGCGACCGAATGCCGAGATTGCCGCGGGGTTTGATGTGGACTCGATCGTGGAGCGGGCGCTGGATCACGGGCGAGTGCTTGGGGACTCGATCCGGGACACGACGTACTTGTTGCATGATCTGCTGGGGCGTGGGAAGCGGGTGCTGTTTGAGGGGGCCAATGGGGCGCTCCTTGATGTCGATCATGGAACGTTCCCGTTCGTGACGAGTTCGAGCACGGGGACGACGGGGATCGCGTCGGGGACGGGCGTGCCGATGTCGGCGGTGGGGCGGGTGATCGGGGTGATGAAGGCGTACTCGTCGCGGGTGGGCGGCGGTCCGATGCCCACGGAACTCTTTGACTCGACGGCGGATCGGATCCGCGAGCGGGGGCGTGAGTTCGGGACGACGACGGGTCGGCCCCGGCGCGTGGGGTGGCTGGACCTGGTCGCGGTGCGATACGCGGTGATGGTGCAGGGCGTGACCGAGATCGCGATGACGCTCTTTGATGTCCTGTCGGGGTTCGAGACGCTGCGTGTGTGCACGTCGTATCGGACGCCGGCGGGCGTGTCGGATCGCTTCCCGGCGGATGCACGGGCGTTGTCGGAGGTCGAGCCCGTGTGGACAGAACTGGCAGGATTCAGTGAGGATTTGTCCAATGCGCGGTCGATGGACGAACTTCCCGAGGGTGCTCGGGCGTATATCGACCTCGTGCGATCGTTTGTGGGGGTTCCGATCTCGATGGTGAGTGTCGGGCCCGATCGGACGCAGACGATCCACGTTGGAGCGGACGCGGGACGATGACACGGACGGATCCTGGGACAACTCCAACCGGAAGCGTGGACACGGCGAGCGCGGTCCTTGGTTCAACGGCTCTCGATGCCGAGGGGCGGTCGGCGTTGGCGGCGATGCAGAAGCGCCGTCCCGAGGCCGATCCTTTGTCGCGGTTGCCCGGCGTCAGTCCGGCGCGCATCCCGCGTCACATCGCGATCATCATGGACGGCAACGGGCGCTGGGCGCAGCATCGCGGGTTCCCACGCGAGTTCGGGCATCGCAATGGCGTGCGTGTCGTGCGCGAGGTGCTGACCGAGTGCAACGCGCTGGGCGTGGAGGTGGTGACGCTGTACTCGTTCTCGCTGGAGAACTGGAAGCGGCCTGCCGACGAGGTGCGCGCGCTCATGGGACTCTGCAAGGCGTATCTTGACGGCGAGCGTGAAGAGATGATCCGCGAAAACATCCGGTTCCGGACCATCGGGCGACGCGAGGGGCTGCCGGCAGAAGTCTTGGCGGCGATCGATCGGATGACCGCGGAGACGGCGCACTGCACAGGCTCGACTTTGTGTCTGGCGATCAACTATGGGTCGCGTGCGGAGATAGCCGACACGGCGAGGGCGATTGCGCGGGACGCGGCGGCGGGACGGCTGGATCCTGAGACGGTCGATGAGTCGGTCTTTGAGTCGAGGCTGACCACCGCAGGGCTGCCCGATCCGGATCTTCTGATTCGCACGGCCGGGGAGATGCGGGTGAGCAACTACCTGTTGTGGCAGATCAGTTATGCCGAGTTGTTCGTGACGGACGTGCTGTGGCCTGACTTTGGGTCGGGGCACTTGCACGAGGCGATCCGTGAGTATGCGGGGCGGTCGCGGCGGTTTGGCGGGCTTGACCCTTCGGGGGTTGAGTCGTCGCGCGTGTGAGTTCGGCCATTCGTGACTGGGCACAACGCGTCCGCCGCTCGGACGACCAATGATCCGCGTCGATCGTCAACGATCTGTTCGCGGAGAACCGAACCCGTGCGTCAACGACTGCTCTTTGGACCGGTGCTGATCGCGATGCTGGTCGGGCTGCTGTGGCTCGACGGATGGCTCGTGGGGCGGGGGATGCCCGCGGGTGTGGCACGGCTGTTAGGGCATACGGACGGTGTGGGAAACTGGCCCGCGGGGACGATCGTGCTTCCGATCATGCTCGCGCTCTCGATCTGGGGGGCGCGAGAACTGGCGGCGATCCTGAAGGACGAGGGCGTGGTCGCATCTCGGCGCGTGCTGGGATTGGCGGCAGCGAGCGGGATGCTCGCGTCGTCGATCGTGCCAGCGGTGCTTCCGGGCGATGTAGCGGCGGCGTGTGTGAGCACGGTGGCGGCGCTCGTGCTCGCGGTCTCTTTGCTCTATTACTCAAAGGATCGCGACCCGCGGGGGATCATCACGGCGGTGGGCGGCGTGATGCTCGGGTTCGTGTATCTCGGGCTGCTCTTCGGGTTCGTGCTGGCGATCCGGCGCGGGCACTCGCCGTGGGTGCTTCTGTGGATCCTCGCGACGACGAAGGCGTGCGACATCGGGGCGTACTTCACGGGGAAGGCGATCGGTCGGCACAAGCTCATTCCGTGGCTCAGCCCGGGGAAGACGTGGGAAGGATTGGGCGGGGGGATCGCGCTGGCCGCGGGAGTTGGCGCGATTGGATTATGGCTCCTTCGAGAGCATGATGGGGCGACGGTGGAGATCTGGCATGGGCTTGTCGTTGGCGCGGCGTGCGCGGTGGTGGGGCAGTTGGGCGACCTGGTGATGAGCCTGTTCAAGCGGGATGCGGGTATCAAGGACTCAGGGCACACGCTTCCGGGGTTTGGCGGAATCCTGGACGTGCTGGATTCGCCCCTCCTGGTGGCCCCAATCGCGTTCTGGTGGCTGAAAGCGCACGCCGGGCAGATCTAGCGTGACGCGTCGGGGTGGGATGTGTATCATGAGTTGTCGCCGGTGGAGTACCTGATGGACGTGACGTCGCAACTGCTGAAGGTGTATCTGGTCGAGAAACAGATTCGCGGACTTCAGACCAGGCTCAAGGCCGCGGAGAAGTTCCTGAATGAGCAGGATGGGCAGTTGAGCAAGATCGAGTCGAAGCACTCGGATCTTTCCACGCAGTTGAAGAAGCTGCAGGCGAAGGCCGCGGACAACGAGGGCGAGATGAAGCGCCTCGACGAGCGGATCCGCACGGTCCGCGAGCAGATGAACTCGGCGCGGACGAACAAGGAATATCAGGCGTTCCTGGTCGAGGCGAACACCTTCAAGACCGATCGCGACGCGGTGGAGACCGCGGCGCTCGAGCACATGGCGAAGGTGGACGAGGTCCGCAAGCAGATCGAGGAGATCGAGGCGGCGAAGAGCCAGCGGTCGAGCGTGAAGCAGGTGGCGACATCGGATCGCGACCAGCGCCATGCCGAGATCCGCGAGCGGCTCGAGGAACTCAAGAAGGAGCGGGGGATCGCGACCAAGGATGTGCCCCAGGATGCGCTGGGCACGCTCCTGAAACTGCTCGAGCAGCGTGGCGACGACGCGATGGCGTCGATCGAGGTCCACGACGCGAAGCGCCATGAGTACAACTGCGGCTCGTGCATGATGGCGCTCCCAATCGAGGCCGTGGCGGGGCTGATGTCGAGCGGGCGGTTGACGCTGTGTGCCTCGTGCCAATGCGTGCTGTACATCGATGAGGTCGCGAAGGAAGCGATGGCACCGCCGACGAAGAAGGGCGCGAAGGCTTCGGCGCGGTGATGCCGCCGATGCGAGCCGCGACACGCGTCGGGCGTGCGGGCCTTTGATCCAAAATCAATCTGTGTTTGACGAGATTCCCGGGAGCAAGCCCGAGCGGTCGGACTCGGGTGTGGCGTCCTCGGGCGCTCTGAACTCGAGGCCCAGGTGGTCGCACGCGCGCCGGGTGAGCATGCGGCCTTTTCGCGTTCTGGCGAGGAAGCCGATTTGGAGGAGGTATGGCTCGACGACGTCCTCGAGCGTGCCGGCGTCCTCGCTCATGGTGGCGGCGACGGTCTCGAGGCCGACGGGCCCGCCGGCGTAGACGCTGCCGATGGTCCGGAGGTAGGCGCGATCGAGATCGTCCAGCCCGAGTTCGTCGATGCCCTCGAGACCGAGCGCGCGATCGACGACGATTCTCGACATGGTGCCGTTTTCTTTGACCTGGGAGAAGTCTCGGACGCGGCGGAGGAGACGATTGGCGATGCGGGGCGTGCCCCGAGAACGCTCGGCGAGGGAGGTGAGCGCCTCGTCGGGGCAGCGCTCGAGGCCGAGGAGCCTGGCGCTCCGGCGGAGGATGATCAGCAGTTCCTGCTCGTCATAGAAGCGCAAGTGGTGGACCATGCCGAAGCGGGAACGAAGGGGCGAACTGAGGAGGCCCGCGCGGGTGGTGGCGCCGACGAGGGTGAAGGGCTTGCACTTGATCTGGACGGTTCGGGCGTTGATGCCGCTGTCCACGGTGATCTCGATGCGGAAGTCCTCCATCGCGGGGTAGATGAACTCCTCGACGCTGATGGGGAGTCGGTGGATCTCGTCGATGAAGAGGATGTCGCCGGGGGCGATTCGCGTGAGTTGGGCGACGAGGTCGGTGCCCTTGGCGAGGACTGGCCCGCTGGTGCAGTGGAGTGTGGTGCCCATTTCCTGGGCGAGGACGTGGGCGAGGGTGGTCTTACCGAGGCCTGGAGGGCCGTGAAGCAGCATGTGCTCGAGGGGATCCTTGCGCATCTTCGCGGCGCGGACGGCGATGCGGATCTTCTCGATGAGGTCGGGCTGGCCTATGTACTCGGCGATCGAGGTGGGGCGCAGGGCCCAGCCGGCGCGCTCGTCGGGCGGGTTGTCGGCGGTGGGGGAGATGATTCGATCGACCGCCATTGTGATCTCCATGCGGGCCCGTGAGCGATCAGTACGAGCGAAGTCCTAGGCGCCGGGGAGTCCCTTGGCCTTCCACATGCGCATGAGTTTGTCGGAGGAGATCGGTTCGATGATGGTGCCGTCGGGCATGGTGGTGCGGATGAGTGTGCCGTTGTCCTTGTAGAGTGAGACCTGGCCGACCTCGGCGTCGCCGTGGGTCGTGGTGATGCGCCAGGTGTTGGGCATGTCGCTGGGTCGTTCGACGCTGTCGCGGCGGAGGCGGATCCGGCCGGCGCTGGAGTTCCAGGCGTAGTAACCGTAATCGGCGACGGCTTTGGAGCGGATGATGACCTGCGGGGCGAGGAGGGCATCGACCATGCTGAGGTAGGAATCGTCCTGGATGACGGGGCGCGTGGTGGTGTCGGTCATGGCCTGGGCGGAGACGGTGATGGTCATACTGGAGCCTTCGCGGACGCCGAGTTCCTGGGCGGTGCGCTTGGTCTCGCGGCCTTTCTCATCGGTGGCTCTGACGGTGGTCTTGGCGAGCCACATCTCGGACTCGTGGGTGGTGCTGACGAAGTAGGTGGCCGCGGTATCGATGACTTGCGGCTTCTGGAGGAGGCGGCCGGCGATCTCGACGATGTAGCCCTCCTGTCGATCGATGGCGGACCAGGAGCCCTTGTTCTTGGATGTATCCACGTCGCCACGCTGGCCGGTGCGGGTGACCACGCGGGTGTAGCCGACTTCCGTGGCGTCGGAATCGAGGCCGGTGGGGGCGGGGCGGTACATGCGGAACCACTGCTCGGGGCGGGCGGCGAGGACCTCTTGGTAGGCGTCGTCATCGAGTGTGGCGAAGAGCGTCTTGCCCGCCTCGACCGAGGCGCCTCGATCCAAGTTCACGCCCACAAAGTCGCCGAAGGTCGCGGCGGCGATGGTGGCCTCGTACACCGCCTGGGCCCGGTCGAACTTGTCGGCGGCGACGAAGAGTTCGAAGGTGACGTACTGGCTTGTGTTCAGTCGTCCGACGGTGAAGCCGTGGACGATGGGCGGGATCGTGCCATCGGGGTCCTTTCGGGCGTAAAACCGAGCGATCGCGAGGGGCTTGCCGGCGTTGTCGATGTAGAGTTTGTGTCCCTCGGCGTCGGGCATGCGGCCGAAGAACTTGAGGCGGCGCTCGGAGTCCTTGGCGGTGGCGGCGTCGGTGCTGGGATCGACCTCGCTGACGTTGCCGCTGGCGTCTCGCTTGAGGAGGGGAACCTTCATACTGGCGCGGATGGCGTCCTCGGCCTTGGAGGAGTACTGCTCGATCGTGAACTCCTTGTCCTTGGCGAGGCGAGGAGCGCGGATCGTGATCTTCCACGACTGGTCTTCGGCGATGATCTCGAGTTTCTGGCTCGGGCCGTCCGCTGCCTGGAGAGCGAGGGCCCCGAGGGGGACGGGGATGGACATGCCGATCTCTGAGAACTTGGCGGGCTCGCCGGCACTGAACTCGACGACGCTGGGCTTGGTGCCCGCGGGGAGTCGGTTGTCGGTGCCGGTCTGAGCGAGTGCGGCCGTCGAGAGCCAGGCCAGTCCAAGGGCCAAGGCCTGCCAGTTGCGTCCAATCTGTGTCAATGGTGAACCTCCGTGTCGGCGTACGGCTTTGGGGCAGTGCCGTGGATCATTCTTGCGCGACTTTGCTCCGCGCCACTTGGCGTCCAAGCCACAAGGGAAGGTACGCTCCCCCAAGCAAACATCGACCAACCATGGTCGGTGGCTCCATCCCTGCCGACGTTCGGGTGTGGATCGGGAGACACTTGTTTGGTTGACATCCGGACGGCAAAGCGTACTGTTCCCTCCTTGCTCTCGGCCCGATCGGGTTGCAGAGCGTGTGCGCACGGGCCAGTGGCCTTTGCGCGGGATTCCGTAACGCTCGAACGACTCGCTCGAAGGCAGGCTCAACACACATGACCGGCGGCAAGATCAGAATTCGGATGGAGGCCTACGACCACATCGCCTTGGACGCGTCCGCCAAGGAGATCGTCGAGCACGCGAAGCGCACGAACGCGAAGGTGGCCGGCCCGGTGCCGCTGCCGACGCGCGTGGAGCGGTACACGGTGCTGCGTTCACCGTTCATCGACAAGAAGAGCCGCGAGCAGTTCGAGATCCGGACGCACAAGCGGATCATCGACATCATCGAGCCCAACGCGCGCACGGTCGAGGCGCTCAACCGCCTGGTTGTGCCCGCGGGTGTGTTCGTGAAGATCAAGGCGTAGTTCTGAGTTGTTCACAAGGGCCCGGCGTTCCGGGCCTTTTTCATTCTCGCACGGGACGATCAGGGGCGGCCAGTTTCGGCCGATCCGCCGGATTCCCAAGGAAGGTTTGCGATGAGTCTCCTGCTTCTGGGCAAGAAGGTCGGCATGACCCGCGTCTATAGCGACAAGGGCGTGTCGATTCCCGTCACCGTGATTCAACTCGGGCCATGCGTCGTGACGCAGGTCCGCACCACCGAGAACGACGGCTATTCCGCCGTGCAGATCGGGTTCGACGAGGTCAAGCCGCGTCGGTCCACGATGCCGGTCATCGGGCACGACAACAAGGCGGGCGTCGCGCCCCAGCGGTACCACCGCGAGTTCCGCGTCGAGGCGGACAAAGCCTCGGAGTTCGCGCTCGGCTCGACGCTGGGCGTGGACAAGCTCGAAGGAACGATGTACGTCGACGTGGCCGGCACGAGCAAGGGCAAGGGCTTCGCCGGCACGATGAAGCGCCACAACTTCAAGGGCTTCCCCGCGACGCACGGCACTGAACGCAAGCATCGTGCGCCCGGGTCGATCGGCTCGCTCTGCTCGAACCGTGGTTTCGGCGGCGGTCTGAAGAAGGGCAAGAAAATGGCCGGTCACCTCGGAGCCGAGCGGGTCACCGTTCGTTCGCTCGACGTGGTCCGGATCGACAAGGAGAACGGGCTGCTTCTGGTGAAGGGCCCGGTCCCCGGGGCGAATGACGGGCTGCTGGAGATCCGGCCAGCCGTTCGTTTGTACCGTAGCAAGGCCGCCAAGGTCGCCGCTGCAGGGGTTTGAACGAACTGAACTCGGCCCGGGGTTGATTTCGATCAGCCAATGGTGGGCTGAGGACTGGAAACCGCACGGGAGGCGGCTATCCTCCTGACCCGACTTTGTTCAGTGTGAGTGAAGACGGGGAAGTTTGAAGGCGTTGTCGACTGCCGGTTGGGCCAGAATCCTGGCCGGTGGGTCCGGAAGGTCGGGGGTTGCTCCCGAAACCACCGGACGGCAACAAACGGTTGAATCACCAGAAGCACAACTCCGCGAGGAGTCTGGTGATTCGAGACGGCCGAGTCGATTCCGATCCGCCCCGCGTCGAAGCGTTCGACGCCCCCGAGACAACCGCTCGGGACTGGAGGCGAGACGGATAGGCGGCAAGTCGCTCACGCGAGCGGGCAGCATGGCCCACTCGCGCCGGGCCAGGCGTCGTGACGAGGTGTGACAAATGGATGTCATCGTCTACAACATGCAGGGCAACGAGGTTGCCAAACTCAAGATCAGCGAGGAATCCCTCGGCGGCGAGGTGAATCCCGCGCTCATCAAACAGGCGTATGTCCGCTACCACGCGAACACGCGTCAGGGATCGGCACGCACCAAGAACCGCGAGGCGGTCGAGGGCTCGACCCGCAAGATCTATAAGCAAAAGGGCACGGGCAACGCTCGCCACGGCGACAAGAAGGCCAACCTCTTCAAGGGCGGCGGGCACGGGCACTCCAAGAAGCGGACCCGCGAGGATTTTCGCCTGGACATGCCCAAGAAGATGCGCCGAAAGGCCAACCGCAACGCCCTGCTCGCGAAACTCATCGACAACGAGGTCCGCGTGATCGACACGATCGCGTTCAAGGAGCCCAAGACCAAGGCCTTCGAGCAGTTCCTCGAGGCGGTCAAGGTCGACAAGACGGCGCTCGTCGCGCTTCCCATGGACGCGGGCGCGTCGGCGAATGCTCGCAAGAGTGGTCGCAACTGCGAGGCGGTCACGCTCTGTCGGGCCGATCAGATCAACTGCTTCAACATGCTGAATCACCGCTACCTGGTGATCCAGAAGGCCGATCTCGAGGCGTGGCTGAAGGGCCCGTCGTCGCAGACGACCAAGGACGCCAAGATCGAGCCGCTCGGCCGCGGCAAGAGCGGGCGCAAGGCGGAGGCCAAGGCCTAACCGCCTTTGCGACAAGGAGCACCACGATGCCCGCGAACATCGAATCCACTCAGATCATCAAGAAGCCGCTCCTCACGGAGAAGTCGACGTACGGCATGAACGAGCAGAAGCGATACGCCTTCCTCGTGGACAGCCGCGCGACCAAGACCGAGATCAAGGACGCGGTCCAGTCAATCTACAAGGTGCGTGTCATCGACGTGAGCACGCAGGTCCGCAAGGGCAAGGAGCGTCGGCTGAAGTACGGGATGGTGACCGAGCCTGTCACGAAGAAGGCCACCGTCCGCCTGCACCCCGACGACTCCATCTCGTTGTTCTAAGGAAAGAACCAAGGCCCTCCAAGGGAACTGAGCCATGCCGATTCGTGTGTACAAGAAGACCTCTGCCGGGCGCCGTTTCGCGTCTGTCAATATGCACGCCGAGGTGACGAAGAAGCGCCCGGAGAAGGCCCTTCTCGCGCCGCTTCCCAAGACCGGCGGTCGCAACCACAGCGGCAAGATCACGGCTCGCGGCATCGGCGGCGGCGTGAAGCGCATGTACCGCCTCGTCGATTTCAAGCGCAAGGATCGTGACGGCATCGAGGGCAAGGTCATCGGCGTCGAGTATGACCCCAATCGCTCGGCCCACCTGGCGCTCGTCCAGTATTCCGACGGCGAGAAGCGGTACATCATCGCTCCCGCGGGCATCAAGGACGGCATGACCATCCTGTGCTCGAGCGACGCCCCGATCGAGCCGCAGGTCGGCAACTGCATGCAACTCCGGCACATCCCCACGGGCCTCGACGTGCACTGCGTCGAGTTGATCCCGGGGAAGGGCGCGACGATGTGCCGCAGCGCCGGGACGCACTGCCGCCTGACGAACAAAGAGGGCGATTACGCGACGCTCGTGCTGCCCAGCGGCGAGACGCGTCGTGTGCCGATCAACTGCCGCGCCACCGTGGGCCAGGTTGGCAATCCCGACCACCGTCTGCGTCGCCTCGGCAAAGCGGGCATCTCCCGCCTGCTCGGCATCCGTCCCAAGACCCGCGGTGTCGCCAAGAGCCACCATGCCCACCCGTTGGGCGGTGGCTCTGGTCGTTCCAAGGGCAATCGTCCGCCGTGCGGGCCGACGGGCGTGCTGGCCAAGGGTGGCAACACGCGTAATCGGAAGAAGCCCAGCGAGAAACTCATCATCCGTCGCCGCAGCACCTCGCGCTACGGCGTCAAGAAGTAAAAGGACCTAGGAAGACACCATGAGCCGCAGCCTCAAGAAAGGTCCGTATGTCGTCGAGAGCCTCTACCGCAAGGTGGAGAAGTTGAACACGTCGCGTCGCAAGGAGCCCATCAAGACGTGGGCCCGCGCGTGCACCATCGTTCCCGAGTTCGTCGGGCACACGTTCAAGGTCCACAACGGGCGCGTCTTCAACGACGTGTTCGTGACCGAGGACATGGTGGGGCACAAACTCGGTGAGTTCAGCCTGACCCGCACCTTCCGCGGGCACACCAACAAGAAGGAAGGCATCGCGGGCGGCGAGAAGAAGTAGTCCCACGGGCGTGAAGGCCCAGGAGTTTCGAACGTGAAGATCCAAGCGGACAAACTGAGCAAGGCGATGGCGGCGGCCAACGTCACCCTCGAGCAACTCGCGGGGGCCATTGTTTCGCCGTCGCTCAAGCCCGATCGCGCCTTGTCGGCGCTGGCGAACTGGCTGGCCGGCCGCGATCACCCGCGTGCCAAGGCCGACCACGTGCGTCGCGTCGCCGGCGCGCTCGGCGTCGAGGCGAAGGACATCGTGCGGTTCACCAGCCAGGTTCGTCACCACCGCGGCAGCCCGCGCAAGGCGCGACTGGTGGCCGACCTCGTCCGTGGCAAGCCCGTGGACCAGGCGTTGAACATGCTCTCGTTCACCACCAAGCGTGCGGCGGTGAACATCAAGAAGGCGTTGAACGCGGCGATCGCGGACGCGGAACTGGCCGAGGCCGACGTGACGCGTCTGTTCGTGGCGGAAAGCCGGGTCGATGAGGCGCCGCGGATCAAGCGGTTCCACCCCAAGGACCGCGGCCGCGCCCACCCGATCATCAAGCCGCTGAGCCACATCACCATCGGCGTCGAAGAGAAACCCCTCAAGGGCGCGCGGCGCTAAGGAACCAGGACACCATGGGACAGAAGACCCACCCATTCGGACTCAGGCTCGGCATCACCGAGGCGCACCGCAGCCGCTGGTACGCCCCGAAGGCGCTCTATGGCGAGCTCCTCGTCGAGGACGAGAAGATCCGCAAGTACCTCGACAAGCGCCTCAATCGCCGGCCACCCAACGCCGCGGTGAGCGACATCCACATCGAGCGGACGCGCGAGGAACTGAAGGTCATCGTGAAGACGGCCCGCCCGGGCTTGGTGATCGGTCCCAAGGGTGCCGAGGTCGAGCGCATGACCGAGGAACTCCAGTACATGACGGGTCGTAAGGTCGCGATCTCGATCATCGAGATCAAGAACGCCGACGTCGATGCGCAGTTGGTCGCGGAGGCGGTGTGCGAGCAGTTGTCGAAGCGTGCCGCGTTCCGCCGCGTCGTGAAGATGCGTGCCGAGGGCGCGATGGCGGCGGGCGCCAAGGGCGTGAAGATCCAGATCTCGGGTCGTCTCGGCGGGGCCGAGATGAGCCGCACGATGGATGTCCGCCTGGGCGCGCTCCCGTTGAGCACGCTACAGGCTCAGATTGAGTACGGCTTTGCCGAGGCCCGGACGGCGTACGGGATCATCGGATGCAAGGCCTGGATCTACAAGGGTCTCTACACCTCCGCCGAGGACGAGAACACGTCG
Source organism: uncultured Phycisphaeraceae bacterium (assembly GCA_964628245.1). Taxonomy (GTDB): domain Bacteria; phylum Planctomycetota; class Phycisphaerae; order Phycisphaerales; family UBA1924. The sequence goes on along the minus strand of CAZVMU010000004.1, from coordinate 101,872 downwards.
ACCGCCGCCGGTGGTCGCGCCCGTGCCCGAGGTCGCCGCTAAGACGCCACGAAGACTCAGGAGATTGACACATGGCTTTGATGCCAAAACGAGTCAAGTACCGCAAGGAGATGCGTCGCGTCCGCGACCGCAAGGCCACCAAGGGCAACTACGTCGCCTATGGGGACTATGGCCTTCAGGCGCTCGAGGGGTGCTGGCTCAAGGGGACGGTGATCGAGGCGGGGCGTATCGCCGCGATGCACTTTGTGAAGCGCGAGGGCAAGTTGTTCATCCGCGTCTTCCCGGACAAGCCGATCTCGAAGAAGCCCCTGGAAACCCGAATGGGCACGGGCAAGGCCGACGTGGACTACTGGGCGGCGCGCGTGCGCCCGGGCACGATGCTCTTCGAGATGGCGGGCGTGAGCGAGGAGACGGCGAAGCAGGCACTGGCCCGCGTCGCCCAGAAGATGCCCGTCCGCACCCGTTTCGTCGGACGCCGCGTCCGCGTCTAACTGGAATCAGCCCGAAGGCCACACAGCAAACCACGAGGTATTTCGATGAACGGTGCGGAAGTCAAGAAGATGCGGGATGACGAGATCGGCGTGGAGCTGGCGCGTTTGCGCATGAAGCTCTACGACCTCCGCGTCCAGCAGGTCACCGACAAGGTCGCCGACACCTCCCAGTTCGGCAAGGTCCGCAAGGACATCGCCCGCCTGCTCACCGAGCAGACCTCCCGGAGCCGCAAGGCCTAACACGCACAGGAACACTCGCCCACGTTTCCAGAACACGTTTCCAGAAGTGGGGTAGGACAGAACGATGCCAGCAAAGACCGCCAGCACTGCCGAGAAGACCACCAGCGAATCCGCCAAGGGTGCGCGCGTGGGCGTTGTGGAGTCCGACAAGCGTGCGAAGACCCGCCGCGTCGTCGTGAGTTTCTTCGCCCCGCACCCCAAGTATGGCAAGTTCGTTCGCCGGCGGACCATCCTCCAGGTCCACGACGAGAAGAACGAGTCCCGCGCGGGCGACATCGTCGAGGTGGTGCAGTGCCGCCCCGTCAGCAAGACCAAGACGTGGCGCCTCTCGAAGATCGTGGAGAAGCGTTCCGCCCAGCATCAGGCCTTGGCCAGCGCCCGGGAAGTTCAATAGGTATCACTCACGAAGAAGAATCAGGACCAACGCACCACGGCCAACGCGGACATACGCCAGGGCCAACAGACGACACGTTCGAGACCGTAAGGAAGAGCCATGCTCCAGCAAGAAACCAGGTGCGAAGTCGCGGACAACTCCGGCGCCAAAATCGCCTATGTGATCCGCGTGTACGGCGGCTCGACGGCGACGGGGAAGTTCACCCGCCGGACGGCCGGCGTGGGCGACCGCGTCTTCGTCTCCATCAAGAAGGCCCTCCCGGGCGCCGACGTGAAGCCTGGCGACAAGTCCAAGGCGGTTGTCGTCCGCACCACCAAGCCCACCCGCCGCGCCGACGGGTCGTACGTCAAGTTTGACAGCAACGCGGTCGTCCTGATCCAGGACGATGGCAACCCGAAGGGCACGCGTATCTTCGGGCCCGTCGCTCGTGAACTCCGCGAGAAAAACTACATGAAGATCGTCTCGCTTGCCTCCGAGGTCGTCTGACGAAACTACAAGAACTCCCCACCAGCACACACAGGACATGAAACGGCCCGGGACTCGGGCATCAGGAATCAAGGCATGCCACGGCACGTACGAAAAGGCGACACCGTCATCATCCGCAGCGGCGACAACAAGGGCGCCATCGGCGAGGTGCTCCGCGTTCTCACCAAGCAGGACGCCGTGGTGGTCAAGGGCGTGAACCTCCGCACGCGCCACATGCGTCCCAGCCGCATCAACCCGCAAGGCTCGGTCATCACCAAGGAAGCGCCCCTGCCCCTGAGCAAGGTCGCCCCGGTGGTCGACGGCAAGGCCTCCCGCGTGCGCTTTGTCATCAAGTCGGACGGCTCCAAGGTCCGCGTCGCGGTCCGCGGCGGCAAGGAACTGGGCACGGTGCGAGGGGCCCGCAAGTAATCCGGAATCGGAATCAAGACCTGATCGAGTGCCTCTGGCTCGACTGACACGAAACGAATCGAGACGACCATGGCGAAAGACACCGACAACAAGCCCCAGAACGAAGCAAAGCCCGAAGGCAAGACCGAGGGCGGCTCCAAAGGCAAGGGCCCCGAAGGTAAAGGCAAGAAGGGCGCCCCCGCGCCCAAGCGCCACTCCGGCAAGCACGTCTCCGCCGAGGCGATCGCCGCAGCCGAAGCCCCGGCGACCGAGGAGCCTCGCCTCAAGAAGATGTACGACGATCAGGTCCGCGCCAAGCTCGCGAGCGAGAAGGGCCTGAAGAACCCGATGTCGCAGCCGCGCCTCGACAAGATCGTCATCAACGTGAACATGGGCCGCCACCTCGAGGGAAGCAAGATCCCGCCCCACGTTCGCCAGACGATCGTGGACACGATCACGACGATCTCCGGACAGAAGCCCGTGGTGGTCAAGGCCCGCAAGAGCGTGTCGAACTTCAAACTCCGCGCCGGGTTCGAGGCTTCGGTGATGGTGACGATGCGTCGCGAGCGGATGTGGAACTTCCTCGACCGCATGATCAACCTCGCCGCCCCGCGTATCAAGGACTTCCGCGGTCTGCCGACCAAGGCGTTCGACGCGCAGGGGAACTACTCCTTCGGCCTGACCGAGCAGGGCGTCTTCCCCGAGATCAACATGGCCGACGTGACGTTCACGCACGGCATGCACATCAACTTTGTCTTCAGCAACTCCAAGCCCGAGCTCAGCCGCTTCGTCCTCGAGCAGTTGGGCATGCCCTTCGCCAAGCCCGAGGAAGCCCGCACCCGGTAATCAGGATTCGAGACCCCCGAACGATCGCCGGGTGCAGCCCGGCTGGAGACACGAGATGGCCACCAAGGCTCAAATGGCAAAGTCCCGGCGCACGCCGAAGTTCAGCACGCGAACCGTTCGCCGCTGTGAACTCACGGGTCGCGCGCGGGGCGTCTACCGGAAGTTCCGCATCAGCCGCATCATGCTCCGCAAGCTCGCCCTTGAGGGCAAGATCCCCGGGATGCGCAAGTCCAGTTGGTAATCCGCCCCGACGACTCAGGACGCACACACGATCGAACCACCGCCCGCCTCACCCGCGGACGACACGCAGAGAAGAACGAACCATGGCGACCAGCGACCTCATCTCCGACATGCTCACCCGCATCCGCAACGCCGCGCGGAACAAGAGCAAGACCGTGAACTGCATCAACAGCAAGGTCTGCCGCGGCATCGCGGACGTCCTCAAGGACGAGGGGTTCATCGATTCCTATGACCTCGTCGACGACGGGCGTCAGGGCCTCCTCCGCCTGAAACTGCGCTACGGCCCGCGGGGCGAGATCGTCCTCCACCGTCTCACCCGCGTCAGCAAGCCCGGCTGCCGGAAGTACTCCGATATCGACAACCTCCCCCGCACCATGCAGGGCCTGGGCATCTCCATCGTTTCCACCAGCCGAGGCGTCCTGAGCGACCGCAAGTGCCGCGAGCAACGCGTCGGCGGCGAACTCCTCTGCACCGTCGAGTAATCAATCACCAACGCCAGCGAACACACGAAGCACGTCCCACGATCAGGAACACATCACGCGGAAGCCGGGCACCACCCGAGAGCCGCACGCGTAGGAGCACGACGACCATGTCTCGAATCGGAAAGAAACCCGTCACCATCCCCGCCGGCGTGAAAATCAACGTCGCGGGCCAGAAGGTCACCGTCGAGGGACCCAAGGGCAAGCTCGAACTCAAGGTCCATCCATCGGTGAAGGTCACCTGGGCCGAGAGCGAGAAGTCCGTCGTCGTCGAGTCGAACGACAAGACCGGCGAGTCGAGCGCCCATTGGGGCACGACCCGCGCCCACATCCGCAACATGGTTGAGGGCGTTACCAAGGGCTACGAGAAGACCCTCGAGGTCGTCGGTGTTGGTTGGACGGCGGCCCTCGCCGGCAAGGCCCTCAAACTCACCGTCGGCTTCGCCAACACGCTGACCGTGCCGATTCCCGCGGGCCTCAACGTCACCGTCGACAAGCAACTCGTGAAGGTTGCCGGGTTCGACAGGCAGGCCGTCGGCCAGTTTGCCGCCTCTGTTCGATCCCTCCGCAAGCCCGAGCCGTACAACGGCAAGGGGATCAAGTACACCACCGAGACCATCCGCCGCAAGCAGGGCAAGCAGTTCGGCTCGTAAGCCGCCGGATCGCACACCCAAGAGCAATCGAGTTCACCCATGGACAAGAGCACGAACAAATCCGTCCGCCGAGCACGCCGCAAGATCGGCATCCGCAAGCGGGTCTCCGGGACCGCCGAGCGCCCGCGCCTCGCCGTCTTCAAGTCGCTCAACCACATGTACGCTCAGGTCATCGACGACCTCAAGGGGCACACTTTGGTCGCGGCGTCCACGTCGGATGCGGATCTGAAGTTGGACAAGAAGACCGGCAACGCTACCGCCGCCTCGAAGGTGGGAGAACTCCTCGCCAAGCGTGCGAAGGAAAAGGGCATCACCGACGTCGCCTTCGATCGTGGCGGCTTCCGCTTCCACGGTCGCGTCAAGGCCCTGGCCGAGGGAGCCCGCAAGGCCGGCCTGAAGTTCTAAGGACACGAATCACCACGGATCACGACACGATCACGAACGCCTCGCGCTGAGCAAAGCCATGCCTGAGATCCTCGACGAAACATCTCATATCGAATCCACGACCCTCGCTGTCGACCGCACTTCGACCACCGTGAAGGGCGGCCGGCGATTCAGTTTCGGCGCGCTCGTCATCGTGGGCGATCGCCGCGGCAAGGTCGGCTTCGGCTATGGGAAGTCCAACGAAGTCCCCGCCGCCGTGGAAAAGGCACAGAAGTACGCTCGCAAGGCCATGGTGGAGATCCCCATGGTCGGGACGACGATCCCGCATGAGGTGCAGGGCAAGTTCGCCGCGTCGCAGGTCCGTCTGATCCCCGCCTCGCCGGGCACGGGCGTCGTCGCGGGCGGCACGGTCCGCGCCATCCTCGAGATGGCGGGCGTCACCGACTGCCTGACCAAGTGCTTCGGCTCGACCAACAAGCGCAATAGCGTCAAGGCCGTCTTCGATGGTCTGGAGCAACTCCGCGTTGCCGCTGATGTCGCCTCGCTGCGTCGCCAGGATCTGGGCCAGACCGATATCGAGGTCAAGATCGATCGCGGCAAGCGGTTCATGCCGTCGACGAATGTCAAGCGTGAGAAGAAGGGCCCGGTCAACACCGTGGGCCAAGAGCGTCGTGGCGGCCGTGGCGGTCGTCGAGGTGGTCCGGGTGGAGGCGGTGGACGTCGGGGTGGCGCACCCCAGGGAGCCGAGAGCGCTCCGCAGGCTCCCGCCGAGGGTGCCGCGCCGGCCTCGGGCGAGTCCCAGTCCTAATCGCTTCTACATCGATTCACACAGTCACACAACATTTTCGAGTCGGAGTGAAGTCCCATGATGATCCATGAAATCACCGCCAAGGCAGGCCGGTACAAGGCGCGCAAGCGCGTCGGCCGAGGCGAGGGCAGCGGGCACGGCAAGCAGTCGGGCCGAGGCAACAAGGGCGCGGGCAGCCGCAGCGGCAACGCCGCCAAGAAGGCCTTCGAGGGCGGGCAGATGCCATACTTCCGCCGCCTCGCGAAGTTCGGCTTCACCAACGCCCAGTTCAAGACCCAGTTCTGGACCGTCAACCTGAGCGACATCGTCGCCCACCCCGACTTCCAGAAGGGCGGCGTCATCAACTCCGAGTCGCTGATCAAGGCCGGCCTCGTTCGCGACGACAGCCGCGATCTCAAGATCCTCGGCAACATCGACAAGAAGCAGGGCCTCAAGGCCAAGCTCCAGGTCGAGGCCTCGCGCGTCTCCGCCCCGGCCCGCAAGCACATCGTCGATGCAGGCGGCTCGGTCAAGGAGACCGGCACGCGGCGCGACGTCGTGCGCGGGATTGATCGCAACTCCGATGACAAGACTCCCAAGAAACTCACCAAGAAACTCAACCGTCCGGTGAAGGTCAAGGCCGTCGCCGCCACGGCTGAGTAAACCTCGGCGATCGGGGCTCGTTTCCGACCGATCGAACGCCTACCATCGCCCACTCCAAGCCCGAGCAGACGCTCGGGTTTTTCTTGGGGCAGTTGCACTCCAATCGCGCTCGCTGGCATCCCAACACATACCATCCCGTCCGGCTCTGGCCATCGCCCGGTCGCTTCGCGTTGAGCCACACATGCCGGGTCGTCATCGGAAAGGGTCGTTCGAACCATGCTCAAGACGTTGATCAACGTCTTCCGCGTCCCGGAACTGCGGAACAAGATTCTCTTCACGCTCGGCATGCTCGCCGTCTTCCGCATCGGGAGTTGGATCCCCATGCCTGGGGCGAACTACTCCGAGATCGTCAGGTCCATGTCGCAGGAGACACAGTCGGGCGGGGCGCTCTCGCGCGCTGCGCAGTTCGTCTCGATGTTCTCCGGCGGCACGCTCGACCGCTCGACGATCTTCGGCCTGGGCATCATGCCATATATCACGGCGTCGATCATCTTCCAGTTGCTCGCCTCGGTCCTCCCGGCGCTCAAGCGTCTGCAGGAAGAGGGGCCCGTCGGGCGCCAGAAGATCATGGAGTGGACGCGCTACGCGACGGTCCTCCTCAGCATCTTCCAGAGTATCGGATACCTCGCGTTCCTCAACAGCCGCGGGATGATCTATCCGATGGCCTCGTCGAATCCGCTGTGGTGGGTGATGGCCGTCACCGCGATGGTCGGCGGGACGATGTTCCTCATGTGGCTTGGCGAGCAGATCGACCGGTTCGGGATCGGCAACGGCGTCTCGCTGCTCATCATGGCCGGGATTCTGACCAGCATGCCCGCCGCCGCCAAACTCCTGATGGCCGATTTCCAGCCCGGCGAAGAGGGCAAGATGGGTTGGCTGGGCCTGGTCTGCCTTGTCGCTGGATTCGTAGGGATCGTCGCCGCCACGGTGCTGATGACCGTCGCGCAGCGTCGAATTCCTATCCAGCAGGCCAAGCACACACGTGGGCGCCGCGTCTTCGGCGGGCAGAAGAGTTACCTCCCGCTGCGTGTGAACCACGGCGGCGTGATGCCGATCATCTTCGCGAGTTCGCTGATGATCTTCCCCTCGGTGATCTTCGCGCAACTCAAGACCCAGACCCAGACGATGGACATTGCGCCCTGGATGAAGAATGTGATGTTCTTCTTCAGTGATGCGCTCGCGCAGGGAGAGTTTGTCTACATCGTCCTCGAACTCCTCCTCATCTACTTCTTCTCGTACTTCTGGATCAACGTCCAGTTCAACCCCGAGGACATGAGCAAGCAACTCAAAGAGAGTGGGGCGTTCATCCCCGGCCTGCGTCCCGGCCCGCGCACCGCGGAGTATCTCGACACCGTGATGACGCGAGTCACCTATGTCGGGGCGGCCTTCCTCGGGCTGGTCGCCGTGATTCCCGTCGTCGTCTACAAGAGTTTCAATATCAACATGATCGTCACCCAGTTCCTCGGCGGGACGGGCCTGCTCATCGTGGTCTCGGTCGCGCTCGACATGCTTCAACGCATTGAGGCGAACCTCCTGATGCGCAACTATGCCGGGTTCCTCTCGGGTGGCGACGACGACGGCCCACGCCTGGCGGGAGTCTCGACGGCCTGAGTTCGCATTCCCAGTCCTGGTCATTGACTTCTCGGTTCTTCTCCCCTCGGCGGGCGTATGCTTGTCCGACCATTTTCCAACCAGCCGTTGGATGGGCGCGTGCCCACCTTGGCGGCGGTGTTCGTAGACGGAGCATCTGAACCCGGTATGGCCAAGCAGGATGACAAGTTTTCGTTCGAGGCGGAGGTGATCGAGGCCCTCCCGAACGCCATGTTCAAGGTCCGCCTCCCCAACGAGCAGAAGACCGAGGTCCTCGCCTACGTCTCCGGCAAGATGCGCATGCACTACATCAAGATCCTCCCGGGCGACCGGGTGATGGTCGAGATGAGCCCCTACGACCTCTCCAAGGCCCGGATCACGTTCCGGTACTAGGTTCAGCATTCAGGCCAGCCTGGATCAACCCGCGGCCTATCCAGGCCTTTCTGGACTCGAGTTTGCCGTGTTGTGCCCGTATTCGGGCGTGACTCTGCGCAGGCCCGGGGCTACTATCTCGACCCGAAATCTCACCACCAAAGGTGTTTCCCATGAAGGTCAAAGCCAGCGTCAAGAGAATCTGTCCGGGTTGCCAGATCGTCCGCCGGAAGGGCAAGATCCGGGTGATCTGCAAGACCGAGCCCAAGCACAAGCAGGTCCAGGGCTAAGCCCCTCGCCCCCAAGGAGAGTCACGTGCCGCGTATCGCAGGTATCGACGTTCCGGATCGCAAGAAGATCCTCTACGCCCTCCAGTACATCCATGGCATCGGCGAGAAGTTCGCCGCCGACATCCTCGCCGAGGCCGGCGTTGATGGAAACACGCGTGCCAGCGATGTCGACGAGCAGAAGCTCGCCCAGATCAACGCGATCCTCGACACGAGCTACGTCGTCGAGGGTGCTCTGCGTCGCCAAGTGCAGCAGAACGTGCAGCGTCTGAAGGACATCCGCTCGTATCGAGGCGATCGCCACCGCAAGGGCCTTCCCTGCCGCGGGCAGCGCACGCAGTCCAACGCCCGCACGCGGAAGGGTCGCAAGAAGACCGTCGCCGGCAAGAAGGGCGTGAAGGCGAAGTAAGTGAGTTTGTCGTTCGGCGATGGTCGCCGAGCGAATCGATCGACATGCGGGGACGGCCCATCGCGGGCCGAGTGATCCGCGGAGGAATCCATGGCCAAGAAAGCCAAAGTCCGCAAGAACGTCGTGCGCGGCATCGCGCACATCCGTGCCACACAGAACAACACCATCGTGACCCTCACCGACATGAACGGCGAGACGGTCTGCTGGGATTCGGCCGGCACCATGGGCTTCAAGGGCGCTCGAAAGAGCACGCCCTTCGCCGCCACCCGCGCGGGCGAGTCCGCCGGGTCCAAAGCCCGAAAGATGGGCATGTCCGAGATCGAGGTCCGCATTAACGGCGCTGGCTCGGGACGCGAGTCCGCGGTGAACGGGCTGGTCTCCACCGGCCTCCGCGTGACGGCTCTCGAGGACCACACGCCCGTACCCCACAACGGATGCCGCCCCGCCAAGCGTCGCCGCGTCTAAGTCGTTCTCGTCGCCTCGCACGCGTCTCGTGTGCGGGGTTCATTGCTCTGGGTGCAGAAGGCGTCGCGCTCGTCCCAGCCGGGTGCGATTCGCCGTGACCCCGGGGTTTCAGGCCTGCCGCCCTCGTGCGGCCGAGTCGCTGGGAAGGTGATTCTCACATGACCACTCGTTTCCGTTGGCGTGGGCTCGAACTCCCCGGCCGGGTCCAGTTCGATCCCAAGTTCAAGAGCACGGTGTACGGCCGCCTCTCCGTCGAGCCGTTCGAGAAGGGCTTCGGCACGACTGTCGGCAACTCGATCCGTCGGGTGCTGCTCTCGAGCCTCGAGGGCGCCGCCGTCACCGCGATCAAGATCAAGGGCGCGCAGCACGAGTTCTCGTCGCTCCCCGGCGTGATGGAGGACGCGACCGACATCGTCCTCAACGTCAAGAACCTCATCGTCCAACTCGAGGGCGACGAGCCCAAGACGATGCGTCTCGCGGCCCGCGGGCCCGGCGTCATCACCGCGGACATGATCCAGGCCGACACCGCGATCACCATCTTCAACAAGGACCTGGTGATCGCGACCCTCACCGATGCGCGTGACTTCGAGATGGAGTTCCACGTCCAGAAGGGGCGCGGCTACGTCCCCGCGAGCGAGATGCACACCGAGGAGCAGGAGATCGGCCTGATCCACGTGGACGCGATCTACTCCCCCGTCCAGCGCGTCCGCTACAAGATCGAGGAAACCCGCGTCGGGCAGCGCACGAACTACGACAAACTCATCATGGAGATCTGGACCAACGGCACGGTCACGCCCGAGATGGCGATGGTCGAGGCCGCCAAGATCTTCCGCAAGCACCTCAATCCCTTCATCCAGTATTTCGACCTGGGTGAGGACCGTGTCAGCGACGAGGTCGTCGCGATCTCGGGCGTCGATGAGGAACTGATGCGGAAACTCAACATGTCGCTCTCGGAACTCGAGCTCTCCGTCCGCGCGAGCAACTGCCTCGAGTCCGCCCGGATCGAGACCGTCGCCCAACTCGTGAGCCAGTCCGACGCCGACCTGCTCAAGTTGCGGTCGTTCGGCCGGACCAGCCTCCGCGAGGTCAAGCGCAAGCTCTCCGACATCGGGCTGGACCTGGGCATGGAACTCCCCGAAGGGATGCACGTCGAGAAGCCCGAGATCCCCGCCTGAGACTGTTTCCTGTCACCCCAGGCTCCGGGCCGAAACCGGCCCGAGAGCCTATTATCTCGACCCCATCCGATTTGGTGGGGATTAGTTCGGAGTCGGACCCATGCGACATCGCAAAGCCGGATACAAACTCGGCCGTACCACCGCCCACCGCACGAGCACGCTGCGCAACCTCGCCGCGGGCCTTTTCGAGCACGGGCAGATCACCACGACCATCCCTCGCGCCAAGGCGGTTCGGCCCATGGTCGAGAAGATCATCACGCTCGCGAAGCGTGGCGACCTGCACGCCCGCCGCCTCGTCGCCTCCAAACTCGGCGGCAACCGTCGCGGGTTCGATTGGCTCTACGTCGCGAAGAACGCGACCGATGCCGAGAAGGAGCACGTCGAGCGCCTCCGCGAGTTCACCTCCGGCTTCTTCCCGCTCCCCGATTCGTCGAAGGTCGAGCGCAACCGCTACGGTGAACTCCGCAAGGCGCCCAGTGTCGTGAAGCACATCTTCGAGAACGTCGCGCCCAAGTTCGCCGATCGTGCCGGCGGATACACCCGCATCGTCAAACTCGGCCGCCACCGCATCGGTGACGGCGGGGAACTCTGCGTGATCCAACTCGTCGGCAACGAGGAAGGTCCGGACATCGGCGGCAAGCCCAGCACCCGCCGGCGCACAGCCGATAAGCGGACGGCCTTCGCTGCGAAACTCCGCAAGGACCGCGAGACCGCGAAGTCCTAACGGATCTCGGACGCTTTCAGGAACCAACCACCCGATTCAAGGGTATTATTTCTGAGTCCACGGCCCGATGGTCGGGTGTGGCCAAGTCGAACGAATCACACCACGGAGTCTCGAACATGCGTAAGGCAACCCTCGGCGTCGCGGCCCTCATCCTCGCTCTCGGCGCCCTCACCGGCTGCGAGTGCGAAAAGTGCAACAACGCCAACCAGCAGGCTTCGCTCGGCGCCGTCAAGGCCGACGACTGCGGCTCATCCTGCAGTGACAAGTCCGACTGCGCCTCTTCGTGCTCCGAGGGCAGCATGGGCGCCGTCAAGGCCAAGGCCACGGGGTGCTGCAGCGAGTCCAAGACGAACTAATCCTTCGTCCTGATCACCGATTCAACGGCTCGCCCGCGATATCAGCGGGCGAGTCTGTTTTTGGGAGTGCGGCTTACTTATCCTCTGCCATCCCCCGGGTGCCAGGTGCCTGGTGCGTAACGCCTACTCCCCGGTGCCTCTCATCCCTAAACTCGCCCGATGCTTGATGAAATCGACTCGCTCCAACGGACGGCCCTTCAGGAACTTGCCGGAGTGAACTCCGCCGAGGCGATCGACGCCTGGCGTCTGGCCTATCTCGGGAACTCTGGAAAACTCAGAGGCATGCTCGCCCGTCTCCGTGAGGTCCCCAAAGACCAGAAGCCAGCGGTGGGCGCCCGGCTGAACTCGGCCAAGGCCGCCCTCGAGGAGGCGCTGGAGTCACGCATGGCCGCCGCTGAGGCCGCCCCGAAGGCCGCGCCCGAGCAGATCGACATGACCGAGCCGGCGCTGGCGCTCGCCGCGATGCCCGCCCGCCCGCACATCGTGACACGTGTCCGCGCGGAACTCGTCGAGGTCTTTGCCCGCATGGGCTTCGAGGTGGCCGAGGGCCCCGAACTCGAGGACGACGACCACAACTTCGTGAAGCTCAACATCCCGCCCGGGCATCCAGCACGCGAGCCGGCGGACAACTTCTACATCGACGACCCCGCCAAAGTCGAGCGTCCGCGGATGATCCGCTCGCAGACGAGCACCGTGCAGATCCGCGTGATGGAGGACGCCGTCGCCAAGGGCGGTGGGAAACTCCAGCACCCGATCCGCATCATCGCACCGGGGCGCGTCTATCGCCCCGACACGGTGGACGCGACGCACTCGTTCATGTTCCACCAGATCGAGGGCCTCGCGATCGACCGCAACCTGAGCATGGCGGATCTCAAGACCACGCTCTTCCAGTTCGTCCGGGCGTACTTCGGCGACGACGCCCAGATCCGCTTCACGCCCACGTTCTATCCCTTCACCGAGCCGAGCGCCCAGTTCGAGATCCTCGTCCGCCTCACGCCCGACGCCGAGCCGCGATGGATCGAACTCGGCGGCTGCGGCATGGTCCATCCGAACGTGCTGAAATCCTGCGGCGTCGACAGCGAGGAGTGGGGCGGGTTCGCGTTCGGCTTCGGGATGGAACGCCTCGCGATGGGGAAGTACAAGATCCCCGACATCCGCATGCTCTTCGAGAACGACCTGCGATTCCTGAGCCAGGTCTGAGGTCTTAGTGCATCCCCGATGACCCCGTGAGCGCCCGCGCGAGTTCGCCGACGACGGCCTTCGCGTCGCCGAAGATCATGCGGGTCTTCTCGAGGAAGTACAACTCGTTGTCGATCCCCGCAAAGCCCGGGTTCTTGCTTCGCTTGATCGCGTAGACGGTGCGGGCCTTGTCGGCGTCGATGATGGGCATGCCGTAGATCGGGCTGGAAGCCTCGGTGCGGGCCGCTGGGTTCACGACGTCGTTGGCGCCGATGACCAGGCACACGTCGCACTGGGGCATCTCGGGATTGATCTCGTCCATCTCGACGAGGTCGGTGTAGGGGATCTCGGCCTCGGCGAGGAGCACGTTCATGTGCCCGGGCATGCGTCCGGCAACGGGGTGGATCGCGAACTTGACCGTCACGCCGCGCCTCTTGAGGGCGTCGTACAACTCGCGGACCTTGTGCTGGGCCTGGGCGACGGCCATGCCGTACCCGGGGACGATGACGACGAGGGAGGACTCGCCGAGAATCGTCGCGGCGTCCTCGGGTGTTTCGGGCTTGTACTGCTTCTGCTCGCCGCCAGCCGCCGAGGCTTTCACTTGTCCGAAGGCCCCGAAGAGCACGCTCGTGAACGAGCGGTTCATGGCCTTGCACATGATGATGGAGAGGATGAACCCCGACGATCCGTCGAGCGCCCCGGCCGTGATCAGCAGTTTGTTGTCGAGGACGAACCCCATCGCGACGGCGGCGAGGCCCGCGTAGGCGTTCAGGATCGCGATCACCGTCGGCATGTCCGCTCCGCCAATCGGCATGACGAGCATCCATCCGAAGTTGAACGCGAGGAAGACAAGCCCGGCAAAGAGCCACGGCGCGTGGGCGGCGAGGGGATCGATGACGAGCGCGACACCCAGACCCAGAGCCGCGAGGAACGCGATCGCGTTGACGACTGATTGGCCCTTGTATACCCAGGGCCTCTGCGGGATCCAGCGGTACTCCTGAAGTTTGCCTGCGGCAATCAATGAACCCGTGAATGTCAGGAACCCGAGCAGCACCTCGAAGACGATGGCGCCGACGCGAAAGGACGTCAGCATCTCAGGCTCGCTTTGGAACCAGTAGAGGAACTTCGCCGTGCCCACGAGGCCCGCGGCCAGGCCGCCGAACGCGTGGGAGAGTGCCGTTCGCTGCGGGACGGCCGTCAGCGGCACATTTGCCAGCCACACGCCAGGGCCGACCGCGAGCGCGAGAGGGATGAGGATCCACAGGTGCTCGGAGACCTCGGGCTTGGCCCAAGTGGCGAGGACCGCAATCGCCATGCCGACGATGCCCGCGTGCACGCCGCGCCTTGCCGACTTTGGATCGCTCATCCAGTACAGCGAGAGGATGAACATGGCCGCGCCGACGAGGTAGGCGAGTTCGATGAGCGCGCCGGACGAGGCGACGCCCGCGCCGAGGAGGAGTGGGAGGGTCACGAGTGCGTTCCTCCCGCGTTCGTTGTGACGTTGCTCTTGCCCGCGGGCTTGAACATCTTGAGCATGCGGTCGGTGATCATGAACCCCGAGACGATGTTGGTCATGCTGGCAAAGAGCGCGATCGCACCGAGCAGGCGGACCCACGTGGGATAGTCCTTGCCGCCGGCGATGAGGATCGCCCCGACCACCGCGATCGCGGAGATGGCGTTGGTCAGCGACATCAGGGGCGTGTGGAGCAATCTCGACACGCGCCGGATCACGCCCAGCCCGATGAACGTGGCGAGCATGAAGACAAAGAGCAGTCCAACAAGAGTCGTGCTCGTGGTGCCGGACGTCGCATGGACTCCCGATGGAGGGGCGGCCTCGTGCGTCTGCACGCTTTCGGCGGCGCTCGTGGTGATTGGCTTAGGCTCCATGCCGCAAGGCCTCCTTGGTTCGGGCGTGCACCACCTGTCCCTGGTGGGTGATCATGGCGCTGGCGAGGATCTCGGCGCTCGCCGCGTCCCAGCCGTCGAGCGCGATCGTTCCATCTCGGGTGAAGGTGGAGATGAAACTGGTCAGATTCCGCGACCACAGGAGGCTTGCGTGGGTCGGCATGCCCGCGGCGACATTGGTCGGGGCGAGGATGGAGACGCCGTGATGCCGAACGGTTTCGCCGGGGTGCGAGACCTCGCAGTTGCCGCCGCCGTCCGCCGCGAGGTCAACGATCACCGAGCCGGGCCTCATGCGTTCGACGATGGCCTTGGAGATGAGTCGCGGCGCGGAGACGCCGCCTATGAGTGCCGTGGTCACGACCACGTCGCTCATCGCGCACTGCTCGGCGAGCAACTCTCGCTGGCGGGCCTTGTCCTCGTCGCTGAGTTCGCGGGCATAGCCGCCGCCGGCCTGGGCCGATTCCTTCAACTCGATTCCGACATACTTCGCCCCGACGCTCTCGATCTGTTCCTTCACTTCGGGGCGGACATCGGTGGCGCTCACCGCGGCACCGAGGCGCCGAGCCGTCGCGATCGCCTGGAGTCCCGCGACGCCCGCGCCGATGATGAAGACCTTGGCCGCGAGCACGGTCCCCGCGGCGGTCATGAACATGGGGAAGTACTTGCCCAGATGCGTCGCCGCGAGAAGCACGCCGCGGTATCCGGCGATGTTGCCCATGGAACTCAGCGTGTCCATGGCCTGGGCCTTGGTGGTGCGCGGGATGGCGTCGGTCGAGAAGGCGGTGACTCCCGCCTCGGCCATCGCGCCCACCAGCGAGAGATTCCGCGTGGGAAAGAGCGACGCGAGCACCATCGCGCCCTCGTGGAGGGAACGGATGTCGCCCTCGTCGGGCGCGTTCACGCCCGCGAGCAGGTCGCACGCCCCCAGCACGCCGGCACGCGAACTCTCGATGCTCGCCCCCATCTCGGCGTACAGAGCGTCGGCGAACGCGGCGCCCTCGCCCGCGCCGGCCTCGATCACGACCTCGTGACCCAGGGCCTTGAGTTTCTTGACCGACTCGGGGACCAGCGCGACTCGCGTTTCGCCGGCCCGGCGTTCAGAGACGACGCCTAAACGCATGGAGGCTCCGTGAGAGAGTTGGTGGAAGTGGACTCGTCCGCATGCCGCGGTGGATCATGCGAGAATCATCGGTCAGACCTGTCGAGACGCCCCGACAGGAACGACGACAATCACGCGGAGCACGATCGGGGATTCCCCGGTTCCGCGCGGTGCCAGCCGTATCCCCCTTCCGATTTCTCCCTTTGTGGTGCGGCGACGCCCTCGTGTTCAGCCGCCGTTGTCGGCGACGAACTTCTGCAGTTCCTGCACGACGTACTGGAACATCTTCTTCTGGGGCGTGCTGTCGGGCATCATCTTCGCGGCACGTTCGAGGTTCGGGAGCGCGCCCTTGGTGCCATCAACGCCGGACTTCTTGAGGTTCTCGACCATCTCGGTCGCTTGCTTCTGCTGCTCGGCGGAGAGATCCGACAGCGCGATGCCGCTGCCCGCACCACCTGCGGCACCGCCCGCCCCCCCTCCCGCCGCGTCCTTGGCGAGGGCTTTGACCTCATCCGGCAGAGCGAAGACGTCGTCCTTGACCGTGTTCACCTCGATGGTATCGAACTTCACTTCGCCCATCGAGGGCGTCGCCCGCATCCCATCGGGAAGTTCCGGTCCCGAGTCCGTCCCCTGCACGCGGAGCAGGTGGAAGAACTTGATGCCTTCGATGGTCTTCCACTCGTCGATGGTCATGGTCATGCGCGGCTGCATGCCGTTCGCCGGCGACTCGAAGCCCATCGGCATCCCCGTCTTCACATTGTAGAAGATGAACGTGTCCTGCCCGCCCTTGGTCTGCTTGACCTTGTAGCACTCGGCCTCGCGGAACTGCTCCTTGCCGACGACGGCCATGGTCTTGATCTGGTCCTTGGCGAAGAGGCGCGGATCGAGGATGCCCATGTGCATCCCGGACATCCCGCCCGCGGCGTCGGCCTCGTCCTTGCTGACGATGGTGTACCCGGCCATGGAGTTGGTCCAATACACCGTGCCGTCGGTCCCGCTGGTCATCTCCCCCATGCCCGGGAGCGAGGTCTTGGAGATTCGGCCGCCGGCCTTGGACCACCAGTGCTCGACCAGGATCTTCTGCCCGCCGAACTCGACGTTGCCCTTGGCGTGTATGGTCTTGAGTTTCTCGATCACCGACTTTCCGCCCAGGGCCTTGGCGGCGTTGTCGAAGATGGAATCGAGCGAGGGCATGCCGGGGGCGTTCTGGGCCGAAGCCGGTTGCGTTGTCACAGGGGCGGCGGGCGCGGACGAGGATTGTGCGAGTGCCACCTGCCCCATACCCCCAATCCCAACGGCGGACGCGGCGACAAAGGCAACGGTGGACGTGGAACCAAGGGAGCGACGCATGGGTGGACTCCTTGTGAATCGGGATGGTACCGCCGCACCGGCCCACTTCGGGCCATGCGGCATTTGGGAATGGTACACGGGGAGGCCGGAGTGGGGTGGGGGGGCAAGATCGGCGTGAGATGTCGTGACACCTATAGGCCCGCACGCGAGGCGAACAATCAGGCACGAGCCGAGCGAAACGTGTCGGTTGAACCTGCACATGGCACCGCGTGCGGGGAACAAGGGCAAGGATTTCTTCGTCAACCGCCTCGGGCAGTGACGCGATCGCACGATCCACACGCCGAAGTCTCTATCCCTCGGCACGCGATCGTGCCGTTGCCCGCTTCGCGACCTTCTTCCGCGTTGTCGTCCCCACCTTCTTCACGACTCGCTTCGACGACTTTTTCTTCCCACTCTTCCCCTTCGCGACCTTCCCCTTCCCCTCTGTGCCCTTTGCGTTTGCCTTCTTTTCTTTGCTGCCGCGCTGCGTCTCCAGATTCCTCAGGTAGTACCCGAGGTATTTCTTCGTCGGCATCCGCTTGATCGCCTCCCCGATCACATCTAGGGCGGCGTCCTCGAGCCGCTTGAATCGCACGCAGCACTTGCCCATGTCGAGTTTCTTCCCTGTCTTCGCCCAGGCTGTGCGGAACCAGTTTTCCTCGGCTCCGCCCTCTTTCGCGGCTCCTCCCCCGGCCTCGATGTACAGGCCCATGAGGTAGACGCCGATGTAGTTCTTCTGCGAGGCAAGCCCAGCGAACGCGAGGGGTTGCTTCGGGTCGCAGTGGTACCCCTGCGGGAAGTCCCGATGCGGCACGACGTACCCGATCATGCCATACTGCATCACCTCGTCGTAGTCCTTGTCGAGATTCTTGAGGATCACCATGCGGACGGCCTCGATCGCCACGCGCCGTTCCTCGGGGAGGGACGCGAGATACTCCTTCACGGTGGTGGCGGTGGATTTCATGGTGGAAGGCTAGCCGTTGTGTGTTCATGGCGTGTGAAGACGGGGCCTGCCGTCACGAATGCAAGGCAACGCGTGAAACCTCGGCGGAGCGGTCCGCATCCCAACCCCACGCCCTCAGGCGAGGGCGAACACACGAGTCAAAGGAGCGAGTCATGGCGAGCGCCACAGGCATGGGCACGGGATCGTTGTCGGGTTCGATGAGCGGCCCCATGACGGGCCAAATGGCAGGCAAGGTCGCGATCGTGACCGGGGGGACGAGCGGCATGGGCCGTTCCGCCGCGGAACTCTTCGCCAAGGCCGGGGCCAACGTCGTCCTGACTGGTCGCCGAGAGAAGGAGGGGAAGGCCGTCGCCGACGCGATCAACGCGCTGGGTGGGAAGGCCAAGGGCTTCGGCGAGGCGATGTACATCCGCGCCGACGCGGCGATCGAGGCCGACAACAAGCGCGTCGTCGACGAGACGGTCAAGCGTTTCGGGCGGCTCGATTACGCCTTCAACAACGCCGGCGTCGAGGGCGCCCTCGCCACGCCGACAGCCGAGCAGACGGAGACCAACTTTCGCCACGTCTTCGACATCAACGTCCTGGGCGTGCTGATGTCCATGAAGTACCAGATCCCGGCGATTCTGAAGAGCGTTGCGGGGGGTGGCAGTGGGGGCGGGGGGGCGATCGTCAACAACGCGTCCGTCGCCGGCAGCCGTGGCATGGAGGGCTTTGGCGTTTATGTCGCCAGCAAGCACGCCGTGCTTGGCCTGACCAAGTCCGCCGCTCTCGAGTACAGCAAGCACGGCATCCGCATCAACGCCGTCTCGCCCGCCGTCATCGAGACGGAGATGGCCGATCGGTTCCTTGACGCGCTCGGCGGCGAGGAGGCGAAGAAGTACATGACCAGCCTCCACCCCATCGGGCGCGTGGGCCAGGATCACGAGGTTGCGAAGGCCGCCGTGTGGCTCTGCTCGAGCGAGGCGAGTTTCATCACCGGCACAGACCTCAAGGTCGACGGCGGGTTCACGGCGAAGTGAGCACGGCGTCAATGCGATGCCAGGGCCCGCTCGATGCGGCGGTCGGGGACGAGCCAGATCGCGGCGACGATGGCGTAGAGGACCAGCGCGATCCAGCGGCCATTCCCGCCCCGGCCGCCCCCCCCGCCCTCGCCATCGAGGAGCAGCGACACGAGCAGGCCCGAGACGTAGAGCGCGAGGCTGATCCATTCCTTCGTCCCCTGCTTGATGGCGCGGACGAGTTCAGAGTCGGGCGGGTGGTGGCGGATGAGGAGCCGCCGGAGGATGTCCCACGATCCGGCGCACGCGAGGAGGTTGAGGCCGTACACCGCGACGGGGACGCTCTCGAATCCCGCTTCTCCCATCCAACTCGTGGTGAAGGGGATGAGGCTGAGCCAGAAGAGCAGGTGCAGATTCGCCCACAGCGTCCCGCCGGTGATGGCGCGCGTCGCGTGGAGCAGGTGGTGGTGATTGGACCAGTAGATGCCGACGTACACGAAACTGATGACGTAGGCGATGAACTTGGGGAGGACGGGCGCGAGATCGCCGATCGCGGGGACGGCCCCGGACGCGACATGCGGCGCCTTCATCTCCAGCACCATGATGGTGATGACAATGGCGAGCACGCCATCGCTGAAGGCCTCGAGGCGAGACTTTGGAAGAAGTGGTGTCATACTAGCCATTTCCGAGTGTCCATTTCCCCGTTGCCCGATGCCTCATGCCTACTTCGCCTTCCCCAACTTCTTGAGCGCCCGGATCCGCTCGGGGAGGCTGAGGAGGCGGATGAAACCGCCCGCGTCCTTCTGGCTGTAGACGTCCTCGCCCTCGAAACTCACCATCTTCTCGGCGTAGAGCGAGTAGGGGCTTTGCCGCTTCACCGCGGTGGCCGTGCCCTTGTACAGGCGGACGACAACCTCGCCCGTGACGGGGCGGGCGATGGATTCGGCGCAGGCCCAGAGCGCCTCGCGGAGGGGCGTGAACCATCGGCCGTCGTAGACGAGTTCGGCGAAGGTGAGGCCGACGTGCTCGCGGTAGTGGAGCGTCTCGCGGTCGAGGGTAAGTTCCTCGAGGGCGCGAAGGCCTTCGACGATGACGGTGCCGCCGGGGGTCTCGTAGAGCCCTCGCGACTTCATGCCCACGCGGCGGTTCTCGACGAGATCGACGCGCCCCACGCCGTGGCGACCGGCGAGGTCGTTGAGGGAGAGGACGATCTTCCACGCCTCGTCCATCTTCCCGTTGAGGGCGACGGGGCGACCGGACTCGAACGTCAGCGTGACGTCCTCTGGCGTGTTGGGCGCGTCCTTGGGGTCGGCGGTGAGCATCCACGCGTCGTCGGGCGGCGCGTTCCAGGGATTCTCGATCTCGCCGCCCTCGTGGGAGATGTGCCAGAGGTTGCGGTCGCGGGAGTAGATCTTGGTGGCGCTCGCGGTGGTGGGGATGTTGCGGGCCTTGAGGTAGTCGAGCATGGCGAGGCGGCCCGAGAGTTTCCAGGCGTCCATGCGCCAGGGCGCGATCACCGTCAAGTCCGGCGCGAGGGCGGCGTAGGTGCTCTCGAAGCGGACCTGGTCGTTGCCCTTGCCCGTGCAGCCGTGGGCGAGGGCGGTGCAGTTGGTCTTCCGCGCGACCTCGACCTGGGCGCGGGCGAGGATGGGGCGGGCCATGGACGTGCCGAGCAGGTAACGGCCCTCGTACATCGCGCCGGCGATGACGGTGGGCATGACGAACTCGTCGACGAAGTCCTTCTTGAGGTCCACGACGTGGCACTCGACGGCGCCGGAGTCCTTGGCCTTCTTCTCGACGCCGGCGAGTTCGTCGGAGCCCTGCCCGACATCGCCAACGACGCAGACGACCTCGGCGTTCTCGACGTTTTCTTTGAGCCAGGGGACGATGCAGGAGGTGTCGAGGCCGCCGGAGTAGGCGAGGGCGATGCGGTTCTTGGGGGTGGGGAGCATTGGAGTTCCTTCGTCGGGTCTCGCCGCGTGGGCGGCGTGGTCTTGCAGATCAGAAATGTCGGGAAAGCGTACGAGGCGTGTTGCGGCGTGGATATGTCAGGGTGCGAGCGTGAGGGCGAGGAGCGCGTTCTGCGCGTGCATCCGGTTCTCGGCCTGGTCATAGACCAGCGACGGCCCGTGGACGGCGTCGATGACATCGTCGGTGACCTCGACGCCCCGCTTGGCGGGGAGGCAGTGCATGAACGCGGCACGGGGCGAACGTGCGGGGAGACCCTCGGAGGCGCGGGCGATGAGGGCGGCGTTGACCTGGTACGGTGTGAAGTCCTCGTGACGCTTGAGCGCGCCGTCGGTGGACTGGCCCATGCTCGTCCAGACGTCGGTGTAGACGGCCGTCGAGCCGCGGACGGCGTTGGGGTCATTGGTGATGGTGGGCGTGGCGCCGGTGTGTTTCGCGATGGTCGCGCACGAGTCGGCGATCTCGCGCTGCGGCTCGTAGCCCTTGGGCGTGACGACGCGAATGGGGACGCCGAGGGTGGCGCAGGCTTCCATCAACGAGTGGCAGACGTTGTTGCCATCGCCGACGTAGGAGAGCGTGACGCCGTCGAGCGATTGTTTCGGCTCCCAGAGCGTGAAGAGATCGGCGAGCGCCTGACAAGGATGGAAGCGATCGGAGAGCGCGTTGATCACGGGCTTGTCGCAGTGCTCGGCGAGTTGGGCGAGGGCGTCGTGGCTGTAGACGCGGGCGACGACGGCGTGGCACCATCGCTCGAGGTTCCGCCCGTAGTCCTTGATGGATTCGCGCTCGCCGAGTCGCCCGCCGCTGGCGTGGTCGAGGGTGACGCTGTGCCCGCCGAGGTTGTGGATGCCCAGGTCGAAGGTGAGGCGTGTGCGGAGCGAGGGTTTCTCGAAAATGAGAACGATGGAGCGATGGGCGAGGGCATCGCGGAACGCCGACGGATCCCGCTTCATCGAGTGCGCAAGGCGGAAGAGCGCGAGCACGTCCTCACGCGAGAGTCGCGAGAGGTCGAGGAGGTCGCGGCCCCGGAAGGAGTCGAGTCTGGGGATGGAGGTGGTCATGTCGCGAGTGGTTCGGATTCGACGGGCGGAGTTTCGATCGCGGTGGCGAGAGCGTGCCCCAGAGACGGAAAAAGCACAGGCGATCCACGCCTGTGCCGGTGAGGAATCGTAGCGGGATTCACGTCGCGGTGAGGCGTGTGCCGGTGGGCTGACCCTCGCCCAGCGCGCGGATGGCGAGTGGATCGCTCGCCGAGGTGATCACCACGGTGGCGTGGGCGCTGGCGGCGACCTCGAGGGCGGCGCGGACCTTGGGGACCATCCCGCCATAGATGACGCCCGACGCGATCAACTCGGCGACCCGAGAGGGGTTGAGGGCGTCGATGAGGCGCTTCTTCTCGTCGAGCACGCCGGGGACGTCGGACATGAGGATCACCTCGCGCGCGCCGATCGCGCGAGCCAGCCCGGCGGCGGCGTCGTCGGCGTTGACGTTGAGAAACTCGCCCTGCTCGTCAAGCCCGATGGAACTGACGACCGGGAGGAACCCCTCGCGCAGGAGGAGGTTGAGGAGGTTGCTCGGAGGCAAGAGCGACTCGGGAGTCTCGACATCGCCGACGCGACCCGCGTTGAAGGGGTATCGGCGTGTGAGGCGCGTCCGGAGGGCACCGGCGTCGCCCAGGCAGAGGCCCACGGCCCGGGCGCCCTCGGCAAGCAGTCGGCCGACGAGGCGCTTGTTCACGGTCCCCGCGAGAACGCCGGCGATGAGGGGCATCTGATCCGGTGGCGTGACGCGGATGCCGTCGCGGCGGATGGTCTCAAACCCCAACGCCTCCACGAGCCGATCGGCGGCCTTGCCACCGCCATGGATGAGGATCACGCCGCCCTGTCGTGCCTCGGCTCGACGACGCGCGAGCGCGGCGATGGACGCGGCAAGGAGGTTCGCGATGGACTCGTCCTCGAGCGGCGCGCCGCCGACCTTGATGACCAGGGGGGCGGGGGAGGGGGTGAGGGCGGGCCCGTCAGACGTGCGCACGTCAGGCATGGTTGCTTCCTTCGAGATGGCGCGAGAGCAGGCCCGTGGTCTCGGCGATGGCGGCGCACGCGTTCATGCACTGCACGGCCTGGCCCGCGGCTCCCTTCACGAGATTGTCGAGTGCACTGGAGAGAACGAGGCGCGAGTGGGCATCGCTGGCGGCGAAGGCGATGTCGCAGAAGTTGGTGTGGCGGACGCCGAGCACGCTGGGCCAGTGCTCGGCGCGTCCATCGCGTGTCAGGAGACGGACGAACGGCTCATGGTCGTAGGCCTTGCGCAGGGTCTCCTCGACGCGTGACGCGTTCCAGCCCGGGGCGAGATCGACGTGGATGGTGGAGACGATGCCGCGCTCGTAAGGCCCGACGTGCGGTGTGAAGATGGTGGGGCTGCCCGAGTACGCGTCGATCTCGGGGTTGTGCCGGTGGGAGAGGACGCCATACGCCTGCTGCGAGACCTCGCAGAAGAGGTTCTTGACGCTGGCGGCACGCCCCGCGCCGCTCACGCCGCTGGTGGAGTCGATCGTGATCAATCGCGGCGCACCCGTCGCGGGGTTGGTGGCGACGGCGCCGGCCTTGACGAGCGGGGCGAGAGGGAGGATCGCCGACGTGGGGTAACACCCCGGAACGGCGATCAGTCGCGCATCACGAATCGCGTCGCGGAAGAGTTCGGGGAGGCCATACACGGCCTCGCGAAGCAGGTGCGGGTGCGTGTGGTCGAAGGCGTAGTGCTTCGGATAGAGCGTGGGATCCTTGAGGCGGAAGGCGGCGGAGAGGTCGAGGACGCGCGTGCCGCGCGAGAGCAGGCGAGGCGCGAGGTCGAGGCTCGCCTCGTGGGGCGTGGCGAGGACGACGAAGTCGGGCTTGCACTGGGCGATGGCGTCGGGGTCGCTGGCACGGATGGGGAGATCGACAACGCCCTTGAGCCTGGGGAAGAGGTGGGAATAGGTCTCGGGCGCGCCCTCGCGTTTGGCCGAGCCGAAGAGTCCGGCGATCCGGACATCGGGATGGGCGGCGAGGAGCGTGACGAGTTCCACGCCGCTGTAGCCGCTCGCGCCGACGATGACGACGTTGATGGACACGAGGGGAGTTCCTTCCGGAGGTGGGCGTGGTTCTGGCGTGTGGCCGCTGAGAAACGTAGGAGATCGCGACCCGGGTCAGCGGGTGACGACGGGCATCGCCATCTCCTGCCAGGCCTCGGCCCGTGCGGTCTCGGCTCGCGAGGAGGCCCACGCGCCCGAGGCCGAGCGTTGGGCGAGTCGTCGGGCGAGGCGGCCCAGGGCGTCGCGCACGCCCGGGGGGGAACGCCGGGCGAGGGCGACCAAGGGACGGAAGCCGTGGCGTGAGAACAACTCGTCGTCGAGAGCGAGAAAGCACTCGGCCGAACCCGGGTCGCCCTGGCGTCCGGCGCGACCGAAGAACTGGCGATCCACGCGGTTCTCGTCGTGGCGTGAGGTGGCCACGACGGCGAGCCCACCGGCCTCGCGCGATTTCTGGTCCAGCGCGATGTCGGTCCCGCGACCGGCCATCGGCGTGGCCACCGTCACCGCGCCCTGCTGCCCGGCGGCGGCGACGATGCCGGCCTCGTCGCTCTCGCGGGTGGCGTTGAGCACCTGGCACGAGATGCCCGCGTCGCGGAGTTGGACACCCAGCGATTCCGAGGCCGAGACGGTGCGCGCGCCGACGAGCACGGGCCGCCCGGCCCTCGCGAGTTCGGCGACACGCGCGACGACGGCGGCGGTTCGCTGCGCTTCGGTCGCGAACACCCGATCGGCCCGGTGCACGCGACGGACGGGCTTGTGCGTCGGGACCCGGGTCACGACGAGGCGATACCAGCGCCACATCTCGCCGGCGACCTCGCGCGCGGTGCCGGTCATGCCGCTGAGTTGCGCGTAGCGCGTGAAGAACGCCTGGTAACTCGAGCGGGCGCTCGTCGTGGTCTGCGGCGTGATGTCGACGCCTTCCTTGCTCTCGACGGCCTGGTGGAGGCCGAGTTGCCACTGACGCCCGGGGAGGACGCGCCCGGTGGAGCGATCGACGATGTGGACCTTGCCGTCGGTGATGACGTAGTCGCTGCCGAGGATGTACAACTCGCGAGCGGTGATCGCCTGGACGAGGAGTTCTTCGCGGCGTCGCGGGCCGGCCCAGAAGGCGGGGAGGCGATCGGCCATGGACTCTGCGCGTTTGCGGCCGGCGTCGGTGAGGCGCACACGCTGGAGCCTTCGATCCACCTCGTAGTCACTGTCTTCGTGGAGTTCCCTCGCCATCGTGGAGGCGGCGCGGATGTGGTCGTGGGCGGCGTCGCTGGCGATCGTCGCCTGGCTGAGGATCGCGGGCGTAATCGCCTCATCGATCAGGACGCTGTCGGCCTCGTCCACGATGGCGCACGCGAGGCCGCGCTGCACGACGCGTGACGCCCAGCCCGCGTGCGAGACTCGTCCGCCGGCTTGTTCCAGGAGCAGCCCCGCGAGCCGCGGCGCGATGGGGGAGGCCATGCGGTCGCGGAGGTGATCGAAAATGACCTGCTTGTCGGAGGCATACGTCACATCGCGGGAGTACGCCTCCAGTCGATCGGCGGGTGTGCTCTCGTCCTGGACCGAGCCGACGCGCACGCCGAGGCGGCGGTAGGCGGGAGCCGTCGTCTCGGCGTCGCGTTGGGCGAGGTAGTCGTTCACGGTGACGACGTGCACGCCACGCCCCTGCCAGCCGCGAACGGCGGCGGGAAGGATGGCGGTGACGGTCTTGCCCTCGCCGGTGGCGAGTTCGACGCAGGCGCCGCGATAGAGCAGCAGCCCGCTGACGACCTGGACACGGTGGAGGGAAAGGCCCAACTCGCGGCGAATGGCCTCATAGCCCAGGGCGAAGGCGCGCTCGACGAGCGCCATGTCGCTTTGGCTGGCGATGAACGCCTCACGCACACGCTCGACCTCCGTGTCAAACGCGGCGTCGCTGTGGGCCATGGTGTCCTTCGCCATGCCCATGACACGATCGGCGGCGGACCAGGGGAGCCGTTTGGATCGCCACCTCGCGAGAAGACCGAGGCTGGCCTCGCCGAAGACATCGGCGCCACGAGTGACGCGCTCACGCGAGGATCGCTCCGCAAGCGCGCGCCAGAGTCGCGGCTGGGGCACGGGCGCCTGGGGCCTTCCCGAGAGCCGATCGCGGAGTTCGTGGGTGAGGGTCGTCATCGGAGTGTCACTCGGGCAGGCATCTCGGGCGTGGGTCAGGCCGAACCTCGCACGCCGAAGAGTTGCTGGAGGCGGCGCGTCCATTGGCGCAGGAGCGGCTCGTTCGGCAGCGAGAATCGCACGCGCCCGCGTTGCCCGATGGGAAGTGACGCGGCGTCGATCGGCGCGAGGACGACCTCAAACTGGGGGACGAGGGTCTGAGCGCGATCGGCGGTGGGGTCGAGGACGATGTCGCCGCCGGCCTGCACGGTGAGGGCGGCGTCATGGACATCGCGGCTTCCCATGCCGGCGAAGCGTTCGAGGCGAAGGGGAACGCTGCGCCAGGATTCGCCTCGGAGTTTCAGGGCGCATCCAATCGGACGTGCGTCGTCGAGGGAGAGGCCCCTGGGAAAGGCGTAGGCCTGGTCGCGATCGGAGACGACGGCCCGGACGACAGGGCGATCGGCGGAGATCACCATCGCGAGGAGCGCGCCCTTGGCGATGAATCTGCCGGGCGTGCCCTCCAGGTTGGTGGATATGGTCGTCGAGAGGACGCCCGTCGCGGGGGCGCGGACGACGAGATCGGCGACCCGCGCCCGGGCACGCTCGAGCTGGGCCTGGGCCTGGGCGAGTTCGGCCTCGGCCACGCTCTTTGCCGAGGGCGACCGCGTGATCGCGTCCATGAGGGAGGCTTCGGCGCCGCGTACGCGAGCCTCGGTGGCGGCGACATCGGCAATGAGGGCGTCGTTGGTCAGGCGGAGGATCGCGTCGCCTTCCATGACCTTCGCGCCGGGTGTCGCGACGACCTCGGCGACAAAGCCGCTCTCGCCCGCACGCACGGGCGCCTCGACCTCGCCCCGCACGATGGCGGGCGCGGTCACGCTCGCGGGCATGGGGACCACGCCGACGACGACGCCCAGGATCGCGACGAGCAGCAGGCTCGCGGTGACCGCGCGGAGCCGACGCCCCACGAGCCTGGAAGAGCCAAGGACGTATCCAGCGCCCTTGAGGATCGGCCAGATGAAGAACGCGACGACGGCGACGGCGGCAAGGACCGCGCCCAGCGTGAGGTACGCCGGGTTCTGCCAGACGACATAGACGATGCCGAAGGAGACGAAGAGGCGATAGGGGACGGCGAGGAATCCATAGATGACGAGCAGCCAGAACTCGCCGAGGCTCCGGAGGGTGGGCGGTCGGATGCCCTTCATGCCGAAGGCGAGCCGCTCGACGAGATAGACCCAGACCTCTCGGGCGCGCTGGGCGAGGTTGGGCGTCCGCGTGAGATCGCTGAGGATGTAGTAGCCGTCGTATCGCAGGAGCGGATTGAGATTGAAGACGAGCGTCGTGAACCCCGAGATCACCATGACGTTGAAGAGCACGGTGCGGAGCGTGCCCGGATCGGTGCGCGCCCAGAGGATCGCGGCGATCGCGGCAAGGAAGGTCTCGGCGAGCATCCCGGCGGACGACACCAGGATGCGCCGCCACGCCTTGGGGAGCCGCCAGGCATCGGAGGCCTCGCAATACGGAAACGGAATCACGCCCAGGAGCAGCATGACGCCCAGTTCGGTGCAGCGTGCGCCCATCGCCTTGCAGGCGGTGGCGTGCCCCAACTCGTGGACGGTGCGCAGGACGAGGAAGGCGACGCCCAGCCAGAGGAGGTTCGACGGATCAAGGACGTTGTTGAGCGAGCCGAAGACCCCGAGTTCGCCGTGCTGTGTCGAGACGGCGTACAGGGCAAGGCCGACGGCGATGACCCACGCGACCAGGCCGATCGGCGAGTAGATCCCGCGCCAGAGCCATTTCGTGGCGTCGAGCCAGTGCTCGGGGTTGTGGACGGGGATGGTGGCGAAGAGACCGAACCCGGTGCGTCGCTTGAGCGCGGTGCGCGAGGCCTCGGCCTGTCGAAGCGCGACCATGTCGCTCGCGAGTGGTTGATCGCCCGTGAGCAGGTTGAAGTACTGGAGTTTCCCGAGGATCTCGAGGCACTCGCGCTGCGTGGGGGCGCTGTCGCCCATCTGCGCCGACGAGGCGGCCCACGCCTGGTCCACCGTGCGTGTGCCGTCGAGCAGCCCGACGAAGAAGTACGCGGCCTCGTTGAGTTGGAAGAAACTCCCGCTCGCGGGGTCCTCGATGACGTAGACGTGCCGCCCGCGTGCCCGCTGGCGGATCACCTGGCCTTGCGCGCCCAGTCGCGGCCTTGCGTCGGCGACGCGGTACCACACGTCGCTGAAGGACGACGCCGAGTCGGCGCGGAGGATGTCCGTCAGGGCCTTCATCGCTACCACCACATCCGCAGGCGCAGTTCATCCACAAGCGGCACGAGCAACCGCGAGAGCGTGCTGCGACGTCCGGCGTCGAGGCGGGCCGTGCCCGTCATCCCGGGGAGGAGAACGTCGAGGGTGCGCGTCGAGTCCTCGCGCGGGTCGCTCGTCTTCACGTCGCACTCGACGGCGTAGACATTCTGGCCCTGCACGGCCTCGGCGACCGGGGCGACGCGGTCGATCGTGAGCGAGAATCGCGTCGAGGGATCGGCACGCACGCTCAGGGTCCCCGTGCCCCCCGCGCGCACAAGGCGGATCTCTCGCTCGGAGACGCGGACCAGGGCGCGGCGCCCGTCGTCCACGAGCTCAAAGAGCGCCTGCGACGGCTCGACGCGCGCGCCGACGAACCGCTCGAGGTCCCCCTGGCCGACGGTCGCGTCCATCGGCGCGCGGATCTCGCAGCGGTCCCGCTGGTCGCGCAGGAGCGAGAGCGAGGCGTCGGCCTCGTCCACCTGCGACTGGAAGACCTGCGCCTTCGCCTGCTCGCGTGCTTGCGACGCTTGATCGCGCTGCACGACCAACTGGTCGCGACGCGACTCGGTCTGGGCGATCTCCTTCTCCAGGTCGCGCGGATCCATCGACGCGAGCAGGTCCCCCGACTTCACTCGGTCCCCCGGCTTCACGTGCACACCCGAGAGAAACCCGTTGAACGGCGGCGAGACCGTCCGCGTCGTCGTCGCCCGGATCTCCACCGGCCCGTTCACGCTGTACGGCAGGGGCACCAGCGACGCGACGAGCAGAAGGATTGCGGCGAGGCCCGCCAACTTCCATGCGGTGTGGCGTGGACCCACGAGCGCCGCGCCAAGGTCCAGCGCCCGATCACGCGTCACGGCGAGCACGCCGCGATCCGCGAGGCGTCGCGTCCACAGGGCAGGCCCCATGTACTCCCCGACAAGACGCAGGAGCGCGATCGAGCCGATGGGGAACGGATGCTCGGCATCGCGTTCCAGGAGGACCACGCCGACGAGGTCGCCCTCGACGCGGAGCGGGAGGCTCAGAATCGCGGAAGGCCCGAACTTCCGGGACAAGGCCTCGTGGGCACGAGTGACGCGAGCGGCGACACCCTCGATCGCGTCGTCGGTCTGCGGCCTGGGGAAGACAACCTCGGCGTCCTGCTCGGCGCACTCTTCCATCGCGTCCTCGAGGGCCTCGGTGGCGGGGGCGTTGCGGTCGGGCCGATCGGCGCCGCTCACCGCGACCACGCGGAGGTCGTCGCGGTCGATCAGGCCGATGGAGACGCGGGCGCAGGAGAACCGGACGGCGAGTTCGTGGCAGAGGAGCGCGCCCATGGCCCGGGCGTTCTCCCCCTGCTGGGCGCGGTCGATCAACTCCAGCGATTGCGTGAGGAGCGTGGAGCGCTTCGTCTCGTCGAGGGCGCGGGAACGCCAGAGGAAGGCCTCGAAGCGGGCGCTGGTCAGCGCGAGCCGCGTCAACACCTCGTCTGGGGAACCGTGCGCGTGCGGAATCAGAAGGACCGTGGCGCCGTGCGTCACGCCCTCGGCGACGAGAGGTGTGGCGACGAGTTGATGCGTCGGCTCCAACTCGGGCAGGTCCGAGGGCGGGCCACTCCGCAGCGAGATCCCCTCGACGCGCCCGTGGGGCATGGCATTGGAGGCGGCGCTCGCCTGGGCCACGGCGCGGGTGCGGCAGAGTTCGCCGGCGACGCGCTCCATCCTCGCCGAGAACTCCGGGCTGGCGAGGACCTCGTCGAGGCGTGGGATGGGCGTGCCGCGGGCGCCCAGGCGACGCGTCCTCGCGAGGAGCGAGAGCCGCCCGCCGGCGGCCCCGATGAAGACAAACGCCGCGATCGCCCCGGCGAGTTCGGCCTGGATCTGCGCCAACTCGCTCAGAAACCGAAGCAACTCCGGGTCCGGAGGCCCCGCGGACGACGCGACCGAGGGCGTCACGGCGCCGACCCCGGACTCCGACGAGTCCGGTCCCTTGGGATCCGACGTGTTGGGCGCGACCTGGGTCATGCGAGGAGGCTCGTGGCTCGAAGTGTTCGGCGTGCCCCAAAACTGGACGCGGCGTCCCGACTAAGAAGGACGCCGCGTCGGACGATTCGAGTTCGCGGCGGTGTCGCGCGCGAGTGTGTCACTCAGTTAGTTGGAGAGTTTCGGCTTGTCGCCACCGGACTTCCCCGCCGCGCCGGGCTGGTTCAGTTCGATGGTCCCGTTGCGCTCCTCGAACTGGCGAACGACCTGTCCGAGGCTGATCGCGAGGCGCTTGGCGGCGGCCCAGTTCATAATGACCCGGCTGCCGACCGCGAAGACCAGCACGGGGTTGTTGTCCGCGCCGGGGACGGGGAGGTTCATCCCGAAGTCCAGGACGACCTCGTCGTTGGTGGTTGAGGTGCGGATCGTGTTCGCATACGTCGAGTTCATCTTGGACTCGTCGATGCGGAGTTGGATCTGACGTGACTCGTTGGCGGGGGTTTCGGCCATGGGAGCAGGTCCTTCTTTGAGGAGGAGGCCCGGCGTGCCTACGCCGGACGTCGTGCGGGTGACGAGTTGGACAGGCGGGCAGCCTTCGCGGGCGGGCCTCACGACCCACGCCGTTGGTCGCGGCACGCCACGCGCCGCGGTCGCAACCCAAGGAGGGAAGCATAGGCCCCAACCCGACCGCCCCCACGCGTGAGGGGAGCCGGCCTGTGAGCCTTCCATTCGTGTCCCACGCGTGTGTGGATCGCGCGAAATCCGTGAACCGCCCCCCAATGGACCGCTCGCCACCCCGGTCGGTCCCGGTTCGGGAACGTACGATGTCGATTCCATGCCCCGAGGCGTCGCCACGAAGGTCCCATCTCCCGCGGCCTCACGCCGCTCGAAGCCACGCCCCCGCACCAAACCAGAAACACGGCCCAAGGTCACCCCGGAACCACACCCCACGCCGCGCCCCAAACCCCGGGTCGCGTCCACGCCTCGCCGGCTGGGCGTCATCGACATCGGGAGCGCCAGCGTCCGCATGCTCGTCGTCGAGGTCGGGGAGACGCCCGGCGTCGCGGGGCCTGCCAGCAGTCCCTCGTGGCGTGCCCTCGCCAACGAGCGGGTGATGACCCGTCTCGCCACCGGACTCGCGGGCCAGGGGAAACTCACCGACGAGGCGATCGAGCGTTCCGCCAAGGCCGTCGCCTCGTGTCTCGCCCGGGCGAGGGATCTCGGCGTGACCTCGTCGCGCGATGTCTACGCCCACGCCACCGCCGCCGTCCGCGACGCGAAGAACGGCGCGGCGTTCATCGACCGGGTGCGCGAGGTCACGCGCTCGTGGGGCGACGCCACGACGCGCGACGGAGTCCATGTCGCCATCGTCTCCTCACGCGAAGAAGGACGCCTCGCCTACCTCGCCGCCTCGCGCCACGTCGAACTCTCCAAGGGCTTCGGCGTCGTCGCGGATCTCGGCGGCGGGAGTCTCGAGGTCGTCTGGTCCCGCGACGGCATCGTGCTGGGCAACCACTCCATGCCCATCGGCGCGGTGCGGATGACCGAGAAGTTCGGCGGGCGCGACGGGCCTCGCGGGGCGGCGACGCGCGGGCTCGAGCCCATGCGAAGGCACATCGCCCGCGCGCTCAAGGCCATCACCGTCGTCCCCGGCGATCGCGGCGTCGTCCTCTGCGGGTGCGGCGGCACGTTCACCACCCTCGCCAGCGTCGTCCTCGGCGGCAAGCACAAACTCCTCGCCCCCACGCGCGTCACGCGGGAGCACGTCGCCGACCTTCTGGAACGCGTCCGCCTCGCCTGGGTCCGGGCGGGGGGGGCGGGGGGCAACGGCAAGCCGATGGCCTCGCTCTCGGCGATCCCCGGCCTTCCCAAGGACCGCCACGATGTCATCCTCGCCGGTCTCGTCGCGGTCGAGGCGCTGATGGATCGCACGGGGGCGCGATCGGTCGTCGTCGTCCCCGGCGGCGTGCGCGAGGGCCACGTTGTCACGCTCCTGGAATCGCCGCACGTCGCGAACGCGACGCCGCACGATGGACCCGATCCCATGGGCGCCGTGCGTGCCTTCGCCCGTGCCGCCCGATACGAGGAGGCCCACAGCGAGCACGTCACGCGGCTCGCGCTCTCGCTCTACGACTCGCTCGCGCGGCGTGGCCTTGTTCCGCGCGACGCCCACGAGCGGCGTTTGCTCGAGGCCGGGAGCCTCCTCCACGATGTCGGCCAGTTCGTCGAGTATCGCAAGCACCACAAGCACGGGCGCGACATGGTCCTCTACGCCGGCTTGGACGGGACGGGGGAGGGGGGGGCGGGGGGAGCGGGGGGGGCAAAGTCGGAGCGTGATCGCGCGAACGCCCGGGCCTCCTCGCGCGTGTCCTCTCGATTCCACGCCTGGACCACCGATGACGTGGAGGTCATCGCGCTCCTCGCCCGCTACCACCGAAAGTCGGGTCCAAGCCCCTCGCACCCGGAGTTCGCCTCGCTCACGAAGGCCCGACGCCATCTCGTGGAGCGCCTTGTCGGCATCCTCCGCGTCGCCGACGGGCTCGACCGCACGCACCGCCAACTCGTCGAGCGAGTGCGAGTTGTTGAAGAGACGCGCCGGCGTCTGGTGCTGGAGGCCATCCCCCGCGTGATCACCCGCGCGCCGGTCCCGTCGATCCGCGTCCGCCACGCCCCGCAGCCGCCGCGTCCCGAGTCGCTGTTGGCGGCCACGGTGTCAACGCCCGACATCGCCGAGGAACTCGACACGGCGCGGGCGAAGCGCGGACCGCTGGAGATGGCGCTGGGGCGAGCGGTGGAGGTGCGGGGCGGGGGGTGAAGAGATGGGGAGGTGTCGGCAGTCGCGTGTTCACCGCGGTCGCTCCAGCACCTTCAGGATCGCGCCGCGGACGGCGGGGCTTGCGGGGTCGTAGCCCTGGAGGTTCGGGCACGCGGCGAGGGCCTCGCGCAGGATCGATTCGCGTTGCGGCAGGGGGAGCGCGTCGTACGCCGCGAGATCCTCGTCGCGTTTCCGCCTGGCGCTCGCGGCCTTCTCGGCGGGCGTCGGCGGGGGGACCTCCCAACCCTGCTCGATGCATCGCCTCGCCCATCCCAGCGGGTTGGTCTTGGCGGGCGCCTCGCGTTCGATCCACGCCACGCGCTCGGGTGTCGCGTGCGGATGCAGGATCCACCTCGCATCGAGACGAGCGACCACACCCGCATCGTTGTTGGGAGTTCTCTGCGTGTTCCTTGTTGTTTGGCGGACGAGGGGACCGGGTGAGGGGACGTGAGGACCGGCCTTGCGGACATCGCGTCCGGCATGAGGGACAGGGCGTCCGGGGGAAGGAGCGTGGGTGTCGGTCGCGGGCGTCGCGGCGGACGCGTCTGGGCCGCGCGGTTCTGCGGGCGCGAGGGGGACGAGGCGATAGCGCGTCGTGCGGCGCGTGATCGAGTCGGTGGCGCGGAGGCGCTCGATCACGCCGCGAGATTCGAGGGCGCGGAGCGAACGTCGCAGCGTGCGGGGCGTGATGCCCGCGGCGTCGGCCCAGTTCGCGAGGCTCGGCCACAACTCCCCGGCGTCGTTCGCCCAGATCAACGCCGCGAAGAGGGCGCACTGCTCGCCGGGCGACTCGCCCAGCCCCGCGAGGGCGTTCATGCGATCGCGCGGGGTGATGGGTGGGGCGGATGGAGGTGTGGTGGTGGGCATGGGATGGGATCCTCGGACTCCGGCCGACGACTCCTTGGAGACGACCTCAGACACCGCTCTGGAGGGCCTCGCCGTCGGAACCGCGGCGTTCCACATCGCCCAGCGTCGTGGCGACCCACACGGCAGCGGGGAAGCCGTTGACGGTCCTGCGGCGGAGTTTCGAGTCGCGGACCAGCCCGTCGTCGAGCAGTCGCACGCGCTGGGGGACATAGGACTGGAGGAGGATGCCCAGTTCGCGTTGTCCCTCGTCGTCGGTGAGGCCGTGACGCCCGCGGGCGACGATCAACGCGAGGATGCGTGCGGCATGGGTCTTGGCCCGTGGGAACGCCCTCTTCGCGGCGACCTCCGAGGTGCCCTTTGGGGCGTCGTGATGGAAGGGGAGCGACGCGGCGAGCGGCCTAGTCGCGGGCGCGTGGGCGAGTAACGAGGCGTGCGCGCGCGATGACGGACGACGATCCTCGGGGGGCACTGCAAAGAGCGAGAGTTGCGGCGACATGGTCGAGCCTCCGTGCGTGGGGGGTGGGGGGGTGGGGGGAGAATCGGGGTGAGGGTGGTGTGGTTGTGGAGGACACGCGGTCCTCTACCCAACAGCCCCGCGCGACAGGTCTGCGCGCGCACGACGAGACGATTCACGCTGAAAATCGCGGGAAACAGGGCGATCGTGATGGACCATTCGCCCACCCCCTCATCTCCTCACCTGCTCACCTGCTCACCTCCCCCCTTCGCCGCAACCACGCCTCGACATCCCCGTACACTCTGGACGCTCGTCACTTCTCCGTTCACGCGTCCCCTGCTCCACCGGCACCAGTCGGCCCAAAGCCGCCGACTGGTGGCACCCCACAACCATCTGTCCATCACCTCCCCACCCCCCCGCCCCCCCGCCCCCTCTCCAAGGAACCCCGTGGCCGAGTTCAAACTCACTCCCATCCGCGGGCAGACCAAGCCCATCGATCTGGTGTCGAGCGTCAGCATCGGGCGCGGCACGGACAACACGATCCCGCTGCTCGATGAGGTCGCCAGCCGTCAGCACTGCACGGTGAGCCCGTCGTCCGAAGGGTGGATCGTCGAGGATCTCGGCTCGCGCAACGGCACGCGCGTCAACGAGGTGAAAATCCAGCGGGCCATCCTCAAGCCCGGCGACGTTCTCCGCGTCGGGAAGCACGAGTGGATTTTCGAACGTGAGCGCCCGCTGCCGGGCGTGGAGACACTCTCGACCGATCTCCCCTCGATGTCGTTCCACGTGGACGACGCCCTCCCCGAGGCCGAGGAACTCTCGGCGTCACTCAGCGGCGTGAACTGGCTGCTGGATTTGGGCGCGCTCGTCGAGAGCGTCCCGCCCAAGGGGATGCCCACGGAGGAGGTCAGCGTCATCGACAGCGCCGGGCGCCCGACGGACGTGCTGGCGGGGAAGGCCGACGGCCCGAACGCGGTGCGGCTGCTCCTGCAACTCGCGTCGAAGGGTCGCGCGACGGACATCCACGTCGAGCCGAGGCACGACCTGTACCACATCCGCATGCGCGTCGATGGGGACATGGTCCCGATCCAGGACGTCCCCAAGCGCGTGGGCGAGTTGTCGTATGGGCTGATCAAGAACGCGTGCAACATGCCGATCGTGGGGCGAGACGCCGTGCAGGAGGGGCACTTCTCGGCCGTCTTCCCCGACCGGCGCGTGGAGTATCGCGTCTCCTTCACGCCCAGTGTGCACGGGCAGAAACTCGTGGTGCGCGTGCTCGACGAGCGGGGCGTCCCGCAGTCCATCGCCGAGATCGGGATGCAGTCGTACATGGTCGATCGCATCAAAAGGACGTGCGAGCAGGACGCCGGGCTGCTGCTCGTCTGCGGGCCCACGGGGAGCGGCAAGACCACGACGCTCTACAACTGCCTCCGCGTCATCGACCGCACGGCACGCAACGTCGTCACCATCGAGGACCCCGTCGAGTACCAACTCGATGGTGTCACGCAGATCCCCATCGACGAGAATCGCGGCAACACCTTCGGGAGCCTCCTGCGATCCGTCCTGCGCCAGGACCCGGACGTGATCCTCGTCGGCGAGATCCGCGACGAGGAGACGGCACGGACCGCGATGCAGGCCGCCATGACCGGGCACGTCGTCTTCAGCACGATCCACGCCAAGGACTCGATCTCGGCGGTTTTCCGGCTGCTGGACCTGCGCGTGGAGCCGTATCTCGTCGCCAACGCGCTCGACCTGGTGCTGGCGCAGCGGCTGGTGCGCGTGCTGTGCGACAACTGCAAGCGGCTCATCCCGGTGACGCCCGGGCAGGCGACGCGGATGGGCCGGTTCTTGCAGGGAAAGACCGAGGTCTTTGTGCCCACGGGGTGCCTGCGATGCCTGCGCACCGGCTATGTCGGACGGCGGGCGCTCTTCGAGTTGCTCGATTTCACCGACGAACTGCGCGACATCGTGCTCTCGACGCCCTCGATCGCGGCGATGAAGAAGGTCATCGAGACGGGGCTCTTCACGACGCTCGTGCAGTCGGGGTGGAGGCTCGTGGCCGAGGGCACGTCGAGCCTCGAAGAGGTCGATCGCGTGACGGCGGCGGCACGGTGACACAACTCCCAAACCTCGTGACGCAGGCGCCCCGCCTGCGTCCTTCCTCTCCTCCAGCCATTCCTCCGTACTCCACCCGAGAGGCAACACCAAGGAGAGGCATCAAGGCTCAGGCGAGACGCCTGTGCCACGAGAGGGAGGAGCATCCAAAATCACCTCTTCACCTCTTCACCTCTTCACCTCTTCACCTCTTCACCTCTCCCCTCCCCGACCCAGACCCTCGAAAAGTCCTGGATCTGTCGCGCGTGATCGCTCACGCCCCGCACGTCGTGGGCGTCGAAGAGCAGCACGTTCATGTACCGGAAGATCGGGGCGAGGGGGAACTCGT
The DNA here is from genome assembly GCA_964628245.1 of uncultured Phycisphaeraceae bacterium. GTDB lineage: Bacteria > Planctomycetota > Phycisphaerae > Phycisphaerales > UBA1924. Next base: position 64,974 of record CAZVMU010000004.1, on the reverse strand, counting down.
CCTCCACCAGCATCCGCTCGGCCTGCGCGTGCAGGTCGTACCGCTCGCGCAGCGTCGTCGCGTGCTCGGCCCGCTCGAGCAGCGCGTCATACGCCGGGTTCGAGTACTGCCGGTCGTTGTTGTTGTCGCCCGTTCGGTTGATGTCGAGGAAGGTTTGCGGGTCGCCATAATCCCCGAACCACGAGGCGCGGCTGACCATGAAGTTGCCGTTCTTCAGGTCGTCGCGGAAGACGCGCGTCTCCTTCACCTCCAGGCGAACCTCGACACCAAGGATCGATCGCCAGTCTCGCTGGACGGCCTGGGCGATCAACTCGTGCCCGCCCTGCTTGTTGAGAAGGATCTCGATGACGGGCAGGCCCTCGCCGCCGGCGTGCCCCGCCGCCGCGAGCAGTCGCCTTGCCTCGTCGGGGTTGAAGTCACAGCCCGTGGGCGAGGCATACCCGTCGATCGCGCCCGGCGGGATGACGGTCGTGGCGGGGGCCTCGCCAAGCCGCCGCACGTCGTCGGCGATGCGCTGCTTGTCGATCGCGAGGGCGAAGGCCTTGCGCACGCGCGCGTCGGCGAAGGGATTGGGCCGCCCATCGCGCAATCGCGGCGCACAGTTGAAGTTGTAGAAGTACATCCCGTACGCCGGGAAGGCGTGGATCGTGCTTCGACGGTCCCGCGGGAGGGCGCGGTCGATCTCCAACTCTCCCGCGCCGTGCGATCGACTCTCGTCCACCAGCGTCTGGTGCTCGGCGTAGAACTCACGCCGGGCGGCGAGCATCTCGGGGACATACGGCGCGGTCACGTCCGCCACGAGATCCGCCGCCCCGGTCTCGTACGCCAGCACCTGCGCCGACGGATCCTCGATCGACAGAATCTCGACCGAGTCGATCGCGACGCGATCCCTCGCCCAATAGTTCGGGTTCTTCGTGAGGCGCACGTCGCGCTTGAAGCGCACGCGTGACACAACATACGGCCCGGACGTGCGCAGATGCTCCGGCGTCAGCCACGCCGAGTCCGTCGAGATGACGCCCGATCGCTCGTCCAGCCGCTCGAAGCGCTCGATGGTCTCGACATCCACCGCCGCAAAGGGCGCGAAGGCGACAAGATCGAGGAAGTGCGGCGTGGGATGCTCCAACTCGACCACCAGCGTCCGCGCGTCGGGCGCCCGCACGCCGACCGATTCGTCGAACCGGCGGTTCGTCTCGTCGAGGAGCGCCCGCGCCGAGCGGAGGTGCGCGCCCGGTCCCTTCTGTGCCGGATCGGTGGGGAACGCGCCGGTCTCGGCTCGCACCTCGGCATAGGACGCGAGCGCCCCCGCGCGCCACGCCGTGAACTCGCGACCGCCCCTGAGCAAGCCGAAGAGTTTGTCGTAGTCGTTGCGCGCGTCGGGGAGCATGGCGCGTCGCCAGGAGTGCCGCACGTGCTCCGCCGTCAGCGGGCGGCCGTCGGACCAGCGAAGGCCATCGCGGAGGTGGAAGGTGAAGGTCGTCGCGTCGGCGCTCGCCTCCCACGACTCGGCGAGGCCCGGCATCACGCGCATGTCTCCCGCGAGCACGTCATGGCGCACCAGCCCCTCGTGCAGCAGCCGCGCCAGGCGGAACTCCTGCGACCACGACATCTGGTGCAGGTCGAGCGTCGACGAGTCCTTGTCCACGATGGTCAGCGACGCCCGGGGGAGCGGGCGATCCGCCAGCACCGACGCGACGACGACCAGCACCAGCAGCACCACGGGCATCGCCAACGCCACCCACGACCACGAGCCACGCCGACCAAGGCGGGAAAGAAGCGAGACTCGCCGCGACATGGGCGATGGTATGTGCGGAGGGGAGGTGAAGAGGTGATTGTCCTGGGTGCAGGTCACGCAGCCACACGCCGCGCATGCTCTTCACGAATGCCGATTCACGGCGTCGCCCCATGGCCTATGGCCTCTCCCCATTCCCTCTCTGCTCACTTCGACTTGAACGTCGCGGCCGCGAACTCGAACGGGGGCTTCCCCAGCGTTCCGCCCGAGTCCACGTGCTTCTTGGCGTCGATGGCAAACTGGGCGTCGTCGCGCACCGTGCCCTTGCGGAGCGTGTCGCCGAGGCTGTACGACCGGATGGTCGGCGCTGGGCCGGTGCTGAGTTGCGAGGCCGACGCCGCGATCACGGTTTCTGCCGACGCCGCGACCTGGGCGTACAACTCGCGGGGTTGGATCGCCGCCCCCTCCACGTCCGACAGGCGGCTCCCCGACGCGAGCACGCGGATGGTGTGAGCGAGCGCGTGCCCCGCGAGGCGTGCCCCCGCCTTCGAGACCTCCGCATTTTTGATCGATGCCGACTGGTCACGCTCGGTGAGCAGCGCCAGCAGCACCGCCTCCAGCATCGCCGGCGAGAGGTCCTTGCTCCCGCTCACGTCCGCCCGCGCCTCGATCCCGTTCGCCAGCGACACCAGCGACCGCGAACGGCTCGACGAGAACTCCGCCTTGGCGTTCTCCGCCGCCGCCGCCAGCGCCCGAACAAGCGCCGCGACGACCATCGGCTCCGGCTCGGCCTTCAGCCACGACTCCAGCGTGCGCACGTGCCCGTCGACCGCGTCGGCTCGAATGGGGCTGGCTCCCGCCGAACCCGCGGTCTGGAAGACCCGCATCGAGGCGTACGCCGCCTCATATCGGACCGGCGCGCCCGTCGAGCGCATCCCCGCCTCGATCACGCCCAGCGACTCCACCGTCGCGAGGTCGCCCGCGATCACCAGCGCGTTCACCGCCGACGCCTCCGCTTTTCCGCCCGCCGCCGCCGTCAGCGACGACTTCAGCCGCGTCGCCAACTCGATCCGCACCGGTGCCGTCACCTGAGGATCGCGCAAGGGCTTCACCAGCGCCCGACGCGCCTCGGCCACCTCCACCGCGCTCTCCGACGACAACCCCGGCAGCAGCGATGCCGCGAACGCCCCGACCGTTTCACGCTGGGACTCGGTCAAGGACCCCGTCGATCGCACGATCTCCACCGGAAGGTCGGCCACGCCCGGCACGCCCACCGCCACCGACACGCGAGCGACCACACCAATCACGCAGGCGAGAATCAAAGTGAGTCGCACGGCAGAAGGCTCCTGCTCCAAGTGAAACGTCGAGTGTCCCGGGCACGGCCAGCACCATAAATGACGCCGACCACAACCACCGGGCGAAAAGGATAGGCCCTCGCCCCAGCGTCTAATACACCTCCAGGAAGACCCGACGCGTCGGCTTCACCGCCTTGTGCACCATCGCCCGCGTCCACGCTCTGGGGTGGCCCGCCGACGCGTCCACGGTGACATACTGCGCGGCCGTTTCGCCGGGCAACCCCGTCGCCAGCGCCCGCAAGACGCCCAACTCCATCCCCGCGATCCCGCACACATACACCAGCGTCCGCGGGCTTTTCAGCATGTCCATCAAGCCCTCGTGCGACGAGAGTCGCGCGTCGACATACATCGGCCCGAGCGACGACCCGTCCACCTGCGACTGGCGGCTCAACACCGGCACATACAGAAACTCCGGACGCGACGCCGCCAGAGCCGTCATCTCGTCGTGATAGAGCAAATCCGGCGCGTACGGCACACCCATCACCAGCGCGACCCGCCCCCCCCGCGAACCCGTGGCCCCACGCGTCGGGTGCGACAGCAACTCGTGCAGCATCCCGCGGAACGGCGCGATCCCCGTCCCCGTCGCAACGAACACATAGTCGTGGGCCGCGGGGTCCGCGGGGAGCACGAACCGCTTCCCGCTCGGGCCCGTCACGCGAACCGTGTCTCCCGGCGAAAGATCGCACAGAAAGTTCGACGCCACGCCCACGAACAACTTCTTCGTCTCGTGGTGCTCGTCGAGCAGGCGCTTCACGGTCGTGGCGATGTGGTTGGGGTTGCCTCCTTCGCCGAAGGAGGCCGACGCGATCGAGTACAGACGCAACTTGTGCGATTGGCCCTCGCTCGTCGCACCCGGCGGGAGCACCCCGAACGACTGCCCCGCGATGAAGTTGCCCGGGAGTTTCGAGTTGGAGACATCGAGCACGACGTGCCGCACGAACCCCGTCGCCTTGGGGCCCTTCGTGCACAGGCGATTCTCCACGACCACCGCCGTCGCCGCCGACGCGGGCAGGTGCAGGTGCATCACCGCCTCGGCCAGCACCGGACCGGCGCCGTCACTCGTTTCCGTTCGCGCCATCTAGCCCTCGCCCTTACGGGTGCCCCGACGCTCCGCGTGGGGCGCGTTGAAAGAGTTCCCCACGTTCCGACAGATCCTTCGAGGCTCCCCGATCGTCCTCAGTTCCCGCCGCCCATCCCCGGCGGCATCCCGCCCATGCCCCCCATCGCCCCCTGCATCTTCTGCCCGAGCGCCATGAGCAGCGACTGGACATCGCCGATTTTCCCACTCTCCACGTCCCTCGCGATGTCGTCGAACGCCGTCGCGAACGCGCCCAGCATTGGACCCATCACCTCCATCCCTTCGCCCGAGGGCAGGCCCGCCTTCCACTCGCCCCCGTCCTTGAAGAATGGCATCGGTGTCGGATTCGAAGAGTCCGACACCACCGCATCGTTCCCGTTCACCAGCACCGACACCGTCTGCGGATCAAACCCCACCAGCCCCTGCGAGAGGTCCGTGGCGCCCACCATCGCCCCCGCCGGGCCCGCGCTCTTCATGAGGTCATTGAACGACGACCCCAGTTTCGATTTGCACGCCGCGTCCAGGCGGCCCTGCGCCTCGACCAGCGAGCGGACCTGCGCGAGCAGCGTCCGCTCCGCCTCCGTCCGCGCGTGCAGCATCCCCATCACCTCGGACGACTTCCCCGCCTCCACCAGGGACTTCATCCGCGAGAGCACCTCGCGGATCGCCCGCTCGTCGTCCCCGGTCCCGCTCGCCGGAGCGCTCGGCGTCGGATCTGCGACGGCGCTCGCCGCACCAGAATCCGCCGCGCTCCCCGCCGCGCCCGAGGCCCGTCGCTCCAGCAACGCTGCCAGCGCGTCGAGTTTCTCCTTCGCCGGACCCTTTGCGGGCACGCTCGACACCGCCGCCCGCGCCGACTCGATCGCCTCGACGCTCGCGGCATACGCCGCCTCCGCCTGCGACCGCGCCTCACGTGCCTTCGCTACATACTCACTCTGGTTCGGTACCGCCGGCGCCGCGGCCGCCACGGCCTCCAGAAGCCTGGCGTAGTCGTTCGTGAGCGACGCCGCCGTCGCCTTCACGTCCGCCAGCGTCATGCGGCCCGAGGCCTGCACCAGTTTCCCCTGCAAGGGCAGCGTCTGCGACGCGCTCGACGCGTCCTTCATCGCCGAGTTCACCAGCCGCTCCGCCTCCGCCACCGACGACTCGAACGACTCGGTCATCGCCTTCCTCGCCCCCTCCACGAAGAAATCGATCTGCTGCGAGTACTGCACAGCATTGTTCCGCGCCTCGCTCGCCGCCCGCTGGGCCGCCGACCGCTGCGCTTCAAGGTCCGCCGCGCTGTCGTTCAGGTTGGTCAGCCGGTTCTGCGCCAGGTCCAACTCCAGCGTGGCATTCTGCAACGTGGGCTGGAGCACGTCGGCCTGCGAGTTCAGCGTCGTCGCGTGCATCGCCTCGGCATCACCGCGACGCTTGGTCTCGCGCGCCTGCTCCACCAGCGACAGCCCGGCCGACGCCGACATCGTGCTGGCGCGCGTCTGGAGGTCTGCGGCCTGCGAGTAGAACCGTGCCGCCTCGTCCGATTTCGACTTGGCCTGCTGACGCAGCGACTCGATCTGCCCCGTGACGTTGCGTTTCTCTTCGGTGAGCGCACGAATTCGGTTCTCGATCTCGCTCCGGTTCGTCTCCAACTCGGCGATCTGGGACGATGGATCGAACGATCCCGTCACCGACGCCATCGTGCTCCGCGTGATCCACGAGTTCAGGTTCAGCCGCGCCGACGCCAGCGCCTCACGCACCTCCGCCGACGCCCCGTGCACCTTCGACACCGCCCGCTCCGCGACGCCGAGCCCCGATTGCGCCGAGAGCGATGCCGCCGCGGCGCCCGTTCCGCCGCCCCCGGCCGCGATCGGCGCGAGGTCGGTGATGGCCTTCTTGTACACCGTCGCGCTGTGGTCCGCGCTCGCCGGGCCCGCCGACGCCGCCGCGTGCACGCTCCGCGCCGAGTCCTCGAACGTCCGCGCGTTCGCGTCCTCCTTCTTGCACCCGCCCGCCAGCACCAGCAGCGACGCCGCCGTCAGCACGCGGGCCGACAGGAGAGTCAGGGGGCGAGCCGTCATGGTCCTTCCGCTCAGGCGTCCAGTCATGGTGATCCCATCAAAGTTGGGCCGACTCGGCGGTCGTTCGGGAACACATCCCGTCGGCGCGGACACGAACAAAGCGCGTCCACACCCTCGGCACGCCCATCGGCGTTGTCCCCATACGCCCCGCATCGGCGTGTGGTTGAGACTTTAGCCGATCGCACTCCACGACGCGAACCACAGGTCCCAACATTGGGGATCTGTTGGGGGCATGGCGACTCACGACAGGGCACTATCGCGGCGAGTGATCCTCGTCCATTCGGTCCGGCCTTGCCTCGGGTGGCGTGTATTCCACCGGATACTTCGGCCTCGGGCGATACAGCGTGTTGATCCATTCCACCGCCGAACGGAACTTGGGGTCCCGGTCCGACTCAAAGACCGGCTTCCACGCCGGACGGCCCCGCAACTGCCCGACTTCCGGGTGCTTCCGTTTCGCCAGCGCCCGCGGCAAGCCATACTGGAGCAGCAGCGAGTTCGCCGGCTCCACGTAGTCAATCAACGGCAGGTCGTCCTTGGTCCTGAACCGGTCCAGGATGAGGAAGTTGGTGTACACGGCCGCGTCCGAGTTCGCCATGCTGCGATTGAGGTACAGCGCTCCCGCGTCCTCCCCGCCGTGGCACCGCGACGTGGCGCAACTGTTCATCAGCCACCCGCGATGCACCTCCTCGCGGAACAGGCGGAACGGCAATGGATTCTCGATCACGCGCACGTCGCCATAGAACTCCCGTGCACGCAATCGGAAAATGACCTCGAGGATCTCCACCGCGTCCTTCCGCAGGAACGCGTCGCGACCCTCCGGCGTCTGCGGGATCAACTCGTTGCTGGAGTAGGTCTTCATCAACTCCACAACCGTCGAGCGGTCGATCAACATCCTCGGCGGGCGACGAAGATCCACCTCATACACCCGCATCACGTTCACCTGCTCCGGACTCAGCACCGGAAACGACGCCTTCTCCGGACGCCGCACGACGCGACGCGGCTTGCCCGAGTCCGTCCCCGGATCGTCCGCGCGCCCCTTGCTCGCCTCGGCCAGCAGTTTCTGCTGCTCCACCAGCGTCTTCATCTCGATCGCCTCGGGATGCAGCGGATCGATCCGCATCGCCTCGGTGATCTCCGTGAGCGCGAGGTCATACCGCTCGTTCGCCCGCAGCCACTCCGCCAGACGCAATCGCGCTTCGATGTCGCGAGGATCGATCGCCGCCCGGAGTCGCGCATACTCCGACGACACGCTCGGCAGCGTCCGCAGGCGCTCCACCAGCCCCCGTTGGAACGGCGTCTCGATCCCATTGATCTCGACGGTCACCGTCCGATCGTCCTGACCGATCAACCGTCCCTCGACGAGTCGCCCATCGCTCAGCATCAGTTGCACACGCACCGGCTCGTCGGCGGGCTTGGCCTCGACTGACGGAACGGTCGTGGGGGCGGGGGCAGTGGGGGGGGGTGGAGTCTCGGGCGGCTCAGGACGCCACGACGCCGGCGCGGTCAGCGTCCCCGCGGCACCAAGCCCGCCCGCAAGCGTCCACAACCAGGTGAGTGGTCTCATCCCCGAATTGTGGCCACCCGGCACGGGGAATCCACCCCCGCCGGTCGCCAGAATCGTGCTTGTGACACACCGGCGACCGGCGCTACGCCGCCGCTCCGGCTTTGGCCATCGTCTCGTTGATCCGCTGGCTGAGCAGATCCGGGGTGAAGGGCTTGACGACGTAGTTGTTCACGCCCGCCTTGATGGCCTCGATGACGCGGGACTTCTCGGCCTCGGTCGTCACCATAATAATGGGCGTCGTCTTGGAGATCTTGGCGCGATAGGTCTTCACGAAGGTCAGCCCGTCCATGTTGGGCATGTTCCAGTCCACGAGCAACAACTCGGGCTTGAAACCCTGCACCTTGGAGAGCGCGTCCACGCCGTCGCACGCCTCGATCACCTCGGTGTGCCCGAGTTGAGAGAGAACGGACTTCTGGATGTTCCGCATCGTCTTGCTGTCATCGACCAGGAGGATTTTCATGTCGCGTCTCGTGTGGGATTCAAGGGGTGCGAGTCGTCTCAGGCTTTCGCCACGGCGGTCTTGGTGCCCGTCGCCTGGGCGATGTCGTTGTTCTTGATCGCGACCTCGATCACGAAGTCGCCACAGTCGGTCATGCAGGGGATCACGATGCACGGCACGCCGCTGGGACGCGCGATGACGTGGTTCTTGCCCAGCACCACGCTGGGACAGGAGATCGACGCCTTGCGACCATGGAACATGGCCTTGGCGCCGCCGGAGACCATGTTGCCCAGTTCGCCAATCGCGTCGGCGAAGTCGGGCGAGGTCGGATCGACCTTCATCCCGCAGAAGAGCGCCACGACGTTCGTCGCGGTCTCGGTCGGGAAACTCAGGACCACCGAGCCGACCACGTCGCCGGACAAGCCGATAATGCCGGAGACATCGTGCTCTCCCGTGTTCGAGGTCTTGACGCGGGGCTCCCCGATGCTGACCTGCAACTGCATCATGGTCGAGAAGACGTTCTGGATGCTGGCGATGAAGGGCTTGATGACCGTCGGATCCATCGTTGTTTTCTCCACGACTCAGGCGGCACGCACGGCGAGGGACTGGGACAACGCCATCAGTTGCGTCACGTCCACGATCAGGCTGACCCCGCCGTCGTCGCGAACCGTCGCGCCGGAAACGGGACCCCCCTTGTGATCGACCACCGAATCCAGCGGCTTCACCACAATCTCCTGCTGTCCGATGAGCCTTGAGACCGTCAGACCGATTCGACGGTCGTTCATCGCCAGCACGACGACGAACGGCGTTTTCGGACGGCTGCCGTCTGGCTCCAGCGGCACGTTGAACGCGTCCACCGCGCTGATCAATGGCAGCACGCCGTCGCGCATCCGGATCACCGGGTGCTCGCCGATGCTGGACATCTGCGACGCCTCGGGCTTCACGATCTCCAGGATGTTGCCCAGCGGGACGGCGTAGATCTCGTTCGCCACCGCCACCATCATGGCGGGCATAATGGCCACGGTGAGCGGGATCGTGATCGTGAGCGTCGTCCCTTGCCCGGGCTCGCTCGCCAGGTCGATCGACCCCTTGATTTTCTCGATGTTGGTCCGGACGACGTCCATGCCCACGCCGCGTCCCGAGAGGTCGCTGACCTGCTCGGCCGTGGAGAATCCGGCGCCAAAGATGAACTTGTACACCTCGCGATCGGGGAGCGACGAGAGTTCAGCCTCGGTGCACAGCCCGCGCTCGATGGCCTTCTTGCCGATTCGATCACGGTGAAGCCCGCGCCCGTCGTCGAGGATCTGGAGGCGTACGTGCCCGCCCTCGTGCGAGGCGCGGATGGTGATCGTGCCTTCCTCGCTCTTGCCGGCCTTCACACGATCCGCCGGCATCTCGATGCCGTGGTCCGCCGAGTTGCGGAGAAGGTGGATCAACGGGTCGCCGAGTTCCTCGATGACGGACTTGTCCACCTCGGTCTCGCCGCCCTCGATCACCAGCCGCATCTTCTTCCCGGTCTTCGAGGCCAGATCGCGGATGAGGCGGGGGTACTTCCCGAAGATTTTGTCGAGCGGCTGCATGCGCGTGCGCATCACCGCCATCTGGATGTCACCCGTCACGCGATCAAGGTTGCCCGACGCGAGCGAGATCGACTCGGCAAGCTCCGAGTCATGAAGGGTCTCGCCCGCGAGACGACGCGAGAGCGACGACAAACGGTTCTTCTGGAGCACCAACTCGCCGACGAGATTCATGAGCGATTCCAGACGACCGACCTCGACCCGGATCGTGCTCTCGTGCAGCACGACCTTGCGATCGTCCTCGGTGCGAGGCGCACTTGACGTGGTGCTTGTCGACGACGTCGAATCTGGTGATGCGATCGGCGCATCCTCCCCCTCGTCCGTGGTCACGTCCGTATCGAGATCGCCCGCCGAGCCACCCGTTCCCTCGGGCGTGTACGACGCCGGGTCGCACGAACGCATCTCCTTGTCCTTGAGCCCGCGGCACTGGTGGCGGAGGATCTCCGAGAGGAGGCGCGCCCTTGGGGCGCTCCCCTCCACCTCATGCGTGGACGACATCACCTGCCCGATCTCGTTCAGCTGGAACGCGACCGTCTGCATCGACTCGAAGTTGAAAAAATCCACGGCCTTCGCAAGCCCGAGGGCGAGGTCGCCCAGTTGCTCGCCGCACTCGTCCGCATTGCTCTTGGTGCCCAGCGCGCCCACGAGAGAGTCGAGGCGACTCAGCGTCTCCTCGATGTCGGCAACGAGGAACTCGAGGAGGTCGGCCTTGCCAGCGTCCAGTTCCAGCGGCGCGACCGACCACGAGAGGTCGTTTGCCACGCTCGTGCCGTCGCCTGAGCCATTCCCCGAGTCGCCGCCGGCGGCGGGTCGTGCGATGTCGGTGATCGCCGTAGATGGCGCGACAGCGGGCGTGGTGGACTTTGCGGAGGTCGATTTCTTCTGCTTGAGCGCGGCCTTGGAGGTGCTCTTGGTGGCGGCCTTGGCGGGCGTCTTTGTCGCGCTCTTGCCCGACGATGCCTTCTCGCTCGCAGCGGCGGCTTTCGCGGGTTTGGCCGACGCCTTTGATGCCGACAACGGCTTGCCCTCGCCGATCCCCGCGAGGTCCGCGACGAGCTGCGCCGGCGGGGTCTCCAACTTCTCCTGTCCGCGTTGGATCTGCGACATCTGCCGCTTGATGAGATCCACGGCCTGCAGGAGGCGGTCCATCACCGGGCGATCCACGATAACCGTCCCGTTCCGGGCGGCGTTGAGCGCGCTCTCCGCGGCATGGGCGATCGTGACGAGGTTTGTCAGCGCCAGGAACGACGCGCTCCCCTTGATCGTGTGCAGCGCGCGAAAGACTTTGTTCAGCAGGTCCGCGTCCTGCGTGTGGTCTTCCAGTTCCACGAGGTCGGATTCGAGTTGCTCGAGCAGCTCGCCCGATTCGGTGAGGAAGTCCTGGAGAATCTCGGGATCAAAGCCGTTGGTGGACACGGGTCTTTCCTTGTCGTCGTGCGATCAGGCCGCAAATGTCGCCGGTCGAGCAGTCGTGGTCTTTCGGTAGCAGAACCCCTGCGGGATCTGCATCGCCTCGAAGGGCGCCTCCCCGGACCGGATGGTCTCCGAGTGCCCGATGAAGAGCGTCCCGTCGTCAGCGAGTTGATCCGCGAACGTCTTGAAGACCAGATTCCTCATCGCGTCGTCGAAGTAGATCAGGACATTTCGGCAGAAAATCACGTCCCACGTCCCGTACCGGCGGGCGGCGAAACGGTCCTTCAGGTTGTGCAGGTCGAACGAGACCATCTGCTTGATGAGCGGGTCGATCGTCCACTGGCTCCCGTTCTGGCGGAAGTACCGCTGCTTGACGAGCGTGGGCGTCGAGCGGATGGAGTAGTCGTGGAAGACGCCCGAGTTCGCCGTTTCCAGCGCCTTCTCGGAGATGTCCGTTCCCAGGATCTCGATGCGCCAGTCGCTCAGGCGTGCGCCCAGTGAGCGATGGAGCATGATCGCGAGCGTGTACGGCTCGTCTCCCGTGGAGCACGCCGCCGACCAGATCCGCAGGCGCTTGGTCCCGCGCCGCGACTCGAGGATCTCGGGGAGGACCTTCTTCTCGAAGACATCGAGTTGCGGCTCGTTGCGGAAGAACGACGTCTCGTTGATCGTGATGCGGTTGAACATCTCCTGGAACTCGTCGTTCTGGTACGGCCCGATCGAGAGGAAGGCGATGTAGTCGCTGAACGACTCCATCTCCAGCTCGTGCAGACGGTGCGAGAGGCGAGACTCGAGGATGTACTTCTTGTTGTCGGGGAAGTGGATCCCCGCGCGATCGTAAATGACTTTGCGCAGTTCGCCGAACTGCTTGTCGTTCATCGAGATGGTGCCGGCGACGGACATGGCTGGTGATTCCTGGTATGTGAAGCCGAGTGAGAACCTCGCGAGCAAACGATCCTCACGCCGCGGTGGACATGCGGTTGAGCGACGACTCGGGGAAGAGCTTCGAGAGGTTCAGCAGGATAATGAGCCGATCCTCGAGTTTGCCCACGCCGTCGATGAACTCGGAGCGGAGCGAGCACACCATGGCCGGCGGCGGCTCGACGATGCTCTGATCGATGCGGCGCACTTCGTGCACGCGATCCACGATCAGGCCGACCATCTTCGAGTGGACCTCAACAACCACGATCCGTGACGAGTCGCTGTGCGCCGCCTGAGGCAGGTTGAACGTCTTGCGAAGGTCCACCACCGGGATAATCTGCCCGCGGAGGTTGATGACGCCCTCGACCTCCGGCGGACTTTGCGGGACGCGGGTCAGTTCCATCATCCGGTTGATCTCTTGCACCGACAGGATGTTGACCGCGTACTCCTCGCCCGCCACGTCGAACGTGACCAACTGGAGTTCCACACCCATCGTCCCCTTCGCCGGGGCGTTCGTCGTGCCGGTCTTCAGGCTCGTGCTCATGGTCGCTCCTGTCTTGGCCTTTGATGCGTTACCACCACCACGCGAATCTCGCGGGAGTGCTTGTCCAAGCATCGGTCTGATTTGGTCTGCACTTCACGCAAGACCCGCCTGGAGGCGGCTCTTGGGCGATGCTGACGCCTCATCCCCCGACTTTGTACCCAATCACGCCGCCGACGAGGTGCCCAGCAGGCCACGACCCTTGATGCTCCGCAGGGCCTGGATCAGTCCAATCGGAGGGAGTGCCGACTCTGTGAGTCCGGCGTCCGCCACCGCTTTGGGCATGCCGTAGACCACGCACGAGGCCTCGTCTTGCGAAAGGATCAGCCCGCCGGCGGCATGGAGCGCCTTGGCGCCGGCCAGCCCGTCGTCGCCCATCCCGGTGAGCACGAGGCCAACCGCACAGGGGCCCATCGTCGATGCTGCCGATTCAAGCAGTTCGTTGACGCTGGGCTTGTAGAGCGCGGAGGCTGGCTCCAGAGTGACGGAAGTCTGGATCGCTCCCGTCCGACCGACCACCGGGCGCACACGAAGGTGCATCCCACCGGGGCACAGGTAGGCTGCGCCCCGTTCGATCACCATGCCGTCCTCAGCATGGATGACCTTGATCTTGCACAGTTCGTTGAGGCGTTCCGCCATGCTCGTGGTGAAGAGCCGCGGCATGTGCTGGGCGATGAAAATCGGGCAAGGGAACTCCGCAGGGAGCGCCGTCAAGATCTGCTCCAGGACGGGTGGGCCGCCCGTGGACGATCCGATGAACACGCCATCCACCAGGCGGTCGGCGAGGCTGACGGTCTTTGTCGGCACGCGAGCCGAGGTCGCGGGCTCGGCGATGGCCTGACGGCGCGGGCGCTTCGCGACAGCCTTGATCTTGCTGACCAGTTCGACGCGCACGTCGTCAACGCCGTTGATGAGGGCGGTGGGGTCCTTCCCGATGACATCAGCCGCGCCCAGGCGCAGCGCTTTGAGCGCCTCGTGGCTACCCGCCTTCGAGAGCGTGGAGCAGACGATGACCGCTGGCTTGTGGGACTTGGGATCGGCGCGGAGTTTCGAGAGAGCGCCGAGTCCGTCGAGATTGGGCATCTCGATGTCGAGGGTGACCACATCGGGCTTGAGCGTCTCGATCTTGTTCAGACCATCCACGCCGTCGCGCGCCGTGCCGACGACGCAAATGTCCGGATCGCTCGATGCCATTTGCGAGAGCATCTTCCGCATGACCGCGGAATCGTCCACGACGAGCACAGTGATCTGGTGTGGGGCCGGGGACATCCAATCGGATATCGGTCACATGTGTGGTCGACTTCAACTCGGCCCGGGGGGAACCCGGATCTTCCCGCGATCGGCAAGTCCACGCGATCGACGACTCATTGATGTGGAATCGTTGGAATCGGAACCGAGTCGAATGACTCAGAATGCCCAGGAGAGGACTTGAACCTCCATGCCCTTGCGGGCGCTACCACCTCAAGGTAGTGCGTCTGCCAATTTCGCCACCTGGGCCAGTTGTCCATCGCGAGACCTCTCGGCCCCGGACGCTCTGAAGGGAACAAATATAGCACCACAGCCCCATGCGTCGAGCCAAGGTCCGGGAACGACAGCCTAAACTCACACGCCGAGGGGTTTCCTCCGGCTGACCCAGAGGAGTGGACGTGGAAATGGCGTTGTCCGACGCGACGTGGTCGCAGTATCTCTCGAAAGTCGCCCGGTCAGCCGAGGAGGCCGGGGTCTTTGCCGAGGTAGCCGCCGAGGAGGATCGCCTGGCATGCCAGGCCCGGTCGTCGGCCGCGCCCGCGTGGTACCGCCTGGAACGCGACGGGGGTGTGACCTGGGTGGCCTTGGTCACTGCAGACCGCTGGCTGAGCCAGTCCATCGAGCAGGACCTCGTCCACACCGGCGACAAGCTGAACGACCTTCTGGAAGAGGAACTCGCCGAACTCGGGGCCAGCGATCGGGCCGGGTCGATCCGCGTCGAGCACTTCCGGTCGGAGGACAAACTCTTCACCTTTCGGACCCCCCTGAGCGATTCGGCCACGCCGGAAGAGTGCGCCCGATGGATCCTGGCGTATGAGGCCTGCTTCCGAAGGCTCGGCGACATGGAAGCGGAACAGGACGACTAACGCGCTGTGGCGCGACGGAGCAAGGAATGCGCATCCTCATGCTGGGCTGGGAGTTTCCGCCATTCATCGCCGGGGGGCTGGGTGTGGCGTGCTATGGGCTGACCAAGGCCCTCGATCGCCATGGGCACAAGATCCTGTTCATCCTCCCCAAGCCCGTCGATCGCGCCGGGAACGCCTCCCACGTCAAGATGCTCGGCTCCGACTCCGCCGCTCCCGCGGCCGGGACAACGCGCACCAATGTGATGGATGTCGAGGGGATGCCCCTCCACGGGTTCCAGAATGCCATCTTCCGTGGTGTTCAGGCCTCATTCAGCCATTCGTACCCCGGATTTGACCCGGCGAAGATCGCTGGCGTCGGGGCTGCTGCGGGCATCGGCGGCGTGGACCTCAGCGCCATCCAGGCCAGCGACGAGACGGCGGCCCTGCTCGCCCAAAGCTTCGGCGGCGGACTCGGCGGCGG
This sequence comes from uncultured Phycisphaeraceae bacterium, assembly GCA_964628245.1. Lineage (GTDB taxonomy): Bacteria > Planctomycetota > Phycisphaerae > Phycisphaerales > UBA1924. The sequence continues at coordinate 49,723 of CAZVMU010000004.1, read as the reverse complement.
GCCCACGGCGGCTGGCCTCGCCGCGGGCGGACCGGGTGTCGGCTATGGATCGGACCTCGTGGGCGATTCAGAGCGGTACGCCCGTCTCGTGGTCGCCCTCGCACGGGGCGAGTCGTTCGATGTCGTCCACGCCCACGACTGGCTGACCTTCCCCGCGGGCGTGGCCCTCTCCAGCCTGTCGCGCAAGCCACTCATCGTCCATGTCCACTCGACCGAGTTCGACCGCGCCGGGACCAACGTGAACCAGCGCGTCTACGAGATCGAGCGCGCGGGGATGCACCACGCCTCGCGCGTCATCGCCGTCAGCCAGTTCACCAAGGCGATCTGCGTCCGGCGCTACGGCGTCTCTCCCGCAAAGGTGGATGTCGTGTACAACGGCATCGAGCGCGACCATGTCCAGCCGCGCGAGGGCGATCGCATCGAGTCCGGGGACCGCATCGTGCTCTTCGTCGGTCGCATCACGATGCAGAAGGGGCCGGAGTACTTCATCGCCGCCGCCAAGCGCGTGCTGGAGAAGATGTCCAACGTCAAGTTCGTGCTCGCGGGGAGCGGCGACATGGCCGTCCGCATGATCGAACTCGCCGCGAGCATGGGCATCGGGCACAAGGTGCTCTTCACGGGCTTCCTCCGCGGGCGCGACGTCGATCGTGTGTACCAGATGGCCGATTGCTACGTCATGCCCAGCGTGAGCGAGCCGTTTGGGATCGCGGCCCTCGAGGCGATCAAGCACGACGTGCCCGTCATCCTCAGCAAGACCAGCGGCGCGAGCGAGGTTCTCACGCACGTCCTCAAGGTCGATTTCTGGGACATCGACGAGATGGCGAACAAGATCCTCGCCGTGCTTCGTCACCCGCCTCTGTCGCAGACGCTGCGCCAGCACGGCTCGTTCGAGCTCCATCGTCTGACATGGGATGGGGCCGCCGAGCGGTGTGTCGCGTCATATTCCAAGGCGATGGGAACGACCGGACCGAGCGTGGCGGCGTCGTGACCTGTGATGGAGTACCGAGCGCGATCGGCCCGTCGCATTGAGACTCACGATCCCGACACTTCCTCGGGCGCTATGACCGGACGCCCGTCGATCGTCGTGCCGGGCACCTGTTTGGGGTTCTTGGGGTCGGCGATTATCGGCGTGTTTCGCTCGGCTTCCCTCCGCTCGGCGTCGGTCATGAATGTGGTTGGAGCGGGGGCGTTCGGGTCGCCGCGTTGCGGGTTCCCAATCCAACCCATGAAAGAGGCCGCCCAGACCCAAACACCGGCGACGACCGCGACAAGGATCACAACAAGGATCGCCTTCTTGGGATCTTTGGCTGAGGACGTGGCGGGCTTGCCCTGGTGGGCCAAATCGCTCAGGCTGGAACGCTTCGTCGGCATGTGAAACACCTCGCTGGGCTAGCTCCGGGTTCGACTCACCCCACGTCGCGCTTCTGGAAGAGCACGACCGCGAGGGAGAGGAAGAAGACCACCTGCACCAGAGTGTACACGAAGATCGTGATGAGATACGAGGGCGGAATTGGGCGGCTCTGCGAGACCGCGTCGAGGAGCCAATAGAACTGCAGATTCGGCACGATGCCCCAGACGGCCATCCAGTGCAGCCGAACCTCTGTGGGTTTGGTGAAGACGTAGTCGCCGGGAAACGGGTTTCGCACGATGGAGAGTGGCGTGCCGCCGATGTGCCGGATGGTGATCGTCTTCGCCGAGACGCCCGTGACCACGATCGCGGGAGGCGTGCCAGGCCCCAGCATCTGGTTTGCGTCGTCGAGTGATCCCGTGAATCGATCGAATCCAGCCCAGAGCATGGGAAAGCCATTCGGCGTGGGCGAGATGTAGAGCGAATCGCCCACGCGGATGGGGCTCTCGGGAGGCCCGGCCAGTTCGAGTTTCCCCTGCGTGCCCAGGGTCGAGAGTTCGGGCGTGTTGAGATCCACCGGGACATAGTCGCCGACGGTTCCGGCGATCGTGTTGTGAAAGACGCGCGAGCCGACGATGGAGTTACTCATCATCGCGGCGACGAAGACGAGCATGCACGCCACGATCGTCGCCACCTGGTTCAGACGCGTCGAGGCCGCCGTCGCCACGGCCGCAAGAACAATGAGCGCGAGGAGAAGCGTGGCGCTGGCGAGGGTGACCTGCGGTTTGAGGTCCTTGAGGAGCGACTGCCACTCCCAGTGCTTGCTCAGTGAGAGCGTGAGGATGTAGCCGATCAGCACCAGGGGAAGCATGAGGAGGACGGCCGTCTGGGGGAAACTCCACGAGTAGTAGAAGTTGCACCATGCGGCGATCGCGAGGGAGAGCAGCACGGCCCCGAAGACGAAGGTGACGACGGGTCCATCGATCTCGTCCGCCGCGGTGCTCATGACTCCGTGGCGGATGGCGAAGAGCATGAAGAGGATCATGACGACCGACGAGAGCAGGAGCGACCCGGCGACGCCCAGGAACTTGCCCAGGATGAGCGAGACCCGCGAGACGGGCTTGGAGACGATGGTGAGTACGGTCTTGTTCTCGATCTCGCGGCTCATGACGGCGGTCGCGATGAACCCCGCGAGGAGCGTCCCACACACAAAGACCGTGGCCAGCCCGAGGTCAAAGAGGAGTTTGTCGTCCCCCTTGACCTCGCCGGTTTGTTCGAGGCCCATGGTGTACCCGGTGTTCCAGGTGTTGAAGAGTTGGAGGATGCCCGAGGCGAGGATGATGAGAAGCACCACCGGCTGGCGGAGGCTCTCGATCAACGTGTTGCGGGCGATCGTGAGGGGTTGGAGGAGCATGCGAAGGCCAAGGGTAGCAATGTCCAGCAACGATCACTGCCCGGTGCGGCGGGTGAATAGGGTGGGCGCTCTGGAGGGTGTTCAAGAAAATTGTCCGGGGATGCGAACCCGAGGCTGGCTCGACCGTACACCAAGGGCCGTTCGGGGGACAATCGCGCGGAATGTGCGCGCTCATCGATGGCTCCCACGTCCATACGGGCTGTGTTGACATAGGGATGTTGGACTGTGTCGTGAATGTCCTGGTCTCTGTTGAATCGAGTAGTTCGGGTCAGGTGTGGAAAGCCGGGGATGAACCCGGCACAATACCAGCCCACGGTTCTCGTGGGGCGCGGGACCATGGGGAGGGATGGTCGGGAAGGCGACCAGTCGAGCGGGACGCGAGAGCGAAGCCGCGGCGACGGGTCGTTGTTCCGGTCGGGTGATGCTCGGGGTGAGCACACCACTAGTGCGGCTTGGGACCGACCCAGGCCGATGGAGGCGTCACTCGTGCGTCCGAAGCTGTATCCTCGGTGGTATCCAGAGCCACCAAACCCTTCGGACCATTCACTCGGTCGCGCGGCCGGTGACCTCAGCCATTCACCGCGGGCTCTCGGCTCGCAGCGCCCAACTCGGCCTCACGGTCACAATCAACAGGATTCCTGATGCGGGCAGACTATCTCACATACAAGCGTGCCGCCAACGTCAGCGTCATGGGCCTGGTGCTCCATGTCGTCTTGGGTGGCGCGATGTTGATCTATGCGCGTCTGAGCGCCGATCACGCGGCGATGACGCTCGCGTTGTACATGCTCCTGGGTGCCGTTGGCTGGCTCGCCCTCACGATTCTCTATGACCAGCATCGGCGTGAGCGGATCGAGTCGATCGAGGCCGACGCCCTCGCCGCCGCCGAGGAATCCTCGACGATCTTCGGCGGGGCGTCCGAGTTCCGCGTGGCCCAGAAGCGCCTGAAGAGTCTGTACAAAGTCTTCTCCCCCGCGATCAGCGTGGTCATCGGAGTGGCGCTCTTGGGCCTGGCTTGGTGGAGGCTTTCGTCGCTCGGGGTCTTCTCGGAGACAGGGAAGATCTCGTTCACAACCTCACGCCACAAGGAGTGGGGGCTGGGGCTCGGGCTTGCCGTCGCAGGCATCGGGTTTGTCTTCGCTCGATACGCCTCGGGAATGGCCAAGCAGGAGTTCTGGGCGAACCTGCGCGCCGGTGCGGCGTTCACCGCCGGGGCCTCGGTCCTCGCGCTCATCCTCGCGATCTCCCAGTTCATCGATCTCATCACGTCCACCGAGGACGCCTGGCTGAAGATTGTGGTCGTGGGCTTCACCGTCGTTGTGGGGATCCTGGGCGTCGAGGTCTTCCTCAATGTCCTCCTGGATGTGTATCGCCCGCGGAAGGTTGGCGAGGTCGCGATGCCCGCCTTCGGGTCGCGCGTGCTCGGATTCGTCGCGGCCCCGGATCGCATCGCCCAATCCATCAGCGACGCGATCAACTATCAACTCGGTTTCGACGTCACCTCGGGGTGGTTCTACCAGCTGCTCGTGAAATCGCTCGCACCGCTCGTGGTGGTGGGCTTGCTCGCGATGTGGCTGCTCTCGTCGCTCGTGGTCATCCAGCCGCATCAGCGCGCCACGATCCTGAGGTTTGGACGCGTGGTTCAGGAAAACGTCTCGCCCGGTCTGCACGTCAAGATGCCCTGGCCGATCGATCGCGTCTATGTCCCCGAGTTCTTCGAGAAATCCTCGTCCTCGGATGCGATGGTCCTCCGAGACCGGACCGTCACAGGAATCCGCCAGACCCAACTTGGATCCGATCCGCCGGCGAACAAGAACGAGCCGATCCTCTGGACCAACGACCACCTCGGCGTCGAGGTGCTCCAGATCGTCCGTTCCTCCGGCGAGGTCACGTTCGGTCGCGATGGCATGGCGGGGATGTCCCTCGTCTCCGTCGAGATCCCGCTCAAATACGTCGTCGAGAACGTCTCGCTCTTCGATGAACTCGCGCCGCCCGAGCAGCGCGAGCAGCTCCTCCGTTTCGTCGCGCAGCGCGAGGTGCTCCAGTATCTCCACACCGCCACGCTCGACGAGGTGCTCGGCGATGGACGGGCCACAATCTCCAGCGAACTCAAGTCGCGGATCACGGCGGCTTTCGATCGGCTGAACCCCGATTCCACGGGCAAACCCCGCGGCGCAGGCGTGAAGGTTGTCATGTGCTCGATCACCGGCGTGCACCCGCCCAAGCAGTCCGACGTGGCCGCCAGTTTCGAGAAGGTCGTCGAGGCGGACCAGAAGACCCAGGCGTTGCTGACGACGGCCCGCGCGGACCAGGTGAAGGAACTCACCGATGCCGCGGGTTCGGTGGAGCATGCCGAGTCGATCGTGAAGGTCGCCGACCAGCTCAAGGATCTTCGATCCACGGCGAGCGCCGACAAGCCCAACGCTCGGACCGTGGAACTCGAATCCGAGATGAACCGCCTGCTCGACGCCGCGGAGGGGAACGCCGCGGTGACGATCGCCGAGGCGAAGGCCACGCGGTGGACGCGCTACATGGACCTGCGTGGCCGGGCCGAGCGATACGCCGGGCAGTTGCTCGCGTACAACGCCTCGCCCACGGTCTTCCGTGCCTCGATGTACGCCGACACGCTCCGCGATTCGCTCAAAGACGTGAGACTCTACATCGTGGACGATCGGGTCTCGGATCTCCGCATCGATGTCGGGCTTGAGGACATCGACACCGGGGCCGAGATCTTCAAACCTAAGAAGGAATGACGCCTCGTCACTCTTGAACGAACACACGGAACACGAACGTATGACATTGACCGGCCCACAGATGCCGGACTTGCAGGAGACGAATCGGTGCGACAACTGCTCATGATGATTGTGGCCCTGGTCTTCCTCGGGGCGCTTCTGCTCTTCACGACCACGTACCAGGTCCGCTTCACCGAGGCGGCGGTGCTGACGACCTTCGGCAAGGCCGGAGACCAGGCCGTCAAGCGCGACGCGGGGTTGCACGTGAAGTGGCCCTACCCAATCCAGGCGGTGACGACGTACGACACGCGCCTTCGCCCGCTCTCGGTGAAACTCGAGACCCAGCAGACCGCCGATAGCCGGCAGATCACCGTCGAGGGGTTCTGCACCTGGCGCGTCGCCGATCCGCTCAAGTTCTTCCAACGCTTCAGCAACGCCGGCGGCGGCGCGGCCGAGCAGTACGCCGCGGCCCACCGCGTGCTCGAGTCGAGCCTCCGGGCCGCGATGGCGCGCGTCTCGAAGTATCGCATGAACGAACTCTTCGCCGCAACCCCCGGCGCGTCGAAACTCCCCGAACTCGAGTCGGAAATCCTTCAGGCCTTCCGCGCGGCATCGGACAAAAGCGACCTCTCCATGGATGACTACGGCATCGAGGCCGTCACCGTGGGTATCAGTCGCATCGTGCTTCCCGAGAGTGTGACGCCGGGCGTGCTCGAGGCGATGAAGGCCGAGCGTGCCCGCCGCGCCCAGGAGATCCAGAGCCGGGGCGAGGCCCAGGCCCAGGCGATCCGCTCGCGGGCCGAGAGCGATGCCAAGCGCATCCGCGACTTCGCCGAGCTGTACGCCCAGACGATCCGCAAGCGTGGCGACGAGGAGTCCGCGCCCTTCCTCGCGCGGATGAACGAGAACGCCGACCTTGCGGCCTTTCTGGAGAACATCCGCATAATGCGCGAAATGGTGAGTGCTCGGACAACGCTCGTGCTCCCCTCATCCATGCCCGGGTTGGAACTCATTGCCCCCGATGCAATGTCTCGCATCCGCAACGGTGGGAAGTCGTCCGACTCCTCGACCGGCCGCTGGCTTCGTGAAGAGGTCTTCGGACGCGATCCAGGCCGCGTCGCGGTCGCCCCTCCGGAATCACAGCCCTTGAACACGGAGAGCAACCGATGAGTCTTTGGTTGCTCGGCCCGATTCGTCAGGCGGACACCGATGATGGTGGGGGAGACCTGGTGGGAGTGCCCGCCCGCCGCGCCGCCTCGGTCACCCTGCGCGACGGTCAGCCCGTCGAGTCTGCGGCCTCCGACGCGTCTCTCCTGGACCCGGCGAACAAGTCGCTCGCCGAGGCCCTCAACATCACGTACGTTCTGCTCCAGGTCGCGATGGTCGTGCTCTTTGTGTTGTACCTCGCGAGCGGCTTCAAAACCGTGAGCGAGGGGCAACAGGCCGTGCGACTCGTTTTCGGCAAGATCAGCGACGCGAATCTCGGGCCTGGTTTCTACGCGAACTACCCCTTCCCCTTCGGCGAGATGGTCACGGTTCCTTCGGGAAAGTCCGAGTCTGTCTCAGTGGACAAGGTCTTCTGGCCCGACGCCAACGGTGCCTCCTCGGGAATGATCAAGCCGACAAACGAGTCGGGGTTTCTGCTCACCGGCGACGGGAGCATCGTGCACGCGAAACTCAACGCGACGTATCGCCGCGTGGGCGCGGCCGAATACTCGCGCACGGTGCTGAGCGACAAGGAGGCGACAAACCTCGTGGAACTCGCGATCCGTCGCGGCGCGGTCCACGCCGTGGCCGAGGTCACGATCGACGATCTCCTCCGCCCGGGCGATGGTTCCGTCGGGACGGTCGCGCTCCGCACGCGCGAACTCGCCAACGACATGCTCCGAAACATGGAAACGGGGATCACGATCGACGCGGTGCAGGTGATCGATCCCGCCGCTCCCGCCACGCTGAAGGACGATTTCGCCAAGTCGCTCAAGGCCGAGGCCGATTCCGAGCGGGCGATCGTCACCGCGCGGGGCGAGGCCACGCGGACGCTCTCCGCCATCGCCGGCGAGATCGCGCTCCCGCGCACCAACGAGAACGGCACGACGACCAACTCGCCCATCATCGCCGCCATCGAGAACTATGAGCTGGCCCTTCCCAAGGGTGACAAAGTCGCCGACGCCGCCCTGGCGACTATCTTCTCCATCTTCGATGGCACCCCCGTGGAACTCAACGGCAGCACCGTGAGCGCCTCCATCGGCGGCGAGGTCTCCAAGACGCTCGTCGATGCCGAGCAGTACCGGACCGAGATCACCTCGAAGCGCCGCGCCGATCTCGAACTCTTCAATGCGAAGGTCGAGCAGTTCAAAGCCAATCCGTCGCTCATGATCCAGCGAGAGTGGTCGTCGGGTCTGCGCGAGTTCCTCGCACGCGACACAGTCCAGATGTTCATGCTCCCCCCATCGACCGACACAATGGTCTTGCGTCTCAATCGCGATCCCCAGATCACGCGGGCGGCCGAGATCGCCCGCAACCAGAAACAGATCGCCGACTCGGAAAAGGAACGGCTCCGCGAGTTGAATGACGCCCGCTTCAAGACGGACACATCAGCCCTGACCGCACCGCAGTAAACGAAGCAGTCTCTCCAACTCGAACACGACCACGGATCACACCAATGCCCGAGAGCCAGCCACACGCCGCGCGCGACAACAAGCCCGAGCCGATCCGCTCGGGGGAGCCGGTCGTCGTGTGCCAGCGACTCACCAAGGTCTTCAAGGACTTCTGGCTTCGTGATCGTGCCCGGGCGGTGGACTCGCTCACCTTCGAGATCCGACGCGGCGAGATCTTCGGCCTGCTCGGGCCCAACGGCTCGGGCAAGAGCACCACGATCAAAATGATCCTCGGGCTGCTCCGCCCCACCTCGGGCCGCGTTGCGGTCTTCGGCAAGCCGCCCACCGAGGTCTCCATCAAGCGCCGCATCGGCTACCTCCCCGAAGAGTCGTATCTCTATGGCTTCCTCAACGCCCGCGAGACGCTTGATTACTACGGCAAACTCTTCGAACTCGACCACGCGACGCGTCGTCGTCGCATCGACGAACTGCTCGACATGATCGGGCTGACGGGCGCCCAGTTCCGCGCCGTTCGCGAGTACTCCAAGGGCATGCAGCGCCGCATCGGCATCGCCCAGGCGCTCATCAACGATCCCGAGTTCCTCATCCTCGACGAGCCGACGACCGGGCTGGATCCCTTGGGCACAAAGCAGGTCAAGGACCTCATTGTGGATCTCGGTCGCCGCGGCAAGACGATTCTCCTCTGCAGCCACCTCCTCGCCGACGTTGAGGATTGCGTCGATCGCATGAGCATCCTGTATGGCGGGCAGAAGCGTGCCGAGGGCACGTGCGACGATCTCCTCGCCAGCCGCACAAGGATGTCCATCGAGACCGAGCCGCTCGACGACGACACCGTCTCGGAGATCGACCGTGTCGTCCGCAATCGCTCACATGGCGAGCGATCGATCCTCCGCGTCTCGCGCCCACGCCAGCGCCTCGAAGAACTCTTCCTCGACATCGTCGAACGCGCCCGCCAGGAGCAACTCTCAACTTCCGGCGCTCAATCCGGTGGCCAGACCGCGGCGTTCCTCAAGGGCGACGCCCAGGAGGGCGAGAGCCTCATCGAGAAGCTCGTCAACACGGAACCAGAATCGTCTCCAACACCCGCGCCGGCATCACCGAAACCGGTCGCGCCCGAGGTCGAGATGGATAAGGCGATTGACGCGCTCCTCGACGCCTACGAGGATGTACCCGCTCCCAAAGCCGCCCCAACTCCTTCGTCCGGATCTCACTCATCCAAGCCCGCGCCAAGTTCGAAGGACGACATCGATCGCTCCGTGATCGATTCTCTCCTTGACTCCCGAGACGATGAGAAGAACGGCGGGAGGCGCGACGGGTGAGACTCGGCGATCTCGCGAGCACGATCAACCGCATCCAGTCGGGCACGCGATTCAAAGTCGCGGCCTCGGCCGTGGTGGTCATTCTCGCCGTGGTCGCCATCGTGTGGTACGCCGTACAGAACAACGCGCCGCTCTCGAGCGAAGGTGGTCCAGACGCGCCCGCCGCCGTGGCCCCGGCTTCGCCCAGCGACTCGAGCGCACCAGCCAACGAAGCCGAAGAGGCCCGGCTCGCTCGCGAGGCCGACCATCGTGCCGATGCCGAGATTGCCGCGGTCTGGGAGGGCATCTCTTCACAACGGACGTCCAGCGTGGGCTTTGCCGCGCTCGTGCTCGTCCTCACGGGCGTGGCGCTGGTCGTGATCTGGATCGGCCTAGGACTCACCTATCTCGCGCTTGTGGTGGTGGGTGGAGGACTGGCTCTTCTGCTTCGAGTCATACCCGCGACCAAGGGTGCCGCGCCCATTGTTGGTGGTATCGTCTTCCTGACAGCCATGTTCACCGCGCTTATGCAGGCGGCCCGCCTTCTGCTCTCGGGGACAGGCCCCGTGCGTGCCATCGCGCGGAACGTCCTCGCCGAGTCGGTTCGACTCAAACTCTCGCTCGTCGCGATGTTCATCCTCATCGTCGGCCTGGCGATACTCCCCTGGCTTTTGGAAGCGGACCAGCCGCTGCGATACCGCGTGCAGGCCTTCATCCAATATGCGATCGGGTCCTCGTTCTGGCTCATCGCCCTGCTCGTCCTCGTCTTCTGCGTGGCGTCGGTCGCTTTCGAGCAGCGCGACAAGACCATCTGGCAGACGATGACCAAGCCCGTTGCCGCGTGGAAGTATGTCTTGGGCAAGTGGGTTGGCGTGATGACTCTCGCCGCGGTCCTGCTCGCGGTCTCGGGGTCAGCCGTGTTTCTCTTCACTGAATACCTGAGGGCACAGCCGGCGTGGGGCGAGCGAGCCGACGCCCCGTACGTCCCGCTCAACGGCGATCGTGCCACCGCCGATCGTCTCGTCCTCGAGAACCAGATCCTGACCGCCCGGCGCAGCATCGAGCCGCTGGTGCCCGAGATCGACCCCAAGCAGCTCGAAGAGAACATCCAGCGACGCGTGCAGGAGGAGATCCAGGCCAGCACCGCCGCCATGGCGATCGATGGAATCTCCGATGCAGATCGACAGGCGATGTACGACGCGTTCAAGGACGAAGCCCAACGGAGCATCAGCTCGGCCTTTCGTTACATCCCCCCGACCGGCGTGCAGACCTATCGCTTTGAAGGGCTCGCGGACGCCAAGGCACGCCACAAACTCATCACGCTTCGATACAAGATCAACTCGGGGGTGAACTCGCCCGACGCCCTCTACAACATCACGTTCGTTCTCAAAGGTCCAACACTGGTCACCAAGCAGGCCGCCCTCTCTCAGACCCAGGTCCTCCAGATGTATCCGACGGCCATCGACGACGACGGCTCGCTCACCATCCAGATCGTCAACGGCAACACCGAGACCGGTGTCGCCAACCCCGAAGCGATCACCTTCCCTAAGGATGGGCTCGAGATCACCTACTCCGTCGGCTCCTTCCAGGCGAACTTCGTCCGCGTGATGCTCGTGCTCTGGATCAAGATCGGGTTCCTTGCGATGCTCGGGATCGCGACAGCGACGTTCCTCTCCTTCCCCGTCGCCAGCCTGATCTCCTTCGGCACATTCCTCACGGCACAATCTGGTCAGTATCTTCGACAGTCACTCGAGAACTTCTCCACGACCACAAACGAAGGCAAGACGCTGGTCTTCAATACCGTCGTCTCCAAGGTGGCCCAGGCCGTCGAGTGGGCCGTACGGACCTATGCCGATCTCTCGCCGACGAGGCGACTCGTCGATGGCGTCGAACTCTCATGGACGTCGCTCGCGTGGGGCTCGGGTGTGCTGCTGGTGTGGACATTCCTCCTCTTTGCCATCGGCTCCTTCGCCCTCAGCCGCCGCGAACTCGCAACCTACTCGGGTCACTAAGCCTGATGCCCAATGCCTGATTCCATGCTCTATTCATGAAACGCGACTCGCTCATCCAGACCTTTGCTGCCGCCGTCATGATCGGCGCAATGGTCTGCTCCGTCTTCCTCTCAGCCCGCCTCTCGGGCGTCGCCGGACGCTACAAACTCGTCTACACCGATCGCGCCGAGGACGCCCAGAGTTGGGAGGTCTCCGCGGGAATCGCCATGGGAGCCTTCCGCGGACTCTTCGTCAACTACCTCTGGATCCGCGCCAATCAACTCAAGGAAGATGGCAAGTTCTACGAGGCCATCCAACTCTCCGACGCCATCACCAAACTCCAACCCCGCTTCCCTCGCGTCTGGGCCTTCCACGCCTGGAATATGGCGTACAACATCTCCGTCGCCACGCAGACCCCCGAGGAGCGATGGCAGTGGGTCAACGCCGGGATCGCCCTCCTCCGCGATCGCGGCATCCCCGCCAACCCCAACGACATGCTCCTCCACAAGGAGCTCTCTTGGATCTTCCTCCACAAAATCCAGGGATACACGGACGATTCCAATGGCTACTACAAGCGTCGCCTCGCCATCGAGTGGACCGTCGTCCTAGGTGAGCCACCAGCAAAGGCCTTCCTCAACACCACGCGTGAACAGGTCATCGAGCAGTACGCCACATGGCTGAATGACGTCGCCGACGCTCCCGACACGCTCGAGGACGCCGTCGCCAAGGATTCCAAAGTCCAGGACCTCGTCAATGAACTGACCCGGCTCTTCACGGACTTCAAGCCCGATCAGCGCCTGCTCCGTCCGTTCCAGATCTACACCGCGATCACCAAGTCGGGCCGCAACGACCTTCTCCGCTCGTCTCTCGGCGACCGGGAACGGGCCTTTTTCATGCTCGCCGACAGGCCTGAATACGTCACAGCCTGGCGGACACTGCTCGCCCACACACGCAAGCGAGTCCTCATCGACCACTACCACATGGACCCATACGTCATGGTCCGCTATACGCGAAAGCATGGGCCCATCGACTGGCGGCACCCCGCCGCCCACGCTCTCTACTGGGCCCAGCGTGGCGTCGAGAACGCGTACGACCGCGCGACCTTCCTCAACGCCAAGGACTTCGACTTCATCAACACCGATCGACAGGTCGCCCAGTCGCTCCAGGACCTCTTCCGCACCGGCGATGTCTACTTCTCCTTCCTCTCCTCCCTCGAGCAGCCCGTGCCCATGTACATCGTCGCTCCCAACGAGTACTTCATCCGCAGTTATGGCGACGTCCTTCAGGAAATGCGCGACCGCTCCCGCGTGGACCAACTCTCGCGCGGCTATTCCCCGCTCTCCGCCGGCTACGAGAACTTCCTGCGAGACGCCGTCTGCTACCTCTACCGGCTCGGCGACCGCGCCCAGGCCGACGAGTGGTACACACGCCTCCGCACCGACCCGTGGTGGAACCTCAACGACACCTTCGGGCGAAAGGAGGAACTCTCCATCCCTATCGCCGAGTTCGTCCAGAAGGAGACCGAGACACGCTTCGATTCTCCCGCGGTCGCGATCCAGCAGGTCACGGCCTCGATCTTCGGGGCATACGTGAAGGGCCTGCTCTCCGGGGATGGCGACCGCTTCCGATCCCAGATGGAGTTCGCCAAGCAGGCCCATCGCTATTACCTCGAAGAACAGGTCCGCCGCGCCAACGCGAACGGCGGCGTGTGGCGCATGGAACTCATGGACCGCGACTTCGGCTTCCTCGCCGGAACGCTCTTCGCCCAGTTCCTCTCGTCGATCCCGCTGGACGATGCCGAGAGCGTCTATGCTCGGGCGCCGGACGAGCTTCGCCACTATGCCTACGTCGCGATCCCGCAGATCTTCGGCCAGGAGGTCGAGCAGACCGCCCAGGCCCACCAGGCCCGGGGGCTCAAGCCGCGGCAGATCGACGACATCTTCCCCAGGCCCGCGGACCAAGACCAGTTCCGCGCCTGGCTCGACAACGAAATGGCCAGACGAGCCTCGCAGAACAACGCGAACATCGAAACGAAGTGATCGATTGTGTCAAGGGGGTGGGGGAGAGGACCGCGACGAAGAGAGTGTTCTCAGCACGTCGTGCAGACGCGTGAGGAACTCGTCGCACGCCGCCTCGTCGTGCGCCAGCGAGAGATAGAGCTTTGTGCCCATGGGGTTCACAAACACGCCCCGCTCGAAGAGTGCCAGCATCATCGCTCTGGCCTTGGCTCGATCCGCGGCGAAGGTGCTTCGATAATCAACGACGGGAGCGGGGCTGAAGGCGATCTGTGCCAGTGGCCCATCGCCCAGCACCTGTCCAACGTGCCGCGTGTCTCTAAGAGCTTGCCTCATTCCTTCGCGCAGATACTCACCGAGGTGGTTGAGCCGATCATACGTTCCAGCAGCGCGGTACACACCAAGCGCGGCGCTCGCGGCCGCACAACTCACGGGGTTGCCTCCCAGCGTCGACGCCGTCCAGACATAGTTGGCCTCAGACGCGCGGGACTCTTGTGCAAGGTCCATGATCTCCGCGCGTCCGCCGAACGCCCCGATCGGAAGGCCGCCGCCGAGCGCCTTTCCATACGCCACGAGATCGGGCACCACGCCATATTTTTCCTGGGCTCCGCCGTACGCCAGTCGGAATCCGGTCACGACCTCGTCGAAGACCAGCAGCACTCCTCGTTCATCGCACGACTCTCGAAGGCCCTCAAGGAATCCTGCCTTGGGAGTCAGGCATCGCTGCAATGGTTCCACGATCACCGCCGCCAATCTCGACGCGTGCTCACGGATGAGTGTCTTCGTCGTCACCAGGTCGTTGTACGGAGCCACCAGTGTGTGCTCATCGAGGATCCCCGCGCTCGATCGCTCGGGTGCCGGGAATGCGGTATGTCCCGACGGGAAAAGGCTCGTCACGCCCACATCGTGGCTTCCGTGGTACGCCCCCTCGAACTTCATCACAAGGTCGCGTCCGGTGTAAGCCCGCGCCAGCCGAAGCCCGTACATGGTCGCTTCCGTTCCCGACGCGCAGAATCGCACACGCTCACACGCCGGAGAGAGCCGAACGATCTCTTCCGCGAGCTCCAAAGAGGCGATGTTGGTGTAGGAGAAGTTGGTCCCGTGCGTCGCACTTTCGGACACAGTCCTCACGATCTCGGCTCGTGCATGTCCGGGGAGCACCGACCCCCACCCCATCGAAAAATCCAGCATCTCCGCCCCGTCGGCATCAAGAAGCCGGCATCCCGAGCCCGACGCGATCACCCGCGTCAGGCGCGACGGCAGATTGAACTCTCCGTTTGAGCCTGCGGGGAAGACCCTCAAGGACCGATCCGAGAACGAGACGGACTCGATGGCACATCCATCGATGGCGGTGTGTATCGTCGACATTTGGCGTCATGCTACTGGGCCTGGCCGCGCAAGATTCTGGAATCCGTGTTTGCGTTCAATGAAGAAGATGCTCGCCGACTCTCGCCCCGCCACGACAGGCATGGTGGAGTCCACTCCAGGCTACACCCCCAGACGCGCGAGTCACGGAATCGATCTACCTCGAGACCTACCGCCTGGCGGGCTCTGCGTAGTGGAGCTCCAGATACCTCGCCACGTAATCGATGATCGAGTTGGCCTCGGGAATGTCCGGGTTGGAGGTCATCCCCATCGGCTCAAATCGCATCCCGGCGAACCTCGACACGGCCTCGCGGATGGGAAGCCCGTGCTGCAGGCAGAGCGAGAAGGCCCGGCAGAACGCCTGGCACATCCCCGAGAGCGTCGAGCCTTCCTTCGCCATCTTGATGAAGATCTCGCCCGCTCGACCGTCCGGATACAGCCCGATCGTGAGGTACCCCTCATGGCTGGCGATCGAGAACTTGTGCGTGACGGACTCGCGGGTGACGGGGAGTGCTTGTCGCGTGGCGATCATGTCGTCGTCCTGACGTGAGCCCGTGTGGTCGGCCATGGGCCGGGACTGTATCGGAGGCAGCCGTGCCCGCGAGCAGCCCGTTGGGCCAGTGCGTATCGGCGACTCCGCAATCCCGAGGCCAGAAAACCAAACAACCCTATCGGATCCCGTCCAAACCTACAGAAAATCGTCACATTGTCGGATTGACCGGTGCGCGAGAGGTTCGATTGAATCTCCTTGGAGACTGGGGCTTGTCTTCGCGATATTGTCGATCGATAATTGCTGACATCGCCGGCTCAGTGGCCGGGACTTGTATGGATCATCGTTCAACCACAACTCCAGAGCAGCCCGCTGCCCACAAGGGTGCGGCTCGGTCCACGCCCAGGGTCAACCTCGCCGGGCTTTCGATTGTGCTGCTCGTGGCGTTCATGGGCGGAGTCGCGGCCCTGGCCGAGCCGTCGAGCCAGGCGTTTTCCCAAGGCGTCGCCCACATCCGATCTGTTCTGGGCGAGGATGCATTCCACGCCACGCGCCCATCTGTTTCTGTCGCGAACACGTCGCGCACCGGTTTCAAGGTGGCGGATGATGATTCCTCAGTCGGCATCTCGATCGACGCTGAGTCGTTGGATATCTGCCTCGTCCGCGAGTCGCTCCTCGCGCTCCCCCCGCCTTTTTGTTGAGCATTCCACGCGGCCTTGGCCTCTTCTCACATGACGCCGGCCGCTCGACGGCTTCAAGCCAGTCGATGCTACTCGCGGCGACCCTCAACGGTCTTGCCGCGTCCCTCTCGGTGACGTTGCCGTCACCACACTTACGAAACACGAAACTCGCCGTCTCGTCGATCGCCGTTGGAGTCGTCCACGCCCGATCGAGTAAGCGGCACGACCGACACCCGTTCTCGGTTCACCGAGAACGGGCGACTCACGAAAGCGAACGTACCATGGCCGAACGCGATATTCCGATCCTGGGCCCGATCCTGCACCGCATCATCGGGACCCGCAACGAACGATTCGTCAAGAAGTACACCCAGCGCGTCAACGCGATCACCGCTCTCGAATCGCAGACGAGTGAACTCACCGACACCCAGGTCCGAGGCAAACTCGCCGAGTTCCGCGAGCGATTCGACAAGGGCGCCAGCGCCGAGGACCTCATGGTCGAGGCCTTCGCCGTCGCCCGCGAGGCGATGGACCGCGCTGTCGGCATCCGCCAGATCTTCAACTCCCAGAAGGGCTTCGATCCCTCGCGGCTCTCATCCCCCGCGAGAGAGCTGTACATTGAAACCAAGGCCCAGATGGACGCCCGCGAGCCGGCGATGCCCACAGGGGAGTTCCTCGGTTGTGCCGCCCCGGTCCCGGGTTGGATGCAGGTCGATGTTCCCAACGAGATCTACGCGGCCGTGCGTGAGTTGTACCCCGAGAGCCGACCGCCCTTCCGCGCTCGCCCCTTCGACGTCCAGTTGATTGGCGGCATGGTCCTCACGCAGGGCAAGATCGCCGAGATGAAGACTGGCGAAGGCAAGACCATCGTCGGCCCGCTCGCCTGCTACCTCGCCTGCATCGAGCGACTCCGCATCCACGTCGTCACCGTCAACGACTATCTCGTCCAGCGCGATCGCGATTGGACATTCCCCTACTTCCATGCGCTCGGCCTCACCGTCGGCGCGATCCATCCCCAGCACATGCAGGACGAAGCCGAGAAGCGCCGCATGTACCACTGCGACGTGGTCTATGGCACGACGGCCGAGTTCGGCTTCGACTATCTCCGCGACAACATGAAGCGGCGCGAGGAGGAGCAGGTCCAGCGACGCCGCCAGTTTGCGATCGTGGACGAGGTCGACTCGATCCTGATCGACGAGGCCCGCACGCCGCTCATCATCTCTGGCCCAGCCCACGAGGACCAGCCCCGCTACGAACTCGCCGACCGTCTCGCGCGCCACCTTGTCGAGAAGAACCGCCCCTTCGCCCAGGCCGACGACCTCGTCGAACGCTGCAAACTCAAGATCAAGGGATACGAGGGCGACATCCGCCAGGCCCGCGAGAAGGACAAGATCCCCGCGATCCAGGAGCAGTTGAAAGCCGCCAAGGCCGAACTCCCAGCCCTCGAAGAGGCCCGCACCAGGCACATCCAGTACTTCGAGACGAAGATGGAGCGCAAGCAGGTCCACCTGTCGCACGACGGCGTCGCCGAGGCCCAGCGCGCCGCCCAGATCGGCTCGTTCTACGTCGATCAGAACATCGACATGCCGCACCTGCTCGAGCAGTCGCTGCGCGCCCACGCGGTCTACGAGCGCGACAAGGACTACGTCATCATGACGGCCCCCGACCCGATGACGGGCCGTCCCCAGCCGTCGGTGGTGATCGTGGACGTGAACACGGGTCGCCCGATGATCGGCCGCCAGTGGTCCGACGGGCTGCACCAGGCCGTCGAATGCAAGGAGCGCGTCCCGATCAAGCAGGAGACGCAGACCGTCGCGACGATCACAATCCAGAACTTCTTCAAGATGTACAAGCGCCTCGCGGGCATGACCGGCACCGCCGACACCGAGGCCCAGGAGTTCCACGACATCTACAAACTCGACGTCGTCTCGATCCCGACCAACAAGGAGGTCGTCCGCCGCGACTTCGACGACCTCGTCTTCATGACCGGCAAGGACAAATGGTCGTTCATCGTCGAGGAGATCAAGGCCTTCCACGATGTCGGCCGCCCCGTCCTCGTCGGCACGACCAGCGTCGAGAAGAGCGAGAAACTCAGCTCGATGCTCATGAGCAAGCACGCCATCCAGCACGAGGTGCTCAACGCGAAGCAGCACGAGCGCGAGGCCCACATCGTCGAGAACGCCGGCTACCTCGGCGCGGTCATGATCGCCACCAACATGGCCGGTCGCGGCACCGACATCAAACTCGGCGCCATCTCCCGCGAGACGCTCCTCGAGCACTGGCTCAAGCGTGGCGTCATCCCACGCACCATCACCGTCGACTCCACCGACGAGCAACTCCGCGAGGCGGCCTATCGCCGGCTCGCCCCCAAGGTCCTCGAGATCCAGAAGAAAGAGGCCGAGGAGGCCGACTTCGCCGACCTCGAACTGCGACTCCTCCGACGCTGGGCGATGAACCACACGTGGCTCACCGATCGCGAGATCGAGCGCATGCCCGCCGAAGCCTTGCGCGAATCCCTCGACACCCACGGCAGGTTCCTGCTCCATCGCATCCGCTGGTTCGAGTCCATCGAGGACATGGGCGGTCTGCACGTCGTCGGCACCGAGCGCCACGAGTCCCGCCGCATCGACAACCAGTTGCGAGGCCGCTCCGGCCGCCAGGGCGACAAAGGCTCGTCGCGCTTCTTCGTCTCCTTCGAGGACGACCTCATGAAGTTGTTCGCGGGCGAGCGCGTCCAGGCGATCCTCGCGCGACTTGGCATGAAGGAGGGCGATGCCATCGAGCATCCGATGGTCAGCAAGAACGTCGAGCGCGCCCAGCGCAAGGTCGAGCAGATGAACTTCGAGCGACGCAAGATGATCCTCGAGTACGACGAGGTCATGGAGCACCAGCGTCAGACGTTCTATGGCCTGCGCCAGCGAGTCCTCGAGGGTCGCGACGTGCGTGGTCTGCTCTTCGACTTTATCAAGAGGACCACGGCCGATGCGGTGGACGAGTACCTCGACCGCGACTTCCCGCGTCAGAGCATCGCCGAGCACGCCAAGAGCGTCCTCGAGTGCAGCATCCCGCCCGAGAAGTTCCGCAACAAGGAGCCCGACGAGATCGAGAAGACGATCGTCGCCGAGGCCAAGTACGACGCACGCCAGTCCATCGATGTGACACTCGGCGAGTACATGCCCATGGCCGGCTCCGAGGTCGCCGTCGATTTCGACTCCCAGGGCCTCGTGAACTGGGCGAAGTCTCGCTTCGGCGTCGAGATCCATCCCCAGGAACTCCGCGAGGGAGGCATGGAGGAACGCAAACGCGTTCGCGAGACCCTGGTCAACGCGGCGTACAAGAAGATCGAGGCCGCCGATCTCTCAGGAATCCGCAAGTACCTCGAGCCGAACTATGGCGCGAGCCAACTCGCGGAGTGGGCCGACCGCAAGTTCATGATCAAGGTCACACCCGACGAGATCCTCGCGGCCCAGAAGGCGAGCATCGAAGATCCCGAGAAGTCGCCCGTCGATCTCATCCTCCAGAAAGCCGAGGAACTCTACAACAAACGCGAGATCGAGTATCCCGTCGACTTCGCGATGGAGATCACGGCGATGCAGATGCGTCAGAATCCCCAGGAGGGCGCTCAGCACCTGGTCTCCTGGGCCAACCAGCGCTTCAACCTTGGTTGGACAATGGACGTCTTCAAGACCCACATGCCCGCGCAGGTGCGCCAGGAACTCAAGGACGCCAGCGAGCGATTCGTTGCCGAGGGCCGACTCGAGAAGGACATCGCCGACGCCCAGGCCCTCAAGACCGACGCCGAACTCGAGGCTTTTCTCAAGGACAAATACGGCGTCGGCATGCCCGAGACCATGCGGTATCTCCAGGACGAGGAACGCGACAACGCCATCCGCTCACGAATCGAGTCGATCCTTCGCGCCGAACTCCTTCTCTTCGAGCGCACCATCCTCCTCGACACGCTCGACGGCTCGTGGAAGGATCACCTCTACGCGATGGACCAGTTGCGTGACTCCATCGGCTTGCGAGCCTTCAGCCAGCAGGACCCGCGCATCGAGTACAAGCGAGAAGGCTCGCACATGTTCGTCAGCATGCTCGATACCGTGCGCGATCGGGTGACCGACTACATCTTCCGCGCCCGACTCACCGCCGGGAACGCGGGTCCCGGCGCTCCCGCACCGGGCGCTTCTCGCCCTCCCACGGCACCCATGCCACCCCAGTCGTCGCGCCCCGCGCCCGTCGGCGGCACCGGCTTTGGCTCGGGGTTCATCACCGGCCCGGGGCTCGCATAAATGCCCACACGCACTCCACCAACACCGCCGCGACTCCGCGTCGCCATCATCACCAGCCGCTACAACCCCAGCGTGACGGAGGCCCTGCGAGAGGGCGCTGTCGAGGAGTTCCTCGTGCGGGGCGGGCACGTCCGCGACCTCGTGCACATCGACGCGCCCGGGGCCTACGAACTCCCCGTGCTCGCGCTCGCCGCCGCGATGTCCGATCGGGTCCACGCCATCGTGGCGCTCGGTTGCATCGTCCGTGGCGAGACACGCCACGATCGCTACATCTCCGACGCTGTCGCCCAAGGGCTGATGAGCGTTTCACTTCGCACGGGCCTCCCAGTCGGGTTCGGCGTCCTCACCACGGAGAACGCCAAGCAGGCCCGCGATCGCGCCGGCGGCAAGCACGGCAACAAAGGACGCGAGGCCATGGCCGCTACGCTCGACGCGATCCAGGGCGTCGCGGCTCTCCTCGGCGGCTCCGACCGTTTCGAGATCGCCACGCGTCACGACAAAGTCGCGAAGGCGAAGGCCAAATCGAGCACTCCACGAAAATCCAAACCGTCCGCGACACGCGGCACAAGGAGCAGGTAGTTGGCGACACCGCATGAGATCCGGCGATTGGCCTTCCAGTGCCTCTACCAACTCGACGCGCGGGGCGGCGATGCCGATGCCGTCCGCGCCTCGCTCGGTGGCGTCGAGGGACTCTCGCCCCGCGAGTGCGATCGCGCCATGGAGACCGCCGTCAAGGCCTGGGACGCCAAAGCCGCCGCCGACGAGGAGTTCACCGCGCTCGCCCCCGCGTGGCCCGTCCATCGCCAAGCCGCAGTAGACCGCGCGATCCTTCGCCTCGCCCATCACGAGTTGTCCAGCAAGGCCGTCGAGCCCGCCATCGCCGTCAATGAGGCCGTCGAACTCGCCAAGGAGTTCAGCACCGAGAAAGCCCCCGGCTTCATCAACGCCCTCCTCGATCGCGTGATGCGCCGCCTCGCCGGCGAGAGCGTCACGCCCATCACCGACCTTCCCGTTTCCACCTCCTCTCACGCCTGATTCCGACGCATGGGCTTCTTCTCCTCACTCGCCTCCAAGGTTCGCCAGGGACTCGCCAAGACCCGCGAGGTCATGGTCGAGGGCGCGCATGGCGTCCGCAACCTCCTCCTCGGGCGAACACTCGACGAATCGCTCATCACCGAACTCGAGCAGACACTGCTCAAGGCCGACGTCGGTGTCAAGACCACCACACGCCTCATCGACGGCGTCCGCGCCGACTTCCGTGCCGGCACGATCTCCAAAGGCGACGAGGTTCTCGACTATCTCCGCCGCGAACTCAAGGCCATGTGGCCCCAGCAGGACCGCGAGATTCGCTTCTCGCCCTCGGGCCCGACCGTCATCCTCATGATCGGCGTCAACGGCGTCGGCAAGACGACGAGCATCGCCAAACTCTGCAAGGCGATGCGAGACCAGGACAAGTCCGTCCTCCTCGCCGCTTGCGACACCTTTCGCGCGGGCGCCGTCCGTCAACTCGAAATCTGGGCTGAACGCTTGGGCGTCGAAGTGGTGAAAGGGCAGCAGGGGGGTGACCCCGCGGCCGTCGCCTTCGACGCGTGCTCTGCCGCCCTGTCTCGAAACGTCGACGTGCTCATTGTCGACACTGCCGGGCGCCTTCAGACACAGGACCCGCTGATGCGGCAGTTATCGAAAATCCGAAGCGTCATCGCCAGGCAGATCCCCGGCGCGCCCCACGAGACGCTCCTCGTCCTCGACGCGACCGCCGGCCAGAACGCCCTCCGACAGGCCGAAGAGTTCGACAAGGCCGTCCGAGCCGCGAACGCCGACTCTCCGAACACCAAGCCCATCGGGATAACCGGCATCTTCCTGAGCAAACTCGACGGCACCGCCAAGGGCGGCATCGTGATCGCCATCAAGGACGTGACCAGCATCCCCGTGAAGTTCGTCGGACTCGGCGAAACCCCCGCCGATGTTCAGGCCTTCGATCCCGGCGTCTTCATCGATGCGCTCCTGGCGTCCGATACCGAGGCTCCCTGACGCTGGCGCACTCGAGCCACGATCCCCCAGGGCAGGAAGAGAAGCGTCAATGCCACCATCCCAAGCCCGACGATGAAGATCACACGCAGCGGCCAAGGACCAAGTGTGTCGACAATCGTCGGATTCTCCGGGACCGAATCCCCGACGTAGCCATAGTTCCACCCCATGGCCCAATCGATCAGGAAAATCGGGACGATGTACACCCACGACGCGAGCAGCGTGAAGAGGAAGTCACGCCACGTGGGGACGAATCGACGCGCGATCAACTCATAGCACCCCGTGCCGATGATGATCGTGTGATTGAACCAGAAGAGCCAGAACTCGATCGACTGAGGCGTGTCGGTGATGACCGGCGTGATATACCCCATCGAACTCAGGCCCAGCCCCCAGAAGTACAAGATCGCCCGCGGCCAGCGAAGCCCTGTGAGCAGCGCAATCGGCGCAAAGATCCCCGCGATGTCGCACAGGTGTAACGGCAGGGCCTTGTCCACCGACGTGAACGCCACGTAGTACGCGTTGCTCCCGATCCAGTACGCGATCATGATCCACGCCACGCGCGTCCGCCACGCGCGCTCGCCCGCCGAGTCCATGTGCCGACGTCCAAGGAAGCAGATCGGCAGAATGACCGCGAAACAAACCACGAGGCACGCCGCGTGCATCGCCGTGAAGGGCTTGAACTCCGTGTCGAGCCACGACCCAAGCGTCAATGAGGCGGCGTGCATGTGTCAGTCCGCCTTGTGGGAAGGAGCGTCGCTCACGGTCGCACCCGCCTGGGCCGCGTGCTCGTGGCGCAACTGCCCGCACGCCGCGGCAATATCCCGCCCCCGGCTCGCCCGGATGTGCGCGTTCACGCCCTTCGACCGCAGCGTCTCCTGAAACACCCGCACATCCTCATCCGTAGGCCGCTCAAACGGCATCCCCTTCACCTCGTTGTAGCGGATCAGGTTCACATTCGCCCGCAGCGTCTTCGCGTGCCCCGCAAGAAGTTCGGCGTGCGCCCGCCGGTCGTTCACGTGCCGCAGCAGCGTGTACTCCAGCGTGATCTCGCGTCCCGTCTTCTCGAACCACCGCTGGCACGACGCGAGCAGGTCGGCGATCGTCGTGAACTCCGCCCACGGGATCAGTTGCCGACGGATGTCGTCGCTCGGCGCGTGCAGCGAGAGGGCCAGCGTCACCGGCAGATCAAACTCCCGCGCCAGACGATCGATGTACTTGGGCAACCCAACCGTCGAGATCGTGATCTTCCTCGCCGAAATCCCCAGCCCCCACGGCGCCGCGATCGTTCGCACGGCACTCGTCACGCTCTCAAAGTTCGCCAGCGGCTCGCCCATCCCCATGAACACGACGTTGCTGATCCGTTGCATCTCGCCCGACTTCGGCTCCAGCCCAAGCAGCGATCGCAGCCGCCACACCTGCTCCACGATCCGCCCCGCCGTGAGATTTCCATCCAGCCCCGAGAGCCCCGACGCACAGAACTTGCACCCCACCGGACACCCGACCTGCGACGAGATGCACGCCGTACGCCGCGTCGGTTGCCCGTTCGGCCCGATCTCCAGGCTCGGGATCATCACGCACTCGGTCTGTCGAGTCGTGTCGTTGAGCACGGGCAACGACGTCGCCAGCCCACCCGCGTCACCCTCCGCGTCCCACTGCACCAGCAACTTCCGCGTCCCATCCGTCGCGATCGAGTCGGCCAGCGTCGCTCCCGAGAGAAACCGCATCTCGCGTGAGAGCGTCTCTCGATCCAAGGCCGACAGATTCGTCATCCTCGTCGGCTCGATCACCCCCTTGGCATAGACCCATTCCAGAATCTGCTTCGCCCGGAACGCGGGCATGCCATGACTCTTCGCCCATTCCTGCAGCGTCTCGGGCGTGTGCGAGAAGATGTGATCAAGGTTCGGCACGCTACAGGGTAGTCGATCGCCGCGCCGAGACCGTGAGTTCCGTCCCATACTCCGCCGTAAGCCTCGGCGTCGACACCCGAACCCGCCTCGTCTCCGGGTCGATTCCGCGATCCATCATGATCCGCCGAAGCGCCCCGGGCACAGCAAACTCCACGTTCTCCGCCGAGATGTCCCGCTGCTCGATCGTCCCGCCCGCCTCCTTGAACCGCTCCAAAAGCGCCCGGCACAACTCCGCCACCAGATCCTCCGGCGCCGACGCGCCGGCCGTCACCAGCACACGCTCCTGCCCCGTCGGGAACCAACTCCAATCGATCTCCGACGCGTCATCCAGCAGATACGCCCGCGTGCCCACGTTCCTCGCGATCTCCGTCAGCCGGATCGAGTTCGACGAGTTCTTCGATCCGACGACGAGCACCACATCACACTCCGGCGCGATCTCGCGCACCGCGTGCTGCCGGTTCGTCGTCGCGTAACAGATGTCGCTGCTCGGCGGCTCCTTGATCTTCGGGAACGCCGCCTTGAGCGCCTCGATGATGACGGCGGCATCGTCCGTGCTCAGCGTCGTCTGCGTCAGGTACACCAGTTTCGCCGGGTCCTTGATAGGCAGCCGCGGGATGTCCTCGGGAGATTCGACGACGAGCGTGGCCTCCGGCGCCTCGCCCGACGTGCCCACGACTTCTTGGTGGTTGCGATGCCCCACGAGCAGAATCTGGTAGCCCTGCCGCGCATACCGGATCGCTTCGGAGTGGACCTTGGTCACAAGCGGACAAGTCGCGTCGATCGCGTTCAGTCGCCGCCGCCTCGCATGCTCGCGCACCGCCGGCGAGACCCCATGGGCCGAGAATACCACGATCGACCCCTCTGGAGCCACATCAAGGTCATCCACAAAGACCACGCCCTGCCGCTCGAACCGCCCGACGACGTGCCGATTGTGCACGATCTCGTGGTAGACATACACCGTCTCGCCGGGGAAAAGCCCGACGACCTGATCGACGACATCGATCGCCATCCGGACGCCGGCACAGAACCCACGGGGATTGGAAAGGATCAAGTGCATAAGACCGCACATGGTACGAGTCTTGCCATGTTTGGATCGCGCAAAATCCGGCGGATGTTCGGGTTGTCGGTTGGGTTTTCGGCTGGATTCCACACAGGCACGCCGGTTACACTACCGCCACACAAGTCGCCCCCGATCTCCTTGGGTCGGTGCTCGCCAAACACCACGACAAGGTTTGAATCGGGCACAGTCAGTCAGGTGGGGGCGTTGGTGATTGGGCTGGGGGTTCGGGGGGGTCGGCGGGATCGCGGTTGAGAAGGACTCTTTCCGGTCGGTCGTTCGAACAGTCGTAAAGGACGTGGAACACGCCGGGCACGATGCTCGGCCAGCATGTCGGAGCATCGAGCGGATGAACAAGGCCAAGCCCTGGCAACTCGTCGTCGTCGTCCTGGGCTTTCTCGCGCTGGGCGTCTCCCTCTACTTCGCTCTCACCAAGGAGACCGTCCAACTCGCCAGCACCGTGACGCTCGTCGATGTCGAAACGGGCCAACTCTACAAGGCCCCCTTCCCCACGCGCCGATCCGTTGTCTATCCAGCGATCAACCCGAGCACCAAAGCCGAAACCCTGATGCCCGTCGATAAGGTCGAGGGTAAATGGTTCATCGGCGAACTCTTCCGCGCCCAGGTCGCCATGATGCCCAAGGACAAGGTCAAGGTCGTCGAGAATCTCAAGTCCGGCGAGGTCAAGGTCCTCCCAGGCGAGCCCAAATCGATCGATGTGTGGTGAACTCAACACCCGAGTCAAGATGAGTCACGAGGAACCCATGAAGACGCACTCCACCATCCAACGCACGCCACGCCACAAAGGCCACGTCCGAACGCGCCTCGCCCGTGTCGCCGCCTTCACCCTCATCGAACTCCTCGTGGTCATCGCGATCATCGCGCTGCTCATCAGCATCCTCCTCCCCTCGCTCGCCAAGGCGCGAGAGGCCGCGCAGTCGCTCGTGTGCGCGAGCCAGGTGCGACAACTCTCGCTCGCCCAACTCGCGTACGCAAACGGGAACAAGGAGTTCATCGCCGGCTACTACGCTTCCGGCGCCCAGCATGTCGCAAACAATGGTGCGTCTCTCATCGGGACCACAACCGAATCGACTCCCACCAGCACCTACGACTGGATCAGCCCCACCTTCGGCGACTCCATGAACTTCTCCGGCCGCCGATCCGAGCGCACCTGGGACATCTTCAACCGCTTCGCCTGTCCATCGGCCAAGAACATCAACCAGCAACTCTTTGGTGCGTCTGGTGATATTGCCGATTTCAACGCCATCGCCTCCTCAAAGGGATACCGCCAGGTCAGTTACCTTTCGCCGACCGGTTTTCACCTCCCTGGAGCTGCCGCTCGGACGTACCGTTCGCCTACTGGAACAAATGTGAATCTCCTCGGCCAGTTCGCCAACCCCTGCACGGTGCCCAATGGATTCATCCCCCGTCTCGACAAAATCGGCAATCAGCTGAGTACCAAAGTCGTCGTGATGGATGGCACGCGATTCCTCGCCTTCAGTGGTGGCTTCGTACTTGACTTTGACGTCGCGCCGAATCCGGGATTCTTCGGCTCCTTCACCGATGGCCCCGGTTATCGCCAATCCACCGCCTACGGCCGCAACCGCTTCGCGAACGGCCGCATCGACCACGTCAAACTCTCTCTCCGCCACAGCAACCTCTCCATGAACGCCGGCTTCTTCGACGGGCACGTCAAACTGCTCAAGACCGACGAGGTCTACAGCCGCATCGATTACTGGTACCCCTCCGGCAGCATCTTCAACGGCGTCGACGCCGATGACGCAGCCAGGGCCGCCAACCCGCTCAACAAGCCGATCAACTAACTTCCGGTCCACGTGGCATAGGCGTCCCGCCTGCGTCTACTTCATCTACATTGTTCTTCGACCCGCTTGGGCAACCATCCCTAGAAATCCAGCCCATACGCCCGCCACCGCGCGTCCACTCGCGCCCTCGTCGCCTCGTCCATCCGGATAATCGGCGGCCACTGGCGCACCGCATGCCCGCCGCATTCCTCGCCCGTGATCTTCCGCGTCGCGTCGATCCCCATCTTCCCACCCGCACCAAGGCGTGACGCGGCATGATCGAGTATGTCCAGCGGCCCCTGCGTGATCTCGATATCCCGCGAAGGATCAACGTTCGCGCATAAGTGGAACAGCACCTCGTCCTGATCGTGCACGTCCACATCCTCGTCCACAACCACGATGATCTTGGTCCACGACATCTGCCCCGCGCCCCAGATCGCGTGCATCACACGCCGCGCGTGCAGCGGATACTCCTTCCGGATCTTGATGAACGCGCACGAGTGGAAGACGCCGAACATCGGAAGGTCATAGTCCACGATGTCCGGCACGATCGTCCGAAGCAATGGCAAAAAGATCCGCTCCGTCGCCTTCCCCAGGAAATAGTCCTCCTGTGGCGGCAACCCCACAACCGTCGTCGGGTAGATCGCGTTCTGCCGGTGCGTGATCGCCGTCACCTCCAGAATCGGATAGCGATCGGGCAGCGAGTAGAACCCCGTGTGATCGCCAAACGGCCCCTCAAACACCGCCCCCTCACCCAGCAACTCGCGCCAATCCGCGGGCGTCTTCGGCGGCGACACCGCCAGTTTCGCCACCTCATCGGGCACAAACCCGATCTCGCCGCCACGCGGTCCCTCGACATCTGTTGTGATGTACCCCTCGATCACGATCTCCGCATTCGCCGGCACATCCAGCGGCACGCTCACGCCCCGCACGAGCGGAATCGCCCCGTGATTCAGGAAACCCGCCAGCAGCAACTCGCTGATCCCCGGCGGCATCGGCGCCGTCGCCGCATACGGCAGAACGCTCTCGCCGCCAAGCGCGATCGCGACCGGCATCGCCTTCCCGGCCTTCTTCCAACTCCGCCAGTGCCGCGCCCCGTCGTGATGCATGTGCCAGTGCATCGCCAGCCGATCACGACCGAGCAACTGCGCCCGATACAGCCCGATGTTCCGGGACGCCGGCACGCTCGCGTCGCAGTCGTCCGCATGGATCGTGTGCACGTGCCCCAGCGTGATATACCGCCCCCGGTGGTGCGCATCCCAGTGCGTGCCATGCTCAACGCCAGGCACCGCGTCGTTGATCCCCATGGGATACCCCAGCGCCGCAAAATCGCCGTCATGCGGCCAGCACCGCAGCATCGGCAGCCGCGTCAGGTCCACGCCGTCCTTCCCCTTCCCCTCCTTCTCGTGCACCACCTCCTGGCACACGCCCGACTTCACCTTCTTCGGCGGAATCTTCGCCAGTTCGAGCAGTTCGGGCACCATCTGCAACTTCGCCAGAAGCGTCGCCGGCGGCTCTGGCTTCAGGAGCGCCCCAAGCCGCGACGCCAATCCCTCAAGCCCCCCTCCATCAGCTGAATCGTCACACTTGAGCGCCCGTTCCACCCGGCTATACGACCCGAACGCGTTGATCAATACCGGAAAATCGCTCGCCGAACCCTTCGTCGCCCCCTCCACGTTCTTGAAGAAGAGCGCCGGCCCGCCCAGCATGTGGAATCGAGGATCCGTCGCTCGCGTGGCGGCATGAGGCAACTTCGGCGCTTTCGACCGGCTCGCGCGATGTGCAATCTCCGTAATCTCCAGAACCGGCGAGACCGATGCGGTCACTGTCCGCAACTCCCCGGCCTTGTCCAACACCTCTACAAAGTCACGCAGCGTCTCGCTCAATGGTTCTTCCCCATCTCGTGGCACAGGCGTCCCGCTGGTGCCTACTCGTTCTACAAATTCACCGACGAGCCCCTCGCGGACCCACTCACTCAGTGCCGATCAGAACTACCGCAATCGAAGCCACAGGATATCGACATGCCTCTCCCCGATCCCGAACGCACAATCTCCGACCGCTACCAGCGTGACTGGCCCCGCTACTTCGACGCCGTCACCGACCAGCCTCCCCGTGACACGCTCCTGCGAGCACTCGCCGCGTTCGATGCCGATGACGCACGCCATCCCACACCCCCCCGGCCGCTACGCATGGCCCTGGACCTCGGCTGCGGCGAGGGACGCGACACACGCGCCATCATTCGCCATGGCTCACAGGACGCCTTCGTCCACCCCGATCGATCGAAGTGGGGGAGGCCCTCCGGCTGGATCGTTGTCGCCATCGATGCCTCAGACGAGGGACTCTCTCGAGTGCCTCGCGGGCTTCTGCAGACCGAACTCGTCCGCATCCACCGAGTCCGCCTCTCTCTCGAGGAACTTGCCGACACCCCAATCGAATACGTCACCGGCCCACTCCTCGAGGCGCTCGCCGGACACGGCGCTCCACCCCAATGGCTCCCATCACCTCACGACATCTCCCTCATCAACGCGAGTTTCGCACTCCCCTTCTGCGAGCCATCACGCTTCCCGACGCTCTGGCAATGGATCACAAGCACTCTCACGAAGAGTCCATGCTCCACCGCACGATTCAGCGGCCAACTCTTCGGCGACCGCGACGACTGGGCCGCCATCCGCCCGGGCAGCCACCACACACGCGAACAGATCGAAGCGCTCCTTACACGGGCAATCCTCAAACCCGAGCACATCGACGAGATCGAAAAAGACGGCAGCGACGCCATGGGTGGCACCAAGCACCACCACGTCTTTCACATCGTCGCCCGACGTGGAGACTGACTCGAACTCCTGATATTCACGAGCGAGTTGTACAGAACCACTCCGAACTGCTCATCGATAACGCAAGAAGAACACACACCGTCGAAGACCTCGATGTTGAGGAGTTCGCCGTTGGGATCGAAGGACCGCTGCTCGACGAGACGGCCCTCGTCGTCGGTCAGGCCGATGGGTGTGGAGTCGAGATCGGTCTCGACGAACCAGAGGCCGCCCGCGTTGCCGCCACCGGCGACCCCGGCCTCATCGAAGAGGGCGAGGAGGCGGTCGGTGTCGATGGGGTCCCAGACATACGCCCGGCGGAGGCGAGACTCATAGCCGACGGTGATGGAGGTGAGGTCGGTCTCCTTCTCGACCTCGATGGGCTTGCCCTCGGCGTCGAGCGGGAGAGGCTCGGTGATGACCTCCTGGATGCGCCGGAAACCATCGTAGAAATACCGCTCGGCGACCGCCCAGCCGGGATCAGCCCCCGCCCACGGCCAGGGGGAGAGCGTGCGGATGAGGCGGCCGAGGGCCTACATCAAACCGCAGGACCGAAACATCTGCTTGAGCCAGATGCCGTTGCGGATGAATGTGCCCGGGTCGAACGGGTACAACTCGTCGCCATAGCACTGGGTCGCGTTGTTGCTGATGGCGATCGCGAGGCCGCCGTTGGGGTATCGCTCGGCCCACGCGTGGGTTGGAACACCGGAAACATCCTTGAGCGCGAGGTACTCATCGACAGCGTTGGCGGGAAGACGCGTCTGGAGTTCCGGTCCGAGGTAGTTCGCCCAATAGACGTCGAGCAGTCGCATCGTCGGGGAGTTGGCCTCGTGGACCCGCTCGTGCCAGGCGATCCAGCCGCGCCATCCGAGACCCATGGCGGGAAAATGAGATAATCCATTGAGAATGACTGGGTCATCCCAGGCAAAGGCGGTGATTCCATATCGTGCAGTACCTATGTCATCGAGACCTCGAAAGAACGACTTTGTGATGAATGAAGATACTGCATCTTGATCAGAATAGTCTTCTTTAGTAGGTCTCTTGTAATGATTTCGAGTGCTGTACGCCGAGATATTGAAGCGGAACTCGGCACATGGCGGGTGGGGCACCCCGTTCACCGTGACACGCCGTGTTGCCACAATATACCAATATGGACCGCTGACGCGCACTTCGGCGACATCGGGATTGTCGCGATGCACACGCACGATCTCGATGGCTTCCGCGACAGGACACTTCAATTCGTGGATCTTGGCGGTGTCTGATGGAAATCCCTCTGCCATGTCGGCCTTGGATAGCACGCTCAATGTGCATCGATGGATTGACATCTCTGGAAGTCCCTCGATGCACGGAAGTACCGCACGCGCGAGGCAGTGATTATTACTGTCTTGTAGATAACCAATTCCACTTATGAAGTGCGGGGAGTCCTCAGTATCACGGTTGGGGTTGATCCGCTTCCAAGCCATAAGGTTACTCGGTGTTTATCGTCGACCGAATCGCTTCTTGGTGCGATCTATGCGAAGTTTAACGCCCGTTGGAGTCGGCACATTTGCCTTCTTGCCAGTCTTTCCATATTCGAATCCGTCGAAGGCGTTGCCGTCGCGATCCACAATCGTGTACTTGATCTCGTGCGGCTGCTTGCCTAGTGCCTTGGCGATACTCTCGCCGCGATTTCCACTCGGCTTGTTCGAGTCATACACCTCAATGATCGTGTATCGTCCTGTTGCTGGATCGTATGCCTGTACGTCTGGACGCATGCTCGACACAATCTTGCCGCCTCCCTTGCCATCGTGCTGGAAGAGGCCTTGGTTGAACCGCACGTTTCCTTCACCCAGTGTCTTCTGGAAATAGTACGCGTAGGCCTTCGACAGAGCGTTGTGCACGGGTCCACCATGTTGTCGACCCATGATGCCCAGCGGCTTCATTCCGGCCATTGCAGGACCAGTTGCACTTGAAGATTGTTCATCAAGCGATGCCTGGTACGACCGAATGCCCGACGCCATCATCATGTCATCTGGCATGGACCAGTCGAGAGCCCATTCCATGTCCGCCAAGGTCATGACTTGGTGTGTCATGACCACTTCAGACATGTAATCCTGCATGGCCTGGCCATACAGCGCGGCACCGCCGACATCGAGGCCGGTCTGCAGCGCGTTCAGGCCGGCGTCCATGATGTCGATAGCAGTGAAGAGGCCCGTTGGGTCCGAGGCGTTGATCGTGTCGCCGCGAGAGACGCCGTAGAGGTTGAACCCGTCGCCGTAGAGCGACTCGACTCCGATGCTCAAGGGCGCGACACCGAGCGCGAAGTCACCATGGAACGCCACCACGGCCTGGAAGGGCGCTCCCATCGCATTCGGATCCGGCGTCATGAACCGGCCGTGCCGGG
This sequence comes from uncultured Phycisphaeraceae bacterium, assembly GCA_964628245.1. Classification (GTDB taxonomy): domain Bacteria; phylum Planctomycetota; class Phycisphaerae; order Phycisphaerales; family UBA1924. Next base: position 17,505 of record CAZVMU010000004.1, on the reverse strand, counting down.
GCTGGTACCACCGGGCTCGGTTGTAATAGAGGCCCCGCGTGAGTTGGCCGAGGCGGTGCTCCTGGAAGTGGAGGTCGTCCTGGAAGGTGTCGAAGAAGAGGCCGTGCCACCCGACGTCGAGCCCGGGGTGATTCGAGTCGAAGACCTCGATGTTGAGGAGTTCGCCGTTGGGATCGAAGGACCGCTGCTCGACGAGACGGCCCTCGTCGTCGGTCAGGCCGATGGGTGTGGAGTCGAGATCGGTCTCGACGAACCAGAGGCCGCCCGCGTTGCCGCCACCGGCGACCCCGGCCTCATCGAAGAGGGCGAGGAGGCGGTCGGTGTCGATGGGGTCCCAGACATACGCCCGGCGGAGGCGAGACTCATACGGATCCACGCGATTATGCTTCAAAGATGACGAGGGCGAACTCGTCTCGCTTCGCGAGCGTACCATTGGTTGATCTTTTTGCCGCTCTGGCGTGCGGCAGCCTCTCTCCCTTGTTTTTCGCTTGCAGAGGGATTCAGCCAACACGGATCGTCACGCTCACTGCGTTCCGACCTCTTCAGCCCCGTCGGATGTCTACCGGTGGTACCGCTGAAGATTGGAAAGGCCCGAGATCCAACCAGAATCACCGAATATTCGAGCGAGGACGATGGGGCACAATCTGTTCGTTGCTCGAGTCGTGAACCTCGGTCTCGTCCTCATCCCGTTCGCTGCGCTCGTGGTCGCGATCGTTCTTCTCTGGGGTGCGGCGCTGAGCTGGCCTCATCTGGCCATGTTTGGAGGGATGTACCTTCTGACTGCCCTCGGAATCACCGTCGGGTATCACAGGTACTTCACGCACCGGAGTTTCAAGACGTTCAAGCTTATCGCGGTCTTGCTCGCGTTCTTCGGGTCCATGGCCGTCGAGGGATCGCTGCTGAACTGGGTTGCGGATCACCGCCGGCACCACCAGCACAGCGACGAAGAAGGCGATACGCACTCACCCCGGACGCACGGCTCCGGGATATGGGGCATGCTCAAGGGATTGTGGCATGCGCACATGGGCTGGCTGTTCGGTGAGCCGCCGACGAACCGGGATCGGTACACGGGTGACCTTCGGAAAGGCCGAACAGTCCGTTGGATGAGCCACCTCTTCCCGTTATGGATGGTCATCGGCTTGGCCATCCCCGCGGTGCTGGGTGGCCTGTTGACAATGAGCTGGTTCGGTATGCTGCTTGGCTTCATCTGGGGTGGCCTGGTCCGGGTGTTCTTCGTCCACCACGTGACCTGGAGCGTGAACTCGATCTGCCATCTGTGGGGCACGCGGCCGTTCAAGAACCGCGACGAGACCCGGAACAATCCGATCTTCGGCGTGCTCGCCCTGGGCGAGGGCTGGCACAACAACCACCACGCGTTCCCGACATCAGCTCGGCATGGTCTGCGGTGGTGGGAAGTCGATGCCAGCTACATGGTGATCTGGGCCATGTCGAAAGTCGGACTCGTCTGGGATGTCCGGATCCCGTCACCGGCGAGGATGGCCGCAAAGTATCGGTAGCACGTAGCCGGGTGGCGTTGTGCATTCAGGAGGCGGGGCTCCGCGTGGCGCTGGTCGCAGGCCGGCGTGATGGGTGTGTCGTGTGAAAGGAGGAGCGATGCTTGAGTCAGGCTTACCGGGCAGCATCGCCTTCCTGGGGGATTATCCGCCGCGTCTCTGTGGGATCGCGACGTTCACCCGCGACCTGTGCGAGGCCGTTGCTTGTCAGGCACCGGACTCAAACTGCCTGGTGGCGGCTGTCAACGATTGCTTCGCAGGCTACCCGTACGACGACCGCGTCCGGATTGAGATCGCGGAGCGCGACCTCGACTCGTATCGACGGGCGGCGGACACTCTCAATTTCAACAACATCGACCTGCTTTGTGTGCAGCACGAGTTCGGCATCTATGGCGGCCGGGCTGGCGGACATGTTTTAGCATTACTGAACGAGGTGCGGATGCCGGTGGTCACGACGATGCACACCGTGCTCGTGCATCCCGACCCAGATCAGCGGCGCGTGACGCTTGGGCTCATTGAACGGAGTGACCGAGTGATCGTCATGGCGAACAAGGGCGCCGAGATTCTCCGGGATGTGTACGGCGCACAGGCTGACATGATCGATGTCGTGCCGCATGGCATCCCCGAGTTGCCCTTCGGGGACAACGAGCAAATCAAGAGCCAGTTCGGGCTCGCGGGGCGCCGGGTGCTGTTCACATTTGGCCTCATCGGGCCCGGAAAGGGTATCGAGTATGCGATTGAGGCCCTGCCCGACATCGTCCGCCGCCACCCGGACGTGGTCTACGTTGTGCTCGGCGCCACGCACCCGCACCTGGTCGCCCGTGATGGCGAGAGGTATCGGCTCGGCCTCCAGCGTATGGCCGAGGATCTCGGAGTCAGCGAGAACATCATCTTCCACAATCGGTTCGTCACCATCGAAGAGCTCCGAGTATTCATCGTCGCGACGGACGTCTACCTGACGCCTTACCTCAGCGAAGCACAGATCACCTCGGGGTCTCTCGCGTACGTCTATGGATCCGGGCACGCTGTGGTTTCGACGCCGTACTGGCACGCCAGGGAGTTGCTCGGTGACGGGCGCGGCGTCCTGGTGCCCTTCCGTGACGCCTCGGCGATCGCGGCGGGAGTGTGCGGGCTGCTGGATGATCCCGGGAGTATGAATGCCATGAAACGGAAGGCCTACGACATCGGTCGGACCATGCTCTGGCCCGCGGTTGCCGACCAGTATCTGGAATCGTTTCGGCATGCGTGCGCCGACCGTGGGCCCCCGCCGAGAAGGGCCTTCGCGCACTGGACGCTCAAGAGCCGGCCGACCACCCTCCCTCCGCAGCGAATCGATCATGTCTTTCGAATGAGCGATGGCGTGGGGATCTTTCAGCACGCGACATTCAACGTGCCGAACTTTGACGAGGGCTACTGCACGGATGACAACGCGCGGGCATTGATCTTGTGCTGCGTGCTCCATGCAGATGGCTCGTCCGTGCCTCGCGAGGTCGTGGCACAGCTTGAAACAACATACTTGGCATTTCTCGCCAGTTCTATGGATACCACCGATGGTCGGTGCCGGAACTTTATGAGCCACACCCGCCACTGGCTCGAGGCGGCCGGGAGCGAGGACAGCCATGGGCGTGCTCTCTGGGCCCTCGGCGTTGGGGCACGCCGCTGTCACGACAGTGGGCGCCAAAAGCTGTGTGATCGCCTCTTCCGCCGAGGGCTTGCGGTGGTTGAGGGGTTCTCGTCTCCGCGTGCTTGGGCGTTCGCCCTGCTTGGTATCGACGAGTACTTGTACCATCTGCCGAGCGACGAGGATGCCGTCGCGATGCGATCACGCCTGACCGAACGGCTCATCGCTCTGTGGGATGGGTACGCCACCGATGAATGGCCGTGGTTCGAGCCCGTCGTCACGTACGAGAACGCCCGGCTCTGCCAAGCACTCCTTCTCAGTGGACGAGCGATGCCATCCGAGCGCGCATGCGAACTTGGACTGAAGGCGCTCCGATGGCTCGTCGCCGTCCAAACCACGGAGCGTGCTGCCTTCAGGCCGATCGGCAACGCCGGCTTCTACAAACGCGATCATGAGCCGGCGGTATTCGATCAACAGCCCGTCGAAGCACAGGCGATAGTGGCGGCGTGCCTCGAGGCCCATCGCATCACCGAAGATCCCGCATGGCTGCGCGATGCGAGGCGAGCCTTCGACTGGTTCCTCGGCCGAAACGACCTCGGGTCGGTGCTTTTCGACTTCGCAACCGGCGGCTGCAGCGATGGGCTCCACCCTGATGGCGTCAGCGAGAACCAGGGCGCAGAGTCGACGCTCGCGTTCCATCTCGCACTCGCCGATATGAGGGCCGCGACTCAGGCTGTGCCGATCCGGTCGGGTGGTGCGTCGTGACAACACTCCGCATCAGGCGGCACGGCGTGACGGTGCTCCCCGAGAGCGCGCGGGTCATCCTCCGTCCGTTTATCCCCGCACATGAGCTCCGGATCGCCGCCATCCTCGGCAGAACGCTCGCACTGACAGACTCGGAGGTCTCAGCGCACCTTCAGCAGGTCATGGCGGATTTCGACGGTCGGCACCTGGACATCGAGAGCAAGCTGCTTCAACACTTTGAGCTGGTGCGCCCGCACCTGTTTACTCAGCGGCCGCTCTCCCGCGACCTCTTGCTGTTCATTGGAGCGATGTTCTCAGGCGAGTACGCGCTCGAGTCGGCGGCCATTTTCAACCCGTCGATGGTTCCCCATCCCGACCAAACAGGCGCGGCACCCGGGGAGCAGCGGTTCGTCATGAGCCTTCGGGCCACCGGTGAGGGGCACATCTCATCGATCGAGTTCCGTGCCGGCACGCTCGCCAACGACGGGGGCATCACGCTCGATCCGGTGTCCCGATTCGTGAGCGCGCCCGAGGTCGTTGTCGATCCGAGTTATGACAAGGCACGGTTCGGTCGCAGACTGCACGACATGGGGCTTGATGAGCCCCATACCAAGGCTGTGATGGAGCCTCTGGCAGCAAGCTTCACCAGAAATGACCTTGCCAGGAGCGTCGAGACACTGCGCCGAGACTCCGGTCACGTCACACCGGAACTCGAGCTCACGCTCGGGCAGATCCTGTGGCTTGCGGACTCGAACTACGAGCTACGATTCTCGAGCGACCTTGCGATCAGTGAGCGCATCATCTTCCCGGTCGCGCCGAGCGAGACCAACGGCATCGAAGATGCCAGATTCGTCCGGTTCGTCGAGGATGATGGGGCGGTAACGTACTACGCCACGTACACCGCGTACAACGGGGTGGCGATCCTTCCACAGCTCATCCGTACTGACGACTTTCAACGCTTCCGGATGCTGACGATGGGCGGCACAGCCCTGCAGAACAAGGGCATGGCACTCTTTCCACGACGTGTCGGAGGGCGGTACATGATGCTCTCACGCCAGGACGATGAGAACATCCACCTTATGCGGTCCAGCAGTCCGCATCACTGGAACGATCCGGAGATTGTCCTGCGGCCGTGCGAGACGTGGGAATCGGTCAAGATCGGCAACTGCGGCTCGCCGATCGAAACCGAGGCCGGGTGGCTCGTGATCACCCACGGTGTTGGCCCGATGAGGAAGTACTGCATCGGAGCGGCGCTCCTTGATCTGGCGGATCCGATAAAGGTCCTGGGTCGGCTCCGCGAGCCGCTGATCTCGCCCGAGGGACAGGAGCGCGAGGGCTACGTTCCGAACGTGGTGTACAGCTGTGGCTCGATGGTGCACAACGGTGCGCTCGTGCTTCCGTTCGCGGTCAGTGATCGGTCATCGATGATCGCCAGCGTTCCGCTCGATGACTTGCTTAGCGCTCTCGTTCATGGGGGATGAGCTCTCAGGGCCGGCATACGCACGATGCGTGCGCGGATTGTCCGGGGCGTTGGGCACCACTACCAAGGCGTTTCGGATGGGACACGCGCAATTCTGTGTGGCGTAGCTCTCCCTGAGCACTGGCCAACAGGACAAACGACGTCACTCGGACACCGCTCGCCTCCGGATCACAACCATCGCCGCGGCAACACCGGCGATAAAGCCGATCACCAGCGTGCAGAGGAGCAGAAGCGCTCCAGACATTGTCACGGTGGTGAAGAGCACTATTGTCTCCACCGGGGCGGTGTTCTGGAGCACGATAATGAGCGCGAGGACCCCGAGCAGGATCGATACGACCAACTGCACCAGCGTCGCTCGCTTCTTTTTTGTGGTTTTCATGGCGGTTCTCCGTTCTTCTTGCTTCCGTGAGTGTGGGATCTCCGCTCTCTCGGTGGTGCGCTCGACTGGTTCCTTTACGGCTTCGGTGAGTTCCTTCCGCACCGCCGGCGCAGTGGCCACTTCCGCCATCTTCTTGAGTGTTGATCCGCTCTCCGTTTCCAGGCCGTAGAGCGTGTTCAACTGGTTGTGGAAGAGGGCTTCCAGCGTCTGTGTCTTTCTGGCGACGAGACCCATGGAGTGGTCCTTTCGGTTGGTGTGTCTGGCCTCGGTGACCTTCGTAAATGTGGCGCTGCTTGGGGATACATCGACTGGCGCCTATAGGCGACTCCGATCCACTCATGGACCGAGGCCTCCACCTCGGGCTGGGACCCGAGTTCCTCCTCGATCGACTGCGAAGCGTGTGCCATGATCTGGTTCCAGGTGTACACTCGTCCAGCGTTCTCTGGATCGCCCTGGAAGAGCATGTGATGGAGGTACTTGGCAGTCGCCTGCGACTTCTCAGCTCGTTGAATCGCTGTTCTCTCGGCTTGCTTCGCGCGGATCAAGCCGACTGACAATCCCATGATCCCAACAAGAAGTGAGAGCACGGCGAATCCAATTGCGGCCGCCACAAGGCGGTTTCGGACCAGATACTTACGTACGGCGTACGCGGCGCTTGGGGGGCCTGCGAGTACAGGTTGTCCCAGCAGGAATCGCCGTATGTCTTCGCTGAAAGCACTCGCCGAGTCATATCGGCGGGTCCTGTCTTTGGCGATGGCTCGCATCACAATCCAATCGAGATCACCTCGAACAGTTCGAGCATCAACACTCGGGCCAGGGCCCGGTTGTGAGCCGCGAGCACCTCGCGATGCAATCATCGCACTCGGACGGGGCGGATCATACTCGTGAATGCGGCGCAGAATCTCGGAGTACCGATCCGAATGAAATGTGTTGCGATCATATGGGAGGGACCCAGTGATGAGCTGATAGAGGATGATGCCAAGTGAATAGATATCGGTTCGTGCATCAACATCGATGCCCGACGTCTCCGCTTGTTCGGGCGACATGTACTCCAGAGTTCCGATGAGTCCGCCATGCTCAGTATACATCTGTCGTAACGCCCGCATCAAACACTTTCGCGATACCGGGATGATCCATAAGGGCGAGGGCCTGACGCTCCGCCTCGAACCTCGATACAACGGCGCGCGTATCCATCCCCAACTTGACAACCTTCAGGGCGACCCGTCGGCGGAACGGCACAGACTGCTCTGCGGCGTACACAACTCCCATACCGCCCTCACCGATGACATCCAATATATTATATGCATCGATGCATTTCGGATGACACTCAACATCGCCCCCGTCATCTGCGAGGATGGATGTCCCATCGTCCATACGCTCCGCTCGGTGGTGGGCCTCCAGCAGTCGTCGAAGCCTATGTTGCAGCCTCGGGTTGCCCGCGTGCCGCGCTTCAATGAACGCGAGCCTCTCGTCTGTGCTGTGTCCGAGCACCTCAGTGAAGAACTCATACTCGTGTTCGATGCTAGTCATACAAGTGCCACCATGCTCAGGCGTCGCGCCCTCCAGCACGTTCAAAAAGCCATGCCCGCGCAAACGTCCATCGTCGCTTGACTGTGGCCAGCGAGACGCGCTCGACCTCTGCAATCTGATCCAGCGACATTCCTACAAAATAGCGAAACCATCGTAGAAATACCGCTCGGCGACCGCCCAGCCGGGATCGGCCCCCGCCCACGGCCAGGGGGAGAGCGTGCGGATGAGGCGGCCGAGGGCCTACATCAAACCGCAGGACCGAAACATCTGCTTGAGCCAGATGCCGTTGCGGATGAATGTGCCCGGGTCGAACGGGTACAACTCGTCGCCATAGCACTGGGTCGCGTTGTTGCTGATGGCGATCGCGAGGCCGCCGTTGGGGTATCGCTCGGCCCACGCGTGGGTTGGAACACCGGAAACATCCTTGAGCGCGAGGTACTCATCGACAGCATCGGCGGGTAGACGCTTCTGGAGTTCCGGTCCGAGGTAGTTCGCCCAATAGACGTCGAGCAAACGCATCGTCGGAGAGTTGGCTTCGCGGATGCGCTCGTGCCAGGCGATCCAGCCTCGCCAGCCGAGGCCCATGGCGGGAAAATGCGTCAGACCTCGCGCGATCACGGGGTCGCCCCAGGAAAAGCAGGAGATGCCGTAGCGGGCGCTCCCGATCGCATCCAGCCCTCTGAAGAACGACTTACAGACGAACGCGGTCACGGCGTCCTGATCCGTGAAACTCTCCTTTGTCGGGCTCTTGTGGTGGTTACGGTGGCTATAGGCGTTGATATTGAAAAGATACTCGGCACATGGTGGGTGGGGCACCCCGTTCACCGTGACGCGACGTGTTGCTACAATATACCAATATGGACCGCTGACCCGAACTTCGGCGACTTCGGGATTGTCGCGATGCTCACGAACGATCTCGATGGCATCGGCAACAGGACACTTCAGTTCGTGGACCTTGGCGGTGTCAGAAGGGAACCCTTCCTCCATCTCGGCCTTGGATAAGACACTCAATGTGCATCGATGGATGGACATCTCGGGGAGGCCCTCGATGCATGGCAGAACTGCGCGTACATAGCAGTTAGCATCATCGTCATGCAGGTAGCCAATGCCTTGTATCGACATTGGCGGAGTCTCGTCGTCGCGATTTGCGTGGACGCGTTTCCAAGCCATAAGTGATACTCTGGAACTCATTTACGTCCAAATCGTCTATTGCTACGATTCATGCGGATCTTGACTTTTCTAGGCGTCTCCACATTTGCCATCTTGCCAGTCTTGCCATATTCGAATCCGTCGAATGCGTTGCCGTCGCGATCCACAATCGTGTACTTGATCTCGTGCGGCTGCTTGCCTAGTGCCTTGGCGATACTCTCGCCGCGATTTCCACTCGGCTTGTTCGAGTCATACACCTCAATGATCGTGTATCGTCCTGTTGCTGGATCGTATGCCTGTACGTCTGGACGCATGCTCGACACAATCTTGCCGCCTCCCTTGCCATCGTGCTGGAAGAGGCCTTGGTTGAACCGCACGTTTCCTTCACCCAACGTCTTCTGGAAATAGTACGCATAAGCCTTCGACAGAGCGTTGTGTACGGGTCCACCATGTCGTCGACCCATGATGCCCAGCGGCTTCATACCGGCCATTGCGGGACCAGTTGCACTTGACGATTGTTCATCAAGAGATGCCTGGTACGACCGAATGCCCGACGCCATCATCATGTCATCTGGCATGGACCAGTCGAGCGCCCAATCCATATCGGCGATGGTCATGATCTGCTGAGTCATGACCATCTCGGCCATGTAGTCCTGCATGGCCTGTCCATACAGGGCGGCACCGCCGACATCGAGGCCAGTCTGCAGCGCGTTCAGGCCGGCGTCCATGATGTCGATTGCGGTGAAGAGGCCCGTCGGGTCCGAGGCGTTGATCGTGTCGCCGCGACCCCGCGAGTACAGATTGAACCCATCGGCGTAGAGCGACTCGATGCCGATGTTCAAGGGCGTGACACCGAGCGCGAAGTCGCCATGGAACGCCACCACGGCCTGGAACGGCGCTCCCATCGCATTCGGATCCGGCGTCATGAACCGGCCGTGCCGGGGCTGGTACCACCGGGCTCGGTTGTAATAGAGGCCCCGCGTGAGTTGGCCGAGGCGGTGCTCCTGGAAGTGGAGGTCGTCCTGGAAGGTGTCGAAGAAGAGGCCGTGCCACCCGACGTCGAGCCCGGGGTGATTCGAGTCGAAGACCTCGATGTTGAGGAGTTCGCCGTTGGGATCGAAGGACCGCTGCTCGACGAGACGGCCCTCGTCGTCGGTCAGGCCGATGGGTGTGGAGTCGAGATCGGTCTCGACGAACCAGAGGCCGCCCGCGTTGCCGCCACCGGCGACCCCGGCCTCATCGAAGAGGGCGAGGAGGCGGTCGGTGTCGATGGGGTCCCAGACATACGCCCGGCGGAGGCGTGACTCATAGCCGACGGTGATGGAGGTGAGGTCGGTCTCCTTCTCGACCTCGATGGGCTTGCCCTCGGCGTCGAGCGGGAGAGGCTCGGTGATGACCTCCTGGATGCGACGGAAACCATCGTAGAAATACCGCTCGGCGACCGCCCAGCCGGGATCAGCCCCTGCCCACGGCCAGGGGGAGAGCGTGCGGATGAGACGGCCGAGGGATTACAACAGGCCGCAGCGTCGGAGTTGATTGGAGAGCCAGACGGCGTTGCGCATCGCGGTTGAGAGTCGATTCGTGGGCGCGAGGCATACCTCGAGCGCGTCACTGCTGATTGCTAGCGCTAGACCACCGTTGGGAAGTCGCTTCACCCACTGCGTGGACGCCTCGTCATCAATGTCGGAGAGGGCGAGGAAGTCGTCGATGAGGCTCTTGGGGAGCCTTCGCTGCATCTCCTCGCCGAAGAAGTTGATCCAGAAGACGTTGAGGGCACGAAGATCGCCAGACTCGAAAGACTCGACCCAACTCCGCCATTCGAGGATCTGCTTTGGACGGATCGACATGTGTGGCTGAGAGGTGTAACGAAATGCGGGCAGCTCGGTCTCATCATCTGCATCGATAAAACCGTATGTGCAAACACGACTACTGTCTAGCAATGCTAAGTGAGCGTTGGCAAACTCGAGTGCCACTAGTGACTGATCGCAAAGGTCGTCATAGACATGTTCTGTTATGCCGTCTGCGCCCTCAAAATAACTGAGCATTATTCGAGATATAATAAATGGAAGTCCGGGTAGTCCACGCTGAAAGCGTACTCTGTCATGATATACAGACCAAATATCGCCTTCAATAGATACGTCATGAAGACTGGCATCGCTTGGAATCGATAGGAGCGCCTTTGTTGCGGAGTCCGCCTTCAATGGGCCAGGTGTGGGAGTGTACAAACTAGTAGGCCCACCACTAGGAGTGAGGATATCGTCGCGATATCCACCAAGGAGTATCTTGCTCCGGTGAGGCGGCGCGATTGTCGTTGTAAAACTCGCCATGGCGTGTAGGATAGTCGAGTTCCACAATAATCGGTTGGCCGGTACGTCATAATCATGGTTATGAAGTAAACACCCGTACCCCGTTACCACACAACTGTAAGTGTGCGAATCGGACGGATCACTCTTGGATCGTACTCGGTTCCAGACGTGTTGAGTCATCTATCGTCTCGGGCGAGTACTAAAGATGCGACTTGCAGTCTTCATGTCAAAGCCAAGTCTTCTGCCGCGAGTGAAATCGCGTGCATTGATGTACTCGAATTGTATCTGTTTGCGATCAAGGCCAAGCCCCGCAGCTACTGCGTTCTCTCGTGCGATTCGATCTCGTACACCATGCGTGTCAATAATCTCAAGAATTGTCCACTTCTTCGCCTTCGGATCCCACACGGCGATGTCCGGCCTGAGGCGAGAGCCGTTCTTGCCTTTGCTCCAATCATAGGTCGCCTGGTTGAATCGGACGTTGCCCTCGCCGAACCGGGCCTGGGCGTACTGAGCCCAGGCGTGCATAGTGTCGTTGTGCCATTGTCCACCATGTGTTTGGTCCGCGATGGGTCTGGTCCCCGGGATCCCCTCCATAGTGACCGATGCGAACCTCGGCCCGAGCGTGCTGACCCCGGCGTCGATCTGGGCCGCTTGATACGCGCTGATCCCCGAGCCGTAGAACTCGTCGTCGGACCGGGACCAGTCCATCGCCCAGTCCAGGTCGGCAATGGTCATGATCTGGTGCATCATGACCGTGTTGTCCACGGCGTCCTGCATGGCCTGTCCATACAGGGCGGCACCGCCGACATCGAGGCCAGTCTGCAGCGCGTTCAGGCCGGCGTCCATGATGTCGATTGCGGTGAAGAGGCCCGTCGGGTCCGAGGCGTTGATCGTGTCGCCGCGACCCCGCGAGTACAGATTGAACCCATCGGCGTAGAGCGACTCGATGCCGATGTTCAAGGGCGTGACACCGAGCGCGAAGTCGCCATGGAACGCCACCACGGCCTGGAACGGCGCTCCCATCGCATTCGGATCCGGCGTCATGAACCGGCCGTGCCGGGGCTGGTACCACCGGGCTCGGTTGTAATAGAGGCCCCGCGTGAGTTGGCCGAGGCGGTGCTCCTGGAAGTGGAGGTCGTCCTGGAAGGTGTCGAAGAAGAGGCCGTGCCACCCGACGTCGAGCCCGGGGTGATTCGAGTCGAAGACCTCGATGTTGAGGAGTTCGCCGTTGGGATCGAAGGACCGCTGCTCGACGAGACGGCCCTCGTCGTCGGTCAGGCCGATGGGTGTGGAGTCGAGATCGGTCTCGACGAACCAGAGGCCGCCCGCGTTGCCGCCACCGGCGACCCCGGCCTCATCGAAGAGGGCGAGGAGGCGGTCGGTGTCGATGGGGTCCCAGACATACGCCCGGCGGAGGCGTGACTCATAGCCGACGGTGATGGAGGTGAGGTCGGTCTCCTTCTCGACCTCGATGGGCTTGCCCTCGGCGTCGAGCGGGAGAGGCTCGGTGATGACCTCCTGGATGCGACGGAAACCATCGTAGAAATACCGCTCGGCGACCGCCCAGCCGGGATCAGCCCCTGCCCACGGCCAGGGGGAGAGCGTGCGGATGAGGCGGCCGAGGGATTACAACAGGCCGCAGCGTCGGAGTTGGTTGGAGAGCCAGACGGCGTTACGCATCGCAGTGGAGAGCCGATTCATGGGTGCTACGTAAACCTCGAGGGCGTCATTGCTCAGGGCAAGTGTTAGACCGCCGTTGGGAAGTCGCTTCACCCACTGCGTAGACGCCTCGTCATCGATGTCGGGGAGGGCGAGGAAGTCGTCGATGAGGCTCTTGGGAAGTTTACGTTGCATCTCCTCGCCGAAGAAGTTGATCCAGAAGACGTTGAGGGCACGGAGATCGCCAGACTCGAAAGACTCGACCCAACTCCGCCATTCGAGGATCTGCTTCGATCGAATGTTCATGTGCGGCTGTGTTGTGTACCTACATTCGTCGAGCTCCATGCCATCGTCTGCATCGACAAAGCCATACACGCAATATTGGGCACTGTCAAGCGCTTGAAGCAGACTGTCCGCAAACTCGGATGCCACCTTGGACTGGTCGCACAACTCATGATCATCAGCCTTACGGGTACCATCGTCGCCTTCAAAGTACCCGAGGGGAAGTCTTGCAATCATAAATGGGGGACCCGTGAGTCCATGCTTCTGTGAAGTGGCTTTGTACATCACCCACCACACACCTCCAGTTGCTCCTAACGTGTCAATTCGTGTACCTAGAGGAATGCTACGCAGTTGAGCCGCTGCTTCACTCGGGGTATATCGCAGGTATGAGAATGCGAAAGGGGGGTAGTCGATGGAATCCACCTCGTGATACTGCCGTCCTACGGGACGTATTTTTGATTGATGTGTTCTTCCCAGGTGAATGCATATGTCTGCAATACAGCCTGCAACCAACTGACCCCGATGTAGTTCAGATGAAGGATCAGTCACCATCGAGTCAGCAAAGCAACCATAGGCCGAGACGACGCAGTCCTCCGGTGGCGGAATCGAACTGCGGCTTCGAATATACCGCCATGCGTGTGAGTTCATCGTCTCCGCCTTACGCCAGAACTGGAGCCGAAGAAACTCCGTGCCATCGTGAGGTTAAATCCCAATTGTCCCTTCCTTACATTGTCAAAGCGAACAGGTAGTATCTCCAGATCCGCAGGACGGATACCTAGTCCTCGTGCAAGTTCAGCTCGGCGTGTATCAAGGTCTAGACCACTCGTGTGTACGACTTCGACAACATACCACTTCTTCGCCTTCGGATCCCACACGGCGATGTCCGGCCTGAGGCGAGAGCCGTTCTTGCCTTTGCTCCAATCATAGGTCGCCTGGTTGAATCGGACGTTGCCCTCGCCGAACCGGGCCTGGGCGTACTGAGCCCAGGCGTGCATAGTGTCGTTGTGCCATTGCCCGCATCACGAGGGATCGACCTTCACTTGACTTCAGTCAGTCGGCTCCAGAGTCTCGAACCGCACGTCAACACGGTCGCACATCGAGAGCAGCCAGCTCCACTGCTCACTCGTAACGGCAAATCTACCGACATCCGCTACTTGCGCAACCCAAATGCTCCCGATGACACAAACCGAAGGATCTTGTCGTAGTTGAGCAATCTCAGACACGGCTGTGCCGAGTCGCTGCCTCAATGCGTCCAGCAAATACTCAGGATGGCACGCGTCATCTGCGGTCTCGCGACGAATGCACATCACCCATGTTGTTTCTGTGGCGATGGGGCGCGATCGTAGTGTGGTTTTCGGCGAGCCACGATCGTAAAGGTGATCAGGGGCGGCGCTGATACGTGACCCTAACTCCGACGCAGATAACTGTGTCGAAAAGACCGACACTTGGGCTTCAGCAAACTCTGGGTAATGTTCAGGTGTCATACCTAATCTGTATCTAAATTACCTACATACTCGCCGGTCTCTGAATCTGTGACGTCTCCATTGCGGTGAATCGTATGGCCGTGGTCATCGTTGCGATGTCCTTTCTTGAGGCGTTCCAGGGCTCTGCCGTACTCTCGATTGTGTTTGTCCTTACCGAGGTATTCATTGATGGCATCTGCTGTGGATGGCTCTATTGTACGCCCGCCTCTCTGAATTACATCATCGCCACTACTCGCAAATATCCCGTAGCCGACGGTGATGGAGGTGAGGTCGGTCTCCTTCTCGACCTCGATGGGCTTGCCCTCGGCGTCGAGCGGGAGGGGCTCGGTGATGACCTCCTGGATGCGCCGGAAACCATCGTAGAAATACCGCTCGGCGACCGCCCAGCCGGGATCAGCCCCCGCCCACGGCCAGGGGGAGAGCGTGCGGATGAGGCGGCCGAGGGCCTACATCAAACCGCAGGACCGAAACATCTGCTTGAGCCAGATGCCGTTGCGGATGAATGTGCCCGGGTCGAACGGGTACAACTCGTCGCCATAGCACTGGGTCGCGTTGTTGCTGATGGCGATCGCGAGGCCGCCGTTGGGGTATCGCTCGGCCCACGCGTGGGTTGGAACACCGGAAACATCCTTGAGCGCGAGGTACTCATCGACAGCGTTGGCGGGAAGACGCGTCTGGAGTTCCGGTCCGAGGTAGTTCGCCCAATAGACGTCGAGCAGTCGCATCGTCGGGGAGTTGGCCTCGTGGACCCGCTCGTGCCAGGCGATCCAGCCGCGCCATCCGAGGCCGAGCGGTGGGAAATGCGTCAAACCTCTCACGATCACGGGGTCACCCCAGGAAAAGCAGGAGATGCCGTAGCGGGCGCTCCCGATCGCATCCAATCCTCTAAAGAATGACTTGCACACAAAGAGGGTCACACCATCCTGGTCTGTGAAACTCTCCTTTGTCGGGCTTTTATAGTGGTTGCGATGGCTGTACGCGGAGATGTTGAAGAGATATTCGGCACATGGCGGATGATCAATTCCATTCACTATCCTCCGACGCTTTGAAATAACATACCAATGCGGACCACTGATACGCACCTCGGCAATCTCGGGATCGTCACGATGCTCACGCACGATCTCGATGGCTTCCGCAACAGGACACTTCAGATTGTGGATCTTGGCGGAGTCTGACGGGAATCCCTCTGTCATGTCAACTGTAGACAGCACGCTCAGAGTGCATCGGTTGATTGACATCTCTGGGAGGCCCTCGATGCATGGCAGGATGGCCCGCGCATAGCAGTTGGAGTTGTCATCTCCAAGGTAGCCGATGCCCTGGATAGATCGTGGCGGCTCTTCCTCGTCTCGGTTCGGGTTAATCCGTTTCCATACCATATTAGTATTCGCATGCTCATCAACGTGCATAGCGACGCTTGGTGCGATCAATGCGGAGTTTCACTCCGTCAGGAGTCGGTACTCTCGTATTCGTGCCGGACTTGCCATAGCTGAATCCGTCGAAGGCGTTTCCATCACGATCTACAATAGTGTATGTGATTTCGTGAGGCTGCTTCCCGAGTGCTTTGGCAAGTTTCTCGCCACGATTGTCGGCGGGCTTGTTCGAGTCATACACCTCAATGATCGTGTATCGCCCTGTTGCCGGATCGTACGCCTGAACGTCTGGACGCATGCTCGACACAATCTTGCCGCCTCCCTTGCCATCGTGCTGGAAGAGGCCTTGGTTGAACCGCACGTTTCCTTCACCCAACGTCTTCTGGAAATAGTACGCGTAGCCGACGGTGATGGAGGTGAGGTCGGTCTCCTTCTCGACCTCGATGGGCTTGCCCTCGGCGTCGAGCGGGAGGGGTTCTCAACACGAGCAATGCAGGAGCACATCGAAACACACACAGCAGCCAAACGATCAAGGCACTACGAAACGTCGGGAGAAGATGCCATAGCCAGTGAGGGAAGAATCATTGATTGCCATAGCCAGACTAGGTCGGATAAGTGCGGTCAATGAATCGTGTACGGCTCGGAATACCATCACATGTTTCGGTATACGCGACATGACGTACGTAAAGTCCAAACCCTTAGGCATGAACGGGTACGTTGAATCCTCGGGGTCGTACTCGCCGGATGACATGTCGATGCAGTCCACGAGTTGCACCAGATTCATGAGCCAATAGCCATGAATGACGGACTTCGTGCCCCGGCGTAACTCGATGGGGAAATACTCCGCGTCACCAGGAGCGTGGACCTCGAAGAACTCCTTGCACTTGGTGGAGACCACAAACTCTTTCCAGTTCATCACGTCCATCGGTTCGGGCGGGGCATCTTTGCCTCGGACGACTCGGCCGGTGAGTGGAGAGGGGACTTCATCATGACGTAGTCGTACACCATCTGTGAGACGCTTGCGGAACTGCCAGTCGAATGCCTCTGTGCCAATCTGGACGTTCCAGGACGGATCACCCCGTTCCCACCCTTCGCACTGGTCGGAGAATGTATACAATTGGTAATGAGGGTGGACCTGATAATCTGAGTAGTTGGGGCTGACTGTCTTGCGAGTCGTCTTGGCCATAGCAAGCCTCAATATGGGTACCTGTTGATGATCGTGGGATCAGCGTTGATCATCTCGCGTATCCGCTTCAGTTCACGTCGAATATTGTTACGCATCTGTTCTTGAGTGGTAGTACCAGAAACTGCCTTTTTGAGTCGTTTTAGAACCATGTCGTGATACATAGGATCATGATAACTTCGAGTGGCCCATGTCTTCGCGCCCTTGGCCCGCTTGTGGTGCTCGACAAGCACGTCCATCATGTTGGCCCGATCGTCGAGCGACATGCCCGCCTTCTTGAAGATGGCCTGGAAGTCCTTGCCGTACTTCGTCGCGATGTGGTGCTTGACGGTCTTCTTGACGGCCCTTGAGATGGTCCCCGCAACGGCAGGCCCATTCTGGCCTTCCTCAACCTCCACTTCGACCCTGAACTGCAGGCCGCCCGCAGTATACACCATGTCGTCGCTCTCGACGAAGTTGGGATCCGAGAGCAGCATGATGGCCATTTCCTGGTCGAACGACGCGCCTCCCAACGCGTTCTCGATCGTGGATCGAGCCGATCGCCCGGCATCCACCACCTCGTCGTTGTAGTCGGCCCACAGGTCCATCTCGCCGGGCATTCCGATCAATCCACCGACGAGGCCGATGAACAATCCGGTCGGATCGCTCTCATTGATGGAGTCGCCGGACGCGCACGAGTAGAGGTTCGCGCCATCGTCGAGCAGTGCGTGCACGTTGAGAGGTAGCGGCGTGGTTCCCAACGATCCACGACCATGGAACGCCACCACGGCCTGGAAGGGCGCTCCCATCGCATTCGGATCCGGC